>CAVOVW010000001.1:0-730598 GCA_963699945.1 Terriglobia bacterium
GGATCGCTCGCATTGTTCAGGTCCTTACAGCCTTTGGGATACTTCACCCATTTGCAGCGGGCCCTTCCCAGGCGCAACGATAAGTCATGCAGAAGATTTTTTCCCGGCTCGTCGTTATCGGTTGCGAGAATGATTTCGTTAATCTCGCGGAGCTGGGCTTCGACTTCGTCGAGATAGGCGAGGGTTGACGTCTCCGCGCCGGTGCGCCGTTCGGAACTGAGATTACGCGTGGAAAGCCGGATTGAATGGCGGCGAGTGCATCGAACTCTCCTTCGGTGATGATCAGAGGTTCGTTCTTCAGCGTCTGTCCTTGAGCACGTCGATGTTCCAGAAGAACTGCTGACCGCCGTCCTGAGAGAACGTCTTTTCACGGGAGGCCGCGATATTTCCGGTTTTTGATTTCGCCCTCCCGTACGTAGGGAATTTCAATACGCCCGCCTGACGCTGTCACGCCTGACTACTTGGCCGCGATCTCCGGGTTGGAGCCCGCGGGCTATCAGGAATTTCTCCAGTTCCCCCGCTCCATCCGCAGTTGAAGCAATTCCAGAGCATGAATTTGATTTCGCGTCTGACGCTGAGGCACTTGTCATGTTTTTTCTTTCGGGTTGGAGAGCATTGCGGGCAGGTGGTCTTGAAACTTCCGTATTTGTTCCCGACAGGCGGGCATGTCTGCTGGGTCATGAAGTTCCGCCGACCATGGTTAATCTCATCTGATCGCGCGCCGATAGGGATCGGGCGCCGCCGGTGGGAAGCAGAAGCGGGGGCCCGTCTCACGTTCTCCCCATCCGCGCTGGTTCAACCAGGTCGAGACATGCTGAGTCTTGCAGCGCCTGCTTCTCATCCCGCGCAGTAGGCCTGCGCCGCCAGAAGGATCGCCGCCGGGTCGGCGCCGGAATTGATTGCCTTTTCGTAAGCCTTCAACGCGGGCTGTCTGTTGCCCTTGCCCATCTCGAACGTCTGCCAGTTTTCCCAGAGGGCGGGAAAGTCCGCGGGGCTTATAGGGGGAGGGTTTAGGTTAAGGGTTATGGGTTTGTCGGACAGTTGTTGAACAGATGTTGGTACATCTGTTGACCGTCTTTCGTGCCTTTTCAAGGCACTAACTGTGCCAGCGCGAATATTGCTATCACGTTTCCGTTTTACAGCTTCGTACTCGTCGGTCAGGCGGCCTTGTCTCCAAATGCCTTTTGCGTTCGACATCGAAGAAAGGCTGGACTGTGGGGCGCATCTCGTCCACTGAGCGGGGCTGAGACGTGCGTACCGCGCCAAGAGCTTGTCATCGTCCGGGAGGGAACAATCTTTTGATCGCCAGGCAGTGAACAGCAGCAAAAGGTATGCGCCATGCTCGATGGTCGTGAGGTGACTTGTGTCGCCGAGATAGGCGTCGGTCCAGAAGGGAAGCGCCGGAAACTGGGCCATTACAGAAACTCCCGTGATTTGAGGTCGATTACTACAGCGCCGCTCGAAACCTCGACCTCGCGCGTGTGGGTCGCAACATGGCCCGGCGCGCCTTCAGGAATGCATCCGGCGCCAGTCATCATCGGGCATCTCCAGGGCCCGGTAGGTTTGCCGGAAATTCTGCCAGTTCTTAGCGTCCACGGGGCACCTCCCGCATCATCGGATAGGGTATTTTGTCGACACCGAGGGCGGCGAGGGTCCCGGCCGGGATCCGGGCATATCCGGGCGACGATTGCCGCGATGCCATAGCGCCGCTGATGGTCTCCGGCGATCTGGATAAGCAGTTCGGCGACAGCCCGCGGTCCTTGCGCGTGGACGCGCTCGACGCAGCGCAGGAAGGCCGGGCACTGTCTCGACGCTTGCAAGGTCGGGAGGAATTCCGTATATTGCGGCTGTGAATTGATTGTCAGGGCCCCTGTCCGGTTACCGCCGTGCGGGGCTTTCTGTTTGTGGTGTGAAGTCGGCCGTCATTACTTTTTTCCTCCGTCGTCAAAGTTTGCCGCTAGATTGCTCAGTTGTGTGTTGACATGGCTCGTCAGGTCTTTGGCGATGCCTGTGGCGTCGGTCGCCTGAGTTTCGATCTTGTCGATGTTGACGGTGATGGTTGTCTGTTTATACCCGCCGCGGCCAGTTCTCCGGAGATGCAGCAGCTATCCCGAGTGCGTTCTGACCCCGGAGGATGTCCTGCATCGGTCTACCAGGGTCTCAAAGTGCCGACTGAAGTATGCGCCAGCAGCTGCACCGGAAAGTGACCGGAAGTATTCGTCATTGAAGCCGGGAGTATTGGCGGGGGTTTTGCATCTCCCAATACGCAGCCTCTAATTGCTGCTGGCGCGAGGCGGTCGCGATGTCGATGCCGGACCCAGAAGAATTGACTTACGGCGCGATGAATGCCACTGGAACATGCCGATCGCTGCGCCATTGTCGCCCTAGTGACTGCGGGTTTCCGGAGGGATCTTCGATCTGACGATTTGCGACGATGGCGGCTGCCTGGTCCTTGCTGTAGCCCTTGGACATCCAGAAGCCCATTTCGTCGTTAGCTGGCGGGCCGCCCGCGCTGTTTTGAAAGGCCTCCAAGATGGTAATCGGCGTTTGGGTCAGCGCCTCCCGCCAGTTTCTTCGTACTCAATCTTGAAGCCATTGAGGCATCGTCTGCGACTGGCATAGCCCCAAGCTGGCGGGAGCGCCAACAATGCTGCTGTACCGAGAGCGCCTAGACCGCCTGCGCCAGCGCCAGCCTCCAGGGGGAAATTCCCGATATCCCTTCCACCCCGGCATCGCCCATAGCGATCTTCCCGCCGCTCGAAACTGCTCTCCCAGGCCGCCGCCGAACCCCATCATCCTTTTTGCGAGCGCTGCAGCTGCGCCCCGACTGACGCCGCCTGCCACGCCAATGCCTGCGCCAAGGGCGAGAGCCCCGGCCGGGCTTCCCGCTGCACCGTTAACAAATCCAGAGACCTTGTCCATCCATTTGCTGATCGTCGGCATCAGGCCGGTGCTGATCGTGGTGCTCAAATTGTTCGGTGCTGGTCAAGTGCTCTTGCGCCGCGATGGCGTCCTTGGCGGCCTGCATCGCTTCGTTGGATAACGGAGACACTTGACCGGCATACGCGAGAGAGTTGGTGTACTCGGCATCGGGCATGAACATCCGCGCCCGGTTGCCCTGATCGTTGATGCCCATTGTTCCAAGCCAGTCCGTGACAGACGCGCGCGATGCTCCGGCAGCCATCTTCTGCTGCTCTCGACGATTTCGCGCATCTGCCGCAGATACGCCTGCGGGTCGGGAGCGGACATATTGAGCGCGCCAATCGTTGCGCGATGCCCTGCATGTCCGAAAGGGCGCCCTGTCGCGAGCCGCCCGCCTCAGCCGCGGCCTGTGCCAGCGTCTTCAGCCCCTGCGCGTTGACGACGTCGTAGAGCTGCGCCGTGATGCGGAGCGCGTTGTTGTATTGTTCTGCGCGGTGACGCCGTGTTTGACGACCTGAAAGCCCGCGTAGACGCCTGCGAGAGCCGCGCCAGCCTCGACGGTTTGAAAAAGTTTTCGCCGAGCTTCTTGGCTTCGTCGCCGGGCGCTTTTCAGCGTCCGGGCCGTGTCCTTCGTCGATTTTTCAATGGCCTTGTTGCCCTTGACGATGTCATCAGCGTTCGATTTGTATATGTACCAAAACGTATTGAGGATGGTCATGGTGCGCTCTCTACGATGTGGGTTAAGGTTGCGATCAGGTAGCCGGTGTCATTCAACGGCTTGGTGTTCGCCGAAAGCGCGACTTTCTCTCCATCAGCCAAGCGTTGCGCGATATGGCCGATGGTCGCGCCCGTTACTTTCTTCCCCCTGCTCGCGCATCTTTGTGCAGCGAGTGTGATTTCCGACAGCGGGGGCGTCGTGACCTTTGAAATGTGATCGGGCGAGATCGTCTTCGCCAGTCTGAGCGATGATCTCCATCGCATCCCTCCCGTTCATCTTGCCGCTCGACGATCCGGTTTGCGAGTTTGCCAGCGATGTCCTTCCATTCCTCCTGTTCTTTGCCCCAAGTTCTCGCATGCCGAGGCGCGGGAGGGATTGATTTGTGGCCGTATTCCTGAATGGCAGCCACATACGCGACGGGTGTTCCGTCTGGGTATTTGGCGTTTTCGAACCATCCGACCTTGCCCTGAAACCCCTGCAGCTGTTTCAGCCGGAGGTCGAATTCCTTGAAGTGGTTCGGATTGCTCTGTTTGATCTCGACCATGCATCACCCTGCGTGCGCGGTTTTTGAGGGCGGTACTCCGGGAGTGAGGCGAGCCAAGCGGCGATGGCGTTGGCCGTACGATGGTTTTCCGGCCGCACTTCTTAACCTTCAATCTACCTCGGCGTTGACCTCGCGATAGAACGAGGCGATGCTCATGTCGCCCATGAGCTTCAATGCCTCTGGTACCGCGAACGCCGGGCTCTTGGCCATCACCTCGCCGACCGCAGCGGCAGCGGGTTCGCCAGCATTCTCGGTCGCAGTAAGGAGGTTTGTTATTGGTGTACTTTCGAGAGGCGGAGCGAACACGAGGAAGAGAGGCGGGAGATCGAGTGGATGGGCGGATCGGAAATGCGGGAAGACCCTTCGACGATCGAGGTGGGGATGATTATTTTTTGATTTTTCCGATGGAATTATTTGGCCTTGACAGGCGTGAGGTCGCGGAGAATGCGGTATAGCACCGTTGTGGAGATCTTGCCGGAATCGGTCGGCGTCATTTTTTTGCGGATATCTTTTCCGAGGGCTGATGCCATCCGCTTTGCACTTTTCAAGGGCAGGCCGCACGAGTTCCTTCTTTTGCTCATACTGCTCACTGCAATTTCCCGCCCGAGCCTGAGAACTTCTCACCTCGCTGAGCTTTAGGTTCCAGTTCGTCGATGCGGTCAGCCTGTGCCAAGGGGAGAATGACGGTATGCAATAGAGCGGCCTCGATCCATTCGGCGCGCCGCAACGCAGCTTCCAGAGGCGAAATGCCACTGACATTTCCTACGGAATGGCCGAAGCGGCCAACACCGTGACGAAAGACCGATCAAGCTTTTCATCGGTGTCGCCGAGGTAATCGAGCAACGGTCGGTAGTCGCACTCGATCATCGCGAGAAACAAACCTACAGGCGTTCTGGCCTCCTCGCCGAAGCATTCCCAGGCCGGCTTCCCCTTTATGCCTTCGCGTCGCTGTTCTTCTGAAGTGGGCTCCGGCCCCCGGCGATGCCATACTGATCCTCCTCCAATCCGAGAAGATGTTAAATATCTCCGCTCTATTTGGTCGGTTTCCCCGCTCTTCGAAACAAGGTGGTGCGCGAGCGCGGACACATATTTTTCGGCGAAGCTATGGCAGGGATCTGTACGCAGTCTCCTGAGCGTTTGGGTGAGGTTGGCGGACTTCGCGGCTTCGCCGGTGCGCACCTCGATCGTGACCAGCGATTTGGACGCAAGGGTTTTCTTGGATTTTCGTTTCCGCTTCTTACTATGACACTCCGCATGTGTACCCGCGTTGAAGGAAAGCAGCGGCAGGCCGGACGCGGAATCCAGCTTTTCGGGGATCAGCCTAGCCGTGCAAGCTCACGATGCGACTCCTTTTAAGCCTTTGGCAACGGGGCGTCGTCGCCGCAGTTCGGAATGTAGTCCGGATGATGAAGGGTATCGACGCGCGCTCGGACGGGATAAATGCCTCGTAGTTCCCACTTGTTGACGACCTCCCGAACGTCGAGATAGCTTCTCCCACTTCGCTTGTAGTGGCAGACCGTGATCGTTTTGCCGTGGTCCTAATAAACGCTCTCACTTGGAGCGGCGCATTTTTGAAATGGAGGACGACGTCGCTCTGACTGTCGGTGAAGGTTTCGTTTGGAAACAGCGCGCCCGTTCTTCGCTCCGGTACCTGGGATACATGGCTTCATCAGCTTGCACGTCGTACCAGCGTTGTCCATCCGCAATGCCTGTTTTCAGGTGCTCGAGGCCTTCGATGGTTGGCGCCGTTCGTGGTGGTTCTTTGTTTCGTCATCGTGATGTACTCCTATGCTTTAAGCGGCTGCGGAAATGGTTGCGGTCACGCGGTCGGCATCGGCGGCGAGAGCAATGAAGACGTCCCCTTCGATTGCGCCGTGGTCCCTGTATTCGTGAAGAGGATGGCGCATTTGGCTGCGAAGTCCTGAATGTTCTGGACCTGGAAAGCGACGATGTCGTCTACGCGGGCGTAATAGCGAGCTTCGGCGTCTTCCAATGCGAGGTTGGCCGCGTCTTCCTCCGGTGTTCCACACTTCGCGTCCAGGGCGGCCCTGAGCAGCTGAAGGTTTCGCGCGCCTGTTTCGCCAATAACAGCAGGCCTTGCAGCGTAATGGCTTGGTTTCTCGTTCATGATCTTTGTTCCTTGTGCTTGTTTGCTCCCCGAAGGGAATAGTCGTCCGCAGCCGGGCGATGCGCTAAGGCGCGGTGTCAACGAGCAACCCGGAAACTTGGAGCGGGCCGCCGTTGACACCGTTGCGCCTGCGTATGGCAGGGTCGACGAAAATACCGAGGGGCAATGCTGCACAAGGCAAGCGTCAGAAATGGCCGTGTGCAAGGCTTTGCCGTGATTCGGCTAGGTGGGGGTGTTACAGGCTATGTGCTTGAAATCTTTGCGGGGCTTCATGAGGGCATTCCTTTATGGTTGACGGGCTTTGGAGTTTCAGGTAGTAAGTGACGGAGAATGACTTACAACGCTCTACGGTGTTAGTCAATAGCAATTACCAACAACGTCTAGGAAAGTTTAGAAATGGCTAAAACAGCAAGTGTCGGCCTCCGTCTTGACCCGGAGCTTAAACAGGCGGCCGAGAAGGCGGCGAAAGATGACCACCGAACATTGGTGTCATTCGTTGAAAAGCTGCTGACGGTTCACTTGGAAGAAAATGGTTATCTCAAGAGGAAGAAATGAACGCAGCCGTCAAGCAAAGGGACATGCTGCTGTCGCAAATCCAGAAGCGCGAAGACCTGGCAAGGCCATTTCCCCGCTCGGCCCATTTTATTGCTCCAACATGACAGTTAGCGACGTCGCTAGATTTGCATGCACGAAGCTCGGCGTTCATGCTCCTGGAACTCAGCAGGGTATTGCTATCGAGGTGTTTCTCGTCGGCTATGACCGCGCGCGGCAGGACGTCATCCAGGCGCTACATCTGCCCGCAGAACTGAAGGCAAGAAGTTAACCGAGGGCGAGGCCGGGGCGGGGCTTCTCCCGGCCTTTATTTTTCCCTCGCCCGTGACCAAAAACATTAGTTTTGAGCCAGAGGAGAACAGCGTGTCAAAGATCCCGCTAAAACAACAAGTTTCGAAGTCGCCTGCGAAGGGGGTTTTTCTGGGCGACGAGGATTCTCGAACGTGTGGCGATATACGCTCGGGTCTCGACGCACGATCAGCAAACGCTGCCAATGCAACTTTCGGCGATGCGCGGACTATGCCGAGAAGCGCGGGTGGTTCGATGCATGGAGGTGAGAGAAGTCGGGTCAGGTGCGAAACGGCGCGAGAAAGAGAAGAGTTGTTGGCTGCGGCGCGTCGGCGCCAGGTGGACATGGTTGTTGTCTGGAGGCTTGACCGCTGGGGGCAGGTCGATGGTGGACCTGATTACCACGCTTCAGGAACTGGCGGCGCTCAAGGTCGGGTTCGTCTTGCTGACGAGGCGCTCGATCTCCACCACGCCTGGCGGCCGTGCACTCGCCGGAATGCTCGCCGTTTTTGCGGAGTTCGAAAGGGATATTCTACGGGACCGTGTCAAAGCCGGTATTGCGGCAGCGAGAAAAGAGGGCAAGCGCCACGGCAGGCCGGCTCTGCGGCACTGCACACCGCGGAGATCAGGAAGCTTTTCAAGCGGGGCGTGTCGAAACGGGACATCGCCAAGCGGCTCAACATCGGCAACGTCCGTGCGTCGGCTGCTGCAATCCGAAACGGCTGCGGTGTCGGCTTAGCACAAGCCGCCGCGGCGAAAGTCGGATTAGTATTTCGCTTTCGTCAGTGTGGGCCTGTTATGCCTTCGGCGATGGTCCAAAACGTAGCGATCGAACCGGGCCGTGCAAGAGGACTAGATGACTGAATGTCGCGTCTTCGACGAAAACGCTCTCGCCAGCGTGAAGATATTCGCATTCACCATCCGAAACCGCAGACACCAGCTCTTTCGCGGCCGCATCCTCGTCCCCCTCGGCCGCATATTTCATGATCTGGTGAAGCTCATCCTGCGTGCGGCAGCCGTAAACGTTGTGGGAGATCGTGTCTTTCTCGCCAACATGGATTTCCGGATGAGGCGCGGCCGTAACTGACGCATGATCACCCGGCTGCAGCAGCAAGCAAATAATTGCGCCGATGGCGAGGATGACGACATTCCGCCCGATCTGGAAGTAGGAAAGTGCGGGCGATAGGGCGCCGCAGTACGAGCATTTCGCCTGCTCGCCCGTGATGCCCGGCATTTGTGGAGGTTGCCATGATTACTTCCTCTTGCTCTTCCCGCTGTCTTCGTTGTCGGTGGGTTTCCTGACCATGCGCTGCTGAATAGCACTCGCCGTTCGGATGATGCTTAAGCGCCATACTGTTATGGAGGAAGAACGATGGCGACGGCATTGAAGAAGCGAAAGGCGACGTCAAGCATCAAGATCGATCCCAACGTGCGGTGTCTTCGGATCTATCCGGTCGAGGATAACCGAAACAGCACGAAGACCATTGCTCACCGAAGACCGTGGGCATCAAATTGTCGCGCGAGCAGGCGGTTCATCTTGCTCGCGTGCTCCTGGCCGCTGCGGCAGGAATGGGACGAAATGGATATCACCGCGTGGCGCGTTTACAAGCGACAGTCTGACGGGACCTAAATCTTACGGTCACTACGGCAGTGCCGGAAGCTGAGCAGGTCCATGGGTGTGACCGATTGGGTGCGCCGGCATCGGCCGAGCTGGTGCCAGCGTCAAACAGATTTCGGATTACATCCTGGCGCACCAACCGACTGTGCCGCTCAATCAGATCCCTCTCGCTGTTCGGAAGCTGAAGCAGCGAGGCGTAGTCCCTGAGAAGCAGCCCCCTCGATCCTGATCGGCGAACCGCCCGCCGCGTAAGCCGGGCGTCCGGGTTTGCCTGTTCCCCATCCCTCCTTTCCGTTGTTCATGGGAAGGGCTTTGTTCGGACGGCAACGCGGTCAAGGGCGCGCGGCGTTTGCGCGTTCATCTCGACCCTTGACGGCGTGGACGTCTGCACACGCTGGTATTCAGGCGGAAAAGGAGGGCGATTCTTGAGCGCGTGTTCAAGACGATGGTATTTCAGCACCTTACTCGATAATGCTGGACTCACTTTCCCGAATCGGTCACGCTTAAACAATTAGGGGTTTCAAGAAATTTTCAATTACGTATGGAGTTTTGCTGCATGAGCAATGCTGGCCATTTCAACAATAAGCATGTCCAAGAAGATAAGAAGCCACGCTTTTTCGAAGACTTCCCTGCGGCGAAGCGACGCCTCGATGACGGCAGTGAAATCGTTGTGCGCGGCGGCAAGATCGTAGCCACGACGCCAACGCGGAAAGCAAGCATATCGCGAAGCCCGACATCTCCAGTGACCAGAGCAAGTTTTACAAGGCGACGACAGTATCAACGCTCGTCGAGAAAACCCTGCAAGGCGAGAAGGAAACTTCCAAGGACACGATGGGCGAAAAGAAGAACTACCTCTCAGGTCCGCAAGCCGATCGACGTCAACCGCCGTCAGCTGAAGCTTTAACAAAAGGGGGTGCGCATGAAATTAAAGTGGATCTTCAACGAACTGATGAAACAGCAGCACCGTCAGAGCGTGATGCTTGAAACGACAGCGTCGACGGCCAAGAATACTTTGGCTTTCACGCGGTCCAAGGTGGAGACCGTCCATTTTCACAAGCGCGGCGTGGGCGCTGGCCTGTGGTTCCGGCTCGATCGCGGCTGCGTCGTCGACGAGGTGGCAACGCCGACCTGCCGCAATGTGGATATCTTTACGACGGGGTGCCGTCATGGGCATGAATCTTTTCACGTCATGCTACGACGCTGTCATGGAAAAGCACTTCCGGGTGCTCAAAGGCATCGGTTGCACGGACAAGTCGACGAAGGAAGAGTTCACGGTTTCGCGGCGCACCAGGTGGTGCACGCCTATAGCTACCGGAACGGATATCAGCACGGCGTCTTCTTCGGCTTATCGACGGCCGCGTGTTCGACACGGGCGGCCGGGAGCACAATCCTGACCCTCGCGGGTACGATCAGACGACGCACTAGGCCATCAATCTTCAGCGGAGATTTCACGATGTTGTTGACCAGCAAACTCGAATTGCTCGAACTGCTGCCCTTTCGCTTCCGATCAACGCCTCGCGTGCTCCATGACGGTGGTCCGTGGGGACTGCGTGGACGTCATGAAGGCGATGCCTTCGAAGTCCGTCGATTTCATCCTGACCGATCCGCCCTACCTGGTGCGCTACTGCGACCGCTCCGGCCGCACCGTCAAGAACGACGACAATGACGCCTGGCTCGAGCCGGCCTTCGCGCAGATGTACCGGGTGCTGAAAGACAACCGGTTCTGCGTCAGCTTTTACGCCTGGAACAAGGTCGACCGTTTTGTGGAGGCGTGGAAAGAAGGCAGGCTTTCACATCGCCGGCCATATCGTTTTCACGAAGAAATATTCGTCAAGCGCCCGCTTCATGAGCTACCAGCATGAGCAGGCGTATCTGCTCGCGAAGGGCAACCCGGCGCCGCCGTCGAACCCGCCGCCCGATGTGATCGGCTGGACGTACACCGGAAACCGGCTCCATCCAACCCAGAAGCCTGTCGGCATTTTCGTGCCGCTGATCGAGGCTTTCACGAAGCCGGGAGACACGGTGCTGGACCCGTTCTGCGGCTCTGGCTCGGCGCTCGTCGCGGCGCAGGACCTCGGCCGCCGCGTTATCGGCATCGAGCTGGATGAGGCGCATCATCGCACGGCTTCGCTGCGCCTGGCTGAGAAACAGCCGGGGCTATCGTCGAAGTTCCATCAGGCGGGAATAAATCAGAGCCGTTTCGCGAAGCCAATCGTGGTGCAGCCGCCGCAGCAGCCCAGCAAGTTCCACATGCCCGAGGAGACCGCCTGGATACCTGAGAAGCAACCGGCGCGCAAAGATCCCCGGCATGCGTCCGCAAAGCCGCGGGCTCTTACGCTTTAAGATCGCTTCGTCGTTCCACCCATGGACCGTCTCCGGCATGACTATCGGAGGCGCTTCTCGGCGGGCTGAATTTCGACCGGTCGCGTCTTTCGTCCGTTCCTGGATGAACCCGCTGATTTCGCCCGTGCCATGGCGTTCCTCCTTCCATCCTGTAACCGGCGTCATCACGTCCTTTTCACTGCTGTATCCTGCATCTGTTCGCCTTTGGGGCGGCAAGCCTGAAGGGCTCCCCTTTATGGCGTGGCGCCTTGAAAGGTTATGCCCTGGCGATACGAGCTGCTGGCTTGCGACATGAAGGCCGTGATCGGCGCGGCCACAGATGAAAGGAAAAACCATGTCCAAGCCCATCACCAGATTCTCAGCCCGAGGCCTCCGACGATCAGCTGAAGTCAAGTTCACGAGCCTGCAGCGATCCTCTTCAGGACGCAGGCGGACAGGGCGAGCGCATCGCTCTCGCTTCTCTGGAGACGGTCGAAGCGGGAATGAACCGCCGGCGAGCGGCCCGGGCTTAGGATAGGGGAGACGGGCGGGCCCTTCGGGGCTCGCCCTTTTTGATCCGTTGGAAACTTCGTCGGCGTGGCGCAGAAAGAGTTGCATGAGTGGTCTGGCGGTCGGTGCCAGCAATGGCGGCGTTGGTGATTGCGGCGAGAAGGCTATCGAGCCCGTTTGCGTAATATTTTTTGGCTGATCAGCTCATCGCCTTCGGCGGTGAAAAGGCTGTTGGTCGACCATTCTTTCAGTTTTTCAAGAATTTGGGCCATGGGTGAATCCTGCTCGGGTTTTGTTCGGGCCGTCAAGGTTGGTCGTGTGAGAACCGGTCCGCCTTCGCCCCTTTCGGGGCTCGCCCTTTTTTACTTCTTTGGGAAGGACTTTAGCCGAGGCCCAATCGTATTCGATCTCGGCCTCGCTGTAGGCGGAATCAAGAGCCGCCGGTATCTGCGCCTGGGCTATTCCGGCACCCCCGTTGCTCGTCGCCGTGACTTCGAAGGTCATATCCATGTGCGCGCGGACCGTTACGAGGTAGGAGGTTTTTTTCCCTGGGAGTCTGCCATGGGCGCATGCTGCCCGTCTTTCGGTAGCGCGTCAAGTTTCTTAGAGGAAGACGGATGCCCTCGCGGGATGGTGCCATCCCCTACGCCGAAGCGGGATCATGGTGACCCGCAATCTTTTCGGCTTCGAAGCGAGGGCGAAGGAAAGTTGGTGCGGGCGGAGGGACTTGAACCCTCACGGGCCTTGCGGCCCAACGGATTTTCTTACCATCTACGGCTTTCGCCGCCCGCCGGATGCGTCGCGTCAGGTTTGTGGTCTGGACTATCCCTTCACCGTGCCCGGATTTCCCGGGCTTAGGTGCTGCCCGTCTAGTCTCTACACCTTCCCGGCCGTTTCAGTCCGGGCTTGGCTCGGGATTGCCATGTTACAGGGTTCCCCGAATTTGAGCAGTTCTGCATCGCCGGTTTCCCGGCGAGCACTCAAGTTTTCGCTTAAGTCCGATGCGTCTGCCATTCCGCCACGCCCGCGTGGCTCGATCACTGTAACGATCATACAGCAGCTAGAATGTCCTTCAGTGCGAGTTCCTTGCGGCTTCGTTCTGCTTGGCTTCTCTTCTTCTTCGGTTTCGGCCTCATGATGTTGATGGCGGCGGCGTCGAGGCTGGTCTTGATGTGCGAGGCGTAGTATTTCTCGATCATCTCGACGCTGGTGCGGCAGTTCTTCGCGATCTGGTAGATGTCGGCGCCTTCCATCAGGCGCAGGCAGATGTAGGTGTGCCGCAGGCTGTAGGCCGTGCGCGGCTTGTCCGTCGCGGTCGATCTTGAGATTTTCTTCGTCGAGGATCGTGTTGAACAGTTCGCGCTGCCATTTCGGAAAGAAGGTCGTCGGCTCGGCATGCGAGTCTCGCGTTGGTTCCTCCTCGTTCCGCTCGTCGATCCGCAGCGGCGCTGGACGACCTTCAGCCGCTCGAACGGCCGCACCGCGCCGGTCATGCTCTTGCAATAGCCGACGCCGCGCTTGCCGCGCACCTCGATCTCAAGGATCGTTTCGCTGCTGCCCTCGTCCTCGACGATCGTCACGTCGCGGAATTGCAAGGCGCCGTTCGCTTCGTCCGGCCGCAGGCCGGTGTTGGCCACGAACAGCACATAGTCGTGAAGCTGTTCCGATTCCCATTTGTAGCGCGCGTTCTTCGGCTCGTGCGCGCGCTTGCGCGTGGCTTCGTAGAGCTTCTTGTATTCCTCCGGCGAGAACCAGGCCCGGTGCGAGATTTTCGCCGGACGCCCGGTAGGGCTCGGACAGATCGGGAAGACGGTCGAGCCATCCGTGGCGCACGGCGGTTTTCAGGGTCTGGCGGAGGGCGACGATTTCCTGATGCATGGTGTTGCGGGCCGGCGGCTTGCCGTGCTTCTTCATCGCTTCCTCGTGGCGGTGAATGCGGTATTCCTGGACCTTGCCGGGCGTGATTTCGGAGAGGCCCATGTCGCCGAAGAACGGCACCAGGTGAACGCCGCGAGCGCGCGTGCTGTGGCCCTTCGACGTAGACTTGGCTTGCGCTGGCCCTCGGTGATGATCTCGTATTCGCGCTCGAACTGCGCGGCGGCTTCGCGGAAGGTTTTTTCGCTTTTGATTTCGCCGTTGCGGAGCTTGCCGCGCAGCTGCAGATACCAGTCCTCGGCGAAGTCCTTCGCTTTGGAGAGGCTGTCTTCCTTGGTGCTGGCGCGCCGGTTCTTGCCGGCGAGGTAGGTGGAGCACTGCCAGTGGCTGCTGTTGTGCGCCGGTAGACGTGGACTTTGCCGCCGAGGATCGTGTGTTTCTCTGGCATAAGTGGGGTGGGCACTCAGGCCGGAAAAACGGCCAAACTGTGTAACACTTGTGTAAGTATATCACAGGTCGGCGAGGTTCTGCGGATGTTACTGAGAGTATTGGTTTTAGGCTGGTCTAAAAATTAGATGATCTGATTTTAAGTCCCTTGCGTCTGCCGATTTCGCCACCCGGGCACATTGAAAAAACTGTACTTATTGGACCACGCGAGCATCGGCTGCCGCCACTGTAGTGGAAACTATAGCGACCTTTTCCAGATTGAGCACCGTCAATCCTTCGTAGGCCAGCCGCCATGCGCTCACTCGTGCGGCACTCCGCTTCCGTTTCTTCTTTGGCGCAATAGCGACTACGGGTGTTGCGGCTGCCGCATAGGATTCGTCGGCAGCCTAGCCGTCCGTTCGAGAGATGGCGGTCTTCAGTAGTGGTTTCAATTTGAGTAGGAAATAAATCGGAAGCCATCTGGTTTGGCATCTGCCTAGCAGCTGATACGGCTGGGATTACGCAGACCAGCCGAGCGGGTATTCTCCTCCGACGTGCCCGCAGGGCGGGAGTGTCTGGCAACCAAGAATGGGCGCTCCCGCTCTTCCCTTCATTAATAATGATTGGTTTTAATCAGTTAAAAATTCTCATCAGCCCTGGTCCTGGTTCGTCCCCGACGATCTAAAGCGGTTCACTTTGGTGATGGATGTCAAGCGGCGCGGCGCATTTGAGCATGAATTAAAAAAAACACATCGGATGTCAACTGGTAGGCATCCGCCTAGCAATTGCAGAGCCTAGGAGAACTTGGTCGACGACTTTAGGCTCCAGGAGGAAACAGATAGAGATTATGACTGTGAAAAAAACAGCGACATCGATTTTGATGACCTTTGCGATGCTGGGCATGCTTGAGGTGATGACCCCTGCGGCTCATGCTTCTACTATTCTATTCACAGCCGGTTCGGCCGATTTTACCTTCGGCACGAATACCCTGACTTTGGTCCTGAAGGATACAGTCGTGAATCCCAATGATATCGGATTGAACCTGAGCGGATTCATGTTCACGCTCGCCGGCTCAACCGGCGGTGCGTTAGCGAGTTCCAGCGGCATGGAGCGGACGATAGCCTCAGATGGAACCTTCACTGATGGGGCTGCGGTTGACACGGGCTGGCTCTTTTCTGACTCATCGGGTACGATCACGCTCAACGATCTGGGAGGCACCGGTCCAGCGCATACGATTGTCGGAAATCCGGGCGGCGGTGGCATTTACACCGGGAGACGCGAGTATTCTCGGCGATGTACCAGACAACCCGTATCTAGCGGGTTCCGTCACATACAAATTCACTTTCACGGGGGGCGTGAATGCGTGCTCCCTCCCGACGAATGTCGACTGGGAGTTTGGGACGACACCTGGCTTTTCGGGCAGCTCTCCGGCGCCACAGTGGCCGAGCCGATTTCATTGTGGCTAGTAGGTGGTGGGCTGCTTGCTTTGGGACTTCTCCGCAAGCGTTTGCCGTAGGAGAAAGCAAGATTCGCATCAGGCAGCCTTCCTAGCAGTCCTTTAGGCTCTCCATCGTGGCGGGAAGCCCAGCCAGCAGGAACAGTGGCGGGAATTAGAGGCCCAGATCCAGCGAAGAAAATTGGATAACGTCTGACCCGATGAGGCTCATGGTTCTTGTAATCGAGAAGCTTACAGATTATGATTTCAGCCACGAGCCGTCCATGGTATGTCTGGTTCGGCGTTCACTAATGGTCTCTCCCTACCGAGCAGCGTAGTTCGTGGTAGCCGATCAGGCTTGGTGGGTGTTGGCGTCTTGCATAAAGTATCGGGACAAAGGGCGGCTTACGGAAGCTGCCCATCCGTGCCGCGTCCCGACTAGATGGTTCAACTGCGGCAGAAACGATCTTTCGGTTCGTTTAGGGCACAGAGAGAATCTGTCCTTGTCTCTGCGAGACTGGAGCCAAATGGCTGCCAAGTCCATTGCGTCTGCCGATTTCGCCAGCTTCCTACAACATCATTTCGTACGGGGGAGTTGTTTTAGCGCCATCTGATATGATTAACGGGCCCGATAGATTAACGGTCAAGGAAGGATCTATGCCTAGACTATTGCTTGTCGGACTGTTTCTTTCTGGCATCGCCGCTACACTCTCCGGCGGTACGCTCACCTCGGGATCCTTTACTCTGTTCCCTTCGGCCGGGATGACGGCTACGGCCACCGTTTCGGGCGACAACTTCACGGCAACCGTAACGGATAGCGACGTGGGGCCGTTCATCTTCAACGGCTTCCCGCCGTTTACGCTCACACCATCGGGTTTCGCCTGGGATGGAGAAGGAGGGTCGTTTGTTGACTACAACGGATTCGGTTATGGGGGTATCGATTTTTCCGGGTGTACCATTTGCAAGCTTGCAGTTCAGTGCATTCCCGGTTGGTCCCGCGCCAACGATTACTGGACCTGGCTTCTACCCGATGACATTCTCGCTGGTATTGGAGTTTTCCCTGCTCGACTCATCCCATCAGCTCTTTCATAGCGAGAGCGATACCGCTTTCGCGACCGGCGGCATTACCTATACAGATTCAGGAATTCCAGGAAATACTTATGTTTTTGGCGGTCCGCTGCAGGGGAGCATCCCAGAGCCCTCGACGCGTTCCTACCTTGTGTTGGCGGGTTTCTGCCTCGGAATCTTCGCGCGATTCAAAGCTTTTCGCAGGGCCCAGGGCGTCGAATAAATCCAAGGCGCGGTCACCACGCACGGCACGGCATAATCCCAACTGAACAGAGTCATTCGCATCGAAGGCGTGTTCCGCGCGAAGCGGCCGATCGGTGTGGAAGTATTTTTTATAGGCCTCAATCCAATTCGTGGCGATCTCCCGCTGCGCGGTTGGCAGCTCCAGCTGACCCTGGCAAACCATTACACGCAGGCGGTCCTCCAACTGATCCTTCACGCTCGCGTTCCATTCCGTATGGGCGTAGGAATGCGGCCAAAGGTTGTGAATATCGTCGCTGCCGCCTAAAGCCGGGGTAATCAGATAGTCCACTTCGTAGGCTTGTTCCGGAGCATTCGCAACGCCGTACTCCGCCAGCACCCGGCGTTTGAGGTTGGAAGACACTGCTTTATTTTTGGGGAGCAATTCCTGGCACAGCTGCTCCGGCGCTTCGAACACCGCCGCCCCCGGCGTGAGCGAAGGATTCGGCGCGGCGAACACCACCGCCGGCGCAGGACGCTCGATGAACATCCGGTCCGCCACGATCGCCACAAGAAGGACGGCGGCGATCATCCCTCCGATCCACGCGTAGCGCGATCCGGGCGGAGGCTGCCACCGTCGCAGCGCCAAAAGCGGCGACGTTTTCTGCCCGGACATTTCTCCCATGCGCGCCTTTAGCAGCGCGCGCGGGCCCGCCGCCGAAGGAAACGGAGCAGGTTCGCTCTGTTTGTGAAACTGCACAAAATTCGAAACCGCCTGCTCTAATTCGCGCTGCCGCGCGCGGCACGCCCAACAAGCCTCCAGATGCGAGCGGACTCGTTTCGCGTCTTTCGCGGGCAACTCGCCGTCCAGCGCCATCACCAACTCGCGGTCGTTGAGATGCACGTCGTTCACACTCGTGTCCTCGTTCACTTCTCTTGCCGACCCGCGGCTCGCGCGATGCGTTCCAGCGACCGTTCCAGCGACTTTGCTACGGAACCGAGCGAAATATCCAAGACCTCGGCTATTTCTCTATACCGCAGTCCTTCCGCCCTCAGCGTCAGACAGTGTTGATCCTGTTCCGGCAGGGCTCGCACCACGGCCTGCAGCCTGCGTCTTGCCTGTCCGTCGGCCAGAGCGGCTTCCGGATTCAGCGCGGCGTCCACTGCCATGTCGCCCGTTGCCTCAGTCAGCACCACAGTTCGCTGCGAATCCCTGCGCGAGTTTTGCGCGCGCTTCAATCCTAGATTGTGGACAACGCGGAACAGCCACCCGGTCAGGTTTTCCGCGTGAGCGCCCCTGCTGCAAGTGCTGATACAACGCGAGGAACGCCTCCTGCACCACATCCTCGGAATCCTCGGCACTCAGAAAACCAAAGCGCAGCAGATAGCCGAGCAGCCGCTCGCGCAAACGGTCGAACAGTTCCAGCACTTCGGCTTCCACAGCCGATGCCGCGCGCCCCGTTCGCGCTCGCGCCGCCGCGCTCGCCAACGCTGAAGGAATCGTCGTCTCTGCCGAGTCTGCCATCCGCCTCCGGGGCCCCTCTCCTAACTATATTCTTCGAATCCTGCTCTTGTTCACTCAATTTTGCGGTCGACCGCAAAAACAGTGAACAAACGGCACCCCCTGAGAATACTGTTACAGGTCCACTTCATGAATCCACGACGCCTCATTCGGCTCACACTTCTATCTCTCGGTCTCCTTGTTTCCCTCGCCTATTTGCAAGCTCAAACGGGTGAGCTGCGGGTGGAAGTCAAAGATCCTTCCGGCGCCGCTATGCAAGCCTCCGGCACCTTGACCGGACCCGGGCAGCCGAATCGCCCTTTTGAAACGGATGCGCAAGGAATCCATACATTTTCCGGCGTTACGCCCGGCCGTTATCGCTTGGAGGTTGTCAAGAACGGCTTCGCGAAAGAGTCGATGCTCCTCGATCTCAAGGCCGGAACCAACTCGCAAACCGTCGTGCTTTCTCTTGCGCCGCAGGTGTCGGACGTTGACGTGGTCAGCCCCACGCCGCTTCCGGGCACAGATCTTCCGATCGATCAGATTCCCGCGCAAGTGCAGACCGCCACCGCCCGGGATCTTGAGCAAAGCGGTTCGCTCGATCTCGCCGACCTGCTGAATCGCCGACTGAGCGGCGTGAACGTCAACGAAAATCAGTCAAACCCTTTTCAGACCGACGTGAACTATCGTGGCTATACAGCCTCGCCGCTTCTCGGAACCCCGCAAGGCATGTCGGTATACGTCGACGGCGTCCGCCAGAATCAGCCCTTCGGCGATGTTGTGAGCTGGGACCTGATTCCACGCGCTGCCATTTCGGAGGTCGCGTTGATGGCCGGCTCGAATCCCGTGTTCGGCTTGAATACGCTCGGCGGCGCCATCTCGGTCGAAACCAAAGACGGCTTCAGTGCGCCTCACACTTCCGTTGCGGCGAGCGGCGGTAGCTGGGGACGCAGAGCGGTAGAGTTCGAGCATGGAGGCAGTCTCTCCGGCGGACCGGCCTGGAGACAAGGGTTGAACTGGTATTTCGCGGGAAATTTGTTTCATGAAGATGGGTGGCGCGTGGCGTCTCCCTCGGATGTGAAGCAGGCTTTTGGCAAGATCGGCAAACAAGGCCTGAAGACCTCCGTATTTCTGAGTTTTTCGTACGCCGACAACACGCTGATCGGCAATGGCCTGCAGCAGCAGCAACTCCTCGCGAAGAATTACGCGAGTGGGTATACGCTCGGAGACTCCACCGTCAATCATTCTCCGGCCTTGAATCTCACAGCGCGGCATTCGTTTTCAAACGCATTAACGTTCTCCGGCAATGCTTACTACCGCTTTATCCGCGCCGATTCAATAAATCCGAACTTCAATGCGGATTCTCTGGACGAATCGATCTATCAGCCGTCCGCCTCTGAACAAATTGCGTTGACCGCTGCCGGCTATACCGGATTTCCCACGGCCGGCGCTACCGCTGCCAACACCCCATTTCCCTTTTGGCGCTGTATCGCGAATGTTTTGCAGCAAAATGAACCGGCCGAGAAATGCGACGGCATTACTCCAAGATCGTGGACTCGCCAAAACAACTACGGACTCACGGGCCAGCTTTCCTGGCTTACGAATCCGAAGGGGCATCGCAACCAGCTGATCGCCGGGGCAGGCTGGGACCGCAGCACGTTGACGTTCGTCCAGACGGTTCAATACGCATACGTCAATCCGGACTATTCATTGACCGGCGTGAACGCGTATGCGGACGGATCGACGGGTTCTAATGGCATTCCGATCGACGATCGTGTAAACCTGCACGGCGCGCCTCAAACTTTTAGCATTTATGCGACGGATACACTTGCCTTGGGTAAGGCGTGGAATCTCACGCTTTCCGCTCGCTACAATCGGACGTCCATCGATAATCAAGACCGTATAAATCCGGGCGGTGGCCCGGGCTCGCTGGACGGCCAATATATGTTCAATCGCGTGAATCCCGCAGTCGGCCTGACATATGCGGTCGGATCCTTCGCGACTGCCTACGCCAGCTATAGCGAAAGCAATCGCGCGCCCACGTCGATTGAACTCGGTTGCGCCGATCCCGACAATCCCTGCAGCTTGCCGAATGCGCTGGCCGGCGATCCTCCCTTAAAGCAGGTTGTGACCCGAACGGTGGAAGCCGGATTGCGCGGCGGCCGCGAGAAAGCCTTGAATTGGAGTGCGGGCTGGTTTCGCGGTGAAAACTATAACGACCTGCTGTTCGTGACGTCGGAGCAAACCAGCAACGGCTATTTCAAAAACTTCGGCAAGACCCTGCGCCAGGGAGCCGAGGTTCATCTGGGAGGCCGCATCAACCGCTTCACGCTCGGCGGAAACTATTCGTTCGTGCGCGCTACCTATGAATCGCCGGAGACCGTCGACGGCTCCGGGAACAGCACGAATGATCAGGCGCTCGCGGGTTCCCCGGAATGGACGGAGTGATCCAGATTGAACCGGGTGATCGTATTCCGCTGATACCCGAGCACATGTTGAAGGCTTTCGCGGACGTTGAGATCACGAAGAAATTCTCGCTGGACCTGGACTTCATCGCACTGTCGAGTTCCTACGCGCGAGGTAACGAAAATAATCTTAGTCAGCCGGACGGCGTTTTCTATTTGGGTCCTGGAACCGTACCTGGCTACGGCATCGTAAATCTGGGTGGGCATTACCAGATCACGAAACGATTCCAGGTGTTCGCCGAACTCAAGAATCTGTTCGATCATCACTATTACACGGCGGGCCAGATTGCTGTGACGGCCTTCTCGAGCACCGGGGGAGTCCTCGCCCGGCCGCTGCCGGCGACTCCTAGCGGCGATTTCCCACTGGTATCCGCCACCTTCTATGCGCCCGGCGCGCCGTTCGGAGCATGGGGCGGCATCCGGTTTACGTTTTGAAAATCATGCAAGCAGAACCGCGAATGTCAATGAGCGGGCAGTGAGCCTAAGCCCGTTAGCCAGCCCTTTCGTTCGATAACCGGCGCGGTTCTCTTTTTAAGTGAGCGATCCACTTTTCCTGAAGGTGCCCTACGATGACGCGACCGGCGCGGCTCGATCGCTGGAAGCGTCATTTGATGAAAATGCCGCATCTTCCGCCGTCTGATCCCGACTCGAGATGAGAGCGGTCGCGGTGAGCCCCAGCAGTGCCCCAAACGAAACCCACAATCCCGGCATTGCGCGATTCCCGGTCACGTGGATCAGATAAGTGGATACGGCCGGTGTGAAGCCGCCGAATAAGCCCGCAGCCAGCGCAAACGCCAGCGAGAATCCCGACGCGCGGATCTTCGCCGGCATAATCTCCGTCAGCAGCGCCACCATCGATCCGTTATATCCGCCGAAGATCATCGAGAACCACAGCGCCACCGTCACCAGCCTCCCGAATGAGGGCGCGCTCGTCAGCCACAACAATGCCGGATACGCAGTCAGCAGCGCGATGATCGAAAATGTGGCGAGCATCGGCCGCCGCCCGAACCTGTCCGACAGATAACCACCGGAAGGCACCAGAATAAAGTTGGAAAATCCCACGATCAGCGTCACCAGCATGCTGGTGGTGGCCGAAAGCTTCAGCACGCTTGTCCCGTAGGTCGGCATATAGGCCGTGATCACGTAGAAGGTCACGGTGGTCGTGGTCGAAAGCATCATGCCCAAAACCACCAGCCGCCAGTGCGAAGCTAACGTCGCCAGGATTTCGCGGGTCGCCGGACGATGTTTGCGCGCCAGAAACTCGCCGGTTTCCTGCAGCGATCGCCGCATCATCACCACGAACGGAATCATGATGGAGCCTAACAGCAGCGGAACCCTCCAGCCCCATCCTGCCATCTGCTCCGGCTGCAGCGTCCTCGAAAGAATCAAGCCGAGCACCGCCGCGAACATCACCGCCACCTGCTGGCTCCCGGATTGCCAAGCCGTGTAGAATCCCCGCCGCCCGGGCGTGGCGATCTCAGCCAGGTAAACGCTCGTGCCGCCCAGTTCGACGCCTGCCGACAAGCCTTGAATCAGACGCGCCAGCACCACCAGGATCGGCGCCAGCATCCCGATGCTTTCATAGCCCGGCAGGCAGCCGATCGCCAGCGTTCCGAACGCCATCATGCCGAAGGTCAGCAGCAGCCCTTTGCGACGGCCGTGACGATCCATATAAGAGCCCAGGATCAGCGCGCCCAACGGACGCATCAGGTACCCGGTCCCGAACGTCATGAATGAAAGCATCAGCGAGGCATAGTCGCTTCTCGCCGGGAAAAACGCCCGCCCTATTCCCGCCGCGTAGTAGCCGAAGACCATGAAATCGTACATCTCCAGGAAATTCCCGGAGGCTACGCGCACCACGGCCGTGATGCGGGATTTGACGGTGTCGGCGGAGCTGGCTGGCGACATCTGCAATGGGAGGTTTTCGATGAAAACGCCCTGAGCGAGCATATCATAATCATCCCGAACGGTCGCCCTGGGTCATCCCAGACCGTGGTCCCAGGCCCGTTGCCGTCCTCCCAATGCCTCCGGCAAACCCTTCAAAAATCGACCTGATATCCGTCACTGACCGGTCACTGACTGCATTCTGACCGCCCTGGCCTTGCGCCCGCCCGGCCGCATGCTATTCTTCCTGCTGGCAGGCGCGGAGTGCGTCTGCGCCCGATAAAATGTTATCGTGTCAGGAGCGGTTTCGACGAAAACCGCACTGCAAGGAGAGGATCTCTTAGAATGAAGCGCTTAATTCTTGCCCTAGTGATCGCCGCGGCGGCGATCGTGTCCAGTGGCCGGGCCTTTGCCCACCACTCGTTTGCAGCTACCTATTTTGAAGATAAGACCCAAAAGGTCGAAGGAAAGCTCGTACAGTTTCTGTTCCGGAATCCGCACTCGTTCATTCAGGTGGAAGCCGAGGATGAAAACGGTATGGTGCAGCGCTACGCCGTGGAGTGGGGCGCTGGCGGACAGCTGGGACGGCAGGGCGTCACGCGCGATACCCTGAAGCCTGGCGATCACGTGATCATCGTTGGCAACCCCGGCCGCAACCCGGAAGATCATCGCCTCCGCATGGTCAACATTACCCGTCCTTCCGATGGCTGGAAGTGGGGCGGAAGCTTCGAGTAATCAGGTTAGTCCTCCCCTTGGAGTGCGCAGCGTTTTCGGCGTGCGCGAGCCAAAATTCTTGGAGCGCACGGCGTTTTTTCAGCGTTGTGCGCGAGCCAAGAAAAGGTGTGACGCCGCGACCGAAGCGCTTTGCGGGATGCTTTTGCAGGCTTTCCTGCTGGATGTTGAAAAGCCTACGTGGTCCAGGCCCAATGGCTTACCACGTAGGCTTTTTCGTCATCCGCAAAGGGGACATCCGAAGGCTGCGATTGTCGCATCGTGACAATTCGCAAGTGGTTCCGTCTTCGGGTTGTATAGTAGCTAAAGGTCATGCTGTCGCTCTATCAGATCTGCCAGTTCATCCAGGATTCGCAAATTGGAACGGCCATCCGCGAATCGCAAATTGTGTTCCCGGTCATCGAATCTTTTCACGTACTGGGTCTGGCGGTCTCGGCAGGCACAATTGTATTGCTGGACCTTCGTCTGACGGGCCTGGGCATGCAGCGCGTCCTGCCCGCGCAACTCATGCATCGGCTGAAAGCCTTGTACTTCGCCGGCTTCGCCCTGATGATGGTGACCGGCGGACTGTTATTTTGGGCGGAGGCCGAAAAGCTTTATCGCAGCCCCACGTTCCGCTGGAAACTGGTCTTCCTCGTCATCGCGGCCTTGAACGCCACCTATTACGAGGTCAAATACGTCCCGAAAATGGACCAGTGGGATGGAAAGACGGTCCTGCCGTCCGGCGCGAAGCTTGCCGGCTGGTGCTCGCTCATCAGTTGGGCCGCGGTGATCGGCTTCGGGCGCTGGACCGCCTACGGGTTAAATTGAAACCCGGCTTATTTAAACAGGGCGCGTCATGAACCTTCATCTTATTTTTCGCTGGCTGGATCATTCGGCTCTGGCCAACATCATCCGCGCCTCCACCTGGGCGTTTGCCGCGCTGGAGGTAATTCACCTGTTCGGCCTGACGCTCCTGCTCGGCTCCATTTCGGTCCTGGCCCTGCGGTTGCTCGGCGGCGGGCTCCGCGACCAAACCATTTCCGAAATCGCGCTCGACACCAGGCCGTGGATTATGACCGGTCTCTGCACGGCGACGCTGACAGGCATCGTCCTGGCGATCTCGGAAGCCAATAAGCTTTACGACAGCCCGCCCTTTTTTATCAAAATGGCTCTGTTCGTACTGGCTGTGACCTTTACGTTCACGTTTCACCGTGGATTGACCAAAGCGGAGCCCTCGCACGGCGCCGCCTTGCGCGGCGGCATCATTTCGCTGCTCCTTTGGTTTGGCGTGGGCTTTGCCGGCCGCGCTATAGCCTTCTTTTAGTCCTCCTTTTGAGGTAACTTCAAGGTTGTTTTGGCAGTCTATTTATAGAGCCCCTTATAGCAAAGGTCCTTTGGCGATGCCATCTTATCCCCTGCTTCCGATCCTGGCGCGCGTGTGCGCTGCAGCTTTGCTGGCGGCTCCCGCGTGCCTGGCCGTCGCGCCACCACGTCACGAAGTGCAGGCTCAATTGCTTGATCAGGCCGCGCTGCTCTGCGATAACTGTTTTTTCGGCTCCAGCAACTATTATTATTGCTTCGCCGCCGACAACATGGTGCTGATCGGTTACCAGCGTACTCCGGTGGTCAACTGGTGGGATAAGTCGAAGAATTATCTGGTGAAGGCTCATCCGTCGTGGACCGCTCTGGACGCGCCTACCGAGATGATCCCGGTGTCTTACGACGACAAGCACATCTGGGTAAACCGCGCCGATCAGGACGCTGTCAAAAACGCGGGCGGCCGATTGCACGCGGTCATCAAGGAAAATAAGGAGGTTCGTCTAGTCCGGGACTCCTCCAGGGATCTCTTTACGAATAAACGATGTCAGGAGGCCGTAAGGGCGGCGAAGGCCCATTAAGGGCGGCTCGATCCCCGTTCATCCGCGTGTTCCGAAGCTCTGATACCATCGATGAGGATTGGGCGCGCTGAACTCCGATTTGCCTGACGGCCGCCCTCGGCCGCGATCTGTTAAGTTTTGTGATTGACTTGTGAGCGTGTTACCTGCGCGCCGCCGGATCAGTCACTTCACGTTAGGGCTGTTTGAATGGTTAAGGCTGTTTGAATGATGAAAACTACGAATTCCACAGAAGCGCTGCCCGAACTCGGTAGTCCCGGTCAGCGCGATCCTCTTCTGCCCCCGCCTTCGAAGTCAAGGAGGCGAGGGCTGTTGTGGCTCGTGTTCTTGTTGATCATCGTGGGTGTAGCAGGCTATGCCGTATGGCGCGCGGGCAAGCCTGCCGGCGGCCAGACCGGGCAAGCCAAGGGCGGCAAAGGTAAGGGCGGCGGTGGCGGAGGCCGCTTTGCCGGGCTCGGTGCCGTGCCCGTCGTGGTGCAGAAAGTGGGACGCACCAGCGTTCCTGTCTATCTCAACGGATTGGGTAATGTAACGGCTTTCTACACCGTGACCGTAAAGTCCCGCGTGGATGGCCAGCTCATGAAGGTGTTATTCAACGAAGGCGACCTGGTCAAAGAGGGCCAAACTCTTATTCAAATCGATCCGCGGCCTTATCAGGTGCAGTTGGAGATGGCGCAGGCTACGCTTGCGCGCGATACGGCCACGCTGAACAACTCCAAGCTGGATTTGGAGCGCTACAAAGGCGCCATCGCCTCCGACGCCATCCCGAAGCAGCAGCTCGACACGCAGCAGGCGCTGGTCACTCAGCAGGAAGCGGTCATCAAGCAGGATCAGGCCAACGTCGATAGCGCGAATTTGAATCTGACCTATGCTCACATCCCGGCCCCTATTACGGGCGTCGTGGGCTTGCGCCTGGTCGATCCCGGCAACATCGTTCACGCCAGCGATGCCAACGGCATGGTCGTGATCACGCAGTTGCAGCCCATTTCCGTTCTCTTCACGATTCCCGAAGACAGCCTTCCGCAGGTAACGCAGAAGCTGCGGGGCGGGGCGCATTTGCCGGTGGATGCCTTTAACCGCGATATGTCCAAAAAACTGGCCTCGGGCATGCTGATCACGCTCGATAACCAGATCAATAATACAACGGGCACCGCGCAGTTAAAGGCCGAGTTCCCGAACACGGATAACGCACTATTCCCGCAGCAGTTCGTCAACATCCGCCTGCTGGTAGACACCCTGCCCAATCAGATGACGGTTCCGAACGTCGCCGTGCAAAACGGGCAGCAGGGAACTTTCGTGTACGTGGTGGATGACGATTCGAAAGTGCATTTGAAGACCGTCAAGGTTGGCATCATCACCGATACCGTCTCCGATATTCTCGATGGCCTGAGCGACAGCGATCGCGTTGTGATCGACGGCACCGATCGCCTGATTGAAGGCGCTACGGTTCGCGTACGCAAGCCCGGTGAATACGACAATCCGGCCGGTGGCGGCGGCAACGGTCAGGGCAAGGGCAAAGGTAAAGGTAATTTCAAGGGTAATTTCAAGAAAAACGGCGGTGGCGGTCAGGGCAGTGGCACTACGGGAGGCGCCTAGCAGTGAGTCCGTCCCGCATATTTATTCTGCGGCCCGTCGCCACGTCGCTGATGATGGCGGGCGTGGTGCTGGTGGGTTTGGTGGCGTTCCGCCAACTGCCCGTTTCCGCTCTGCCGCAGGTGGATTATCCGACGATTCAGATTCAAACATTTTACCCGGGCGCCAGCCCCGAAGTGGTGACGTCTTCCATCACCGCGCCTCTCGAAAAGCAATTCGGCCAGGTGCCGGGCCTCACGCAGATGACGTCGATCAGCTCCTTTGGCAGCTCGCTCATCACGCTGCAGTTCTCACTGGACTTGAGTATCGATATCGCCGAGCAGGAAGTGCAGGCCGCCATTAATTCGGCCACTACGTTTCTCCCCAAGGACCTTCCGGTTCCGCCGGTTTACAACAAATCGAATCCGGCCGACGCGCCGATCCTGACGCTGGCGATCACTTCCTCGACCCTGCCTTTGCCGAAGGTGGAGGAGTTGGCCGAAACCCGCATGGCGCAGCGAATTTCCCAGCTCAAGGGCGTGGGCTTGGTGAGCATCAGCGGTGGGCAGCGCCCCGCGGTGCGCGTGCAGGCGAATCCCACCGCGCTCGCCTCTTACGGTCTGAGCATGGAGAGCCTGCGCACGGCGCTCGGCAGCGCCAATGTGAATCAGGCCAAGGGCAATTTCGACGGCCCCGATCAATCCTGGACCATCAATGACAACGATCAGTTGCAGGCGGGCGCGCAGTACGGGCCCATCATTCTCGCCTACCGCAATGGCGCTCCGGTTCGCATTTCCGACGTGGCCAAGGTCGTTGACGGCGCCGAAAATACCAAGCTCGCGGCGTGGGTGAATGAAGATCCCGCCATTGTTCTGAACATCCAGCGCCAGCCGGGAACGAACATCATCAGCGTGGTCGATACCGTGAACGCCCTGCTGCCGCAGATCGAAGCATCCTTGCCGCAGGGCATCGGCGTTCGTGTGGTCAGCGACCGTACCACCACCATCCGCGCCTCGGTCGAAGACGTTGAATTCGAACTGCTGCTCACCACCGCGCTCGTCGTGATGGTCATCTTTCTGTTTCTGCGCAGCGCTTCGGCTACCATCATTCCGGGCGTCGCCGTGCCTCTGTCGCTGATCGGAACTTTCGCGGTCATGTATCTGGTGGGTTACAGCCTCGACAATCTGTCGCTGATGGCGCTCACGATCTCCACCGGCTTTGTCGTCGACGACGCGATCGTGATGATCGAAAACATTACGCGTTATCTCGAAATGGGCGATAATCCCATGGAAGCGGCGCTGCGCGGATCGGCGGAAATCGGCTTCACCATCGTTTCGCTGACCGTCTCGCTCATCGCCGTGCTGATTCCGCTGCTGTTCATGGCGGATATTGTCGGCCGCCTGTTCCGCGAATTCGCCGTGACGCTGGCCGTCACCATCATTTTCTCGGCGTTCGTTTCGCTGACGCTCACGCCCATGATGGCCGCGCGCATCTTGAAACACAAGCCGCAGCCATGAACGCGGCAAGCTGTATCGTCTTTCCGAGCGCGGCTTTGAGAAAAGCATCGAATGGTATGGACACGGCGTCCAATTCGTTCTGCGCCACCAGTTCCTGACGCTCCTGGTTTTCGTCGCGACGCTGGGTCTCACCGCGTACCTGTACATTATTGTTCCCAAGGGATTTTTCCCCGTCCAGGATACAGGCAGCATTCTGGGTATTTCACAGGCGCCGGAAACCGTTTCGTTTCCCGCCATGGGAGAGCTGCAGCAACGGTTGGTGAGGGTCATCCGCCGCGATCCGGCCGTGTCCGATCTGGTATCTTTCATTGGCGCCGATGGTGTGAATACCACCATGAACAGCGGTCGCATTCAGATCACGCTCAAGCCGCTCGCGCAGCGCGCCGGCGTCTCCGCTGTCGATGTCATCCGCCGCCTGCAGCCGGAGGTGGCGCGCGAAGTGGCCGGCATCCAGCTCTTTCTGCAGCCGGTACAGGATCTCACGGTCGAGGACCGCATCAGCCGCACGCAATACCAGTATTCGCTTGACGCTCCCGATCAGACGCTGCTCAATACCTGGGTGCCGCGCCTGCTGGACAAACTGAAGCAGATTCCCGAGCTCCGCGATGTCGCCAGCGATCAGCAGAGCAACGGCCTCGGGGTGCAGGTCAATATCGATCGCGACACAGCCGGCCGTCTGGGCATCACGCCCCAGAACATTGACGATGCGCTGTACGATTCCTTCGGACAGCGCCAGGTCTCCACCATCTATACGCAGACCAACCAGTTTCACGTGATTCTGGAAGTCGCACCGCAGTACCGTGGGGACATCAGCGCGTTCAAGGATTTGTATGTGCCCATCGGGTCGGCCTCGGCGAACCTGGCATCCACGATCGCGCTCGCCGGCACGAACACCGCGCTCACCGGCGCCGCTGCCCTTCCGCCCGCGCCATTGAGATCGTTCGTCGAGCCCCAGCTGATTCCCTCGCCCATCACCATCAATCACCAGAGCCAGTTCCCGGTTGTGACGCTTTCCTTTAACCTGGCGCCCGGTGCATCGCTCGGCACGGCGGTAGACCACATCAATCAGGCCACCAAGGCCCTCGGCATGCCGGCCAGCATCGAACCCGCTTTCCAGGGCACGGCCCGCGCCTTCGAGCTTTCGCTCGCCAACGAATCGCTGCTGCTTTTGGCCGCCATCGTCACCGTCTATATCGTGCTGGGCGTGTTGTATGAAAGCTTCATCCATCCCATCACCATTCTTTCCACGCTCCCTTCGGCCGGCGTGGGCGCTATCCTCGCGCTGGTTTTGTTTCACATGGACCTCGATGTCATTGCCTTGATCGGCATCATCCTGCTGATCGGCATCGTCAAGAAGAACGCCATCATGATGATCGATTTCGCGCTCGAAGCGGAGCGCCACGAAGGCAAGCCGCCGCAGGAAGCCATCTATCAGGCCTGTCTGCTGCGCTTCCGCCCCATCATGATGACCACCATGGCCGCGCTGCTCGGTGCCGTGCCGCTGGCCTTCGGCACGGGCGTCGGTTCGGAGCTGCGCCGGCCGCTCGGCATCTGTATCATTGGCGGACTGCTCGTCAGCCAGGTGCTGACGCTTTTCACAACGCCGGTTATCTACTTGTACTTTGGACGGGCCGCGGCCTGGGCCAGTCGCCTGCGCGGCTCGCACGAACACGAGGACGCCCATCCCGTCCCGGAATTGACCTAAGGCCAGCATGAGCATCTCCAAGCCATTCATCCAGCGGCCCGTCGCCACCACGCTCCTGCTCATCGCCATCACCATGGCCGGGGCCATCGCGTATCGGCTTTTGCCCGTCGCCGCCCTGCCCGAAGTCGATTTCCCGACGATTTTCGTCAACGCGAATCTTCCGGGCGCGAGTCCGGAGGTTATGGCCGCCGCCGTAGCGACGCCGCTCGAAAAGCAGTTCACGCGGATCGCCGGCGTCACGGAAATGACCTCGCGCAGCGGCGTGGGATCGGCAAGCGTCACACTGCAGTTCGATCTGAGCCGCGACATCAACGCCGCCGCGCGCGACGTGCAGGCCGCCATCAACGCCTCGGCCGGTTTCCTGCCTGCCAATCTTCCTTCGCTGCCGAGATACCGCAAAATTAATCCCGCGGATCAGGCCATTTTGCTGCTGACACTCGAATCGGACGTGGTTCCGCGCCCGGTCCTGTACGATTACGCATCTTCGATCTTTGCGCAGAAACTTTCACAGGTCTCGGGCGTCGGCCAGGTTACCGTGGGGGGCAGTTCGCTGCCGGCCGTTCGCGTGGAAGTGAATCCGCAGCCGCTGTCGAAATACAACGTCGGCCTGGATCAAATCGGATCGTTTCTGCAGAGCGCCAACGCGAATCGGCCGAAGGGCGCGCTCTCTAACGACAAGGTTCAGCTTCCCGTCTATGCCACCGACCAGCTCTTCCAGGCGAAGGATTATAAAGACTTGGTCGTGGTCTATCGTAACGGCGCGCCCGTGCGTCTCTCCGACCTCGGCCGCGTGATCGATGCGAATGAGGATGTCCGCAACCTGGGCATCGTCAACGGCAAGCCGATGGTGCAGATCAACATCAACCGCCAGCCAAGCGCCAACGTCGTAGAGACCGTCGCGCGCATCAAAGCGCTGATTCCGCAATTTGAGGCGCAGCTCCCGCCCACCGTGCGTTTCAGCATCGCGAGCGACCGCACCATCACCACGAACTCTTCCCTGCACGATGCGCAGCGCAACATGATCGTCTCCATTTGTCTGGTCGTGGTGGTCGTTTTCGTTTTTCTGCGGAGCCTGTGGTCCACCTTCATCCCCAGCATCTCGGTCCCGGTTTCGATCGTCGCCACCTTTGGAGCGATGTATCTCATCGGCTACACCCTCGACAATCTCTCGATCATGGCGCTTACCATCGCCACCGGCTTCGTGGTGGACGACGCCATCGTCGTGATTGAAAACATCACGCGCCACATCGAAAACGGCATGCAGCCCATGCAGGCCGCGCTCAAAGGAGCCGAAGAAATCGGCTTCACGGTTCTTTCCATGAGCATTTCGCTCATCGCCGTCTTCATCCCGATTCTGATGATGAGCGGCATTGTCGGCCGTCTGTTCCGTGAATTCGCCGTGATTCTTTCCGTGGCCATTGGTATCTCCATGGTGGTCTCGCTTACCGCCACGCCTATGATGTGCGCGCTGGCTCCTGCAGCCCAAGCGCTCCCACGGCGCCCTCTACAATCAGACGGAAAAGTTTTACCGCTGGATCATTTCCACCTACGGCGAAGCGCTCGACGTGGTGTTGAACTATCCCAAGGTCGTCCTGCTCACCGTGGTGCTCACGCTCGGCGTCAACGTGTATCTCTACGTCAAGGTTCCGAAGGGATTCTTTCCGCAGCAGGACACGGGCCGTCTGGGCGGAAACATCGTGGGAGAGCAGCATATTTCTTATCAATCGCTGGTACAGAAAGCGGTGTGGTTTGAAGAAAAAGTGCGCGCCAATCCCGACGTGCAGACGGTTACCATGGTCGCTGGCACCAGCGGCGGCGGCTTCGGCGGCAATCAGGCGAATCTCAACGTGCAACTGAAGCCGTTTGGCGTGCGCAAACATACTTCCGATCAGGTGATTGCGCGAGATTCGCCGCGAAACTTCCGGCATGCCAGGCGCAACGCTGTTCCTGCAGAACAGCCAGGACGTGCGCATCGGCGGACGCCAAGGCAACGCGCAATACCAGTACACGCTGCAGGCTCCCGATTTCGCGACACTCGCCGTCTGGGGACCGAAGGTCCTCGATCGCCTTTCGGCAGCTTCCGGAAATCGCCGACGTCAGTTACGATCAGCAGAACTCCGGTCTGTCCTCAAACGTCATCATCGATCGCGATACCGCGTCGCGCCTGGGGCTGACCGCGCAGGCCGTGGATTCCGCGCTCTACGACGCCTTTGGCCAGCGCCAGGTGTCGGTGATGTACAAGTCGATCAATCAGTATCACGTCGTCCTCGCCTTGCAGCAGCAGTGGTGGAGCAGTCCCAACTTCCTGAATACCGTCTACGTGCAGACGCCGCGCGGTCTGTCCGTGCCCTTGTCCACCTTTACGCACTTCACGCAGGGCATCACGCCGATTTCGCTGCCCGCACCAGGGCCAGTTTCCGGCAACCACCTATTCGTTCAATCTCCCGGAAGGGGTGGCGCTCAGCGACGCGGTGGATTCCATCAATCGCGCCGAAGTGGAAATGGGCCTGCCGGCGACGGTTACCGGCAAGTTTGCTGGGACCGCGCAGGCTTATCAGGAGGCCCTTGCCGATCAGCCGATTCTGATCGGAACCGCGCTGCTGGCTGTCTACATTGTGCTCGGCATGCTGTACGAAAGTCTCGATTCACCCGCTGACCATCATCTCCACACTCCCCTCGGCGGGCGTAGGCGCGCTCATAGCCATGGTGCTGTTCAAGAGCAATCTCGATCTCATCGGCATGATCGGCATCATCCTGCTGATCGGCATCGTCAAGAAGAACGCCATCATGATGATCGATTTCGCGCTCGCCGCCGAACGCAATCAGGGGTTGAACACGCGCGACGCTATTTATCAGGCCTGCCTGCTGCGCTTCCGGCCCATCATGATGACCACCATGTGCGCCCTGCTGGGCGGCTTGCCCATGGCCCTCGGCTGGGGCTCGGGCGCCGAGCTCCGCAAGCCTCTCGGCATCGCCATCGTCGGTGGTCTCGCCGTAAGCCAGATGCTCACCTTGTTCACCACGCCGGTGGTTTATGTCTACCTGGATGGAGCCCGCAAATTCTTCGAACGCCGGAAGGCGAAATATACCAACCGTCCCGGTTTTCTGGTCCCCGGCGGTCTCGCGGAGAGTGGAGATTAATGATTCGAGGTTGCTTTGCCGCCGCTGTCGCGGCGCTGCTGTGTTCATCCTGCATGATCGGCCCGAAGTATCAGAAGCCAGCGGCCGTGGCGCCGCCTGCCCTGAAGGAACTTGCGGGTAACGATCAATGGAAGATGGCGGCGCCCAGCGATGAGCTGCTCAAGGGCAACTGGTGGGAGATTTTCGGCGATCCTCAACTCAATCGTCTGGAGGAGCTGGTCAAGGTCAACAACCAGAACGTCAAGCAGGCCGAGGCCGTTTACCGCCAGGCACGCGCGTTCGTGGCCCTGGATCACGCCGGTTACTATCCCACCATCGGCTCCACGCCGTCCATCACCCAGACCGACGTCGGATCCAACAGCGGCCGCGGAGGCGGAACCAACCAGGCCTTTTCCATAGGAGCCACAGCTTCCTGGGAGCCTGATCTGTGGGGCCGCGTGCGTCTGTCGGTCCAAAATTCGACGGATCTCGCGCAGGCGGACGCCGCGCTGATTCAGAATGTTCTGCTGGCTCAACAATCATTTCTCGCCTCGGATTATTTCGCACTCGCCGCCAACGATATGCAGGCGGTAGTGCTAAGGGAATCGATCGACGCCTACCAGAAAAACCTGCAGCTCACTCAGGACCGCTTCCGCTTCGGTGTTGCTTCGCGCAGTGATATTACGCTCGCGCAAACACAGCTTGCCGGCGCGCAGGCACAGGCAGCGGATTTACAGGTGACCCGCGCGCAGTTGGAACACGCCATCGCTGTGCTGACAGGTCAAGCTCCCTCTTCGCTCACCGTCGCCGCCGCGCAGATTGCCGCTCCTCCTCCTCCTATCCCCGTCGCCATTCCGTCGCTGCTCCTGGAACGGCGGCCCGACGTCGCGGCCAGCGAGCGCCAGGTGGCTGCCGCGAATGCCAACGTCGGAATTGCGCAAACCGCTTTCTATCCCACGTTGACGCTTTCCGCCAGCGCCGGTTTTCTCTCCACCAACCTCGCGAGCCTGTTTACCTACGCCAGCCGCACCTGGTCGGCCGGTCCGTCTGTTTCGCAAACGCTTTTCGACTTTGGCCGCCGTGGCGCGCAGTTGCAGGTGTCGGAGGCGGCCTATGACCAGACCGTCGCCTCTTATCGCCAGACCGTTCTCTCCGCGTTTCAGGAAGTGGAAGACGACCTCTCTTCGCTGCATCATCTCGCCGAGGAGGCCGTGATTCAGGATCAGGCCGTGAAAGCCGCGCAGGAAGCCCTCGCCCTTGAGCTGGAGCGCTACCGCGCCGGAACCGATTCCTACATCAACGTCATTACCACGCAAAACATCGCGCTCGGCGACCAGCTCACCGCAGTCGCCATCCTGGAGCGCCGCATGGCGGCGGCCGTCGATCTGGTTAAGGCCGTGGGCGGCGGCTGGGACAACTCCACGTTGCCTTCGACCGATTCCATCCGCGCCGTCAGCGCGAACGAAAAGCCGCAATACCCCACTGGAGCGCCGGTCGATCCGTTCAAGTAGAGGGAGCGGGCTTCAGCCTGCAATGGGAGCTTCAGCTCCCGACATAAAAACTTAGTGTTCCTTCAGTCCCGCCATCTCACGCAGAATCGCGACCACCGCGCCGATGTCATAGCCCGCCATGCCCTGCGCCATAGCCGAGGTGAAATACGGAACGCTCGCGCTGAACAGCGGCACGGCGCAGCCCACCTGTCGTGCAAAGCCCGAGATCATGTCCAAGTCTTTTTGGAAGACGTCTAGTTTCATTTGCGGCGTCTTGTAAGTCCCCGCAGCCATGCTCGGCGCGCGCACCTCCATCATCTTTGACCCGCCGCCGCTCTTTGCCAACAGCTCCACCATCAGCTTCGAATCGAGCCCCGCTTTCTCAGCGAGCGCAATTGCCTCGGCCGCTGCCATCGTGTGAATCGTCACCAGCAGATTCGCGACGTACTTCATTTTCGATCCCGCTCCGAACGCGCCCACGCAATGCACCGCCCGTGCGAAGTGTTTCAGAATCGGCTCCGCGTGGTCGTAATCGGCGCGATCGCCGCTCGCCAGCACCGTAATGTCCTTTTGGATTGCCTGCACGGCCGTGCCGCTCACAGGAGCGTCCATCATGGCGATCCCGGCCTGCGCGAGTCTTGCTCGCGCACTCTCCTTTGCCTCCAACGGAAACGTGCTGAGCTCCACCACCAGCGTTCCGCGCCCTGCATCGCAGGCTTTTTCAGAGGCCGTGATGCCGCGTTCACCGAATAACGCGGCTTCCATCGCGGCCACGCTCGGCAGTGACGTCAGGATGATGTCGGCTTCGTCCGCCACCGCTGCGGCCGACGCGCACGGCACGCCTCCACGAGCCTTCAGCGCGTCACGTTTTTCCGGCAGCACATCGAACCCCAGCGTCCGGACGCCTGCCGCGGCAATGTGCGCAGCGAATTCGCCGCCCATAATTCCCAGGCCCAGCACTCCGGCCACCATGTCGCTCACGCCGCCCTCCGCAAAAACTGCGTCTACCAGCGTAACGTGGAGCACGCTTCAGCGTGCAACGGCGACTTCAGTCGCCGGCCTGCTCCTACCTCGCCGGCTTCGCCGCTGATATACTGGCGCGCATAAAGGCGTCATGCGACGATTGCTGATCTCCCTTCTCCTGATCTCAACTTGCGGCGCGCAAAGCGGACCCCAATACTCCCTCGCGCCGGATCTCCTCATCGCCGATCCCGATCATTACAAATTGGAGTTTGAAAACGCCTTTGTCCGCGTGATTCACGAACACATGCCGCCACACGAAGGCGTCAAAATGCACACGCATCCCGATCCCGGCGGCGTGGTCGTGTCGCTTACTTATCAGAATCTGCGCCAGCAGGCCGCCGACGGCACCATCCGCGTGCTCACCGACGGCCGCCCCGGGCGCGTCAGTTGGGCCACCGGCCGCACGCATCGCGGCGACAATCTGATGGATTCCGATTACGACTACATCGAGATCGAGCCCAAGCCGCAAAAGGACGTCAAGCCTCTTCCCCCAGCGCCAATCGACTATCCCGATCCCACCATCACCGACAACGGCCGCTATCACGTCGAATTTGAGAACAATCTCGTGCGCGTCATTCGGGTCCGCATCGCGCCCTTCGATCAGGTCCCTATGCACCGCCATCCCGCCCGCGGGGCCGTGCTCATTCTTTTAACGGATCAGGACGCGCGGCAGACATTCCCCGATGGCACCACGCACGAGAATCACAATAAGGCGCACACGGTTCGCTGGGAAGAGCCCGGTAACGGCCCCCACGCGGATGAAAATCTGAGCGACCGGCCGCTCGAGATTATCCGCGTCGAGTTGAAGCAGAGCTGGTAGCTTTTTTGTCCGTGTCTTTTTTGTCCCCACCCCGCCCGCGCGCCGATTTTGTCGCTCGGCGGAACTGCCACGCGAAGCCCAGCGCGAATATCAGAGTGGCCGTCAAACCCGCCTTCCAGTTCAGGTTGATGCCAGATCGCACGTCCCCGCCCAGCATGCTCGCCAGCAGCGCAAACATGCCGACAACGGCCACTGCGGCGGCCAGAACGGCTAGAACGCCCGTGAGGATGCTTTTGAGATAAATCATCGACGTGCTGCTGCTGGAAACAGCAATTTCTTTTCCACTCACCGCCGGGACGATCACAACCCCTTCATCGGCAGCCGGGGCTGTATTGTTTAGCCGCTACCTTGCGGCGGCCCTCGTTTCGGCTTACGATAGTTCGACGCTGGGCCGCCCCTGTTGCCCACGCCCAACGAGCAGCCCCATGACCCAACATCGCACCGCCAAAAAGCCCTGGTATACCGATCTCACCACCCAGGTGATGATTGCGATCGTCATCGCCATCATCTTCGGTTACGTGGCCCCGGAAAAGGCCGCCGCCATGAAACCGCTGGGCGATGGTTTCATCCGCCTCATCACGATGATCATCACCATCGTGATCTTCTGCACGGTGGTCTCGGGCATCGCCGGCATGCAGGACATTAAGAAGGTGGGCCGCGTCGGCGGCAAGGCGCTGCTGTACTTTGAGATCGTCTCGACCATGGCGCTGTTCACCGGCATGATGGTGGGCCACCTGGTGAATACCGGCGGCAGCTTCAACGTGGACCCCGCGACGCTCGATGCCAAAGCCGTCACCGCCTACGCCGGGCAGGCGAAAGCGCAAAGCGCTACGGATTTCGTGATGCACATCATCCCGACCACCGTCGTCGATGCCTTCGCCAAGGGCGATATTCTGCAAGTCGTTTTCGTCGCCGTGCTGTTCGGCTTCGCGCTTTCGCTGGCCGGTGACCGATGCAAACCGCTCACCGAATGGATTAAGGCGCTCACGCAAGGCGTCTTCGGCATCGTGAATATCGTGATGAAAGCCGCGCCCCTGGGAGCCTTCGGCGCCATGGCCTTCACCGTGGGACGCTTCGGCATCAAGTCGCTCGGGCCTCTTCTGAAGCTGGTCACCACGTTCTACGCCACGTCGATCCTTTTCGTCCTGATCATCCTCGGCATCATCTGCCGCTTGGCGGGCTTCAGCATCATTCGCTATCTCATCTATATTCGCGAAGAGATTGTGCTGACGCTCGCCGTCAGTTCCTCGGAACCCGCTCTGCCCACGCTCATGGAAAAAATGGAGCGCCTCGGCTGCTCGCCCGCGCTGGTCGGTCTGGTGGTCCCCACCGGTTATACCTTCAACACCGACGGCACCAGCATTTATATGACGCTCGCCGCGCTGTTTGTCGCCCAGGCCACGCACACGCCCTTAACGATTTCGCAGGAACTCGCGATCTTCGCCGTCGCCGTGCTCACATCGAAAGGCGCCAGCGGAGTGCAAGGGGCCGCTTTCATCGCGCTGGTCGGCACTTTGCAGGTCATCCCCACCATCCCCGTCGCGGGAATGGCGCTCATCCTGGGCATCGACCGCTTCATGAGCATGATGCGCGCCCTGGTCAACATGCTCGGCAACGGCGTCGCGACATTGGTCGTCGCGCGCTGGGAAAAAGAAGTAACACCCGAGATCCTGCAGCGAGGCCTGGAAAAATCCAGCGAGCTGCCCCTGGTTGCACAAGTTTAGTCGCCCAGGTTTAGTCGCACAAGTTTAGTCGCACCGGCTTCGTCGCACAGGGCCGCGAGCAGAAGGCGCGGTGCACTGCACTCCGCCGTTTCTTCCGAGCCGCGACAGTAATGGAGCGGGGGCTGCCCATAGAGTTCATCACCGCCTGATTCATCTTATTGCACGCCCCGAAATCGCGCCCGAACCCGCTCTGATACACTGATCATTCAGACTGATCGGGAAGGGCGAATCGGACCACCAAAATGGCCAATATCGGATACGTAGGATTAGGCGTGATGGGCGGCAACATGGTCGCCCGCCTGTTGGAAAAGGGTCATTCGGTCACCGGTTACAACCGCACCAAATCGAAGGCCCAATGGCTCATCGATAAAGGTATGAAGTGGGCGGACACACCCAAGGCCGTGGCCGAGGCCTCGGACTTCACCTTCTCCATGGTCACGAACTCCGCCGCCATTCAGGAGGTGTTCGAAGGGCCCGGCGGTATTCTTGAAGGCGTTAAGCCCGGCAAGCTCTTCATCGACATGAGCACCGTCAGCCCCGCCGTCAGCCGCAAGCTCGCCGATCGCGTGCGCGCCAAGGGCGGCGATATGGTGGACGCCCCCGTCTCCGGCAGTGTCGTCACTCTTCAGCAGGGCAAGCTCTCCGTTATGGTCGGCGGCAGCGCCGAGACGTTTGAAAAGGTGAAAGGCGTCCTCGGCGATGTCGGCCCCAAGGTCACGCACGTCGGCGAAAATGGTCTGGCGCTGGTGAGCAAGATCTCCATGAACCTGAGCCTCGCCGTTCAGATGCTCGCCTTTTCCGAAGGAATCCTGCTCGCTGAGAAAAGCGGCATCAAGCGCGAAGTTGCCGTCGACGTTCTCACACACAGCGTGATCGCCTCGCCCATGGTCCAATATCGCGGACCCTTCGTCCTGAAAATGGTGGAGGAAGCCTGGTTCGACGTCAACATGATGCAGAAGGATATGTTGCTCGCCCTCGAACTCGGCCGCCAGCTCGATATCCCCATGCCCACCACCTCCGCGACCAATGAGATGCTGACAGCCGCGCGCGGCATGGGCCTTGCGAAATTCGATTTCGCCATTATTTTTGAAGCGCTTGCGCGCATGTCAGGAGTCAAAACAGGTCTGCTGCCGTCCTAAGCTGCAAGGCCACGAAAGTAACCGATATGTCCTGTTTTCCGCAAGATCGCCAGTATATATTCCGATAACATAAAAGTTTAGCGACCGCCGGGCCGCGCCCGGCCACGTGGAGGTGTCGAAATGGCCATAAAGAGTTACGGAACAATGGGAGTGGATTGGGAGCAGCGCGTCGATTTCGACCGCCTCCGCAAAGAGCGCCTCGCGCGCGCCAAGGAAGCCCTCGCCAAGTCCGAAATGGGCGCGCTGTTGTGCTTCGACATGAACAACGTGCGGTACCTCACCGCGACGCACATCGGCACCTGGGCGCAGGATAAAATCAGCCGCTTCACTTTGCTGCCCCAAAACGACGAGCCCATCCTGTGGGATTTCGGCTCGGCCGCCCGCCACCACCAGCTGAATTGCCCCTGGCTCGGCGACCGGTCGCGCCCCGGCATCTCGCTCCTGCGCGGAGCCATGTCGCCCGAAATGGGGCGCGCCGAAAATGTGGCGATGAAGATCAAGGTCGAGCTTGAAATGCGCGGCCTCGCGAACGAGCCCGTCGGCATCGACGTCGTCGAGCCGCCCATTCTCTTCGCTCTGCAGAAGCTCGGCATCACAGTCGTCGACGGCCAGCAGTTGATGTCCAACATCCGCATGATCAAGACGCAGGACGAACTCGTACTGCTCAACATGTCCGCCGGCATGGTGGATGCGGCGTACGAAGAGCTGTATCGATTTCTGCGGCCGGGCGTCCAGGAAAACGAAGCGGTCGGCCTCGCGAGCAAAGTTCTGTACGACATGGGCTCGGAATACGTCGAAGGCGTGAACGCGATTTCGGGCGAACGCTGCAGCCCGCACCCGCACGTGTTTTCGGATCGCGCGCTGCGCCCCGGCGATCCCATCTACTTCGACATTCTGCACTCCTACATGGGCTATCGCACGTGCTACTACCGCACGTTCACCATCGGCTATGGCTCGCACGCGTTGAACGACGCTTATCGCCGCTGCCGCGATATTCTTGGACGCCTCCATCGCGCTCATCAAGCCCGGCCGCACCACCGCCGAAGTCGCCTCCGTCTGGCCCAAAGCGCAGGAATTCGGATTCCCCAACGAAGAAGCCGCCTTCGCCCTGCAGTTCGGCCACGGCATCGGCCTCGCGATCTGGGAAAAGCCGGTCATCAGCCGCCTGGTCTCGCTCGAACATTCCTACGAGCTAAAGCCCGGCATGGTGTTCGCGCTCGAAACCTTCTGGCCCTCGAAGGACGGCTACACCGCCGCGCGCATCGAAGAAGAAATCGTCGTCACCGAAACCGGCCACGAAGTGCTCACGCGCTTCCCCGCCGAAAAACTAATGGTCGCCGGTACACAATATTTCACCACCACCGGGCCGCTCGAAACCACCCGCGAACATGATCCCGAGCCGTCGCGCCATGTCGTCGAAATGATCGAAGCAAGTGCCCGCATGGAAGGGGTCGCCGGCGATTAAACCTGGTGCAGCAAGCTTTAAGGTGGAGCAAGCTTTAGCTTGCAACGGCGGCTTCAGCCGCCGAATGCCGCGAAGGGCAAGGTTCTGATAGTCAGCCTCAACCTCTCATGAAACGAAGCACAAATCGCATTCTTTCGACGCATGTCGGCAGCCTGATCCGTCCGCCGAAACTCGCCGAGGCAATTCAACAGCGCCAATCCGGGAAAATCGCCGAGGACGCCTATCAGCAGACTCTCCACGACTCAGTGGCCGATGTCGTGAAGCATCAGGTACAATCCGGCGTCGATGTCGTCAACGACGGCGAATTCGGCAAGTCCACCAGTTGGTCGCTCTACATTTTGAAGCGTCTCAAGGGATTCGAAATGCGCCCCGCCAAGGCCAGTGCCTTCGCCCGCGGCGCCGATCGCGAAAAGTTCAAGGACTTTTACGAAGACCTCGAAGGCGCCCGTTCAACAAAAGCTTGGTCTAACGTCACAGTGCAAGACGCAGTTTGCACCGGACCGATCAGCTACAGCGGCCAAGCCGAAGTGCAGCGCGACATCGATAATCTAAAAGCAGCGCTCAAAAACTCCGGAGCCGAAGAGGCATTCCTACCCGTCGCCGCTCCCTCCAGCGCCATTCCCGATCGTAAGAACGAATACTACAAGACCGACGAAGAACTCCTCATCGCCCTGGCCGAGGCTCTCCGCACCGAATACAAGATCATCGCCGATTCCGGCATCCTGCTTCAGGTGGACGATGCGCGCGCCGCGGTCACCTACGATCGCATGGTGCCTCCCGCGTCATTCGACGAATACTACAAGTGGCTGGAGCATCACGTCGAAGTTCTGAATCACGCGCTCGAAGGTATTCCCTCAGAAAAAGTTCGCTATCACGTGTGCTGGGGAAGCTGGCCCGGCCCTCACGTCACCGACGTGCCGTTGCGCAAAATCGTCGACCTTATCCTGAAAGTCAACGCCGGTGCCTACTTGATCGAGGCCGCCAACCCGCGCCACGCGCATGAATGGAAAGTCTGGCAGGACGTGAAGCTTCCCGAGGGCAAAATCCTCGTCCCGGGCGTGGTCAGCCACGGCACCAACGTCGTGGAGCATCCCGAGCTTGTCGCCGAGCGGCTCTTGAATTTTGCCGGCTGCGTGGGCCGTGAAAACATTCTGGCGGGAACCGATTGCGGCTTCGCTCAGGAAGAGCTCAACCGCCGCGTGCACCCGTCCATCATGTGGGCGAAACTGGAATCAATGGCCGAAGGCGCGAAGCTCGCGTCCGCCGAATTGTGGGGCAAGAAGGCCCAGGCGTGAGATAGGCCGGGGAGCCCCGGGCATGAGCCCGGGGAATTCATGTCCGATATTAGGATTACGATCGAAGCAGGTTTTCGAAGGAGGCTTTTAACATGGCGAAGGCAGTGAAAGAAGAAAAAGCCGCGGTTTCCACCGCAGGGTTGTCCGAAGAGCTCCGCTTGCGGATGTTCCGCACCCTGATCGAGCTTCGTGAAACCGAGCAAAAAGCCCACGACATGTTCCTCCAGAATCTGGTGAAGGGCACCGTGCATCTATCGCTCGGCATGGAAGGCATCGCCACCGGTTGCGCCACGGCGATGGAGCCCGGCGACCTCACCTTCTGCACGTATCGCGGCCACGCGCACACGCTCGCGCGCGGCGTATCCATGGAGAAAGTTCTGGGCGAACTGATGGGCCGCGACAACGGCCTGCTGCGCGGCAAGGGCGGATCGATGCATCTTACGTCCGTTGAACACGGCGTTATGGGATCTTATGCCATCATCGGCGCGCATTTGCCCATCGCCTGCGGCGCGGCTTGGAGATCGCAGTATAAGGGCGACGGCGATGTCTCGGTCTGCTTCTTCGGCGACGGCACCACCAACATTGGGGCTTTTCATGAAGCGCTGAACTTCGCGGCAGTGTGGAAGCTGCCTGTGGTTTTTGTCTGCGAAAACAACATGTACATGGAGTACACGCCCATCAGCGAAGTGACCGCCGTTGAAAATCCTGCTGCCGACCGCGCCTCTGCCTACGGGCTCGAAAAAATCATGGGCGATGGCCAGGACCCCGACGAAGTCTATCGCATCGCGAAGACCGCATTCGATAAGGCGCGCTCCGGTGGCGGACCTTCGCTTTTGGAATTTAAGACCTATCGATTCGGCGGGCACTCGCGCGCCGATCCAGCCAAGTATCGTCCCGCGGGCGAACTCGATTTCTGGCGCGACACGCGCGACCCGGTGAAAATCTATCGCAAGCGCCTGCTCGATCTCGGCGTCGCCGAAAACGTTCTCGCTTCGATCGAGACGGAAACACGCCGCAAGGTGGATGAGGCCGCCGAAAAGTGCAAGGCGGCGCCGCCTCCTTCCGCCGACCTTCTCACCACGGATGTGTATGCCGACGGGGGCTGGGCATGGCGGAACTAACGTATCGCGACGCGGTTGCGCGCGGCTTGGCGCAGGAAATGGCGCGCGACCCCGACGTCGTGATGATCGGCGAAGACATCGGCAAAGCGGGCGGCGTATTCAAAGCCACGGTCGGCCTGTACGATCAGTTCGGCCCGCAGCGCGTGCGCGATACGCCCATCTCCGAGCAGGCGATTCTCGGCGCGGCGATGGGTGCGGCCATGACCGGTCTGAAGCCCGTGGCCGAGATCATGTTCTCGGATTTCATCGCCGTCTGCTTCGATTATTTCGCCAACGAATTTCCGAAGAGCCGCTACATGACCAACGGCCAGGTAAAAGTGCCATTGGTGGTCCGCACCGGCAACGGCGGCTCCTCGCGCTTCGGCGCGCAGCATAGCCAGAGCGTCGAAAACTGGTGCATGATGATTCCCGGCCTTAAGGTGGTGGCTCCGTCGAATCCTCGCGATGTCGTCGGCTTGATGGCCGCGGCCATTCGCGATCCTGATCCGGTTGTGTTTTTTGAACATAAATCGCTGTACGCCACGAAAGGCGAAGTGCCCGACGGCGAAATCGTCGATGAATTGGGTGTGGCGAAAATCGTTCGTCCCGGAACCGATGCCACGATCGTCGCGCTCGCGCTGATGGTCCCTCGCGCGTTGGCCGCCGCCGAACGGCTGCAAGCCGAACACGGAATCAACTGTGAAGTGATCGATGTGCGCTCGCTGGTGCCTCTCGACACGCAGACGATTCTGGGCAGCATCGGTCGCACGCATCGGCTGTTTACGGTCGAGGAAAACCCGCGCCTGTGTGGATGGGGCGCCGAAATCGTCTCCATCGCGGCTGACGAATGTTTTTACGATCTCGATGGGCCGCCCGTGCGCATCACCACGCCGCACATTCCTCTGCCGTCGGCTGACGTGCTGGAAGATCTCGCGATCCCGAGTGTCGACCGCATCACGGAAACCGTGCGGAAAGCGATGTCGGCGTAGGCGGATGTCAAAGGAACAACTATGGAAGTTCTGATGCCGCAGCTCGGCGAAACTGTCGCCGAAGGGACAATCAAGAAGTGGTTCAAGACGGTAGGCGATAAGATCGCCGCCGGCGATAATCTGTTCGAGATCGAAACTGACAAAGTGTCGATGGAAGTGCCTGCGATTTCGGCCGGCGTGCTATCGGAGATCCGCGTGGCCGAAGGCGCCGTCGCGCCTGTCGGGGCTATCGTGGCCGTGATCGGCGGCGACGGCGTCGCAGCGCAGCCTGTTGCGTCGTCGGGGGCGGCTGCCGCTCCGTCGAAGGCTGTGGCCAAGAAAATAGAACAGCCGAAAACCGAGGCTCCCAAAACGGATGCGAAAGTAGAAGCGAAGAAATCCGGACCGGTCAAACTCGATCCCTATCGCGAAGTACGGTCGCCCGAACGCAATTTCGGACCCGCACAACTTTCGAACGGTATCACCGCGACGCCTCTCGCGCGCCGGTTGGCGGGCGAAGGCAACGTCAATCTCACGAATGTTCGCGGCTCGGGCCCGCGAGGGCGAATCGTCGCGGCCGATGTGCACATCGCACTGCAATCGGGCTCGGGACGCCCGGCAGCAGGCGTTGCTATGGGGCCGTCGCTGGCGCAGGTGAAGGCGCTTTACAAAAATATTGCGCACGAAGAAGTGGCGCTCGACGGCATGCGCAAGGTGATTGCGACGCGATTGGTGGAAGCGTCGCAGAGCATCCCGGCGTTCTATTTGTCGCTCGACGTTCGCATGGATCGGTTGATGGTGCTGCGCGAAGAAATCAACGCGGGCGCGCCGAAAGATAAAGACGGTAATCCGACCGTCAAACTTTCGATCAACGACTTCGTGGTGAAGGCCTTGGCATTGGCGTTGAAGCGCTTGCCTGCGGCGAACGCGGTGTGGGCGGAAGATCGGATTCTGCGCTTCCAGCAATCGGATGTGGGCGTTGCTGTTGCGGTTGAAGGTGGTTTGCTGACGCCGGTGGTGCGGAACGCGGATACGAAATCGGTGCTCGCGATTTCGGCGGAGATGAAAGATCTCGGCGCGCGGGCGCGGGTGCGGAAATTGAAACCCGAGGAATACCAGGGCGGGTCTTCTGCTGTTTCCAACTTGGGGATGCACGGGATCCGGCAGTTTACGGCGATTATCAATCCTCCGCATGCGACGATTCTGGCGGTGGGTGCGAGCGAGCGGCGTCCGGTGGAAGACGGCAACGGCGTGAAGTTTATCACCGAGATGAGCGTCACGCTGACGTGTGACCATCGCGTAGTGGACGGCGCGCTGGGCGCGGCGCTGCTGGGCGAGTTCAAGAAGCTGATGGAAGCTCCGTCGGCGATGTTGATCTGAACGGCTGGTGCGCGCGGTCGGGCGATGCCCGCTCATTGACATTCGCGGTTCTGTTTTTGGACACACTTCGGCTGTCGGTGAAATTCAAATTCGGGAGCTAAAGCTCCCGTTGCAAGCTGAAGCTTGCTCCACCAGAAAAATTGTACGGCGAGTCGGACGAGATGGATCGCGGTAACGATGTCTCGCCCGAACGCCGGTGGAATCGAACAGCTTCTTACGGGGCGCCTGCTCGTGGATAAGAAACAGACGTTGCCGCGTTATGAAATTAAGATCGGGCACGAAACCCAATCGCTGCTCTCTGATGACCAAGCGGGAGGCGAAAGTAAATTAGTCGCTTTTTCCCTGCTATCCCTAACAGGTGGGCCCTTTAAGAGGGCCGCCGCTCGGCGTGCTGAAACCGGTTTCAATGTCTCCCGTCGCCAACATCTCAATGAGTGCGGACGCAAGGCGTTAACGGCCTCCGCGAGATCAGGACCACGTACTGCACAGTTGCTTAAATCCCCAGCCTGACGGCTGGGGCTCCCGGGCCCGGAAGAAGAACTGCTTTCGGCTGCGATGATAAAGGGACGACAGGGGATCGACGGAGAGCTGAATGGCGATGTGATTCTGGCATGGAGGTTTAGACCTGGACGGATGAGTCGTGAACGCACGGTGCGGAGGCCTGTGGATTAATTCAATTTCTCATCCAGTTCGCACCTATTCTGTGCATGTTTTCAGAATCTCTTGCAAGCTGTCGAGATCTCGACGAGAGGCCCGATTTCATCCGTTGCTTTGAAGCCTAATTTCCACGACGTCGTAGTAGCCAATTGATGCGGATGGCGCAGACCAGTTGCGCTGTACCGTGCGACGTCGACTGGCTTCCCATTGACGGAGCCATACGCCTGCATGTTTCGTCTGAGTGCGCCAACAAGGCCACTCAAATCTAGGTGATGCAGGACTGATGCATGTGCGTAAAAAGTTTGTACACCACTCGAGATAGTTCGGCCCGGCCTCTCTGGGCGCGGTTCGTAAAAGCAACACTTTGCACCATTGTCCTTCGCGGGCGGTTCTTGTCGCGGACTGGCAATCTCCGAGCACCTTCGTTGTAGTCACCATCATCGTGTTGAGCGCTTCCGCGGAACATTGTGCTGCTCTTACGGACGACTCCTGATAGGTCGTAATATTGCCTTCGGCGAATGTAGGTGAACTCCATGAAGTCTTCGACTGTCGGATGCGCTCTTAGCATCAATGATCTTACATTTACCAATTCGAACATGGCACGAGCGATTCGCATTGCATCTGACCGTAGCCGTTAAGGACCACGTCAGGACAGCGCCAAGTGTATTCGCGGCTATAGCGAGCGCGTCCGGCTCACCGTATGGGAAGCTGACCTTCAACCGGAGCTCTTCATAATCTGTTGCGATTAGTGGTATCGGCCGCTCCATCGAAGAACAGCTTGTATTTGGCGTAAATCGGGCGTCCACATTTCGGGAACCAGCGGCCATTACGAGATGGCGTGTCTTCCTTTCCGTTCAGTGGTAGATCCTGACCGTAGCGAGCGTTAGATCCCTCGGCTTCGCTCGCGATGACAAGGGTTGGTGGTGGAGCGAAGAGTCGAGATGACTCTCGACTCAGCAGGCCTGGCGGCCTGCGCCACGTCGTATGGCTCGCCTACGTCCCGGGCGCGATGTAGGGGAGCGTGTAGTTCATGGCCCACACCAGGAACAACACGAGAGGCGTGTGGATGACGAACTGCAATGTCGCGTAGCCGACGATGTCGCGGGCTTTCAGGTTCAGGATGCCGAGCAGGGGGAGCATCCAGAAGGGGTGGATCAGGTTCGCGAGGGACTCGGTCGCGTTGTAGGTTTGCACGACCCAGCCTAAGTGCACGTGCAGGGCTTTGGCGGCTTCGAGCACATAGGGAGCTTCGACCAGCCATTTGCCTCCGGCGGAGGGGACGAAGAGGCCTAGGACGACGGAGTAGATGCCGATCAGGACGGGGAACGTGTGTTGCGTGGAGGCGGCGATGAAGAAGTGGGCCATGCGGCTTGCGAGGCCGGATTCGGTCATGATGCGGACGACGCCTGCGTAGAGGGGATATTGGATCAGCACGCCTGCGACGGAGGGGACGGCGGCGGCGATGGCTCGGACATACGAGCGAGGGCGCCAGTGCAGGAGCAGGCCGGCCATCAGGAAAAAGAAGATGTAGTGGTTGAGCTCCAGCAGGACGCTGAGGCCCTTCAATGACACTTCACGAAATAGGTACGCCGCTGAGCCGAGGGCGATGAGGATGGTCAGCGTGGGGTTGTATTCGAGCCACTCGCCGGGCTTTTCAGGTTTTTCGATGGGGGCGGGTGGAGGTTCGGGTGTGATGCCCAGGTCCTGCATGGTATGCGCGGCTTCTTCCGACGGGGCGGAGGAATAGGCGATTATCACGGATGTAATGAGGAGCGCGGCGGCGATGGTCATGCTTTGCCACAGGCCGATGGTTTGGGAGAGCGGAATCACGCCGCTGATTTTCAGGATCGCTGGGGGGAGCGAGGCGGGCGCGGCCATGATGAGTGACGCGGACGCCGTGAGGCCGAAGGCCCATACGCCTCCGACGCCCAGGTAGGCCGCGGCGCCGAGGGCTCGGTAATCGGCTCCTTTGACGCGCTGCGCGACTTCGCGGGCGAGCAGGGCGCTGAAGATCAGGCTGAAGGTCCACGACAGGAGCGACGTGGCCATGGAGAAGAGGGCGACGAAGGCGATGGCTCGGCGGCCGGATTTCGGTATGCCTGCGAGCTTGCGAATGACGGCGTGCACGGGAGGGGCGCTGGCGAGCGCGTAGCCGCTGATGATGAGCATGGTCACCTGCATGGTGAAGGCGACCAGATCCCAATAACCGGCTCCGAACCATTGCGCGGTTTGGAGGGGCGAGTTACCGATGGCCATGCTGGCGGCTGCGACGACGAATACGGCGACGATCGCGAGGGCGAAGGCGTCGGGGAACCAGCGCTCGAACCATTCGGAGAGTTTGAGTCCGAGACGGGCGAGGCGGGATTGGGTGACGTCTGTCGCTTGGCTCATGAGTGTGTGTGGAGAGTACCGGCAGAGCGTGGGTGAACGGAGGCCGGCAAAGGGTTTCTGGTGCGGATTTGGGTCCGGGGCGAGGGCAAAAGGCGCGGACCCGCCGTCCTTGCGGCGCATTCACCTTTGACGCAGGCTTGCGCGCGGGGTGGCGGACCGCTCCCTCTGGTCGCGGCTCGGGTGCGATCTGCGTCCCGGGCGGCCGGGGTGGCATCGGTGGACGGCTCCCTGTGGCGGCGGCTCGTCCCCTGGCTGATGCCAGGGGTTGTATCGATGCTCGGATTAGCGTTTGCGCGAGAGGCTCCATCGGCGCACCGCTTCGTCTCGGGGCTCGGAGGATCGTAGTGCCCGCTCATTGACATTCGCGGTTCTGTTGGTGGCCGCGGGGTTGCGTCAGCTGGGCTCACTCGGCGAGGACCTTGCCTTTCGTCTCGGGCAAGAGGAATGCGGAGATCGCCATGGTCGCGTAGGCCGCGGCGGCGAAGATGCCGATGGCTTGGCCGAGAGCCATTTTCGCGGAGAGCCAACCGACCAGCGCGGGGAAAAGCGCGCCGAGCGCGCGGCCCAGATTATAGGCAAAGCCCTGGCCCACGCCGCGGACGCGCGTCGGAAAATTTTCGGTGTAGAACGCGCCCATGCCGCTGAAGACCCCTGACGAGAAGAAGCCGAGAGGGAAGCCGAGAAGCAGCATGGTGGAATCGCCGAAGGGAACCATTGTATAGGTGACCACCACGAGGCCCGCGCCGATGGCGAATGTGAGGAACGCGAGACGGCGGCCGAGACGATCGGCGGCGATGCCTCCGGTGACGTAGCCGCAGAAGGCTCCGGCGATGAGGACGGCGAGATAGCCGGTGGAGTCGAGGATCGAGAGATGGCGTTCCGTGCGGAGGAAGGTGGGGAGCCACTGGGTGACGGCGAAGTAGCCGCCTTGGGCGCCGGTGCCCATTAATCCCCCGAAGACGGTGACGCGGAGGAGGGGCGGGCGGAATATTTCAAAGAAGGACGGTTTGTCGCCGGCGGCCTGGAGACGTGCCTTGGATTGCAGGTAGATTTCGGGCTCCTTTACGTAGCGGCGGATGAAGAAGACGAGGAGTGCGGGGAGAATGCCGACCATGAAAAGGGCTCGCCAAGCGGTTTCGACGGGGAGAAGAGAGAAGACGAGCGCGTTGCAGAGCGCGGCCGCTCCCCAACCGACGGCCCAGCCCGCCTGCATCAGGCCGAGGGCTTTGCCGCGATGGCGCGCCTGGATTACTTCGCCGAGCAGGACCGATCCGGCGGCCCATTCGCCTCCAAAGCCGAGGCCGAGCATGGCGCGGGCGGCGAGAAGCTGATTGTAGTTCTGTGCAACGCCCGAGAGGAAAGTCCAGACGGCGAACCAGAGGATGGCAAGCTGTAGGACGCGGACGCGGCCGTATTGATCGGCGAGCCATCCGGCAAGCCATCCGCCGACGGAGGAAAACAGCAGCGCCGCGGTTCCGAGAACGCCGGCTTGTGCGCGGGTGATTCCCCAGGTGGCGATGAGCGCGGGGATGACGAAGCTGTAGAGCTGGACGTCCATGCCGTCCAAGCCCCAGCCGCCTACGCAGGCGGTGAAGACGCTGCGTTCCTGGGGGGCGAGATCGCGGAGCCAGGTGAAGAGGCGATTGTCTTGCTGAGTGTGTAAGAGCGTCGCTTGTACTGTGGGTTCGCTCATGCGTTGCGCCCCGATCCTCGTGAGGATTGTAGCAGGAGGGTGGTATTGGTTATGTGACCCGGAAATCGGTGGTGGCGTAGCGGCGTCATTCACTGCGGCTCCCTTCCAGACGGGAGATGCTGTGCACGTAAGGCGACGCACGATATCGGTTTTGATCGCGACCAGCGTGACACCTAGATTAGCGGTACTTTTTGATCAGGAGTTTGGAGGGGGCGAGTCCGATGGCGAAACTGTCGTATGTCATCCCGTGTCATCTCCAACCCGCGATCGAAATATGCGCACACGGCCGCGGGAGTGAGGCTTTCATCCCGACGGAGCCGCATTTATGGGTGCATTTAGTGCGTGAATCGGCCCCATCGGAAAAATAATGTCCATGCTCACATTAAGTTTCCGCCAGGAGCTGTTTACTTTCCGGTGGTTTGTGATAGCATATTATTGCCTCTAGGACCAACCCTCCAAGAAGCAAAAACCCCCACCAATGGAGTTGAAGAAAACCGCCGAATGAGTTTCACCGTCTTTCTTGGCAATCTGCCTGTTTGGGTCACTGCGGACGATATTAGGGGCTGGCTGAGTGCCGAGAACCTGGTTGCGGACGCAATTAAAGTTATCCGTAATCCGGAAACGCAGGAGTCGAAGGGCTTCGCGTTTATAGAAGCGCCGAACGCGGAGGAGATGCATTCCATCATCCGCCGCTTTGATCGAGCTCCCCTCGAGGACCGCTTGCTGCGCGCGAATCCGGCGCAGCCGCCGAAATCCAAGGGGCCGATGCCTGGACCGGGTGGACGCCCCAGTGGAGCGGGTCCTGCTCCGAGTGGCGTGACGTCTCAACAATCGTCTCAACCTTCGGCCGGAGGCGGCGAGTTTGATCGTCCTCGCAGAGCGAAGAAGCCGAGCGGCGGCATGAAGCGCTCGGCCGAGCGCGGCCCGCAAAGCGCGTTCGCTGAAGAGCTGGCCAAAGCTCTTTAAGTATTGGACCTACTCTCCGAACATGGCGTGTGCCGGTTCGGTGGGGGCACCAGTTCGCGCGTGTGCGCGATGACGGCGCCTATGCCTTCATTCCCTAATTAGCAAGTGATATACTGATCCGCAAGAATCGCAAGATTCTTATGTCCTCATACGATTCGTTTCATTTAGGGCAGGGGGAGGCAGAGTTGTGATTGACCTGCTTATTATCCGTTCTCTTTTCGTCGCGGTGGTAGCCTGCGCGGCTTTTTTCCTGCGTCCTTTCAATCTCTCGCAACCGCTGGCGGCACTGGTGGGGGCTGTGGCAGGTGCCGGCGTCGTGGTGTTCGAGCTGCGCATCCGGAAGGTCAGCCTGAAGCGCCTGATTGGCGCGGCTGTGGGAAGCCTGCTTGGCATCATGGGCGCGTACCTGATTTCCCTGGTTTTGGGACGCGCGTTGCCGGGGGCCGGGAACACGCTGCCATTCCTGCAAATCGTCCTGTTGGCGTGGATGACATATTGCGGCCTGGTGGTGGGCGCGGCGAAGGGCGACATGCTGAACCTGGCGGCGCTGGGCGGCTTGTTCGGCGGCGAAGTCGATTCGAAAGCGTCGTTCAAAATCCTGGACACCAGCGTGATCATCGACGGCCGCATCGCGGACATCGTCGAAACGGGATTCGTCGACGGCGCTCTGGTGATCCCGCAGTTCGTGCTGCATGAGTTGCAGATGGTGGCGGATTCCTCAGATTCGATGAAGCGGAATCGCGGCCGGCGCGGCCTGGACGTGCTGCAGCGGATTCAAAAAATGCCGCAACTAACGGTGCGGATTGTCGAGGAAGACTTCCCGAATGTGAAGGAAGTCGACATGAAGCTGATCGAACTTGCGAAAGTTTACAACTGCAAGATCGTGACCAACGATTTCAATTTGAATAAGGTCGCACAGCTTCACGGCGTCGACGTGCTGAATATCAACGAGCTGGCGAACGCGATGCGGCCTGTGGTGCTGCCGGGCGAGCTGATGCGCGTGTTCATCCTGAAAGAGGGCAAGGAATTCAATCAGGGCGTCGCATACCTGGACGACGGCACGATGGTGGTGGTGGATAACGCGCGCAAGATGATCTCGAAGACCATCGACATCGCGGTGACGAGCGTCCTGCAAACCACGGCCGGCAAGATGATTTTCGGGCGCTTCGACGATCGCGTGCATGCGGTCTACGATAAGGAACGCTCGCCAGCGCGCGAGCACGTATCGGCCGGCGGCGGAGCGTAGGCTATAGCATGAGCGTATGAACACCGCGCGATACGTCCACTGGCAAGACGGTGCGACGTGGCTGGGCTACTTCGAAGAATTCCCTGATTATTTGACGCAGGGAGAGGCGATCGAGGAGCTCCAGGAAAATTTGCGCGATCTTTACCGCGATTTGATGAGCGGTGAGATCTCTGGAATTCGGCGGGTCGCTGAACTTTCCGTCGGATGAAGCGCACGGACCTGATCCGCAAGCTGGAAGAAGCGGGCTGCGCCCTTGTCCGCCGCGGCGGAAACTCACGATTGGTACCGTAATCCGAAGACCGGCGGTTCGCAGCCGGTGCCGCGGCATCGCGAGATCAACGAATTCCTGGCGAAAAAACATATTGAAGAAGCTTGGGCTACAATCGTAGGGCAACCATGAAAGTCTCCGTCATCCTCCCCGCGGCGGGTCTGGGCACGCGCATGGGCCGGGAGAAAGCAGGCACCAGCCGCAAGCAATTCATGCTGCTGGATGGCTCGCCGATCCTGCTTCACACGATTCGCAAATTCTTCTTGTGTCCTTCTGTTAGCGAAATCGTCGTTGCACTGCGCAAGGAAGATATCGATTGGGCGCGCGGATTGCTGCCGCAGAACGCAGAGCGCGCTGCGAAGCCTGTGCGGTTCGTGGAGGGTGGCGACAGCCGGCAGGAATCGGTGCAAAACGCCTTAGCGACGCTTGCGCCGGATACGGAACTGGTTGCCGTTCACGATGCGGTGCGGCCATTCATCGATCCGGAACTGGTGGAACGCGTCATCGCCGAGGCGGCCGTGAGCGGCGCGGCGATTGTTGGAATCGTGCCGGTGGATACGGTGAAGCGCGTTCACAAGAACAAAGTGCGCGATACGATGCCGCGCGAAAATCTGGTGCTGGCGCAAACGCCGCAGGTCTTCCGGTTCGAGTTGTTAAAGCGCGCTTTCGCGCGGGCCGGTGACGATAATTTCTACGGCACCGATGAATCGAGTTTGGTGGAGCGGTTGGAAGAGCTGGAAGTGAGCGTGGTGCAGGGCAGCGACCGCAACATCAAAATCACGCGGCCGACCGATATGGATTTGGCGCGCCTGTTTCTATCTGAGGAAGCCGCGGAGCGCACGGCGTCGTGAACGTTTCGGAAATTCGCACCGGCCAGGGCTGGGATGTCCATCGGATTTGCGGCGGACGCAAGCTGATTCTCGGCGGTCTTGAGATCCCGTGGGAGTACGGCTTAGATGGCCATTCCGACGCCGATATCCTGCTACACGCGATTACGGATGCTTTGCTGGGGGCGCTCGCGCTCGGCGACATCGGGGAGCATTTTCCTAATACCGATCCTCGGTGGAAGGATGCACCGAGCCGCAAGTTTCTGCGACACGCGATTGGGTTGGTGCGCTCGCAGGGATTTTCCATCGCGAACGTTGATTCGACGATCATCCTCGAAACACCTAAGCTCAAGGACTACCGCACAAAAATTCGCGCATCGGTCGCGGAGATCATAGGACTGCAACCGGACCAGGTGTCGGTGAAGTTCAAGACGGCCGAGCATGTGGGTCCCGTGGGTTTGGGATTTTCGGCCGAAGCGCAGGCCATTGTGACCATCGTCCGCTAGGCGGGTGATATGAGAGTCATTCTCTTCGGAGCCACCGGCATGGTCGGGCAGGGCGTTTTGCGTGAATGCCTGCTGGATCCCGGCGTAGATTTGGTGGAAACGATCGGCCGCACCGCGACGGGCGTCACAGGTCGAAAAGTGAAAGACGTCGTACATGCGGATCTTTTCCACTATGCGGATATCGAAGCGGAGCTTAGCGGATTCGATGCATGTTTCTTTTGTTTGGGTGTGTCAGCAGCCGGGATACCCGAGGCCGAATATGAGCGGCTGACCTATCAGCTGACGATTGCTGCGGCGCGGGCGCTTTGTGCGCTTAATCCACAAATGACATTCGTTTATGTGTCCGGCACGGGAACGGACAGCACGGAAAAAGGAAGAATCGCCTGGGCGCGGGTGAAAGGCAAGACGGAAAACGAGCTGCTCCGAATGCGTTTCAAAGCCGCGTACATGTTTCGTCCCGGGGTGATTCGGCCGATACACGGTGAAGTCTCAAAGACCAGACTCTATCGCGTGCTCTATTCGGTCGCGAAGCCTTTGGTGCCGTTGCTGCAGCGTTTGGCGCCCCACTATTTTCTTACGACAGAACAGATCGGCCGCGCGATGATCAACGTCGTGAGAGAGGGCGCTCCCAAGCGAGTGCTCGAGATTTCCGACATTCGCGACGCCGCTAGATCTTGATCAGCAGCTTGCCCATGGTGCCGCGGCCGGCGAGATCGGTCTGCGCCTGTGAAGCATTGGCCAGCGGGTATTCTTTTTCGATCATCAGCTTCAGCTTGCCGTCTTTGAGCCAGGTGAAAATATCGCCGGAGCGCCATTTGAGTTCCTCGGGCGAAGAATAATTCCCGAGCGTCGGGCGCGTGAGGAAGAGAGACCCTTTCGTGCTGAGCGAAAGCGGATCAATAGGGGGAATCGGTCCGCTGGCGTTGCCGAAACATACCATCATGCCGCGAGGGCGGAGCGAATCGATGGACTTCTCGTACGTCGCTTTGCCGACACCGTCGTACACCACGTTCACACCAGCGCCGTTCGTGAGGCGCTTCACTTCGGTGGAAAAATCGATTTCGTTATAGAGGATCACTTCGTCGGCACCGGCTTCCTTCGCGACCTTCGCTTTCTCCGCTGAGCCCGTGGTGGCAAGAACGCGCGCGCCGCGGAGCTTCGCCATCTGCACGATCAGGCGTCCGGTGCCACCGGCGGCGGCGTGCACCAGCGCGGTCTGTCCTTTTTCAAGAGGAAAAGTCGAATGCGTCAGGTAGTGCGCGGTCATGCCCTGGAGCATGACGGCGGCGGCATCGCGCAGGGTGATGCCCGTGGGAACGTGGACCAGCGCCGTGGCCGGTACCGCGCAGTACTCGGCATAGCTGCCGCGCGCCATGGTCCACGCCACGGAATCGCCGGGCTTGAATCCGGTGACGCCGGCGCCGATCGACTCGACCGTCCCGGCGCCTTCTGTCCCGAGCACGGCGGGGAAGGGCAGCTTATACAAGCCCATGCGGTGGTAAATATCGATGAAGTTCACACCCGACATCGCGACCTTCACCAGCACCTGACCCGCGGCGGCTTCGGGTTTGGGAAGGTCCCCATGCTTGAGAACTTCGGGTCCGCCGTTTTGTTCGATGTAGACAGCTTTCATGGTTTCGGAATCCTTAATCGGGTGATTTTACGAGCGAAGCATTCTTCGAAAGTGTACCGCTCCGGCGTAGGCCAACAAATACACGGCCGTCAGCGGCAAGATTAGCAGACGCGCGAGCGTGGGCGCGGCGGAGGCGCCGGTGAGCCCCGCGCGGAACAGAATAAAGGTGCTGAGAATTTTCCAGTTTCCGCGATCGCACCAGAAGAAGTCGGCGTTTTCGTTGATCACCATGAGCTTCGCCGGGACGCGCGCCGCCACCGCGAACTTCCACTTGGTCATGATGGGCTCGGCGGTGCAGAGAATGGCCATGGCCGGGTAGCCCGCAGTTTTAAGCTCGGCGAAAAATTTATCGCGCGCTTCCGACGTCGGATAATCCGATACGCGATAGATGCGGCCGTTGACCCCCTGCGGAGCGCCGGCGTAACAGGTGAGCACGTCGATCTGCTCGCACTCCGGGTAGACGCGGCGAATCGCTTCGATGGCCTTTTCCTGAGTGGTGCGCGATCCGCTCTCCACCAGCAGCATTCGTATGAGTGGGGGCGTCGCACGGCTGAAGAACGTCCGCAAAAGACTATTTTACGCGGTTGCCGCCATCTTCGTCTGCGTGAGCCCGCTATAATTTCTCTTCAGTGCAGCTTTCTCCCATCGACTGGGCCGTGGTGGCTCTGTACTTCCTGTTCAACCTGAGCATCGGCTTGTACTATCGGCGCCGTGCGGGCAAAAACGTCGAGGAATTTTTTCTTTCGGGTCGCAACATTCCGTGGTGGCTGGCCGGGACGTCGATGGTGGCGACGACGTTCGCGGCGGATACGCCGCTGGCCGTGACGGGCATGGTGGCGAAGGGCGGCATCGCTGGCAACTGGCTGTGGTGGTGCTTTGCGGCGAGCGGCATGATGACGGTTTTCTTTTACGCGCGCCTATGGCGGCGCTCCGGTGTGATGACCGATATCGAGTTCGCCGAGATCCGCTATTCGGGGAAGCCGGCTGCGTTTTTGCGCGGCTTTCGCGCGCTATATCTGGGCATTCCGATCAACTGCATCATCCTGGGCTGGGTCAACAAGGCGATGGTCGATATCCTGATGCTGATTCTGGGCGTGACGAAGCTGCAGGCGATTGGGATCGTGATCGCGATGATCGCCGTGACGTCTTCGATCTCGGCGCTCTCGGGCTTGTGGGGCGTGCTGGTGACCGATGTGTTTCAGTTTGTGATCAAGATGGGCATGGTGATCGTGCTGGCGGTGTATGCGGTGAATGCCGTGGGCGGGATCGATGCGATGAAGATGAAGCTCGCTGCGGTTGACGCATCGCGCGGGTCGAACCAGGGATCTGTCCTGAGCTTCGTGCCGGATTTGAATTCCGCATGGATGCCGATGATCACGTTCTTCGTTTATATTTCGCTGAACTGGTGGGCGACGTGGTATCCGGGCGCGGAGCCGGGCGGCGGCGGCTATATCGCTCAGCGGATGTTTTGCGCCAAGGACGAAAAGAATTCGCTGCTGGCCACACTGTGGTTCAATGTGGCGCACTACGCCGTGCGGCCGTGGCCGTGGATTCTGGTGGCGCTGGTTTCGCTGATCCTGTTTCCCGGGTTGAAAGATCCCGAAACGGGGTACATCCGCGTGATGATCGCGGATCTGCCGCCATCGCTACGCGGGCTGATGGTGGCGGCGTTCGCGGCGGCTTATATGTCCACGATCGCGACGCAATTGAACTGGGGTGCCAGCTACCTGGTGAACGATTTCTATCGCCGCTTCTGGAGACCCAAGGCTCCCGATCGCCATTACGTGAGGGCATCACAAATTGCGACAATTATCCTTACGGTAATTTCAGCAGTCGTGACTTTTTATCTCGATTCGATTGCGGGAGCCTGGAAGCTCCTGCTTGTAACCGGCGCGGGCACGGGCAGCGTCCTGTTGTTGCGCTGGTTCTGGTGGCGCATCAACGCGTGGAGCGAAGTGTCGGCGATGATCGCTGCGTTTGTGGTGTCGCTCACGCTGCAGGCCGGGTTTCATATGGATTCCGACGATCCGCGCAGTTTCGCGTACATCATGCTGATCACGGTGGGGATCACGACCGTAGTGTGGCTGACAGTTACGTTTGCGACGCGGCCTGAGCCTCGGGACGTTCTGGTGGCGTTCTACCGGCGGACGCGGCCGATGGCAACAGGGTGGGAACCGATCGCCAAACTTGTACCGGAAGTTCCGCGCGTGAACGATGGTTGGGCGAACCTGATGGATTGGGCGGCGGGCTGCATTTTGATTTACGGCGTGCTGTTCGGTACCGGCAAGTTGTTGTTGCATGAAACTGGGCCAGGGCTCGTGTTGCTAGGCGCGGGATTGGCGGGTGGCGCCGTCATTTATTTTGATCTGTCGCGAAGAGGTTGGAGTGCTGTTACGGAATAGACGGATACTCGGTGTACAGAATCTACGAAACGGCGGCCGGAATTTCCGCAATCGGGCGCGGCGCTGGCTTGCAATGGGCGTTGCGTTTTTTTGCGCTGCCAGTTTTTTCGCGTCGAGCGCCTTTGCGGGGCCCGTCGAAAACGGGCTTGCCGAACTGAACGCGGCGCTCGCCGCCCGTAAGCTGAAGTGGCGTATCAAGACCGAGTTCAGTCAGGACCCTCCTGAGAGTTTTCGCATCGAACCCTACTCCTCCGGGGGCGCCTACATTACCGGCGGCGACGTGCGCGGCCTGATGTACGGATTGTTGGAAGCGGCCGAGCAGATTCGCGAGAACGGACGATTCACGCGGATACATATCGACCGCGCGGCGGCGTTGCGCGGCGTGCGGCTGGAATTGGATTCGGGACGGGAATACGCTTCTGAAGATTTCTGGCGCTCCTACTTTCAGATGCTGGCGCACAATCGTTTCAATCGGGCCCACGTCGTGTTTGGGTCGCTGGTGCGGCCGTATCGCTCCGTTTGCCTGATTTCGAAGGCTGCGGCCGACTATTCGGTGGACTTCACGCTGGGCGTGGGAGGAACGATTTCTGCCGGCGAGATGGGCGTCCTGTTAGCTTTGTGCCCCGCTGTCCGCAGCGTGGCGGTGGAGCAGGGTTCGCCTTCGCGCGCGGCGGTACTCGAAGCAGCGCAGCACGCGGGCCGTTTCGTCACGGTCGACACGGACGGAAGCGCGGGCGCGATCAGTAGCGCGGGCGTCGCATTGTTGCGTCCTTCGGATTTATGGCCGCCGAGCTTTGAGATCCGGCCTACTTATCATCACAGCGAGTTGGCGCGGAATTTAGGCGCGACGGCTCAGTCCGCGGACCCGCCCTTGTCGGTAGGTCACGAATCCTTCTATTGGGTGTGGGGACGCTATGGATACGATCCGAAGGCGCCGCCCCCCAAGGATGCGAATCCGGCCGAGTACGAAGCCGCGCGCCTGGCCACGCTACATATTGCCGCGGCGGGGCTCGCCGACGATGGCGGCAGCGACCACGTTGCGTCGGCTGCGGAGGCGGTGCGGAATTTGAAGCAGGGGGTGGCCTCGGCGAAGTTCACGCCGCTGGATATCGCGGCCGCCCTGGAGACTGCCGCGGCGGTGCTTGAGAAATCGGCCACGTCCGATTTTCAGGTGATTGCCGGTTTGGCGAAAGATCGAGCCCGCGAGCAGCGGGCAGCTTACGCGAAGGCGCTTCGTGCAGCAGAGCCGCCGACGAGGGAGGGGGGCGCGGATGCGCCTGACCATATAGATCACGGCGCGGATCACGGCAATACATCGCACGGGAATACGGAGCGTGGCGCTACGGATCGCGTGGGAGATCGCGCGAACGTCTTCTATGCAAATGCCACTACTTCGGAAGTCACGCTCACGCGGCCGCAGATCCTTCATAAGCCGTACCAGAACACGGCTGCCGATCAGGCGATGCCGGTGACGCTGCGCTTAACTATCCCGAGGTCAGCGGCGAGACCCTCCGCAAAATCAGGATCGAAGCAAACGGAGCCTGCGCCGGGAACGCTGAAGCTGGTCCGCCTGCACTACCGCACGCTGGATCCGCAGGCGAAGGAGACAGTGCTGGAGGCGCCGGCCGCGCCGGAGGTCCACTTCACGATTCCGGGGTCGGATCTCACGGGGTCGTGGGATCTTTTCTACTACTTTGAAATACTGAACGCCGAAGGATCCGGCTGGTTCGAGCCCGATCCGCTGACGGCCGCCACACCGTATTTCACGGTGCATATTCAAGCTCCGAGAACCGGGCCGAACTGTGGTGCGTAACACGGGACACAATTCGTGGCCCTGCTCCGATTTTTGTCGCGTGTTGGCTGCTGTTCGGAATGCAGTTTCGAAGCACAGTTAGACGACGGGGCGATTTGGGATCAATTGATCAACGTAAGTGCCCAGTGCAGGCGACTCACCACGTTTCCGAAAACCTGAGAATCTTCGGCAAGCGTTATGGGGAGGTCAACTTGCCCAAATTGCGGATGCGAAAGCGACAAGTGGGGAATCGTGCCCGCACGTTACTCAATACAGCACTCGCGTTCGAATTGTGCCCGCCACCTGATCGAGCCGTTTCTTCAACTGCTGCGAAGCGGCGCGCTCCGAGGTTTCGATATCGATCACCACGTAGCCGATCTTCGAATTCGTCTGCAGATACTGGCCGGCGATGTTGATGCTTTGCTCGGAGAAGATCGCGTTGATCTGCGACATCACGCCCGGCTGATTGCGGTGAATGTGCAGCAGGCGGTGCTTGCCGGGATGCTCCGGCAGCGAGACTTCCGGGAAATTCACGGCGCCAAGCGTGGAGCCATTGTTGCTGTACTTGATCAGTTTGCCGGAGACCTCGATGCCGATGTCGCGCTGCGCTTCCTGCGTGCTGCCGCCGACGTGCGGCGTGAGGATCACGTTGTCGCGCCCGCGCAGCGGGGAAACGAAGGCTTCCGTGTTGCCTTTCGGCTCCTTCGGGAAGACGTCGATCGCAGCGCCGCTCAAGTGATGCGAATCGAGCGCGGCGACCAGCGCGTCGATATCCACGACGGTGCCGCGCGCGGCGTTGATCAGTCCCGCGCCTTTCTTCATTTGGGCGATCACGGCCGCGGTGAACATGTTGTGCGTCTGCGGCGTCTGCGGGCACGTGAACCGTCACCACGTCCGACATGCCCAGCATTTCTTCGAGCGTCGGGATCTGGCGCGCGTTGCCCAGCGCGAGCTTCATTTCGATGTCGTAGAACACCACGTGCATGCCGAGCGATTCGGCCAGCACGCCGATCTGCGTTCCGATGTGGCCGTAGCCCACGATTCCCAGCGTTTTGCCGCGAGCCTCGCGCGAGCCGGTCGCCGTCTTCAGCCATTCGCCGCGATGCGCTGCCGCGTTGCGATGCGGAATGCCGCGCATCAGGAACACGATCTCCGCCAGCACCAGTTCGGCCACGCTGCGGGTGTTGGAAAACGGCGCGTTGAAGACGGGGATGCCGTGTTCCTGGGCGGCGGCCAGATCCACTTGATTCGTCCCGATGCAGAAACAGCCTACGCCCATCAGCTTTGAGGCGGCGTCGATCGCTTTGCGCGTCAACTGCGTGGCGGAGCGGATGCCGATGATGTAGGCGTCCCGCACGGATTCGATCAACTGCGGCTCCGCCAGTGATTTTTCGTGATATTCGATTTCGGAATAGCCGTCGCTGCGAAACGCATCCACGGCGCTGGCGTGAACGCCTTCGAGCAGGACAATTTTCATTTTGCTTTTGGAGAGAGAGGTTTCCATCGTGAGACGCCTGAGATGTGAACTGAAATACTAGGTTGGCACATTTCGCCGCGCGCCCGGCGGACTGATGACAAGGGTCGGAGGAGGATATACTAGTTCGAGTCGCCGAACATTGTTTTGTGAACCAGCGGACGGTTCGTAAACCGGCGAACGAAAGTGGAGGCTCCAGTTATGAAGCTCGCAATACCGGTTGTTCTAGGTGTCTTGACCATTTCAGCGGCAGCATTTGCCCAGGACCAAGCGGCGATCGACAAAGCGTTGCTCGCGGCTCCGGGTAACTTAAAAGCCACGGCTACGGTTATCAAGTGGAAATCGGATGGTACCTACGACACGCTGAAAAAGGGCACCAGCAAATTGGTGTGCTACGACAAGTCCGGCCAGCCCAATCAGCAGGCGTTTATCGTGGAATGCACCAATGAAGGCAATTTGCCTCGCGCCGCGCAGAACATGAAGATCGAGGCGATGGGCGATAAGGCGAAGGTCGCGGGCCTTTTTGAGGCTGCCGAAAAAGACGGAAGCCGCGTGAAGCCGGAGTTCGGCTCGGTGTGGTATCACTTCATGGGCCCCGATCAGGAGCATGCCCGTATGCATATGACGATCGCCGTGCCGGGCGCGACGACCGCATCGCTCGGATTGCCTTCGGATAACAAGTCGGGTGGCGTGTGGATCATGAATGCGGGAACGTCCACGGCGCACCTGATGACGCCGGGCGAATAATCTAAAGATTATCTCAAGCTATAGCCCGCTCGATGACGTATGACGGCTCGGCCGTGATCGTTATAGGCGGGCTTATTTTTTTGAGGCCATCGCGCGAGATGCGCGAAGGCATGGGCGGGAGGCCGGAAAGGATTGAGCATGACGCTCCGGAATTTTCGATGGGCGATCGGCGGTCTTCTGGTGGCGGCGGCGCTGGCGGCGATGCTGGTGTCGATGGCTACGCTGGTCCTGGCGCAGGGTAAGATCACCGTCACAGGCGTGGTTACCGATAGCATGTGTCCCACGGGCGACCATTCCCACATGCAAATGGGTCCGACCGACGGCGAGTGCACCATCGCCTGCGTGATGGAGCATGGGGCTGAGTTCGTTGTCTACGACGGCAAAGACGTCTACACTTTGAGCGATCAGAAGACGCCGGAGCAATTCGCCGGGAAGCGCGTGACGGTGGTGGGAACGCTGGACGCGAAGGCGAAGAAAATCCAGGTGGCGTCGATCACGGCCGCGAAATAGAACCGCCGGGAGTTCCGATAGGACGGGGTCTCAGTGAACCTGCAGGCCGAATTCGCGCAGAAGCTTGCCGGTGGGACTATAAAGCCGGACCCAATACATTCCCGTCGTCAAGCGCCGGTTCACCCGGGCACCCAGTTTGCCTGCCGCTGCCGACGCCGCGCCTGTCCAAAGCGGAGCGCCCGCCGTGTCCACCACTTCCAGTCGATAATTACCCGCCTGTGGCGAAAATTCGGCGATTTCCTGCAGATCGATGGAGAGGTCCAGCGCGCGACCGGCGCTTGCCTGTGCCATGCCTGCCTCGCCTCCACCGCGCAACGCCGCTAGCGTGATGGTTTCCGAGCTTCGATTTCCGAGGGGATTACCGAGAGGATTCCCGTCGGGCCTCAAAGCAAAATGCCACAGCGCGAACCCGGCGACCAGAATGACAGCCAGCGTCGCCGCCAGCGCGGAGGGACGACTCAAAATGCCAGGCGCCTGCGAAACCCAGGATTTGATACGATCGATCGCGGAGCGCTTGCCGGGCTGTTCGGGCACTTTGGCGAGCACATGCATCGCCTGGGCAAAATTATCCTCGGATTCGAGGCGTTCACGGCAATATTCGCAGACGAGCAGATGCTCTTCTACGCCCGGGAGCTCGCTCTGAGGCAAGCGTCCAAAGGCGTACTTCTCTAGCAATTCCTCGGGGAGGTGAGGGCCGAAGTTCGGCGCGGCTTCCAATGCCATGGAGTGCCTTGAGCCCAGCTCGTACCAACCAAGCTCGTACCAAAGATGAAAGTGTACCGAACCGGGACTCTTATTGCTAGTGGGGGGCGCCTGGGGAAGTTCTCACGGCATTCGGCTGGGAAGCGCGCGCGGCCAGCTTTTTCTTGCCGAGTTCACCAAAACGGGCTTTGGCCCGGGACTTAAGAAGGCGGAACTGGGTCTCTGTAAGCGACATCTCGGCGCAAATCTGCTCCTGGCTCTGCTCGCGGAGGTAGAAGCGGGTGAGAATTTCGCGGTCGCGCTTGCCAAGCTCCTGCAGCACGCGTTGGATCAGCTCATTGCGTTGGTGGAAGATAGCGGCATCCTCGGGATTGCCGCGCGGGTCGGCGATGCGCACGGTGGATTCCATATCCAACTGATCGCGGCGCGACTGCACAACTTTATCGATATGGGCCGCCACCTGGCGGCGAACGATGGTGCGGACGAAGCCCATCAGCCGCTCCGGCTCCCGCAGTTCTCCGCGCCGGATGGCTTGAACAACCACGACGAACGTGTCGTGGATTTTGTCGTCCAGTTCCTGCGGCCCCAACTGGCGGCAGAGATAAAATCGGATGCCTTTGGAAAATAAATTGTAAAGCTCTGCCATGCCATCGGTGCGGCCGGAGCGGATGCGCTCCACCAGATCGACCAGGGCGGCATAGGATCCGGTGGCCGGGTCGGCGCCCAGCAGTTCGCCCGCGGCGCTGTCCTCGGGCGCGCGGGGTCCTTCCGCGGCTTCGACGCCATCGTCTGCCCGAGGGTCGGCGTCTGTCCGAGGGCCGGTCGATTCAAAGGCCATTGCGTGGATCTCCTCGCTGCTCAGTTCCGTCACACTCATCACCGTGCCCCTCCCGTAAGCTGATAGGGCGCCCATTCGGAGGGCGCCGCCCGATGCAACATGGCGATTTGGCTTTTTTGCAGAGCCTCAGCGGCCGATCGCTCGGGGTAATACTTGTAAAACTGCGAAAACATTTCGCCGGACGAATCCTCTACCGGCCATGCCGTGGATAACACTCCGGTCGCACCGGCCATAAGCCACGCACGCGTCAGGCCCAACAGGCCCGCCCCCGGTTGAACTTCGCCCGTTCCGGTAGCGCATCCGGTCATGACCACCAGCGCCCCGGGAACGTGCAGCGTCGCAATCCGCGTGGTCGTCAAATACTGCGGACCTTCTTTTACCGTCCCTGTAGGCATGACCGCGGCCGAGGTGCTTCGCGCGGGAATGCTGAAGGCGATGAACGCCTGTTCGTGCGTGGCTTCGGCGAATCCCGACTGGGGAAACAAAACATGCGTCGCCAGATGGATCACGCGGGGCTGACGGGAAAGCTGATCGAGGAAGCGATCGCGCCCGGCGTCAAACCCCTCCAGGATGGTTGCCGTTCCGGAATCGCGCTGCCAGCTTGCCGCACCGGCGCGTACTTCTTCACTGCTCGCCACCAGCCGCGCCAGTTGTCCCGGCATATTTTTTTCGAGGGCCGGAGCCGCCGCCGCGCCCGAAGCCCAGCGTTTATCCGCCGCGTTGTAGATGGGGTCGCCGACGCCCAGAAACAAACCGCCTCGGGCGGGCGAGGGCTCCCGGCGCTGCAGCAACAATGCTCCCGGAACTGTTTGAATGGAATGTCTCTCCACCAGATAACCCCTGTGGCCGCCGCCCTCTTCCACCAACGCGGCATACGGCACCTTGAACAAAACGCCTTCGAGCGAAAGGAGCCAGTTACTTTTGGCTTTCTCCGTCGCATCCAACGACCCGAACAAATCCTGATAGAGTTGCCGCCCCGTGGCCTCGACCGCACCATCTTCTACGCCTCGCGAACGGCTGCTCAGCACCGCTTCCCGGAACGCCTCAACATGAGCCCCAATCTCACGGTCAGCCGGCAGCCGGTACACATGCAGCGAACTCCGGCTTACGGCCCACAGGTACGAACTTTCCCTTCCCAAAAAGAAGGAGAGGAATAGTTCTGAGCCTTCTAGTCCTTGCTGAAAATGATTAAGTGAAGTCTGATTGCGAAAGTTCTCGGCTCTGCTCACCGTGAAATCGAGGCCTGCGGTGGCCTCCATTTCGGTAATTTTCAAAAGGAGATTGGTGGCCGAGGAATCGCCGTGGCCGCCGGTGCGCAAGGCCTGTGATTGGCGGGCATCCCATTGGCCCACCGCTTCCCAATATTCCGGCGGGAGCTTCGTCCGCCACACTTCCGAGAGCGCCAGGCTCTCCCGCAGGCTGGCCGCGCGATTCATCTCCAGGGCTTGAAACGCCCGTGTCGCCCAGTCGGCGTTGTGTGAGCGAACGGCCTGATCGGCGGCCAGATCAATAAAGGATCGAAATACCTTTTCTTCCAGGCCGACGTTGGCGGAGGTAAGGGAAGAGCGCGAGGGAAGCACGTTCAAGCGCCATTGGGCGCTGGATGCGACGGCTTCGGAGAAATCGGCCAGTGCGGCCTCCGTCGCGCCTTGCGCGAGGTACACGCTCCCCAACTGTTGGAGCATCAGGTAAGTGGGCCAGCCAAGCTTGCCTTCGCGAACCGTCTGCAGGGCCAACTCTGTATACTGGCCTGCTTCGTCCAGACGTCGCTGGGCCAAGCGCAGCGCCCCCAAGCGGCCGTAGGAGAAACCGAGTTCAGGAGAACTAAGCGCGGTACGCAGCCGCAAAGCCTGCTCGAAAGAAGCCTCGGCATCGGACAGAGCATCATGCGACAGCTGCTCGTCACCCAGCAGATCCAGCCCGCGGGCCTCAGTCTGGCGGTCACTTTGCGTGCGGGCCGCTTCAATCCCACGCCGGTAATAGGATTCGGCGCGGGCGCTCCCGGCGCTTCCTTCGAGGGCATCCAGGCGGCCGGCCTGCAGCAGCAATTGGGGAACGTAATAGGCCGAAGGAACGCTCGCCGCGGTGTCCAGCCCCACTTCGGCGGCCTGCCGCGCGGCGGGGAGGTCCCACATCTGAAGGTAAAGACTGGATAGGTTGCCTGAAATGGCCCCGACATCGACCGTGTCGTGGATCGCGACGGCCTCGTCCCGGGCCTCGACGAAAGCCGAAAGCGCCGAGCGGTATTCGAACATCAGCATCCGGCAGCCGCCTTCCATCATTAGGAAGCGCACGGTGGCGAGCCGGTCGCCGTGGCGGTTGGCCTGGCTTACGCCGTCCTGGTAGGCGCGTTCGGCCGCCCGCACGTCCCCGGACCTTCGGAAACGAAGGGCTTGGTCTGTAATATTGAAATAGGCCTGATCCCAGTGCGAACCGGAATCAGGCGATCCGGTCCGAGACCCGGCTGCGGGACGCGAGCCGGTCATCCATAAGGCGAGAACCAGGCAAACGCATATCAGCGCAGCCATGGCTTAATGTATTTATCGTAAGCATACTACCAGAAATACCCGGAATTAAGCCTGCATATGTGGAAAAAAGTTGTGGATTGAATGTGGATCAAAATGGCACGCTCCCATTTCGAGAAAAAGGGACGCCAGCGCGAAACCGGCGTCCCTTCCCACACCTTTTAGCGACTAATTACCGGAGCCGCTAGGCGGAAAAATCACGATAGGATCACCCATGAATCTGTTACCCCTTTCTGCCAGGCTTCCCCTACGAAGGGGCGGCCGCTGGCCAGCTTCACCCTATCGGAAGGAACCGAGGATGCGTGGGCTTTGTAAGCGGTAAGTAACTGGAAAATGGGGAGGCTAACGCCGTTAAAAAACACGAGACCGGCGGAAACGGCCCGGAAAACCCCTCATCGCCGGAGATTTCGCAGCGGGTTGAAAAGAGCACTTTGAGGCGCAATCTCCGCCCCGTGTGCGCGTTTAATTGGTAGCGATATTGACTGCGTAGTAGGCGACGGTTTTCGTGGGGACTTCCTTAAACCAGTGCGGTGTTTTGGCCGGAATGGTGATCACGTCTCCCTTGTGGACGTGATATGTGGTCCCCCCATTTATGGACGGAGCACGCATCTGGTCGGCAGCCGTCCGTTTGGCGTCGACCATGGTGCCCCCGACGATCAGTGTGGCCTCGCCATCCTCGAAAACAAAGACGTGGTTAGTATTGTCGTGCCATTCGGCCGGACCCGCTGTGCGGCGCTGTGCCAGAACGATCAGGCCGGGATCGTCGACGATGGACCCGCCTTTGGCCATCACTTCGGCAACTTTTTCGTGGGCGATGTAGTGAACGGCGGCGGGAACTCCGCCAGCCAGCGAGAATACGGTCGCGGCTCCGGCGAACAGCATCGCGGTTGTGAACCATTGAGCTCGGGTCATCATAGATTCTCCTCTTCCCTGTGCGCCCCGGGGCTCGACAATGAAAACCATGCCGCCGGCGGCCGGGCGCAGTCCCAACGATAATAACTGAAATGTCCGGCAGCGACACCCGCGTTCGCGCAGGGCAGTCCGATAATGCAGGGCAGCCCGACAATATGTCCGGAATGGTGTCCGGAACAATGCCGGAACAATGCCCGGCTGACTTCGTGTCGACTTGCGATGCGTCCGAAGCTTCGCGTAAACCAGCCTACGCGTGCGAAAATGAACGTCACTCGATCTGTCTGGGCAATGCCGCCGGACAATACCCTGTTGACTAACGCTTGCCGCATGCGCCGAATCCTTCCTTTACTTGTTCTCCTGTTCGCCGCCAGCGGCTGCGCGGCGCTCATTTATGAGGTGGTCTGGTTCCAATTGCTGCAATTGGTGATCGGTTCCTCCGCGGTTTCGCTCGGCGTGCTGCTGGGGACCTACATGGGCGGTATGTGCCTGGGCAGCCTCCTGCTGCCGAGGGTGGTGAGCCGCCGGGCGCATCCGGTGCGCGTCTACGCGTGGATCGAGCTCGGGATCGGCGCGTGCGGTTTGCTGGTGTTGTTCGGCGCGCCTCACCTGAATGACGTTTATCCCTGGATCGCGAATGCCGTGGGAGCGGGCGGCTTGGGCGGCATCCTGCTGCGCGGAGCTATCGCGGCGTTGTGCCTTGTGCCGCCCACGCTGCTGATGGGCGCGTCGCTGCCTGCCATCGCCCGCTGGATAGAAGCGCGCCCGGAAGGCGTTGCATGGCTCGGGTTCTTTTACGGAGGCAATATCGCGGGCGCGGTGGTGGGGGCCGTGGTCGCGGGCTTTTACCTGCTGCGGCTGTATGACATGGCGATCGGTACGTACGCGGCGGTCGGGATCAATGTCGTGGTGGGCGTGGCGGCGCTGCTGCTGGCGGAATTGATGAAGGGAAATGCGCGCAGAAGAACCGAACACGCGAAGAGCCTGCACTTTCGGAGAACGATCCCGAGCCCGCTGCCCGGGCGAACCGGCTCTCCGGGTGGACCGTTTACGTCACCATCGCGCTTTCGGGGTTGTGCGCGCTGGGGGCGGAAGTTGTCTGGACGCGGCAAGTATCGCTGATGCTGGGCGCGACGGTGTACACGTTCTCGATCATTCTGGCCGTGTTTCTGGCGGGGCTCGGGATCGGGAGCGCGGCGGGGTCGATGTTGGCGAAGCGACTGAACTCGGCCGTCGCGCTGGGCGTGTGCCAATGCCTGCTGGCTGCGGCTACGGCATGGGCCGCGTACACGATCTCGACCTTGATCCCGTCGCCGAATTTCGATCCGACGCTGATCCTGGAACCAGGGGCGCTATTCAAGCTCGATTTCATTCGCTGCGCGTGGGCGATTTTGCCCGCGGCCACTTTGTGGGGCGCGAGCTTCCCGCTGGCGCTGGGTGCGCTGGCGGCGCTCGAGGCGAATAAGCCATCGGGCGACACCGGGCGGCTCGTGGGTTCCACCTATGCGGCGAACACCGTCGGCGGAATCGTAGGAGCGCTTGCGTTCAGCATGATCGTGATTCCCATGTTCGGCACACGGGCGTCGGAGCGCTGGCTGATTATTTTGTCGGCGGCCGCAGCCGTGGTTGTGCTCGCGCCCCTGCTGTGGCAATCGCCGCGCCGGTCGCCGCGTCAATCGAAGATCGCGGCGTGACGATTCTCGCGACGCTGGCGGTGGGTGCGGCCGGAGCCTGGACGGTGCGCGACGTGCCGTGGCTCGCGCTGGCGTATGGACGCAGGATGAATGAATACAAGGATTACAACAGCCGTCTTCTTTATATGGGCGAAGGCCGCAATTCGTCGATTGCTGTGACGGAATATCCCAATGGCGTGCGCTATTTTCACGTCAGCGGCAAAGTGGAGGCTACCACCGAGCAGTTCGACATGCGGCTACAAAGGATGCTGGGGCATCTTTCGGCGCTGCTGGTGAAGAAGCCGGAATCCGTGCTGGTTGTGGGGTTCGGCGCGGGCGTGACGGCCGGAACCTTCGTGCTGCATCCCGACGTGAAGCGCATCACGATCAGTGAAATTGAGCCGCTGGTACCTGCCGCGAGCTCGCAATATTTCAAGACGCAGAACTACGACGTGTTCCACGATCCGCGCACGCGCGTGTTTTATGACGACGCGCGGCATTACATCCTGACAAGCAAGGAAAAATTCGACGTGATTACGTCCGATCCCATTCATCCGTGGGTGAAAGGCACGTCGACGCTTTATTCCAAGGAATACTTTGAACTGTGCAAAGCGCACCTGAAGCCGGGCGGCGTGGTGACGCAGTGGGTGCCGTTGTACGAAAGCGATCCGGAGACGATCAAGAGCGAGCTCGCGACGTTCTTTTCCGTTTTCCCGCACGGCACCGTATGGAATAGCGACGCGAAGAACGAAGGCTACGACGTGGTGGTGGTGGGTCGCGCAGAGCCGGAGCCAATCGACCTGGACGCGCTGGATGCGCGCATGAGGCGGCCGGATTACGCGAAGGTCCGCGAATCGTTGGCCGAGGTGGGGTTGGGCTCGGCTATGGATTTGATGCTGACGTACGCGGGCCGCGATGACGAGCTTCGGCCATGGCTTAGAGGCGGCCAGATCAATCGGGATTTAAACATGAGGTTGCAATATCTGGCGGGCTGGGGATTGAATTACAATCACGCGGACGTGATTTACGGTCAGATCCGCGGTTATCGTACGGTGCCCGCGGATCTGTTCGTGGGCACGCAGGCATCAGTCGATCTGTTTCGGCGGATGCTGCTGGGTCAGCTGCCCTAGGTGTAACAAGGTGCTATAAAATACCCGCATGCGAATTTCATTCGTGTTTGCGGCCTGCCTGGTGGCGGCTTCTTTGTGCGTCGGCCAGACGAATTCGGGGGCGAGGTTGGCGGCGCCTGGGTTCCACCACCTCCATTTGAATTCGACCGACCCCGAACGGGCGATTGCGTTTTACACGAAGCAGTTTCCGAGCACGGAGCGATCCACATTCGCGGGTCAGCCGGCGCTGAAGACGGGGCAGGTGTACGTGCTGTTCAACAAAGTAAGCACGACGCCGAAATCGCCACTAAATGGAGGTCCGCAGACGGCGATCTGGCACTTCGGCTGGCACGTCACCGACGAACGCGCGAATCTGGCGCGTTACCAGAAGAGCGGCGATGTGCGGCTGCTGCCCTTGTACACGGGCGAAGGCGACGCCTCCGTACTGGTGAGCAGCGATACGTGGCCGGGCGCGGCGGGGACGCTTGGGGCGAACCAAGTCACAGATCGCGGAAGCAAAAGCCACGGGCGTGAAACCGCTGGGCGGCGAAGGATTCGCGTATATGGAGGGCCCGGACGAAGCGCTGATCGAATATCAGGGCAACCTGCCGCGCGAGCGGTTCAATCACGTACACATGTATCAGGAGGAACCGCTGTGCGCGCAGGCATGGTACGTGAAGCACTTGAATGCCAAGCCGCGCGAAGGAACCGTCACGCGCTCGGAATCGGATTGCAAGGAGAAGCCGGGCGAACTTGGCTGGCCCGCCCTCGAAAAACGCGGCATGCTTCGGACGCCCGCGGGCGGCGTCCTGTTCGACGATGTCGCGCTGAACTGGTACACGAATCCCTCGCACGCGTCCGGCAAAGTGAACCCGCTCGCGCCCACGCGCGGCCAACTATACGATCACGTGGCGCTCAGCGTGGCGAATCTGGACGCCTGGATTGCGAAGCTCCAGAGCGAGCACGTGAAATTCTTGCGCAAGCCTTACAAGCTGGGCGAGCTCCGCGCGTTGATGATCGAGGGCCCGAGCCGTGAGGCGATCGAGATGGTGGAAGTCAGGAAATAGCAACAAATATCGCGCGCGTGATCGCGCGCCGCGGAAAGTTCCTGTATCCTCTTACATGGTGGAATCGAAAAACTTCCGAGGTCCTGGTATGAACATGACAATTCGTAAAGGCCGCATCATCGGCATGATCGCGGCGATGGCGTGTGCAACGGCAGGCATGGCGTTGGCGCAAGTGCCAGCCGATATCGAAGCGCAGCTCGTGAAAATCGGGCATATCGTCGATCCGGCGTGCACCGCGAAGCTATACCGGCCGTTGATGCCGGCGAACGACATTCATAGCACTGTGACGCCGCTCTATCCGGGCGTGGTGATCGCACGCGATATTTCTTTTGGCCCGAACACGAAAGATGTGGCCGATGTCTTCTCGGCAGAAAAAGGCGGCGGGTCGCGTACGGTGCTGATGTACCTGCCGGGCGGCGCGGGCAACAAGACCGAGCAGCAGAACCGCGAAGCGAACGCCTTTATGGATAACGTAGGCCGCTGGGGCGTGAAGAACGGCATGACGGTGGTGATCATGCAGCGCCATCCCGGCGCGAGCTGGGACGATCCGGGCCGCGACGTTTCGAAGATGGTGCAGTGGGCCGAGGCGAACATCGCGAAATACAAAGGCAATCCGAACCGTATGTTCCTGTGGGCGCAATCGGCGGGCAATGGTCCTCTGGGAACGTATCTGGGACGACCGGAGCTGTGGGGGCCGAAAGGCGTAGGCGTGGTCGGCGCGATTTCCATGTCGGGCCAGTTCAACATTACGCCGCTCCAAGTGCCGGGCGGCGGCCGAGGGCCGGCTCCGAATCAACCCGGCGGGATTTTCTATGGCGCGGGCGCGACGTGCGGCTCGAATGGTCCTGCATCCACCGATGGCTTAATCGATGGACCGAGTCGCGCGACGCCAGCGGCCGAGGGAGGACGCGGTCCGGGAGCGCCGCCGGATGCTGCCACCTTGGAGGCTCGTTCCAGCCTGCCCGAGTTGCGCAAGACGAAGGTGAAGCTCTTGTTCGCGTCGGCCGAACTCGACCCGGGTGTGAACGGCGCGATGGCGCCGTTTTATCAAACCCTGCACGACGACATTTGCATGCACAATCCTTCGAATTGTCCGACGATGCTCTATGAAAAAGGCGAGAGCCACATGTCGGAAGTATTTTCGATCGACACGCCCGATCAGACTGTTTCGGGTCCGATCCTGGCGTGGATGAAGAAGGTGAAGTAACGCGGCTCGCTTCTGCGACCTGCCGTCACGCGGCAGGCGTATCGGTCTTCGCGTGAAACGCGTCCAGCACGCGCGAGGAGTAAATCAGCGCGGCTCCTGCGTTCACGCTGATCGCCACGCCCAGCGCCTCGACGATTTCTTCCTTCGTGGCTCCGCTTTTGATCGCAGCTGAGGTGTGCGCGGTGATACAGCCATCGCAGCGCAGCGTCACCGCGACGGCGAGCGCCATCAATTCCCGCGTCTTTGCGTCAAACTTTCCAGTCTTCTGTCCGGCGTCGCTCAAAGCCCGGTAGCCGCGAAGGATGTCGGGCGATGTTTGTGCAATTTCTCCGATGCGCGTGGTCAACTCCTGCGCATACTCATTCCAGTTCAGCATCCATTGGGACATAGCTCTCCTCCGAGGTTGATATTCGTCCGCGACTGACTTCGTCGAACTGGTACATCGGATGCCGCACGCTCGCGCGATGTCACAAGATTTTGCGGGCCGCTTTTATTATTAGGGGCTAGGTGCCGATTCCCGCGATCTCGGCGCTGATATCCCAAAGCCGGCGCGCGTCGGCATCGTTCAGCGCGTTGGGCGAGAGTTTTTCCCGGTATCCGGAGACGAAGTATGCGCCGCTGCATTCTGCGACCTTGGGCGAGGACGCCAGGTAGATCAACGTTTTCGAGCCCTGCTCCGGCGAAATCGAGCCGGACATGGACATGTCCCAGATAGCGGAGATGCCTCCGTCCTGGCTGCCCAGCCGGGAATTGACGAAGCCGGGATGATAACAATTGGCGGTGACGCCGGTTCCGTCCAGCCGCCGGGCGAGTTCACGCGTAAAAAGAATATTCGCGAGCTTCGACCGCGCGTAGACGTCGGGCCCATCGAATTTCTTCTCAGATTGCAAGTCGTCGAAATCCATTGTGGCGAAAGCGTAGGTCATCGACGCCGTGCTGATGACGCGGGCCCCTGGAGTTGCGCGAAGGCGATCCAGTAATCCCAGTGTCACCACGAAATACGCCATGTGATTGAGCGCGAAGGTGAGCTCCAGGCCATCTTTGGTGACGCGGCGGTGCGAAAAAGCGCCTCCGGCATTGTTGACCAGGACGTCGATGCGAGGCTCGCTGGCCGCGATCTCCGCCGCGACGCGCTTCATTTCCGAAAGCAGCGAAAGATCGGCCAAGTGGACGGTATGGTCGACCTTTGGATTGCGCGCCCGCACGCGGCGCAATGTGTCCTCCGCGCGCTTACGATCGCGAGCCACAAATACGATGCGCGCGCCTTGCGCGGCCAACTCTTCGGCAGCGGCTTGTCCTACGCCGGAGGTGGCTCCGGTGATGACGATTACTTTTTCCGGCACTCTTTTATCCTCCGCCGGAGCGCGCCTGACGTGGGTGTCATTTCGGCAACGCCTGCTTCACCAGCTGTGCCATCTGCACCGCTTCCGGCGTCGCCACACTTTCCAGGCCTGCGATGGTGCTCATGCGATCCTCCAGCGCACGGTTCTGGCTCACCTTCCATTTTCCTTCGATGGCCGTGATGGCGAGTTCCACGCCGACAATCGCTTCCAACATTTTCCCGATGTATTCGGGCGGCGCGTCCTCCACCCGCCATGGTTTGATCATCGTCCTCTCGTGCTCGTTGGTAAGCGTGCGCACGTTTTCCAGCAACCACGTGGCGTCGGTTGTGAACGTCAGCGTCCCTCGAACATGCACCGTTACATAGTTCCAGGTGGGAACCACCTTTCCACTTTCTTTGGTGGAGACATACCAGTTAGGACTGATGTAGTGCTCGGGCCCGCTGAAAATCGCCAATGCCTCCGATGCGTCCGTGTATTCCCGCCATTGCTGATTCGCGCGCGCCATGTGGCCGCGCAGAACTCCCAGCGGGCCTTGGGCCGGATCGAACAGCAATGGCAAGTGGCTCGCGCCCAGCCCCTGCGAACTCATCGTGACCAGTACCGCCAACGGGTGGGCCGCCATTAATCCCCCGAGTTCTTCGGGACGCGTTTCCCGGAACATCGGCGGATTGTACAGAGGCGAAGTGTACATGTCTTTAGTCTCACACGGCGCGCATGGAAAATCGATAAATCGGCCGCAGTTCCAAAGGTTTCGGCGCGTCGGCTGTGCTCGCGGAAGTTGACACACTGAGAGTGGAGTGCCTATAATTTCGGAGGCACGTTTTCCATGCGGAATTCAACCGCGCAGCTGCAATTTCAGGAGCTTACATGAAGTCCTTTACTCGATCGGGAATCGCTGGTGGAGCAGTGTTCTTACTTTTCGCCGGGGGCCAGTTTGTGCTGGCGCAAGGCGGCAAAGGTGCGGGTTCGCCGACGGATATTTCCGGAACCTGGCGCAAGATCGGACAGGAAGATACGCACGAGCGCGGCTCCGGTCCTGATCCCGGCGAGTACTGGGGGCTTCCGCTGAACGACGCCGCGCGCATGCGCGCCGATACCTACAACGAAGAGTGGGTTTCCACATCCTATATTCTGCAGTGCCGTCCGCACCCAACCGGCTATCAGCCGCTTGGTCCCGACCCCATGCGTATCGAGCAGATGACGAATCCGATTAATCGGCAACTGGTCGCCTATCGCATTTCCTATGATGAAAACCCCGGTGACCGCATGATCTGGCTGGATGGCCGTCCAGCCCTGTCGCCTCTGGCCGTGCATACATGGGAGGGATTCTCCAAGGGTCATTTCAAGGGCGACACATTGATCATCGAAAGCACCCACATGAAGGAAGCGTTCCATCGCCGCAACGGCGTGCCGAGCAGCTTCCGGGCAACCACAATCGAGCACGTTTCGCTCGACGAGCCTTATCTCACGTGGGTGGTAACCACCTACGACGACGACTATCTGACGGAGCCGGTGGTGCGCAGCGTGACGTACATTCGTGCGCCGAACGTCCAGATTCCGCCGTATCCGTGCGCGGCCCAGCAGGAAGAGATCGGCGCGGACGCGGATAGTTACCGCGTCCCGAATTACTTCATGGGCGAGAACCAATACCTGACCGAAGTCGCCGTGAAATATAAGACCCCACTTGAAGGCGTTCGCGGCGGAGCGGAGACCACCTATCCCGAATGGCGTGCGAAGGGCCTTGCGCTGAAGCCGCCGACGGCTCAGTACACGTTGAAGCCCACGTACACGGATGCTTCCTCGAAAATTGCGGAGCGCGCCGCGGCGCAGCCCAAGCGGGCGCCCACCTATGACAAGGTGGATTACGTCCACGCGGCGGGCAATGTATATATGATCTCGGGTGCGGGTGGCAATATCGCCGCCAGCGCTGGCGGCGACGGTGTGCTGCTGGTGGATTCCGGCGCCGACCAGGCTGTTCCCAAGGTAATCGCGGCGATCAACGCCATCACGAAAGAGATCCAGCCTCCCGCGCGGCCGGATGCGGCGTCTCCCTTTGCCGACACCTGGCAGGCGACTCACGCTTTCCCCTCCACGGTAATTCGCACGATCATCAACACCAGCCCGATCGCGGATCACGTGGGCGGCAACGCCAAGATCCGCGACTCGGCGGAGTTCCACGCGCTGGGCGTGCTGGGCGAAGAGGAGCAGGGCAGCGAAATCATCCTGGCGCAGGAAAATGCCGCCAAGCGCATTGGCGAGATGGGTCTGCCTGATGATGGCGTGCCGACCAATACATTCTTCTCGAAACACTACAACATGCACCGGTTCTTCAACGACCAGGCCGTGCAGGTGACATACATGCCGAATGCCTTGACCGACGGCGACAGCATTGTGTTCTTCCGAAGGTCGGACGTAATCGCGACCGGCGACATTTACATCGCCGATCAGTATCCTCCGATCGACGTCGAAAAAGGCGGATCGATCAACGGAGAAATCACCGCACTCAACAACGTTTTCGACATGTGCGTTACGGAATTCATGTCGCAGGGCGGCACCATGATTATTCCAGGTCACGGCTGGCTGAGCGACGCGGCAGACTTGGGCTACTATCGCGACATGCTCACCGTTGTTCGCGAGCGCATCCAGAAAATGATCGATGCAAAAATGACGCTGGCGCAAGTGCAGGCCGCCAAGCCCACCATGGACTACGATCCCGAGTATGGACGCGAGCCGGGCGTGACCGCGAAGTTCGTCGACGCGGTCTACAAGAGTCTCACCGCGCCCAAGCAGGGCAAGTAGGAGTCTTGATGCGGATGAACATGATGCGGATAAAAATGATGCGAACGAAAAAACTTGCTCTCATTCTTCCGGCGGCGCTCGTGATGCTGGCCGTGCCGGCTACGCTTGCCGCGCAAGGGCGCGGCGGGGGACGTGGCGCGGCTCCTCTTCCGGCGAAGGCCGAGGCGCCGGTCGATTTCACTGGCTATTGGACCGCGGTCATCACCGAGGATTGGCATCAGCGGATGCTGACTGCCGAAAAAGGCGATTTCGGATCGGGCGCACCAGGCGCGGTAGAGCTTCCCGGCGAACGTCAGGCGCCCAGCAACATCCCGTTTAATGCGGCGGGACGCAAGATGGGCATGGCGTGGGATCCGGCGAAGGACGAGGCCGATGGCAATGCGTGTAAAGCCTACGGCGCGGTCGGCATCATGCGCCAGCCCACACACCTGCACATCACCTGGCAGGACGACAACACCTTAAAGATGGAGGCCGACTTCGGCGAGCAGACGCGGCTGTTCCATTTCCTTCCGGCGGGGCCCATGGGCGCGGCCGCGAAGGCTCCTGCGGGTGAAACAGCCAGTTGGCAGGGATATACTGTCGCCAATTGGAAGGAACTCGGCGGTAAACCGGGCTTCGAAAAGGGCGGCAGCATGGGCGCGGTCACAACCCATCTCAAGCCGGGTTATTACAATAGGAACGGCCCGGCCTATACGGAAAATGCCGTGTTGACGGAACATTTCCGCGTCATCGACATCCCGAAAAGTGGTCAGTGGCTGGCCTTTTCTTCGATGGTCGACGATCCGGAATATCTGAATCAGCCGTACATCGTGACCTACCAGTTCAAGAAACTGCCCGACGGCTCCAAGTGGCATCCGCAGCCCTGCGCCGTGAGATAGTTAAGCGGGTCGAACGATAAATAAGGGACAGGCCTGAAAAGGCGCTGTCCCTTTTATTTTTGCGAATGAATTGGCGCTATTGCTTTTTTGCCGGCGGATGTTCGGCCGTCCGCTGCTTCTGCGCCAGCGTGCATTCTTCGATCACCTGGAAATACTTCACATAGTTCGCCGTCGGCACCACAAAAGGATTGGGCTCGCCCGCCTTGCGCGATTGCAGCTTGTCGAGCTTCTCCGGCAGCCCCAGCATGTGCGCGTGATTCTGTAGTTGCACGTCGATCTTGTATTTCTTCGCGGTCTCTTCCCATTTCTGCAGCGACTGAACGTATTGATCAAGGTTGTACGCGATGCGCGGCACCAACACAGTGCCGCCGAACATTCCGGCTGTATATGTTTTCTTCCCCTCCTTCACCGGGAAGATGTACCCCACTGTCCCCGGCGTGTGCCCGGGCAACAGCACGGCGGTGATCGAAAAATCGCCGATCTTCATCGTCTGGCCGTCGGCGATCACCATATCGCGCTTGGGAGCCTCTTGCTGGCTGTTCTTGCTTCCATCTCTTCGCGTGCCCACCAGATCCCAATCGGCGGCCGAAAGCACGATATGCGTGCCGTATTTCTCCTGCAGATATCTCGACGCACCGTAATGATCCACGTGGCCGTGCCCCAGGAATACGTACTTGATCTTTGATTCATCCAGGCCCAATTTCTTTAACTGCGGCAGAAGCACGGTCTCCGCCTGGTCGGGATAGCCGGCATCCAGCAGCACAATGCCTTCAGATGTGGTGATGGCGTAAATCGTGGTGCTGGTGCTGCCCAAAATATAAACGTTGTCAAAAATCTTCACCGGCATGATCACCGGGTCATTCGGCCTGTTGGGTACCGGATTTTCGCAAAAGAAATTCTCCTGCGCGGCCCACTGCGTGCCGGCAATCTTCACCGCCTTATCGATGTGTTCCTTGACGGCCGGCGAGTCGCCATCGGCGGCGCGGCACAGGGGAGCGATGCAAAGGAGCGCGAGAGCGCCGATCGTTATGCTGGACATGGCATGATTCCTCAACCGGCTATGGTATCGCAGACCGCGCCGTGAGAGGCGCTACAGCTTTTCGGCGATCGCCTTGGCTTGCATGAATTGCAGCAGGTAATCCGGACCGCCCGCCTTCGAATCTGTCCCCGACATATTGAATCCACCAAAGGGATGCGCGCCCACCATCGCGCCCGTGCATTTGCGATTGATGTAGAGGTTGCCGGCGAAGAACTCCTCCTTCGCGCGGCGAATTTTTTCCGGATTACGCGTGTACACCGAGCCCGTCAACCCATACACCGTGTCGTTCGCCAACTCCAGCGCGTGCGTGAAATCGCGGGCGCGCGTTACGGTGAGCACGGGCCCAAAAACTTCTTCCTGGAAAATTCGCGCGGTGGAATCGATGCCGGCGAAAACCGTAGGCGCGACGAAATGTCCGCTCGCAGGGACGCTCTGATCGCCCACCAGCAGCCGCCCCTCATGCCTGCCGATTTCGATGTATTCCAGAATCGTTTTCCGCGCCGCGGCGCTGATCACGGGGCCCATGTAATTCGCGCGATCCTCTGGCGCGCCAATGGTGATCGCTTCCACCTTCGGTTGAAGCTTGCGCAGAAACTCGTCATAGATCGGGTCGTCGACAATCGCGCGCGAACAAGCCGAACACTTTTGCCCGGAGTATCCGAACGCCGATTGCACCACCCCCGCGACCGCGCTATCGAGATCGGCTTCGCGATCCACAATAATCGCGTCCTTGCCGCCCATTTCCGCCACTACGCGTTTAATCCAAATCTGCCCGGCGCGCGGCTTCGCGGCCAGCTCATTGATGCGCAGGCCCACATCGCGCGAGCCTGTAAAAGAAACAAAACGGGTCTTCGGATGTTCCACCAGAACGTCGCCCACCACCGCTCCGCTGCCGACGCACAGGTTAATGCTGCGCGGCGGAAATCCGGCTTCGAGAAGCGCCTGAACGAACTTGTGAGCGATAACCGGCGTCTCGCTCGACGGCTTTACGATCACCGTATTACCCGCCACCAAGGCCGCCACAGTCATGCCGGCGAGAATCGCCAGCGGAAAATTCCAGGGGGGAATGACGACCGCGACGCCCAGCGGCAGGTACGTCATTTCGTCGCGCTCGCCCGCGAGCTGCACCATCTTCGGCGGATTGGCGAAGCGCAGCATCTCACGGCCGTAGTATTCGCAGAAGTCGATGGCTTCCGACGTTTCGGCCTCCGCCTCGGGCCACGGTTTGCCCGCCTCCACTACCAGCCACGCGTCGAATTCGAACTTGCGATCGCGCAAAATCGCCGCTGTGCGAAACAGGAGCTCGGCGCGATGCGCGGGCGAAGTGCGTCGCCACTCGGTGAAATAAGCGTGCGCGTCTTCCACGGCGTGCGCGGCTAGTGTCGCTGTGGCCTTATGCGCGCGCCCTACAATTTCGGCCGTATGAGAGGGATTCGTGCTGATGAGAAAATCGCCGGTCCTGTGCTGGACGCCGGCAATCCATAAAGGATATTCGCGCCCCAACTCCCCGCGGACCTTCGCGAGCGCGGCCTGCGCCGCCGTCCACACGTCGGGCCTTGCGAAATCCGAGTAAGGCTCGTTGATAAAAGCGGATATGGTGGCCACGACCGGCATAATTCACGCGAGAGGCCGCGGGAAGGGCAGATCCCGTCCGAACAGCCTGCTACAAATAAACGAGCTCTTGAGGCGAGCTCCTAGCTTCGTTTAGCCTTCGACGATTCTGCGCCCGCGTTCCACCAGGTTCGCGGCTTCGTCGGCGACGCGCTTCCCTTGCTTGTACAGCCCCCGGCCCTTTTCGATCAGGTCGCTGCCGTGTTCTTCTACAAAGTCGCGGCCGCGCTCCACCAGATCTCCACCCTGCTCCACCACCAGGTCGCGACCCTTGCGGGCTTTTCTGACGATCAATTTTCGGGTGTGATCGCCGGATTGAGGTGCATACAGCAGAGCCACCGCCGCGCCGAGCGCCGCTCCAACCAACAGCCAAACGAGTTTATCGCCGTTTTCCTGTGCCATGGTTCCATTCTAGCTCCCGAATCAGGCGATGGAAGGCGCGAGCCACCGCCGCCCGACCGTCATAATGAAAAGGTGGTGAAGGAAGAAGCGCTTGGCATCGCCCGGATTCCCGATCCGGCCGCGACCGGGTCATGGCCGAAAATCTGGCTCTGGCCGAATATGTTGAGTCTGGATGCGCCCTTCGTGGCGGTTCTGTGGCAGGTATTGTTCGTGCGCTGCTTTCACGGGGACTCCGACACGGCAACGTCCATTCTACTGGTAGCCTCCGTGTGGCTGATCTACGCGGCGGATCGCGCGCTGGACGCCTGGCGCGGGGAGCGCGCCTCGGCGCGGCATCGTTTTTATCACCAGCACTGGCGCATGCTGCTTCCCCTGTGGCTCGCGGTGCTGGCCGCCTCGGCGTGGCTCGCGCTGACGGAGCTTCCCGGCGTTCTGCTGCGCCGGGGATGCGTACTGATGGCCGTGGTGCTTGTCTATTTCGTGATCGTGCACGGCCTGGGGCGCCGCGCGCCCGCGCTCTGGTCGAAAGAGGCCAGCGTCGGGCTGGTGTTCGCGCTGGGAGCCTCGCTCGCAGCCTGGACCAATGTGCGCACGGTTGCCGATGGCGCTGCCATCGCGCTATTTTTCGTCCTCTGCTGGATTAACTGCGCCGCCATTCAAAAGTGGGAGTCGGAAGATTTCGGTCGCGCCTACGTTCGTCGAATTCGTGTGCGCCCGTCGGCGGTCAGTTTCAGTGCGGCCGGCGTCGCACTGGCGGCAGCGGTGTTGCTGTGCCTGGATCGCCCGGTTTTGGGCGGAGCGGAAATGGCGAGCGCGTTCGCTTTCGTCTGGCTGGAACGTGCGCGGCGGCGGCTTTCGCCGGAGGCTCTGCGCGTGTTGGCCGACGTGGCGCTGCTCAGTCCCATGGTGTTTCTCCCGCTGGTGCGCGGCGCCTAACGATGTCCAACGGGCAAGCCGCGTCCCACGTGCAAGCGGAGTCCCACGTGCAGGCCGACCCGCTCGCCCGGCCGCCATCGAATGGCGCGATGAACTGCGACCGCGTCGCCCGCCTCTATCGTTTTCTGGAATTCGCCGTCTTCGGCCGCGCGCTGCACCGTGCACGAACGGCGCTGCTCGGCGAAATCTCCAGCGCGCGTCGCATTCTCGCGTTGGGCGATGGCGACGGCCGTGCTTTAAAGGCTCTGGTGGCCGCAACGCCCAAGGCGCGCATTGATTATCTGGACTCGAGCGCGAAGATGTTGCAACTGGCTCACGCGCGCGTGAGCTCCCCTCGCGTGAGCTTCCGGCAGGCCGACGCGCGGCAGGCTTCGTTGCCTGATTCCGAATACGATTGCGTGGTCACACACTTCTTCTTCGATTGCTTCGATCAGCGTGAGTTGCCCCTGGTGATCGCGAATGCGGCTGGGGCCGCGGCGCGCCAAGCCTCGTGGATCGTCTCGGAATTCCGTCCGGCGAATCGCGCTGCACGGCTCCTCATCGCCATCATGTACACGTTTTTCGGTGCCGCCACTGGCTTAAAAACGCGCCGCTTGGTGGATCATCATCCTCTTCTCCAGCGTCACGGCTTTCATCTCCAGCGCGCCCGCCACGTCTGGGGCGGAATGATCGTGTCGGAACTGTGGGTTCGCTAGTGGACGGAGGAGAGCGCACGCTAGCAGACTCGCTGGAGCATCCCTGCGCGCTGCATTGAGCTGGTCCGGGTCTTCCCTAGTCCGGATCGTCCCAAGACGCGCGCCCGCTGCCGCGCACAACCCGGTCCAGCGCCTTCCGCATTTCCCGCTCCCGCTTTTTTTCGTCCTTTGCCTCAAGCAAAGCCGAGATTGCCCACGTCAGCACCAGTGACAGTAGCGCCAGGGCGGCAATTGTTGGGAGATCCATGCCATGAAATTCCATCGGCCTAGCTTCCGCCCGCAGGCGCGGCTGGCGATATAGGCCGGATCGATTGGTACGCTCAGTATCGTTCGGGCGTTGCGCCAAACAAAGTACCAAGGCAGCCCTCCGCATTTTCGTTCGCATTGCCGTTCTCATTTCCAAAGGGAAGCGCGCCGCGCGGCTGAACGTGAATTCTTCGCAGCGTTTCCCGCTCGCTTTGCGCCGAGAAAGGATTCGCGCTGAAAAGCCAAGTCTGAAAAAAGCAAATCTAAAAAAGCCAATCCGAAGAAACGCCACCCAATTTTGCGCCGTCTTTCTGAATAGTGGTTCCGTACACCCCGCTCCATTACTGTCGCGGCTCTGTAAATTCGCCATGTTGTAGCCGTTTCGGAGCCGCGAGAGTCATCGAGCGGGGAGAATGCCCCGCTTTGGTGAACTGACCCGCCGCCTCTTTTGGGTTAGGCCGCCGACTCGGTGTATACTAAAGGCGTCGAGGAAGTTTTGGCCAACACAGTCAGTGGGCGAAAGCCCACTTTTTTGTTGGTTGCACGAATTTAAGCGACACGATTTAGATAGTCAGGGATCTGACAGAAATGGCGCAGCGCGAACAAGTGACGGAAAAGGTACTGGAAATCGCCGAGCGCGCAGCTTCACGAGAAGGACTCGAGGTCGTCGACGTCGAACTCGTGGGCGGGGGGCGCAGCCGCGTTCTCCGTATCTTTATCGATAAGCCCGGCGGCGTCACTCTGCAGGATTGCGAACTGATGTCCACGCAGGTGGGCACGGTTCTGGACGTGGAAGACGTGATTCCCGGCAGCAACTATCAACTCGAGGTCAGCTCCCCGGGAGTAGAGCGCAAGCTCACCAAGCCCCGCGAGTTCGAGCGCTTCATCGGCCACAAGATCAAGGTCACGCTGCGTGAACCCGTGGAAAATCAAAGCCACTGGGTGGGCGCGCTCACCGCGTTCCAGGACGGCATCGTGACGCTGGAAGCCGAACCTCCGAAGAGCGGGCCCGGCAAGGGCGGCCCCGCGAAGACCGTGCAATTCCCACTCGAAACGGTGCAAAAGGCCAACCTCAAGTTCGAGTGGTGAGTCTTTAAGAAACACAAAAACTGGACATTTTTATATGAGCCTAGGACCCATCGTTCAATCCATCGAGATCCTCGCCAAGGAAAAGGGCGTCGAATCCAAAGTCATCCTGGACGCCGTTAAAGACGCCATGGTGCTGGCGGCGCGCAAGCATTTCCATACCGAAGAGGATCTGATCGCGGACATCGACCCGGCCACTGGCGCATTGCAGATTTTCGGTGTACGGCAGGTGGTGGAGGAAGTCACCGATCCGCTGAAGGAAACCTCCCTGGCCGACGCGCACAAGACCCATCCGCAGGCTGAGCTCGGCACGCAAATCCGCTTTCCCAAGCCCACCGAAGCCTTGGGCCGCATCTCCGCGCAGACCGCTAAGCAGGTGATTCTGCAAAAGGTGCGCGAGGCGGAGCGCGAAAACATTTACTCGGAATATTCGGGCCGCGCGGGCGAGTTGGTGCAATTGCGTAGTGAAGCGCATCGAAGGCCCGGATCTGATGTTGGATCTTGGCAAGACCGAAGCGCGTCTAATGAAGAAGGAGCAGTCGAAGCTGGAGAGCTTCAGCGTGGGCGACCGCGTGCGCTGCGTGATCCGTGCCGTCGAAAAGGCCGGCAAGAACGCGGGCGTGATTGTCTCGCGCGCCGCTCCCGAACTGGTCATGCGTCTGTTCGAACAGGAGGTGCCCGAAATTTACGACAACACCGTGGTGATCAAGGCTTGCGCGCGCGAAGCGGGTGAGCGTACGAAGATCGCCGTTTCCAGCCGCGATCGCGACGTGGATAGCGTGGGCGCCTGCGTCGGTATGAAGGGCATGCGCGTGCAATCGATTATCCGCGAATTGCGCGGCGAAAAGATCGACATTATCGAATTTAATGACGATCCCGTGGTTTTCGCCACACACGCGCTGAGCCCGGCGAAGATTTCACGCGTCAGCATTGTGGATCCGCTCGGCAAGCATATGGAAGTGATTGTCGACGATACGCAGCTTTCGCTTGCCATCGGCAAGAAGGGCCAGAACGTGCGGCTCGCGGCGAAGCTGATGGGCTGGCGCATCGATATCAAGAGCGAAGAAGAAAAACGTCAGGAAGCCGAATCGCAGTTTGAAGCCATGGTCGTGCCCGGTGCGCCCGTATCGGTGCTGCTGGATCACGGTGTGACCGACGACATCGTTGAAAAATTGGTGCAGGGCGGCATCCCCACGGTGGAAGCCCTGGGCGCGATGACGCCGGAAGATTTGGAAGCGCTGCCGGGCGTGGATCCGGCGGCGGTGGAGCGAATCCAGGCGGCGGTGAACAGCTACTACGGGCAGTTTGAAGCGGCTGTAGAGGATGGAACTCCGGCATCTGCTCCGGCGGAGGAGCCGATCGCTGCGCCGGCGGAAGCAGCGGTAGAGGCGAGCGCGGCTGCTGCCGAAAACGAATCTGTTACGATAACAGATGCGAAAGTGTCTGAATAGCTTTGCGGACTGAGGAAAGGTGCGGAATATCGATCCCGGCGAATGACTAATTTAGCTGGGCATCCCATTATGAGTAAGATTCGCATTAATGAGCTGGCGCGCGAACTCGAGGTGAAGCCAAACGTGATTCTCGATTTGCTGCCCGAACTGGGTGTTCACGATAAGAAAACCCACTCCAGCTCCCTCGACGACGATGTCGTTTTGCAAGTTCGTACCCGGCTTGCCGGTGGCGAGCCCTCCGCGTCCCGTGCGCCTGAGTCCGCTCCCGAACACGCCGCGCCCCCTGCGGAACACGCGCCGGAAGCGCGGCACGAACCGGCTGAAATTCATACCGAGGCACACAGGGATCATCCCGGGAACAGCACAAGGATCAACCTAAGGAACAGCCCCGAGACCAAGCCAGGGAACAGCATAAAGAAGAAGAGCCGCAGAAGGCGACTCCCGCCGCTCCGGTTCCGCGCATGCAGCCGCTACGGCCGCCGTTGTCGACCGGGCAAACGCCGCCTGCTCCGCCTCGGCCGCCCGCGATTCCGGTCCGCCCCGCGCCGCCTCTGCCGCGTCCGGGACAAATTTTGTCCGGGCCGCGCCAACCGATTCCTCCCGCGGCCAGCGGACTGCCCAAGCCTCCCGAGCCCGGCGCGCCTCCCGCGTCGCCGCGCAACATGCCGCTTCGTCCCTCGGGACCCATGCCTGCCGCGCCTTCGCCGCTGCGTCCCGCCATCCGGCCGCAAGGTCCCGGAACGCCGGCGCCGCCTGCCGCTGCCACCCCGCCCAGCAGCGGGATGCCGCTGCGTCCGCCGGCAAAATCGAATTTAGTCGGACAGCCCGTTGCGCGACCCGTAGTTCCCCGCGCGCCGATATTGTGGCGCGCCTGGCGCCCAGGCCCGCGACTCCCGCACCAGGAGCGCCGCGTCCCGGAATGCCCACGGCGCGGCCCGCATCGCCCGTTCCCGGCCGTCCGATTTATACGGGACCCGTGCGTCCCGGCCAGCCTCTCATGCGCGGTCCCGGAGGTCCGGGCGGCCCCGGTGGACCAGGAGGTCCCGGCGGATTCCGCCCCGGCGGCCCGCCCCGCGGCCGTGTGCATCCGACCTCGTCGCCCTTGCGCGCCGAGCCCGCCGCTATGCCGACGGAAGTCCGGGCCGCCGCCATGCAACGAAACCCGGCGCGCGCGACGGATCGCCGCAGGGATGTGGATCAGGAAGAGGGCCGTCTGCGTCCGATGTCGCGACGCGCCGAGAATTTCGAGCCGCCGCCCATCGATCGCGAAATCACGATCGCCGAAGGCATCACGGTCAAAGAGCTTTCCGAAAAGCTCGGCGTCAAGGCCAATCTGGTGATCAAGAAGCTGGTGGAGAAGAAGATTTTCGCCACCATCAACCAGACGCTGGACGTGAAGCTGGCCGAGGAGCTGGCGCGCGATTTCGGCGCGTCCACCAACAAGCGTCAGCTACGAAGAAGAAGCGACGCACGAGATCGAGCAGGCCGAGGTCGACGACGGACCGCGAGACGCGTCCGCCGGTGGTCACCATCATGGGCCACGTCGATCACGGCAAGACGTCGCTGCTCGATGCGATCCGCTCGGCCAACGTCGCCGGCAGCGAAGCCGGCGGCATCACGCAGCACATCGGCGCTTATCACGTCGAGAAGAACGGCCGGAAGATCGTCTTCATCGACACGCCCGGTCACGAAGCGTTCACCCGCATGCGCGCCCGCGGCGCCAAGGTCACCGACATCGTGGTGCTGGTGGTGGCGGCCGACGACGGCGTCATGCCGCAGACGCTCGAAGCCATCGACCACGCCAAGGCGGCCGAAGGTTCCGATCATCGTCGCGATCAACAAGATCGACAAGCCGGACGCGCAGCCCGACCGCATCAAGCAGCAGCTCGCCGATCGCGGCCTGCTGGCGGAAGACTGGGGCGGCGACACGGTCATGGTGCCGGTTTCGGCGCGAAGCCAAAACCGAATCTCGATCTGCTGCTCGAAATGATTCTGCTGGTGGCGGACATTGCAGGATCTGAAGGCGAATCCCGCGCGTCCCGCGATGGGCACGGTGCTCGAAGCGAAGCTCGATCGCGGCCGCGGTCCGGTGGCGACGGTGCTGGTGCGCAACGGCACGCTGCACGTCGGCGATTATTTCATCTGCGGCTCGGTCTTCGGCACGCGTGCGCGCCATGTTCGACGATCGCGGCGAGCCGGTCGCGCGAAGCCGGCCCGTCGATGCCGGCCGAAGTGCTGGGTCTCGAATCGCTGCCCGAAGTCGGCGACACCTTGCAGGTGGTCACCGATACCGCCAAGGCCAAGCAGATCGTCATTTATCGCGAGGCCAAGGCGCGCGAAGTGGCGATGTCCAAGACCAACCGCATCACGCTCGAACAGCTCCACGATCAGTTGAAGGAAGGCGAGATCAAGGAGCTGAACATCATCCTCAAGACCGACGTCGGCGGCACGGCCGAAGTGCTCACGGATACGCTGCAGAAGCTGTCGAACGACAAGGTCAAGATTCGCGTGCTGCACTCGGGCGTCGGCGCGATTACCGAAACCGACGTGCTGCTGGCTTCGGCGTCGAACGCGATCATCGTCGGCTTCAACGTCCGGCCGGAGCGCACGGCGCAGGCCGTGGCGGAGCAGGAAAAGGTCGACATCCGCCTGCACACGATCATTTACGAGCTGTCCGACGAGATCAAGAAGGCCATGACCGGCATGCTGGAGCCGGTGTTCAAGGAAGTCTACAAGGGCCGCGCGCAGGTGCGCGAAGTGTTCCGGATCACCAAGGTGGGCAGCGTGGCCGGCTGCTATCGTGGACGACGGCGTCGATCGCGCGCAACAGCGAAGTCCGCCTGCTGCGCGACAACGTGGTGGTCCACACCGGCAAGATCGAATCGCTCAAGCGCTTCAAGAACGACGCGAGCGAAGTGAAGCCGGGCTTCGAATGCGGCATCTCGCATCGCGAATTACAACGACATCAAGCCCGGCGACGTGATCGAAGCGTTCGCCACCGAGCGCGTGGCCGCCGAAGCGCTTCGTCGTAGACCGACGTCCAGTGCCCGCGATCGGCGTCATCACCTTCGAGCTTGCGCATCGACGACGCGCACTCGCTCAAAGACAAGCGTCACTACGTCAAGGGCCTGAAGGATCGCCTGCGCAGCAAGTTCAACGTCGCGGTGGCGGAGATCGACGATCAGGATTTCTGGCAGCGCGGCTTGATCGCCTGCGTAACCGTATCGTCCGATCAGACATACGCCGAACAAGTGCTGCAGGCGGTGGAGCGCGAAGCCGCCGCATTTCTCGCAGGCATTCTTGTCGACGCGACGGTAGAGTGGCTAGCATGACCCTCGCCTACCCCAGTTTTTTCAAAATTCCGCGATTTCAAATCGCCAACTCATTCCATTCACGTTCGAAATAAATTTTCGCCACGCGTCACACGTCATGTGCCAAAATCGGTCAGTCGTCGGAAATAACTCCCGTGAAATCAAATTGATAGGGCTTTTCAGAAAAACACGCGTTTGCGTGAGTTTCTAGCCACTTTAGAGCCCTGGGACATAGTTCAGGTCCAACTTTTTCAAAATCGATTCCTAAGGGCCCTGGCGGGCCCGTGGCTGCATCGGGCGATTTCTGAATTTTCACCAAACCAGCAAAGCAGCCGTCGTCCCGCAGTCGAGGGCGAAGTTGGCGAGCCCGACGGCCTGTGAAACCAGATGCGTCGCCGCCAGCGTGCGCAACATGTCCTTCCGCCAGGCGTTTATAGCGTGCCGGGCTTAATGAAAAGGCGTAAGCATTCGTGAACCGCGCGCGTCTTATCTCTTGATGAAGTTGGAGCCGGTCTCGCACGCGCGCCGCATCCTCTTACCGGCGATGCTTGCCGTGTGCGCCTACATCCCGGCCCTGCGAATGCCCTTCGTCGAGGATGATTACGTCATCATCCCCATGTCCAACGCCTACGCGCACGACCATTGGGCCCCGCTGTGGCACGACGTGGATTTTCGCACGCGCCCCATGCAGTTATTCATGAACGTGGCGATCGACCGCGCGTTCGGCTACAAACCGCGCCCCTATTATGCCGCGAACATGCTGCTGCACGTTTTGTGCGTGCTGCTGATTTATGCCGCCGGTGTTTGGACGCCCATGGGTTTTACCGCGTCGCTCTGGGCAGCGTGTTTTTTCGCCGTCTATGAAGGCCACGCCGAGGCCATTCTGTGGCCGTCGGGATCAAGCGAGCTCTTAGTATTCCTGTTCGGCATGGCTGCCTGGGTGTGCTGGGTCAGATGGCTGGAAGAAGGCCGGGCGATCTGGTACGCAGGTGCCGTGGCCGCCTTTATTCTCGCGCTCTTCTCGAAGGAATCCGCGTGGGTCTTTCCCGCGCTCATGCTGCTCCCGTTGCTGGGCGATCGAGCGAAATGGCGCCGCGCGCTGGTTGGCATCGCGCCGTTTCTAGCGCTCGCGATTCTGTACGTTGGCTGGATTTGGTTCACTCGCGTGGCCAAGCCAGGCTATGGCGACATACGATTTTCGCTCTCATCCCTCTGGCCGCTGGTGATGGCCAGGAGCTTTTGGCGTATGGTGTTGCCCTGGGGGCTGGTGGCGGCTGCGCTTCTCGTGTGGATCGGCCGGCCGGACGACCGTCGCAAAATTGGCTTGGCCGCACTATGGATGGTCATCGGCATTTTCCCGTACAGCTTTCTCACCTACATGACGCAGCTTCCCAGCCGGTCCACGTATCTCGGCGGCGCGGGGCTCGCGATGCTGATGGGCGCAGCGGCGGCGCGCTTGATTCAGGAGAAGCGGCGCACGCTGCTGGTGGTGTTCAGCGCCGTCGTGCTGGTGGCGAATGTCGAGATGCTGTGGGTGAAGAAGATGGCGCAGATGCGGGAGCGCGTGGAACCTTCGGAATTACTCAAACAGGCGGCTAGGCAGGCGCGGGGACCGGTGACGATCGAATGCACACCACTGCTGCCGGCCGTCGCCGAAGTTGTCGTGGAACAATCGGGCGGAACGATTGCGGCTCCTCAAGGGCGCCGGGAAACGCACTGCTTCGACATTCAATTCCAGAACCGCTCCGGCGAAATGGTGCGCACTGACCGGCCGATGGCCGCCGCCAGGCACGGGGCTTTTTATTGAACGCAAAAAAGCTCTTTGAAACGGGTAAACTTCGCGCGGTGCGTTTGACTCTCTGAACTGCGCACCGGCCGGATTATTTGCCCACCAGGTGAGGAAGATCCTTCTCGTTTTCCTCGCAGAAGAAATCGAGCAGTTCGGTGTTGGGCTGAATATGCTGGTGCAGCGTCGCTGTCCACGGCCGCGTGTAAGCCTTTGGATCGTCCACCGTAATATCGATGTAAAGATTGCCGTAGTCCGGGCGACGAAAGCGCTCGGTAAGCTTTGCGGCACTGGTCATCGGATCGCCGTTGCGGTCCATCCACAAATCGTCCCTGAATCCATTGCTGTGGACCACGAACACGTCGCCTTCCCATGCGCCCACCGAGTATCCGCGCCACGTGGGATTCGGATCGTCTTCCAACTTGCGGCCGTCCGTGAAAATCTGGCGATAAACCGCGGCGCGCTCATTCAGAATGATGAACAGTCCGGGAATCTGAATATATTTGCGCATCAGCGGAGCCGTGTGCATTTTCACGATGCTTTGCGGCAGGCAGTACGGATCCGGATCGTCCTTGGCATTATCGGCCATTCGCTTTTTTACGAGTTCCGCGGTCCACGGCTGGTAAGGCAGGCCGCCTTTGATCCCATGCCCGATGTCGAAAAACTCCTCGCCCACGGGGAGATCGCGGCAACCCTCGGGACCGCATGGACGGTCTTCGGTCATCCAGATGCCCGATAAATCGGGATGCCCATCCGCATTACGCGGCGTCGGAGCCGTGAGATTGGGGGTGCCGTCGGCTTTCTTCGGAAGGCCGGGCGTGGGATGATTCAGCCACTGCGCGCCGAGCAGCGAAGGCAACACGAACGTCAATACGACAATTGCGCTGGTTTGAATCGCAATGTTGTGGCTTGGCGCGCGCCTCATGCGAATACCTCTTTTTATTTCCGGCCCGAATTTTTATTCCGGCCGAGCGACAGAACGGACCGGTGGTTTCACCGGCCCGTCGCCATCTGCTGAAAAATCGATTATTTCTGATTGTTCTCTTCCGTGCCGGCGAAAACTTTTTTGCCGTCGGCCAGAGTGACCGTTCGCGCGTTCACCAGGTGCGAACCGTCCTTCGCCGAGTAGCCTTCGATGGTGATGCCATCGCCGGGCTTCAGCGAATTGCGTGTCCAGCCTTTTCGCATCAGGCCATTCGGACTGCCCAGCTCGAATTCCCAATTCACCACAGTCCCGCTTGCATCTTTGACGTCGGCGTAGAAGCGGGCGTGCGGATTCGTCCACTCCATCTTGGTCACGGAGCCGGTGAGGGTGATCGGTTTATTTGAATCGTATTCCGCGGCAAAGGAATGGTGCGCCACGGCCGGAACCACGGCCAGGCCCAATCCCGCGACAGCGAGGGCGCAAAGAGTTCTAACGTTCATTGATATGTGCCTCCACATTCGGGCTTAGAGTATCACAAATTTGAGCGGATGTTTATAGGCCAGTGCTGCTGGCGTGAATCCCGGGGCAATCCCCGCGTGGCTGTACCTTAAAATTCGCTGAAGACGGCGGTGCGCCGCTCGCGCTTCGCTGTTCTATTTAGGTTAGAATGCGTAGGACGCGAAAAGTTGCAAAGCGGAGGCCGGTGTGTTCCGCGTGTGCCGATCGCGATTCAGACGATAGGGACTGCTTATATATGAAATCTTTCGCAAAGCTCGTCTTTTTTTCAAAAACATTCTCGGGGCCGAACATAGTCGCCGCGGCCGCGCTGGTCGTGCTGCTTTCCGCAGGCCTCGTGTGGACCAACCGGGCCGCGGCGCAGACGGCGCCTCTCATTTCCCCCAAGGGGAAGACGGCCGGCGAATATTTCAAGAACGTCAAGACCGAGTCGCTCAAAGGCCTTTCGCCCAGTGACTTTCTTGGCGCGATGGGCGTGATGACGGACGCCGTCGGCTACGATTGCAGCAATTGCCATCCGGGCGCGGGCACCGATACGGTGGACTGGGTGACCGATAAAAGCCCGAATAAGGTGATCGCGCGCAAAATGGTCGACATGGTCGCCGGCATCAATAAGACATTTTTTAACGGCACCCAACAGGTGACCTGCTGGACCTGCCACCATGGCCTGGATCAACCGACCACCAGCATCGCGCTCGACAAGCTGTACGGCGAGCCGCTCGATGAGAAACGCGATCTCGTTCTGCCGCAGGACGGTGAGCCGCCCGCAAAACAGATTTTCGACGACTATGTGCAAGCCATCGGCGGCGCTCAGAAAGTAAATGCTTTGAAGAGCTATGTCGCCACCGGCACCAGCGTCGGTTACGGCGGCGTCGGCGGGACGGCTGCTTTCGAGGTGTATGGACAGGTACCCAATTCGCGCGGCGTGTGGATCCACTTTCCGGAACATCCCGACCGCGGCGTCAGCGCCTGGACCTATAACGGCAAGACAGGTTGGATCAGCCAACCGCGCGCGTACATCCCGATTTATGAGCTGACGGGAAATGATTTGGTGGGCGCCAAGCTCGACGGCGTCATCGGAATGCCCAACGAAGTCCGCAACGCATTCCCATCCTGGCGCGTGGGTCCCGAGGAGACCATCGGCGACAAGGACGTTTACGTAGTGCAGGGAACCGCGCCGGGTAGCGGCGTGCTGGGCACGCTGTACTTCGATAAAAAGTCACACCTCCTGATCCGGTTCGTCCGGCGCACGCCTTCGCCGGTGGGACGCATCACCATTCAGCAGGACTTCGACAATTACAAAGACGCGGACGGCATCAAGTTCCCGTTCCACTACTCGTTCCTGTGGCTGGACGGACGCTTCACAGCGGACGTTACCAATGTGAAAGTGAACGTGCCGATCGATCCGTCGAAGTTCGGCGAGCCGCCGGCCGCGAAGTAAAGCGGCGGTGAACGACCGGTGGGCTATTTGCCCACCAGATGTTGCGCGTCGAAATTGTTGTCGCAGAAGTATTCGATCAGTTCCGTGTCCGGAACCAAATCGAATTTGACAAGCGCGCTCCACGGTTTGGCGTAAGCCTTCGGATCATCGAAGGTGATCTCCATCGTAAGGTGGCCGAAGTCCGTGCGGCGGAAGCGCTCGATGGTGTGTAGCGCATCGGAGTGCGGATGGCCGTCGTCATCCAACCAGCTCTTGTTGTTGTATCCACGCGTCTCCACCACGAACGCGTCCCCTTCCCAGCGTCCGACGGAGTAGCCGAACCAGGCAGGCTCGGGCGCCGTGGGCAAGGGGCGACCATCGGTGAACACCTGCCGGAAGTCCACGTATTCTTCGTACAGGATCAGCGTTTCCTTCGGCGTGTGGATAAATTTGAACGGCGTGGGCGCGAGCATAGCGTCGGGAATCCCGTGTGGCATGCACAGGCCCGATGGCCGGTCCTTTCCCGCGGTATCGAGGTGCTGTTTATAGATCGCCGCGTACTCCGGCGTCAACTGGACGCCCGGCGTGTCCGCCGCAACGTTGAACTGCAGGTGGTTGTCGGCCACCAGCCACTCGCCCGATAAATCGGGCTTCCCGTTGGCCTGTTTCGGCGCAGGCGCCGTTAAATTGGTTTTTCCGTTCGAAAGCCGTGGCGCTTTTGCATCGCGCCACGTCCATTGCGCGGCGGCGGGCAAGGCCATGCATAGTAGAAGCGCGCACAACGCCGTGCGGCTGAATGGCGTGAGGGCGAATCCCGAATGAAGAGCACCCTCCTGCCGCTGAGTTGCGTCGTTCACAAATTTACTTAGGCTGCGACACAATGCGCATGTAGGGCTTGGGTGTTTTCCAGCCGCTGGGGTATTTCTGCTTCGCTTCCTCGTCCGACACGGAACCGGAAATGATTACGTCCTCGCCATTCTTCCAGTTCACCGGCGTCGATACGGCATGCTTGGCGGTGAGCTGCAGCGAATCAAGCACACGCAGCACCTCGTCAAAATTGCGTCCCGTGCTCATCGGGTAGGAGAGCATCAATTTAATTTTCTTGTCGGGACCGACGACGAAAACCGTCCGGACCGTGGCGTTATTGGCGGCGGTGCGGCCTTCCGACGTCGAGCCGGACTCTGCGGGCAGCATGTCATAGAGTTTCGCGATTTTCAATTCGGGATCGCCGATCATCGGATAGGTGACCTTCGCGCCCTGCGTCTCTTCGATGTCCGCGGCCCATTTGCCGTGGCTGCTGACAGGATCCACGCTCAAGCCGATGATCTTCGTGTTGCGCTTTTGAAACTCGGGATTGAGCTTAGCCATATACCCGAGTTCGGTGGTGCAAACCGGCGTGAAGTCCTTCGGGTGGGAAAACAGAATGGCCCATCCGTCGCCGATCCACTTATGGAATTCGATCGGTCCCTGGGTGGTCTCCGCCGTGAAGTCAGGTGCTACGTCATTGATTCGTAAAGACATGTGGTTTCTCCCTGATGGCAGGTTTGATGAGGTCTGGAACTAGGTGCGTCGGAACCAATTCTAAGCCAATTCCGCAATGTGTCAAGCGTCGGTTGGAGTTTCCGGTTCGAGCTTTCGCTTCGTTTTCGGTTCGTTCGCGGTTCGTTCCCGGGTGATTAGACGCGTCACCGGCGGCCTCCGATTCCAAGTCTGCGATTCGATGATCGCACGACTATGTCAAACTGGAGTTTCACGCATGAGAGAACGCATACGCTCGACGACGATTCTGTGTGTCCGCAAGGACGGCAAAGTGGTGATGGCCGGCGATGGGCAGGTGACGCTGGGCTCGGAGGTGTTGAAGGCGTCGGCCAAAAAGCTCCGGCGTTTGTACAACGGCAAGATTCTGGCGGGGTTCGCGGGGTCGACGGCCGACGCGTTCGCGCTGTTTACGCGGTTTGAAACTAAGCTGGAGCAATATAACGGCAATCTTTCGCGCTCCGTGGTGGAACTGGCCAAAGACTGGCGCACGGACCGCATGCTGCGGCATTTGGAGGCGCTGCTGGTGGTGGCCGATACCGGCAACACGTTTATTGTCAGCGGCAACGGCGACGTGATCGATCCGGACAACGACATTGCGGCGATTGGCTCCGGCGGCGGCTTTGCGAAAGCGGCGGCCGTGGCGCTTATCGAAAATACGAAACTCAGCGCGCGGGAAATCGTCGAAAAGTCGATGGCTGTTGCCGCGAACACCTGCATCTACACGAACGATGCGTTTGTCTATGAGGAGCTGGGCTAATGGTGATCTATCTTCCCACCCAATCCGTGGACGATGAGCCGCTGCTGGACGAACTGACGCCGCGCGAAATTGTGCGCGAGCTCGATAAATACGTCATCGGGCAGAACGATGCCAAGAAGGCCGTCGCCATTGCGCTGCGCAACCGCATCCGCCGCCAGAAGCTGGATCCGGAGATGGCCGATGAGGTGATGCCTAAAAACATCCTCATGATCGGGCCGACCGGCGTGGGCAAAACGGAGTTGGCGCGCAGGCTTGCCAAGCTGGCGAATTCGCCCTTCCTGAAAGTGGAAGCCAGCAAGTTCACGGAAGTGGGCTATGTGGGCCGCGACGTCGAATCGATGATCCGCGATCTGGTGGAGATCGCTATTGATATGGTGCGCGAAGAGCGCCTGAATGAAGTGGGCGAGCGTGCTGAGCATAACGCCGAAGAACGTCTGCTCGATCTGCTGATGCCTCCTCCGCCCGAGCAGGTGGAAGGCGCGGTGGTCGAAAGCGCCGATCGCACGCGCGAGAAATTGCGCGAACGCCTGCGCGCCGGGAAGCTCGACGATCGCACCGTCGAAGTGGCGGTGAAAGAGCGCGGGCCGACGTTTGAAGTTTCCACGCAAAGCGGCATGGAGGAAATGGACATCAACTTAAAGGATGTCCTCCCCGGCTTGTTCGCGGGCCGCACGCGGAAGCGCAAAATGCGCGTCAGCGAAGCGATGGATTACCTGGTGCAGGAGGAAGAGCAAAAGCTGATCGACGTGGACCAGGTGACGCGCGTCGCGATTGAGCGCGTGGAGCGTAGCGGCATCATCTTCCTGGACGAAGTGGATAAGATCGCCGGGCGCGAAGGCGGCCATGGTCCCGACGTGAGCCGCGAGGGCGTGCAGCGCGATATTCTGCCCATCGTCGAAGGCACCACGGTCAACACGCGCTACGGTTTCGTCCGCACGGATCATATTTTGTTCATCGCGGCCGGCGCGTTTCACGTTTCGAAACCGAGCGACCTGATTCCCGAACTGCAGGGCCGCTTTCCCATTCGTGTGGAGCTGAAATCGCTGACCGAAGGCGACTTCATCCGCATTTTGAAGGAACCGAAGAACGCGCTGATCAAGCAGTATCAGGCGCTGCTGGATACCGAAGGCATCAAGCTGGTGTTCACGGAAGATGCACTGCAGGAGATCGCAGCGTTCGCCACGCGCGTCAACGAATCGGCGGAGAATATCGGCGCGCGGCGCTTGCACACCATTCTTGAAAAACTGCTGGAGGAGATTTCCTTCGACGGACCGGACCTCAAGAAGAAAAACGTGAAGGTGGATGCGGCGTACGTTCGCAAGCAGCTGGCCGACATCGTCAAAGATCAGGACCTGAGCCGCTACATCCTGTGAGCTGGCCTAAGACCCTTGGTGAGTCGCCTGTGAGAGCGGGCTTCGTTGTGCTGGTGGCTGCGCTGGTCACCGGATGCGCCTATATCGGCGACGTGCGGCCTCCTCTGCTCAACATCCCTTCGCGCGTGACGGATCTGCGCGCGGCCGAATACGGCGACAAGATCTCGGTGGAATTTACGCTTCCGCTATTGACCACCGAAGGCGAGGCGCTCAAAAATGTCCGCGCGATTGAGCTCGAAGTAAACGATGGTTCTGCGCAGACCGTGCAGATTCCGGCGAAGGATTCCGGCTTTGTCGCGTTCGACACGCCGGCCGCCCCCTACGTCGGCAAGCACGTCACGCTGGCCGTGCGATTGGTCGGATCGAAGGGGAAGACGTCGCTTCCCTCGAACGTCATCGCGATGGATGTGCATCCGCCACTGGCGACACCCGGTGCGGTCGCGGCTGCCAATTCGCCGAAAGGCGTTCGATTGACGTGGAGCGGCAGCGCTCCGCACTACCGCGTGTATCGCGCGCAAGGGGACGGGATGCCCACGCATTTAGGCGAATCCGATGCGGCGGATTATGAGGACGCTACGGTCACGATGGGCACGGCCTATCGCTACAGGGTGCAGGCGATCGACGGCGATCAACACCAGAGCGAGGTTTCTCCCGCCGTTTCCTTTACGCCGCAGGATGTCTTTCCGCCTGCTGTTCCCGAAGGACTTGCCGGAGTGGCGGGCGTGGGCGCGATTGAGCTGGTGTGGCAGCGCAACACAGAAGATGACTTCGCCGGATACAACGTGTATCGTTCAACGGCGGGCGGAGCCTTTGAAAAAATTGCAGGGCCGGTGGATGCGCCCGCCTATAGCGATCGCGACATCGAGGCGGGAAAGAGCTATCGTTACGCGGTTAGCGCGCTGGATCGCACGGGGAACGAAAGCGCGCGCACCGCGCCCATCGAAATCGCTCGTGCCGTAGTACGGATTTGGTTCCGTAGCCGATTCGTTCACGCGGCGACCTGATCTTCGTCGGTCTTATGCCAGATGTGACGTGTAAACCAGGCGATCAGTAGCAACAGGATGGCTCCGCCTCCCTCGGCAAGCGCGTCCACTCCCATCAATCCGCGCACGCCCCAATGCTTATAGCCGACGCCGTCGAGATATGTCATATAACTGATCGGAATGTTTCCGCTGGCGACCAGAATGGAATAGGATGTTCCCGCCGCGCCCTGCCGGTTTCCCAAGACTTCGAGTACCAGAGCGGTGAACACCGCGTATCCGAATCCCGTTGCCAGCGAGTAACCCGAATATCCGGCGCCAAAACTGAGCGGCGTGAACGGCGCGAAACCCATATAGGTGGCGAAGACCGCGCATAGACCGCCCGCGAGCGCGTACGCTGCCATGCGGTTCATACGGTCGCACACGTAGCCTCCCGCGAAACTGCCAATAGCCGAAAGCAATCCGCCCGCGATTCCCGTGATCCACAACACCTCGACGTCGGGTGCATGATAGTCAGGACCGACGCCGGAGATCAGGTTCGCCACGGCTCCGCTGGTTACGGGAGAAAGAAAAAACACCAGGCCGATGAGCGCGCGCGGCGACCAGAACACGGCGCGAAGATCGCGCAGCAGCGGCTTGAAAACGGCTGCCGGATTCGCGAGGCGGGCGTGTTCCTGCCTACGCGGGCCCTCCTCGATCATCACCGCCGCCAGCACCGGCGCGGCCACCAGCAACAATACTGCGAGCGATAACACGGGGAGGCTGACCACGCCCGCAAGCCAAATCGCCACGCCGGCGCCGATCGCGCCCGCGCCCAGGTTCCCGGCCTGATACCATCCGCTGGCGCGGCCTCGAACATTCGGCAACAGCATGGATAGGAGTGTGCCGTTCGCTGTGGCGCACAAGCCGCTGGCGGCGCTTGCCAGAAACAGCACGATCGTCAATAGCGTGAGCGATCCGCTGGCTAGTAGCGTTGAAACAGCACAGAACAAGCCGCCGCGATGGAGCCCATGATGATCCAGGTCTTGCGCCGTAGTCCCAAATCCACTACGGGTGCGTATGCGAAGAACCAGACCGAGGGAATCGCGGCGATCGCAACCACTCCCGCGATGCGGTCCACGGGAACACCTTGTTTGCGGAGGACGAACGGCATCAGGATATTGATAATCGCGCTGGACGTGCCGTAGGGGACGCTTAGCAGGCCGAATAGCCAGGGCGGATTGTGGCGGGCGGAGTCGGCGGAATGCAGAACCTTATTTTAGCTGGCGTCTTCACTGGATTGTTGAAGGCGTCGTGGCGGATGCGGTGAAAGCTGTCCTCATCGATGGGAAAGAGGAGTGACGCGTGAAGAACAATCCTCATCGATGCTGGAAGAAGAATGATGCGGAAGAAGAAATGGACGCGGAAGAAGAAATGGATCCGGAAGAGGGCCGTTCGACGGCCGATCGAGGCGACAGACTGAAGCCTGCGCTGCTAACCCGCGTCTTCACGGCCGCGCGCGCCGGGGACGACGGCGGCCTTGCGCAGTTTGGTGAGCTCGCGGCGGGCAACATCGGCCCACTGGCTGCCGGGGTCGAGCTTCAAGTAGGTCATCCAGTGACGCACGGCTTTCAACGGCTGGCTGGCGCTTTGATACAGCAGCGCGATGTTGTAATGGGCGTCCGCATAGTTGGGCGAGATGCGCAGCGCGGTCAAGTAATGATCCAGCGCGGGCGCGCGATGGCCGCGTTCATCGTAGAGATTCGCCAGGTCGAAATGCGCCAGCGCGTATTCGGGATCCACTTCCAGGGCCTGCGTGTAGCACTTCTCGGCTTCCGAGAGATTGCGCGCGTTGAAATAGAGCGTACCCAGGTTTACCAGCGCGCCGGCAGACTGCGAATCCAGCTCCACGGCCTTTTGATATGCTTCCAGCACCTGGTCGCCGGGGCCGCCGGATTGCTCCAGTTCCAGGCCGCGCTGAAACCAGCGATCGGCCTCGGCGCGGCGCTCGGCGTCGGCGCGCGGATTGACGGGCCGCTTGAATTCCAACAGGCGGCTGATTTCGCTGGGACCGAAATCGAGCAGTAGCTGTCCGGATTCGGCCTCCATGTGGCGGCCTTCGATTTCTACACGGATGCGCTTGCCTTCGGTGTAGACCTGCAGGCCGGCCAGCGGCTGTTCGGTGCCGTGGAGTTTTTGCGCAACCGCGTGCAGCGCGCGCCGCATTTTCGCGGCGGCTACGCCCTTCTTGCGCAGTTGCGTGAGCATGCGCAAGGCGAGCAGTTCGCCGAAGCCGTACTGATCGGTAGGAGCGATCAGCTTCTGCTGCTCCCAGCTGCGCAGCTGGCGCTCGGAAATGCCGGCGAGGCGCTGCGCCTCCTTACGAGAGTAGGCGTGGACCGTCACCTCCATCGCTGCCTGAGATGCCTGCATTGCCACAGTGCCGATTCTAACACCAGCGGCCTATTTCTAACACTGAAAAAGTGAAATAGCCGCAATTCCGGCGGCACCGGCGGCGGCGCATTCATCGGCGTTGTGCTGGTCGATGCCGCCCAGCGCGAGCAGGGGAATCTTCATCGCGCGCGCAGCCTGCTTCAATCCGGCGAGCCCGCGCGGTGCGAGATCGGAAGGTTTCGAGCGGGGCGGGAATATGGGCCCGAACACAACGTAATCCGCACCGTCGCGCTGCGCGGCCAGTACGTCCGGTAGTGTGTGGCACGATACGCCGATCAGGAATCCGGGAGGCGTAAGATTTCGCCATTGTTCGGGCGAAGGAGATCCGGCCGGCAGATGTACGCCAGCGGCACCGGCGGCGAGCGCGATATCGAAACGCGAATTTACCAGGACCTTTGTACCGGTGGGCGCTGCCAGCGCGGTCGCCTGTTGCGTGAGATCGAACAGCGCGCGCGCGGAGAGGTCCTTCTCGCGAATCTGAATCCACTGGGCGCCGTCGCCGATGGCGCGTGAAATGGCATCCTTCCAGGTGCGGCCGGGCGGGAGGCTTTTGCGATCGGTGATGTAGCAGCGCAACATCTTTATTCAGTTGTTAGTCTATACGCCGCGCGTGAAGGTTGGAGCAGCCACGTCATAGCAGTGTGCTATAACATCGAGGTGGCTTTAGACGAACGCGCGTTTTTTCAGGAGTCCCGCACCACCAAGCCGGCGACCTTGAATTGCCCGTACTGCAAGACGGTGGAAACCTACGATCTCAACTGGCTGGTGCGGAAGAAAGTGGCGCAACTGCCGCGCGGGGCCGATGAGCGCGACCGGGCTCGGTTCGCGAAATTCCTGAGCTACATGGTGCTGCTGGACGATAAAGCCATGTGCAAGAACATGCGCTGCCGCAAACGATTTGATATTTCCGGGGTGAAGACGACGGCGTTTATCTAGGCGGTGGTTTCGCCGCATCGAAAAGCAGATTCCTCGCTGCGCTCGGAATGACACCGGTGAGTCACGTTTATCGTGAAAAATAACTGCGCTTCGGTGACGGCGGCTCCGTGCCTTTGATGGCCAGCCACAGAATCGCGTTGAGTTCGTCATCCGGGACGCGATCGGCATCGCTGAAATCCAGCTTCAAAGATCGCGCGGCTGTCGGGGATTTTTCGGGATTGCGGTCGGTGAGCGAGATGCGAGGCTTTTCGGCCGCGTAGGGCGTATTGTCCGCGGTGGCCGCGAAGGCGGCGTTCATCGAGCGCGCGCCCGCGTCGAAATGGGTCATCGGCCGGAGCCCGAGAATCAGTTCGATCGTGCGCAGAACCGACGCCGTGTTGTACATAGAGCTGTCGACGATGGCGCGCCGCGTGTAAGGCGAAATCGCGAACGCAATCGAGCGATGCGAATCCACGTGGTCGGGCCCATCCTGCGCGTCGTCTTCGAGAACAAAGATCGCTGTCTTTGGCCAGAACTTCGTGTGGGAAATCGCCTCGACGATCATGCCGAGCGCCGCGTCGTTATCGGCGAACGCGGAAAGCGGCGCGATGCGGCCGGGTGTGGTTCCCGAGGTGTGGTCGTTGGGAAGATGCAGAATGGTCAGGCGCGGCATGGCGTTCTGCTCTTCAAACTGGCGCAAATCGTCCAGGTACACTTTGGCGCGGTCCACATCCGGATAAGTGGTGTCGAACCCCCGATAGTTTTTGTTCGTGATATTTTCGAGCGCGGGGTCTCCTACTTTCCCGTCGAAAAATTCGCCGTAGTTGCGGACCGTCAGGCCTGCGGCCAGAGCGTTGGTCCACAGATATCCGGCGGGCGGAAGATTGGCGGGCTCATTTCCTTCAAAGCCGTAAAATTTCGAGCGCCCTGCGTAATTGAAGGGCCATAACTTCTGCGTGAAATCCGGAGCGATGGCTGCCGTGGACCAGTTGTGGCCGTCGGCGCTGACGTCGGCGTTCACGTAAAAGTTGTCGAGCAGCACGAACTCGCGCGCCAGCTTGTAGTGATTCGGTCCGGCGTTTTCGTCGAACAGGGTGAGCGCCGGATCGCCGTTGCCTTTGCCAAGTTTTCCGAAGACCTGATCGTACGTGCGGTTTTCCTTGATGATGTAAACCACGTGCTCGATGGGCGAGGGGCGGCCGAGGCGCGAATAAATCACGCTGTCTTCGGGCACATTCGGCGTGTCGAGGTCGGCATCACTGTAGCGTGCGCCGCGGCGCACGGTGGCTGGAGTATTCGTCGAGCTTCTCGTCGGTAAACGAGTCGACCACAGACATGGTCCCGCGCTGCAGATTCCCGACGTAGCCCGCACGAGGATCGTCGGGAGCGTGAGGGAGGGGCGAACCAGTGTAGGCCGGATTGGACTGGCTTCCCAAGCCGCGACCGTTGAGAATGGCGAGGCGGTCGTACGATAACGCGCGGGCAGCCGTGGGATACCAACCGGCGGGCACGAATCCCTGCACCTGGCTGCGCGGCCCCGAAATATCGGCCACCGCGACGGCATTGGCATCCGAACAGACGACGAACAATCTTTTCTGATCCGCTGACAACGCCAGGGCGCTGGGCGTCATGCCTGCGGGCTCACGCGGCGTCAGTGCGATGTTCAGAGTTTCCAGCAGCCGGAGCGAATTGTTTTCGCCGACGCCCACAACATAAATGTTGTTCGTGTTCGCGGCCGCCACAAACAGGCGGTAGTTCCAGGCGGGCGGCGTAAGCGCGCCCGGATCGTCGTCATCGTCGTCGCGATCGGTCTTGCGAGCGCTCAAGATCATGTCGGTTGTGTGAGGGCCTAGTCCGAGGCGCGCGATCTGCTCCCCGGTGGTGGCGTTGTGCAGGTACAGGGATCCATCGGCCCAGCTGGAGACGAAAAAAGTTTTGCCGTCCGGTGGAAAGAGAATACGGTAAGGGCGCCGGCCGGTTTTCCAATGCTCGATCACACGGCCGGATTGTGGATTGATGACGGCGATGGAATCGCGCAGGAGCTCGGCGGCGTATATCAGGTGGCCGTCGGGCGATAGTGCGACGTCGCCGACGATGTCGAGCTCGCCGTGCTCCGCGGTGGCCGGCATCTCGCGCAGCAGTTTGAGCTCGCCCTCTGAGGAGAACGAAAATTCAAAGACCGTACCGCGGGCGCCGCCGCTGGCGTAAACCAGCTTGCCCCCGGGCGCGAACGTGAGCCCGAGCCAGGCATCGGCCAGCGGCACGCGTGCGATTTCTTTGACGGGTGATGTGGTCAGCACGCTGATGGAAGGCGGCCGATACCCGGCGTTCAGCACTAAAAGATATTTGCCGTCGGGCGAAAGGGCGGTGGACATGGGCAGCGTATCGAGCGGGATCTGCGCGCCAACGGGTTGGATGCTCCAACCATTTGGCAGCAGCGTGAAGCCGCCGGGCTGCGGTCCCGGCTGTTCGCGCCCGCCGGGTTGCGAGCACAGAAACGCGGCGGCGATCAGAAGAACAAAGACGGCCACGTACTTATTCATGGGAAGAACCTCTTTATCCCGAATATTTTTGTGCGATGGGCATGCGGCGTCCCACGCCGAACGCCTTGGTGGTGACCTTCAGGCCGGGTGCGGCCTGCTGCCGCTTATACTCGTTGCGGTCCACTTTATTGACGATGCCCTGGACCAGATCGAGTGGCAGGTTCAGCTTGGGAGCGATATCGCGCGGCGCGAGGTATTGCTCGACGTAGGCTTCGAGGATGGGGTCGAGGATCTCGTAGGGCGGAAGCGAATCGGTGTCCTTTTGATCGGGCCGCAGTTCGGCTGACGGGGGCTTTGTGAAGACGCTTTCGGGAATCGCACCATTGTGGCGTTGGTTCGCAATGCGCGAGAGCTCGTACACCAGCGTTTTCGGCACGTCGCTGATCACGGCGAGGCCACCGCACATATCGCCGTACAGAGTGCAATAGCCCACGGCCAATTCGCTTTTATTGCCGGTGGTCAGCACCAGCGCGCCGGTTTTGTTCGAGATCGCCATCAGCGTTACGCCGCGCGCGCGCGATTGCAGGTTTTCCTCGGTGACGTCGCGCGGTAGGCCGTCGAAGATCGGCGCGAGCTCTCGCTCGAACGTGTCGCAGACCGCGCCGATGGAAATTGTTTCGAAGCGAATGCCCAGACACTGGGCCATGGCGCGCGCGTCGGTCAAGCTGTGCTCGGAGGAGAAGGGTCCCGGCATGCCGACGCCCGTCACGTTTTCCTTGCCCACGGCCTCCACCGCGATGGCGGCGGTGAGCGACGAATCGATGCCGCCACTCAGCCCGATCAGCACCTTCGAAAAGCCGCACTTGCGAATATAGTCGCGCGTGCCGAGCACGAGTGCCTCGTATACAGCTTCATGTTCGTCCGTGAAATTTTCGTGACGATCGCCGATCGCCGTGTCGATATCGCAAATCACCAGATCCTCGGCGAAGGAACAGGCCGCGGCAATCAGCTCGCCTTTGCCATTCATCGCGAAGCTGGATCCATCGAAAACCAACTGGTCGTTGCCGCCCACCTGATTCACGTAAATAACCGGCTTCTCGTAACGGTGCGCGGCGGCGCGATACACGGCCTGCCGAAGAGAGCGCTTGCCCAAGCTGTAAGGCGACGCGTTGATGCACACCATCATCTCGGCACCGGCGCCGAATAGCTCCTCCACCGGATCGCGCGCATAGAGGCGCTGCTTCCAATATTGGCGGTCGTTCCAGGCGTCCTCGCAGATGGTCAAGGCCATGGGGCGCCCGCGCAGAGGGCAGAGAAATTCGCGCTCGCCCGGGCGGAAGTAGCGCGCTTCGTCGAAGACGTCGTAGGTGGGCAGCAGCATCTTGCTTTGCCGGAACAGGATCTGGCCGCCGCCTAAAACAGCGGCGCTGTTCATGGCGCGCTTGCCGGTTTCGGCATGCGATTTACCGACGTAGCCGCAGATGACGGTGAGGTCGAGGCTGGCGGTGGCCGCGGCCAGCTGCTGCAGCGCCGCTTCGTTCGCCTCAATGAAAGCAGGCTTTTCCACCAGGTCGCGCGGAGGGTAGCCGGGAAGCGAAAGCTCCGGAAACACGACGGCTTCCGCGCCTCGGGAGGCGGCGTCGCGGGCGAACCGCGTCATGCGCGCGACGTTGCCTTTGAGATCGCCAATCGTGGGATTGAATTGCGCTAGAGCGATGCGCATGGAAATTCTATTCTAACCGGGCGTGCGCGGGCCGGTCAGCGCGTATTCGATGAATCGATGTATTCGGCGCCGGGCGGCGGCTGGAACTGGAATAGCGAATCCTGCAGCGGCGGATTTTTCTTTTCATCCTCAAACACGAATGTCAGCAGCGAATTGTCCTGGCCCTTTACTTCCAGCCGGCGTATGGAGTTGTCGGGCGCGGCGAGAAATGAAATTTCCGAATACGGCAGCTTGTCCGACTTTGGGATCGCCGTGATATAGACGCCGCCCTCTTCCGTGTGGGAGCGAAATTCGCGGAAATCCTCGTTGAAATTCAGCTTGCCGAGCAGAAACGCCAGAGGCGCGCGCAGATCGTCGGCCTCTTTCATCTTCATTTTTTCGGCCCTATTCTCCTGCGGTGTGTAGGAGTAAATAAATTTTCCGTCAGAGACGAAAAGTTTTCCGGGCGGCGCGGTATACTGCCACCGCATCTTTCCGGGCTTGTGCAGGAAGAGCTCGCCCTTTTCCGTGCGCGCGCGTCCTTGTATGCGATAGGTCTCGGTAAACGCCAGTTGCAGGGTCTGGATGTTGTTATAGCGATCCTCAATGCCGTGGAGAGTTTTGGAAACATCGAAGGGCTCGGCGGCAACGGCGAGCGAGGCGGAGGCGAGAATCGCCAGGTTCGCGAGCGTAACGTGAAGCCAGTGCGAGCGGTGTTTTGGTCTGTGCGCCAAGTTCGTCATCCTTCTTTAGTATGTGCACATCGCGAGTATGTGCACATCGCGCGACAGGGTGTGCGTCGCACGAGCCTGGTATGGCCCGAGGCGCCGTCGATTGGCTATTCTGGAAGTGACGCGCGGAGTGGCTAATGGACAAAGTTCGCAAGACTGATGGAGAATGGCAGGCGCAGTTGACGCCGCAGCAGTTTTCCGTGGCTCGGAAGAAGGGCACGGAGCCGGCCTTCACGGGCGAATATTGGGATAACCACGAAAACGGCGTTTATCGCTGCGTGTGCTGCGGCGCGGAGCTGTTCGATTCGGATACGAAGTTCGAATCGGGCACCGGCTGGCCCAGCTTTTTTGCACCTGTGGACAAGGAACAGCTGACGCTGGAGGAAGACAGTTCCTACGGCATGCGCCGCGTGGAGGTGCTGTGCGCCCAGTGCGACGCGCACCTGGGGCACGTCTTCCCGGATGGTCCGCGCCCCACGGGGCAGCGCTTCTGCATGAATTCCGCATCGTTGAACTTTCGGAAGAAAGAGTAATTCCCCGGGCTGGAATTCGACTGACCGGAGGCGGCGGCACGTTTAAAAGCAGCTAAAGTTCTGACGGACTCCCGCCGAAGTTACGCTTCAGGAGGCCCGTATGGGCATAGCTGCCGCGTTTTTCGGTGAACTCATCTCCATTCTTTTGTACGTCATTTTGGCGGTGGGTGTGTTCAAGCTGTTCCAGGTTGTGACACTGCTGGGCGAAATCAAGGAGTTGCTTGGCAGGCGGCCTGACGGGGCTTCCTTTCCCTTAGCATCGACTCCCTTAGGGGCGACGCCCATGGCAGACTTGCGAGGTAATGACGAAGCTGCGGATTATGCCGCGAAGCTCCTACGGGCGGTGAACGCGGAATCGCATACCACGACCGACTCGCCTGTTTCGGAATCTCGATAATATTTTCATGGGCGGCAGCGTCGCTGATCCTATTTAGGCCGCGTCTTCTTCGGCCACATCTTGCGCGACGGCATTTGTTACACTGAAGTTTCCCCATGCGATTCGGCGTCGTCGTGTTTCCGGGTAGCAATTGCGATCACGACGCTTGGTACGCGGTCTCCCACAACCTGGGCCATTCGGCCGAATTCATCTGGCACGATTCGTCACTCGCTGGGCGACGTGGACGCCGTGATTCTGCCCGGGCGGATTCTCCTACGGCGACTACCTGCGCTGCGGCGCCATCGCGAAATTTTCGCCGGTGATGGCGGCGGTGCGCAAGTTCGCCGCAGAGCGGCGGGCTGGTGCTGGGCATCTGCAACGGGTTCCAGATTCTGGTGGAGAGCGGGCTGCTGCCCGGCGCGCTGCTGCGCAATCGCGAATCTGAAGTTCGTCTGCCGTCCGGTGACGCTGCGCGTGGAAACTACCAACACGCCGTTCACCTGCGCGGCGACAAGCGGGCAACTGCTCACGCTTCCGGTGGCGCACGGCGAGGGCTGCTATTTCGCCGACGACGCGACGCTCGACGCGCTCGAAGCGCGAAGATCGCGTGGTGCTGCGCTATGTGGACAATCCCAACGGGTCGCTGCGCGACATCGCCGGCATCTGCAGCGAAGGCCGCAACGTGATGGGCATGATGCCGCATCCGGAGCGCGCCTCCGATGCGTTGCTGGGCTCGACCGATGGACGAGGTGATTCTGGAATCGCATGGTCCAGTCCATCGTGCGCTCGGCTGCCGACGTCACGCATGAGCGATCTGACTGCCTCCGAGCTGGACAAAGTCCGCGTCGATTCTGAAGCGCGAGCCCAACGAAACCGAAACCGGCATCTTCACGGTGATGTGGAGCGAGCATTGCTCCTACAAGAGCTCGCGCCTTCATTTGAAGAAACTGCCGACCAAGAGCGATCGCGTGCTGGTGGGCCCCGGCGAGAACGCGGGCATCATCGATATCGGCGACGGCGTATGCGATCGCGTTCAAGATCGAATCGCACAATCATCCCAGCTTCATCGAGCCGTTTCAGGGCGCGGCCACCGGCGTCGGCGGCATTCTGCGCGACATTTTCACCATGGGCGCGCGGCCGATCGCGGTGATGGATGCGCTGCGCTTCGGCCCGCTGGACGATCCCGAGTGCGGCGATCGCAACCGGCGGATTCTCGAAGGCGTGGTCGAGCGGCATTTCGCACTACGGCAATTGCTTCGGCGTGCCGACCGTCGGCGGCGAGACGCGTGTTCGAGCGCTGCTACAACGGCAATCCGCTGGTGAACGTCTTCGCGCTGGGCGTTTTTCGCCACGACGAAATTTTCTTCGGCCGCGCCACGGGCATCGGCAATCCGGTGATTTACGTCGGCGCGAAGACCGGCCGCGACGGGATTCACGGCGCGTCCATGGCGTCGGCCGAGTTCACCGAAGAATCGCAAGCAGAAGCGTCCCAACGTGCAGGTGGGCGATCCGTTCATGGAAAAGCTGCTGCTCGAAGCCTGCCTCGAGGCGATGCACACCGGCGCGATCGTCGGCATTCAGGATATGGGCGCCGCGGGGCTGACCTGCTCCACTTGCGAAATGGGCAGCCGCGCGGAAACCGGCGTCGAGATCGATCTGGCGCTGGTGCCGCAGCGCGAAACCGGCATGACGCCTTACGAGATCATGCTCTCCGAATCGCAGGAGCGCATGCTGCTGGTGGCCGAAAAGGGCCGCGAGGAGGAAGTGTTCGCGGTCTTCCGGAAGTGGGGCCTGGACGCGGTGACCATCGGCGCGGTGACCGACGACGGGAAGCTGCGCGTGAAGGATCACGGCGAGGTGGTCGCGGAGATTCCCAATCGCGAGCTGGCCGACGAAGCGCCGCTGTACGATCGGCCGCACGACGTCGCGCCGTATCGCCCCGCGCCGATGGAGGCTCCGGCAGATTTCGCGCAGCCGCGATCTCGAATGCCGATCTTGCTGGCGCTGCTCGGCTCGGGCGATCTGTGTTCCAAGCGCTGGATCTGGCAGCAGTACGATTACACGGTTCGCACCAACACGCTTGCCGGGCCCGGGCGGCGATGCGGCGATCGTGCGCATCAAGGAAACCGGACACCAGCATCGCGATGTCGCTCGACGGCAACGGCCGCTACTGCGCGCTGTCGCCGCGCGAAGGCGCGAGGCTGCTGGTCGCCGAATGCTGCCGCAATCTGTCGACAGTGGGCGCGACGCCGGTGGCCGCGACCAACAATCTGAACTTCGGCAATCCGGAGCGGCCCGAGATCATGGCGCAGCTGGTGGAGGCGATCGAGGGGATCGGCGAGGCCTGCCGTTACTTCGAGACGCCGATCACCGGCGGCAACGTCAGCCTGTATAACGAAACTCTGGGCGAAGCGATCTGGCCGACGCCGGTGATGGGCATCGTCGGGCTGATGAAGACCGCGGCGCCGGTGACGATTCCTTTCAAGAACGAAGGCCGCACGGTGATGCTGCTGGGCGGGCTGGGCACGTGCGACGCCACGCGTTTCGGCGGCACGCAATACGCGAAGAGTGGTGCTGAACAAAATGTGGGGCTTGCCGCCGGCGCTCGATATGGACTACGAAAAGCGCGTGCAGGCGGCGATTCGCGAGATCGTGAACGAGGGACACGCGGAATCGGCGCACGATGTGGGCGATGGCGGCCTGGCGGTGGCGCTGGCGGAGTGCTGCGGTCGACGGCATCGGGCGCGTCGATTGAGATCGCGACCGGCATGCGGCCGGAGTTCGCGCTGTTCCACGAAGGCCCGTCGCGCATCCTGGTTTCGACCGCCGTGCCGGAGGCCGTGGAGAAGATCGCGCGCGAAAACAATGTCGAAGCTGCTGCGTATCGGCGTTACAATGAAAGAGCGGTTACGGATCGGATGACGGTTCCGTGACGTGGATCGATTCGCCCGTGGATCGGTTTCGGGAAGTTTGGGAGAACGCTCTGGAAGTCAGCTAGCGCCGCAGCATGCTTGACGCAACGCAGTAACGAATCCATGTTCGACAAATTCCACGACGAGTGCGGGGTCTTCGCCATCTACGGCCATCCCGAGGCCGCGAATCTCGCTTATCTGGGTCTATACGCGCTGCAGCATCGCGGGCAGGAAAGCGCCGGCATCGCGTCGAGCGACGGCCGCGACATCCATTGCCACAAGAGCATGGGCCACGTGGCGGATATCTTCACGCCGGAAGTGCTGGGCGCGCTGCCCGGCGAACTGGCCATCGGCCACACGCGCTATTCCACCGCCGGCGATACCGTGCTGCTGAACGCGCAGCCGTTTTCGGTGGCCTGCAACAAAGGCCAGATCGCGGTGGCGCACAACGGCAACATCACCAACGCCGCCGAACTGCGGCGCGAACTGGAGCGCGAAGGCTCCATCTTCCAGGCATCGAGCGATACCGAAGTGATTCTGCATCTGGTGGCGCGGTCGCGCGAGCGAACGCTGGCCGGCGCGTCTGCGCGAGGCGCTGCTGCAACTGGAAGGCGCGTTTTCACTGGTGTTTCTGGCGGAGGACCGCATCATGGTCGCGCGCGATCCGCACGGTTTCCGGCCGCTGGCGTTCGGGCAGATGGAGATGTCGCGGCGGCCGAATCGTGCTACGTGTTCGCGTCGGAAACCTGCGCCTTCGATCTGATCAACGCCGTCTATCTGGGCGACGTCGAGCCCGGCGAAATGGTGATCGTCGGGCAAGGACGGCATGACGCGCGAGCGCTATGCGCCGGTGCGCGACCACGCGCATTGCGTGTTCGAGCACGTCTATTTCTCGCGTCCGGATTCGATCGTCTTCGGCCGCCCGGTGCAGGAATCGCGCGAGATGCTGGGGCGGCTGCTGGCGCGCGAGCATCCGGTGGATGCCGACGTCGTGGTGCCGGTGCCGGATTCGGGCGTCGCGGCCGCGCATCGGCTATGCGTCCGAATCCGGCATCCCGTTCCGGCCAGGCGCTGATCCGCAATCATTACGTGGGCCGCACGTTCATCGAGCCCTCGCAGGCGATTCGCGACTTCGGCGTGAAGCTGAAGCTCAACCCGGTGCGGCATCTGCTCGAAGGCAAGCGCGTGATTCTGGTGGACGATTCGCTGGTGCGCGGGACCACCAGCCGCAAGATCGTCCGCATGGTGCGCGGCGCGGGCGCGCGCGAAGTGCATCTGCGCATCTCCTGTCCGCCGACCGTTTCGCCGTGCTTCTACGGAGTGGATACGCCCAGCCTGGCGGAACTGATCGCGGCCAATAATACCGTGGAAGAGATCCGCCGCTTCGTCGAGGCCGATTCGCTGGGATACCTGTCGCTTCGGTCGTTGCGCGAGGCGGTCGCGCGACAAGAACCACGACTATTGCTACGCCTGCTACACCGGCAACTATCCGACTGAGCTGGTGAACATCGAGGAATTGATGGCCTCGAAGGAATCGCGCGGTTAGCTCGGCCGTAGATCGTGTTTAATTACGCCCCAAGGCGGCTAGTCCCGCACCTGCGCCGATCAGCATAATTCCTGCCGCACGATTCGTCCACTTGGCGAAGGCCGGCTTGCGCGCGAAACCGGATACGGCGCTCGCCGTCACGCTGTATAGGAAGAGCACGCAGAATTCGCAAATAGTAGATGTGACGCCTAGGATCGTTACCTGGCTGGCGACCGGGCGGTGAAGGTCGATAAACTGCGGCACGAGAGCCGAGAAGAAAACGATCGCCTTCGGATTCGACATCTGCAGAAAAAAACCGTCGCGCAGGACATGCGGATGCGTTCTGGTGTCGGGCAGTTGGTCGGAGATTCCCAGCACGTCTGTTTTGCCGAACAGAGCGCGGCCTCCTAGAAAAATTAAGTACGCCGCTCCGGCCCAGCGGATCCAGGAAAATAAACTGTAAGACGCCAGCATCAGAACACCTAGGCTGGTGCCGGAGAGGACGAAGTACACAACGTTGGCCGATAGAATCCCCAGGCTGGCGGCGACGCCTCGGCCCACGGTTCCGCGCAGGGCGCTCGCAAGCACGTAGAGCACGGCGGGGCCGGGTGTGAAGTCGGCGACGAGGCACGTGCCGACGAAGAGCACCCAGATTGTCCACGTCATGCGCCGCTCCGCGTGATCATTTAACTCTCAGCGTCGCGGGCCGGTTTTCCGTTACCGCGCTTGCGGTCGCGCTTTTCTTCCTGGCGCGCGAACATAGGCATGAGCCGCGCTTCGATCCACTGAAACGCGGGGTGCAAGCCTTCCTGCGAGTAGATCCTGCCGATTTCCGCCTCAGTCTCGCTCGGCTCCGCCCAGCCGGAAAGGAATTGGTTGGATGTCATGCGCTCTTCCTTCGGTCCGTCGGTCGAACCGTCTTCGCGCAGGATCTTGAGGCGGGCGTAAAGACAGAGGACGGCGTCGCCGATCCAGGCGTCTTTGAGGATTTGTTCGCGATTTGTTCTTTTGGCCATGCTGCTGGGTCTGATTGAGGGCGGGAGCTTAAGCTCCCGTTGCAGGCTGAAGCCTGCTCCACCATTTTCTTGAATCGCGCACAACGCTGAAATCCGCTGTGCGCTCCGTCCAGCATAATGCACTTGGCCTCCGGTTTGAACGAGAATGGGGATTCACGCTGCGGCGCTTGCATAGGCCGCACTCCGATCCGATGACCAAAAGCCAACTACCGACGCCTGCTCTGCTGCTGGACCTGGACAAATTCGAGTTCAACCTGGCGCGCATGGCGAAGCACATCGCAACGACAGGCAAACGCATCCGCCCTCACGCCAAGGCCCACAAATGTGTGGAGATCGCGCGTCGACAGATCGAGGCGGGGGCTATTGGCGTGTGCGTCGCGACGGTGTCGGAGGCGGAGTTGATGGCGAAGGCGGGCATTCCGGGACTGCTGCTGACATCGCCGGTGGCCGATCCGTTGAAAATCGCGCGCATCGTGAAAACGGGCGCGATGGTGGTGGTGGACCATTTGCAGCAGGTGGCGTGGTATCAGGAAGCGGCGCTGGCCAACGGCGTGGTCGATGTTCTGGTGGATCTCGACGTGGGCGATCATCGCACAGGCGCGGCGACCTTGGAGCAGGCTCTGGAGATCGCCGATGCGGTGGAGCGGACCAGCCATCTTCGCCTGCGCGGCTTGCAAGCCTATTCGGTTTACGGGTCGCACGGCTCGGGGCGCGAGGAACGGTTCCGTGTTTCGATGGAGACCTACGCGCGAGCGCGGGCGGTGCGCGATGCGATGACGCGTAAAGGACTCTGTACCGACATCTTGACCGGCGGAAGCACGGGAACGTGGGACATCGACACGGAGATCCCGGAGCTGACGGAAATTCAGGCGGGGTCCTACGTATTGATGGACATGGCGTATCGGCGGGCGGGGCTGGACTTCGAGCAATCGATGACGGTGCTCGCGGCGGTGATCAGCGCGAATCATGCGACGTGCGTAAGCATCGATGCGGGGACCAAGGCGTTTGCGACGGATCGCGGTTATGGGTCCGAACCGGCTCAGTCGATCGGGCTGAAGTATCGCTTTGGCGGCGACGAATTCGGCTATCTGGAGTTAGACGGGGCCTCCGCGCTGCCCGTGCTCGGGCAGAAAATCGAAATGGTGCCGCCGCATTGCGACCCGACCGCGAATTTGTACGATACGATCTACGCGTGCCGGGGCAACGTCGTCGAAGCGGTTTGGCCACTGAAGAGGGTTTGATTTTTCTATGGTGACACCTGGCGAAAATAGCCCACCCACTGCTCCGCGGAAACGTTTGCGTTTGGGTCGCCTCCGCCGGCCGCGATGATTGTGCTCATTAAGTTCGGAGAAATAGATCCCGAGACACCGAAGCTTCCGGGAGCGCCGCTAAATGCCGAGGTGTTCTGCCAATACCAGGCCCATTGCCAGAAATTGAGGCTATCAGAACCTGCCGCTGTTTTCATCGCGACGATTGCCTGCTGCCATGAATCCTGCGGGCAGTTCGCATTTGCGAGACAGAAGAGTTCCGCGCTGGCGAGGATTACTTCCGGAGCCCCAGATTGTTCACCATCGCCACCGGTGATTAGGACTCTGCCATCGTTGAGCAGGGTGGCCCTGTGCAACTCTCTCGGGCCCGTCATACCGACTTCATTGCTGGAAGTCTCTTTAACGGGATCATAAATCTCAGCCGTAGCGGCGAGAACCGGATTGTTGTGGCCGCCCGCCATCAGGACCGTGCCACCCGGAAGGAGAGTGGCCGTATTCTGTTCCCGGCCTACAATCAGACTGCCCGCGAAGGCAAACGCGCTCGCAACCGGATCGTACAGTTCGGCGGCGCCGGTAGGCCCATCGCCATCGCCTATGTCCCCGCCGGCGACCAAAACCTGCCCGTTTGGAAGCAAGGTTGCCGTCGGTCCGGTGTGGTTCATGTTCATATATCCCGCGAAGGAAAACGTTCCAGTCGACGGATCATAAAGATCGGCAGAGCTGAGGTAAGGGGGAGGGCCCTCGGGATTACCCCTGGTGATCAGGACCTGGCCGCTCGGGAGCAAGGTCGCCGTGTCCGCCCAATCGGTGGTCATGTTTCCGGTCGCGGTAAAGGTCCCCGTGGACGGATCGTAAATTTCGGCGCTGTTCGAAAGCCCTACCGTATCCGCCCCGCCCACAATCAAAACTTTGCCATTCTGCAGCACCGTGGCAATTGCTGCAAAACGGGCCGTGGTCATGTCCGGTAGTGAGCTGAATGTGCCGGTCGAGGGATCATAGAGTTCGGCGCTCGCAAGGGCGGGGCTGGCGAGCGAGCCGCTTCCGCTGGAGACTCCGCCTCCCGCGATCAAGACCCTACCGTCGGGGAGCAATGCGGCCAGATGTCCGCCGCGGGGCGTAGTCATCTTGCCGGTCGCCGTGAACGTCCCCGTGCTGGGATCGTAAAGTTCCGCGCTAGACAGGGTCTGGAACGCGCGGGTAGCGCCGGAGTTCCCGTCACTGTCTCCACCAGCGATCAGAACTCTGCCGTCGTAAAGGAGAGTGGCCGTGTGAAAAAAGCGGGCTGTGCCCATGCTGCCGGTCGGCATGAACGTGCCGGGAGTTTGCGCCAAGGCGGCCAAGGCGCAGATGCCGAGTCCTAACAGAATCGGGCAAAGCTTTCTGATCGATCTCATGTGACGCTCCCCAGCCTTACACGTAGTAGCTTAGTTTGCCATGAGACGCTGGAAGGTGCTAGGGTCCTAAAAGAGCCAAAAAAGACGCTGAACGCTCTTTCTGGAGCATCTATGAAGCTGCGCCACCGGCCCATGCAGCCGGAAGATATTCCCGAATGCGTCGATATCGTTGCGAATCACCCGGTCGTCGGGCCGCGATATGGTGCGACGATTAAACTCCTGCCCGAGGCATGGCGCCGCATGCTCCAATGCGAAGCGCAGATCGCCGTAGTGGTTCAGGCCGAAGAGGGTTTGGGGGCACCCGTCTGCTTCTCCGGTATCGGTCTCATCGTGCGCGACGATTTTCTGCTCGAGATGAAGAAATCGCCGCATTTCTGGATTGGCCCCGAACTCGCCCGGAGGATCGTGAGCGGCGAATCTCCTATTCTCACTGGCGAGGAGCTTCGCGAGGGGAACTCACGCGGTGGATTGAATCTGGTTTGTTGGGAAAGCTGCGTCCGTTCCGAGTACGAGGCAAACGGCGAGGTACAGCGTTATATGGTGTCGGGATTTATCGAGACTTCTCGGGGCTATCTTTGGAAAGAAGTGATCAGCTCTCAGTCATGGAACCCGGAGCACCTCGACTTTATTCTCACGACAGGAGGGTATTTTTGGGATGCACGTGCGGGCGGCTATACGTCCACATTGACCAAGACCTCCCGCGAGATTGTTAGTGAGCCACACATTTTGGGAATCACACGCGATCTGGAGCTCAGACGGACGGCTCATTGGGGAACAAGCTGGGTGGGCGCTCTTTTCGACTATCATCCTCCGGTACTTGGTTTGAGTCGCAACGAACAGCGCCTGCTCTTGTGTGCCCTTCGAGGAGAGACCGACGAACAGGTCGCGGAACTGCTCGAACTTTCGCTATCAGCGGTTAAAAAAAAGTGGGTCTCTATTTATCGCAGGGTAGAAACACGCTTACCCGAATTGCTCCCTAATTCGAGCGAGTCGGGTCTTTCCGCTAGCGGCCGCGGAAAGGAAAAGCGTCGCCGACTGCTGGCTTACCTGCGTGAACATCTCGAAGAGTTGCGCCCCAACTCGCGGATTCACCAAGGCTGTTAGAACTTACAGCTTATTGAATCGCGCTGAGCAGAGGAACGTCTTTGACGGCAGGCGCTGCGGGGATGGAGTTCAGATAGGCCCACATGTCGCGCAGATCCGAATCCGAAACCACCTTGGCGCTGAAGGTCGGCATGCCGCTTTTGGCGGGGTGCCGAACGAACGCAATGAATCCTGCCATGGGGATCGGTTTCGGCGCAAGCTTCACGCCCGCGCCTCCGTGTCCTTCATAACCGTGGCAAGTGTAGCAATTTTCCTTGACCCACAACTTTTTTCCGTTGTCGGCATTGCCCGAGTCCTGGGCTTGTAGAAGCGCGCCGCCCACGGTCAGCGCGGCAATGAATAGCAAAAACTTCTTCACGATAAATTCTCCTGAGAGCTTAGCCGCGGCCCTGGGTGACGGTGTCGATCAACACCGGCTCGCCGCGCTTCACGGCTTCGAGGCCGCGCTTGATGGCTGGGCCTACGTCCTTCGGATCGGTAATGGGACCGATGCCCACCATGCCATAAGCTTTCGCCATGCTGGAGTAGTCGATGTACGGGCTCTCCAGCTTCGTGCCGATGCCCGCGCGGCTGACGTCACGGTTGGCGCGCGCGGCCATGGTGGTGACGAACATCACTTCCTGGTGATAGCCGCGGTTATTGTTCATGATGTTCAGCATCGGGACGTTGTGGTGCACGCTGGTCCACAGCACGCCCGGCGCGTAGTTGAGATCGCCGTCGTTCTGAATGTTGATGGTGAGGCGGCCGTGCTTGCGGTTGGCCAGCGCCGCGCCCACCGCGGCCGGAGCGCCGTAGCCCACGCCTTCGCCGCCGGAGCCGCCGATGAACTGGTGATACTTGTCGAACGTCCACAGGCGCGAGGGCCAGCGGCCGAAGAACGCGTCGTTGCCCACCAGCGACCAGTCTTCATTTTTAATTTGCGCCCACAGTTCAGCGGAGATGCGAGACGGCGCGAGCGGGCTGGAATCCCATCCGAGCGTTGCCTGCGCAATCGCGGTTTCCTTATTCTTCTGGTGCTGCGCGGCGAGCCGCGCTCCACGCGCCTGCATGGCCGTCCGGCGATCGGCGGTGATCAGCTTCTTGCAGGCCTCAATCAGCAGCGGCAGCGTTGCTTGGGCGTCGCCCGGAATCGCCATGTCGATGGCGTCATAGCGCGCGAAATCCTGATAGTTGGAGCGCTGGAACAGATCATGCGTAGAAATGCTGACAACCTTGGCGTTGTCCTTGATGATCTTGCGTGGCGCTTCCATGCCGATGCGGTTCAAGGGCGACATCCGGTGCGTCAGCATGTACACGTCTTCCACTTCCAGGGCCAGGAGGACGTCGGCATTCGCCACGTTGCCCGTGCCATAGAAAGGATGCGTCGATGCGAGGTTCATGCGGTTGCGTTGATCGTTGACCGGCGCTTGCAGCGTATCAGCCAGCTCCGCCAGCAGCTTCATGCCTTCTTCGTTATGCGCCACGCGCCCGGCCACGATCACCGGGTTTTCCGCGTTCACCAGCATTTTGGCCAGTTCGGCGATGGAGCCGGGATCGCCCACCGGCGCGAGTATCGGCGTGAGCTTGGGGATGGTCAGATCCTTTTCTTCGATGGGCTCTTCCTGCAGCTTGCCGCTGGCGATGATCGCGACGGGTCCCATAGGGGGCGTCATTGCGATTCGATATGCGCGCACGAAGGATTCGGCGAAGTGCTGCAGCGAGGTGGGCGCATCGTCCCACTTGGTGTAATCGCGAATAATGGAGGCGGCGTCCTGCGCCGAGTGCGTCCATTCGACGAAGCTGCGGCGCGCGGTCGCATCCATTTCGTTGCCGAGGATCACGATGGCCGGAACGCGGTCGCAAAAGGCGTTATAAATCGCCATGGTCGCGTGCTGGGTGCCCACAGTGCCGTGCACCATGGCCAACATCGGCTTGCCTTCGATTTTGGCGTAGCCGTGGCTCATCGCGACGGACGATTCCTCGTGGCAGCAGGTCAAGAGCTCGGGGGCCTTGTTGCCGCCATAGTTGATCATGGATTCGTGCAGACCGCGGCAACTGGACGCGGGATTGGCCGCGGCGTACTCGATGCCGAGTGACTTGATCACATCGATCATGAAGTCCGCGCCGGGGCGTTCGTTGGTGAGCACCTCCACTGCGCCGCCCGATACTTCGGCCGGGGCCGATGCCGCGCGATTCTGCGCGATCTGCGCCTGCTGAGCCATTGCGATGGGCGCGGTTCCTGCCAGGACGGCGGCGCCCTTCAAAAATCCGCGGCGGTTATTTTTCGGCGTGGCGTTTTTTGATTCCGACATGATGCTCCTCTTTCGATTCTGCTGCAAGCTCTCGCGAAACAGGACGGGCTGCGCTTTCGAGCGCATCGGCCGCCTTCAAAATGATAACTCCAAAGGCGCATACAGCCGGGAAGGGGTACCCCCGCCCGGCCGATTGCGTCACGAAACTACTGGGCCCGGCCTAAAACAGGATCTTCAGGCCGAACTGGAACTGCCGCGCCGCGGTGTTGCCCGCGAGCGTCGTAATCACACCGGCCGCGCCATTGTTGGTCACGCTGGTGTACTGGCCGGTGGTGGCGCTGATGGGTGCCGCGCTAAACACGCTATTGCCGGGCTGCCCGAATTGCGGATGGTTGAAGATGTTGAACGCATCCACGCGAATCTGCAGTCGGAAGTTTTCAGAGATCTTTGAAATCTTCGTCTCCTTGGAGAGGGAAAAGTCCACTTCGGCCAATCCTGGTCCCCAGATGGAATCGCGACCGGCAGTGCCGAGGGTTCCCGGTGCCGGGATCGAATAGCAGGCGGGGTTGAACCACTGTGTGGGCGTGTCCACCTGCAGCTGGCATCCGCTGACATAATTTGGGCGCGCATTGCTGCTGCCGGCCCAACCGATGGTGTCCGCGCCGATGTAGGGGCTGAACGGCAGGCCGGTGTTTTGCGTCACTAGGCCGCTGAGCTGCCACCCTTGCACGAAGGCGTTGCCTCTAAAAGGCAGATTGTAGACGCCGTTGACGCGCAGCGTGCTATCGGCGTTGAAGTAGCAAGGACCTTTGTCGATGGGATCGCGCAGATAGGGGTTCTCATAGTTGGACGATGTATTGCCGCCGCTGATCGAGCCGAGCGGGCTGCTGCCGTCGTCGATGCAATTGGACCAGGTGTATGCAATCTGGAATTGCAGGTTGCGCGTCATCCGCCGATTCAAACTGACCTGCAATGAGTCGTAGCGCGACGTGGTCCCGGTGGTGGCCATCAGCAGCGTGCTGAAATTGGGGTTCTGACGAGGATTGAGGGCTGTGCCGGCCGCGTTGCGGAAATTATACACGCCGTTCGTAATCGTGTACGCCGGCGGATTGCGCTCCTGCTGGGTGAGCATGTCCACGCCGTGGGAGCCGACGTAGCCGACGGTCAACGTGGTGCCTTCCATCAGCTGACGTTGGATGTTCAGGTTGTATTGCATCAGGTAGGGAGCCTTGTTGACGTAATAGTCGAAGCCCGGACTGATGGTGTTGCTGACGGTGGAGAAGTTGATGTTCGGATACGTGGGGTTGTTCTGCGTGAAACTTGGCCAGGGAGTCACCGCCGTGTATTGCGGGTTGTATTGGGCCGTGAAAATGGGGCTATGGGTGATGGCCCAGCCGCCGCGCAGCGCCGTCTTGTGATCGGCAAACACGTCGTAGGCAAAGCCGAAGCGCGGGTCCCAATTATTCTTGTTGGGGTTCGATGCGGTCGCGTTCGGAACATTGATCAACGTCGTGTTGGTGCTGTAGTTGGTCACGGTGTAGAGCGCGTTATGGATCTCGCTGGGATTGCTGGCGAACTCATAACGAACGCCCAGGTTCAACGTCAGTTTGGCATTGACCTTCCAGTCGTCCTGGATGTAGGGAGTGAAGTCCGTTTCGCGGTAGTCGCGGTTGGTATAGCAATTCGTGTTGATCAAAGTCTGGCAACTGCCCTGACTGGCGGGGACGCCGGTGACACCGTTCGCACCGGCGGTGCCGGTGAGGAACTGGCTGATGCCACCCGTGAAGCTCCACACGGAGCCGCTGCGGAACGGATAGAACACGTTGGAGTCGACGCGCTGGACCGATGCGCCGATGTGGACCGTATGGCGGCCTTTCACCCACACAATGTCATCGGCTTCCGTGAAGCGGTTTTGAATATCCACCGCCGGGACGAAAAAGCTTTGTCCGAGCGTAGTCAAGCCGGTGATGCCGACGTCGGCATCGGGACGTCCGGCGCCAGGGAAGACCTGCTGCAGGGCGGGGAAGGAGTTCACCTGATAGTCGCCCGTGTTGGGACGGGAGAAGCTCAAACGAGCCGTGTTCAAAAGCGTCGGAGAAATCACGCGACGCCATTCGGTGTTCAGGAAGTGGTTGCGCCCCTCGTCGCGCTCCGGCCAGTAGGGCAGGTAGCCGCCGGCTGCGCTGCCGTTACCGCCGGCATAGGGATCGATGACGTGTTGCTTGTCGTAGAAATAGCGCACGAACAGCGAATCTTTCGCGCTGATGTTGTAGTCATAGCGGCCCAGGATGTAGTTCTCGTGCGCGATATTGTCGCCGAGTACCGAAACCTGGCCAATGCCGGCCGCTGTTTGGGCCGTCGTGGCGGAGGTGGGTAGCGGATACAGCGCCAGGGTGTCCACGATCGCGTTATACGTGGTGGGATTTGAGGCGAGCAATGTGGCGGCGGGAGTGCGATGAGCCGCATCCGGCACGAACGCGATCTTTGTAATCTCCTGCAACTGCCAGATGCCTTCATAGTTAAAGAAGAAGAACATTTTGTCCTTCTTAAGCGGGCCGCCGATGCTGCCGCCGGGCTGGAATCTACGGAACGGAGGAGCCGACGCTGAGGTGGCGCCCGATTTCACTACGTTGTCGAAGAATCCACGCGCGTCCGTCGCGCTGTTGCGGAGGTAGCCGTAAGCCGAACCATGAAACCCGTTGGTTCCGGATTTGCTGACGGCATTCATCACAGCGCCGTTGCCGCCGAATTGCGCCCCGTAAGTATTCGTCAGCATCTGGAATTCGGCCATCGCTTCCATGCCGAGGGAGGAGCCAGTGATGGTGCCCATGCCACGGCGGAAGAAGTTATCGATAACCTCGTCGTCCATCATCAGCGTGTAGCCCTCCGGCCGCGCTCCGGCGGTGGAGTAGACATTCGCGCGTCCCTGCCGCGCGTTAGGAGCCATGGTGTTGACCGTCTGCACGCCGGCCGTCAGCGAAAGCAGGCTTTCAAAGTTACGGCCGTTGATCGGAAGGTCGCTCATCTGCTGGCCGCCGATGAGGCCGCCCACTGACGCATTCGTCACTTCCACGGTGGAGGCTTGCGCTTCCACTGTGACGGTCTGCGTCTGCTGGCCCACCTGCATCGCGAAATCGACCACGCTTTGACCGCCCACCGTCAAGGTGATGCCGCGGCGGACCGCCGTGGAAAAGCCGGTTTTCGTGGCCTGGATTTCGTAGTCGCCGATGCCGAGGTCGGGGATCTGGTAGCGACCCTGTGCGTTACTGGTTGTGTTCTGTGTAACACCCGTTCCAAGATTGCGCACCTGAATCGCGGCGTCGGCAATCGCGGCGCCCGAGGCGTCTGTTACAGATCCTTGAATTGATGCCGAAGCCCCTTGGGCTTGCAAGTGTCCGATGCCAAAGCCCGGAAGTGCCAGCATTAGCACGACGGCCAAAGCCATCAGCGCATAAAAGTTTCCGCAAAACCGCCCGAAGTGGTGCATCATCAAAGCCTCCCTAACCCCTAGATGTCTGCTTTTAAGAGACTGGGTGATTATACAGGCTAAGGGACCCGGGGTCAAAGGGTTGCAGGCTCTTGCGGGCCGGCGTTCCGTACGCCGTTGGAAAAGGTTTCACTGGGTCCGCTACACTCGACGCATGCTCGTGTGCCCGGTCCGGAATTGCCATAACCCGTTGGAGCGCGAGGCGAAACGGCTGGTTTGCCCGGATGGCCATTCGTTCGATGTTGCCCGCAGCGGTTATCTCAATCTACTGCAGCCGCAGGAACGCCGTTCCCGAGACCCGGGAGATAGTCTTGCGGCGGTGGAGGCGCGCCAGCGCTTGCACGATCGCGGCGTGAGCGCGCCTTTGCTCGAGGCGATTGCCGGGATCACGGGTGCGTCAGCCTCGGATATTGTGCTGGATGCCGGTTGCGGCGATGGTTTCTATTTGGGATCGCTCGCGAGGCGGATTGGCTTCGACGCGCATGGCGTCGACATTTCCGCGCCCGCGATTCGCGCGGCTGCGCGGCGCTTTCCTCCCGCGGAGGGCAGGTTCGAATGGGTCGTCGCCAATGCGGACCTCCGCATTCCTTACGCGGACGATTCCTTCTCGCTGGTCCTTTCGATCACCGCTCGCATGAATGCCGCCGAGTTCCGGCGTGTGCTGCGCAAAGACGGACGATTGCTGGTGGCGATCGCGTCGCCCGAGGATTTGGCAGAATTGCGCGGGCCGGGCAGGGATCGTGTGCCACGGACGGTTGAAGCCTTCGCGGCGGAATTCAAGCTGGTGGATCAGCGCCGCGCCGCGACAGTGACGGATTTAGACGTCGATGGCGTTCGCGACGTATTGGTGTCGATCTACAGGCCCATGCGTGCCCAGCCTATTGTTGCTGCGATGCGCCTGACGTTCAGTCTGGATTTGCTGCTGTTTAAACCGAGGACCTAAAGCTTGTTCGATTCGTTATGCCGCGTTGACCGGCCGCGCAGCCGGTTGCGGGCGCGGAACCAATCTAACCGGGGCCGGCGAAACCGACGCTGATCCGTCGAGGGGTTTTGCAGGCGAGGTTGCCATCCGCGCGCGCTTTGCGCATAGGTTGCAGGTGCAATCCTTGGGTTGTTGCGTTAAAACGTGTGTCACCACTTCAGTAGACTCCGAAAGTATCTCAGTATTATGAAAACTGCGTCGAAAAATTCGACGGTGTAAATAAAGTTGGTAGAAATGCGACGACGAGGTCGCTCGGGTGAGCGAACGAAAGCCCTGCGGGATCCTCCGGTCCCAACAACCAGTATCGGCTAAAACGTTCCCGGGCGTTAGGGTGGTGCCCGGACACGGGTAGCGGGGCTGACGCACGATCCGGGCACGGAAACGCCAGCCTGTAATCTTGAGGAAAATTTCGAGTAATATGGTCCGGTGAAGGAGTCCGCCCATGAATCGTAATTTCACGATCGGCTTAGGTTTCGCTGGGACGCTCGCCGCGCTGGGCATTACGTCCTATGTGCTGGATCCGGGCTGGCTTAGCCAGAAAAACGTGGCGCACGCGGCGACGACGATGGCTCCCCGCTTCGAAGTGGATCCGCTGTGGCCCAAGCCGCTGCCGAACCACTGGATCATGGGCCAGACCATCGGCGTCTCGGTGGACGCGCAGGATCATGTCTGGATCATCCATCGCGCGCGGGTCGCTCGAAGCGGGCGAACTGCATGCCACCACCAATCCGCCGATCGCGCAATGCTGCGCCGCCGCGCCTCCGGTGCTGGAGTTCGATCAGGCAGGGCAATCTGATCGGACATTGGGGCGGCCCGGGGCAGGGCTACGACTGGCCGGATTCGAATCACGGCATCACTGTCGACTACAAAGGCAACGTGTGGATCGGCGGCAACGGCCGCGGGCCGGCGAGCGCGCGCGGGGCGCTGAACGGGCAGGACGAAGAGCCCGCGACCGGCAAGGGCGCGGCCGGCCGGATTCGATAGCTTCGCCGACAACATGGTGCTGAAGTTCACGCAGGACGGCAAATTCCTGATGCAGATCGGCAAGCCGCAAGCAGCAGCAAGGGCAGCAACGATATCGAGAACCTGCGCCTGCCCGCGAAGACTTTCGTCGATCCGAAGACCAACGAGCTGTACGTCGCCGACGGCTACGGCAATCATCGCGTGATCGTGTTCGACGCCGACACCGGAAAGTACAAGCGCCATTGGGGCGCCTATGGCCACAAGCCCGACGACGCCGATATGGGCCGCTACAATCCGAACGATCCGCCGCCGCAGCAGTTCCGCAATCCGGTGCATTGCGCCGAGCTCTCGAACGACAATCTGCTGTACGTTTGCGACCGCGTGAATGACCGCATTCAGGTGTTCAAACCGGATGGGACGTTCATCAAGGAGGTGTTCATCAACAAAGAACACGCTGGGGTCCGGATCGGCCTGGGACATCGCGTTCTCGAAGGACCCGCAGCAGAAATACATCTATCTGGCCGATGGCGAGAACGACCGCGTGCATATTCTGGATCGGCAATCGCTCGAAGTGCTGACGACCTTCGGCGAAGGCGGCCGCCAGCCCGGCGAATTCTACGGCGTGCATAGCATCGCGACCGATTCGAAGGGCAACATCTACACCACCGAAACCTATCGCGGCCAGCGCGTGCAGAAGTTCGTGTATAAGGGGCTGGCGCCGGTGACGGCGAAGGATCAGGGCGTGGTGTGGCCGAAGAGGTAGATTTCTAGCGGTGTGGCGCACGCACTCGTGCGTGCCGCGTCGAGACTCATCTCGACGCCTGCCGATTTGCCTGAGAACTCTGCCCGCCGGGCGAACTATTTAAGCGATGGCGCCCCATCGCCGACGATTGCCGCACATCTATCCGGAAGGCGCGGCCCTGTTTCTCACCTGGCATTTGCATGGCAGCGCGCCCGCGTCGCGATTACCGCCGCCCGGGCCGCTTTCCTCCGGGCAGGCCTTTGTGTGGATGGACCGTCAACTGGATACTTCGCGCGCCGGGCCGATGGTTCTTCGCGAGCCCGAGATCGCCCAAACCGTAGTCAACTCAATCCACAAAGGCGAGGCGTTGGAGCACTACGAACTCGTTGCGTACGTGGTGATGCCGAATCACGTCCACCTGCTGATTTGGCCAAAGATAGCACCCGAGCGTCTGCTGAAATCGCTCAAGGGTTCCACGGCACGGGAGGCCAACCGGTTGCTGGGACGAACGGGGGAACCGTTTTGGCAAAAAGAGTCCTACGATCACTGGGTACGAAATCCGGGCGAGTTCGAGAAAATTCGAGCTTACATCGAAGCCAATCCGGTGAAGGCGGGACTGGTTCAAAATCCACGGGACTATCCATGGTCCTCGGCAGGCGTCGAGACGAGTCTCGACGCGGCACGCAAGAGTGCGTGCGCCACATCGTAGGAACGGCTCGATCGGGTAGTGACGTGGTCGAAGAGCTAGCAGCGCATCGGCGGGGCGAAGACTGAATGTTCGGCTAGGCAAGGGAAGTGGCTACTTCTTCCCGCCCTCCAGCGGCGGAGGCAAGGGCTTTAACTCCTTTGTGTCGTATCCGCGCTCGCCGTTCGGCCTCACCGGGCCGGGGCCGAAGCCCAGGTGGTCTCGATCTACGTTGTTTTCGCTGCAGGAGTATTCGTGCAGTTCGTCTTCGGGTTTTCCCTGCACCCAGGTGCGTGAATAGTTGAAGGGGCGTGTGTAGAATTTCTTGTCGTCGATCGTCGCGTCCACGTGGACATGATCTCCGTCGGGGCGCGTCCAGCGCTCGGTGACGTGCATGTTGTCGCTATGCGGGTCGGCGTTCTCGTCGATCCAGACTTTGTCGTCCTTGAAGCCGATGGAATCGATGACCAGCGCGTCCTTGTCCCAATGGCCGAGCTCCTCGCCGAAGAACGAGGGGTCGGGATCTTCGCTGTGTTTGCGATTCGCGTCGATGGGGATCAGGCGGAAGTAGGTGTACCAATATAAGAACGCGACCTTATTCTTGCCTTGCAGGATCTCGAAGGGCAGTGCGCTGGCGTCGTGCCGAGGAATGCCGCCGATGATGCACAGGCTTTCGGGATCGATGGTCGCGGTGGTGTTGTGTTTCCAGGCGGCCTCGCCCGCGGGCGTGAACGGGAGCTTGTGGTCGGGCAGGTCCTTGCCGATGTTGCCTACGGGGTGCGTATCGCGCGTGCCTCTCCAATAGCCGCTGAGGTCGGGGTGGCCGTCGGCGGTGCGCGGCGTCGGCTTGTTGGATTTGAAATCCGGAGCCGTCAGGCCTTGGCCGAGAGCGGCGACGGACGCCAGCACGAGGAGTGAAAACAGGGCGACAGTTGTGGAATAGAACGAATGTTTTGGCATCGCAATTTTCTCCCGTTCTTTTTCTTCCGTTTTTTCTTGGGTTCTGAGGATGATGTCATGTTCGCAAAAATCCACGAGGCTGGCATCCCCTTGAGGGCCCTTGACGGCATTTGGGAATTGCACGAGAGTGTAGGGAAGAGGAAAAGCCGTGAAATACTTCCTGCTCGCCTCGCTCTTCTCACTCGCGGCTGGGTCCGCGGGGGCGCATCATTCGTTCTCAGCCGAGTTCGACGGCAATAAGCCGATCCGAATTGAAGGCACGCTTGCGAAGATGGAGTGGACGAATCCGCATTCGTACTTCTACATCGACGTGAAGGACGAAAAAGGCAACGTGGTGCAGTGGGGTTGCGAAGGCGCGAACCCGGGGCAGCTCACGCGGCGCGGCATGAAGCGCGGCGAGGTTCATATTGGCGACAAGTTGATCGTGGATGGCTACGCGGCGAAGGATGGCTCGCGCCTGATGGACGCGCGCCGCATCTATCTCAACGGCAGGGCGATTTTCGGCGGCTCGGATACGGACGGCGGTCCGGGAGCGCAGTAGAAGAAAGCCAACCAGATTGTGGGGCAGCCCTTTCACGTTGCACGCCTTCCTTCTGTGCGGCGCATAGAAAGCCGGGCATAAGCCCGGCTCGCAGCCCGAAAGGGCTGCCCCACAAGGCCTATTTTTGAAATTGCGATTGCCACTTGGCGCGATACTCGGCGCGGGGAACTTCCTGCCCTCGCAGGAAAACTTTGTTGATCCGGCGCGTGTTCGAGATTTTCTCCAAGGGATTCGCGTCGAGCACGATGAAATCCGCCTGACGGCCCTTTGCGACGAGCCCTGTATTGAAGCCTGCGATGCGCGCGGGGTCAGACGTGGCGGCGACGATCGCCTCGGAGGGCGTGAGGCCCATGGCGACGAGTCCTTCGAGATCCATGTGCGTGGAATAGCCGATCCAAAATCGCGTTTGCCCCGTGTCTGTGCCCATCAGCACCTTTATGCCCGCGGCGCGGAGCTTCATGCCGTTGCTCTTCAGATTTTCGAAAATGTCGTGCGCCTTCTTGATTTCCTCGGGCTTCATCTTCATGAGTGGGTCGCCCCAGAACTGGCGAATGGCCGCGTCGGAATAGGTGTCGTGCAGTGTGGGATCGTCGAGCCAGGAAGGGCGTTGGCCGCCTCCTAGACTCATCCACGGTTCGGCGAGCGCGGGCGTCATCCACATATTTGGGCGATCTTTTTTGCGGACGCGATCCTTCACCAGCTTGACGAGTTCATCGTCGACGAGCTCGCCGCCGCGCACGGGTACGTGCAGCCAGCCTTCGATACCATCGCGCACCAGATTCTTGGCGTCGGCGAGCGTCACGTTATGCGCGGCGACTGGCACGTTGAATTTGTGAGCTTCGTCGAGGACCGCCTTATATACGGCAGGCGACATCTTGGGTTTCGTGCCGCCGCGGTCGTCTTCCCAGATCTTGATGAACGAAGGTTTCATCTTGACGTAGTCGTCCACAGCGGCGCGAGCGTCTTCGGGCGTCGCCACTGGGTAGGGAACGTCGGCGCGCGAGGGATGGCCGATGGGTCCGCCGCCGGGCGCCGCGATGCCATCGCCCGCGGTTTTGAATAGTGCGGTCCCAGGAATAATCTCGTCGCGGACGCGCAGCGGGACGTCGCCCCAGTTGGTGCGACCTCCGTGCATGTCGGAGCGATCGGTGAGGCTCGCGACATCGACCACGGCGCCGATGCCGTAGTACGCGAGCCGCTGCAGATGGTCGATCAGGTTTTCGCGCGTGAAGGTTTCTTTGGACATCGTGCCGGCGGGAACGTTCTGATAGCCCAGGTGCCCGTGCAGATCGACCATGGCGGGCATAACCGTTTTACCTGTGAGATTCACGTGCGCCGCTCCCGCGGGAATCTTTAGCGATCCTTTTTTGCCTGCGGCGAGGAACTGGCCGTTCTGGACGAGGAACACCGAATCTTCGATCGCGCGCCGGCCGTCGCCTACGATCAGGCGCGCTCCTTCATAGGCGGTAACGCCGCTGGGCGCTTGCGCCCACAAAGAGAGCGCGAGCCCCACGCTTGAGACTACGCACGCCGCGGCTCCGAAGATTTTAATGGGTTTCGCCACAAGGCCTCCTGAGAAATAGCCAGTCTAGCGCAAGACCAGGCGGGCGCAAGAACAAGCGGGCGCAAAAACAGGTGGGCGCAAGAACAAGCGAGCGCATGAGAATGCAGGCCAGTCTGCTAACTTGGAGGTGCGGGGTTTCGAGCATCACACGCGCGTGACGAAAGTCCACGCTCCCTCACTGGATGATTTCTCTTTCGAACATCAATAAGCAGTACGGCAAACAACTTGTGTTTGTCGAAGCGTCGTTTCAGCTGAATCCGGGCGAGAAAGTCGGGCTGGTGGGCCCAAACGGATCTGGCAAGACGACGCTGTTTCGTATGATCACGGGCGAGGAATATGCGGACGAGGGTGATGTCACAGTTCCGAAGAAGGTAACCGTCGGCTATTTTCGTCAGGATGTGGAAGAGATGTCCGGGCGTTCGGTGTTGGATGAGGCGATCGCGGGTAGCGGGCGCGTTGGCGATCTACATCATGAGTTGGAATCGTTGAATCATGCGATGGGTGATCCCACGCGAGCGGCCGAGATGGATGCGATCCTCGAGCGCTTCGGCCATGTGCAGGAAGAGTACGAACATCTGGACGGCTACGCGCTGGAAGCGCAGGCGCGCGAGGTGCTGCATGGCCTGGGATTTGAGGACGACCAGATCGATGGCGACGTGGGCGCGCTCTCCGGCGGCTGGAAAATGCGCGTCGCGTTGGCGCGCGTGCTGTTGGGGCGGCCCGATGTCTTGCTGATGGACGAGCCGACGAATCACCTGGACATCGAGTCGATCATCTGGCTCGAGCAGTTTCTCAAGACGTATCCGGGCACGCTGCTGATGACCTCGCACGATCGCGAGTTCATGAACCGCATCGTGACGAAGATCGCAGAGATCGATAGCGGCGAGATCATCGTCTATTCGGGCAACTACGATTTTTACGAGCGCGAGCGGGCCATTCGCGATACCAATCAACAGGCGGCATTCGCGCGGCAGCAGGCGATGCTCGCGAAAGAACAGCGGTTCATTGATCGCTTCCGGACGCACGCCGCGAAGGCCGCGCAGGTGCAGAGCCGGATCAAGGCGCTTGACAAGATCGAGAAGATTGAACTGCCGAAAAAACGCCACGTCGTGAAATTCGAGTTTCGTACGCCGCCGCGGTCGGGCGATCAGGTGGCCGTCATCGAAAAAATCGGCAAGAAATTTGGGCCGCGCGTGATTTATGACGGCTTCAGTCTGACAATTCGGCGCGGCGAACGATGGGCCGTGATGGGGCGCAATGGGGCGGGCAAATCGACGCTCTTGAAGATGATCGCGGGTGCGCTGGCTCCTGACGACGGCATCGTGGAGTTGGGCGCGAGTTTGAAGATGGGGTACTTTGCGCAGCAATCCCTGGACGTGCTCAATCCGGACATCACGGTAATCGATCAGCTGCAAAATGATTTTCCGCAGGAAGGCTTAGGCACGCTTCGCTCTCTGGCCGGTGCGTTTCAGTTTTCGGGCGACGAGATCGACAAGCGCATTCGGTCGCTTTCGGGCGGCGAGAAATCACGGCTGGCGATGGCGAGGATGCTGTACGATCCGCCGAATTTTCTGGTGCTGGACGAGCCGACGAACCACTTGGATCTTGCGACGAAGGAAATGCTGGTCGATGCGCTCAAGCAATTCGAAGGCACGATGATTTTTGTGTCGCACGATCGCAGTTTTTTACGCGGGCTGGGTTCGCGCGTGTTGGAACTGGGTGGCGAGAGCGGAAAAGATCGCGAGCCGCTGGTGTTTCCGGGATCTTACATTGAGTACGTGCAGAAGGCGGGACACGAGGCTCCGGGGACGCACTCGTAGGCAAGTTCGCGGAATCCCGACCTCCAAAGAGCAGATCCTTCGGTCGCTTCGCTACTCAGGATGACAGGGATGTTGGTGGCCTATTTCCACGCGGCGCGGATGGGCTGGCCGATCAACATATCTTTGTTGGCGCCCGCCCGCGGGCGGAATTTCTGAGCGCGGCCATTGTTCACTTCGGCGATGTAAAAGTTGCCGTCCTGATCCACGCTGAAGCCGTGGACGTTCCACATCTGCCCGGGCCGCTGGCCGCCGCTGCCCCACGAGTAGAGGAAGTGGCCTTGGGTGTCGTACTTGAGAATCTTCGCCGTTTCGTTATCGGCGATCCACAAATATTTGTCGGCCGAGAGAAATAGCACCTGCGGAGTGGAAGGCTTGCCCGTGCTGAACTGATCGATGTACTTGCCGTTTTCGTCGAACACCTGGATGCGGTGGCTGGAGCGGTCGGTCGCGTAGACGCGGCGCGTGGCGGGATCGTACTGCACGCCGTGCACGGCATCGAAATAGCCGGGGCGCGTGTCGTCGGGCGGGTTGCCTTTTTCGCCCCATGACATCAGATATTTTCCGTTTTTATCGAACTTCACGACGCGTGTGTTGGCGTAGCCATCGGAGACGAACAGCGTGCTGTCGGGCATCCACGAGAGGAACGTCGGGCGATTGAAATGCTTGTCGTCGTTGCCCGGGACGCCGGGTACGCCGAGCGTCTGTACCAGTGTCTTCCCGTCGTGCGAGAACTTGTAGACCGCGTGCATGCGGTCGTCCACAATCCAGATGTGTTTTTCGGGATCGTAAGGATTGATCGTGACGGAATGCGGGCGGCGGAACTTGTCGTTCCATTTGTTCCAAACATCTTCCTCGATATAGTTGCCCTGCGCATCGACCACCAGCACGCAGTGCTCCCAGCGGGCGTCCACTCCGAGCTTGCCTTTCCATCCGTTCCAGCCATCGCTGCCCTGATTGCCGGGGCTGGCGAGCGGTCCTACGGACGCGTTACGAAAGGGAGCTTGCGGGATCGGGAACGTCAGGCTTGGACCGAACTGCGGCACCGGTGTCTCGATGGGGCGCTTCAAAGCCGGAAGTTCGCCGCGCATCAGGATAAAGACGCGATTCGGATTTTCGGCGAAGATGCCTTGTACAGCGCCGAAGGTCCAGTTGTCGTGGCCTTTGATTTGAGAGAGCGGCTTGGGCCAGTCGGGGACCACATCGTAAGGGCCCGTGAAATCCTGCCCGCCTTTTTGTCCGGCGACAGCGGCGAAACCGACAGGGCGAGATTGCGCACCTAGCGGCGACGGAGCTGTCGCGATCGACACAATAGCAGCGCCGACCGCGGCGATCCAGATGATTCCGAGTTTGTGAGTACGCACGATCTCCTCCTAGCGAACCAATAAGTGTACATCGCCGCTAAAGGAGGCATAAGTCAAGTTGACGACGTGGCTCGCGAAGACATTGTTGGCGCGCGTCGATATGAACGCAATGATTCTTCCCGGTCGCGTCGGTTCGCAGTGCATGAGGACGCGATCGCAACAGAAAAGCAGGGAGCCAGCTCAGGAGGCTCCTTCAGGAAAGCGGGTGAAACATAACAGCACTTTCCCCGATGTTACGCGCGTCGCATCCGGGGCTTATGACGATCTAACGATGGGCCTACCCTACAGACTGTATTGTTCATCGATGCAAGTCTTCGATAGCCTAACACCAAGGTCTTTGTGCTCGGTTCGCGCCCAAATGCGCCCGAGCGATTTTAGAGGTTCCGCAATCAGCAGGCATGTAGTTTTTCGTCCGCTCCGCCGATTTTTCTGGGTGGGGCTAACTGCGTCTTAAGAGGTTCACGTAGGGACATTGCGGCATTTTGTGGCAGGCAAGCAAAACTCACTTCCGCCGGGAATGATTCCGTGCGTAGTGTCGAGATTTCAAGAGGAAAGGGTTCAGTAATGCTGACAGACATAAAATTGGGAGAGTTGCGTTTTGGACGGATCGTATTATTTCTGTTCCTCGCGGTGGTGTGCGCGACACAGGCCACCAAGCTTGTGGCACAGGGCGTTAGCGCCACGATTTTAGGAACGGTTACGGACACGTCCGGCGCGGCGATTCCAGCGGCGAATATTCAAGTCAAGAATGTGGGAACCGGACAGACGACCACGTCGCAATCCGACGGCCAGGGACGCTTCCGTGTGCCCGATTTGCCGGTCGGTAACTACGAAGTGCAGGCGTCGAAAGATGGGTTTTCGAGCTTGCTCCATAAAGGAATTGAGCTCACCGTCGGCGTCCAGTCGGTTGTTGATTTCTCGCTCGCCGTCGGTCAGCAGACGCAGACGGTTACGGTAGAAGGCGCGGTCACGGCCGTTGAGACTACCAACTCCACGGTCTCCTCGCTGGTCAATCAGACGCAGATGCGCGAACTGCCTCTGAACGGACGCAACTTCGAACAGCTGATTCAGCTCGCCCCCGGCGTGCAGAATTATTATGCGGGCAGCGCGGCAACAGGCTCCGGCACAGGCGCGAACATGCGCGAAGGTCGCGATCCCGCGATCTCCATCGCCGGCAGCCGTCCGGAAGGCCAGTTCTATTTGCTGGACGATCAGAATCTCGAAACTTTCTACAACCGCGGCATTGGGTCGATCACGGGCTCGTCGCTGGGCGTCGACGCGATCGGCGAATTCCAGGTGCTGACAAATACTTATGGCGCCATGTACGGCGGCAACGGCGCGGCGATGAACGCCGTTAGCAAATCCGGCGCTAACGATCTGCATGGATCCGCGTTCTGGTTCCTGCGCAACAGCGATCTGGACGCCCGCAACTTCACGGACGGACCTTCGGTTCCGGAATTCCGCCGGAATCAGTACGGCGCGACGCTCGGTGGTCCGATTAAGAAGGACAAGGTATTCTTCTTCGCGAATTACGAAGGCCTGCAGTATACGCAGGGAACCTCCGTCATCGCGACGGAGCCTTGCAATGTGAATGGCGGCCCGCTGGTCTCGACCGCCGCGCCGGGTTCCGCTGCGTACAACAAAGTGAATGCTCTGTTGGCGCTTTACAGCCTTAACCCCATCAATACCGCCTGCGGTCAGACGCCGAACGCCCCCGCGGGTGTCGGCACCGGAAAAGCGACGGTAGTGAGAGACAACACGGCGAAAGAGAATTACGTGCTGGGCCGCGCGGATTGGAATATCTCCGATAAAGATTCGTTCTTCGCGCGCTACTTCGTTGACCAGCAGCATGCGCAGTATCCGTTCAGCGGCGGCAACTCGGGTCTGGAGCCGGAACTGGATCTGGGCTTCAATCAGTTCGTGACCGCGGAGGAAAAGCATATTTTCTCTCCGACCATGATCAATACGGCGCGCGTTTCGTTCTCGCGCACCAAAGTTACGGGGTCGGAAGTGAACTCGTATCCGGCGCTGCAGTTCTTCCCTGGTGGGCCGCAGGTGGCGGACGGAACAGTTAACATTACGGGTCTCACGGGCCTCGGACTGGGCGGCGCTTCGCCGATGCCGGAACTGCAACTGCAGAACCGCTATTCGGAAGGCGACGACATCGCATGGACCAAGGGCTCGCACAGTATGCGTTTTGGCGCGTCGGTGGATCGCGTGCAGTCTTCGGTTCTGTGGCCCTTCACCAGCGGATCGAGCTGGACGTTCACCAGCGAGGCGAACTTCCTCGCGGGGACTGCCACCCAGGTTAGCGGCGCTCTCGACTCGCCGGTCAACTACCCGATCCGCGACTTCCGCGAACTCGCCTTTGTGTTTTACGGCCACGACGAATGGAAAGTAACCCAGAAATTGACGGTCAATTTTGGTCTGCGCTATGAGCCGACCAACAATCCCACGGAAGCGCACAACAATTTGTACGCCATTACGAACTTCCAGACGAACACAGGATTCGTGAATATCCCCAATGCGTATACCAGCAATCCTTCATGGAAAAACTGGGATCCGCGCGTGGGCTTCGCCTACGACGTGTTCAAGGATCACAAGACGTCGCTGCGCGGCGGATTCGGTATGTTCCACGATGTGATGTTCGCAGGCGAATACGCAATCTACTACATCAATGCCGAACCGTGGAATCTGATTACGCAGACGCAGGGCGTGACATTCCCGACGCCGTTTACGCAAGCGCTTCCCAACGCGACGGTAACCAACGGCTACGATCCGAATGCCACTAAAACTCCTTACTTGATGGAGTACAACCTAAACCTGCAGCATGAGTTTCCCGGTGCCATGGTTGCCTCTGTCGGATACGTGGGCTCGCACGGTGTGAATCTCTTTACGGAGATCGACCAGAACCCGGTTCCACACACCACCCTTGCGAACGGTCTTCCGCTGTTCCAACCGGTCTGCGGCAACAATACAGGCGGCCCGTTGTGCCCGCTTGGGGTTTCCGGCCGCACGAATCCGAATCTAGGTAGCTTTACGATTGCCGAGAACGGAACCAACTCGCGTTACAACTCGCTGCAGGCAAGCTTGAACAAGCGCTTGACCCACGACTTCCAGGCGCAGGTTTCCTACACCTATTCGCTGTGCCAGAGCACGGGTGATTCGGTTCTCGCCTCGCTCAACGGCAACGGTCCTTCGGTGGAAGGCGACCCGTTCAATCGCCAGTATGATTATGCACGTTGCGCGTACAACGCGACCCACGTGTTTCGTCTGAATGCACTCTACGAACTGCCTTTCCACAAGAATCGAGTGGTTTCGGGATGGCAGGTCACGGGCATCTGGTCCGCCAGCAGCGGCCTGCCCTTCAACGTCACCGATGGCATCGATCTGACGAACCAATTGAACATTACCAGCACGCCGCGTCCCAACTACAACCCGAACGGCGCGGCCTTCACAAGTGGTAACGTCAGCTATCCGGCTTGCAACAACACGCCGATCATCGGATCATCGAACTTGTGGTTCAATCCGACATGCTTCTCGCCGCAAGCGTTCGGCACGCTGGGCAACTTGGGACGCGAAGCGTTGTTTGGTCCTGGGTTGACGACGGTCGACTTGGCGATCCTGAAATCCACGAAGATCACGGAGCGGGTGAGTATGCAGTTCCGTGCGGAGCTCTTCAACCTGTTCAATCACACAAACCTTTCGCTCCCGGTGGCCAGCGTTTTCACCGGTACAGCGAGTCCGACGGCGAGCTTTGGCAGCGGGATTTCGTACAACACCGCTACGGCCGGCCAGATCCTCACATCTGCCGTCCCGTCGCGTGAAATTCAGTTTGGGTTAAAGCTGATATTCTAGATCGGCGTATTTTCACTGAGGGCGGCTGGTGCGAAAGCACAGCCGCCCTTTTTGTTAAAGGATCGTAAAATCTTTGTAACCACCGCAAGCTACGGTCCGTCCTCTACTTGCCCCGACCCCGCCACTCTGATAAAGTAAGCCTCCAGTAGTTTGTTTGCATCCGGACTGATATGTCCGAAGCAAAGGGGGGCTCCGTGAAGAGAATCATCTGCTCGATAGGTCTGTTTGTTTTTGCGGGCCTGGCCGCTTGGGGCCAGGGCACTGCACAAATCCACGGCACGGTTACTGATAATTCCGGAGCCGCGGTTCCGGGCGCCGAGGTGAAGGCGACGCAAACGGAAACCGGCACGGCGCGCACGACGGTCACGGGCTCGGACGGGGGCTACGTACTCCCGGCGCTTGCCACCGGTCCCTATCGCGTTGAGGTCACCAAACCAGGATTTAGTACTGCTGTTCAGACCGGAATCGTATTGCAGGTGAACGCCGATCCGTCGGTGGACGTGGCTCTGAAGGTGGGCCAGGTTGTCGACACCGTAAATGTCGAGGCGAACGCCGCGCTGGTGGAAACGCGCAATTCGGGCGTTGGCTCGGTGGTCGAAACGCAGCGCATTATTGAACTGCCGCTCAATGGCCGCCAGGTTTCCGATCTCGTGACGCTGAATGGCGGCGCGGTTCAGACGGGAACTACCGATACGCGCATCTTCAGCGGACGTCCGATGATCTCGATCGCCGGTATGGCTTCGCTGCCCTTGGGCGGCGGGCAGGTTGACTGGGTGATGGACGGAACCAGCCACTGGGATTTCATGTCCGGCACCACGATGCCCCTGCCTATGCCGGATGCCATGCAGGAGTTCAAGGTAGAGACCAGCGGTCTCGCGGCCGCGCGCGGCAATAACGCGTCGGTCGAAATGGTGATGCGGTCTGGGACCAATCAGTTGCACGGCGACCTGTTCGAGTTCATCCGCAATGGCGGATTCGGCAGCGCGGCGGATTATCGCATTCTACCCAGCCCGACAGCGACGCCTCCGTTGGCGCAGAACACCTACAAGCGCAACCAGTTCGGCGGAACCGTCGGCGGCGCGATCATCAAAAACAAGCTGTTCTTCTTCGGCGGCTATCAGGGCACCACGCAACGCAATAGTCCCGGCAACAGCACGGCGGTCATAGCGACGGCCGACATGATTAACGGCGACTTTAGCAAATATGAAACCGCGGCCTGCGGGCGCCCGACGCCTCTGGCTGCTCCCTTTGGGACAGGTGGCGCGGCGCCGAACACGGTGACTCCGGATCAGCTTTCTGCACCCGCCGTTTACATTTCTCAAAAGTTCCTGGCAAGCGCGCAGGCTGCGGGCGTCAACCCGGATGCCTGCGGGAACGTAGTCTACAACACGCCGTTCAGCCAGAACAATAACGAATACGAATTCAAGATCGACTATCAGATCAATGACAAACACTCGATGTTCTTCCGGGACCTGTTCAGCAAGGAACATCAGCCGACCCTAACCGACCTAACGCCAAACCTGCTTGTGTCGAACAGCAGTGGGTTCGATACACCGTCGTATGCGCTTGCGGTGGGCGAAACCTGGGTGGTCAACGCGAACATGGTCAATTCGGCGCGCCTGGCGTTTACACGCATCAACGCGACGCGTCTGCAGAACGACTTTTTTAATTACTGCACTGCCGGCGTTCAGAATTTCTGGTGCGGCGAAAACAAGGCCCAGTTCGGCGCGCTGCTGATCGTCAACGGGTACTCAGCCGGGATCAACTATTCCGATCCGCCTCCGAACGGCGGCGGTTCGTGGTATCGGAGCGCCAACTATATCGCCAACGATGATATCAATTACGTTATGGGCGCCCATCAGTTCACGTTTGGCGGTTCGGTTTCGAACGGACGCTTCACGTCGCGCAATAGCTTCGCTAGCAACGGTCAGTTCAATTTCACCGGGCTGAACAACTTCCTGATCGGTCACGCGACGCAGATGCAGGATGGGTTGCCCAACACGCAATCGATGCACGAGACGTTCTTCGACTTGTATTTCACCGATACATGGAAGGTCAGCTCTCGGCTGACGGTGAACGCCGGTATCCGTTGGGAGCCGTATTTGCCGATCACGGTTCCAACAGGCGTGATCTTCAACTTCGATGTGCCCCGCTACGTCGCGGGCACGCGCAGCACCCAGTATGTAAATGCGCCTCCGGGATTCTACTATCCGGGCGATCCGGGCTTCCCAGACAAAAGCGGCGAATACAAACAGTGGGCGAACTTCGCGCCTCGCATCGGTGTCGCGTGGGATCCGTTTGGCAACGGTAAGACTTCAATCCGCTCGTCTTATGGCTATGGATATGCTTTCGTCCCGGGCCTGACGCGCGAAGACCAGCAGGGACAAGATCCGTGGGGCGGCCGTCAGATTCTGACCAGCACGCCGAACGGTACGCCGAACGGACTCGGTTATGTGAACTTCACGAACCCGTTCGGAACCAGCGTGAATCCGTATCCGTACGACATTACCAACAAGAGCCTGACCTTCACTCCGAACGGTTTGTTTGCGACGACGGCCTATAACACGCCATCACCGACGTATTCGACGTGGAATCTGGCGATTCAGAGGCAGATCGGCGCGCCGTGGCTGGTGTCGGCCACTTATATGGGCAGCAAGGTGTCGCACCTGTACATCAGCGTTGCGGAAAACTACGCGGTGGCAGTGCCTGGCGCGACCGCGGCCAACGTGGCCACGCGCCGCAATCTCGTGCTCTTGAATCCGAATTCCGGTTATTCGTTCTCGAACGTCATGAACTGGAATGCGGGCGGCAACCAGCACTACGAGGGGCTGCTGCTCTCCGCCCAGCGGCGCTTGGCGAGAAACTTCAGCGTCAGCGCCAACTGGACGTGGTCGCACTGCATCGGTCAGGCGCTAGGGTATAACACGAAACCGGAACAGACCTCCACTGATCCAATCAACTACAACAGGGTCGGCAGCTGCGACAGCGATCGCCGCAATATCTTCAACGTGACGGCAGTCGCGCAGACTCCGAAGTTTTCCAACAAGGCCATGCGGTACACGGCCTCCGACTGGAAGCTTTCGGGCATCTATAAGTTCACGTCCGGCACACCGCTGATGATTCAGGATGGCACCGATGTTTCGGCGTCCACCATCAATCACCAGCAGCCGGATCTGGTGAATCCTAGCGGGGTTTATACGGGTCAAAGCTGCGCCGGCTGCTTCTATCTGAACAAGAGCGCGTTCGCGCCCCAGGCTCCCATCAACGGGGTTATCCCCTACACGGGCAATCTGGGATGGAACAGCATCACGGGTCCGACATATTGGGATTTGGATCTGGCGCTATCGCGTGTGTTCCGCATTACGGAGCGCCAGAACATCGAGCTCCGCGGCGACGCTTTCAACCTGTTCAACTCGTTCGTCGCGGAAATGGCGGCCAACACTCCGTTCGCGACGAACTATGGCAACCCGGCTACCGGTCCGGGGTTCGCTTTGATCAACAATAATCAGTTCGGTCAGATCCTGGGAGCGTATCCGACGCGCAAGATCCAGTTTGCGCTGAAGTACTCGTTCTAAGAATGTGGGGCGCGGCCTCAGCAGCCGCGATTCTCGGGTTCGATCTTGCAAGAAAAGGGACGGGCGTTTTGCCCGTCCCTTTTTTGGTGTCCGTCTCGTCCTGACGGGCGGCGTACTATGATCGGCGAGACTTACCTATTGTTTCTTCGCTGGCGGCTTGAGGTGGCCTTCTGTGACCTCTTTGTTGTTCTCGTTGCAGTTATATTCCAATAGCTCCCAATCCGGGCGCAACGTAAAGGTGCGGACGTTTTTCCAAGGCTTGGTGTAGGCTTTGGGATCGTCGATGGTCATCTCGTACGCCATGTGACCCAGATCCGTGCGCGTATATCGTTCGATTACATGTAAGGCGTCGGTGTGAGGATGCCCTTCTGTATCCACGCGAGTCTTGTCGTTAAAGCCGATGGTATCCACCACCAGCGTGTCTTTGTCCCAGGTGCCGATGGAGTGGCCGAACCACGTCGGGTCCAGGTCCTTGGGATGAGGACGGCCGTCGGTATAGATGACGTGGAAGGTATTATTCATCTCGTACAGCATCACGATGCGGCCGGGACGCTGCTCGATCTCGATGGGCATGGGCGAATTAATCGATCGCGTGTAGCCCAGGGGCAGGCAGAAAGCGGTGTAGTCGAATTCCTCGACCTTGTTCGCATCGCCCCAGGCCGTGTAAGGGAGCGTTGGCTCGCCCTTCTGATCCGGACCGTTCTTGGTCATGTCCTGCACGAAGGGATGCTGCCACACGCCACTCAAGTCCGGTTTGCCGTCAGCCGTGCGCGGCGTGGGACCCGCAGGCGGCGTGTACTTTTTTTGGGCGAGCGCCGGAGCAGCCGCCAACGCAAACGCAGCCGAGCACACGAAGGCTGTTTTCAAGAATTGATGCATTGATCTACTCCTTGGCGTCCTCAGCGTCGGCGTTACCCGCGAAGATTTTTTTGCCGTCGGCCAGCCGGATTTCCCGTGTCGAATAGGTATCCGTGCTGTCTTTGGCCCGGAAGGCACTTACGTTTACGGTGTCGCCGATCTTGAGGGAATCCTTTTTCCAGCCGTTGCGAGCCAAAATATTTGGGGGCCCCGACTCGCACGCGAAGTTCTTCACAGCGCCGCCCGCATCTTTGACGTCAACGTAAAACCAGACGTGCGGATTGGTCCATTCGACTTTCGTCACCGTGCCGGTGAACTGAGCGGGCTGGTTTCGATCGAAAACCGTCGCAAAGGAATGATGCGCAGCGATTGGTAGTGCCGCCAGCACGAGCATAACGGCAGCCGCCATCCAGATTTTATTTACTCTCATGAGTCGCACCTCCCGCGAATTCAGAGCGAAGCATCCTGAAGCATCCCTATTCTATTTCGCGGATGGGAACCGCGCAACTGCCGGCGGCGCTATCTGCCGATCGCGCGTCCTGGCGATCCTTCCAGCCATCCGTGCGGCGCTCAATAGATCCGTTATTTCACCGGCGTCGGCAGCATCGGCAGGCGTGGTGCTCCCGTATCGCCCGGCGTCTGGGCGACGTTCATAATCATGGCGAGCGTGGTGTAGTAGCCCATCAGGCCCGTTAGATCGACCACGCCCTGCTCGCCGAATCTGGCTTTGACGCGGGCGAACGTCGGCGCGCTGACGGATTTGTTGCGGAGCAACTCGTCGGCGAAGTTGTAGAGCATGTCTTCGTCGTCGGTCATGTTCGCGGGTCGGCGGCCCTCCGCGATCGCGGCGATCTTCTCGGGCTCGATGCCCTCTTTCTGAGCGATGGGCGCGTGCTGACCCCATTCGAACTGCTGGCTCCAGGCGCGACCGGTGAGCAGGATCACGAACTCCGTATTCCGGCGTCCAATCGCGGCCTTGTAGCGCAAATATTCGCCGACCTTCTGTACCCGGTCTTCCAACTCCGGACTGCGCAGTAGTACCACGAAGGGTCCGACGAAACTGCCGCGCGGACCGGCCACGATATCTGCCACAATTTTCTTTTGCACGTCGGTCATCTTATCCGCGGGCAAGGGCGGGAAACGATCCTGCGAGCAGGCGAAGGGCGCGATCATCAGTCCAGCCAGCAATACGGTGTACAGCTTCGTCATGGCATTCTCCTGGAAATTATTTTAAGGGCGGCTCAAAGCCTAGCGTACGCGCGAAAAACCAGCACAGGAAGAAAACCAGCGGCGCTTGAATCGCCAACTGCAGAATTCCGTAGCCGACCATGTCGCGCGCGCGGATTTTCAGGATGCCCAGCAATGGCAGCATCCAAAAGGGATTGATCAGGTTCGGCAAGGCTTCGGCCGCATTGTAAATTTGCACCACCCAGCCCAGGTGCACCTGGTTGGCGATGGCCGCTTGCATCACATAGGGCGCTTCCACGATCCACTTGCTGCCGCCCGACGGAATGAAGACGCCGAGGCTGGCCGAATAGAGCGCGACCAATAAAGGATACGTGTCGTGCGAACTCAGCCGCGCAAACAGATGTGCCAGCTTTTCGCTTAAGCCCGTGCCGACGATCATGCCGAAAATCATCGCGTAAAACGGAAACTGCAGCAGCACGCCGCCCGTTGCCGGAATGCATTCCGCCACCGCTCGCAGGAATCGCCGGGGCCGCCAGTGCAGCAGCATTCCCAGCGTCAGGAAAATCAGGTTGTAGGTGTTCAGATCGAGCGCGGCCAGCGCGCCTTGCGGCGACGTGCGGAGCGTTTGGATCAAGTAAAAACCCAGCACCAGCACGACGAGAATCGTCAGCACAGGGCTATACTCCAGCCATTCGCCGGGTCGCGTGCGAACCTCAAGCTCGCGCGGTGGATCTTCGAGTTCGATACCGAAATCCTCGGCCGTGCGCGCGTTCTCTGGTTTGGGCGTCGCGAAAAAACAAACCGCCACAGAGACGGCGATCAAAATCGCCGCCGTCGCCAGACTCTGCCACAGGAACAGCGTTTGCGTCAGAGGGATCAGCCCGCTGATTGCGAACAAGGCGGGGGGCATCGAAACCTTCGTCGCCATTAGCATCGCCGCTGAAGAAGACAAGCCCAATGCCCATGCCACGCCGATTCCGAGATACGCGGCGAGCCCTGCCGCGCGATAGTCCATTCCCTTTACGCGGCGCGCCAGCGCGCGCACCAGCAATCCGCCAAAGATAAGGCTCATTCCCCACGAGAGAAGCGAAACCAAAAGGGTAAACAGCGCAGCCGTGGCGATGGCGGCGCGCGGCGACTTCGGGATCATGGAAATCCGATCGATAAACCGGCGCATGATCGGGGCAGAGGCAACCACGTAGCCGCCGATCAGCACCATGACCATCTGCATGGTGAAAGGCACAAGCGTCCAGAAGTTCTTGCCCGCTTGGATCGCCAAATCCGACGCATTTTCGCCAGCCGCGAGACCAATTAAGAAGACAGTGACAACTCCGAGCAGAGCGAAAACCAGGGGATCGGGAAACCAGCGCTCGCTCCAATTTGCGAGAGCGATGCCGACGCGGGCGAGGCCTTTTTCCGCGGCGACTTTTCGCTCGATGCTGGCGACTGGTTGGCCCATTCGTTGCTATGATAAGCGATTCGGAAGCATCCATCACCGGATGCGCCTAGGGGTGGAAAATTGAATAAGGTTTGGAAGAGCGCCCATGAGGCGGTGGCCGACATTCGTGCAGGCCATAAGGTGATGTTGGGAGGCTTTGGCCTGTGCGGAATCCCTGAAAATCTGATCCGCGCGCTGGTCCAAAGCGGAGTGAAGGGACTGCATACCATCAGCAACAACATGGGGATCGACGGTGCGGGCATGGGCCTGATGCTGGAAGCCGGAATGATTGCGTCGCACGTCGGCAGCTACGTAGGCGAAAACAAGCTGCTCGAGACGCAGGTCATCCAGGGGAAGCTCGACCTGAAGTTAATGCCGCAGGGGACGCTGGCTGAATGCATTCGCGCAGGGGGGGCCGGGATCCCGGCTTTCTTCACACCTGCGGGAGCGGGTACGGTTGTCGCCGAGGGCAAGGAAACGCGCAAGTTCGACGGCAAGACGTACATTATGGAACACGCGCTGACGGCTGACTTCGCATTGATCAAGGCATGGAAGGGCGACCGCATGGGCAACCTGGTCTATCGCAAAACGGCGCGCAACTTTAATCCGATGATGGCGACGGCCGCCAAGGTTACGATCGCCGAAGTGGAACAGATCGTCGAGCCCGGCGAAATCGACGGCGACAACATCATGACGCCGGGCATTTTTGTCCATCGGGTGGTGCTGGGAGAATCGTTTTCGCGCCAGATCGAGCGGCGGACAGTGCGCACGGCGGAAGGCAAGGCATGACGGATAACGAAAAGCGTTTGCGAATCGCGAGGCGCGCGGCGCAGGAACTGCGCGATGGATATTACGTGAACCTCGGCATCGGCATTCCGACGCTGGTGGCTGATCACGTACCCGCCGGAATGGAAGTAGTACTGCAATCGGAGAACGGGATGCTCGGTGTGGGGCCGTATCCGGTGGAGGGCACCGAAGATGCGGACCTGATCAACGCAGGCAAGGAAACCGTGACAGAGATTCCGGGCACGGCGTATTGCTCCAGTGCCGATTCGTTTGCGATTATTCGCGGTGGGCACATCGATCTGAGTATTCTCGGTTCGATGGAAGTGGACGAAAAAGGCGACCTGGCGAATTGGACGGTGCCGGGAAAAGTGGTGAAGGGAATGGGCGGCGCGATGGATCTGGTGGCGGGCGCGCGGCGCGTGATCGTGGCGATGGAGCATACCACGCGCAAGGGCGAGGCTAAAATCCTCGCGAAGTGTACGCTGCCGCTGACCGGCTGCGGCGTCGTGAACACGATTATGACCGAGATGGCGGTGATCGACGTAACTCCCCGAGGCTTGGTGCTGCGTGAGATCGCGCCGGACACCAGTGTGGATGAAGTTCGCAAGGCGACGGCCGCGACGCTGGTCATAAACGAGCCTGTAAAGACGATGATGGTATAGGCGCGCCGTGAGCGAAACGACTTCTTTAGAAGAACTCACCCGCTTCATCGCGAGCGCTCTGGTCGCGGCCGGACTTCCTGGTGCCGATGCGCAGAGAGTTGCCCGATTGATGGCTGAAGCCGATGCTCGCGGGGCCGATGGACACGGCGTTTTCCGTTTGCCGCAATACGTCAGGCGCATCCAAAGCGGGGGCATCAACGTGACGCCGAACATCCGCGTGATCCGCGAACAGGCGGCATCGGCCCTGGTGGACGGCGATAACGCGATGGGCCATCTGGTGATGAGCCGTGCCGCGGAAATCGCCGTGGAAAAAGCTCGCACGGCCGGCGTCGCGTGGGTCGGGGCACGGAATAGCAATCATGCAGGTCCAGCGATGCTGTATGCGAGGATGCCGTTGGCGCACGATATGATCGGCATCTACATCGCCGTGGGCAGCGCGAATCATCTGCCGCCATGGGGCGGAATCGAGATGCTGTTGAGCACCAACCCCATATCTATAGCCGTGCCTGCGTCACGGCATCACGCGATCGTGCTGGATATGGCGACGACCAACGCCGCTTACGGCAAAGTCAAAATCAAAGCGCAGCGCGGCGAGCCCATGCCGGAAGGCTGGATGATGGATCGCCAGGGCAAGCCGCTCACCGACCCGAAGCGTGCGAGCGAAGGATTCCTTTTGCCGATTGGCGGTCCGAAGGGCTATGGGCTCGCGTTGATGTTCGGATTGCTGGCGGGGACGCTGAATGGCGCGGCGTTTGGGAAAGATGTGGTGGATTTCAACGCGGATTCGAAGTCGCTGACGAACACAGGGCACACGATCATTGCGGTGAACATCGCGGCGTTTTCGGACGTCGCTGCCTTTAAGCGCAGCGTGGACGATATCTGGGAGCAGATGAAGTCGTCGCCCAGGCTACCGGGCGTTGACGAGATCCGGCTGCCAGGGGAGCGTTCGGGGAAGATCTACGAGGACCGCGTCGCGGAAGGCGTACCGATTGCGCCGGAGTTGCGAAAGACGTTGGACGAGCTAGCCGATCGACTGCGTGTGGAGCGTTTGACCTAGTCGTCACGCCGCGCTAAATCGCGTCCTGTTATGCTACGAGCCTATGGCTCAGCTCATCGCACTTTACAATGCGCCGGTCGATTCGGCAGCTTTCGATCGCTACTATCGCGAAAAGCATATCCCTCTCGCCAAGAAGATCCCAGGATTGCGGTCTTATTCGATCAACGAAGGTCCAGTGATGTGATGCCGGTCGCTGGAAGCGCGCCTTACCTGATCGCAATGCTGGAATTCGGATCGATGGCCGACATACACGCCGCCATCATGTCCCCTGAGGGTCAGGCTACAGCCGCAGATCTCCAAAATTTTGCGACCGGTGGCGTTTCCTTGTTAGCCTGCGATACGAAAACGGTTTAAACACGCCTCGTTGTACGGATCCAATGAAATTTGCGCTATAAATAGCAAACATGGCAAGCCTTCCGAATCGCAGACGTTTTCTGACTTCCGCCGCCGGCGTCGCTATTGCTGCGTCCAATGCAAGGGCACAGCAAGCGCAACCGCGCATCAATCCCGTTCCCGCGCCGCGCGACTGGTCTGGCAACACGGCCGTGCAGTATCCCGACCCCGACATCGTCGTCCTGGACGAGCGCTTCCGTAAATATATCGTCGCCAACACATCGATCAAGAGGCTCTATACGGGCACGCTATGGGCGGAGGGCCCCGCGTGGAACGGCGTGGGTCGCTATCTGGTGTGGAGCGATATTCCGAATCACAGGCAGATGCGGTGGATCGAAGACGACGGGCACGTGTCGGTGTTCCGCGAGGACTCGGGCTACAGCAACGGCAACACTTTCGACTACGAAGGCCGCGAGGTTTCGTGCGAGCACGGCGGGCGGCGTGTAGTGCGCTATGAAAACGATGGATCGGTTACGGTGATTTGCGATCACTGGTTGGGCAAGCGGCTGAACTCGCCGAACGATGTGGTGGTACATCCCGATGGCAGCATCTGGTTCACCGACCCCACATTCGGCATCCGCGGCTATTACGAGGGCTTTAAGGCGTCGCCGGAGTTGAAGCCGGCAGTCTACCGCGTGGACAAGCTGGGCAACGTCGACATGATCACTGACGAGATGGCCGGTCCCAACGGCGTGTGTTTTTCGAACGACTATAAAAAAGTCTACATCGCCGACACGGTGGGCCGCGAGATTCGCGTATTCGACATCGATGGCAAGAGAGCGCGCAACGGCAAGCGTTTCGTGGTGCTCGATATTCCCGGCACCGGTGAGCCTTCGGCGGCGGACGGAATGCGCGTGGATACGGACGGCAACCTATGGTGCGGAGCCCGGCCGGGCGTGCAGGTAGTGACTCAAAATGGCGAGCGCATCGGTTTCATTCGGCTGCCTGAAACCTCCGCGAACGTGTGTTTCGGTGGTCAGAAGCGAAACCGGCTGTTCATGGCTGCCAGCTCGTCACTATATACGGTGTACGTGGAGACGCAAGGCGCGCACATCGCGTAGGACCTTAAGTAACACTACGATGCGTCGAGAGGAGTCTCGACGCGGCACGCACGAGTGCGTGCGCCACAACTGACCTTAAGCCTTCACGCGCACGAATTCGTAGCGTTCGAGCGTGGCGGCGAAGGATGCGTCCTCGTTACGGACCACTTTGCCGATGCACTTCAGCCGAACCACGGCGCGCGCGCCGGGAGCTTTGGGCATGGTGATGAGGTATTCGATCGGCTCGCCGAGCGGGACTCGTTCGGCCGTGGTGAAGAGCACGCCGCACGAGCTCAGGTTCAGAGTCTCTCCCACCGGGTGTTCCAACCGCTCGTCCAAGATCTCGATCGGCAGGCGAAGATCGAAGCGTTGGTTCTTCCGTTGTTCCATCATGAGTGATATGAGTTTATATTTAGTTGGCGCTAGGGTCAAGTTCGGACCGGCCTAGTGGAAATCCCTATTGTTTTAGTACTTTGCGCCTCCACCAAAAACATAACACGGATTTCGGAATCCGGGTAGGGTGAGTACCGGAACGAAGTCGAAAAATTTTCACCTAGCCATGGCTTAAGAGTGCCGGGTACTCTGCGCGATAATCGGTTTCATGTCTCCGTCCACTAACAACTTAGTCATACCCGCTCCTGTCTCGCCGACGGTCGCTGTGGCCGCGTCAAACCAGCGTTTCCCTGTCCGACGGATTTACTGCGTGGGACGCAACTATTTGGCCCATATTCGCGAGATGGGCAACGACGAAAAGCTGCCTCCGATGTATTTCGCCAAGGCGCCGGACATGGTGGTGGATAGCGGCTCGACGATTCCGTATCCACCGATGACTAATAACCTGCAGCATGAGGTGGAATTGGTGGTGGCGTTGAAGTCGGGCGGCGCAGATATTCCCGGTTGAGAAGGCGCTCGATCATGTGTGGGGGTATGCGGTGGGCTTTGATATGACGCGCCGCGATCTGCAGCAGACGATGGCCAAGGCCGGGCGTCCCTGGGAGGTCGGGAAGTCGTTCGACAATTCCGGGCCGTGCGGTGCGCTGCACCCGGTGAGCGAAGTGGGTCATCTCGCGAAGGGCCGTATCCAGGTTTCGGTCAACGGACAAGTGAAGCAAGGCTCCGATTTGGGCCAGATGATTTGGGACGTGCCGCATATTATTCATCATTTGTCACTGCAGGTGACGGTGGCCGCCGGAGACCTGATCTTTACGGGAACGCCGGAGGGTGTGTCGGCGGTTGTACGAGGGGATGAGTTGGTGGGGGCAATCGACGGGCTGAGCGAGCTCAGGATCAAGTACGCGTAGCGGCTTGCAGGTCTACTTGTCGAACCCGGCGCGGCGGGACCAGTATTCCCAGGCTCGTTTCCAATCGTGAGCCTGAGGGCCATTGTGAATTAAGTCGATCTCGCCGGCAGAGAGTCCGTTGACAGGGCCAAAGCGGAGAGCGTTGGACAGCACGCGGGCGTTCTTCGGTAGATAAACAGCCAGGCCCATTACTTCCAGCAGATTCGCGCCTGAGGCCGCGAAGCCGTGGCCGCGCATCAGCACCACGCTATTCGATCCCAGGCCGCGCGCGGCGAGATCCCGGCCTTGCGCGGCGTTCGCGACCAGCATGTTGGTATCGCCGAAGGAATCCCGCGGGTCCCATACGGGAACGTGCACGCCTATGCGGCTGGCGTTGTGGAGCACAGGAATCAGGGGCTGATTCGTGATGCTGAAGGGTAGCGTATCCTCGGCGTGGCTGTGGATCACGGCCATCACGTCGGGACGAGCCTCGTAGATGCCGCCGTGGATGAAGCGCTCCAGATACGGCTTGTGATCGGTGTTCGAAACCAGCTTCCCTTCGAAGTCGTATTCGCCGATGTCACTGGGCTGCACCAGTTCTGGTGCGCGTGAGCAGGAGATCAGAAAGCGGTCGGGACGCTCCGGGTGGCGCATGCTGACGTGTCCGTAGGCGTCCAGCACGTCTTCATGCGCAAGGATATGGTTGGCGATCACAAGATCGCGAATGACGGCTTCGAGATCGGACATGAATCTGTTTGTCAGCCCTAGTTGTTCAGCAGCGGGATATCTTTCACCGGCGGCGGGGCCTTGCGTGAGACGAGGAACGCGTAGATATCCGCAAGATCTTTGTCGTTGAGAACTTTAGCCGTGTATGGCGGCATCTGTCCGGTCGGCTGGCGGATGTATTTCTGAACCGCTGCAAACGGGATAGGCTTCGGAGCAAGGCGCGGGCCGGTGCCGAGCCCGCCCTGCGCCTCGCGGCCGTGGCATTGATAGCAGCCGTCACTTTCGAAAAGCTTGCGTCCGTGTTCTGCATCGCCCGCGGGAGCGGCGCTCTGTGCCATCAAAAGCGACGTAGTGAAAAGAATTCCAAGTGCGAATTTCATGTTATCTCCAGGGCGTCACTAGCGCGGCTGCGTTACCGCATCCACCAAGGCCGGCTCGCCGCGGTCCACGACTTCGAGAGCGCGGGCGATTGCCGGACCCAGATCCTTCGGATCCGTGATGGGGCCTTCGCCGTGGACGCCCATGCTGCGGGCCAGCGCCGCGTAATCGATGTTCGGATTCTTAATAGTAGTCCCGATTTCCGCGGTGGTGATGTCGCGTTGATGCCGGTTGGCCATGCGCTGCAGGTGCATCACTTCCTGGTGATAGGCGCGATTATTGTGCATCACGGTAAGCAGCGGGATCTTGTGATGCGCCTGCGTCCATAGGACGCCGGGGGCATACATCAGATCGCCGTCATTCTGGATGTTGACCGAGAGGCGCCCGTACTTCTTGTTGGCGACTGCGGCTCCCACCGCGGCCGGCGAGCCGTAGCCGACTCCCGCGCCACCGGCGCCGCCGATGTACTGATAGTGCTTGTCGAAGTTCCACAGCCGCTGCGGCCAGGCGTTGTTCGATACGAGCGACCAATCCTTACCTTTGATCTGGCCGTACAGTTCCATCGCCATGCGCGCCGTGCTGATGGGGCTGGCGTCCCAGGCGTAGCTGGCGTCCACCAGCATCGTTCTCGTGGGCTTCCTTCGCCAACTCGCCGAGCTTCTTGCGACGCGCTTCGAAGTGCGCTCTTGCGATCGGCGGTGAGCAGCTTCTTGCATGCCTCGATCAGCGCTGGCAGGGTGGCTTCCGAATCGGCGGCCATGGAGACGTCCAGATCCGGGAAACGCTGGAAGTCCTGATAATTGCTGCGCGTGTTCAGATCGGTCGCGGAGATCGCGATCATCTTCGCATTCGCCTTGGTAATAGGCCGCGACGTGCGATGCAGCTGATCCCGGAAGTTGTTCACCGTGCCCCAGAAATCCCACACTTCCAGGCCGAGGATCACGTCGGCATCGCGGATGGCGGCTCCGGCGCGCTCGGTCTGATTCAAAGGATGGCGCGAGGGGAAGTTCATGCGGCCGTACTGATTGATGACCGGCGCATTGCAGCGTGTCGGCCAGTTCCGTGAGATCCTTCAAGCCGGCGGCTGTGCGCGCGCAGCGATCGGCGATGATCACGGGATTTTCAGCGTTCACCAACATGCGTGCGGTTTCCACGACCGCGCCCGTATCGCCCTGCGGAGGCGCGTCCCACGTCATCTTCGGCATGTGCGGCTTCTCGCCTGGCTTCATGGGCGTTTCCTGCAAATCGCCGTCGGCCACCAGCAGCACGGGCATGGTGGGCGGAGTGGTGGCGAACTTGTAAGCGCGCACGGCGGATTCGGCGAAGTGCTGCAAGGAGAGCGGGCAATCGTCAAATTTCGTGAAATCGCGCACTAGCACGCCAGCATCTTGCACGCTATGCGCCCATTCGACGCCTGGGCGGCGCGTTTCGGCGTCCAGCGTGTTGCCGATAATCATGAAGACCGGCGCGCGATCGACGTAGGCGTTATACACGGCCATCGACGCGTGCTGCAATCCCACAGTGCCGTGCGCCATCACGCAGACCGGCTTGCCCTCGATCTTGGCATAGCCATGGCGCCATCGCGACCGCCGATTCCTCGTGGCAACAAGTGAGGAACTCCGGGGCTTTGTTGCCGCCGTAGTTGACCACCGACTCGTGCAGGCCGCGGAAGCTGGAGCCGGGATTCGCGAAGATGTATTCGAAGCCGAGCGCTTTGATCACATCGACCATGAAATCCGAACCGGGCCGATCGGCTGTCAGGACCTCGACGTTCGTCGCGGGATCTTTCTCCTGCGTCGTGATCGGGGCGGTGCCGTTGCGCGCGGTTTCGGCTTGCTGTGCGGCGGCGGCCTTGCCAGTGCTGGCGACAAGAGCGGCGGCACCGGCGGCTCCCTTCAAGAATCCGCGGCGTCCTACGGGGGGCTTTTTCGAATTCGACATGGTGATTTTGCCTCGCTTCTTTATAAACAAGCTCAGTTCGCTATAGACAAGCGCGCTTGGCTGCGCTGGAGGGCATTATAATACGCCGCTCTCGCGAGTCGTATCGTCCGTGGGAGGGACGACCGGTTGAGCGCGTCATGTTGAGCCGAGTCCGAGGCTGTTCGCTATAATGGGCCTGCTTAAAACGATGTCAGCCGCGCCGATCACATGGGCACGGCCAGGGAGCTTTTATATGCAGGATCCAAAGAATAAGCCGGTAGGCGCGGCCGACGCCGAAACTACGGTGGGGACCGCATCGAACGGCGCGGGTGAGGGCGCCAAACCTCGTTTCGCGTATAACGATTTGCGCGACTGGATTCGCGAAGCGGAGAAGCTGGGCGAAGTGAAGGTGGTGAAGGGCGCCACCTGGCAGGAGGACATCGGCCAGGCGACGGAGATGGTTCAGCATAGCGAAACCGGCCCCTGCGTGATCTTCGACGAGATCCCCGGGTTTCCGAAAGGGTTCCGCGTGCTGGTCAATTTTTTTGGCGGTAAACGCAAGAACATGACTTTGGGATTCCCCCCGGCCTGAGCCGGATGGAGTTGGGCGACGCCTTCGTCGAGACGTATCTCAAGGATCTGAAGACACTCCCGTATAAAGAGGTGGAGACGGGTCCGGTTTTTGAAAACATTTTGATGGGCGACGATGTGGATGTCATGCGCTTCCCGGTGCCGCACTGGCACGAGCGCGACGGAGGCCGCTACTTTGGCACCGGCAGTTACAACGTAACGCGCGATCCCGACGAGGGATGGATCAACGTCGGCACCTATCGCGTGATGATCCAGAACAAGAACACGGTGGGATTCTACATTTCTCCCGGTAAGCATGGGCGCATGCATCGCGATAAGTTTGCGGCACGCGGCGAAATGATGCCGGCCGTTTTCGTGCCGGGCGGCGATCCGCTTACTTTCCTGATGGCGCAAAGCGAAGTCCCCTACGGCACCTGCGAGTACGACCTGGTGGGCGCCATGCGCGGCGCGCCCATGAACGTAGTCAGAGGCAAGGTGACAGGCCTGCCGATTCCCGCGAATGCCGAAATCGCGGTGGAGGGCTTTGTCGATCCGACGGAAAAGATGGCCGAGGGGCCGTTCGGCGAATGGACCGGATACTACGCGAGCGACACACGGCCGGAACCGATCATGCACGTCAAAGCGATCTATCATCGCAACGACCCGATCATCGTCGGCTGCCCGCCGCAACGTCCTCCCGATGAACTGGCTCGTTATCGCGCCGTGACGCGGTCGCCCCTGTTGAAACAGAGCGTGCAACGGGCGGGCGTTCCCGATGTGAAAGATGTGTGGGCGCACGAAGTGGGGACGGCGCGCATGCTGGTCGGAATCTCGATCAAGCAGCGCTATCCTGGGCACGCGCGGCAGGCCGGTCATGTGGCCGCGATGTGCCACGTGGGCGCGTACGCGGGCAAGTACGTCATCGTGGTGGACGAGGACATCGATGTTTCCGACCTGGACGAATTGATCTGGGCGATGATCACGCGCTCGGACCCCGCCACGTCGATCGATATCATCCGCAATGCCTGGAGCACGCCTCTCGACCCGCGCATTACGCCAGAGCAGCGTGCCACAGGCGATTTCACAAACTCGCGCGCGATCATCGACGCCTGCCGTCCGTACCACTGGCGCGATCAGTTTCCTGCCGTGAGCATTCCGAGTCCCGCGGTGCGAAAGCGTACCCGCGAGAAATTCGGCTACTTGCTGGACTAGCGTTCGGCATCGGATACTGAGTTCCCAGCATGCGAAAGCTCTGGCCGATCTTCGAGGCTTCTCATGGCTAACGTCCCCGTGGCCGTCCCCCGAGCGAAGTCGCGGTGGCCGCGGTTTCCGGTGGCGCGCCGGCGAAGAGTTGGGTCAAAACTTTGGGCTGGATTGCGTCGCTCGGCATTCCTGTGGCGATGTGGTTTGCGCCGCTGCCTCTGGCTGAAGTTTCCAAGCACGCGATCGCCATCACGCTGTTCATGATCATTGCATGGGCACTGGAGGTGCTGGACCACGGATTGGTCGGGCTGATCGGATGCTATCTGTTCTGGGCGCTGAAAGTCGCGAAGGTGGACGTCGCGTTCAGCGGCTTCGCGGACGATACGGCGTGGTTTGTGGTGGGCGCGATGCTGTTCGGCATGATGGCGTCGCGATCAGGGCTGGCGCGCCGGCTGGCGTATACGATCATGGCGCGGATCGGAACCACATATTCGCGGCTGCTGCTAGGCCTGATCGTTTGCGATTTTCTGCTCACGTTTCTGGTTCCCTCCGGACCGCCGCGCGTGATTATCATGTCCACCGTGGCGCTCGGATTGGTGGAAGCGTTCGGTCTTGGCAAAGGCAGTAACGTGGGGCGGGGCATGTTCCTGATCCTGACCTATACGGCGTCGGTTTTTGACAAGACAATCATCGCGGGGGCGGCGTCGATTATCGCTCGTGGCGCTATCGAAAAATACGGCCATGTTCAGGTTCTTTACAGCAAGTGGTTCATGGCTTATATCCCGTCGGATATCGTGATGATCCTGGTCGCGTGGCGCCTGATGCTGTGGTTCTATCCGCCGGAAAAGGACTCGCTTCCGGGCGGCACGTCCTATTTGAAAACGGAGCTCGCGAAAATGGGCCCGTGGTCTTTGATGGAGAAAAAGTCGCTGGCGCTGATGCTGATCGCGATTGCTCTGTGGACCACGGACTTCGCGCACCACATTTCATCGTCGGTCATCGGTCTGGGCATCGGCTTGATCGCTCTGTTGCCCGTGATCGGGGTGCTCGGAATCGAGGCTCTGAAGCAAGTCAACTTCATGGTGTTTCTTTTCATCGGCGCCGCCATCAGCATGGGGCGCGTCCTTATGGCCACCAAGAGCCTGGACGTGCTGACGAACGTTCTGTTCGGATGGATGACGCCGCTTTTGGGCAGTCCGATCATTTCGACCTTCGTCACATATTGGACTGCCTTCACCTATCACATTTTTCTGGCGAGCGAGCTTTCGATGCTCGGCACGTCGGTGCCTGTGTTGATGAATTATGCCACCGCACACCACTTGGACCCACTGATGTTGGGTATGATCTGGACGTTCGCTGCCAGCGGCAAAATCTTCATGTATCAATCGGCCGTGCTGATTGTCGGTTATTCGTTCGGCTATTTCCGCGCCAAGGATTTGTTGCGACTGGGCCTTTGTATGAGCGTGATCGATTCACTCCTGCTGTTGATCGTCGTTCCCTTCTATTGGCCGCTGATCGGAATCTCGAGCTAGAGTAAAAGAAACATCCATGCGGCTTATTGTCGGAATCACGGGCGCGACGGGGTCGGTTTACGGAATCCGCCTGCTGCAGGCTTTGCGCATGGCGGGCGTGGAGTCGCACGCTATCGTCAGCAAGTGGGGTTTGCAAACCACGCTGCATGAGACGGGCTATTCGTTGGAGCAGCTTCGCTCCCTGGCTGACGTATGGCATCAGGCGGGCGATCAGGGAGCCTCGGTTTCGAGCGGCTCCTTTATCACTGATGGCATGGTTGTTGCGCCCTGCAGCATGAGATCGCTGGCGGCGATTGCCCACGGTACGGGCGATCACCTGGTGCATCGCGCGGCCGACGTGATCTTGAAGGAGCGCCGCCGGTTGGCGCTAGTCGTGCGCGAAGCGCCTTTCAGCGAAGTGCACCTCGAAAATATGTTGAAGCTGGCGCGCATGGGCGTGACCATCCTGCCGCCGGTGCCCGCTTTTTATAACCATCCGAAAACGATCGAGGAACTGGTGGATCACACTGTGATGCGCGTGCTCGATCAATTTAACATTCATGTCGACCTGATGCCGCGTTGGGACGGAGAACTGCTCCCGGTCGCCACAGTGATTCGGTAGTTGCCAAGGAGCCATTTCCATGGAATATAAATTTGTCGATCATACAGGTGTTGCCTCCGAGCAGCCGAAGCTTATCGCTCCATTCGTGATTCCCAAGGAAGAGATCGACGCCGAAGTCGAGCGGCTCGCGTCCTTGCCGGTCCCCGCCAATGGCCGCCGTGAATCCCTCATCGTGAATCCGCACGCGGGTGGAAATGGGTTTGCACCAGGAACATCGGTGACGTTGTGCGTGCTGAAACCAGGCGAGCGGACGAAACGCATCCGCCATAATTCGTCGCTGGTGAACTTCTGCATTCGTGGCGCGGGCGGCACGCGCATCGATCATAAGACGATTCAGTATGGGCTCTACGACGTGTGGAACACGCCGGGTTGGGCCACATATGAGGATTACAACGATACGAAAGAGCTGCAAGTGCGGCTGCGGTACAGCAACGCGGCGCTGCTCGAAAAGATGCAGGTGCATGTGATCGACGAGGATCCTCCTGCACCAGGCGACGAGCAGCCGAGCCCCGCACACACGCTCGATAAGAGCCCATTCGGCACGTTCCAACTTACGGAAGACGGCGCCTACCTGATGCCGTACGAGCAGCTCATTAATCCCGATGTGGTGCCGCACAAGCCGCTGTATTTTGAGTGGACCAAGGTCAAGCAGGAGCTCGATAAGCTGGCAAGTCTGGGCCAGTCATACAAAGGTCGCCGTTTGTATCTTCTCTATAATCCGGCAACTCTGAATGCGAACGGCACGACGTCGAACTTCTTTGCGACGATGACAATTCGTCCCGGTAACATTGTCGATCGCCCGCACCGGCATACGTCGTCCGCTGTCAACTACTATTTCGCGGGCAGTGGCTACAGCACCGTCGAAGGCAAGCGCTACACCTGGAAAGCAGGCGACCTGATGTTCTCGGCGCCCGGTTGGGCGATCCATAATCACGCGTCGAATGCCGATCCCGTGTACGAGTTGACCGTTCAGGACAGCCCGTTGAATATCTGGATGGGCTCGTCGCTGTGGCAGGAGAACCTGGACCATCCGATGGAAGCGCTGGGATCGACAGGCGGATTCAAAACGAATCGTCCGGCTGATGCGGCATAGCGACTACTTGCTCATACCTTTATAGGCGTAGCGTAACGCGCGACGTCCGGCGTTGACCTCGCCCATATAGATGTTGCCTTTGGAATCCGTGGCAATGCTGTGGATGTGGTAGAAATCCAGTGCGCCGTGGCCGCCATGGCCGCCGACAAAGCCCAGGATATCCAGCGATTGGCGATCCAGGATTTGAATCTTTTTGTTCGTTCCGTCCGGGACGTACAAGAAGCGCTGCTGCTTGTCGGGTGAAAACGCGACGTCGAACGCGGTGCCTTCGCTGCCGGAGGTTTTGCGTTCGATATAGCTCTCTTTAACGAACGTTCCGTCGAGCTTGAACACCTGAATCCGGTTGTTCACGCGGTCGCCCACATACACGAGGCCGTCGTTTGAGATGCGGATGCCGTGCACCAGGTTGAACTGAGGCGACCCCGCGCCATCGTAAACGCGCGTCCGCGGAGCTGCGTCGTCGGGCTTGTTGCCGTACGCTCCCCAGTGGCGCTTGTATGCGCCAGTTTCCGAATCGTAGACCACCACACGGCGATTGGCGTAGCCATCTGCCACGAAAATCTCGTTGGTGGCGGGCCACATGACGATGCCGGCGGGCCGGCCGAGATTTTGCGGATCGTTGCTGCCCTTCGATTGACCGTGATGACCGATTTGGAGAAGAAACTTTCCCGTGCGCGTGAACTTCAGGATCTGTGCGTCTTTATCGCCGTTGCCGCCGACCCAGACGTTGTCCTTTGCGTCGATGAAAACGCCGTGCTCATTATCTGGCCATTCGTATTCCTGCTCTGTTCCCTTGGGCGCGGGGCCACCCCACGCCTGCACGACGTTCCCCGCCTGATCGAACTCGATCACAGCGGGAGCGGGGACGCAGCAATCGCCCTTGCCGTCAGCCGCGTAACGATCGTGTTCGCTGGTGGTCCGCGGGCGATGGATGATCCAGACGTGATCGTGCGAATCGACCGCCACGCCGGACACTTCGCCCAGGATCCAGTTGTTGGGCAAAGGTTTCGGCCAGTAGGGATCCGCTTCAAACTTTGGAATGGAAGGACCAGCGGCCTCTGCTCCTCTGCTGGCAAATGCGGTCGCCAGCAAGCCTATCGAACAGAGAGTGGTGAGCGTAACAAAAAGTCTGCGTCGCATTATTTCTCCGTTACTGAATCAGCCCGCCCAGCAGTGAAATCGGAACGGCGCTTTCCTTCAACGCACGTTCATGGAACGCGCGTAGGGTATAGGCTGCGCCCTGTTTTTGCTTGAACTGCTCGCGCGTATCCAGCCAGCCCTTCCAGCCGGAAAAATACGTGGGCAACTGGCACGACGATAGCTGCGCGCGCTGCAGCTTGGCGGTCGCTTCTTCCTTCTCCTGATACGTATCGTTGATCATCAGGTCGAGCGCCTGCTGATCTGTCATGCCCATGGTCTGCAGCCGAATATCCAGAATCGTGTTCGCGATGCCGCGCAGCATCTGTTTCAGCATCGTCAGTCGCATGCCGGGCTGATCGGCCAGATAGCCTTCGTCGGACATCATCTGCTGGGTGTAAAAAGCCCAGCCCTCGACGTACGGCCCGTTTCCGAACACGTTGCGCAGCACGCGGCGCGATTGCGGCTGAACATCGTTGGCATATTCGAACTGCACGTAATGGCCGGGCATGGCTTCGTGAATGGTCAGTTGCTGCAGCCCGTATTTGTTGTACTCCCGCAGTTTCGATTCGATGCGATCCTTCGTCCATGTCTTCGGAATCGGCGTGACCCAATAGAACGCGCCCAATTGCGGCTCGAGCGCCGGCGCCGGAACAAAGCCGCCTACCGCATAGATGCCGCGCATGAACTCCGGCGTTTCCGATCACCTGCAGATTGCCGCGCGTCGGTAGCGTCAGCAGGCCTTTTTCATTGACGAACGCCGTCGCCTGGGCGAGATCTCTCGCGGCTTCGTCCATGTAGGTATCGGGCGTCGCGTGCTGCTGCGCGATTTCGTTCAGCGCCTGCTCCACCGATTTTGGCGCTGCCAGCTTCGCCATCTCCGTGCGCTGCTTTTGTAATTCGGCTTCCGCTTCCGCCAGAAGTTGCTCCGGCGTTTTGCCGATCGCCAGCGTGTATTCGAACTTGCGAGCGTATTTTTCTTTGCCCAGCCGCCAGTCGCTGGTTTTCTTGGAGAGCGTATTCTTCAGAAACCCGTTGAAATCGCGAAGCGCGGCGATGGCTGCTGCCGCGGCCTGGTCATACGCGGCTTTCTGCGCCGTCGGGAACCGCCGCACGCAGCGTTTTATCGATCAGGTCAATGTTGCCTGCGTTTTCTTCCTGCGCCACCCGATTCCATACCTCGGGCGCATCCTGCAGATTGGCCTTGGCTTGCTCGAACAGCGCCGGCAGCTTCTCCAGCCGTTTCGTGATGTGCTCAAAGCGCTTTTCCGCGGGCGCGTAGTTCAGCATGTAGCATTCGAACAGCGCGTTACCCGCCAGTTCGACATAGACCGTCGGATTATGTTTGTAGCTCTGAATTGAATCGAGCTCCAGCAGGCTCAGGGCGATGCTGTTCTTCATGATCGCCACGTCGGCGGCCTGTTCCTTGTCGAGCGTCTTCGCATCCGCCGCGGCTTTCTCGTACATGGCGACGCGATTCTGCATATCCGTGTCGAAGTCGTGGGACGCCTTGATACCCGCGGCGCTGAAATCGTCAAGTTGTTCGTCTAAGGGAACGCCGCTGTGAGTGTGATAGCCGGCCTGCGTCGCGCTGGTGGGCGAGAGAGCTAAATTGCCATAGACGAAATCCGAAGTCAGCTTATCGAAGACGGCAGCGTTTCCCGTTGTGGACGTTCGCGATCCGCAGCCGATGAGGCTGCAGCTGATAAGGCTGCAGCTGACAAGGAGAGATGCGGACGCGATTGCCGCGCACCTAGGTCGGTGGCTCGTAAGACTCCCCGGCGTGGGTTTCATTCTGCTACCGTCTCACAAGGTCTGCGGAGCATCTTCCGTTGGGGGCGAGACCGGTTTGGAGGGACGCAGCACATTGTCCAGGCTCAACGGTCCGCCGCCCGCCGTTGCCAGGTAAAGGTATACGAAGCAGTAGAGCACGGCAGGCTCGCCGCCGTTCGCCATCGGCACCAGCATATTGCCAAGCCGAGCTACATGGCCGATGAAATAAGCTACGGCCATTTCTCCCGCCAGAATAAAGGCCACCGGTGCTGTGAACAAGCCGAGCACCAGGCAGAGGCCGCCGACCGTTTCTATCCACCCGGCCGTTTTCAGCAGCAAAAGCGTGTTGGCTGGCAGGGTTGGCGGTAATCCGCCAAACAGGCCGAACGCTTTTTGAACTCCATGGCCAAGGAATACAAATGCAGCGACGATCCGGAGGATCGACAACATCACCGGTTGAAATCTGGACAAGATAAAGCCTCCCGAGCGGCGCTACCTGTGAGACGTCGGCGCCAACTGGTCCACTATAGCCAATTTCTTCCGCATCGCACGGACGGGCCTTCCCTTCTATCGTAGCCCCGATGTTTTCCATGAATTAGATGTGATATAATACGACCCGTTTGGTCAAATGGGTTTTTTGGGGCGATGCAACAACATTCTTGGGGAGGAATGCTTCATGTTCAAGCAATTGAGGTTCGTCAATAAATATGGTCTTCTGGCGCTGGCCCTCGTTCTGGCCAGTTTGGGCGGCATAGAACGCTTGGCGGCACAAGGCACTACCGCCACCATCCTGGGAACCGTAACCGATTCCACAGGGGCGGCGATTCCAGATGCCATGGTTCAGGTGAAGAACGTCGGTACCGGACAAACGCAGTCCATCCAAAGCGACGCGCAAGGCCGGTTCCGCGTGCAGGATCTGATCGTGGGTGATTACGAAGTGCAAGCGGCCAAGAGCGGATTTTCCACGATCGTGCATAAGGGAATCACTTTGACCGTCGGCAGCCAGAACGTGGTCGATTTCGCACTGGCGGTGGGGCAGACGCAGACGACGGTCACGGTGGAAGGCCAGGTGACGCAGGTAGAGACGACGAGCTCTACGGTCGCCTCGCTTGTGAGTCAGACCCAGATGCGCGAGTTGCCTTTGAACGGTCGCAATTTCGAATCGCTGATTCAAATGGCTCCCGGAGTGCAAAACTACTACGCGGGTAGCGCGGCGGTAGGTACAGGGACGGGTGCCAATATGCGGGAAGGACGAGATGCCTCCATTTCGGTAGCGGGCGGGCGTCCTGAGGGAATCGCACTGCTGATGGACGACCAGAGTCTGGAGACCTTCTATAACAGGGGCCTCGGTTCGATTACCGGCTCTTCACTCGGCGTGGACGCGATCAGCGAATTTCAGACGCTCACGAATACCTATGGCGCGCAGTACGGAGGCAACGGCGCCGTCATGAACGCCGCCAGCAAAAACGGCACCAATAGTTTCCATGGCTCTGCCTACGAGTTTTTGCGGAACAGCGCGATGGACGCGCGCAATTTCACCGACAACTACGTAAAGCCGGGCGATACAACGGCTTCCGTACCCGCATTCCGCAAGAACCAATTCGGAGGGACGCTTGGCGGACCGGTCAAGAAGGATAAGGCCTTTTTCTTCGTAAACTATGAAGGGATTCGGCTCACCCAGGGGTCCACGCAGCTTGTGACCGTTCCGATGAACCCCGCTTGTCCCCTAACTTGCAGGCTCACCTCCACAGCCGCTGATCCGAAAACGGCGGCAGCAGTAAATGCAGTGCTGGCCCTCTATCCGCTTCCGACGCTTGCCAGCAACCAGAATCTCGTGCCCGGGTCTACGACTGTAGGAACCGGCCAGACGAACGTGGTCGGTTTCCAAACAGCCCACGAACATTATCTGCTCGGGCGCGGCGATTACAACATTTCCGATAAAGACTCTCTTTTTGCCCGTTATTTTATCGATTTGCAGACTGCGGTCTATCCCTTTGGCGGAACCCAACTGGGTCTGGAGCCGGAAAACGAGCAGGGAGCCAATCAGTTCGTCACCATGGAAGAACGGCACATTTTCTCGCCCACCGTGGTGAACGTAGCGCATGTCTCTTACTCGCGAACGAACGCGAACTCAGCTGCGGCCGTCACGCACCCGGCGCTGGACATGTATCCCGGATCGAACCGGCCGGATGCCTCAATAACCCTCGGCAGCGGCGTTACTGGAATTGGCACCGGCGGAGCGTCGCCGGAACCGGAGTACCAGATTCAGAACCGTTACGCCGAAGGCGACGACATCGTCATGACCCGCGGAGCACATAGCTTGCGGTTTGGCGGGTCGGTGGAACGAGTGCAGTCAAATGTTTATTGGCCGTTTCAAGGGCAATCCGTGTGGAGTTTTTCGAGCCTTCCCAACTTCCTGAACGGAACGGCAACCACGCTGACCGGCGTCCTGAACACGCCCAATAATTATCAGATCCGCGATTATCGTCAGATCAATTTCGCCGTCTACGCGCAGGATGACTGGAAGGTCAGCTCCCGGTTGACGGTGAACCTCGGTCTGCGTTATGAGCCGATGAGCAACCCAGTCGAGCGACAAGGGAATCTGTTCACCATCGTCAATTTCCTGACAGACAGGTCGTTCACGAATGTTCCGAACGTGATGCAGACCAATCCATCCTGGAAGAACTTCGATCCGCGAATCGGGTTCGCGTTTGATCCCTTCAAAGACCACAAGACGTCGATTCGCGGCGGATTTGGCATGTTCCACGAAGTATTGAGCGCTGGAATTTGGGGCATCGGCTTTATTAACTCGCCGCCTTGGAACATCATTTCTCAGACATCGCCGTCAGGAAGCAATAACGTGACCTTCCAAAATCCGCAAATCGCGGGCGGCGGTGCGCCGTTCTCCATCGGAGCCCCCGGCGCGCCCTCGCTTCCGAGCACCACGATCGGATATGCGTGGCAGATTAACCGGACTCCGTACATGGAGCAATATAACCTCAATATCCAGCGGGAACTCTTCGAAGGCACGGTTCTCTCGGTCGGCTACGTGGGATCGCATGGCGTAAACCTGATTTCGGGCGTGCAGGAGAACCCGACTGGCTACACGATCGATGGGAACGGCGTGTATCATTTCAACGGCGTCCGCAGGAACCCAAATTTGGGCAGTTCGACACTGGGCGTGAATGGCACGAACTCACGCTACAACTCATTGCAAGCCAGCCTCAATCGCCGCTTGTCGCATAACCTGCAGGCGCAGGCGTCCTACACGTGGTCACGATGTTTGGGAACCGGCGATGCCACGCTGGGGTCTTTATCAGGCAACTCTCCCACCGTTTTCTCCAATCCCTTCGATCGCCAGCCAGACTATTCTGTTTGCGGTTACAACGTGACGCAGGCGTTCCGTCTGAATGGTCTTTACACGCTGCCCTTCCACGGTAACCGATTGGTCGATGGATGGCAGCTCACCGGGATTCTCTCGGCGACCACGGGACTGCCTTTTAATATTTCAGCGGGCGCTGACCAGAGCAATCAGCTCGGCGCCGGTGGCACACGTCCCAACTACGCACCGAACAACCCGGCTTTCACTGTTCCCAATACGAATATCACCTATCCCGCCTGCAACAACACTCCAATTCTCGGCGGCGCGACCATGTACTACAACCCCAACTGCTTCTCCCAGCAAGCCTTCGGAACGCTGGGTAATTTTGCACGCGAAGGGCTCGTTGGTCCGGGTTTGGTTGACCTCGATATGGGACTCTTGAAGACCACGAAGATTACCGAGGGATTAACCATCCAGTTCCGTGCCGAAGCGTTCAACCTCTTTAACCACACCAATCTTTCCCTGCCGCTATCGGCGATTTTCTCGGGTACGCCCAGCGCGACCACAACGCTACAGCACGTTACGAATGCCGGGCAGATTCTGACTCCCGCGGTTCCGTCACGCGAGATTCAGCTTGGGCTGAAGCTTATTTTCTAGACTCCGGATCGGCTTTCCTCCATCCGGTTCCGTATCCGCGGTCGCTTCCGGGCGGCCGCGGAGCCCCTCGAGCATGGGGTTCTGCGGGACCGTGACCGGCGCTGCGGGTAGTGGGTCGAAGGGCTTTACGGCGGCGACTGCCCGTGATAAAGTTGCGGTGATCGAGGCGATGCCCTAAGTCGCCGGGGGAAATTTCAGTCAAGGGGAGTCTCAAAATGAAATCGGTATTGCGCCTTGTAGCGCTGCTTGGTTGCGTTTGCGGAATTGCTTGGTCTCAGGGCACCGCCCAGATGCACGGAACGGTACAGGATGGGACCGGCGCGGCCGTCCCCGGTGCAGAGGTCAAAGCGACGCAGACAGACACCGGCCTCAGCCGGACCGCTACCACGGGAGCCGATGGCGGTTACGTGCTGACGCCTCTGGCCGTCGGGCCTTATCGCATTGAAGTGACTAAGGAAGGGTTCACCAAGGCTGTGCAGACCGGCATCGTCCTGCAGGTGGGGACCGACCCTGCGGTGGATGTCGCTCTGAAGGTGGGCCAGGTGACCGAACAGGTCAACGTCGAAGCAAATGCCGCTCTTGTGGAGACGCGCAGTTCCGGCATCGGCGAGGTAGTCCAGAACCAGCGCATCGTTGAACTGCCTTTGAATGGCCGCAATGTATCCGATTTGATCGGATTGGGCGGCGCGTCTGTACAGACCGGCGCTTCTCAGACACGCTGGTTTAGCAATCTGCCGGTGATCAGTATTGGCGGCGGTGTTGCGGCCGGCGGCGCGGGTGGATCCAGCCTGCTAAGCACCGAATATATCCTGGACGGAGCCAGCCACCTGAGTTATTTGAACGGCACCACCATGCCGATCGCCTTCCCGGACGCGGTTCAGGAATTTAAGGCGGAGACCAGCGGCCAGACCGCGCAGCGCGGCGCGTCTACGTCGGTCAGCATCGTGACGAAATCGGGCACCAATGCTTTCCACGGCGATGTGTTCGAATTCATTCGTAATGACGGATTCGGCAGCGCCCGCGAGTACTTCTCTACAGTAAACAGCACGTTGAAGCGCAACCAGTTTGGCGGCACGGTCGGCGGCCCGATTATCAAAGATAAGCTCTTCTTCTTTGGCGGATACCAGGGCACCACTCTTCGCCAGACCACTCCGGCGAACTCCATCATCCCAACGGCTCAGGTGTTGAGCGGTAATTTTACGGGCGTCAATAGTAATGGCCAAACTTGCTTTCCGACTTTGAAGAGCGGCTTGATCAACAACAACCCGGCAACGCCGTCGGTGGTCGCCGGGAACATGATCGATCCCGCGCAATATGTTGCGCCCTCGGTATTCATCGCCAAGGCCTATTTGAATAACCTCGGCGGTCTGCCGGTGGGACCGTGCGGACAGGTGAACTACCAAACCCCGACGCACGAAAATGATAATCAATTCACCGGCAAGGTGGACTACCAGTTGAGCGACAAGCAGTCCGTATTTCTTCGGGTCCTGGAGACGCACATCGCCTATCCCGCGCCCCTGCAGGGCTGCACTTTTAATACGTCCACCCTGACGCTCGGCGGTTCCTGCCTCTCGAATGTGATGCTCACCGCGAATGGCGCGGGCGAGGACGAGCTGGCGACTTCCGCGGCCATCGGACATACCTTTGTGATTAGTCCGAGTGTCGTGAACTCCGCGCGCCTGGCATTTAATCGTACCGCCGCCACTTTGCATAGCGCTCACATGTTTACGTTGTGTGACGCCGGAGTGGGACAAGGTTCGCAGGGCCCCAGCGGTTACTGGTGCGGCGGCACGCCGGGACAACTCGCGGGCGGCACCGTGGGCAGTTTCGCGTTTGGCACGGGCCTGGGCGATGGCGACTTCTGGAACGGCCAAAGCTTCGCCTTCAACGAAGATGTGAACTGGTTGAAAGGTTCGCACCAGATGGCGATGGGTTTTAGCTGGCTGCAGGGCCGTGTGGATGAATCCAATCACTTCGCCCCGACCGGCACAAACCTCTCGTTCTCGGGCTCCAGCACCGGGTCCCCGTACTCTGATTTCCTGCTCGGCGATCTTTCGCAAGTGTTGCAGGGGCTTCCCAATGCCTATTCGGCGCGCCAGAACATGGTGGGCGTGTATTTCACGGATACGTGGCGCATCAATTCGCGCCTGACGTTTAACTTCGGCATTCGTTGGGAACCATATTTGCCGCAGTCGGTCAGCAACGGACAGATCTCGAATTTCAACATGGAGCGTTATCTGGCGGGAACCAAGAGCACCCAGTTTGTGAATGCGCCTCCTGGATTCTACTTCCCGGGCGACCCCGGCTTCCCGGATAAGTCTTCCGCCAACGCGCAGTACCTGCACTTCGATCCCCGCGCGGGCATCGCATGGGACCCCAAGGGCGACGGCAAGACTTCGATTCGTGCTGCCTATGCCTTCGGCTACGCGTTCCTGCCGGGCATCGCGCATGAGGACGAAGGTGGATCGAATCCCTGGGGCGGCCGCGTGACGCTGGTTTCCCCGATTGGTGGCTTAACGAATCCGTGGAACGGAGCAAATCCTTATCCGTACGCCGTCACGCCGAACGTCCAGTTCCTGCCGGGCGGAAATTACATGTATTCCGACTACAACCTGCCGGCAACCACCACCTATTCGTGGAATCTGTCGGTGCAGCGGCAGATCGGTACCACCTGGGTCGCTACGGTGACCTATATCGGAAGCCGCGTACAGCACCTGTATATCAATGAGGCTATAGACTATGCGCAGAACGTCGGCAACGTGGTGGCCAGCGGTTGTGCCCCGACGGCGATCAATTGTACGTCCACTGCAAATACGCAGGCACGGCGTGTGCTGTCGCTTCAGAACGGCGTCGTCAACCCCAACGGGCAATATGTCAGCGTAATGGACACCTGGTATCCGTACGGAACGCAGCTCTATAACGGTATGCTCGCCTCGGTTCAAAAACGATTTAGCCGCGGTATCAGCATGAGCGCGAATTATACTTTGTCGCATTGCATCGGTTATTTCCAAGGCTTCAATTCAAAGCCTGAAGAGACGGCTACGAATCCTTATAACCCGCTTGGAGATCGTGGAAATTGCGATAGCGATCGGCGCAATATCGTAAATCTGACGGCGGTGGCGCAGGCCCCTAAATTCTCCAACAAGCTGATGTCCACGGTGGTCACCGGCTGGCAGTTGGCCGGAATTTATAAGTACCAGTCCGGCTCGCCGTTCGCTGTGCAGCTTGGCACGGCGGTCGATGGAGAGCTCTCCGGCCTCAATCACCAGCGTCCTAATTTGGTGGACCCCAACAACGTCTATACGGGGCAGACCTGCGGCGGTTGCTTCTTCATCAACAAAAATGCCTTTGCGGCGCAGTCGATCGCCGCCGGGACGCTGGGAACTGTCGGCAATCTTGGCTGGAACAGCGTAGTGACGCCGCCCTATTGGGATCTGGATCTCGCGCTCTCTCGCGATTTCCGCTTCCTGGAGCGCTATACGCTACAGGTGCGCGCCGATGCTTTCAACCTGGTCAACGCCTTCGTCCCGGCATTCAATGGCACGAATCCGGCCGTCCAGGCGAACACTGCGCAGCCGACATCGCTCGCAACCCCGGCGGAGGCCGCCTTAAACAACGCACAGTTCGGACAGATACTCAACGCTTTCCCGACACGTAAAATTCAGTTCGCGCTGAAGTTGACGTTCTAGTTCCTGTCCCCAAAATAGGGGCTTCTCGTGGAGGAGCCCCCTTTGTTATCGCTTGCCCCGTTCGGGTTCTCTCCCTTATCCACCCGCATAGACGAGTCGTTCCCAGTTGGAGTATACTCAACCGAATCACTTGTTAAGGGAGTTTTTTCGTTGTGAAAATCGAAGTTATAAACCGTCGCGATCTGCTGAAGGGTCTGGCCGTAGGCGGCGCTGCCCTGGTTGCCGCTGATCAGGCGCAGTCCGCAGAAACAATCACGAAATCAGTCGCCAAGGGCGGACGTATCGACGTGCATCATCACACGTCGCCGCCTCAGTTGCGCAATGGTCCGGGCCGCGCGGGCCGGCGCGAGTGGTCTCCCGAATATTCACTGGAGATGATGGACAAGTACGATATCGCTGTGGCCATATTGACCATGACCCAGATGGGCAATATTCTATACGACAATACCCCGAAGGGCCGTGCGGCCGTGCGCACCGGCAACGAATATGGCGCGAAGGTGATGGCCCAGTATCCTAAGCGGTTCGGGCTGATGACCGGCGTGCCGCTGCCTGATATCGACGGCGTCATGAAAGAAATCGAGTATGGGTTCGACACGCTCAAGGCCGACGGCATTGGTATTTATACCAACGATAACCAGACGCGCTGGCCGGGCGACAAGTATTTCGATCCGATGTGGAAGGAGTTGAATCGCCGCAAGGCCGTGGTGTATATGCATCCGCTTGCACCGCCGTGCTGCACGAACCTGAACGATGATGTTCCCTCGGCCATGAATGAATACGACTTCGACATTACGCGCGCCTGCACCAGCATTCTCGCCAACGGTGTTCTGCACAATTACCCAGACGTGAAGATCATCATTCCTCATTCGGGCGGTACCATGCCGATGATCGCCGGCCGGATCAAGGACCGTTACGCCCTTACGAAAAATCCCGGGAGGGATTCTTTCGTTCCCAACGGCGTGATCGCAGAACTGCAGAAGTTCTACATCGATATCGCGCACGCCAGCTTTCCCTATCCGATGGCCGCGATGATGAAATTCGCGTTGCCGGATCACGTCATGTTTGGAACGGACTTCTCGCCGGAGCCGATGGAATCGACGGTCAACGAGATTCCGAAGCTTGGTCTGAGCGATAAGCAGTGGCGCGCTATCGATCGCGAGAACGCCGAGAAGCTATTCCCGCGGTTTAAAGTTTAGGCCGCCGCGCCAGCCTTACGAACTTCAAAGTTGAGAGGAATCATCATGGATCATTCGAGGAAGTGGGGCTTTTCACGCCGCGATTTGATGAGGACGATGGCTGCCGCGGGGACGGCCGCGCTGATCGCCGGATCGGCGACGGCGCAGGACAAGAAAAAGGTGGCCAACGCGCGTCGCATCGACGTGCATCATCATATGCTGCCGCCGTTTCAGGAGAACATGGCGGCGCGCCACTACACGCCGAAAACGTCGCTCGATGAGATGGACCGCTTCGGCACCGAATCGGCCGTGCTTTCGCTGACCGTCGCCGCCGAATATCTGTATGACGGCTCCGAGAAGGCCATTAAGTTCGCTCGCGAAGCGAACGAATACGGCGCCAATGCCATGCAGATGAATCCCAAGCGCCTCGGATTCTTCGCGTCGCTGCCAGCCAAGAGCGTCGATGCCACATTGAAGGAAATCGCGTATGCTTTCGACACGCTCAAGTGCGACGGCGTATCGCTGTTCACCAACACGGGCGACAAATGGTGGGGCGATCCGATGTTTCTCCCTATGTTCGACGAACTGAACCGGCGCAAGTCGGCCATTTTCTTTCATCCCACAGTGGCGAATTGCTGCCACAACCTTGCGGGCGTGGGCGATGGCGTGGTCGAATTCGATTTCGATACGACGCGCACAGTCGTGAGTCTGCTCTTCAACGGCGTGTTGGCGCGTTGTCAGGACATCAAGTGGATCATCAATCACTCCGGCGCGGCTATTCCCACTTTGGCGGGACGCATCAAGGATCGTGTTCCAGGCGCAGGCAGTAACATCAAAGGAAAATACAATCCGAACGCGGGAACGAGCCCCAAGGTCCCGGACGGAGCGTGGACCGAACTGAAGAAGCTCTATTACGAATGCGCCCACTCTACCTATGCGATGCCGATTGCGGCGTTGCGCGAGTTTGCTCCCACTACGCAGTTCTTGTTCGGTACCGATTTCCCGATCGAGCCTACCGAATCCACCGTTTATAATCTGGCCGACCGAAAGCTGCCGAAGGCTTTGGAATACGCCCTTGATCGCGGCAACGCGGAGCGGCTATGGCCCAAATTCAAAGCGTGAACCCGCCTGTCGGCCTCGCGCGGGCACGGTTTTAGCGCAGGAGTCATATGAAAACACCGTTCACTTCCTCACGCCGCGAATTTCTTCAGGCGGCCGCGGTGGCCGCCGTGGGTCCTGCAGCGGGATTGCTCGCGCAGAACCGGGCTGCTCGCGGGCGTATTGATGTTCACCATCATCTGGTTCCGCCGGAGTACCTAAAAGAAAACGCGGCGGAGATGAAGGAAACCAACTTCACTCCGCGTCCCTGGACGCCCCAGTTTTCGCTCGATGCCATGGACAAACATGGCGTCGCCACGGCGATGCTTTCGCCGGTCCAGCGTATCGTTATGGATTCGATGAGCGACCGCAGTGAGCGTGCCCGCAGGCTCGCTCGGCTCAATAACGACTACAACGCGCAAGTGGTTCGCGACAATCCCACGCGGTTTGGCTTGATGGCGGCCCTTCCCCTTACGGACGTGGACGGCAGCTTAAAGGAAATTGAATACGCGTACGATACGCTCAAGGCCGATGGCATCGCGCTGTGGACCAGTTATCGCGACAAGTGGCCCGGCGACGCGGAATTTGCTCCCGTGTTCGAGGAACTGAATCGTCGCAAGGCGGTGGTGTTCTTTCATCCGGCCACGGCGATTTGCTGCCGGAACCTTATTCCTGAGCTGTCCATTTCAGGGATCATCGAATACGATCTGGATACGGCCCGTTGCGCCGAGAGTCTTCTGGTGGGCGGAACGCCAGGCCGGTTCCCTGATGTTCGCTTCATCTTCTCTCATTCCGGCGGAGCGATGACGGTGCTTGCCGCGCGCATCATCGACGACTATCCGAAGGCCTTTGCCAATCGTCTCCCCCACGGTGTGGAATACGAGTTTCGCCGTTTCTACTATGACGTGGCGCACGCCAGCAAACCGGCCGCGCTCGATGCGTTAAAAGATATCGCGCCGGTCTCACAAATACTCTATGGCGCCGACGTTCCTCTCCGGACATACGAACTGACCAACGATGGCCTCGACGTCTACCAGGGCTTTTCTCCGAAAGAGTGGGAAGCGATCTATCGCACGAACTCCGAGAAGCTGTTCCCGCGTCTGAAGGCCTGAGCTCCAGGTTTCCGCAGCGGTAAGTCCGGCAACAATCGGCGCGAAACCGCGCGCTTTGCCTCTTCCATGAGCCTGCCGCAAGCCCCCACGCGTCCTTGACTTGGCGCCGGTGGCTTTATAAGATTATGGATTCGCTAGGATATTTGTATACAGGAGATTTTGATGTCGAAACGATTTCTACTAGGCGGGGCGGCTGTGTGGCTGTGCGCCACTGTTTCATTTCAAGGTGTGGCGCTGGCACAGGCTCCCGCAGCTAAACCGGTGATGGACCAGGATATTTTCAAAAATCTGAAGGTCCTGAGGGATATTCCCGTCGACGAATTCATGGGCACGATGGGTCTTTTCTCGGCGGCGCTGAATGTGTGCTGCGGGGATTGCCACGTGGGTGCCGGCGGGTCCGATCCCATGTGGGACTCGGACGCAAAGCCGGAAAAGAATGTCGCCCGCAAGATGGTGACGATGGTCGATAACCTCAATAAGCAGAATTTCGGCGGCGCGAAGATCGTGACCTGCTGGACATGCCATCGCGGCAGCGAGTTTCCGGCCCAGACGCCTCCTCTCGATTCCGTCTACGGCGAGGCGGTCGTGGTTCCGCCCGACGTCCTGCCGGCGGTCGCCGCGAATTCCGGTGCGCCCACCGTCGATCAGATTTTTGACAAGTATTTCACCGCACTCGGCGGCACAGCGAACCTGCAAAAGCTGAAGAGTTATGTTGAAAAGGGTACCAGCCGGTTGTTTGGCGAAACCATGGATGATCCGGCTGAGATCTCCGCAAAAGCGCCCAACATGCTCGCGACATACGTGCATCAGCGCGAAGGTGACTTGGCTCGCGTCGATCAGGACAACACGGCCGCATGGGTGATGCTGCCCCTAACCGTTGTGGGGCAATATAAGACAACCGGAGCCGCATTCGAAGGCGCGAAGTTCGACGCTCAGCTCGCTTTCCCGCTTGGGCTTAAGGATTACTTCAAGAACTGGCACGCGATTTATCCGGCGACGATCCAAGGCACGGACGTTTACGGAATCCAGGGGGGCGCCAATGGCTTGCTCGTGAGCATGTATTTCGATCGGAAGTCCGGCCTGCCCCGTCGCGTGATCCGCTACAACAACACGGTTATGGGACGCGTGCCGACACAGATTGACTACGACGATTACCGCCCGGTGGGCGGCGTCATGATGCCGCACAAGTTCACCTACGCGTGGATCAGCGGCCGCGAGGATTACGTGATCTCCGAGATTACGCCGAACGCCCCGGTCGACGACGCCAAGTTCAAAGAGCCAGTGCAAAGGGCCAAGTAAGCCGACGTAGCTTTCGTTTGAAATCCCCTCTTTTGTCGCTGGAATGCGGCAAAAGAGGGGATTTTGTTTGCGATGCTATCTTCGAGAAGCTTTCGCGTTAGCCGATGACAAACAGCAATTGCTTCGCGTCCACCGTTTGTCCCGCTTGCGCGAGTTTCTGCGTGATCTTCCCCGCCACCGGTGCATAAATCGTGGTCTGCATCTTCATCGCTTCCAGCGTCGCCAGCCGGTCGCCTTTCTGAACCGGTTGGTTGAGCTCCACCACAACACCAGCCACCATGCCGGGTGTCGGCGCGCCGACCTGTCCCGGCTGATTGGGATCCGCCAATTGCTTTTCTTCTTCTGTGGCGCGAATGGAGGCGTCTCGCACATTCGCCTCGCGTGGCTGTCCGTTAAGTTCGAAAAACACCGTGCGAGTTCCATCAGGCCGCGCCTCGCTGGTGGTCAGGTATTTAACAACCAGCGTCTTGCCCGGCTCGATCTCCACCGAAATTTCTTCGCCGGTCTTCATTCCGTAAAAGAATTGCGGCGTCGGAATCACGTCCGCTTCGCCGTAGCTGTTCGCAGCGCGCGCGAACTTCTGGAATACGTCCGGATACATCAAATAGCTGAGAACTTCATCGTGAGTCGGCTTACGCGCAATTTTCTTTTCCAGCGCCTCTGCCGTTAGTGCGAAATCAACCGGTTCCAGCTGTGCACCGGGACGCCCATGACCAGGCTTCGTGCCTTTGAGAATGATCTTTTGGATCTTTCTGGGCCAACCGCCCGCCGGAATTCCCAGGGCGCCCTGAAACATCTCAATCACAGAATTTGGCAGTGTCAGCGTATGGTTTTCATCCAGGCGCTCGAATTCGCGCACGGTCATGCCGCGCGTGACAAGGAACACCGCCATATCGCCCACAACTTTACTCGACGGCGTCACTTTTACGATGTCGCCGAATGCGCGATTCACTTCTGCATAGGTCCGCGCGATCTCCGGCCAGCGGTCCCCCAGGCCCATGGCTTCCGCCTGTTCCTTCAAGTTGGTGTATTGCCCGCCGGGCATCTCATGCAGATAAACTTCGGCCGTGCCTGCGTTGGGTGCGTTATCGAAGGGCACGTAGTACGTGCGCACGGTCTCCCAATAATCCGAATACTGATTCAGCGCGTCGAGCTGAAGTCCGGTGTCGCGCCGCGTGTGCGCCAGCGCCGCGACGATCGAGTTCATGTTCGGCTGGCTGGTTGTTCCGCTCATGGAGGCCACAGCCATGTCGGCCACGTTCACGCCCGCCTCGCTCGCCTTCAAGATCGATGCCGCATTGATGCCGCTGGTGTCATGCGTATGAAGATGCAGAGGCAACCCGACCTCTTCCCTCAGCGCCTTCACCAGTTTCTCGGCGGCGTAGGCTTTCAGAAGCCCGGCCATATCTTTGATCGCCAGAATGTGTGCGCCCTGTTTTTTGAGCTCTTGCGCCATCTGGATGTAATAAGTCAGCGGATATTTGTCGCGTTTCGGATCCAGGATGTCGCCCGTATAGCAAATCGCCGCTTCACAAATTACCTTATCGATCTTGCGCGTGGCTTCCATCGCCACTTTCATATTGGAGACGACATTCAGCGAATCGAAGATGCGGAAAATGTCGATCCCCTGCGCGGCCGATTCTTTGATGAATTCGCGCACCACGTTATCGGGATACGCCGTATAGCCCACGGCGTTGGCGCCACGCAGCAGCATCTGGAAGCAGATGTTCGGTATCAGTTCCCGCAAACGCCGCAGCCTTTTCCACGGATCTTCCAGCAGAAACCGCATGGAGACGTCGAACGTCGCCCCACCCCAGGTTTCCATGCTGTAAAGTTCCGGCATGCGGCGCGCGACGAATCCCGCGATGGCAGCCATGTCATAGGTGCGCATGCGCGTCGCCATCAGCGATTGATGCGCGTCACGGAACGTGGTGTCGGTGATCAGCAGCCGCTTCTGGGACGCGGTCCACTCCGCGAATTTCTCCGCGCCCAACTTGTGCAAAAGCTGCCGCGTCCCATCCGGCGGTGCCGACGTCTCGATCGCGGGAATGGGGGCGCGTTTCAGAGCTTTCTGCGGCAGCTTCTTCCCCTTTACCTCCGCATTCCCGTTCACAATCACATCCGCGAAGAATCGCAGGAGCTTTGTCGCGCGGTCGCGCCTTTGCGAGAAGCGGAACAGTGCCGGCGTTTCATCCAGGAATCGCGTCGTTACCTTACCGGCCTGAAACGCCGGATGATTAATCACGTTTTCCAGGAACGGGATGTTGGTCTTGACACCGCGCACGCGGAATTCGCGCAGCGCGCGATCCATACGTTTACATGCCTGGGGGAAATCTCCGCCCGACGCCGTGATTTTGACCAGCAGCGAATCGTAAAACGGACTGATCACCGCGCCGCCATACGCCGAGCCTGCATCCAACCGCACGCCGAATCCGCCCGGAGAGCGGTACGTGTGAATCTTGCCGTAGTCGGGCGCGAAGTTATTGGCAGGGTCTTCAGTAGTCACGCGGCATTGAAGCGCGTAACCACGGATCGGCATCTGTGTCTGATCCGGTAAGTTGATTTCCACTCCGTGCAGCGATTTGCCTTGCGCCACCAGCAACTGCGCGCGCACCAGATCGACGCCCGTCACCACTTCCGTGACGGTGTGCTCCACCTGAATGCGCGGATTCACCTCGATGAAAAACCAGTCATTGGTGTCGGTATCCAACAGGAATTCGACGGTCCCGGCATTATAATAGCCCGCCTTCTTCGTGAGCCTTACTGCGGCGTCGCAGATCGCCATGCGGACCTTGGGGTCGAGGCTCACGGCCGGCGCCACTTCCACTGCCTTCTGATGCCGTCGCTGCACGGAGCAATCGCGCTCATACAAGATGCACGATATTGCCCTGCTGATCGCCCAAGATCTGCACTTCAATGTGGCGCGGCTTGCGAATGAACCGTTCCAGGAACATCGCACCGTTGCCGAACGCCGCCGCAGCCTCGCGGCTGGCTTCTTCGTACTTGGGGACCAGGTCCGCGGGATTCTCCACCACACGCATACCGCGGCCGCCGCCGCCGAATGCCGCTTTCAGGATCAGCGGGAAGCCGATCTCCTTCGCGGCTTTCTCCACTTCGGCGCGGCCTTCCACGTGTGTCGCGGTGCCTGGAATGATCGGCACGCCCGCGGATTCGGCGAGTTTGCGCGCGGCGGTTTTGTCGCCCAGCAGATCCAATAATTCCGCGCTTGGACCGACGAACGTAATGCCCGCCTCCTCGCACGCGCGCGGCAACGCCGGATTCTCGGAAAGAAATCCGTAGCCGGGATGAATCGCGTCGACGCCCTTTTCCTTGGCCAGCGCGACGATTCCTGCCACGTCCAGATAGGCTTCCACCGGACCTTTATTCGCGCCGATCTCGTACGCCTCGTCCGCCTTAAATCGATGCAGGCTGAGGCGATCTTCCTTCGAATAAATTCCGACCGTGGTGAGGCCGAGCTCTGTAGCCGCCCGCATAATGCGAATGGCGATTTCACTGCGGTTAAGCGCGAGGACTTTTTTCATAGAATTGTTCAGAAACGATATATTCTTCAGTGACGCGCTGACGGGGCGTTCGTTCCTGCGCATCGATCGCGCGAAACCATTGTGACAGTCGCTGTCACAGACCGCGGCGTCTGAGAGAACGCGTCAAGGCGGCTGCGTGCGGTTTTGCTGACTTCTTTTCAGTGTACGATGCAGCGGGCCGGGACGTCTTCGAGCAGTCCCGTCGGCGCGCGGGCGTCGCCCGGCTACAGCCTTGACACCAGCTATGCAAGCTGTTAAAAATAATGAAGTTGTGCGTGAATTGCGCACGGTTCGATTTTAGGTCCCCGCGAACGCCGCCAGGTTGAGGCTTGAAGAATGATGATGAAGCACTTTGTTTCTCTTGCGATTTCGTTGGCCGCCGCAGCAGGTCTATGTGCTGCTGCCAACGCCCCGGTCACCTTTAATAAGGACGTTCTGCCGGTTCTGCAGAAGCGCTGTCAGGAGTGCCATCGTCCCGGCGAGATTGCGCCGATGTCTTTCATGAGCTACGAAGCCGCGCGCCCCTGGGCCAAAGCCATGAAAGCCGCCGTGCTTTCGAAGAAAATGCCGCCGTGGTTCGCTGAGGAAGGCTCGCTGCCATTGGCGAATGATCGCACTCTCACGCAAGCGGAAGTGCAGGCCATCGTGGCCTGGGCCGACGGCGGAGCCGTTCAAGGTGATGCGAAAGACGCGCCGCCGCCGCGCCAGTTCGTGGACGGATGGAATATCAAGCCGGACATGATCGTCGAAATGCCGAAGGACGTCCAGATCCCCGCGACAGGCGCCGTCGAGTACCAATATATGAAGGTGAAGGGCAACTTCCCCGAGGACGTGTGGGTGAGCGCCGCGGAAATGGTTCCAGGCAACCGGCAAGTGGTGCACCACGGCGAAGTCTGGGCGCTGCCCCCCGGCTCGAAGTGGATGGCCAACGCCGAATATGGGGTGGCCTACCCGATGACGGAGATGGGCAAACAGAATACCGACAACACGGACATCATCGGCAAGTTCAATCCCGGCGTCGCCGCGCAGAATTTCGTCATCGGTGATTCCGCCAAATTTATTCCCAAGGGCTCCGATCTGGTTTTTGAAGTCCACTACACCACCATGGGCAAACCCGCCACCGATCGTACCCGCGTTGGTATCACGTTTGCCAAGGGCGAACACAAGACGCGTTACTACACTTCCTACGGACCCACCGCAAGCAATCTCAAGATCGCGGCTGGCGATCCCAACCAGGAAGTTGTAGGCGAGTTTACCACCCAGGTCGACATGAAGCTTGTGTATGCTCAGCCGCATATGCACGTGCGCGGCAAGGATTACGAACTGCGCGCGATTTATCCCACCGGCGAGATGCAGACACTGCTCAAGGCCAAGTGGGATTTCAACTGGCAGCTGGGCTTCGAATTCGCAGAGCCCGTTTCGCTGCCCAAGGGCACGCGCCTGATCGGCATTTCGCACTTCGATAATTCGCCGAACAATCCGTGGAATCCCGATCCCAAGAAAGAAGTCGTGTGGGGCTTGCAGAATTGGGAAGAGATGAGCAATTGTTTCATCGGGCTGGTCTTCGACAACAAGGTGGAACCGAAGAGAATTGCCAAACGTTCCGGCCCCAGCCTGTTGCCGGTCGGCCCTCCGGGACCAACCATGGCCGTCGTGGATTTAAAGCCCGCGCGTCCCTAGCATACGCGACCAGGTATCGGTTTCCAAAACCCGGCATGGCGTTTTCGCCCGGCCGGGTTTACTCTTTTAAGGAAGCCTCACCAAGGAAAGGGAGAACGCCATGCCGCGTCAAGCTGACAAGCCCATCGATCCGAACCTAGTCCGCCGTCACCGGCGTGATTTTCTGAAGTTTGTCGCGGCGAGCCCGCTCTTTGCGAAAGCCTTCGAGGGAACCGGCTTCGCACAGGGCACACCTCCCGGCGATCCGAAGCTCGCCTTCAAGACCGCGAAGGAAGTCCTCGAAGTGATGGACTTCCAGGATCTGGCGCGCGAGATCCTGCCGCCCGCGCATTGGGGCTACATGGCCTCCGGTGTGGACGACAACGCCACGCGCGATCTCAATCACAACGCATACAGCCATATCGAGCTCCGTCCCCGCCGCCTCGTCGACGTCTCGAAAATCAATTACGGCATCGAGCTGTTCGGCGTGAAGTACGATAGCCCGATTTTCCTGTGTCCCGTGGGCGGCCACCGCATGTTCCACAAAGATGGCGAGCTTGCCAGCGGACGCGCAGCCGTGGCCAAGAACAGCATGCAGGTTCTTTCCACACAGACATCTTATTCGTTGGAGGATGTTGTCAAAGCGCGCGGCGGGTCGGCTCCCTGGTATCAGCTCTATATGCCTACCAAGTGGGAAGACGCCGAAAAGCTGGTCAAGCGGGTGGAGGACGCGGGATGTCCCGCGCTCGCCTGGACCATCGATAATCTGGCAGGCCGCAATCTCGAATGGGCCGAGCGCTTCCGCCGCACCGACACGCGCGATTGCATGAGCTGCCATACGACGGCCAATGGGGGACGCAAGGCTGCGATGTTGAGCGGCTTGAGCGCACCCGGCATCAATCCGCTGGTCGCCAATTGGGATTGGTTCGACAGACTCCGCAAGACGACGAAAATGAAGCTACTGCTCAAGGGCGTCGAAACCGGCGAGGACGCGAAGATGGCGCTCGATCGCGGCGTGGACGCGCTCATCGTCTCAAACCACGGCGGTCGGGCAACCGAAACTCTTAGGCCCACTATCGAGACTCTGCCGGAGGTGATCGAATCCACGGGCAACCGCATTCCGATTCTGGTCGATGGCGGCATCCGTCGCGGCAGCGATGCCTTTAAGGCGCTGGCGATGGGCGCTCGCGCGGTCGGCATCGGGCGTCCTTATGTGTGGGGCCTGACGGCATTTGGCCAGGATGGCGTCGAGCGCGTGATTGATATCCTACGCGCCGAACTGAACCTTACGATGCGCCAGTGCGGCACGCCCACAGTCGCACAGATTACGCATAGCTCGGTCGCGGCTTCGCGATTGTTGTAGCTGGCTGTAGGCGCGACGAGCCTACGTCCCCGCTGGTGCCACGATGATCGGCGTAGTTGTCGGCGCGGCCGATCCCGCCAAAGGCTCCACTGTGACCGCGACCGCGTTTAACGCATCCAGGTCGATCGGACCGCTCAGGATGTGCATCCCGCGCATCCCATCGGACTGGAACAATCCCGCGGGCCTGGGCGAACCGATTTTCGGGAGCACCCACATCTCATACGTTTTACCCGCGCCGGCCGCGGGCAAATTGGACGCGATCAGCATCACGCCCAGTTGCGGATGCAGAAACACATAGCCCCGTGGCGGCGCCTGTTGTCCCCGCCCGAAGCTGGCCGGCCGCGTTTCCGGATCGGAGAGGAATCGCACAGCTTGATTCAGATTGTCCCGTTCGCCCGTCACCTGCATCAGCTGTTCACGCGCTTCCGCCAACTGGTTGCTTCGTTCGCGCTCCTGCGTGCCGAGCCAAATGGCTAGTGCCAGCATCAAGGCGGCGATCAACGCCCCCGGCCAGAACCATCCCGGCCGCTCATAGCCGATCGATGCCAGTAGCCGATGGCGCAATTTCTTGCGGGGAGCCTCCACCGGTCCGATGCTCATCAGCACCGCGTTCAGCGCCAGCGCATCGGCCAGGCCGCGCTTGCAGTTGGCGCATCCGCGCGCAAGGTGTTCGTCGATCTCGGCCTTCTCCTCCGCGTCCAAGACGCCCAGCGCGTAGAGCTCGTAGAGGTCCTTCAACTCTTCGCAGTTCATGCGATTGCCGCCTCGCTCAGCTCAGACCGTAGAATCTGCAATGCCGTTCGCGTCCACGTTTTCACGGTTCCCAGCGGTTGCTTCAACCGTTCCGCCATCTCCGTGTGCGACATTCCTTCGTAGTACGCCAGCTCGATTACCGCCCGTTGATTCGCGTTCAGCTTTTCGAGCGCGACCTTCACGCGCCGCGCGCGGTCGATACTCAACGCGCTCGCGGCCAGATCTACGAACAGGCCCGGACGATCCAGGCGATCCAGATCGACGGCGCTCGCCTCCAGCCGCCCGTCCTGCGAGCGTACATGATCGATCGCGCGATTGCGGGCCACGGTCAGCACCCAGGGAATGAGCGCGCCGCGTTCGGCGTCGAACGACCCCACCCGATTCCAGACGCGCAGAAAGGTCTCCTGCGTAAGATCCTCCGCCACGCCCGCGTTTCTAACGATCCGCAGGATCACCGAATAGGCCAGGCGCCCGCAGCGTTTGTAAAGATCCGCCATGGCCTTCGGCTCGTGGGCTTTCAGGCGCCGAATCAGATCGGCGTCGTGGTCCCCGCGCAGCGCGATCTGCAAGAGCGCATAGAAGAACGCGGCCGGCACCAGTTTGAGCAAACGCATCTTTTCCTACAACCGCATCTTTTCCTAAATGTATACGCCTTCTAAATGGTATACGAGACAAGCTCTGGAAATGGATTTCGGCCGTAATTTCTGAGCCGTTAGCGAAGTACCCCCATGGCCGAAAGATTCGGCCCGGACTACTTGCCGCCGCCGCCCGATCTGGCATAATAAAGCCGGTGTCACGTACAAGAGAACTGGAAGCCCAGCTCGCGGATACGGAAAAACAACTCCGCCTGCTACAGAAAATCAGCCGCTTCATGGTCCGCGAGATGAGCCTCAACGACGCCCTTCAGCGCATAGTTTCCCTGGTCGTCGAATTCACCAACTCAGACTCCTGCCTGCTCTACCTGCTGCAAAGCCAGGAACTGGTGCTGTGTGCTTCGAACAATCCGCGTCCCGAGACGATCGGCAACGTGCGCCTGAGGCTCGGCGAGGGTCTCACCGGCTGGGTAGCGCGCGAGCGACGCCTGCTTTCGATCTCGCGCGAAGCCTACACCGATCCCCGGTTCAAGCTTTTCACCGATCTTCCGGAAGATACGTACGACGCTTTTCTCTCGGCGCCCATCATCATTCGCAACCACGTGGCCGGCGTCATCAACGTGCAGCATCGAGAGCCGCACTCGCACACCGGCGGCGAAATGGAACTGCTCACTACGATCGGAGAGATGGCCGGGTCGCTCACGGCGCTCGCCACAGTGGATTCGGCGACGCTCGCGCGCGCCGATCTGCTCGATTTGGTGATGGCGCCCGTCCGCCGGGATTAGCGGTGGGCATGCGGTCGCGGCCCACCTTAACGTTCCTGCTCGCTGCTCTGCTCGCTGCTCTGCTCGCCATCGCCGCGGTGCATCGTCTGTCCGCGCAGAGTCTTACCGCGCAAAGTCTTTCTACGCAAAATGCTCCTCGCCAATGGAAGCTGCAATATTTCTTTGACGATCTTTCGGCGGATTTCAGGATCGCCGGCCTCGCGTTTCCTTCTTCAACGCGAGGTGTCGCCGTGGGCGAACTGATCGATCGGCGTGGCGGGCGCAAACCGAAGCCCTCATCCATCGTCACCAGCGATGGCGGCGTGCATTGGAGCGTGGTTCCCCTGGGGGACGCACCCCGATCCGTGTTCTTCCTGGACGAATCGAACGGATGGCTGGTGACGCGCGATGGCATCTGGTACACGGCGGAAGCCGGTCGCAGTTGGAAGCGCATCTCGAACCAGATCAAGCCGCGAAAGAAGCTCGGCGAGCAGGGCGTCGTTCTGCGCGTGGCGTTTCTCGATCCCAACCATGGCTTCGCTGTCGGCCTGCGCAAATCCGTCTATGAAACGTTTGACGGAGGCCGCACCTGGAAGCCGCTGGAAGAAGCCGCCAAGCCTTCGTCGAATCCTGAGTTCAGCATTTACTCTGAAATCGCGTTCACGCACGATGGACGCGGAATGATCGTCGGCGGCTATTCGCCCGCGCGCAAAGATGCCGATGAAGAGCCGGATTGGGTGAACCCGGAGCGCGCTTTGCAGCGCCGCCAGGTGCCGACGCTGACGCTGGAGCTCGAAACCCGCGACGGGGGAACGCACTGGCAATCGTCCACCGCGCCGCTTCTCGGTTCGCTCGCGCGGTTTAGCCTGGGAGGCGCGTTCGGGCTCGGTGTGTTCGCTTACGCGGATTCCTTCGCTTGGCCTTCGGAAGTGTATCGCTTTGATCTAACTACCGGGAAGAGCGATAGCGTATTTAAGGAAAAGGATCGCCGCGTTTCCGACGTACTGGTCGATGCTCAAGGCCGCGGCCTGCTCGCCGCCGTCGAGCCCTCCGGCAGGCTGGCTTCGGCGCCGGTTCCGGGAAAAGTTCGCATCCTGCGCAGTGATGACCTTCGCCACTGGACCGAAATGAAAGTGGACTATCGTGCCATCGCTCGGTCCGTGATGCTCGCCGGTACCGACAGCGGCGACTGGTGGGCCGCTACCGATACGGGAATGATTCTCCACTGGGAACCCGCCTCACGCCGTTAACAGATCGCCTGTGACCATGTGAACATACGGTTGCAATTCTGTTTTATTCAGTATTGCCGCACAGGATTTCCACAGCTGAGTATTTGTAAGCTGTTGTTTTTAAACGTGATATTAATCATGCAAAGAAGACGTTTTTGCTTGACGCAAATTCCCACCGGTACGATCATGAGGATGGTTCCAGGAGGCTTGAAGGACAGCGAGCCAAGTGGGAAACAGCGAAGCCGGAATGCAGATCCGTCGCGTGGCGCTAACACGTTATCGCAGCCGCGGCGGGGAGTAACGGCAAAGTCGGGTAGCTCAGGTTGGTAGGTTTCTCCGATTGGGGCCGAGCCGGGTGCAGGGATCCCGAAGGATCGCAAGATCCTGGAGGGGAGTGGCGGCACGGATGCAAACCGGAGCGTTCTGGAGTTGGGCGGGACAACGGGCGACGCGCAGCGAGGAAGTTTTACCGGCCGCAAGGCGCGGTGAGGCGACTGGATGTTAAGCCGAACGAGTCCCGCGAGGCACCAGGACGGGTTCAAGGATATAGGCCAGGAACGTCGACGCGGCTTGGTGGGAGCGCGCTGCAAGGCGGGCGATCATCGCCGTAGAGCGAAAGGCCGTATCACGAGCCAAGCTTCTATCGGAAACACGCGGATGCGCCTCGGAGCGATGATCCGGTATCGTCGAAGGTCGACGCCGGGGAGTGAAAAGCGCGCTTCCGATGTTTCCGAATGCCACGTTCTGACCGCGCGTGTCGGTTGGTGAACAAGCTGCCGGAGAGCTTCCTGGAACCGAAAAACTGCCGTAGTCATTTTGCGCCCATCGCGATCGGCTGCGCGACACGCCTAGGGCAGGCGAGTCAAAACTCCAGCAGAAAGCCCTTTTTCCCGACGTTCATCGCCCGCGTCGCCCCCATCTGGATCACCACACCTTCGGCCTCATGAATATGCCCGCAAAGGAAATGCGCCGGCTGATACTTCTCGATGAAATCGCGTACGGCCCTGCTGCCCGCGTGTAGCCCTTCTTTGATCTGGTCCAGCGCTGTGTCGGCCGGTGGTGCATGGCAGATCAGTACTTGAGGCTTATAGTCGGCAAAGGCCTTCAGCCGAGCCGCCATTTCGAGCTCCGTGTATTCGCCCGGCGTGTCGAACGGCGTGGGCGTGGAATATCCCAATCCGGCGAAGCGCAGGCCGCCGATCTCTGCCGTCCCTCCGTGAAAGTTCACGAAGCCATAGCGCGCACAGAACTCGGCGATGTCGCGCTCGGATTCGTGATTACCCGGCAGCATGTACAGGCGTCCCGCCCTTGGTTCTAGCGCCGGCCCCATCTTTTCCATCCCCCGTCCCCAATTCACCAAATCACCAGCGCAGAAATAAGCGTCGGCCTCCGTCGCCATCAGCCGTTCCAACGCACGCAAGTCGTTATGGATGTCGGAGAAGATCAAAACCTTAGTCATACTGAATGCTGATCGTATTCGGGCTTTTGCCTGCTGCTCCTAAGGTACATTTTGCGCCTCGCGCGCGCGATTCGCACTCGTCGTCGCGTGTACTCGTTCGGTATCATAGGAGTGAAAGTTCATGCCTGAGTCTCCTGCTCCCAGTATCAATTCATGGCTCGAAGAAGAGCTGTATTCGCAATATCAACACGATAAGAGCGATGTCGATCCTTCATGGAAGACCGTCTTCGAGGGGCATTCCCATGTCTCCGAACCCCAGCACGACGCACCGCAACCGCCTGTCGCCGACGAGCCCATTCGCCCGTCCGTGACCGTTCGCATGGCGACGGAGCCCCGGGCTCTCACGGCGCCGCGTCCGGCGGCGGCAGCTCCTGCCATCGCGCTCGGCGAAGGCGATCAGCTGCAGCCCTTGCGCGGACCCGCACTGCGCATTGCCGAAAACATGACGGCGAGCCTCACCGTTCCGGTCGCCACCAGCCAGCGCACCATGCCCGTGAAGGTAATGGAGGAAAATCGGCGCGCGATCAACGAATACCGCGCCCAACGCCGAGAGACCAAAATTTCGTTCACGCACCTGATTGCCTGGGCCATTGTCCGCGCCGTGGAGACGGTACCGGCGATCAACGAAGCCTATACCGGCGAAGGCTCGGAGGCGTTCCGCATCCGCCGCGGCCATGTGAACCTCGGTGTTGCGGTTGACGTGGCGGGCAAGGATGGCTCGCGATCGCTCAAAGTCCCCTCCATCAAAAAGAGCGACACGTTGAGCTTCGCACAATTCGCCGCAGCTTTCGACGATGTAGTTTCGCGCGCCCGCGAAAACAAGCTTACGGTCGCGGATTTCGAAGGCACCACTGTATCGATCACCAATCCCGGCACTGTGGGAACCGCGGGCTCCATCCCACGCCTTATGCCCGGGCAAGGCGCTATCATTGCCACCGGCGCCATTGATTATCCGCCGGAGTATCGCGGTGTGCCGGACGACACCCGCGCATCCATGGGCCTAAGCAAGGTCATGACGGTGACCTGCACGTACGATCATCGCGTCATTCAGGGTGCGGAATCGGGAGCGTTTCTAGCACGCCTGCAGGCGCTGCTCGAAGGCGATAGCGAATTCTACGAGGGCATCTATCGCGAGCTCGGCATCGCCGCCACGCCCGTCCGCTGGGAAGTGGATCAGGCTTCGGCGCCGGTCGTGAACACCGATCCCCTGAAGCAGGGCGCGGTCGCGCGGCTGATTCAGGCTTGGCGCCAGCGCGGGCATCTGGTGGCGAACATCGATCCCCTGGGCGAGCCACGGCCCCCGCATCCCGATCTCGATCCTACCGGCCACGGCCTCACGATTTGGGATTTGGATCGCAGCTTCCATTGCGGCACGTTCGGCGTGCTGCCCCTGCGCGAACTGATCGAACAATTGCGCGGCACCTATGCCGGAAGCATCGGCATCGAATACGAGCATGTCGAGGATCCCCAGGAGCGGGCCTGGTTCGAGCAGCGCGTGGAAGCGACGCGCCTCGAATGGCCCTTGGAACCCGGCGCGCGGATGCGCGCTCTCCGCAGTCTGGTGGAGGCCGAAGGTTTCGAAACGTTCCTCGAAAATCGTTTCAAGGGACACAAGCGCTTTTCGATTGAAGGCGGCGAAGTGTTCATCGCCGCGATGGAAGAATTGCTGGATCGCGCCGCGTCCACCGGCGTCGAGGAGTGCGTCATCGGCATGGCGCATCGCGGCCGCTTGACGCTGCTCGCGAACGTGATGGGCAAGGGCATCGCGCAGATCTTTTCCGAATTCGAAGGCGAGATCGAAGAAGACTTCGAAGGCTCCGGTGACGTGAAGTATCACCTGGGCGAAAGCGTTCGCCGTAAAACAGCGAGCGGCAAGGAAATCACGGTGTTTGTTTCGCCGAACCCCAGCCACCTGGAAGCCGTGAATCCGGTGGTGGAAGGTATCGTGCGGCCGAAACAGGATCGACTGGGCGACACCGCCCGCGCGCGCGTCATTCCGGTTCTCGTTCACGGCGACGCCGCGATGGCCGGCCAGGGCGTCGTAGCGGAGACGTTTAATTTATCGCAGCTCGATGGCTACAATACCGGCGGCACAATCCACGTCGTCATCAATAACCAAATCGGCTTTACGACGAATCCCGCTTCATCGCGATCGACCATCTATTGCACCGACGTCGCCCTGATGGTGCACGCCCCTGTAATGCACGTGAATGGCGACGATCCGGACGCCTGTCTGCGCGCCATGCAACTGGCCTTCGATTTCCGTCAGCGTTTCCATCGCGACGTGGTGGTGGATATTCTCTGCTGGCGCAAGCATGGGCACAACGAAGGCGACGACGCCAGTTACACGCAGCCGGTGTTGTATCGCAAGCTGCGCGATCGCAAGCCGGTTTCAGTTGCCTATAGCGCCCGTTTAATCGGGCAGAGCGTGGTGACGCCGGAGCAAGTAGACGGCTGGGCCGCCGCGCAAAAGAAGCGCCTGTACGAAATCTACGATCAGACGCACAAAAGCAAGGAACAGTGGGAGCTGCGCGAACTCGACCCCATGCCGCCGGCCCTCATCCCGCAGGATCTGCCGCCGACGGGCGTCACGCGTGACATGCTCGATCGCGTGGCCCGCGGGGTCACGGCGTTTCCCGTGGATTTCCACCTGCATCCCAAGCTCGCGCGATTGATCGAGAAGCGGGCCGCGGCGCTCACGGAAAATTCCATCGATTGGGCGATGGCCGAGACGCTGGCCTTCGGCAGCCTGGTGCTCGAAGGCACACCCGTGCGCCTGAGCGGCCAGGACTCCGGACGCGCCACGTTCAGCCATCGTCATGCTGAATATCACGACTACGAAAACGATCGCGTCTACTCGCCCTTGCAGCACCTCGCGCCCACGCAGGCGCGCTTCGACGTTTACAACAGCCCTCTGAGCGAATACGGCGTGATGGGCTTCGAGTTCGGCTACAGCCTCGCCGATCAACTTAGCTTGGTCATGTGGGAAGCGCAGTATGGCGACTTCGTCAACGGCGCGCAAATTATCATCGATCAATTTCTCTTCAGCGCCGAATCGAAATGGAATCAACCGAGCGGCCTGGTGCTTCTTCTGCCCCACGGGCAGGAAGGCGGTGGTCCCGAGCATTCCAGCGCGCGCCTGGAACGATTCCTGCAAGTATCCGGTGAAGGCAACGTGCAGGTAACCTATCCCAGCACGCCGGCCCAATATTTCCATTTGTTGCGGCGCCAAATGCGCGGCGGCGCAGATCGCCGCGGCTTGCGCAAGCCGTTAATCGTGATGACACCCAAAAGCCTTCTACGTCATCCGAAGGTTATCTCGACAGCCGCCGAACTGACCAACGGCGTGTTTCATCCTGTGCTGCCCGATCCCACCGTGACCGATCCCGCTTCCGTTCGGAAAATCCTGCTCTGCTCGGGCAAGGTCTACTACGAGTTGCTCGCCGCGCGCGACGCACGCAAAGCGACGGACGCTACGGCTGCTTCGACTGCCATCGTGCGCATCGAACAGTTCTACCCTTTCCCCGAGGTCGAGATTCGCGAGGTGCTGGCGCGCTACACCAGCGCAAGCGGCATCGTTTGGGCGCAGGAGGAACCTCGCAACATGGGCGCGTGGATCTTCATGCGCACTCGCTTGCAGCGGATTCTCGCGAATCAGGCGCGCGTGCTCGGTTACGCGGGCCGCCCCGAAAGCGCCAGCACGGCTCCCGGCTCGGTGAAGCGGCATTTGCAGGAGCAGGGCGAGCTCATCGCGCAAGCCTTCGAGCCGCCCACCATCGCACGCCGGTGGCGAAAGCGTCTGATCCGCAAACGCAAAAAGGAATCTTCGCCCAACGTCTAGGTCGAGCCTTCGCCCGGCTACTCGCCTGCTTGCGGTAACTTCGCACCTTCGCCGCTACCGGCCTCTTTGCGCGACAACGTGGATAAAAACCACAGAACTCCCGCGACGAACACCGCGATCATTGCCCACCGCATCAGGCTCGCCACCGATGTCGCATTGAAGTCGAACTTCGGTAGCGGGAATCTTTGAAGAACGGCGCCGCGATCGATCATCCAGTGCCAGGCCGTGTGCGCGACGATCGCCGAAAGGATGATCGTCCCCATGCGCTCCGCCACCACAAAGCGGAACAGCCCGTCGAGCACGGGAATCAGGATCATCAGCACCAGCAGTTGTCCCAGTTCCACGCCGACATTGAAAGACAGCAGCGACGTGAGCATGTGGCTGCCCGCGAACTGCAGCGTCTGCCGCAGCGCGAAGGAGAATCCGAAGCCATGCACCAATCCGAAGCCGAACGTGATGATCCAGCGCCGGTGAACATTACTGGTGCCGACAATGTTTTCGAGCGCCATGTAGACGATCGACATCGCGATCAGCGTCTCGATCAGCGGCGGAAACCAGAGCGCGTCCGGCGCCAAATCATAGGCCGACGCGATCAGCGTAATCGAGTGCGCCACCGTGAAGGAGGTCACGATCGGAATCAGTGCCCGCAATTTCCGGAAAGGGATCACCAGGCAGAACAGGAACAGCAGATGATCCGTGCCGTCCAGAATGTGGAAGAAGCCGGATTCCACGAATCGCGCCGCGGCCTGGTACCAGCGCGGGTCCAGCCTAACCAGCCCCGGATTCCCGTCGAATTCGAACGCGCGGATGGTGCCCGAAGGCGGCACAAAACGCAGCGCCGTGATCACGCGCAAGCCCAGGTTCTCCAGGCGCGGATGAATCGAAAACAGCGCGCGATCGGAGTGAATGGGATATTCGAACAGCACGTCGAGATACGTCTGGTCCCACACGACGTTGGTGTCCTCGGGTAACGCGGGCCCGGTCACATGCGCGCGCGCCTGGTCGAAATCCGCGAACGAACGATCGGATTCCAGCGAGATCCGCGTCGCGGCCACGGTCGGCTTCGGCAGCTTCCGTTTCGCCTTCGTAAACATCAATGAAGTCCGAAAGCCATAACTGAGCCGCGCCCCCCAGCAGCGCTTCGGATTTTCCAATGTCCAGATAGCCCGGGCCTTTTTCAGGGAACACCACATCGCGCATGGCCTTCAACGGCACGCGCATCAACAGTTCCGCATGCTGACCCGAAGGTTTAAAAAACGCCTGGATGGCGACGTCGTTCGGAATGTCGTGGGCGTTGACTGGAACGGTCCCAAGGAGGCACGCCAGCATCGCGAGCGCGGCACGTATCCGCATCGTCGGGGTCTTGTATAATGCTTCCACGGTTATCGCCCCATTGATCAAGTACGTAAAGTAGGTTAGCACCGTCGCGATAACGGGAAGGAAAGGCAATCATGACCAGAAACGTACGCATCGCCACCGGGTTCGTGGCTGCGCTGGTGATTCTCGGCGCAGGCTCCATGATTCTGGATCGTCACTCCACCGTGAGCGCCGCCACTGTGATGGCCCCGCGCTTTGAAGTGGATCCCATGTGGCCCAAGCCCCTGCCCGAATCACTGGGTGATCGGCATGACCATCGGCGTTTCGGTCGATGCCAATGAAAACGTCTGGATCATCCATCGCCAGGGCTCGCTGGAGCCGAAAGAGGTTTACCAGATCGCCAAGGATAAAAGCGGGAAGGCCTCACCGGCGGCCGAATGCTGCACGCCCGCGCCGCCGATCCTTGCCTTCGACCAGGAAGGCAATCTCGTCAAGTCATGGGGCGGTCCCGGCCAAGGCTACGATTGGCCGGATTCGAACCACGGCATTACCGTCGACTACAAGGGCAACGTGTGGATCGGCGGTAACGGCCGCGGCCCGCAGCCGACACCCGTAAAGGCCGAGACCGGCATCACCGCGGAGGCGTCCAGCGTGGCCCCGCGGTTTAAAGACAACGAAATTCTAAAGTTCACCCAGGACGGCAAGTTCCTCATGCAGATCGGCAAGCCGGATCAGAGCAAAGGCAGCAACGACCTCGCCAATCTGAAAGGACCCGCGAAGCTTACCATCGATCCGAAGACCAACGAACTCTACGTCGCCGACGGCTACGGCAATCATCGCGTGATCGTGTTTGACGCTGAGACGGGGAAATACAAGCGCCATTGGGGAGCCTACGGCCACAAGCCCGATGACAAGGATCTCGGTCCTTACAAAGCGGACGATCCCCCCGCGCAGCAGTTCCGCAATCCCGTACACTGCGCCGAGTTGTCCAATGACGGCCTGCTCTACGTGTGCGACCGCTCGAACGATCGCATTCAGGTATTCAAACCGGATGGCACGTTCGTCAAGGAAGTGTTCATCGAAAAGAACACGCGCGGCGACGGATCGGTTTGGGACATCGCCTTCTCGAAGGACCCGCAGCAGAAATACATCTACCTGGCTGACGGCGCGAACGAAAAGATTCACATCATCGAGCGCGACACCATGGAAGTCCTCACCAGCTTCGGCGATGGTGGCCGCCAACCCGGTGAATTCTATGCCGTCCACAGCATTACGACGGATTCCAAGGGCAACATCTACACGACGGAGACCTATCACGGCCAGCGCGTGCAGAAGTTTGTGTACAAGGGCATGGCTCCCGTGACGAAAAAGGAGCAGGGCGTCCTCTGGCCTAAAAAAGGCTAGCCGCGCCTCCATCGTTTTGATAGGAACGTCCGCTATCGCGATTCCCAGAATCCCCGCCGGCGTGCGGCTGACGATACCCGCGAAGTCGTCCCCGTAAAGACCGTTGGTCTTTGCGGATATTCCCCACCGGGTCCTGCTCGCCGAACGGAAAATCCGTGCCGAACACGACCCGATCGGCGCCCGACACGATCGCGATCAGCGCCTCCAGCACACTCGGTGCGTACACGCAGCTGTCGTAATAGAAACAGCGCGCGTATTCGCTCGGCACGCGCTTAATGTTCGTCATGCTGACGGGATGCGCCTTCGCGTTCCGATCCAGGCGGCCCATGTAATGCGGGAGGTAGCCGCCCCCATGCACGATCACCACCTTTACGTCGGGGAAGCTCTCGAAGATTCCCTCGTAGATCAGCGAGGCCATCACCAGCGTTTCCTCAATCGGCTGGCCCACGCCATTCCACAACGCGAATTTTTGGAACTTCGGATCGGTCACGCCGTGAGGATGAATCAGCACCGTCACGCCCAACGCGCGCGCGGCTTCCCAAAACGGCCGCATCTTCGGATCTCCCAGATACACGCCGCCGATATTCGATGAAACGTTCGCCACCTTCATCTTTAGCTTCGATACGGCGTAATCCATCTCTTTAAGCGCGATATCCACATCCTGAAGTGGAATTGTGAACGACCCCATAAAGCGCTTCGGGAACCGCTCCACCCATTGCGCGATGCCCTCGTTCGCCCGCCGGTCCAGCTCGGCGGCGAGCTGTGGCTCCGCCCACCACGTACTCTGCACAACGGTTGCCGTTGAAAGCACGCCGATGTCGATGCCCTTGGCATCCATGTCGCGCATCTGGATCTCCGGGTCCAGCATCCCGCCGAACAGCCGCCACGCCGGCGAGTTCTGGTCCGGCAGTGGCATAGGATTCGCACCAAAGTTCGTCGAGACGCTGTATTTGACGGTCTGCCGGAACACTTCCGGGTGCAGCACATGCGCGTGAAAATCGATGACGGGATGAATAGTATTAGGGTCGGCCATGGCAACTATTGAAGATACCGCAAGAGCGCACGCGAGCGGCGGCCGCATGGAAATGACACGACGTTGTGATACGCTATGGCCTACGACTCATCAAGGTCACTCAGTTCAAGGAGACACAACAATGAAATTTGCCAAAATCTTTTTCGGAGCCGCCGCGCTGCTCGCGCTCAGCGCGCCGCTGGTCATGGCTCAGGGAGGCGATAAGAAAGGCCCACCGCCGCCCATGTCGTTTTTCGTGACGGACACGTCGAAGGGCGACGGCGCCAACTATGGCGGCCTCGCGGGCGCCGATCAATACTGCCAGATGAAGGCTCAATCCGTGAACGCCGCTGGAACGTGGCACGCCTACCTGAGCACGCAGGGTCCCAACGCCGTCAACGCGCGCGACCGCATCGGCAACGGGCCGTGGTACAACGCCAAGGGGCAGCGGATCGCGAAGGATGTGGCCGATCTGCACGGAGACACGCTGGACCAGGCTCGTGTCGGCAATGCCGTGTCCAAGGCGACCGTGCTTGACGAAAAAGGCAATACGCTGAAAGGCTTTGGCGATATGCCGAACCAGCACGATATTCTGACCGGCTCCATGCCGGACGGCCGCGCCTTCACCGATGGCGCCGATCACACCTGCAACAACTACACCAGCGACAGCACGGGCACAGTAATGCTCGGCCACTTCGATCGCACCGGCGGACCGAATACGTCGTGGAACGCTGCGCATCCCAGCGCGGGCTGCAGCCAGGACAACCTGGTTCGCACCGGTGGCGCGGGCTTGCTGTATTGCTTCAACGCTGCAGTGGGACAATAACCGCACTTTCGTGTTTCATTCGGGGCGCTCCTGAAAGGGAGCGCCCTTTTTGCGTCTGGAGCGCCGAGTGGCATCGTCGTCATCGCGCCGTTGCGATATCATCGGTCCCAGGAATTTCGCCATGATTCACCCGAAACCATCCCGCCGCACCGCTCTCGCCCTGTTATTTCCGCTTGCGATCTTCGCCGCGCCCGCCAGCGCGCAGAAGCCACCGAAGCCCATTAAATCACCGCGCCTGTACGTCTTCGATTGCGGCGTGCTGGATATTCCCGACACGGATCGTTACAACCTGAAGCGCGAAGAATTGGCCACGCACCTGATGTCGTGCTCGGCATTTCTCATTGCGCATCCCAAAGGGACGCTGATGTGGGATGCGGGCGTCGTCGCGGATTCCGAATTCCCCGCCGATGGCGGCCCGGGCAAACTGCAGTACGCGACGGCGACCAAGAAGCTATTGCCGCAGCTCGCTGCCGCTGGATACACGCCCAAGGACATAACCTATCTCGCGTTCTCGCATTTCCACTGGGACCACGTCGGCAACGGAAACGCCTTTGCCGCATCCACCTGGCTGGTGCGGCAAAAAGAACGCGACATCATGTTTGCCGATCCGCCTTCAGATCGCACGATTCCTGCGCATTTCTCCGCGCTAAAAAATAGCAAGACCGTCATCATCAAGGACGACGAGTACGACGTCTTCGGCGACGGCTCCGTGATCATGAAATCCGCGCCCGGGCATTCGCCCGATCATCAGGTGCTGCTCGTCAGGCTCAAAAAGACGGGCCCTGTGCTGCTCAGCGGCGACCTTTGGCATTATCCCGAGGAACGCAAACTGAATCGCTTCCCCAAAACCGATTTCGACGTCGAGCAGACCAAGGCTTCGCGTAAAGCAATCGAAGCGTACTTGCAGAAAACCGGCGCAAAGCTCTGGATTCAGCACGACTACGTGGGAAATCAGAAACTCAAGAAAGCTCCCGCATTTTACGAATAGCAGCTATCTGTGGCGCACGCACTCATGCGTGCCGCGTCGTGACTCTTCTCGACGCCCGCCGACGATGATTGGTAACACTCAATTACCGTTCCTCGCCCTCTTCCACACAATTATCCTGCTGGATCTCTTTGTCCGTGCGCTCGTAAAATCGCGTGTACGTATACGGCTGCGCGATCGACTTCGGATCTTCGGCCGTTACCTTGTACTCCAGATACTTGCCGCCCATGATCGGTCGAATCCGCTCGATCAAATGAAACGCGTCGCTGTGCTTCGCCCCCAACTCATTCAGCCACGTTTCGTCGTTGAAACTATTTGTGTCAACCACCAGCGTGCCGCCTTCCCACTTGCCGATGGAATCGCCCATCCACAGCGGCCCGAGATCCGTCCGATGCCCGCGATTCAGATAAATGGTCCGCATCACGCCGCGCGATAAATCCTCGAACAGCATCACTACCGTGCCCGTGCTCGTCGGAATCAACTCGATCTTATTCCCTTCGCGAGCCATCATGCGAAAAGGCCCCACCGGCTGACAATGCTTCGCGGGATCAGTCTTTAGATCCACGCTCTTCATCTGGGCCTTCGCCGCCGCAAGCAACGGCACGTCGGAAGGCGTGCCTGAATTCCTTAATCCGCCCGGCAAGACCGTTTTGCCGGAGACGATCACGTACATGCCCGTCAAATCCGGCGGAGCGGCTGCAGCCTTGCTTTGCGCGCTCACGAACGACGCGGCCAGCATCGCCACTCCTATCCACAAAAACTCGCGCATCGCTACCTCACCTGCCGCGCGCGGTCATACTGAGGCTCGAGCGCTTTGTTACGCCAATCCTTCCAAATCTGAATCTCGTCCCCGCAAATGTTTTCCGTGATCTCGTCTTTCTGCTTCTTGTAATAGCGCGTGTACGTATACGCCGATGTCAGCGCGTGCCGATCCTCCACCACCGTCACGATTTCAAAATACGCGCCGTCTTTCACCGTGCGCATCCGCTCGATCATGTGCGTCTCTTCCGTGTGCGGCTCCATGCCGGACATCAGCCATGACTTGTCGTTGAAGCCGACCGTATCCACGACCAACGCATCGCCCTCCCACTTTCCGATCGAATCGCCGTTCCATGTCGGCAGCAGATTGCGCGGATGCTCGCGATTCAGATAAATGCGGCGCACGCCTGCCGTGTTCACCTCGTGGAACACCATCGTGATGTGATCCTTTGCCGGCAGCCACAGGAAGCGTCCCGCGAACGGAGGATTGCGAAAGATGCCGTCCGGCAGGCATACGGCCCCCGTGTCGTCGGCGGTCCCGTTCGTCGCGTCCATCTTCGCCTTGGCCCACGGCTGCAGGTGCGCGACGATCGTTTTGTCCAAATCCATATTGACGTTCTTCAGACCCTGCGGTCCCAGTTCGCGGTCGCGCGACAGCGTGTAGAAGCCCGTCCATTCCTTTTCCGGAGCGTCGTTCGTGGCGGCAACCAAAGGCACGCACAGCGACAAAATAGTGATGCCAATACAAAAGTTCCGCATAGGTCCACAGTGTGGCGCTGCACAGGGGCGCAAGATGCCCACACCAACATAAACTAGATCACATCAAAACCGTAAACTCAACCGCGCGAGCAGTCCGCCGCAGCGAGGGACTCGGACCCACTATTCTGAACTCAGATCTCGCCTTTAGGCGAGCCCTTCGAACGGAGCGGCGAACCGTTTGTCCACCCGTCCTATCACTCGCGGCAACCGCGCGCACCTCGCCTCGCTAGTGGAAGATTTTCGTGGCTACGGCGCCCAAATAGCTGTCGTCAGCCGCACGGGGCTCCGGCGAAATAGCCTCACCTACGCGCAGCTCGCGGAATGGGCCGGACGCTTCGCCGCTCTGCTCCATGCGCGCGGCCTTCAAAAGGGCGATCGCGTTCTCTTGTGGGGCGAAAGTGGGGGCCCATGGCTCGCCGCTTTTTGGGGATGCGTGCTGCGCGGCGTGGTCGTGGTCCCTTTGGACGTTTCCGGCTCCGCCGCCTTCGCCGAACACATCACACGCGAAGTCGCCCCGAAGCTCGTCGTCTGCGATCGCGAAAAGCTGGCCTCCATCGTGGGAACACCCGCAATTGCGTTCGAAGACTTGCTGAACTCGCTGCCTCGCCATCCACTGCTCGCACCCGTAGAAGGTCTTGCCGCAAAAGATATCTTGCAGATCGTCTTCACCTCCGGCACTACGGGCGAGCCAAAGGGCGTGGTCCACACGCATCACAACGTCCTCGCCAGCTTCTCGCCCATCGAGCGCGAAATCGGTAAATACCTGAAGTGGGAGCGACCCTTCCATCCCTTGCGCTTCTTAGTGACCGTGCCGCTCAGTCACGTGTTCGGCCAATTCATGGGCATCTGGATCCCGCCGCTGCTCGCCGCCGAAACTCATTTTGAATCGCGCTATGTTGCCGCCGACTTGATCCGCACCATCCACCGCGAACGCATTTCCGTGCTCGCCGCCGTGCCACGCGTACTGGAAATTCTGCGCTCGGATTTCGAGCTGCGTTTCCCGGATCTCGCGGGCCGCTCCGCGCGCCTGGACGACGGAAAGCCGCGCTCGCCCGTGATCTCCGCCCTACGCCGCTGGTGGACCTTTCGCGACGTGCACCGCACTCTCGGCTGGAAGTTCTGGGCCGTTGTCTCCGGCGGAGCCACTCTGAACGACTCGCTCGAGAGCTTTTGGAAGTCGCTCGGTTTTGTCGTCGTGCAAGGCTACGGCATGACCGAGACGACGGCGCTCGTCAGCCTCACCCATCCTTTTCACCCGCCGCGCGCGGACTCCGCACATCACAACCAGGGCGGCTACGTCGGCAAAGTGCTTCCCGGACGCGACGTGCGCCTCGGCCCCGATGGCGAAGTCCTGGTGAGCGGCGAGATGATTTCGCAGGCAACCTGGGAAGGCGGCCGGTTGCATCCGCGCGAATCGCCCTGGCTTGCTACGGGCGACGTCGCCTCGCTCGACGAGTCCGGCAATCTACGATTCCGCGGCCGAAAGAAAGACGTCATCGTCAGCGCCTCCGGCCTCAACATCTACCCGGAGGATCTGGAAGCCGCGCTTCTGCGCCAGCCCGAGATCAAAGCTGCGGCCGTCGTCGAATTCGCGGGACCCAAGGGCGGTGAACCGATGGCCGCGCTGGTCATGCACCCTTCGAGCGACGCTGCCGATGCCGTGCACCGCGCCAACCTCGAGCTTGCCGACTATCAGCAAATCCGTCGTTGGGACGTTTGGCCGGAGCCCGACCTGCCGCGCGGCTCGACGGGAAAGGTTCTTCGTCGCGTCGTGGCCGCAGAGTTGAATACGGCGCAGTTGAATACCGCTTCGTCCCGCGATGTTTCATCGGCCGCCCCCGGGACCCTCGCGGCGATGATCGTGAACATCACGGGCAAGGACGTCCCTGCTATGTCCGATTCCGCGCGACTGTCCGAGGATCTGCAACTCGATAGTCTGGGCCGTGTAGAATTGCAGTCGTCCCTTGAGACGCGCTTCGGCGTCGCGCTGGACGACATCGAATACCAAAAAGCGAAAACCCTGGGCGATCTCAAGCAACTTTTGCAAGCCCGGTCTGTTGCACCCACGGACGCTCGATCGATCGACTCTGCCGGAAAGCCGTCGTCGATCGTCGCTCACCTGGAACACGTGTATCCCACGTGGCCCTGGTCACCAGCCTTCCAGGCCCTGCGCGTCGCGTTTCAGGAAGCCATCATGCGCCCGCTGGTGTGGCTGCTAGCCGCCCCGCGTGTCGTGTGCAACGCTAACATCGAAGCACGCGCGCCGCTATTGATCGTCGCCAATCACGTTACGCTTTTCGACGTTCCGCTGATCCTCTTCGCTCTGCCTCGCGCCATTCGCCACCGCGTTGCCGTGGCCATGGCCGGCGAGCTATTGCTCGACTGGCGTAAGGCGCGCAATCAGGGCAACGCGTTCCTCAATATCCTGGCGCCGTTCGCGTACTGGCTGGTGACGGCCTTGTTCAATGTGTTTCCGCTGCCGCAAGCCGCGAACTTCCGCGCCAGTTTCGCGCACGCGGGCCGCGCGATGGATCGTGGCTACAGTGTGCTTGTATTTCCCGAAGGCCGGCGCACGCACGATGGAAACATCCACGCATTCCAGGCCGGCTCCGGAATTCTGTGGAAGGATCTGCGCGTGAGCGCCCTGCCCGTTTACCTGGGCGGCGTCGGGGAGATCAAGATGCAGCAATCGCGCTGGTTCCGCTCGGGAAAAATCTGGATCAATGTCGGACCGCCACTTGCGCCACTGGCCGAAGGCGATCCGGCCGAAGGGACCCGGCGCCTGGAGCAAGCCGTCCGCTCGCTGGCTAATCTGTCACAACCCCCAGCAGATCCTCAACAGTAAGCGTCCGCATGTCCGGCACCAAAACATCGGGCCGATGCTTCGCCAGTTCGTCCATGCCCGCAAGCCCCGTACCCACCGAAATCGCGCGAATTCCGTTGGCCCGAGCCGCGCGCAAATCATTCGGGTGATCGCCGATCAGCGCGATCGGGCTGTGGCGATCGATCCACCCTTCGCGGCGTGCCTCGGCAATCGCCAGCCGCGCGAGGCCGGCGCGGTCGCGCGCCCGTTCCGAAAATGCCCCAAAGCGAAAGTAGTGTCGCAGCCCCGCCCGCTCCATCTTCATCCACCCGATGCGCGTCAGATTGCCCGTCACCAACCCCGCGACCACGCCTCGCCGAGCCAGCTTGTAGAGCAGTCCTCGCACGCCCGGACAAACCTTGCGCCGCAAATCCGGGCACGTCCCTATGTAAATTTTCTGCGCCTCTTCCACGATCTGTGGCATCGCGCGCCGAATGGCCGCATCCCTGGCGCCTGCCGCCCGCAACATCGAAGTGGCGATATCGCGATCCAGCATTCCCGCAACCGGAATCCCGTCCAGCGTCGTGCGCAATCCCGACGCGCGCCGCACCGCTTCGATCAGCGCCTCCCTGTGGTGCGGCCCCGCTTGCCGCAAGAGCGTTCCATCAATGTCAAATAACACCAGTCCCGCGGTCATTTTCTTTACGATAGCCCTTTCGCGCTATCTTTTCTTTTTTGTCGCGCACGCACTGCTAAACTGACAGTGCATGCAGGTTTTGCAAGCCGGGCCGCACAAACTACTCCTATTGGAGCTCGACCGCGAGTTTATCGAAAACATCGCGCGTCAAGCCGGCTTCGAGCCACGGCTTGAGGAACATGATCGCCGCGTGCTGATCGACCTGAACGCCGAAAGCCGGCAGGCCCCATTGCTCTTGTTCGACGCCGCCGATCCCGCGAATCTCGGCTGGTTTTCGCGCTGCCAGTTTTATGTCGACGGAATGTCGGGCGCGGTTTTGCAGACTCCCATTCACTTGGCCAATCAGCGCGATCGCCAGGGCAAAGCCTTGCCCAATTCCATTCGCTTGCAGATCAACAAGGAATTGCCCGCCTCGTTCCGGATGCCGAACAAAGCCGCCGTGACCGAGCAAGTGGTCTACTCGGTGCTCTACAATTTTCTGAACGCGCTCGCTGAATACCGGCGTCGGCGTCTGCGGAGGAACGGTCGTGCAGCCGCTCGCGGGCCGCATCGGTCCCCAGGAGAACCGCAACTGACGCTCGCGCGCCGGGCTGCTCACGGATCATGGCAACTTTAGGACTGGTGGAATACGAAAATGCCACGCCGGAAGTGCGTGCCGTCTACGACGACATCATGGCCACGCGCCAGACGGATTGGATTAATAATTTCTGGAAGGCGCTGGCGAACGATCCGGCCACGCTGCGCCGCACATGGGAATCCATCAAGCAGATCATGGCGCCCGGCGCGCTCGACGCGCTTACCAAGGAAATGATCTACCTCGCCGTGTCGTCGAGCAATCAATGCCCCTATTGCATCGCCTCGCACACCGCCGGCGCACGCGGGAAGGGAATGACGGACGCGCAATTCGCGGAGCTGATGGCCGTCGTGGGCATGGCCAACGAAACCAACCGGCTTGCCAGCGGCTACCAGGTGGAAATCGACGAGCGCTTCCGTACGTAAAGGAAAATTTTTCAGAAATGCCCAAGGTTACTTACATCGCCCACACGGGCGAATCGCATACAGTGGACGTTCCCGCCGGATATTCGGTCATGGAAGGCGCGGTGCGCAACGGCATCGACGGCATCGTCGCTGAATGTGGCGGCGCATGTATGTGCGCCACCTGCCACGTGTTCGTCGACGAGGCCTTCTTGGACCGCCTTCCGCCCATCGGCGATGAACAGGAAGAAATGCTCAACGCAACAGCGGTCGATCGCCGGCCAAATAGCCGCTTGAGTTGTCAGATTCCGTCCATTCCAGAGCTCGACGGCCTCATCGTGCGGATGCCGGAACGCCAAACCTAAATAAACGGTTCGGCAGCGGCGCGGCGGGAAGGTCTCGGAGGATCGATGTCAGCGGGAGTAGTCATTGTCGGCGGCGGGCAGGCCGGCGTCGAAGCGGCGTCCGCACTTCGTGCGCTTGGCTACGCGGAACCCATCCTCCTGATCAGCAACGAGCCTGAACCGCCCTATCAGCGGCCCCCTCTTTCGAAAGAATATCTGCTCGGCAAAATCGACGCCGCGCGCCTCCCTCTGCGCGCTGAATCGTTTTACGACAAACACCGTATCGATCTCTTGCTGGGCCAGCGCGTCGTGGATATCGGCGCCGGTATAAAGCGCGTCAGACTGGCCTCTGGCGCCGTCATCCCTTACGATTTCGCAATTCTCGCCACGGGCGCGCGCAATCGCATCCTGACCATCAACGGAGCCGAACGCGTCCTCTATCTGCGTACGAAGTGCGATGCCGACGCCGTGCGCCAACGCTTGGGCGAGGTCGAGAGCGTCGCCGTCATCGGCGGAGGTTTCATCGGACTCGAGATCGCAGCCGCCGCGCGCTCGCTCGGCAAGCGTGTCACCGTGCTCGAAGCCGCGCTGCGGCTGATGTCGCGCGCTGCATCTCCGCTGGTTTCAGATTTCTTCCGCGACCTGCATCGCGCCGAAGGCGTCGAAGTTCTACTAAACGCGGCCATCGCGGAAATCGAACCCGACGCCGTGCACCTGGCCGACGGCACGCGCGTACCCGCTCAAGCAGTTTTCGCCGGTATCGGCGTCTCGCCCAACACGGAGCAGGCGCGCGACGCCGGGCTCGCCGTAGGCAACGGCATCTCTGTCGATGAATGCCTCCGCACCTCGGACCCGAATATTTTCGCCATCGGCGACTGCGCGGAATTCCCGAATCCGTTCCCCGACGGCGGCGGAAGCGCTCGCATTCGTCTCGAATCCATCCAGAACGCGGTCGATCAGGCCAGATACGTCGCGCGCTGCATCGCCCATGCTGGCGTCTCGCCCGAGCCCTTTCGCGAAATTCCCTGGTTCTGGACCGACCAGTTCGACGTTCGCTTTCAAATGGCCGGTCTGTGCGCGGCGCACGATCAGGTCGTCACCCGCGGCGCGGCGGAGCGCCGCAAGTTCTCAGTTTTTTATTTTCGCCAGGGACGCCTCATCGCGGCCGATTCCGTCAATCGCTTTGGCGATCACATCGCCGTGCGCAAACTGCTTAACACCAGCACAAACCTCACGCCGGAACAAGCCGCCAACGAATCGTTCGATTTAAAACAGTTGATAGGGTAGATCGACGCTCTCAAAAAAACACAAGTCATCCTGAGGAGCGAAGCGATCGAAGGATCTGTTTTTTGCGGCGCTAAAGCTGTGCGCCCAGATTCTGTCAGCTGCGAGGACGGGCGGGTTTTCCGCCGTCTTGCGACCCCGTCAGCGATCCCGTTCCAATGCCGCCATCCGCGCCCGTCTTATCCTGCACAAGCACCTTGCTGCCCGGAGCCAGCCTCAGCTGTCCTTCGGTCACCACGGTCTCGCCTTCGCGCAGGCCTTTTTCGATCACCAGGTTATCGTCCACGCGCAATCCCGCGGTCACCGGACGCATCTCCACGGTCATATCGCCCTTCACCACGTACACGTAGGTCCCGTCCTGGCCCGTTTGCAGCGCCGCGGAAGGAACCACGATCGCGTTGGGCTGCAGCGTCAGACGCATGTTAACGTTTACGAACTCGCCCGGCCACAATTTGCGATCCTCGTTGCGGAACGTTCCCTTCAGTTTGATGGTGCCGGTCGTTGCGTCCACATTGTTATCGATGAACGTCAATTCGCCGTTCTCGCCGTCGCCGGCCTCATCCTGTGACTTGGCATTTACCGGAAGCTTCGCGCCGTTGCCCATAAACCGCCGGATCTCAGGCAGTCTCGGCTCCGGCACCGCGAATGTGACATAGATCGGCGTCACTTGCGCCAGACTCATCAGGTCGGTGGTATTCCCCGTGACGATGTTGCCGGCCTTGACCGTAATATTTCCCAGGCGGCCTTCGATCGGCGCCGAAATCGTCGTGAAGCTCAGTTGCAGTTTGATATTGTCGACGCTTGCTTCGTCAGCCTGAATCTGCGCCTTGGCGCTTTCAATCGCCGCCTGATCGGCCTGCACCGATTGGCCTAACGCGTCGGCGTTCGATGCGAACCGCTCGCGATCGTCCTTGGAAACCACGCCCTGCTCGAACAGGCTGACATAGCGCGCGGCCTGCTCGCGGGCGTATTTTTCGTTGGCCACGTCACGCGCCAGATTCGCCGACGCCTGCTGCAGATTCGCCTTGTCCTTCGCTAACTGCGCTACCGCCTGCGCCACCTGTGCCTGCAGCGGCCGCGGATCGATCTCCACCAGCTTCTGATCCTGGGTGACGTAGTCGCCTTCTTCAATAAAGACCTTCATCAATTGCCCGCTGACCTGCGGACGAATGCTGATCGTGTTGTAGGCTTCCACGTTGCCCACGGCCGTCACGTCCACCGGCACGTCCCGGCGCACTGCCTTTGCGGCTACAATGGGCGCGGCGGCGGCGTCCATCCCCTTCTTGCCGCCCTTCTTTTTACCGCTTGCCTCGGTCTCGGAGGTCGCGCAACCAGCCAGGAAAAGGATGGCAAGCGTTGCCACGGTGAGCGCACAAAGCGGGGGTCTGCCCAAAGACCAGAATCTGCCCAAAAACGAGGGTCTGCCCAAAAAAAAGTTCTGCAATTTCACTTGAATACCGGAATCCTAGTATACCGCGTGGAGGGTAGAAAGCGCCCCTCACCCCAGGGTAGCTAGCACGAAAGACGATCCCATCCCGGCGAAGGTTACCTTACTAAGGGGATTGACACTGCCCCGGAATTGTCTCAGTTACTTCGCCCCCAGCGACTCCAGCAGTTCCACCATCGCCTGCTGGCCCTTGGTCAGCGCCAGATCCAGCGGCGTCTGCTGATTGTCCGCCCGGGTATTGACGTCCGCGCCGCCCTCGGCCAGAGTTCGCGCCAGTTCTGTGTCGCCGTTTTGGGCCGCCGCGTGCAATGGAGTCCAGCCGCCGCTTTGCCGCGCGTTCGCGTTCGCCCCCCGCTCTATCAATAGCCGTGCGACTTCTGCCGATCGGCCCGCCGCCGCGGCATGCAGCGGCATATTAGCCATTCCATTCGCGGATCGCGCCGCAACATCCGCGCCCTTGTTGATCAGCACCCGCACGGCCTCCGCGCGCCCGAAATGCGCCGCTAGGTGCAGCGGGGTCCATCCGTCCGTGCTCACAGCCCCTGCCAGTGATCGATTCCCCGCCAAAAGCGCTTCAAGCTGCGCGGCATCGCCCTGCATCGCTGCGGCAAAAACCGCAAGGCTGGGGTCTGCTTCCACCGCCGCCCGCACCTTCGCCGTGTCGCCTGCGCGGATGGCATCATATAGCTCCCGCATCGTGCCCGATTCAGGCCGCCGGCGTGAATATGTTTTCGGCCTTATTCACTTCCCAATCCAGGTGATTCAAATAGAACAGCAGCGCCGGCGCCGGATACGTCGTGCGGAATTTCTCCCATGCCCTGCGCTGCCAGCCCTCTCCCAGATGCGCAGAAATATCGGCGTCCTTGGCGAAAAAGCCGTCTTCATGCGGCACTCCCAGTTCGTCCAGCACGGCTTTGATCATATCCATGTGCGACACCAGAATCGCCTGCGAAAGCTCCGTCGCCAGATCTCCTGAATCCGGCTCGCCCAACCGCGCCCACAGCCGCGGAGCCGCCTTGCGCAGCGATTCCGAATTCAGCTTGTGCAGATGCAGCCGTGTTTTCAACGCATCGAATAACTGGTAAGTGCGAAGCCGGCCCAGCGAAATCGTACGGAGCAATTGCTCGAAGGTCTCTTCCCCCAGGCGAACGAAAATATCGGATAGCTGCATCAGGATTATTGTAGCGGAGAGTGCCCCCCCGACAACCAATCGAATGACAACCATTCGATATGGATTTCGCCGAATGCCAATAGTCGAGAACGGCGGGTCCGCGTTTTTCTGCGTCTGTACCCAACGCAACCGCGCCGGGAATCCTTCCCGTCATTCTGTGTTTTGATTTCCGTCCCACGCGCATGCCCATTCCTGACTCCTTTCTTCCCCGCGCTGCTACAATAAGAACTGTGCGCTTAGTCTGGGTGCCTCCTCTGCGCGCGGCGCTATTGGTCTTGCGGCCCGGACTTTTCCAGCAAACGATTGACATTCCATGCAAAACATCATTGTTCTAGGTGCGCAGTGGGGCGACGAAGGTAAGGGCAAGGTCGTCGACCTGCTCGCCGAGCGCTTCGACATCGTCGCGCGCTATCAGGGCGGCCACAACGCCGGCCACACCGTTTTTATCGGAGAGAAGAAATTTGTCCTGAAGCTGATCCCCAGCGGCATCCTGCGCCCGGGCGTCCAGGCCGTCATCGGCAACGGCGTCGTCGTGGATCTCGGCGCGCTGATCGACGAGATGACCTCGCTCGAAGCCGCCGGCATCGACGTGCGCAAGCATCTGCACATCTCCAATCGCGCCCACGTCATCTTCCCGTTCCATCGCCTCGTCGAAAAAATGTCGGAAGCGCGCGAGAATCGTATCCCCATCGGCACCACTTCGCGCGGCATCGGCCCTTGCTATGAGGACAAAACCGGCCGTCGCGGCATCCGCGTCGCCGATCTGTTCGATCCCGAAAGCTTCCGCGAACTCTACGACACTCTGGCCGAGGACAAGCAGGCGCTCGCCGCCACCTTCAACATCCACGAGACCATCGACTACGCGAAAATCCGCCACCAGTACGAGGAATTCGCGGAGCGCATCCGCCCGCTGGTCTGCGATACCACCGAATATCTGGCCAAGGCCATGGCCGCCGGCAAGCGCGTCCTGTTTGAAGGCGCGCAGGGCTCCATGCTCGACGTCGATCACGGAACCTATCCCTTCGTCACCTCCTCCAGCGCCACCGCCGGCGGAGCCTGCACCGGCACGGGAGTCGGTCCCACGCGGATTCAAGGCGTGATCGGAATTTCGAAGGCGTATATCACACGCGTCGGCTCGGGGCCTTTCCCAACCGAAATTCACGACGAAGCCGGAGAGATCCTGCGCCGCGAGGGCAACGAATTCGGCGCCGTCACCGGACGTCCCCGCCGCTGCGGCTGGTTCGACGTGCCTCTGCTCAAGTACACGGCCATGGTCAACGGGCTCGACACGCTGCTCATCACCAAGCTCGACGTGCTGGATCATCTCGCCGAGATCCCCGTCTGCACCGGCTACAAACTCAACGGCCAGAAGATCACCGAAATGCCCGCCACCTACCGGCAGATCGAAGCGATCGAGCCCGTCTACGTGAAGCATCCCGGCTGGAAAACGCCGACGCGCGGCATCACCCGTTTCGACGACCTTCCCGAAAAAGCGCGCACATATTTACAGCACCTGGAAAAGCTCACCGGCGTCGAAGTCGGCGGCGTCTCCACCGGACCTGAGCGAAACGAAACCATCATCCGCGCCGGCTCCAAGCTCGAAAAGTTAATCGGTTAAACCCACCGCCGTTTCGTTTGAAAGCCCCGTGCGTTCGCGCGGGGCTAGCCGGCTTCCCCCAAGCCATAGCGGAACAGACTTTCCGACCCCTGAAATCTCCGATGTCATCCCGAGCGCAGTCGAGGGATCTCACGCCGCTGTTGCATCCAAAGCCCCATAAACAAGCAGTCATCCTGAGCGCAGCGAAGGATCTGCTTTTTTTGGCAGGAGTCTTGTCCATAACCGCAAAACATTCCTCCAGCAAATTGTTCCGTAATAGAGTATCGTGAAAAGAGGCGGGCGGCCACGGGGGCTCATCCGTCTTTTCTCCCCCGGGAAAAGGGAACGCTTTGAACCGGACTCAATGGAATCAACTCGCCGCTGAATTTGAAGACAGCGTCTGCGATCTCACCGCCACGGACCTCAACAGCCAGCTTGCCAAACTCATGAAGCGTGTCGCGCTGCCGCACTCCGGCGCGCGCCTGGTGGACCTCGGCTGCGGCATCGGCACGTTCATTCGCGAATTTGGCGATCGGTTCGAAGGCATCGTCGGCATCGATTTCGCAGCGAAAATTCTGGCCCGCGCGAAAAACCGCCAGCCGCCACAGCTGCTCGATCGCATCCAGTGGCACACCATGGACACCGCCCATGCGCCCGCGGCCATCGGCACCTGCGCCGATCTCACCGTCTGCCTCAACGTGGTCACTTCGCCCATCGAAAAGACCCGCGAGGAACAGTGGGCCGCCATCGCCGCCGTCACCAAGCCCGGTGGCTTCGCACTGGTCGGCATTCCCGCCATTGAGTCCGCCCGCATGGTGGATGAGGTCGTCAACGCGAAGAAGAAAGGACCCCGCGCCGTTCTGGATCCAAAGGGCCTGCTCGATCGCACCGGTGCCGTGCAAAAGCATTACTCGCGCCCCGAACTGAAGCAGCTCATGGAGCGTCACGGCTTCACCTCCGTCCGCATCTCGCGCGTCTATTGCCCGTGGTCGGAAGAAGGCATGAAGAAGCCTCGCACGTCGTCGGCGCCCTATCCCTGGGATTGGGCCTGCCTCGCGCAACGCGCCGCTGCAAAAGCCGCTGGTGGCGCGAACTAGCCCGCCTCCTCGATTCGGCGACAGCAACGCATTAATAATTCTCTTTCGAGCTGCGTCCATGCAGTGCCGCCCGTCGTTCCGATTCGTTCGAGTCGATCCTGCGCGATTAAGAGAGCCAGGGCATCCCTGCCTTCGGCGCATGCGATTGCTGCTTCAATGTACGCCTGCCGAGGCGCGGGTAGATCCCACTCGATGTTCTTGGAATACGCCGTATCAACGCGTCACTCCTAGCTTCGTCCGGGGCTGCGACGGTATAGAAATATGCGGCCTTGCCCACAGAGAGATACTCACTCAGCGGAGCATCCGTCGGAAGAAGTTCGAGGTGCCGCTCGATATATCGAGCGGCGGTCTCACGATCGCCTTTCAGCAAAGCATCGAAATGAATCCATGACGCCGCCAACCCCTCACCTGCCGATCCAACGACGGGCGTCCGGGCAAGATCAAAATACATCGCATGCCAGTCCTGCAGTGCAGTTTCGCCGCGGAGCCCTGCGCCAAGCGCCGAAAGCCCGAGAGCTTGCGCCGTCAAATCCCCGTCCAGACAATACGCCCAGGGATTTTCGCCGCGTGGGTAGACCTCCCACGCCAGCATCCCTAGAAATACGCTGCCCATGACGACGAGCAACGGTGATTGACTAAGAGTCAGCCAAACGACGAGCAGCAGCGTTATGAGAAGGGCCAAAAAGATGGAGCGGCAGCTGCAAATCAGGCGGGTCCAGGCGACAGATGAGTCTCGGTCGATCGGTTGTCGTAGGTCCGTATCGATGACAATGCGCTCCAGTGTTCCTTCTCCGGGATACTCGCGAACTCGGAACTTCAGACCGCCAAAGCGGCTGGCAATCCAGGCCATCCAGGAAGGCAATTTCGGCAGGATAACGGCAGGCAGGCCCCACCACACCGCTTCGGAGAAAAGGGCCGCGACGAACCGCTCCGAACTTACCGATGACGCCAGCGCAGCCACACTCCACGAGAATGCGAAGACCGCCACCAGCGCCGCCAGGACCGAAACCCAGTAACCTATCCGGCGAATCCGAATCCGATCCATGACCCGCTATCGGCCGCTCGACGGTGGAGCGTTAAGTCGCCCCCTGCCATCTGGGCGAGAGTCGCTAGTCCGCCACCGCGATCCTTACATTCACTTCCAGCTTCCCGCGCAGCGTGTTCATCATGATGCACCCGCGGTCGGCGATCTCCACCAGCTTCTCGAATAGCGCCGCATCCTGATAATTCGCGCTCACGAACATATCCACCGACGTGAACCGCGCCGGGGCATCGGCCAGCACGCCGACCACTTCCACCTGCGCATCCGTCACCGCGGCTTCCCGCGCCCGAATCGCCGCCAGCAAATTGCTCATGAAGCATCCGCCGATCGCGGAAAGAAAAAGCTCGCCGCCCATCGGCCCCGCATCCGACCCGCCTTTGGCCGTAGGCCTGTCGATCAGCACGCGATGCTCGCGTATCGCCGCCTCCGACGTCGTTGCCGACGTCTGCCGGATCTGGATCGCGATTTCATTGGCCATAGCATCACCTTACCATCGCGACCGTGGCCCACTCGTAGCTGAGCCCCACCCGCCACTCGGCTCCAAATTCCATAAGTAATCGTAGTACCCACCTTGACAGAGGAAACTCGCCCTGTCGGCTTGGCGTGACCCTGCAGTTTCATCGACTAGCTCAAATGAGGATCAACCACCCTGAAATTTCAATGGAGCGTTGCCGTCCGAGCCACCCTCCCATGAATTTGCCTTCACAAACGCAACCTTGCTATAGCCACCCGCGTTTGAAACTATAGGAGCACTATGCGGACTCGTACGGGTGAACGAAATTTGGGTGAAGCGCGTCGCAATTTGGCAGTTCAGGTCCTGTCGCTGGCGATGGCGGTCTATATGGCCGCGTTGAATCCTTTTGCATTAAGCGCCCAGCCGCCGCAGCCCGGCCCCGACGGACCCGCCTCGATTGACGGACCTCTTCCGATCGATCCCGGCGATCCAAACGCTCCCGCTCCCGTCGATCCGCCCAGCCGAGCCGCTCGCCTCGGCCTGGTCGAAGGCAACGTCACCTTCCAGCCCGGCGGCGTGGACGATTGGGTCCCCGCCAACTTGAATCGTCCCATCGCCACGGGCGACCGCCTGTGGGCCGACGCCGGTGCGCGCGCCGAACTGCACCTCGGCTCCGCCGCCTTCCGCCTCAACGGCAACACCAATTTCACTTTCGTTAATTTGACCGACTCGCTTGCGCAAGTGCAGATCTCCTCCGGCAGTCTGAGCGTGCGCGTCCGCCGCCTGCAGGATCAGGAGAGCATCGAGGTCGATACGCCGCAGGCCGCCTTTACGCTCTTGCGCCCCGGCGAATATCGCATCGATGTCACCGAGCAGGGCGATGCCACCATCGCCACCGTGCGTGGCGGCGACGCGGAAATTGCCGCGGGCGGCCAGGTATATCCCCTTCATGCGCGCGACCAGGTCCGCGTCATGGCGGAAAATGACCAGCCCGTTTTCGATCGCCGCGCCGCTCCCGTCGCCGACCAGTTCGATAACTGGTGCGCCGCTCGCGACCGACGCGAAGACACGTCCCCCTCGGCGCGTTACGTCTCGCGCGAAACCCCCGGCTACGCCGATCTCGACGACCACGGCGTATGGAACGAGGAGCCCGGCTACGGCATGGTCTGGGCGCCGCGCGTCGAAGCCGGATGGGCGCCTTATCACTATGGCCACTGGGCCTGGATCGAACCGTGGGGCTGGACCTGGGTAGACGATGCCCCGTGGGGCTACGCGCCGTTTCACTATGGCCGCTGGGCGTATGCGCGTTCGCGCTGGGTGTGGGCGCCCGGGCCCGTCGTCGTCGGCGTGCGCCCCGTCTACGCTCCCGCGCTCGTCGGATGGGTAGGAGGCGCAGGCTTCGGCGTCTCCATCGGCATCGGCGCCGGGCCGGCTGTCGGCTGGTTCGCCCTCGGCCCGCGCGAAGTATGGGTGCCGCCCTATCGCTATAGTCCGCGTTACATCACGCAGGTGAACGTCACGAATACGGTGATCGTGAATCGCGCCGTGTTCAACAACGTGAGTGTGACGAACGTCACCTACGTCAATCGCGGCGTGCCGGGAGGAGTCATCGCTGTGTCGCAAGGCGAGATGGTCGCCGGCCGGCCGCTAGGCCGCGCGGCTGTCGTCGTTGCTCCGGGAGTGGCCGCGCGCGCGCAGGTTGGCGCCTATGCAGCCGTCGCGCCGCAGCGCGGAGCTGTCCTCGGTGGACGCACTCCCTCGAACTTCGCGCCTCCCGCCGCCGTCGCCAATCGCACCTTCGTGGCGCGCAACGCGCCTCCACCCAGGCCTGTCTCTTTCGATCAGCGCCAGTCCGCGCTGCAACAGAACCCAGGTCGCACGCTCAATCAGAACCAGTACAGGCAGCTTCAGCAATCGCAGCCGCAAACGCAATCGCGTCCCGCATTCCGCTCCGCGCTCCCCCAGCAGTCGGGCAGTTCCAGTCAAGGTGGATTCGGTCAAAGCCGGGCCATAGGAAGTCAAACCGGCGGACAACCTTCGGGTGCTGGTGGTAATTTCGGACAACAAGGCGGGCAGCAGAATGGACGCTTCGGAGGACAATCCGCCGGTGGCCAATCCAACATCGGACAACCGAGCAACGGCCCATCCAGCTTCGGCCGCGGAACAACGGGCAACGCCAGTGGCGTCGGCGGAAATCCTACCGGAGCTCCCGGCGGCCAGCCCACCGGCGGACAAAATCAAGGCAATCAAAATCAGGGCCGTCCCCAGTTCCAGCAACAGCCGCAGAACAATTCCACTCCCGCTGCTCGTCCACAAAACACCCCTCAGCAGCCCACCTATGGACGCGGCGGCCAGGGTAATCCCCAAGGTAACGCTCAAGGCAACGCAGGCAATCAGGGTCAGCGCGGCGAAAAGCGCGGGGAAAAACGGGGCGAAAAACGCACCGACGAAAAACGCCGCGACTAGCTCTACAAAAACCGCCTGTCATCCCGAGCCGCGACCACAGGGAGCGGTCTCACGACAGAGGGAGCGGTCTTCCAACAGAACCGCGAATGTGAATGAGCGGGCTTCAACTCTTACCCCGCTCCCCTTTGTCATCCCGAGCGAAGTCGAGGGATCTCGTGCCGCAGATAGGGATAGCACCTCGTGCGAAAGAGACGCACGCTGTACTCGACGCCTCCTCTACTTCAGCCCCTTGAACACCAGCTTCTGCAATCCGCGCGTTGTCGCCGCAACATAAAGGTTGCCTTTTGAATCCGCCAGCATCTGATGGCCGCCGCCCACCATCCCCGGCTGCGCGATCGTCTCGACGATCTCCATCGTCTTAGGATTCACCACCACAATGTCGCTCCCTCCGCCTACATAGAGAAACTGCTGATCCGGCGAAAACGCCAAATCGCGCGCGAACGGAGCCGCCCCGCGCACCACCTGCTTCACGAATTTCCCCTCCAGCGTGAACTCCTGCACGCGCCGGTTTTCGCGATCCGCCACGTACACCATCCCGTCGTTCGATACACGAATCGCATGCACAATGCTGAACTGCGCGGGACCCGGTCCCTCCGGCACGCTGCTCAGGCTCGGCGGCGGGCAGCCGTAGTTATCGGCGGGCTTGTTCCCAAACGCTCCCCACATGCGTTTGAAGGCGCCGGTCGTCGCGTCCATCACCATCACACGATGATTGCCGTAGCCATCCGCCACGAACAACTCATTGGTCTTCGCGTAATACACCGCGTCCGCCGGCTGCTGAAAATTCACCGTGTCCGCATTGCCCTTGCTCTGCGAGCTGTGTCCGATCTGCATCACGAATTTTCCATCCTGCGTGAACTTCAGAATCTGGTCGTCGCCCACGGCTTTGAGGCCCGGCAGATTGCGACCCGGGCAATTGTTGCCGCCCACCCACACAAATCCCTTCGAGTCGATATGAATCCCATGCTCACGCTCCGGCCACTCATAGCCCGCGCCCGCGCCGCCCCACCCGCGAATGAAATTCCCCGCCGCGTCAAAAATCATAATCGGCGGAGCCGCCGCGACTTTTTGATTGGAGGACGCCTGCTCTTTTGGCAGCGTCCGCGGACGATGCAGCACCCAAATGTGATCCTCGGCATCCACCGCGATGCTCGACGCATCGCCCAGCCTGTACTTCGCCGGAACCTTCGGCCATGACTTGTCGATCTCGAACGTAGGAACGCCCGCGCCGAAGCCAGTCGTGGCGGTGAGCATTAACGCAACAGCCGCAATCTCCTGTGCGCTACGAACCGATTTCATTGTGTCCACCTCCAACCTATACCAAGTCATCCTGAGGAGCGTAGCGACGAAGGATCTGCTTTTGCTGCCCTAATCACAACCCCGGCGCATACGTCTTGCTGAAGCCATTGCGCGTATTGGTCACCGTGAACGTCCCATCCGTCCGCGCCGAAACCTTAAACCAATACGCCTTGCCCTCGTGCGCCGGCGGAGGCGGAGCACCCGGCCCCGGAGCGGGCGCCGTTGCGGGAGCCAAGGGCATCGCCGCCGGCTGATTGTCGATCAAATTGGCGATAAACATCCCGGGCACCGTATACTCCTGCCCGCTGAGCGTCGAAAAATGCATCTGCCACAAATCTTCCAGCCCCGGCGAAGAAAAAATCGTCTGCATCGTTTCGGGATCGCCGCCTTTGCGCGTGCCGTTGTTCATGATCGCCGCGCGCGGGTGCAGCGCATGCACCACCACCGGCGAATTCGACGTCCCTACGCCGTGGTGCAAACCCAGGAACAGGTCCACCGTGCCCAGCTTATTAATCGGGCACATCAATGTGTATTCGTCTTTGCGCGTCAAATCGCCCAGATGCACCGTGCGGAACTTCCCGTACGTTACGAACACCGCCACCGATTGCGGATCTTCCAGGTTCGCCTCAATCGGCTTGTACAGCGAGCAGTACGGATTCGGCTTGCCCGCGCCCGCGAGCGGCTTCTCGATAAACTTGTTCGCCGACGCCACCACGGTCACGCCCACACCGTTCAGTGCAATCTTGTCGCCGGGCTTGGCGACCGTGTGCTTCGCGTTCGCGATGATCTTCGGATACGTGTCCCGCAGAAAATTGTCGGCCAGTTCGCCCGGCTGCACATTCGGCCCGTGGTCGATAAATTCGCGCACCGGAACCTGCTTCACGAATTCCGCCAGCCCTCCGAAGTGGTCGCCATGCCAGTGCGTGATGATCAGGTGGTCGATGTGGTCCAGCCCCGCGGCCTTCACCGCTTCCACAATGCGCCCGGCGTCGCGCACCGCCTGCGACCCGGCATTGCCCGTGTCGATCAGCATCGATTCGCCGTTCGGCGTAACGAACAGCGTGGCGTTACCGCCCTCCACGTCGACAACATATATATCCAGCGTTTTCCGTTGCCCTAGGGCAACCGCCGCGAACAACACCATCGCAACAATCACAGGCAGGAGCAGTATTCGGCGCATCGTGACCTCCTTCGAACAGCGGTCGTCCATCGAGTCTAACGCAACCCCGCGACCATAGGGAACGGCCCCAACAGAACCGCGAATGTCAATGAGCGGACACTCTAGCGATTCGTCTCACCTTGTCATCCGAGCGAGCAGCGCACAGCGTTTCTCAGCATTGTGCGCGATAAAATAACAGTCGAGGCTTTGAAACCGCTGCGCACCCGAGCCGCGACCACAGGGAGCGGTCAGAGCCGCGAGCGTCAATAAATCACTACCCCGTTGCAACGTTTTACCTTCGTCATCCCGAGCGAAGTCGAGGGATCGCCCGCCGCAGTTAAATCCAAAACCCCATCCACACGCAGTCATCCTGAGCACCGCGAAGGATCTGCTTTTTCTGCCCGTCACCCGCAACTCCCATCTTCTAACTCCCAATTCTTTAGCGCCTTGCCCTCTCAACGACGCCGCCTCTCCCGATCACTCCGCCATACTGCCATCAGAAAAACTTCTCGGCCGAGAAGCGTTGTGGTTGGGAGCGCACAGCGGTTTTTGAGCGCACAGCGAATCTAGCGTTGTGCGACGAAGAGAATCGTTGAGCGCGTCTCAACAGTGTGATTCTGAACTCTCGTAGGCTGGTTAACGGCTGCACGTCAACGCAACTATAGGTATGCTGGCGACGAGAGACTTTGGAGATCGATTTCCGAAACACCGGGAGCTGGAGCAAGCGGGAAAGCCACCAGGTCATCAGCGGGTGCATGGAGAAAGCGCACGGCAAATCGCCTGTGCGCGATCGAACAAGAAGAGTAAAAACGGGCCGCCCTCCAGCGGACTGCCAAGATTCCTCGCTCAAGCCAGCACTCGATTTCATGGGCGGCCAGCACGCCGGCGATAAGTCCGAAGCCCTGGCCGCTCGCAACGAAAAATTGCTTTTTGCATGGTCCGGAACGCACAGCCGTTCTCGGCGTTGTGCGCGGTTCAACATCCGGAGCGCACAGCCCGTTCTCGGCGTTGTGCGCGGTTCAACATCCGGAGCGCACAGCCCGTTCTCGGCGTTGTGCGCGGTTCAACATCCGGAGCGCACAGCCCGTTCTCGGCGTTGTGCGCGGTTCACAATGGTCCAGTGGTTAACAGTTCGTACAACGACGACAGCCGTATTGTCTCTACTCGCATGACTCATCCTCCCCAACCCCGTCCTACTAGGACGGGTGTAGACTTCCTTTCCCCACGACCGCCCCTCGGCGTTCCTCGCCCCCGAATCGAGCTGCCTGTCCATCCCATCCCCCACCCGCTGGTATCGCGGCAGCCTACCCCGGTACTATCCTTTGGCCATTTTTGGTCCCATTCCTGCCTCCACCCGCCCTCGCTTGGATACATAATGTATGCAGGTGGTTTTTCCCATATGAAGAAGTGGTTCATTGCGGCTCTATTTCTACTCGTGTCGGCCACATCGTTCGTAACCGGTGCGGAACTTACTGCGCCAAAGGCGGGCAAACCCGCAATCCTGCCCCTCAAAGACATAAAGCCCGGCATGCAGGCCACTGCCTGGACCGTCTTCAAGGGCAATACCGCTGAGCCGGTGCCGGTCGAAATTATCGGCGTGTGGAAGAATGCCATGGGCCCGCGCCAGGATGTGATCGTCGGCAAGATGGGCGGCAAGGCCATTGCCACGGGCGTCGCCGGAGGCATGAGCGGCAGCCCCGTGTACGTAGACGGAAAGCTGATCGGCGCCGTCGCGCTGCGCCTCAGTCAGTTCTCGCCCGACGCTATCTGTGGCATCACGCCCATCGAATCGATGCTCGAGATTCAGGACCTCGACCATTCCATCCCGAACGACGCGCGCACGCCCGACAAAATTCCCGCCCGGAAAACCGCGGCCGCCGGCGAAATGCCCGGCGATATCTACGCGCGCATGGTCTCGGCCGGCATGAGCTCATCCTTCAAGCCGCAATCGATGATCCTCACGCCCATCGATACGCCGCTCGTTTTCTCCGGCTTCACCGAGCAGACGCTCGCCACCTTTGAGCCCATGCTCCGCGAAATGGGCATCACCGCCGTGCAGGGCGGAGCCAGCGCGACCAAGCTCACCGCCAAGCCCGTCGCCGGTTGGGAGAACGCGCTGCAGCCCGGCGAATCCGTCACCGGCGTTCTGGTTTCGGGCGACATGTCGGTCACCGGCCTCGGCACCGTTACTTATAACGACGGCAAACACGTGCTCGCCTTCGGCCACCAGTTCTTCGATCTCGGCCCCGTTGACATGCCCATGACCAAGGGCGAAATTCTCACCATCCTCAGCTCGTCTTATCAACCCAACAAAATGGGCAACGCCACCGACGTTGTCGGTGCACTCAAGCAGGACCGCTTCACCGGCATTATGGGCGAACTTGGCAGCGAGGCCCCCGTGGTTCCCGTGCACGTGAAAGTGCGCGCCATGGACGAGCATGAAAAAGTGATCCAGGAGCGAGATCTCAACTTCAACATCTTCGTCCAACAGAAGTGGACGCCGTTCCTGATGTCCGCCACGCTCAGCAATTCGCTGCAGCAGATGAATCTTTACGCCGACGAGATGACGTATCGCATGACCGGCGACGTCGCGCTGGACGGCGCGGCCCCCATTCACGTCTCCACGATGATCGCGCCGGGCGAGCTGCCCGTGCCCCTGCCTACCGTGCTCGCCGGATGGTGGGGCGACAAGTTCAACAGGCTGTTTCTGAATCCCGTGAACATGCCGAAGCTCAAGAGCGTGAACGCCACCGTCGATCTGCTGCCCGCCCGCCGCGTAATGTTTATCGATAACGCCTGGACGCCGCAGACGGAAGTGGAGGCTGGTACCGAAATTCCGGTCAAGGTCTATCTGCGTCCCTATCGCGGCGAGACAGTGGAGCGCACCGTCAACGTGAAGATCCCCGCCGGCATGCCCAAGGGCGAGCATCGCATTCTCTTCAGGGACGCGGAAACGCTCGACCACATGCAGGAAAACGCGCTGCGCAGCACGCGCTTTATCGATATCCCGCAAACCGTTTCGATCCTGAATCAGGAGCGCAACAACAACCGTCTCTATGTCGCGCTGGTCGAAAGCCGGCCCACGTATTACGCCGACGACAAGACGCTGCCGGACTTGCCGCCGTCGGTGATCAACGTCCTGCAGACGGAGCGCACGGCGAACCGTTCGCTCAGCGGCACGCCGGACAGCACCCAAGTGCAGCAGTCCATTCCCTTCGATCAGGTGGTCGTGGGCAACTATTCGCTCCGCATCACCGTCAAGTAAACCGGTAAAGTAAACAACGTAAAGTGGGCCTCCTTACATGCAAACCTCGCGCGTTCTGACAGCACTTCTATGCGCTCTTGCGCCGCTATGGGCCGTGGAAACGCGCACCTGGGAGCAATCCGATCAGGCTGCGTTTGAGCACGGCACCCTGACGAAACTCTCGCTTTCGAGCGACGGCGTCCTGGCGCCCGCGCCCGTGGTGAAGGAACTCTACGACGCCTCCGTGACATTCCTGTGGAGCATCGCGCGCGATTCCAAGGGCAACATCTACGCGGGCGGCGGCGGCGTGGGTGGCACCAAGGCCAAGCTAGTCCAGATCGACGCGGCAGGCAAAGCGAAAACCTTCGCCGAGCTCGAAGGCACTCGCGATTCAGGCGGTCGCGATCGACCGGCAGGATCGTGTCTATGCCGCCACCTCGCCCGACGGCAAAGTGTATCGCGTCGACGCCCAGGGCAAGTCTGAAGTCTTCTACGATCCCAAAGCGAAATACATCTGGGCTCTCGCCTTCGCGCCCAACGGCGACCTGTTCGTCGCCACCGGCGACCAGGGTGAGATCCATCGTGTGACGCCCGCGGGCGCCGGCTCCGTGTTCTACAAAACCGAAGAAGCGCACGCGCGCTCGCTCGCCATCGATCGCGCCGGCAATCTGATCGCGGGTACCGAGCCCAGCGGCTTGATTCTGCGGATCACGCCCGCGGGACAGGGCTTCGTGCTGTATGAGGCTCCCAAGCGCGAGATCACGGCGCTGGCCGTCGCTCCCGATGGCAACATCTACGCGTCAGGCACTGGAAATAAGCAAGTGGCGCGGGCTCCCGCGGCTCCCGCGACGCCCGGGCGCGGCGGCGAAGGTGAAATGAACGCCGCCACGAATGCGCCTGCGGCACGCGCAGGAGCCGCAACCCCTCCGACCGCCAATGCGGCATCGGTCCCGGGCGGCTCCGAAGTCTATCGCATCCAGCCGGACGGCTACGCCCGCAAAATTTGGACGGAAGCGCAGGATGTGGCCTACGCACTGGCGTTCGACGCGCAAGGGCGCGTGATTGTCGGCACCGGGAATCGCGGCATGGTGTACCGCATCGATACCGATCATTCCTATACGCGGCTGGCGCACCTGGCTCCGGCGCAGGTGACGGCGTTTTGCACCGCGCCCGGCGGCCGGATCTATGCGGCCACAGGCAACATCGGCGAAATTTTTTCCATCGGCCCCGATATGGAATCTTCCGGCACCATCGAAAGCGACGTGTTCGATGCCGGCGGCTTTTCCGATTGGGGACGCCTGACGCCGCTCAGCCGCGGGCCGGGCAGCGTGACGTTTGAGACGCGCAGCGGCAACGTCAGCCGCGCGCAAAAGGATTGGAGCCCGTGGGCCAAGCTCAACGACGGCCGCGTTGTTTCGCCCGCCGCGCGCTTCCTGCAATATCGCGCCACCGTTTCTACCGGCGCGGAATTGTACGATGTGCAGTCGGCCTACGAAATGCGCAACGTCGCGCCCGTGATCGAGGAAGTCGAGATCACTCCGGCGAACTACAAGTTTCCAGCACCCCTAATCCTTTCCTCCGCGCCGACCACGCTGAATCTACCGCCGCTTGGAAAGAAGCCACCGGCCGCCGCCGGAGCATCGAACGAGGGCGGCACTACGCCTGCCATGACGTTCGCCAAGGGGCAGATCGGCGCGCGCTGGCTCGCGACGGATGAAAACGGCGATACGCTCGCGTTTAAAGTGGAGATCCGCGGCGACGGCGAAACCGGTTGGAAACTGCTCAAAGACGAAATTCGCGAGCGCTACTACAGCTGGGATTCCACCGCGTTTCCCGACGGGAAATACTATCTGCGCATCACCGCGACCGACGCGCCATCGAATCCTCCGGAGCAGGCGCTTACCGCCTCGCGCGAGAGTGAGCGCTTCCTGATCGACAACTCCGCGCCCGAAATCAGCGGCCTCGCCGGCGCGGTCAACGGCTCCAAGATCGACGTGCGGTTCCACGCGAAAGATGCCTGGAGCGTCGTCGAAAAAGCCGAGTATTCCGTAAACGGCGGCGATTGGAAAGTCGCTGAGCCCACCACGCGCCTCGCCGATTCCCAGGAGCAGGATTATCGCTTCCAGGTGGATCGCGGCCAGGGCGAAATCACCATCGCCGTCCGCGTGAAGGATGAATACGATAACGAGGCGGCCGCCAAGACGGTTGTGAAGTGACACGTCGTTAGTTAGCAGGTAGTACTTCTAGTATTTACTCGTTTTCACCGGATCCTTCCGGCATATCCTCGTCCCGCCGTAGCCCGTATGCCAGTACCCAGCGCATCGTCGTATTGACGCTAAGTGTAACTCGATGATACACTTCGGGAGAATGTGGGCTAGGCCTTCCAGCAGCGTGGACCTCGGCCTGTTCCAAGGACCAGATAGTTCTAGGGGTACTGTTCGCCGTCAGGCACTATAGGGAAAACGCACGCGAGTCTTACGCTCGTGGCAACTCCGCCGGGGACAAAAAATGTACAACTTCGATCCCGCTCGCCGATTAGTCGGTATGGTATGTAAGCGCGCGTGCAGCCGTTCAGGATCGCTTTTGGCGTGGGGAATGTTTTGTCTGGTTCTCGCTCCCACTGCTTCGGCGAATCTGCTCGTCAGTCCAAATTTTGACAGTTCCATCACCGGCAACATCCAGTCCCTGGCGATCGAGGGAGCCATCAATCAGGCCATCAGCAACATCGACGCGCTTTACAGCAACAATCTGACGATTGGTATCAAATTCACGTTCGACAATGCCCCAGGGGAGCTGGGCTCTTCCTCTCAGTTGCTCTATGGCATCACGTTTGACAATTATGTCGGCGCCCTCACCACCGATTCGGCGGCGAATCCCGGCAATGCCGTGCTCGCCGTAGCGCTGAGCCACATTCACTCTGGCAACAACGGCAACGGCGCCCAGATGATCGCCGCCACCAGCCCCTTGCTGCAGATGCTCGGGATTTCCGCCGGAGCGAGCCACGCGACCATCAATCTCAATAGCGGGATTTCGAACTGGGCCTTCTCCGGACCCGTCGACGGGAGCCACTATGACGCCGTCGGCACACTGGAGCACGAAATCGATGAGATCCTGGGCGGCGGCGGTGGCGGCTCGACGCTCAATTCAGGGTTCTCCTGCGTCACCACTACCGTTCCCTGCTATTATGGGCCGCTCGATCTCTATCGCTGGGCCGCGGCCGGCGTTCCCAGCTATACCACGTCTTCTGCCGCAACCTCCTACTTCTCTGTGGATGGCGGCGTCACCAACATCGTGAATTTCAATCAGAACGGTTCGGGCGACTACGCCGACTTTAACGGCGTCGCCGGTCTGATTCAGAACGCGTTCACCGGGCAAGGGCCGGCCGAAGCCTATACGACGAGCTCGCCCGAGTTCCAGATGATGGAATCCATCGGGTGGGACGGCGTGACAACGCCGGAACCTGGTTCGCTCATTCTCATGAGTTCCGGTCTGGTGGCTTTCGCCGCCGTCTACCGCAAGCGGCGCAAGTCGGCTCGCAGGTAAGCCTCGCGGGCCGCCGTCGAAAGAACCAGTCTTCGTTCAGCCGTCAACCCCGCCCCTGCAAAATTTCGTTCTACGGAGCCGCAACCGGCTGCCGACACCTTAAGATAAAAGGACCATGGAACGTTTCCGGCGGCGGCTGGCGTTGATCGCGATCTCGATCCTGGCGATCCTTGCGTTCGGTACCGCCGGGTTCGTACTGATCGAGCACTACCCGCTGTTCGACGCGTTCTACATGACGCTCATCACCATCACCACGGTGGGCTACGGGGAAGTGCACGCGCTGAGCCATGCCGGCCGCGTCTTCAATTCCTTCCTGATGTTTTTCGGCGTCACGGTGATGTTCCTGGCGGTGGGCGCGGTGACGCAGACGGTGATCGAGCTAGAACTGAATCAATATTTTGGAAAACGGCGGATTAAAGGCATGATCGATAAACTGCAGGACCACGTCATTGTGTGCGGCTACGGGCGAGTGGGGCGCGGCGCGGCGGAGGAGCTGGCGCGCGCGAACGTGCCGTTCGTGGTGATCGATCGCGATGAGGACCGCGTGGAGCGCGTGATGAAAGCCGGCATGCTGGGCGTGCTGGGGGACGCCACCCACGACGATATATTGCGCGAAGTCGGCATCGGCAGGGCCAAGGGACTGATCGCGACGCTCGCGTCCGACGCCGACAATCTCTTCCTGATTCTTTCGGCCAAGGCCCTGAACGCGCGGCTGCATCTTTCGGCGCGCGTGGATGAAGAGACGTCGGAAGAGAAAATGCGGCGCGCCGGGGCCACCTTTGTGCTCGCTCCTTATAAGAGCACGGGCCATCGCATGGCGCAGGCGTTGATCAAGCCGCACGTGCAGCAGTTCATCGATTTTACGGCCAACGCCGCCGGTCCCGACGTATGCATTGAGCAGTTGAGCATCAGCAGCCGCAGCTCCTTCGTGGACCACACGCTGGGCCGGATGAATGTGCAGCGCGAGTTGGGATTGATCGTTCTGGCTCTGCGCAAAGCAGATGGCAGTATGACATTCAATCCGACATCGGAGCAGACCATTTGCGCGGGCGATCATCTCATCGTCATGGGCGAAGCGCAGGGCCTGCGAAAACTGGAGCAGATGCTGACGGGGGCCGCCGCATGAAAGTAGTGGGCGTATGAGAGTCATAACCAATGCGCAGGCCCGCGCGGCGGATCTGGCGATGTTTGAGCGCGGGACGCCTGTCGAAACGCTGATGGAGCGCGCGGGGAGTTGCCTGTTCGAATTTCTGGAGCGCCAGTTCGCGCCGCTTCGCGATCAGCGCGTCGTGATTTTTTGCGGCACCGGCAACAACGGCGGCGATGGCCAGGTGCTGGCGCAGCTATTGGAGCGCCGCGTCGCGGAACTGCAGGTGGTGAACGTCACTGACGCGTCGGTGGCTTACGATCGCGACGCGACGGTTGTGGTGGACGCGCTGCTGGGCACCGGTTACCGCGAGCCGGTGGAAGGCCGCTATGCGGAGCTGATCCGCGCGATCAACGAAGATTTTCCGAAAGCGAAAGTGGTGGCCGTGGATCTGCCGTCGGCCATGCAGGTGCGCGCCGATTACACGATGACCTTCGCCGCGCCGAAGGCCGAAATGCTTCTGAGCACGCGCGCGCGAAATATCGGCAAGCTGATCGTCGCCGATATCGGGATTGCGCCGGAGCTGCTGGAATCGGGCCTGGAGCTATCGGAGCCGCACGACTTCGCGCGTTTGTTCGCGCCCCGCGCCGTGGACGCGCACAAAGGCATCTTCGGACATGTTCTAGCCGTCGGCGGTTCTCGAGGAAAAGCAGGCGCGGCGGCCATGATGGGGCTGGCGGCGTTGAAAGCCGGAGCCGGCCTGGTGACGGTGGCGTCGTCCAGCGCCTCGCGCATGGTGCCGGAGCTGATGACCGAAGAGCTCGACGATATCGACATCGCGAATAAAACGGTGCTCGCCATCGGCCCGGGCTTGGGCATGCGGCGCAAACTCGTGGCGCGTTTGTGGACCGAATCCAAGGTGCCCACCGTGATCGACGCCGACGGCTTAAATTGCCTGGCCAAAGAGGACGGCACGGAGACGGATTTTCGCGGCCACGGAGTGCAAACCATTTTGACGCCGCATCCGGGTGAAATGGCCCGGCTGATCGGACAGCCTGTCACCGATCGGATTAACACCGCGCGCAGCTTCGCCATGAATCACAACGTGTGCGTGGTGCTGAAAGGTTATCGCACGCTGATCGCGGTTCCCGATGGCGCCAAGGCCGCTGTCTGGATCAATCCCACAGGCTCGCCCGCGATGTCCAAAGGCGGAACGGGAGATGTTCTTACAGGATTGATCTCGGGCCTTGTCGCACAATGGCCGAATGAGATCGGGCTCGCGGTGCGCGCGGCCGTGTGGTTGCACGGGCGCGCAGGAGAGCTCGCTGCCGAGGCGCTGACCGAGCAGTGCGTGCTGGCGACTGATCTGTTGGCATATTTGCCGCGGGCGATCCGCGAGTGCCGCTAACTAGGGACGGACCTTATTGGGGATAAGGCGGCCTCGATTGTTCGCAGGGCGCAAGCTGATTGTCATCCCCAGCGGGTGCGAGCCGAATGCGACTCGGTCCAGCCGAATCGGACGGAGCGAGGGTTACGATCACGCGATTATCCGAATTGTTTGTTTCAACACGAACGGACACGGACTTGTAGCCTGGCTCCTCGATGACAAGGGGCTCGTCTCGGTGCCAGGGGTTGTTCGTACCCGCACTCGAAAAACAGCCGTCCACCCTCGATACAGTCCGCCAATACAAATCCATATCGGTCAAATGAATCTTGGCTCCGTTGACCGGCTTTCCTTTGACATCAAGAACGATGCCCTTCGCCCGGACGTATCCATCGCAGCTGACTAAGAGCAGCGAGAGCGAACCGGCGAGTACTGTGGACACTAAACGTTCCATGGGGACAACGTTGCCAGTTTATCAGTCGAATTCAGCCTGTAAAATAGTTCCAGGAGCAATCATCATGTCGACCACGGCGGCGGTGCCAACTTTGCGGCTCGCGGATTCCAGCCTGCTGCGCCAGGCGAATTACATCGACGGACAATGGGTGGGAGCCGACAATCGCGAAACGATTGCCGTGCGCAATCCCGCGAATGGCGAACTGGTGGGCGAAGTGCCCGCCATGCGCGAGGCGGAAACGCGGCGGGCGATTGAAGCGGCCAACCGGGCGTATCCGGCGTGGCGCGCGATGCTGGCCAGCGAACGCTCGGCGATTTTGCGGCGCCTCAATGACCTGATGCTGGAGCATAAAGAGGACCTCGCGCTGATCATGACGGCGGAGCAGGGCAAGCCGCTCACGGAAAGCCGCGGCGAGATTGTCTACGCTGCAAGCTTTCTTGAGTGGTTCGCCGAAGAGGGCAAGCGCGTCTATGGCGACACGATCCCGCAAAACGCCAAGGGCCGCCGCATCCTGGTGTTCAAGGAACCCATCGGCGTCTTCGCCGCGATCACGCCGTGGAATTTTCCGTCGGCGATGATCACGCGCAAAGCCGGTCCGGGCTGGGCCGTAGGCTGCACGGCGGTAATTCGTCCGGCGAGCCAGACTCCGTTTTCTGCCTTGGCGATTGCGGCGTTGTGCGAGCGCGCGGGCATGCCGAAAGGCGTGTGCAACGTGATTACGGGCCCGTCGGGTCCTGTCGGCAAAGAGCTGACGTCGAATCCGCTGGTGCGCAAGCTTACGTTCACGGGCTCCACCGAAGTGGGCGCGAAGTTGATCGCGCAGACCGCGCCGACCATCAAGAAGTTGAGTATGGAACTGGGCGGCAACGCTCCGTTTATTGTGTTCGACGATGCGGATCTGGACGCGGCGGTGCAGGGCGCCATGGCGTCGAAGTATCGCAACACGGGGCAGACGTGCGTGTGCGCGAATCGTCTGCTGGTGCAGGACGGCGTGTATGAGGCGTTCACCGAGAAGCTGAAGGAGGCCGTCGCCAAGTTGAAGGTGGGCAATGGGACGGAAGACGGCGTGACGCAGGGTCCACTGATCAACTCCGACGCGGTGTTGAAAGTGGAAGAGCACATCGCCGATGCCGTGAGCCACGGTGCGAAGGTGGTGATGGGCGGCAAACGCCATAAGCTGGGCGGCAATTTCTTCGAGCCGACGATCATGACGGAAGTTCCGCAAAAGGCCATGGTGTTCCGCGAAGAGACGTTCGGTCCCGTCGCGCCTCTCTTCCGCTTTAAGACGGAAGAAGAGGCGATTGCACTGGCCAACGATTCGGAATTCGGGCTCGCTGCGTATTTCTATGCGCGCGATGTGGGCCGGATCTTCCGCGTGGCGGAGGCCTTGGAATCGGGCATTATCGGCGTGAACGAAGGCATCATCTCGACGGCCGTTGCTCCGTTCGGCGGCGTGAAGTCGTCGGGCCTGGGCCGCGAAGGTTCGAAGTATGGGATCGACGATTACCTGGAGATCAAATACGTCGCCCTAGGCGGCATCGGCAGCTAGCAAACGGACAGCGCAGAAACAAAAACGGCGAGCACCCGATGGAGGGGTCCCGCCGCTTTCTTTTTGATCGTAAGACTTACTGCTTGATGTGGAAATCGCCGGGCTTGCCTTCGCGATGCGCCATATGGCACGCGCCGCAGGCTTGACCGAAGGTCTTGGAATCAGCCGTGGCTTTATCGAAATCGCCCGACTTTACATCCGCCGCGACCATACCCGCGATCTGCTGTCCCTTTTGCGCGAAGCCGACTGCGTCCTCCACGCCCTTGGCCTTCCAGAACGCTTCCACCATCTTCAACGTGTCCTGGATTTTTTGCGCGTCGGCCGCGGCGTCGGCGTTCTTGGCGGCCAAATTCTTCTGCAAGCTGGCATTGGCGGGGCCAATGGTTTTCATGTAGCCCTGGTAATCGGCTTCGCTCTGAGCCCAGATCGATGCGGCGATCATGGCGGCCAGTGCGCCCATCTTCATCCATCTCATGATTATGTTCCCCCCGGTTTAGATTCTGTTGCTCCCGGCCGATACGGGTGCCGGTTACTTGGATTTTAGTGGTTTGTGCGTACTGGGTCAATCGCGCAACTGATATATCGCGATAGCCTTTAGCTATGGGACGAAAAAAACTTGTCCGGCTCGTCGTTCTGAACGCGATCTGCGACGACTACGAAAACCTCGATCAGACCATTCTTCCTACCGTAGTTCGAGATGCCGCCGAATGCGGAGTCGAACGGGTAGATCGCGCGGAGGTTGTGACCGCGCTGACAAGTCTGGTTGTCGATGGTCTCGCCGAGGCCTTCACACTTTCTCCTCATGAATCCTTTTCTGTGTGCATGGAAGGCGTGCCGTCGCTCGAGGTGGTTGAGGAGGATTTCAGAACCTATTTTCTTATTACGAAAAAGGGCATGGACCTTCATCTTCCCGATGACGAGTGGCCGCTCAAACTCGATAGTCCGGTTTGATGGCTGTACGAAATCGCTCGAAGGCGGCTCGTGGTAGGATTCTATCTGGCTTCTTTTGTGCGGCCTCTGAAGCGAAAGTTATGACTGAAGTAAACGATTCCGCTACGGTTTTGAAGATTGACGCGATCCCGCAGTTTCAACGCGGCGACGGGGTGATCACTACCTTATTAGTAGGCACCGAGCGAGCGCCGGACACCGTTTTTACTTCGGGGCTGACATCGTTCCCGCCGGGACGCAGCGCTCCCATGCACAGCCACAATTGCGGCGAGCAGGTGACGCTGTTGGAAGGCGAAGGCGAAGTGGAGGTGGACGGCCAGCGGACGCTTCTGTCGCGCTACGACACCACCTACATACCGGCGGGCAAGTCGCACCGGTTTAACAATACGGGCACGGACCGGCTGGTGATCCTGTGGATTTACGGCGCGCGCCACGTGACGCGAACATTTACGGAAACGGGCAAGACGGTGGATCATTTGTCGCCGGGCGATAAGGTGACGCCGGCGCGTTAGGGTAGCGAACGGATTCCATCCACGAGGAGATTTAGCCATGGCCACATCCAGCACCTCCGCCAGTGCGCCGGGGGCGAAGCAGACCGCCAGCCAAACCGGTTCCATCGCGATCGCGATGTTCTGCGTCCTGCTAGTCTCCTACGTGCTGATGGCGGCCGACCGGTATCTGTTCCCGGTGCTCGCGCCGGATATCCGCAAGGAGTTCGGCTTTTCGCTGAGCAATACCGGCCTGCTCTCCACGATCTTCACGCTGGGCCTGGGGCTGGCGGGCCTGCCGACGGGCTACCTGCTTGCTCGCTTCTCACGCAAGACGGTGCTGCTGATCGGCATCGCCATTTTCTCCGGAGCGACGGCGCTCACGACAATGGCGGGCGGGATTCTCCAGCATGCTGGTATTGCTGGCGGCACAGGGCATCGGCATGTCGATGCTGGCGACGTCGATGTTCGCGCTGGCTGCAAATTATTTTTCGAACAATCGCGCGGCGGCCATCGGGTCGGTCAACTTTTGTTATGGCATCGGTGGATTTTTAGGGCCGTTCATCGCGGGCATCCTGCGCACCAACACCGGCAGTTGGCATGTGCCGATGCAGTCGTTCGGCGCCTTTGGATTCGTGATGATTGTGGTGATTCTGGCGACGGTGCGCCCATGGTTTAGCGAGATACGTCAGGCCGCGCAATCGAAGGAAGACGCGGGCGGAGCGGACGGGTTGATGAATCGGAACACCATCATCCTGACGATCATCAGTTTGATTCACGGCCTCAGCATGTACGGGTTCCTTGGTTTGTATCCGACGTTTTTGCGGGAGACACTGCATTACACCCCGAAGGACGCGGGTACGGTCATTGGATTTTTCGGAGTGGGCGCGCTCGCTTCGATTTTTGGCGGATGGCTGGGGGATCGCCTCTCACCGAAGCTGATGTTGTGCGGCTCGCTGCTTTCCGTGGCCATCCTGGGCTATGTGTTCTTCATGCCGGATCTTAGTATGCTGACGCGCGAGATTTTGACGTGCGTTTATGGCGTGACCGGCAGCGCAGTCCTTTATGTAAACCTGGCAGGCTGCCACGTAAAGGCCCTGAAGCGCAGTTTGTCGAGCAAAGGCTCCGGGATGTTTGTCACCAGCTTGTACGGGGGCGCCGCGTTCGGCGGCTACTTCCTCGGGTCGCTCGCAACGCCGTTCGGTTGGCAGGTGGCGAGCGAAATCGCGATGACCGCTCTGTGCCTGGTGGGCGCGGTGCTGGCGCTGGGACTGCGTCCTAGCGAGATGTCTTTGTGAAAAAGCTTTGTGAGAAAAAAGCTTTGTAGGAAACGGTCTTGACGCCCGCTGTCTCGAAATCGACGTCCGCGCTTGCGAAGACGCCGCTTACCAGCAATCAGATTCGCGGATTTCTGGCCGCCTGGGGCGGATGGCTGCTGGATGGCATGGATTCCTTCATCTACGCGCTGGTGCTGGTGCCGGCGCTGCGCGAGGTACTTCCAAAATCGGGCATCGCAGCGACACCCGCCAACATCGGCTACTACGGTGGATTGCTGTTCGCGCTGTTCCTGGTGGGCTGGGGCATGGCGGTGCTGTGGGGGCCGATTTCAGATCGGTTCGGCCGGATGAAGACGCTGATGTTTACGGTGCTCTTCTTTTCCGTCTTCACCTTCCTGAGCGCATTCGCGCAAAACGTATGGAGCCTGGCGATCTACCGTCTGCTGGCGGGCACGGGCATCGGCGGCGAATGGTCGGTAGGCGCGACGTTCGTCTCCGAAGAATGGCCGGAGGACCGGCGCAAGCAGGGCGCGGGCCTGATGCACACTGGCTACTACGTCGGCTTCTTCGTCGCGGCTATTGCGAATTATTTCGTGGGCGCGCACTACGGCTGGCGCTGGATGTTTGCGCTCGGCGGATTCCCGGCGCTGCTGGTGGCGTTTTTCTACGGCAACGTGAAGGAGCCGGAGAAGTGGAAGCAGAAGAAGGCAGAGCTTGGCCACCAGCTCACGATCATGAATTCCTTGCGTGGACCTTTCTCGAAGGTTTATCGGCGGCGCACGATTTTGAATTCCGTCTTCATGCTGGTTTCGATTACGGGGTTGTGGGCGGGCTCGTCGTATGTCCCCGCGGCTGTGACGCAGATTGCCGGGCGCGCCGGCCGCTCGGCCGTGGAGGCCGCGCAGCTTTCTTCCTATGCGACAGCCATTCTTTCGGTGGGAACGGTGCTGGGAGCGTTGATGACGGCGTGGTTGTGCGAAAGGCTGGGGCGGCGCGGCGCGCTGGGGTTCTTCTTCGTGCTGATGATGATTTTCATCGCCACCGCGTTCGGCAAAGTGTTCTACATGTCCGGCGATGTGCTGCCGCTGTTTTTCGTTTGCCTTTTCTTCCTGGGTATCGGCGGCGCGAACTTCGCGGTCTATTCGCTATGGCTGCCGGAGCAGTATGCGACAGAATGCCGTGGAAGCGCGTTCGCCATCGTCACCAGCGGCACGCGCTTTCTGGGCGCGGTGATGAGCGTTTTGGTGGGCGCGGGCGTCAGTTACTTCGGGACGATTGGGACGCCCGTGGCGCTGACATCGATTGTGTTTGCCATTGGGCTGCTGCTTCTGCCGTTCGGATACGAGACGAAGGGCCACGAGCTGCCGAAGTAAGAACGCTATTTCTTTGCGGGCTGATCTGTTACAGGCTTGATCTCGATGCGATGCGCCTGATACAGATAGTTGCCCGTGTTCAGCAGTGTGTGCATCGCTGCCGGGAAGTTTTCGAATGTCACCTGCTGCTTCGTCAGCTCGGGGCGATCGACGGGCGGCTTGCCATCGAAGCTTCCGCGGCGAGAGCTCGGCAGACGATAGTAGTACACCACCGAGGGCCACGTGTGCGTATGAGGCGGCTCCGCGTCGCCCGGCTTTACTTCGATCTCCAGCACCCGGACCCAGGGATTCTCGAAAGGCACCACGATGCGCGGATCGTGAATTGTGACGCCGTCCGTGGGCGGCAGCGGCGGATTTTTCACGGGCTCGCAATCGCCCTTCTTCAGTTCGATGCGCAAGGCGTGATAGGCTTCCTTGCTCGGCTTTCCCTCTTTGGAGGGCGGCAGCGCCGTATCCCAGCGCGATTTGAAATTGCGGACCGCCGGAATTTCGCCGGGCCGTTGCGTGTCCTCGATGATGAGGGCCGGCCAGGCATGCGAATGCGATAACGCCTTTGAACCCGCGGGCATATTTACATCGACCACGCGAATCGCATCCGTGTCGACCAAGACCTTGTAAAAGTCCGGCATGACTGCAACCGGGTCCAGAGCGTCGGGCTTCGCAGCGCCGCAGCCAGCGGCAAAGCTTGCGGGCGCGAGCAGTGCGCCGATCAGCAAGCCAAGGAAAACGTTTCTCATTATCTGTAAGCTCCTATGAGCGCGGCTATCGCGGCGCTTCCCACTTCGCGAAAGGCCCGGACGCATAGACAATCTTACCGCCGACCATGGTCAGAAGCGATTCCAGGCCGCTCACCTGATCCACGGGTATGGTCATGTAGTCCTTGGTCAGCACCGCGAGATCCGCGAACTTGCCGGCTTCGAGCGAGCCGCGCTTGTCGTCGTCATGCGTGAACCAGGCGCTGCCCTGGGTGTAGATCCGCAATGCGTTTTCGCGGTTCGGGATTTCCGCGGCGGCGCGCGTCGGGTTGCCGCTCACTGTTTTCCCGTCGAGCATCCACTGCAGCGACGTCATGGGGCTGTAGTTCATCACGCGATGCGCGTCCGTTCCTCCGCCGATCGGGACGCCGAGCTCGCGCGCGGTCTCGATGGGCGGCATGCGCTTCACGGACTCGGGTCCCTGGCGTTTGGCGGTGGCGTCGCCCTGGAAATACATTTCATCCTGCATGGTCCAGCCGACGCCCAGCGCTTTCATACGCCGCAGATTCGCGGCGGAGACATCGTTGAGATGGGCCATGGACCAGCGCAGGTCGGCGATCGGAATCTCTCGGTTGACGCGTTCGAAGACGCCGATGATGGCGTTCGCGGCGGCGTCGGTCGCGACGTGCAGCGTGAGTCCATAGCCGCGGCCCGCGGCCCATTTCGCGATTTCGTAGAAGCGCTCCAGATCTTCGGGCTTCGGATCGACGACGTTGTTGATGGCCCATACGACCTGTTCGCCGATGCCGTTGAAGTGCATCATGTCGTCGCCGAAACCCATGGGCATCAGCCCGAGATATTTTTTGTACTCTTCCACCTCGTTCGGCGGATTGAAGCCGCAGATCGAATACGCGACGCGCACGGTAAGCTGGCGATCGTGCCATACCTTGTTGATGGCGTTGTAGGTGTCGGGCGTGACGTTGTTGCCGCAGGGATCGCTGACGCCCGTCATCGCGAGGCGATTGAGCTCGCGGAAGAATTTCTTCGTGCCTTCCACCTGATCGGCGAGCGTGGGCCTCGGCAGTTTGTCGAACAAAGGAATGATGCCGCCGGTAATGCCTCCGGTGAGTTGGCCATTCGCGTCGCGATCGAGCTTGCCGCCGCGCGGTAGATCGGCGTCGGACTTGATGTTCAATTTTTCGAATCCTTGCGGATTCATCAGCGCCCATCCATAGAGGAGCTGAATGTAGGCGGGATGATCGCCCGCCGCGGCCGTGAGCTCCGCCTGCGTGGGCGGACGCTTTTCCTTGAATTGCTCGGGCACCCAGCCGCCGCCGACGATCAGCCACTCGCCGGGCTTGCGCGTCGCGGCCGATTGCTTAATGCGGTCGAGCGCTTCGGCCAGCGTCGCGACGCCGGCCCAGTTGGTTTCGGTGGCGAAGAACGACGCCGCGCGGATCGCGTGCATGTGCGAGTCGATCAGGCCGGGGATGACGGTGCGGCCGCCGAGATCGATCACCTGCGCTTTGGGTCCCACGGCTTTGCGGGCCTCCGCGTTGGTGCCGACGGCGGCAATTTTTCCATCGCGCACGGCGATGGCCTGGCGAATGGAGAATTGCGCGTCCGCGGTGAGGATCTTGCCGTTGATCAGAACCGTTTCGGAGCTCTGTGCGAACGCGGAGAGAGCGCACACAGCTATCAGGGGGGCGAGAAACCGGGGCTTCGTCATCATTAGATGTTGTAGCGCACCTGGAAAGCTTCGTGTGGGACCGCGTTTGCGTTTGACACGGAGCCGGGGAAAGTTCCCGGCGCGGGTTGGGGAACTCGCCGTCCATTTGCGAGGGCCCGTGTGCGACATCGTCGTATAATGGACCAGATTTCATGCGCTACGTGGGCTTTCTTTTTCTGCCATCGGGCTGGGTGATTGTTCTCGCGGCCGCCATCCTACTGAAAGCCGCGGCCCTGACAGGCTTTGTTCTTGTGGGCGTCGCCCTTCAGTTGGTGGGGCTGACGCTGGTGGTTCGATCGCATGTGATTCCGCACGGGGATAAACGTTGACACGCATTTGTCCCGTTACCTCGCTCGACACGACGGCGGTTGTTTGTCTCCTTCTGATTCTGCTGATTCCGCTGGCAGCCGCAGGAATCGCGATCATCAACACGGGTCTGGGACGTTCGCGCAATGCCGCGCACATGATACTCGCGTCGCTGTGTGTGATGGGCGTGGCGTCGGTGATCTATTTCATGTTTGGGTATGCCTGGCAGGGAGTTCCCGGCGATCCGGCGCACGTGTTGACGATCGCGGGCAGGTCGATTGACTGGCTCGGTTCGGCTCAGTTCTTTCTCATGGGACTGCCGCTGAATGGCGCGCCAGCTTCCTTAGCTGCGTTGTTTGGAATGATGAGCGTCGGTCTTGCGGCGATTGTGCCGCTCGGTAGCGGAGCGGACCGGTGGAAGCTGAGCTCGGCATGCATCTCGACGGCGATTCTGGCGGGCTTCACGTATCCGTTGTTCGCGCACTGGGCATGGAACGGGTGGCTCGTGCAATTGGGAACGGTGTCCGGCATTGGAATTGGCTATCTGGATACGGGCGGAGCAGGTGCGGTGCAGGTGTTGGGGGGGCTAACGGCGCTTACGGTTACGTGGGTGCTGGGTCCACGACGTGGCAAGTACACGCCAGATCGAATGCCGCTCGCGATTCCCGGTCATAACGCGGTGTACGTTTTATTCGGATGCATTCTTGCGTGGATCGGCTGGATCGGACTGGATGGGGCGGGAACGCTTCTGTTTTCGCCGGCAGGGGCAGGAGCCATTGTGCTGGTGGCGATCAACGCGACGCTCGGTGCTGCGGGAGCGGCGTTGACGGCGGCGCTGGTGACGCGGTCGCGCTTTGGCAAGCCGGATGCCTCGTTGTGCGCGAACGGATGGGTGGCAGGATTGGTGGCGACGAGCGCGGGCTGTGCGTATTTCAAGCCGCTAGCGGCGTTGATCGTCGGTTGTGTGGCCGGTGCGTTGATCACCTATACGGTGGAAGTGCTGGAACTGCACTTCACGATTGACGATCCCGGCGGCACGATTTCCGTGCATGCGCTCGCCGGCATTTGGGGGATTCTTGCGGCGGGGTGGTTTACGACGCTGCCTCCGGCGACGGATTCGCAAGCCAGCCAGTGGATCGCTCAGGTTGCGGCGGTCGCGAGTCTACTGGGCTTTGTTTTGCCGTTCAGCTATGGCGTGCATTGGCTGCTGAACCGGATTCGGCCGATGCGCGTTCCTCCGGAGGGCGAACGAAAAGGGTTGGATTTGCATGAGCTGGGGGCGGGGGCTTATCCGGATTTCGTGAGCCACAATGACGATCTGCTGCAGAGGTGATCGTCGAAGCACCCGTCGTAGGATGAAGCCTGCCCCACAGCCACAATGACGATCTGCTACAGCGACCGCGCCCTAACGGTTCAGAAAAGCGGATCCTTCGCTGGCGCTCAGGATGATCCGTATCGTTGTGCTAGGTACGGCGGGCGATCCACAGTAGCAAGCCAAGAACAACGATCGGGATGAGCGCCATGGCTACGTAGAACAGGATTTGACGAGCCAGCGGCGTCTTGCGCTTCTTCCAATCGTGGAGCTCGGCGCGATCCTCGACGCCCACCTGGTCCAGATGTTCCAGGTCCCATGCAAATTCGCTGGCTGTGGAGTAACGATTGGCGGGCTCGCGTTCGAGGGCCCGGTAGATCATTTCCTGCACTTGCGGCGTGATCTCGGGATTGGCTTCGCGCGGCGGAATCGGATTATTCAGCAGCCGGTCGTTCATGATCGCGAATGGATTCGGGCCGGAGAACGGCGTCTTGCCCGTCAGCATTTCATACAGCATGACGCCCAGCGGCGTAGATATCGCTGCGCCCGTCGCCGCGCTTTCCCTTCACCTGCTCCGGCGAGATGTAATCGGGCGTCCCCATCACCTGCGAGAGCTTGGCGAAGGTCAGGCGCCGCGCGCCTTCTTTGCCCGCGATGCCGAAGTCGATCAGCTTGATGCTGATCGTCGATCGTCCACCATGATGTTTTCCGGCTTCAGGTCGCGATGCACCACGCCGTTGCGGTGGATGTAGTCGAGCGCGTCGCAGAATGGCGATGGTGATCTTGATGGCGCGCTCCGGCGGGAGCTTCTTTTGCGCGTGCATGATGTTGCGCAGCAGCTTGCCGTCCACCCACTCCATCACCATGTAGATGCGGCTGTGCTGTTCGCCGCCGAGCACTTTCATCACGCCGGGGTGGTCCAGCTTCTCGCCGATTTCGGCTTCGCGCTTGAAGCGGTCGAACAGAGCCGGGTCGGCTTCCATTTCCGGGTGCGGGATTTTGATGGCGACGGGCTGGCCGGTCCGCATGTCGGTGGCTTTGCAAATGGAGGCCATGCCGCTGCGGGCGACCAGGTTCTCGATGCGGTAGTGGTCGAGCAGATCGCCGGGATGAATGCCTTTCATGAGTGTAAACGGGTGGAACTCATGCCGGGAACAGAGTCGCGGGCTGCCCGCCGATTGTCATCGGAGGCCATGCTCGCGGAGTGGGCTAGCGCAGCTTATAGGGCCGTCCCCGGTACATCCCCACGCGCTCCACGTCGCGAACGCGAATCAGTAGAACACTTATATTATCGCTGCCGTCCCGATCGTTCGCAAGAGCGATCAGGCGGCGCGCGGCGGCATGCAGATCCGCGCCGCGCTGGCCCGCGACGGCGCCCATCTCGGAGCGCTCCACCGAATCGTGCAATCCGTCGGAGCACAGCAGCAAACATCGCCGGGCTCGATCTGGTGCTCGCTGACTTCGGCGTTGACGAAAGATCCGTCCCCAGCGACCGCACCAGCATGTGCTTGTGTTGCGAGTCGCGCCGCTTCCTTCGCGGAAAGAATTCCGAGCCTGGCTTGTTCGTTGGCCACGGTATGATCGCGCGTCAGCTGAATGGCCTGCGTGCCGCGAATCAGATAGCAGCGCGAATCGCCCGCGTGCGCCACCACCACGCGATCGTAGCGCAGGGCGCAGGCCACCAGCGTGGTCGCCATGTTGCTGCCGCCGGGCGCTGGCCTGGCGTCCGGTTTCGTAGACGCGAACGTTGGCCTCCTGCGCGAGCCTTCCCAGCATGCTGGAAGCGGCTCGCCCGGCGGAGCTTTGCGAAAGCCGGCCTGCATCTGCTCGACCGCCGTGCGGGAGGCGACTTCGCCGTGATCGTGTCCGCCGACTCCGTCCGCCAGCGCGAACAGCCAGCCGTGGGATGCGCTTCCTCGGGCGTGGCGGGTTCGACAAAGCCCCAGATAATCTTCGTTGTGATCGCGCTGCTTCCCGTCGTCGGTAAGTTGGACAAATTCGACGTCGAGCATAGTCCCTACATCGATCCCGACATCGATCCCAGCATGGGTCATGGATGTAAATGAGAGGCGAGTAGAAAAAGGGCGGACCCCGACAGGTCCGACCCTTTTCCCTCATCGGAATGCCCGGATACGCCCTAGGAGGCCGTACCCATTCCCCGCTCGCGAATCAGCGTGGTGCGGCCTTTCGCCTTGCTGGACCGCATGAAGTAGATGCCGCCGTAGATGGCCCAGACGAGCGCGATACCCAGGGCCAGAGCGGTTCCATCTTGCGTGCCGTATCCCATGAACGGTCCGATGAGATAGAACGCCATGCAGACCAGGTTGGCCACCAGCCCGAAGACCGGAATCACCATGTGCTTCAGAACGCTGAAGTTCGGATGGTCGTGAAAGGCCACGATGCAGATGATGCAGCTCAGCATGTACAGCAGGAACGTGCCGAAGTTGGAAGCCAGCGTCATCGTCAGCAGCGTGTTCGGCAGCGCCGCCATGGCGTCGTGCGTCGTGTAGCCGAAGCTGGAGAAGAAGCCCTGCGGCAGCGCTTTGATCGTCGCATCCGGCAGAGCGCCGGCATCGCCGAACAGCATCAGCACCGCGATGCAGCCGACCACGGCCGAGATGACGGCCAGGGTCCAGATGGCGCGGTGCGGGGTCAGGTTCTCGGAGTGCAGCATGCCGAAGTGCTCCGGCACTTCTTCGTCCTTGCCCATCGCGTAGGTGACGCGAGCGCCGGTGTTCATGCAGGAAAGCGTGGTGCCGATGATCGCCAGGAACACGGTGAACGCTTCGATCAGCATGAAGATGCGGCCGTCGCCCGCGCCCGAAGAGGGCATTGCCGACGACGATCATCATGTCGCCGATGGGCGCCGCCGATCCGGTGGCGCGTCGTCATGGTATACCCGCTATTTAGGAAGTAGTTCGCCGCGAAATACTCGATCAGATAACAGAAGGCTCCCTGCACCAGCAGCGAGGTGATCACCGCGATCGGGACGTCGCGCTTGGCGTTCTTCGCCTCGCCGCCCATCGCGGTCACCGATTCGAATCCGACCAGAATCAGAATGGCGACCGTGGCCTGAACGAACACCCAGCCGAAGTTGTGAATGCCGACGACCGAGACCGGCGTTCGGATGGCTCAGGAAGTCGCCCTTGTCGTCCTTTTCCGGATAGGCGATCGTGAACGGCACCGGCTTGCCGGCGGCGTCCAGCTTCGGCTTGGGAACGCCGTTGGCGTCGCGCACGATGACGTCGGTGGCTGTGCCGTTGACCGTCTGCGTCGTGGTCAGGAATTCGTAGGTGTAGGCGTCGCCCGAGGCGGAATCGAACTGGCAGGCCACGCTTCCCGGCGGATGGTTCATGCGGTAGCCGAGGGCCATCACGGAGAAGACCAGCAGCGCGCTGATCTGAATGACGTTGATGGCGATGTTCACCGCCGTCGATCCGTTGACGCCGCGGTTGGCGATCCAGGCGACGCCGAACGAGAACACGACCGCGACCAGCATCATGAACACCGGTCCGGGATTCGAGGCGCTCATGAAGTTCGGCCAGAGGGTGCCCGACCAGGTAGCCGCAGAGGACGCCCATGACGCCAACCATCACTCCGGGATAGATCCAGTAGTAAAGGTGCGAGCCCCAGCCGACGATGAACTTCGAAAGCCGCGCATATCTCCACGCCTTATCGTGATTGAGGAACGACTGTTCCGCGAAATAATACGAACTGCCGGTGCCGGGATAGAGCTTCGCCATTTCCGCATAACAGACCGCCGTGGCCAGACACAGCAGCAGGGCCAGAACGATGCCCGTCCACATCGCCGGGCCGGTTGCGCCGGTGGTTGCCTGGATCGCAAAAGTCAGCCACAGGAAGGCGCCGGGGGCAATCAGCGCCATGGCGTTCATTGTCAGGCCGGTCAAGCCCAACGTCGCTTGCATTTTAGGTGCATCGTTTTCCGCCATTTGATAAATCTCCTCTTATTGTTTTTATGTGGTTCCACGCCGGAGTGGATCGGTGCGGTGTCCGGGCTGTTTAGAGACACGAAGCCTGCGCGCCTGAACGGCGTGGGCTCTCAAATTTGGACTGGACACTGCGGCAGCAAAGCGACGGGGCTTAGCTTACGTCTGCAATTTCATGAATGATTCTATACGAGGCCTATGCACGAAGCTAATAGATAATTTCGATTGGACCTATAGCGAAGTTTAGCTTTCAGAATTGGCCTTCTTCGGTGATACTGGACGCGGGCCATTACTCGCCCCACCTGCAGGCCACGTTTGCCAAAACAAGAAATATAAAAGGTTGGCATGCTGGACCTGCAAAAACTAAAGACGTTCCGAGCCGTGGCCGTGACCAATAGTTTTACCCGCGCCGCCGCCGAACTGGGATATTCGCAATCAAGCGTTACCACTCAAATCAAGGCTTTAGAGCGCGAATTGGGGGCTCCCTTATTTGACCGCTTTACCAAGAAAGTTGCGCTCACGGAGGTTGGGCAGCGGACGTTTGAATATGCCGGAAGGCTGTTGGCGCTGGCCGACGAAACCAAAGCGGCGGTCCACAAGCACGGCAAACCGAGCGGAACGCTGAAGGTAAGCGCCCCGGAATCGCTGCTGGTGTACCGGCTGCCCGAATTGCTGCGGCAATACCAGATTGAATATCCGCTGGTGCATTTCGATCTGACGTCCGACGGCGATCCACGCACGCAGGCCGCCGCGCTGCTGGATGGAGGCGTGGACGTCGCGTTTGTCGCGGGCGAAGTGGTGCAATCGGAGCGGCTGGATGTGACGCACTTATCGGAAGAAGACATTCTGATTGTGGTGGCGCCACAGCATTCGCTGGCGCGGGCGGAAGCCGTGAACTGGGATCATCTGGCGCGCACGCAGGTTCTGCTGACGGGGCGCCATTGCGGATATCGCGCGGTATTCGAAGGTGCGCTGGACGTTGTGCCCGTGCAGCTTTCGTCTGTGCTGGAACTGGCCAGCATGGAGGCGGTGAAGCAGTGCGCGATCGCGGGGATGGGCGCGGCGGTGCTGCCGCGCATCGCCATTGCCCAGGAACTGGGATTGAAGAAGTTGGTTCCGGTCCGCTGGCAGGGTACGCCGCTGGTGGCCTACACGCAAATGCTGCGGCTTCGGGATCGCTGGATGACACCGGCGCTTGAGGGGTTGTGGAAGCTAGCGCAAAAACATTTTGGGATTGTGGTGGCGGCGGATCCGGAACTGGCGGGCACGCCGGGCTAGGTTTATTTCGCGTTAGTGGCGCGCGAGCTAAAGCTCCCGTTGCAGGCTAAAGCCTGCTCCACCGAAAAGCCGTGTCTCACCGAAGAGCGTGTTCGCCGACGGCAGGCACGCTCATTTACATTCGCGGTTCTGTTGAGCGCAGAGGGAAGGGCATCTTAGATCCGCTAGCTGTTAGAAAAGATGCGTTTGGTCGCGTCGATCTTCAGATACAAAATCGCGGCGATCACGCACAGCACTCCAGTAATCAGGAACGGCGCGTTCCATCCGTATGCGCGCACGGCATAGGTGACCACCGTCGCCGAAATCGCGCCGCCTACGTTGCCGAGCGTATTCATCACCGCTGAAACCGAACCTGCAAAATCGCCGCCGATATCGAGCGGCACGGCCCAGGAAATCCCGACCGTCCATTCCAGGCCGAAAAACGCCACGCAATAAAACGCCACGGATACTTTCGGATCGTGCGCAAGCATCGCCGGAATGGTGGCCGCGGCCGACACGCAGGAATCCCGCGATGGCCACCCAGCGCCGCGCCAGATTCACGTTGCCGGTGCTGCGCAGGACGCGATCTGAGAACCAGCCGCCCAGCAGATCGCCGAGCGTGCCGGCGAACAAGGGAAGGCTGGCATAGATGCCCATTTTCGCCAGCGTCATCCCGCGCGAGTCGTGCAGATAAGTGGGGAACCAGTCGTTATAGACGTTCAGATTGAAGTTGTAGCAGAAGTACATCACCGCCAGCATCCACAGATTGCCGTGCCGAAAGAATCTTGCGCCACGGGACATTGCCCGACGGGCGCTTGCGCCCGATGCCGATCAGCTCGCGCTCGGCCTGCGTTGACGCTGCTATGTTCTTCGGGCGTGTCGCGATAGTAGAAAAACCAGACTGACGGCCCACATCACGCCCAGCACGCCGAAAACCAGAAATGCCGCGCGCCAACCGAATGCGGCGATGATCGCGCACGACGATGGGCGGCGTGAGCGCCGCGCCCAGGCGCGAGCCGGCGTGCGTGACGCCTTGCGCGAAGCCCCGCTCGGTGGGCCGCATCCAGCGCGAGAGCGAGCGCGTGGCGATGGGGAACGCGCCGGCTTCGCCCACGCCGAAGAAGACCTGAATGACGAGCATCGAGGCGGCGTTCCAGGCCATGGCCGTGAAGCGCGGTGAAGATGCTCCACCAGATGACGATCGCGGTCAGAGCGCGGCGCGCGCCGAAGCGGTCGCCGAGCCAGCCGCCGGGGATTTGGAACAACGCGTAGGCCATGCGGAAACCGAAGGTGATCCAGCCCATCATGACGAGCGAGATGTCCCAGTTCGTCGCGAATCACGGGCCGCGCGACAGCCAGAATCTGGCGGTCCATGTAGGTGATCATGTAGGCCGCGACCGTCAGGCCGAGGACGACGTGGCGGACGCGTGTGGGGCGCTGCGACGGCAGGCGGGACGTGTCGGCGCTGGTTGTCGCTGGCTGCATCGTGGCCTTGTCTCAGCGATGATAACACTCGCCAGTATGGGAGCAGGTCAGTCGAGCAGGTTGCGAATAATCACGGCAGGATGCTGGGCGCGGGCGTAGCTCAAGATCGGCCACCTGATGGCGGCAGGAAGTTCCCGGGGCAGCCAGAACATCGCCGGGCTGCATGGCTTTTGCCGCGGGCAGGAGCTTGCGATTGGCGATCGCCACGGAGACATCATAGTGATCGGCCGAATAGCCGAAGGATCCCGCCATGCCGCAGCAGCCGGCGTCGAGATCGACTACCGAGGCTCCCGGGATTTTCGAGAGCAGCGCGACAGATGCCGGCAGCATGCCCATGGATTTCTGATGGCAGTGGCCGTGTAGTAGGATCTTCGTCGGCCCGGCGTGAAGCGGCAGGTCGAGCGCAGCCGCGTATTCTTCGAACAACATCGCATGCATCGGCGACGGTCTGGGCCTTGTTGCGCTGTTCGCCGCGCAGAAGCGATGCGGCGTCTTCCTTTACGGCGGACAGGCAGCTCGGCTCGCAGGAACAGGATTTTGTCGGCCGCGCTTGGGCGATCGGAAAAAGTCCTTCGACGAGCTGCGCCACGGTCTCGCGCGCTTCTTCCAGCAGACCTTTGGAGATGAGCGGCCGGCCGCAGCATCCGGGGCGTGACGACGTCGACGCGGCAGCCTCCGCGCTCCAGAACTTCCACCGCCGCGATGCCGATTTCGGGATCGTAATGATTGGTGAAGGTGTCGTTGAAGAGAACAACGGACTGCTTGGCTCCGGTCAGCGCGTCGCGGCCGGCGGCCCATTTGGCGAACGTGTCACGTCGCCATTCCGGGCAGGCGCCGGCGCGGGTCCACGCCGAGAAGTTTTTTGTTGAAGCCGCTGCCGGCGACCCAATTCGATAGCGGGGCGAAAGCACTGGCCACGCCTGAAAGCTTGGCCACGCCGCCGAGCGCCTTCGCGTGCAATGGCGTACCGTGCTTCTCGTAATAGTGCGGCGAGAAATTCGCTCTTGTAGCGAGCCATGTCCACGTTGACAGGGCATTCGGCCTTGCACGCGCGGCATTCCAGGCACAGGTCGAGAACTTTGTAGACGGCGTCGTCGGCCAAGCCCGATTCGCGTTCAACTGGCCGGACATCGCAAGGCGCAGCGTGTTCGCGCGGCCGCGCGTGGTGTCGGATTCCTCGCGCGTGGCCATATAAGAAGGACACATGTTGCCGGCCAGCGTTCTTGCGGCAGGCGCCCACGCCGCTGCACATCTCGACGGCTTCGGCGAAGCCGCCGTAATCCGAATAATCGAAGTACGTGGAGGCAGGGTTGGTCGCGCGATACGCCGTGCCGTAACGCAGATTCGTAGTGAGCGGCGGCGCATCCACGATCTTGCCCGGGTTCAGGATGCCCTGCGGATCGAAGGTGCGCTTCACGTCGCGAAAGGCTTCGTAGAGCGTGTCGCCGAACATCTTGCGCATGAAGGGGCTGCGCACGTAGCCGTCGCCATGCTCGCCCGAGAGCGCTCCGCCGTATTCCAGCACGAGATCGGCAACCTGCGTTGCGATCGATTCGAATTTGCGCACGCCTTCTTCGGTTTTCATGTTCACCACAGGGCGAACGTGCAGGCATCCGACCGAGGCGTGGGCGTAGACGCCGGCGGTGGTGCCGTGGCTGGCGACGATCTTCAGGAATTTGCCGATGAACTCGCTGAGCTTCTCAGGGGCGACGGCGGTGTCTTCGACGAAGGAGATCGATTTTGCTTCTTCCTTCGTCGCCATGGATAAGCCGAGCGCGGCTTCGCGCAGGCTCCAGATGCGCGCTTGCTCAGGAATGTCGGTTTCGGTGTGGTAGTAATATCCGAATTGTTTCGCGCGGAGATCCTGCTCCAGGGCTTTTAATCGCGGAGGCAGGTCTTCCTTGCGATCGCCATAGAATTCAACACAAAGTGTGGCGTCAGGCTCGCCCTGAATGATTTTGGCGCGGATGCGGTCGAGAGTGAGATTCTGGCGCGTGTTATTCTAGGATGGCCTTATCCATCACTTCGACCGCCGAAGGCTTGTGCGTCAGAATCGCGGGAGTGGCGCGCAGAGCTTCGAGCAAATCCGCGAAGCAGATCACCATCACAGCTTTCGCCTTCGGCAACGGCACCAGGCGGAGCTTCGCTTCGAGCACGATGCCGAGCGTTCCTTCCGAGCCCACCATGATCTTGGCGAGGTTCACGGGCTTCGCGGGATCGACAAATTCATCGAGGTTGTAGCCGCCGACGCGCCGCAGGATTTTGGGATAGCGCCGGTCGATTTCGTCGGCGTGCTTGCGGCCTAGCTCGAGCACCGTCCGATAGCACGCGGCTTCGAGCGAATCGCCCTGCGGCACCTGATCGCGCGGGATCTCGCGAAAGTGAACGATACTGCCATCGGCGAGCAGCACCGTCTGCTCGATCACGTGGTCGATGGTTTTGCCGTAAAGCACGCTGCGCGCGCCGCACGAATTGTTGGCCATCATGCCGCCGATGGTGGCGCGGCTGGCGGTGGAGATATCGGGCGCGAAGCGCATCCCGAGCGGCGCGAGCTGTGCGTTCAACTCGTCGAGCACAATACCGGGCTCGACGCGCACCCAGCGCTCATCGGCGTTTACTTCGAGCAAACGGTTGAAGTATTTCGAAGTGTCGACCAGCAGGCCCGCACCGATGGATTGCCCCGCTTGCGCTGTGCCGCCGCCGCGCATCGTGATCGGACAGCGATGCTTTCCGCAAATCTGCACGATGCGCACGATGTCCTCGCGCGTTTTCGGAATCGCCACGCCCAAGGGGCGGATTTGATAGACGCTCGCGTCGGTGGAATAGAGGGCGCGCGAGATTGTATCGAAGCGGACCTCTCCCCCGAGCGCGCCCGCGAACGCATTTTCCAAATCGGCGCGGAGCGCTTCGGCGTCTACCAGGCTGGCATCCGCCTGCGGAACCGGCGCACTGGCGACTTGAACTAAATTCATAAAAGACGGCTCGACATCTCTGAGTCGTCGATCTATTTGATCGACTCCCGGATTTGTATTAAACCGCTGCGCAAGGCGGCGAGACCGTGGGTCAATTTTGTGCCGCCGGACGCGAAAGAAACTCGCAAGGTTCCTTCGCCCCCCGGGCCGTAGGCCGCGCCGTGCACGACGACCACGTCATGCTGGCGCATCAGCCGCACGCGAATTTCGTTCGACGGCAGAGCGATGCCGCGAACGTCGAGCATCGCGAAGAAGCCGCCTTCGGGCGGCAAAACCGTGACGCCCGGGATTCCGGACAGCGCCGTGAGGACCTGCTCGCGGCGTCTGGTATATTCGGCGCGCATGTCGGCGACGCATTGTTGCGGGCCAGCCAGGGCCTCGGCCGCCGCGTCCTGTATAAAGGTCGCGGGGCCGCGGCTGGCTTGCGCCAGAACCATGAACATCGCCTGAATGATCGGCGCGGGAGCGGCGCAATATCCCACGCGCCAGCCGGTCATGGCGTAGGTTTTCGAAAGGCTGTTCACCAGGACGCAGCGTTCGCGCAATGACGGCGCAGCCGCGGGCGGCGAAACGTGTTTGGCGTCGCCGTAGGTGATCGCCTCGTAGATTTCGTCGCTTAAAAGAATCAGATTGCGGCGCTCGCAGAAGCGCGCGACCACTTCAATTTCGGCGCGCGTGAGCACGGTGCCCACGGGATTCCACGGCGTATTCAGGATCAGGACGCGCGCGGCAGGAGACCACGCAGCTTCGAGCGCTTCTTCCGTGATGACAAAACGCAAGCCTTCAATCTTCGAAGCGACGGAGCGGACGCGGCCGCCGCATAGGCGGATGGGCGATTGATAGGCGTCGTAGACGGGATCGGGCAGCAGGACCTCGTCGCCTTCGTTGAGCAGCGCCTCGAGTGCCGCATAGATGCCGAAGGTGGCGCCGGTGGTCGCCAGAATTTCCGTGCCCGGATGATATTGAAGTCCGTTATCGCGACGCAGTTTTTCGGCGACCGCTTCGCGAAAGTTGAGCTCGCCGCGATTGTCGGGATACGAGGTGCGGCCCGTCTTCAAGGCTCGCGTGCAGGCGTCGATGATGTGGCCGGGCGTGGCCAGATCCGGCTCGCCGCGCATCAGGGAGAAGAGCGACTGGCCGCGCGTCTGGAGCTCGCGCACTTCGGCGAGAATTGCGTTAACGGCAGTTGGTCGGAGATCGGAAATTCGGGAGGAGGTTGCTACCACGGGAGCGCGCACCCCCCGAGAATAACAGGTCGAACTTACGCGGACAACTTACGGTACGCCAGTTTGACAGTCTCGCCAGCGAAGCGGGAGCTAGAGCTTCCGTTGCAGGCTAAAGCCCGTTCCACCCAGGCGAAAGCCTGCTCCATTATCGCGAACGTCGCGCAGTGCCATCAGCTCAACTTGCCGCGCACCTGATCGCTGAGTGCCTTGCCATCCACGCGTTTGCCTTGCAGTTTGGCTTGGGCCGCCTTCATCACAACGCCCATTTGCTTGAGCGACGTCACGCCGGTTTCGGAGATGGCCGCCGCGATGGCCGCGTCGATTTCTTCGTTGGTCGGGGCCGCGGGCATGTAAGACTCGATCATCTTGAGCTCGGCTTCTTCTTTGTCGGCGAGCTCGGGACGGTTGCCTTTTCGAAACATGTCGGCCGCTTCGCGCCGCTGCTTGATCAGCGTGGTGAGGATTTGCAGCTCGGTGGCTTCCTCCAGCGGCTTCATACTGTCGATCTCGTGCTTCTTGAGCGCCGCTTTGATCATGCGAACCGTGTCCAGCCGAGCCTCGTCGCGGGCTTTCATGGCGGCGACCATGTCCTTCTGAATCTGATCGAGCAAAGGCATACGTACCAGCTTAACCTGCATGGCTTTCCAGGCGGGCGTCTGAATGGGTCGGCGCGGGCGGCTGGGCCTCGAACAGGAATGGCGCAAAAAACGGTTTGTTATCCTGAAAGTTCAGTCCTGAACTACAAGCAATGAACATTAAAAAGCAACGTCTGCTAACCGCCGGGCCCACGCCGCTGTATCCCAAAGCGCTGCAAGCGATGATGGGTGCGGATCTGCACCATCGCACGCAGGATTTCCGCGACGTGGTGCTTGGGGCGCTGGCCGGAATGAAGGCGGCGCTGGGAACGGCGAACGACGTGCTGATTCTGACGGCGTCCGGCACGGGTGCGATGGAAGCGTCGGTCACGAATTGTTTTTCGACGGGCGATCGCGTGATTGTGTGCTCCGCCGGCAAGTTCGGCGAGCGGTGGCTGGAGATGACGAAGGCCTACGGGCTCGACGTTGTGCCGCTGACGGCGCCATATGGAGGCTCGGTTGAAGCGGAGGCCCTGGCGAAGGCGCTCGCGGCGAATGCGGGCGTGAAAGGCGTGTTCGTGCAGGCTTCGGAAAGCAGCACGGGCGCGGCGCACGACGTGGAGGCGATGGGCGCGGCGATCCGGCGGCGAGGCGCCCGATGCGCTGTTCGTTGTGGATGCGATCACGGGGATCGGCACCATGCCGCTCGATATCGACGCGTGGGGCTTAGATCTGGTGATCGGAGGATCGCAGAAAGCGTTCATGATTCCTCCGGGGCTCGCGTTCCTTGCGGTCAGCGCGAAGGCGTGGGCGCGCATGGAGACGGCTAAGCTGCCGCGCTACTATTTCGATCTGCGACGCGAGAAGAAGAACGCAGTGAAGGGCGAATCGTCGTGGACGCCCGCGACGTCCCTCATTCTGGGCTTGGCGGAAGTATTGAAGTACGTCGAGACGCTGGGGCCGGGGCGGCAAGGGCTGGACAAACTGGTGGAGAACGCCCAGCATCTGGCGGCTGGCACTCGGCTGGCGGCGACCGCCTTGGGGCTGGAACTGTTCGCTCCCGGGCGCCCGAGCGCGGCGGTCACGGCGATCTGCGCTCCCAAGCAGGTTAGCTCCAGCGTGATCGTGAAGGAATTCCGCAGCCGGTTCGGCTCGATCATCAACGACGGCCAGGGCGAGATGAAGGGCAAGATCTTCCGCATCGCGCATCTTGGCTACTTCGACATCGTCGATCTGTTCGCGATCGTCGCGCAGTTGGAGCTGATCCTCGAGGCCAACGGTTTTCCGGTGCAGCTTGGCATAGGCGTGGCGGCCGTTCAGAAGTATTACGCCCAGCACGCTGCGGGCTTTCCCCAACCGGTTTCGTTCTGACACGCGGTTTGTACGGTTCCAAAATCGAAAGTACTACGGTGGTTCTAACCGGTTGTTTTTAAGGACAATCGCCCCGCAAGACGCCGCCTTGCGGGCGCCTAAGGTATTCCACGCGCTGGCTGAGTTCCATAGCCCGGCGGTGCTATTTACCCAGTACGAAGGCGTGCCTCAGATTTGTACGTTCTATCTATTTCGGGGGCGTTTCCCTGCTGTTAGTCTTCATTCATGCGAGCCGTACTGATTTGCCCCAACCAAGACCTTCGAAACAAGTTTGAAGCCTGCCTTTCCGAGTTCCCGAGCGTCCACCTGCTGAGGACCTTCGATGAGTACCCGGAGAAGGCCGAGCTTTGCCGCGCCGTGCGCTCCTGGGCGCCGGAAATTGTCTTTTTGAATATCGAGAGCGAAACCATCGCGGATATGATCGCGCATCAATTGGAAGAGGAATTTCCGAAGGTGCGGCGCGTGGCCCTGCATTCGACGCAGGACGCGGCCATTTTCCGCCGCGTGCTCAACCTGCGGATGAGCCAGTTGCTCACCGCGCCCTTCGAAAAGGCCGACGTCAACGACGCGTTGGTGCAAATCGCGAAGGATCTGGAAATCCGGCCGGCGACGATCAACACCACCGACCGGGTCTTCGCCTTCCTGCCTGCCAAAGCGGGCGTGGGCGCGTCGACCATCGCCGCCAATGCCACCTGGGCCTTTGGCCAGACCGAAAACCAGCGCGTGCTGCTGGCCGAGTTCGATACGTGTTCCGGCGTGATGAACTTCGTTTTCAACGTGGAGCACGACCACAGCTTGCGGGACGCCATGGCGCGCAGCAACAAGCTGGACGGCGACACCTGGCGGGGCGTGGTGAAGAGCGTGGGCAACATCGACCTGCTGCTTTCCGGCGCGCCATGCGTGGCGGAAGGTTTCGCACGATTGCAGGTCTCCCAGTTGATTGAATTTGCGCGGCGCAATTACGACATCATCGGCATGGATCTTCCGGACACCTTGGATGAAGTCACCCTCACGGCGCTCCGCGATGCCAACCGTATATTTCTGGTAACCACCCCGGAGCTGGCGCCGCTACGCCTGGCGCGGTTGAAGGTGCTGCTGCTACAAAAATTGGAGCTGCTGGATAAGACGTCGCTGGTGGTCAATCGCTTCGGAGCTTTCTCCGAAGTGAAGCTGGAGGATATTGAAAAGGTGGTGGGCCTCAAGGTGCTGACGACGTTCCCGTCCGACTACGCCGACGTGACCAAAGCCGTACGCGAGGGACGGCCCGCGCCGAAGCTGGCACCCAGCGTCCGGCAGTTTGCCAACCTCGCGTTGAATACAAACATTCACGTGGAGAAGAAGGCGCGCTTTATCGAGCGATTCGGCATCGTGCCGATGCGTTACGGTTTCCGCTAGAGATCGCTGCTGGCAGCGGGCGCTGTACAGGAGCAGGCGGTCAGGCTTTGGCCGCTTTTACGGCTTCCACCAGCGCCGGAACCACTTCGAACAGATCGCCGACGATGCCGTAGTCGGCCACTTCGAAGATGGGCGCGTTGGCGTCTTTGTTGATCGCGACGATGGTCTTCGCGCCCTTCATGCCCACCAGGTGCTGAATCGCGCCGGAGATGCCGACGGCGAGATACATTTTCGGCGCAACCGTCTGACCGGAGCTGCCCACCTGGCGCTCCATGGGAAGCCATCCCGCGTCGCAGATGGGCCGCGACGCCGCAAGCTCGGCGCCGAGCGCCTTGGCAAGCTCTTCGACCACCGGCGATGTTCGATTCTTCCCTGATGCCGCGGCCGACCGAGACGATGATCTCGGCGGCGGTCAGATCCACGGCGCGCGCCGCTTCGCGGAACGGCGCTTCGGGCTTCTGGCGGATCTGCGCGGCATCGAGCTGCGGGCGTGAACGTTTCCACCGGCGGCGGCGCCGGCTTCGAGCGCATCGGCTCGCCACGCGCCGGCCTGCATCGAGGCGAAGTGCGGGCCCGCGCTCGCTGCACGCGCACATCGCCGTTCAGTTTGCCTTGGAACAACTGCCGCACCAGAACGACGGCGCGCCGCCTTCGACGCGCGCCGCGATCACGTCGCTGACCAGCACTTGCGAAAATCGCGTGGCGAGCTTCGGCGCGAAATCGCGCACCTGATAGGTGTGCGGGAACAGCACCAGCGATCGGCTGCGCTTTCCGGATCAGCTGCTTCGAGCGCGGCGGTGTAGCCGTCGGCGGTGTAGGCCTCCAGCAGATCGTGCTCCACCGCCCAGACCTTCGCGAGCTTTCTTGGTGGCCGCTTCGGCGGCGAGCGCGCCGATTCCTTTGCCGACGACCGCCGCTTCCACCGGCACGCCCGAGCGCCGCGCCGAACTGCTGCGCCGCCGCCAGCGTCTCCCACGACATGCGATGCCACTGGCCGTCCTGCTGTTCGAGAATCGCGAGAACGCTCATATAACCCGCGCCTCGAACTTCAGCTTCTCCACCAGCTTCGCCGCGGCGGTCTTCGCGTCGCCTTCGAAGATCTGCGTCTGCTTGTTCTTCTGCGGCACGTAGATTTTTTCGATGATCGCGGTCACCGCGGCCGCAGCGCCGCCCAGTTCCGCCGGCGTCACGCGCTTGATCTCTTTGTCTTGGCTTTCTTGATGCCCATCAGCGTGGCGTAGCGCAGCTTGTTCGAGCCGCTCTGAATCGTCAGCACGGCGGGCAGAGGCATCTCGATGTGCTGGAACCAGCCGTCTTCGAGCTCGCGCTTCACGCGGATGCTTGCGCCGTCGCACTTCCACCTGCATGATGATGGTCGAGTGCGGCACGCCCAGCAGTTCGGCCAGCACCACGCCGGTTTGCCCGTAGCCCAGATCGTCGGATTGCAGGCCGGTGAGGATCAGATCCGGCTTTTCCGGCTTCGACCGCCGCGGCCAGCAGCTTCGCGACGCCCAGAGTGTCGAGCGTACCCAGATTCGTCTTCTTCAATGTGAATCGCGCGGTCGGCGCCCTTGGCCAGCGCTTCGCGAATGGTCTGCGCGGCGCGCGCCGGACCGGCGCACAGCACGACCACTTCGCCGCCGTGCTTTTCCTTCAACTGCAGCGCTTCTTCGAGCGCGTAGGCGTCCGGCTCGTTGATCTCGAAGCTCAGGTCGTCTTCGTCGATCCACTTGCCCGGACGCAGTCCACGCGCAGCGGAGAATCGCGGAGCGGAACCTGCTTGATCGCAACGATAATTTTCATCGGTTCTTACTTAGGGCAGGTACTTTCTGAAAATCAGGCAGCCGTTGGTGCCGCCGAAGCCGAAGGAATTCGAGAGCGCATAGTCGATCTTCATCGGCCGCGCGTGATTGGGCACGTAGTCCAGATCGCAGTCCGGATCGGGATGCTCGCAGATTGATGGTCGGCGGCGCGATCTGATCGCGAATCGCCAGCACGGTGATGCCGGCTTCCAGGCCGCCCGCGCCGCCCAGCAGGTGCCCGGTCATGGATTTGGTGGAGCTGACCGCCACCTTGTAGGCGTGCTCGCCGAACACGCGCTTGATGGCGATGGTTTCGATGCGGTCGCCCACCGGCGTCGAGGTGCCGTGCGCGTTGACGTAATCGATCTGCTGCGGCTCGAGGCCGGCGTCCTGCAGGCAGTTGCGCATCACGCGAAACGCCCCGTCGCCGTCTTCCGAAGGCGAGGTGATGTGATACGCGTCGCCCACATGCCGTAGCCGACCATTTCGGCCAGGATCGGCGCGCCGCGGCGCTTGGCGTGCTCGTAGTTCTTCGAGGATCAGGATGCCCGCGCCTTCGCCGACCACGAATCCGTCGCGATCCTTGTCCCAGGGGCGGCAGGCTGCGCCGGGCTCGTCATTGCGCTGCGAAAGCGCGCGCATGGCGGCGAATCCGCCGATGCTCATGGGCGTGATGGCGGCCTCCGCGCCGCCGCAGATCATCACGTCGGCATCGCCGTGCTGGATCAGGCGGAAGGAATCGCCGATCGCATGCGCGCTGGTGGTGCAGGCCGTGGCGGTGGCCGAATTCGGCCCCTTCGCGCCGGTGCGGATGGAAACGTAGCCGGACGCCAGATTGATGATGGTCGCCGGAATGAAAAACGGCGAGATGCGCGCCGGGGCCTTTTTCGAGCAGGATCTTGTGCTCCCGCTCGATCACTTCGAATCCGCCGATGCCGCTGCCGATGTAGACGCCGGTGCGCTCGGCTTCTTCGGGATCGACCTTGAAGCCGGACGCCTGCGAGCGCGAAATCCGCCGCCGCGATGGCGAACTGGATGAAGCGCCCCATCTTCTTGATTTCTTTTTTCTCGATGTAGTCGGCGGGGTCGAAATCCTTGACCTCGCCGGCGATGCGGCAATTGAAATCGGTGGCGTCAAAGGCGGTGATCGGCCCGATCCCGTTCGTGCCGCTTCTTGATGGCTTCCCAGACCGGCTTCGGTGCCGATTCCAACCGAAGTCAGCAGTCCGACTCCGGTAACTACAACTCTGCGTTGCAAGCGGGACTCCCGATGAACTGCCGGTCGGCCTACTTCTTTTTGGACTCGATGTAGTCGATGGCGTCCTTGACGGTGGCGATCTTCTCGGCGTCTTCGTCGGGAATGTCGAGGTCGAACGCTTCCTCGAACGCCATCACCAGCTCGACGATATCCAGCGAATCGGCGCCGAGGTCATCGACGAAACTGGCGGTGGGATCGACTTGCGCCTCATCCACGCCGAGCTGCTCGACGATGATCTGCTTGACCTTCTGCTCAACGGACATGCATCCTCCCGGTTACAACTCGAAACTAGTGATTCTATCTAGGATGGACGCCGGAAGCAAGTCGGACGGAGCCGCCGACGCCTTTTCCGGCGAATTACTTAAGCCGTAGGTCACACTCCGGCTTAGACTTACACGCCGACCATGCAGCGGCTTTCTGTTTTGCGGATTCCACCTGGGCCGCGGTCATTCGTGCAGCCAAACGCATTAAGGCGTTGGATGCGTCGGGGTCGCCCTTGGTCGCAGCTATCGCAATCCATTTATATGCTTCGGCATCGTCGCGAGGCGCACCGCGCCCGGTGGCGTACATGCCGCCCAGGTTGAATTGCGCGTCGGCATGTCCCTGCTCCGCCGCGATCCGGTACAGGCGAATCGCCTGCGGGTAATCCTGCGCCACGCCTTGCGCTTCCGCGTACATGACGCCCAGGTTGTACGCCGCGTCCGCGACGCCCTGATCGGCGGCCATGCGATACCACTTCGCGGCCTCTGCTAAATCCTGCGCCACGCCCTGGCCGTTCGCGTACATCAAGCCGAGATTGAAGGCGGCGTTGGGCTGGCCTTGCTCGGCGGAAGCGCGAAATAAGCGCGCAGCTTCTTTATAGTCTTGCCGGACCCCCTGACCGTTGTCATATAGCACGCCCAAATTGAACTCCGCGTCCACTTGACCGCGCTGATCTACGGCCGCTTGAAACAGGCGCGCGGCTTCCGCATAATCTTTTTCCACGCCCAGGCCGTTGAGATACATGATGCCGAGATTATATTGGCCATCGGCCATTTTCATGGCGGCGGTGATCTTGTACCACTTCACGGCCTCTTTGTAATCACGCGGCACGCCGAGGCCCTGGTCATACATCACGCCGACGTAAAACACCGCCTCCGGCAGTTCCTTTTCCGCGGCCGCGCGAAACCAGCGCAGAGCTTCCGGATAATTCTGCGGGATCATCGTACCTTCGAAATAGAGAACTCCCAGCGCGTACTGCGCTCCGGTCATCCCCTGTTCCGCGGCCATTTTGTAGTAGTGTTCGGCCTGCTTGCCATCGGGCGCCACGCCGGCCAAGCCCAGGTTATAGTCCTCGCCGAGAAAAAATTGCGAGGTGAGGTTTCCGGCCTCCGCCTTTTTCTTAGCTTCCTCAAGGTAAGCCTTCGTAGCCGCAGTCTCACTTTGCGCGTGCAGAACGGGCAGCGTGAGAATCGCGAAAATGACCGGCAAGCGAAGCACTAAAAGCTAATGTAGCGAAAAGACGAGACCGCGAGTGAGAGCTCGGCACGAGGCTTCCACAAAAGGGTTAAAGACCGAGTTTCCCCTATACTGAGGAAACTCGTGGCCGATTCCGAGAAGCGCATACCGCACAATCCTCCGTGGCTATTCGCGCCTCTTGCCGCGTCGCCCGGGATTGGCTACTGGGGCATCAACGGTCTCCTGATCCCGTACCTTCTGCGCAAGCACGGCGTGTCCGTGGACCGAATCGCGGAGATCGCCGCGATCGCGAACATTCCGATCTTCTGCTACTTTCTTTCGTCGCCCATCATGGATCTGGGATTCAGCCGGCGCACGTGGATTCTTTTGATGAATGGCACCATGGCACTGTGCCTGGCGCTTGCCGTGATCGGGACGCCCGGTTCACTCGTAGCCGTCGGCGCGTTGATGGCCGCGGGCAATACGGCAGGATCGCTCGGAGTAGCCGCTGCCGGCGCGGTGATGACGACGCTCCGTCCACACATGCGCGGCCGCGCGAGCGGCTGGAATCAGCTGGGCAATATCGGGCTGGGCGCTCTGGCGGGGGGCGCATGCATCTGGCTGGCCGATCATGTTTCGCTGGGCGCCGTGTCACTCGCGGCCGCCGCGTTCGCGTTCTTCCCTGCACTGTTTGCGTTTCGAATTGTAGAGAGTCCGCATCCGCCGCTGGAGGCCGGGCCGATGTTTCACGCGTTCCGGCACGACATCGTTTCGATTTTGAGGTCGTGGCGCACGCTGGTGGCAATCCTGTTCTTCTGCGCCCGTAGGCGCCGGAGCGTTAGGGAACCTGATATCCAGTGTCGGGCTCGCCCCGGCCGTCAATTAGCCGGGTTCGGATCAGGCTAATCGCGGGAACAGCCGCAGGGCGTTGCGGCGGAACACGCCGTCGAGCTCGTTGGGGGTGAAGCCGCACTCCTTCAACCCGGCCGTGTGTTTGGCGAAGGAGCCGAAGGGATAGTCGGTGCCGTACACGATCTGCTGTGCGCCGGCAACAAGCTTTAGCCCCGTCATCTGCACGATGTTGGTGGACTGCGCCGTGTCGTAAAAGAAGCGGCGCAAGTGGAAGAGCCGCGAATTGGGCTCGGCCGCGGCACGCAGGTTTTGATTGATGTTATCGGGCTGGCCGACGCCGAAGCGTTCCACCAGCGAGGGCATCGTCCCGCCACCGTGCGAAAAAATAAAACGGATATTGCCGTAGCGGGTGGCTGAACCGTTATACAGCAGGCTGAAAATCGTGCGGGCCGTATCGGTGTTGTACTCCACCGCGCCTGGCTGCGAGCCCGGGAACAATTCCTGGCAGCAGGGCGCGTCGGTCGGATGGACGTAGACAACCGCCCGGCGGCGATTGAGTTCGTCCATCACCGGACGGAACCACGGATCGCCGAGCCAACGATCGCCGTAACTCGATACCAGGCCCACTCCGTCCGCCTTCAACGTGTCGAACGCGTATTCGATCTCTTTCAGGCTGGGGTCGATTAAGGGCAGAGGCAGCAGCGCGAATAATCCAAAACGAGTTTTATGATCGGACACCGCTTTGGCGCCGAAATCGTTCATGTCGCGGGCCAGCATTTGCGTTTCGTCGGGATCGCCGAACCAGACGCCCGGCGTGGTGCACGAAAGCATCGAAGCGGCGACGCCGTCGCGGTCCATATCTTCGACGTCCTTTGCCGGAGTGTAGGGACGCAACTGCGGCAGTGCGAACCAGGTGGTGTAGCCCGCCAGCTTTTTGCCTTCTTTATCCGATAGCGCCTTGATCCAGCGCGGCGAAACGAAGTGATGATGGCAATCGATCGCGTGGGGCTCCCGAGTGGCTTGCGCGCGCAGTTCGCGTGAACCGGCCAAGGCTCCCACAGCGGCGGCGCCAAGGCCGCCCAGAAACTGACGCCGTGATGAATGGGTCATGTGCGATGTCATGATGCGCTTCTCCGTCTATGAGAAAAAGTGTCTACGAGAAAATTCCGCGAGCCTAAGCATATTTCGGAAGCAGCGTGGCCGCTGTCCCGCGAACGATCTCCTGCAATTCGCCGGGCGAGAATCCACATCCATTGAGCCCTTTGAGAGTGCGCGCGGCGCTGACGAACGGATAATCCGTGCCGAAGACGATCTGGCCCGCGCCCGCGATGGTCTTCAGGCCTTTCATCTGCACCACGTTTACCGATTGCGCGGTGTCGTAGTAGAAGCGCCGCAGGTGATCCAGCCTCGAATTGGGCGCGGCCGGCTTCGCCAGATTATCGTTGATGGTGTCCGGAGCGCCGACGCCGAAGCGTTCGATCAGCGACGTCATGGTGCCGCCGGCGTGCGAAAAAATGAACTTGATATCGGAGTAACGATCTGCCGCACTGGGGCGGCCGTTGATAGAAGACGCATCCCCGACGATCAGGCTGAAAATGGTACGCGACGTGTCGGTGTTGTATTCGATGGTCGTCGGATTCACGCCCGGATACATCCCCGTGCAGCAGGGAGCGTCGATGGGATGCGTGTAAACGATTGCCTTGCGCCGGTTGAGCTCGTCGAAAATGGGCCGGAACACCGGATCGCCCAGCCATAGATTGCCATAACTGGTCATGAGCCCGACGCCGTCGGCCTTTAGCGTATCCAACGCGTATTCGATTTCTTTGAGGCTGATATCTACCGTAGGAAGCGGGATCAGCGCGAACAATCCGAAACGGCCCTTGTAGTCGGACATCATCTTCGCGCCGAATTCGTTCATCTCGCGGGCGAGCGTGGCGCTCTCTGCGGGGTCGCCAAACCAGATGCCCGGCGTGGTGCAACTCAGCATGCATGTAGCGACGCCTTCCTGATCCATCAGTTCGATGTCCTTGGCGGGCGAATAGCTGCTTAGGACGTTGTAGTTGAAGTAGGGCGTGAAGCCCTGCCGGTAGGTGCCCTCTTTCGTCTTGAGCGCCTTCAGATAGCCGGGCGCGGTGAAATGGTGGTGACAATCGATGACGCGCGGATTCGCACTTTGCGCGCCCAGCTTTTTGCGCAAAGGGCAGAGAAGCCGCTCCCATGGCGGCCGCAGTGGCCAGAAAATCGCGCCGCGATAGGTTCGAGGCCATCATCACCAAGAGCTACGCGAGCTTCCTTACGCGAACTTGGGAATAAACTTCGCTGCGTTGTCGCGATAAATACCCTGCAACTCAGCGGGCGTGAAGCCACACTTCTGCAGGTTCTTGATAATCGGGCCGACGGAGCCGAACGGATAGTCGGTGCCGATCACAATCTGTGAAGCTCCTACCAGCAGTTTCATGGCGGTCATTTGCACGATGTTGGCCGAGCCTGCCGTATCGTAATGGAAGCGGCGCAGGTGATACAGCTTCGAATTGACCTCGGGCGTTTTCGAAGCGATGCTGTCGTTCACATCCGGCAGACTCTTGGTGCCGAGTCCAAAGCGCCCTGCGAGCCCGGGCAGTGTGCCTCCGCCATGCGACCAGATGAAGTTGATGTTGTTATAGCGCGTTGCCGAACCCGTATAGAGCAGGCTGTAGATGCTGCGTGCCGTGTCCTGGTTGTACTCCAGCGTTGTGGCCGAAAGATTCGGCATCAACTCCTGGCAGCACGGCGCGTCGATGGGATGCACATAGACTGTGGCGTTGCGGCGATTGAGTTCGTCGAACACGGGCCGGAACCAGGGATCGCCCAGCCACATGTTGCCGTAGCTGGATACTAGGCCGACGCCATCGGCGTGCAGCGTGTCGAACGCGTAAGAGATTTCTTTGAGGCTCGCTTCAATCGAGGGCAGCGGCAACAGAGCGAACAACCCGAAGCGGCCTTTGTGATCGTTGACGGCCCGTGCTCCGAACTCGTTCATGTCCCGCGCCAGCATGGCGGTTTCTTCGGGGTCGCCGAACCAGATGCCGGGCGTGGTGCAGGAGAGCATGGAGGTGGCGCAGCCCTCGCGATCCATGGTTTCAAGGTCCTTCTGCACGGTGTAGAGCTTCAGACGATCCAGCGCGAACCACGTAGTGAAGCCGTTGACTTTCTTGCCGTCATGCTTCCCCATTACCTCGATGAGCTTCGGCGAAAGAAAATGATGATGGCAATCGAGGGCGCGCGAGTTGGCCGGCTGCGCCCACGCCTGCATTCCCCCGCGCTCCAGTAGCGCCCCCGCGCCTGTCGCGATCGCCGCGCCTTTCAGGAATCCGCGTCGCGTGGGACGAATAAAGGCACCGTTCATTGTTAGGCTCCTCGGGCGCGGCTATTCAAGTTTGGCCTGTTGCCCGTCTCGATGGAAAAATAATTACGTTTCGTCGATCAAAAAATCGCCGTCAATTAAAACTAGGCTTTCAGCCGGGGCAGGATCTTCAACGCATTCTCCCGGTGGATCAACCGCAGTTCCTCGGCGCTGAATCCCGCCTTTTGCAGGCCGATCAAATGTTTTGCCATGCCGGCTCCGAACGGATAGTCGCTGCCAAACAGGATCTGCCCGATCCCGACCACGGTCTTCAGCCCTTGCATTTGCACGATGTTCGGCGATTGCGCCGTATCGTAATAAAACCGGCGCAAATGATACAGGCGCGAATTCGGCACAGCGGGCGCGGCGAGCACATCGTTGATCGTGTCGGGACCGCCGACGCCGAAGCGCTCGATCAGCGAAGGCATCGTTCCGCCGCCGTGCGACCAGATAAATTTAATATTTGCGTAACGCGCCGCAGGGCTCGGCAGGCGGCCTTCCGGGGTTTGCGTGTCACCCGAGATCAGGCTGTAAATGCTGCGCGCCGTATCGGTGTTGTATTCGATGGTGGGCGGCGAAACGCCCGCCTGGATGTCCTGGCAGCAGGGCGAATCGATGGGGTGCGTGTAAACGATTGCATTGCGGCGGTTGAGCTCGTCGAACACGGGCCGGAAGATAATGTCGCCGTGCCAATGCAAGCCGTGGCTCGACATCAGGCCGAAGCCGTCGGCCTTCAGCGTGTCGAGCGCATATTCGATCTCTTTCAAACTGTCATCGATGGTCGGCAGAGGCAGCATCGCCCACAGGCCGAAGCGGCCCGGGTAATCCGACACCATGCGGGCGCCGAATTCGTTCATCTCGCGCACCATGCGCTTGGTCTCTTCGGGATTGCCGAACCATGCGCCGGGCGTGGTGCAGGAAATCATGCAGGTTTGCGTGCCCTGCTTATCCATGTCCTCGACGGCCTTGGCGGGAGACCAGCTTTTCCAGGTTTGCAGCGCGAACCAGGTCGTGTATCCGGCGACGTGTTTGCCGTCCTTGGCCATCAGCGCCTTGATATAGGCGGGCGATCCAAAATGATTGTGGACGTCGATGGCGTGCGCGTTCGGAACCTGCTGACCCGCGGCTTTGGGGAGAAGGGCACCGGCTCCCAGGGCCGCTGCGCCTAAAAGGATCTCACGTCGAGACATTACTCCAGATAAAGGACGACCCTCGCTGTTACCCATGGTTTGTGAGGCTATCGAACTTCGCTCTCAGTGTCAAGGTTCGAGGCTCGCCTGCAGTGGGTCATTTTGAACAGAGTGACTCATTGAACAAAGTCACCCCACGACCGGCAAGCGTGCCATGCACCGGGCGAGATTTCGATTTTGCACCGCGTGTTAAATTCAAGCTAGATGCCGGTGGAAACCCTTGTCGCGGACGCTGGCACGATCGCAGCGGAGGCGCGGACAGACCCTCAGAGCGGCCTTGTCCCCAACGCGCATGAGGCGATTTATGCGCGCGTTTTCCGCGAACTTCGCCCGCGTACGGCGCTGCCTGAGATCCGCGTGCAGTTCCGCCGCTGGGCCAGCGCCAACGCGCAGATAAAGCTGGAGAACGGGGTGCTGCTAGTGCGCATCGGCGATACGCTGGCGAGTGCGCCGGAGACGGTGCACGAAGCGCTCGCCGAGATTCTGCTGTGCAAGCTGTTTCGGAAGCCTGTGCCCGCGCACGCGAACGATCGCTACCGGCGCTATCTCAACCGGCGCGACATTCGCGACAGCCTCGACCTGGTGCGCCAGCTTCGCGGACATAAGCGCGTGGAGCATCCGACAGGCGCGCACTACAACCTGGAAGAAATGTTCGAGGAGCTGAACCGGCGCTATTTCTGGGGCTTGATGGCTCGTCCCGAATTGGCTGGAGCCCCCATGCTTCACGCACGATGCTAGGGCATTATGATCCTTCGCACAACACGATCGTGCTGAGCCGGATTCTGGATCGCGCCACGACGCCAAAGCTCGCCGTGGAGTACGTCCTCTACCACGAGATGCTGCACCTGCGGCATCCCGCCGAGCACCGCGGGGTTCGCCGCTGCGTCCATACGAAGGAATTCAAGGCGGCAGAGAAAGCAATTCGAAGGGCTCGCCCTGGCGAAGCTGATGCTCCGGAAGCTGGGTTGAAGAATCGTAATCCCGCTCGACACCAGAAAATCGGCGAAAGTTTTCGTAAAAACGGCGGTGTGCCAAGCTTCGCCGCGATGGATCGCGCAAGCGTCCGTCGATCAGCAGGTTGGAGTCGTGAGGCGAAAACGCGGGCGCAATAGAGGCCTTCCGAAACGCTTCCGAGGGGGTAAGGTGCGGAAAACCGCGAAAGTGGCGCCACGGGCCTGCTAGGGCCCTTAAAAGGGAAATGACCCCTTACAGCCCTTCAAAGGGAAATGGCTCGCCAGGGCCTTAAACAGGAAAATGAAAGTGGTTCGGCGAAAGTCAATCGCTGCGGCCGGAATCTTTCTTCAATCGATCGGTCCATTCGGAGCCAATACGCCGCCCCACCTTCTGCGCCAGATGGACGTAGACCCAAGCCTTGTCGTACTGATGCGTTTCGGTGGTGTAGATCGCGATGAGCGATTGATAGGGATCGTACGGGCAACTCTTATCGTCGGCGGTGCCGAAGTCTATCGATTTCTCATATTCCGCGGCGGCGGCCGCGTATTCGTTCTTTTGTTGATGCTGGAACCCGCGGTAGCAATAGGCGGTGGCCAATCGTTCCCTGCCCAATGGATTGAGAGCCAGTTCTTTTGTGTAGTCGACGATGGCCTTATCCGATTCGCCGTTCTGTTCGTCGGTCAGTCCGAGCATGTCGAACCCCATGTAGTCTCCGGGGTTCATCTCTGTCGCCTTCCGGAAATCGGCAGCAGCAAGATCGAGCCACGGCTTGCCATCCTTTTCCTCCACCAACGCCCACGTGCCGCGATCGTAATAGGTCTTCGCCCGGTTGAAGTACATCTCGGCGCTGCTCGGATTGAGCCTGATGGCCTCGTTGTGGTCTTTCAGCGCCTGACCGAACAAGCGCTCGTATTCATCGGTCGGAGGCACTTTGAATTTGCGGCTTACGCGAGCTTTGTCGCCGTACGCCACGCCGCGTGCTGAGTAAGCCTTTGCGCGCGAGACGTCATCGCGAGCGGTGTCGAGGGCTTGCGTCGAGTCCTTAATTAAAGCGTCGCGGCTCGCTGCGTAATCGCAACTGGCGAGCGGGAGGAGGAGGCACAAGCAAAGTACCCACGCCATTCGCTGCGTTTGATTCGCCGGATTGTTCGGCGGGTTGTTCACGGATACGCTCAAAGTCGGGATCGGCAGGGAGGTCCATTTTCATTAGGTGGCGTCCATCGAGAAAACGGCCCGAGCACCGTGGCTTGCGGCGGTGCGTGCATACGAAGGCATTTAGGGCCGCGGAGAAGCAGTACGAGCGGTTGGCCGAGGCGATGGCCTTGCCGAAAGAAGTTGTGACGTGGCGCGGGCCGCTAGGCCTGCCGAGTCGGCAGTCATGCCGACTTTTCCGTGGCGATTTCGGAATCTGAAGAAGAGTCGAGACGACTCTCGACTCAGCAGGGCTGGCGCCCCGCGCCACAGCAGAGCAACGGAGAAGCAGTTCGAGAGAGGCTCGCTTAGGCGAGGATGCGCTTGAAGAAGTTATAGCGGGGGATCGACTAAGCGACGACGACCCGAACCGCATAGTCGTCCGCCGCGTACTCAAACCCGTTAGCTTCGGTGCCAATCAGATCAAAAAACTTATCGTTAACTTGTTTCGAAACTGTTTGAAGGCAGGCGTTCAAGAATCGCTTGCCGTGCCTTACGTTCGCGTACGTAGGGTGAACCAAATGTCTGCATTGCTTCGCCAACAAGACTTGCAACTTGCGCTTGTCCAATCGCCTTGAAACCTTCGAGCGCTTCTGGAGCCAACACTCCGGTGCTGTTCGAGAAAAATTGCCGGAATCCGCCGTTACAAACTTCGGATTGGCAGAAGTGGGCTGCATATAAAAGACCGCGTTCGCGCTGGACTTGGCCGAAGGTGGCCAGAAATACCTCCGGTCCCTCGTAGATGTCTATCACATCCCAGATCGGCTCAACTAGGCTCCCGTAACCCTTTTCGAGCGGCATCTTTCTCCTGTGTAAGTACTTCGAGGATGTTTTTGGGCGCCAAGACGGTTACTTCGCGCTCTGGATCTTCACCAGCGACTCTGCCGGAGCGTCCGGCATGCCCGATTTCAAATTCTGCGGGCCGCGCCAGAAATCGAAATAGGAAACGTAGTGCACGCAGCTCACCGTGCAATAGGGGGCGCAGGGTTTTTCGGTGTGATACTCGCGGCGGATGTCTTCGACCGTGTATTGTTCCAGGGGCGTGCCCGGATACCCGCGCTGCTGCGAGCAGTAGTGCACCAACCCGTCCTCGCAAATATACATGTAGCGCGCGCCGGCGCGGCATTTCCACGTCAGGTTCGGCTCGCCGGCGGCGATCGAGTCCTGGAAATAATTCAGCTGCGCGAAGTGGCGATTCTCCAGCGCCTTCATCTCGTGATAAACGGCGCGTTCGCGCTCGCCGAGCGGCTTCAACTGGCCGCCGCCATCGTGGATGATGCCGACGGTCGCGGAAAATCCCAGTTCAATCGCCCGGCGTCCCACGATCAGCGCGTCGTCCGGATTGTGGATGCCGCCGCCGACCACCGAGTTGATGTTCACGTGGAAGTCGGCATTTTCCGACAGGATCTGCAGCTTCTTGTCGAGCACCTTGAGGCTCTTCTTCGACACCTCGTCCGGCATCACGTTATCGATCGAGATCTGCAAGTGATCGAGCCCGGCCTTGTTCAGGCGCTGCACGCGCTCCGCCGTCAGCAGATAACCGTTGGTGATCATGCCGGCCATGAAGCCGCGGCGGCGCATGATGGCAATGATGTCGTCAAGCTCCGGGTGCAGCAGAGGCTCGCCGCCGGAGAGCGTCAGGATGCTGGTGCCGAGATCGGCCAGCTTGTTGATGCGGCGTTCCAGGACGTCGACCGCGACGGGCTTCGAAACGTCGTCGTACTCGTTGCAATAGGCGCAGGAAAGATTACAGCGGCGGATGGGGATGATGTGCGCCATGATCGGGTGATCGGTGGAGAGCGCACCGTGGGCCAACAGGCGCAGCTCGCGCATACGGCGCGTAAACGCCTTCCAATTCCGTCGCAGACGTAAATCCCGATTTGCCATCAACCTAGAGTGAAACCTGAGCGCTTTCTTCTATTAGAACAGGATCGGCAAGGGCGCTTCAACTTATTCAGCGGAAGTTTTCGATCCAGCACCAATTTGTTACTGTCGCGGTCGGTCTGGGTGAAGAGGGCCGTGTTGCCGTCGGTAATCGCGGTAAGACTGAAATCAGAAGGCTCCAGACAGTAAATCCGTTAAAGATATTCAGCCCAAATCGGCGCCCGGGCGTGAGTTCCGGGCGGGAAGGTCTAGACCTGTAAGAACTTCACCGCGCAAGCTCGCCGCTTCCAACCGGGCTGAGAGTATTTCGCTCCGCCGCACACTTATTCCGTGTGATGCGGTTCCTTACCTCCCTTTCCCTTATTCCTCTCTTATTGATGATGGAAATGCCCCGCAAATGGCTTGGGCGGCCGACACTCCTTCTGTGCAGTCAGCGTCGCTGCAATTAAAGGTTGTGGAGGGCGACGGCGCGTCCTATACTCCCGGCTCACGCGCGACGCGCGGCGTGGGGGTGATGGTGCAGGACGAGAACGGACACCCGGTGGAGGGCGCGACGGTGGGGTTCACGCTGCCGATGACGGGGCCGGGCGGCGAGTTCGCGGCGGGCGGCCGTTCGGAGGTGATCGTGACGCGAGGCGATGGAATGGCGTCGGCCTGGGGCATGCGTTGGAATCGCACGGCGGGGCCCTTTGAGATTCGTGTGACAGCGGTGAAGGGGCAGGCGCATGTGGAGGCCAGCGTTCACCAGTTTTTGTCCGGCTTGCCGCAGTCGTCATCGTCGAAAGCGTCGGGTGGAGGAGGCGGGCATACCGTGTTGTGGATCCTGCTGGCGGTTGCGGCGGCAGGGGGCGCCGCAGGTTTCGCATTAAAAGGAGGAGGCTCCGGCAGCGGGTCGTCTACCTCCACGACGACGACGGCGGCCACGGGCTTGCAGATCGGCACGCCGACGATTTCGGTGGGACGCCCGTAAGCCGATGCCGCGCACGAAAGTAGCTTTCCTATGGGCGGGAGTGGCGCTGGCGGCGCTAGCGCCGTCACAACTTGCCGCGCAGATCGCCAGGCCGCAACTGGGAACCGTGATGGACGCGAGTGGATCGCTACGCCCGGTAATCGGCGTGGCGGCTGCGGCATCGCTGGGAGATTCCGCGCTGGACAATGCACTATCCTTCGCGTGTTCGGCAAAGTTGTGCCTGGCGAAGACCGATGCCGCCTTGATCTCCTTTGCTCCGGCCAATGCGGCAGGGGCCCAAACCACGTGGGATGCGAGTACGCCGACGCTGCCGGGACCCGCGCTGATCGCGATTGATGACGGAGCGGGGGGCGATCGGACGGGCGACGGGACGAACGCGCGCGCCTGGATCTATTTCATCCAATCGCAACAGGCGGCATTGTGGCACGACGGCGCTTTGACGATGCTCGATTTTGCTCCCGACGGCCAGGTTCTTTCGCTGCGGGCGGCCTCCGACGGCTTCGACTATGTGGTCGTGCGGGATCGATCCCGCGGCATTGCGCGCGATGGTGTATTGATGAACGGCAACCCGCGCCGTGGAGTGGCCAACGCGTGGGTGGAACATTACTCCACGAGCGATGGCGGCATCACAGTAACGGGCGCTATTCCGGCCAGCTCGGTTGCGGGCAGCGCGCCGCCCGCCGATCCGTCCGTGATCACGGCCGTAATGTTGTTCGATGGCGGCGTGCTGGCGGCAACACGGGGCCAGTTGATCCTCACTCGTCCGGATGGCGAGCAAATGGCGTTTCCTTTGGCCGGCGCTCGCGCGTTCTACCAGGCCGCTCAGGGAGTCGTGGAGATCGCGGCGGGGGAGGGGCTGTGGATTTTGCGCACGGACCCCGGCAGCGAACAGCTTGCGTTATTGCCCGGTGCGTCACAAGGCGACGTGCCACCAGGCGACGGTCCGGCTGACACGGCGGAGGTGGGCCGATGATCGCGCGCCGGTTCCATGTATGCGCGTTCTTCGTGTGCGCGCTGTTCGCGATGCTGATCGTGCCGTCTCTTGCGCAGGCACAGATCTCGCTCGGGATTCTGAACGGCACGACGCAAACGCCCGTGACGGGCGCTTACAATTTCGGATCGTACGCGCCGAACGCGACCAACGACGTCACGTTCGCGATGAACAATACGGGCAGTACGCCGGTCACGGTGTGCGGCTTCGGCCTATCGTCCAGCGGTCCGGGCTCGGCCATAGGCTTCGCCATCGTCAATACATCCACGCCGCCGATTCCGATCGCGGTGGGAAGGTCGTTTAACTTTTTCGTGCGCTTCACGGGCGGTCCGGTGGGAGGCTATACCGCCTATTTATCGGTGAACTATGTTTTGAATACCGCCACCTGCGGCTCGCCGCAATCGAGCACGTCGCCCATTCAACTGACGGGATCGGTGGTGCAGGCGGCGGTGCTGACCGTCGCCTCCCCCTGCACGGGGCCGGATGCGCAAGGCAACGTCGGTTTCGGGCGCATCCAGCAAACCCAACAGGTGAAGTGCACGTTCACGTTGTCGAATCCATACACCACGGCGCTTATGATTACGCCCGTCTCGTTGAGCGGGGCGGCCTTCCAAGCCGCGCTGCCTACGCAGACGTCGATTCCGGCGGGACAGTCGCTCACATTCCAGGTCACATTTACGGCCGCCGCCGCGCTGCCTTACAACGGCTCGCTAATGGTCGGCGTGGAGACGTTTCCCCTAACGGGCACCGGATTTCTCAGTCCGATGCCGGCGCCGGTTCTCTCGTTCAATTCGTCCACGCTTCAAAGCGGAAACCAATACCTGCTGACAGCCGCACTGCCGAGCGCCGCGCAGACTGCCTATACCGGAACCATCACCATGAGCTTTGCTCCTTCAATCACGGGCCTGAAGGACGACACTGCCGTGAAGTTCATCGCCAGCGGCAGCCGCGCCGTATCGTTCAGCGTCGCGCAGGGAGCGACGGCTTTGCAGTTGGGCGGGCAATCGGCTGTGTCCTTTTCCGCGGGGACCACGGCTGGTACGATCACCTTCACTGTTAACGCCGGCGTGATCGGCTTGAGCGGCAATGCCACCACGGCTGTGACCATCCCGGCCGGGCCCGTGGCGATCACGGCGTCGAGCGGGTCGAGCATCACACAGGCTCTGATCGTGAGCCTGACCGGGTACGACAACAGTTACTCGCTGGGGCAGATGACGTTCACGTTTTTCGACCGCTCCGGCAAGCCTCTGGGCGGGCCTATTCAAGCCGATTTTTCCCAGCAGTTTCAGGTCTTCTATCAAAACCAGGCGCCCGGGGGCGTGACGGCGGGCAGTGCGTTTATCGTGGCCGTGTCGTTCCCCATTACGGGCGATGCGTCTACTGTGGGCAGTGTCAACGTGCAACTGAACAACACGGCGGGGACGACCACCGTGAGCGGCGTGAAGTTCCCCTAGCGCGGCGCGCTCCGAACTGCCGATGCGGTATAGCGCCGTCGTACACTCCGAGCGAAGCGGCGTCGTAAACTCAGTGATGCATGACGCCTGTGGCCTTGACCATCGCCGGCTCGGATCCTAGCGGAGGCGCGGGGCTGCAGGCCGATCTCAAAACGTTTCACCGCTTCGGCGTTTATGGCGAGGCGGTTGTCACGCTGATCACGGTGCAGAACACGCGCGGTGTGACACGTGTCGATCCGCTCTCGGCAGATCTGGTAACGGCGCAAATTCGCGCGGTCCTGGAAGACATTCCCCCACTTGCGGCGAAGACCGGAGCGCTGGGGTCGAAAGAAGTGGTCGCGGCCGTCGCCGAAGCCGCCGCCGCGTTCCGCTTTCCGCTGGTGGTGGATCCGGTGATGATCAGCAAGCATGGCGCGAAGCTCCTGGATCGGGATTCCGAGCGCGTATTGATAGAGCAACTGATTCCGCACGCGACGTTGCTTACGCCAAATCTGGACGAGGCCGCGGCGATCACAGGGCTTACGGTAAACGATCGCACTTCCATGCTGCGCGCCGCCGAGAAGTTGCGCGCGCTGGGCGCGGCCAACGTACTGGTGAAGGGCGGGCATCTCCCGGGCGACGCACTCGATCTTTTGCTGATGCCCGAGGGAGTCTACGAATTTACCACCGCCCGTATCGCGACGCCGCACACGCACGGCAGCGGCTGCACCTATTCGGCTGCGATTACGGCGGGGCTCGCGAAAGGCGTCGCGATCTCGGAGGCCGTCCGCATCGCCAAAGATTTCGTCACCCGTGCGATTCGGACAAATCCGGGGCTGGGGGCGGGCCAAGGTCCGCTGAACCACCACGCTTAGGGCGCGGGGCCGTCGGGAACACCCCGTTTAGGGGGTGTCGCGCCTAGGATTTTTCCGGCCGCGACGAATTTCACTGAGAAAACATCCGCCGTCCTCCTACCAATACCACGGATTGGTATATTTCATTCCCACTTGGCTTGCGCCGGTCGACCATGTTATCGCGTGGCTGTTGGTGCCTCTCGCCGTCATCTTCATTCTGAGCGGCTTGGACGACCTGTCGGTGGATGTCGCCTGGGTCGCCGCCTCGGTGGCGCGCCGCTTTCAGAAGAACCCCGATCCGTGGCCGCCCCCTTCGGACGCCTCCGGCGCGCCTCCCCCGGAAAAGCACGTAGCGATCATGGTGCCTTTGTGGAAGGAACATGCCGTCATCGGGCACATGCTGGAACATAATCTGGCATCGCTGCGCTACACAAACTATCACATTTTCGTCGGCGCGTATCCAAATGACGATCCCACGCTCGACGCCGTCTCGAGCGTCGCCAACCGTTTCGCGAACGTTCACCTGGCGATGTGCCCGCATGACGGGCCGACGTCGAAGGCCGACTGCCTCAACTGGATCTATCAGCACATCGGATTGTACGAGGAGCAAAACGGGTAGCGTTTCGACATGATCGTCACGCATGACGCCGAGGACATCATTCATCCCGAGGAACTGCGCTGGATCAACGCCTATGCGGATCGTTTCGACTTCATCCAGATTCCCGTGCTGGCTTTGGCGACGCCTTTCTGGTCGTTGACGCACGGCGTCTATTGCGACGAGTTCGCCGAGAACCATTCGCGCGACATGGTGGTGCGCTGCGCGTTCGGCTGCTTCGTTCCGGGCGCGGGCGTGGGCACGGGGTATCGTCGCGAGGCGCTGGAGGAACTGGCTGGTGACCGAAACGAATCGCGTGTTCGAGCCCTCGGCGCTGACCGAAGACTACGAGAGCGGACTTGCGGCTGCACCGCCTGGGCTGCCCGCAGGTATTCGTGCCGCTCACGCCATTGCCGGCCCCAAGCCGCGATTTCGTCGCCACGCGCGAGTACTTTCCGCAAAGCTGGCGCACGGCGCGGCGGCAGCGCACGCGCTGGGTCACGGGCATCACGCTGCAGGGATGGGAGCGTTTCGGCTGGCGCGGAACGTGGAGTGAAATCTATTGGCTGTGGCGCGATCGCAAGGGTCTGATCGGCAATCCGCTAGGCGTGCTCGCCAACGTCGTTTTCTTTTACGGCGTGGCGACGGGGATGTGGACGCGCATGACGCCCGTCGCGACGGAGCTGTGCCTGGCGGCCTTCGCGTTTCAAATGTTGCGGCTCGGTCTGCGCATGACTTTGTTTCGCGCGTGTATGGGATGGCGTATTGCGTTAGGAGTGCCGATCCGCGTCTGCCTTACGCGAATTTGCTGAACGCCGCGGCGACGTTCGGCGCGTCGTTTATCAATACGCATCGGCGAAGCGCAAAGGTCATGCTCTGCGCTGGCTCAAGACGGAACATCCTATCCCACTCGCGCGGCGCTGCTGGCGCACAAGCGGCCTCTGGGCGAAATTCTGGTGGCCTCGGGCAATGTGAACTGCCGACGCTTTGCGGCACGCGCTGGAACGCGGCCGAGGGCGTGCGATTGGGCGCGCAACTGGTGCGCGCTGGATTATCTTCGGGAAGAAGAATTGTACGAAGCACTCAGCTCTCAGCAGGGGTTGCCGGTACGCGCATGTGGAGGCCCGAAGATGTGGAGCTCAAGAGCGTACGCGCGCTGCCCCGACGCGTCTCGCGCATGGCGCGTGCTGCCTTTCCGGGTCACCGAAGGCCGGCTGCATGCTGGCGGGTCCCGAGCTGCCGACAGCCTGCAAATGACCGCAGCGCTCCGGGCCTTCACCGCGCTCGAAATCCGCTTTCATCTGGTCACTCCGTCCGAATATAAGGTTGACGCAAGCGCTGCTGTAGGCCGGCGCGTGGGTCACGACCGCTTGTCTGTTATAACTGTGGCGAGATGAAGGATCCTTTGCTAGAGGCTGCGCTCTGGCGCGCGCGCGCGCGCACGCCCCGTATTCCAATTTCCGCGTGGGCGCGGCGCTCGAAGATGCGGAACGGGCGCGTCCACACCGGCTGCAACGTGGAGAACGCGACCTACGGGCTGACGCTTTGCGCGGAGCGCGTCGGCGGTGTTCAAGGCCATTTCCGAAGGCGCGCGCGCAGTTCCGGCGCATCGCCATCGCGGCCGATACCGACGCGCTCACGCCTCCCTGCGGAGCCTGCCGCCAGATGCTATGGGAGTTCTGCGGCGACATCGAAATCGATACTGGTGAATCTGCAGGGCGAGAGCGAAACCATGCGGCTGAGAGATCTGTTCCCGAGGCCGTTTCGATGCGTCTTTCTCTATAGGATTTGCTCGGCGGTCGCAATTTTTGTGTGCGTGCTCGCGACGGCGTCAGGCGCCAAACGGCTGTCGATGCCATCTGGAGCGCGCGCTGGGTGGTCACGATGGATCCGCAGCGCCGCGTGATTGAGAACGGCGCCGTGGCCGTGGCGGGCGACCACATCGTCGACGTGGGCACACGCGCCGAGATCGACCGGCGCTACCGCGCCGCACAGCCGCTCGACCGGCCCGACGCGATCCTTGCTCCCGGCTTGATCAACACGCACACTCACGCGGCGATGTCCTGTTCCGCGGCGTCGCGGACGACATGAATCTGCAGGATTGGCTGCAAAAATTTATTTTTCCCGCCGAGGCCAAGAACGTCGATCGCGAATTCGTCGATGGGGCACGCGGCTCGCTTTGCTCGAAATGGCGCTTTCGGGCACCACCACCTACACCGACATGTACTATTTCGAAGACACCGTGGCGCGAAGTGACCAAGCAGGCGGGCCTGCGCGGTGTACTGGGCGAGACGGTGATCGGCTTCCCTGCGCCGGATTACAAGACGCCGCAGGCCTCGCTGGCCGCCACAGAAAAGTTCATCAGAGTATGCCAACGATCCGCTGATCGTGCCCGCGGTGGCGCCGCATGCGATCTATACGGTGCCGAACGACGTGCTGAAGGCTGTGCCGTGCTCTGGCGAACCGCTACCAGAAGCCGCTGGTGATTCACCTGGCCGAAACCAAGACCGAAAATGACGAGGCGCTCGCCAAACGCAAGATGACGCCGACGGCCGCGCTCGAATCGCTCGGAGTACTAAGCGGATGGACGGTGGCCGCGCACGGCGTGTGGTTGACCGATGCCGACATGGCGATCCTCGCACGCACGCGATACGGGGCTGGCGCACAATCCGTCGAGCAACATGAAGCTCGCGAGCGGCGTCGCGCCGGTGGTCAAGATTTTGCGACTTCGGCATCCCGATGGGCCTGGGCACCGATGGCGTGGCGGGATCGAACAACGACCACAACATGATGGAGGAGATGGACCTTGCCGCGAAGCTTCAAAAGGTCAGCGACCGGCGATCCCGAGCGCTGCCCGCCGAGCAGGCATTCGAGATGGCGACCATCACCGGCGCGCGTGCGCTGCACATGGACAAGCTGATCGGCTCGCTCGAAAAGAACAAGCGCGCCGACATGATCACCATCAGCCTGAGCGGAGCCGCACGCGATTCCGCTCTATAACGTCTATTCGCAAATGGTGTACGCGCTGAAGGGTTCCGATGTCACCGACGTCATGGTGAACGGCAGACCGATCGTGCGCGATCGCCGGATGTTGACGATCGACTGGAAAGCGACGGCGTGCTCAAAGCCGCCGAGTATCAGGAGAAGCGTCAAGAAATCGCTGGGATTGCATTAACAGGATCAGCGCTTGCCCCAGCCGCCGCCGCCGGGCGTTTCGATGCGCAGCACATCGCCCGCTTGAACTTCGAAGCGCGTCTTTGCCGGAAGTCACGGCGGTCCTTCCGCCGGCGGCGTTAGCGCATTGCGTCCGGGCTTCCCCGCTTCCCCGCCCGGCGATCCCGTACGGCCCGCATTCGCGGCGATCCGAAAGAAGCGTGACTTCGGCCGGCGCCAGAAAACGGAATTCGCGCACGATGCCGTCGCCGCCGCGATGTTTTCCCGCGCCGCCCGAATTCTTGCCGGACGCGGTAGCTTTCGATGCGCACCGGATACTGGTGCTCGAACGCTTCCACCGGAGTGTTCCAGCTATTGGTCATGTGCGTATGCGTGGCGCTGTAGCCCGTCGCCCTTCGCCGACGCGCCCATGCCGCCGGCGATGGTTTCGTAGTAGGCAAAGCGCGTCGTTCGCGCCCAGTCGCGTTCCGCCGCCAAAACTCAAGTTGTTCATCGTGCCGCAACTCGCCGCGGGAATGCGATCGGGCGCGGCCTTCGCCAGCGCGCCCAGAATCACGTCCGTGATGCGCTGCGACGTCTCCACATTGCCCGCCGCCATCGCCGCCGGAGGCCGCGCGTTCACGATGCTGCCCTCGCGGAGCCACGATCCGGATCGGCCGGAGGATGCCCGCCGTAAACGGAATCTCCTCGCGCACCAGGCAGCGGAACACATACATCGTCGCCGCCGTGGTCACCGCCAGGTTCGCGTTCACGGGACCATCCACCTGCGGCGCCGACCCGTGAAATCCACCACCGCCGTGTCGCCCGCGAGCGTCACCGCGACGCGCACCGGGAAGATGCGGCCGTTTCGTGTTCCATCGCCTTCCAGGAACATCTTCGAAGCGATAAGTCCCCGCGCGGCAGCCCGCGCAGCGTCGCCCGCATCATGCGCTCGCTATAATTCTGCAAGCTCGCGCATATTGCGCCGCGACCGGCGGCTCGCCGTACTTTCGCGACCAGATTCGCGCAGCCGTGCTGTCGCCGCGGCGGATCGACATCAACTGCGCCATCAGATCGCCTTCGCGCTCCACCGGCGTGCGCACATTCGCCAGCATCAGCCCCAGCAGCGTCGCGATCGATCTTGCCCGCCGCTCTGGATCAGCACCGGCGGAATCCGCAGCCCCTCCTGATAGATTTCGCGAGCCAGCGGCATCGACCCGGGACTCATCCCGCCCACGTCCGCATGATGCGCGCGATTCGCCAGATAAAAGGACGGCTTCGCTGCCACGCGTAGAACACCGGCGCCACCGCCGTGATATCCGGCAGATGCGTGCCTCCGCGAAACGGATCGTTCACCAGCGCCACATCGCCCGGGCCCAGCTCAAACGCCTCGCGCACGGCGCGCACCGACAGCGGCATCGCGCCCAGGTGCACCGGCATGTGATCGCCCATGGCCACCGTCTCGCCGCGCGCGTCGTAGACCGCGCAGGAATAATCGCGCCGCTCCTTGATATTGGCCGAATAGGAGGTCTTGCGCAGCACGATGCCCATCTCTTCGGCGATCGAAGTCAGCAGGTGGCGGAACAGTTCCAGTTCGATCGGTGCGCGGCGTCATCAATGACAATCCGCGACGTGAATCGGGAAAACTCGCCACCGTGTCCCAATTCGTGCCGCCGCCGCGTTCCAGCAGATAGGTGCCGCGCGGCGCATCGGCGCGCACGCGCACAGCCGCTTGATTCGGCGCACGCGCGTTCTTCAGTCTGAAGCGCCTTGTTGCTGACTTCCTTCAGCTCCCAGCTCTCGCCGCCCGTCATGCGTGTCGTACAGCTCCTGGTGCACCGTCTTGCCTTGGTTGCGGCGTATCCAGCACCAGTTCCCCGTTGCGTCGGCGAGTCGAAATGAAACTGCGCAATGGTGCCGAATTTCTCATCTTCCAGCGATCAGCTTCTGACGCCAGGTGTGGCCGCCATCCGTTGTCAGCAGCAGGAACGGATTCCGCGCCAGCGGATCGATCGACTCGCCGCTGATCCAACCCGTTTGCGCGTCCCAGAACTCGATCTGTTCGAGCGCCGCGTTGCGCATCGCGGATCCGGCTCCGTCCAGGTGACTCCGCCGTCGTCGCTCGCCAGCAGCAAGCTGAACAGCGTACGCTATTCGGAGTGTGCAGGTTGCCGCCGTGAACAGATGCGGTTGCCCGCGGCCTCCGCCGAGGCCAGCTCCAGCAGCACCGTGCAGGGTTCGTCCTCGCTGCAAGTTCAATCCGAACGCGTTCGATGTCCTCCGGCGGACAATCATAGGCCACGGGCAGATTCTGCGCGTAAAGCAACGACGCAACTCAGCAGCAGGGCGCGCAAATTTCACTGGTAGAACCATTGTGCGCGATCGCGGAGCGCCATCGGGGATTTAGCGGGCTGACCGTCATCCGGGAGGTCCTCGGCCGGCAGAACCTTTAAGATGAGCAAGTGCCCGCGCCGCACATCCCGACGCCGCTCGAACAACTGGGACATCGCCCGTTCTCGTTCTACCCGGCCATCCGCAACATCCAGCACAACGAATGGCAGTTCCGCCGCGCTCGAGGCGACGAAATTCAGGTGATGAACACCAAGTCGCAGCAGGAACTGTGGATTCCGCGCGCGTTTCCTGAGCGGCGTTTCCAGCATCGAAGAGCCCGTGGTCATCGTGGGCTTGCTGAAGGAATTGGAGTATCGCGAAGGCGTAGTGGTTCCGCACGTGCGCCGCGTGATCGAAATGCCGCTGCGCCGTCAACGATGTCCCCCGCCCCTGGCTGAACGCGCCGCAACCCGGCGCAGTTGGCGCCGGTGGTTGGCATTCGCGTCGAGAGCAGCGCCGAATCGCAAAAGGGCCGCAAGTGCTGGGCGCGGTAGCCGCCGGGATTCTCACTTGCGTCGTGGGATGGTGATCTTCCGCGACGCCACCGCCGGTTCGCCGCGCGCGCTTCTTTGCGACCGGCTCCGCCGCCTGTCTTTGCCCTTCACCGCGAACGACGATTACGAATCCGTGGTCGGCCGGATCGGCTACCCGGAGTCCAGCCGATCTCACGCGCACGGATCGGCCGGCGAACTGTTCTATCTGCTGCGCTATCCCGACCGCGGCTTCACGCTGGTGCTGCTCGGCCCCGATCGCGATCCGCGCTCGCTACATAGGCGCCTTCGGCCGCGGCGGCCGCGTCATCCACTCCGTGACGCTGCCCGATGGACACGATTCGACCGCGCTGCTCGCACGTCACTATGAGCCGGCTGACGGCGTCCGCTGCCTGAGCACTCCAGCGTTCGCCGCGCTTCACGTCCACTCTCGTCAGCACCACCAGTCCCGCTATGAAAAATATGATCAGCGACAAAATCGCCTGCCGGTAGCTATGCGTCAACTGCAGCGCCAGGCCGAACACCAGCGGACTCATCCAACTGGTTCCCTTGTCGCTCACTTCGTAAATGCTGAAATACTCGGCTTCCTTGCCCTTGGGAATCAATTGCGCGAACAGCGAACGGCTCAGCGCCTGGCTCCCGCCCATCACGATCGCCACCATCGCCGCCGCGATGAAAAAGTCGCGCGGTCGTGTAGACCCACGCAAACAGATAGATCAGCGTCGCCGTCCACAACACCAGGCGTCACCATGATGGCTCGCTTCGCGCCCACCGCCGCCGCCACCCACTGGAATCCGATGGCTCCGAAGAACCCCACAAACTGCACCATCAAGATCGCCAGCGTCAACGACGACACCGGAATCTTCAACTCGTCATTGCCGAATTGCGAGGCCAGCGCCAGCACCGCCTGAATCGCGTCGTTATATAAAAGGTACGCGATCAGAAACATCATGCGTCTGCGGATAGCGCCGGATATCCGCCAGCGTGTGGCGCAGTTGCCCGAGCACCGCTCCCACCGCGCGTTTTCGCCTTCGGCAGCGTCTTCGCCGGGCCGCGATTGCGCAGCGTCAGCAGCGTCGGAATCGTGAACACCGCCCACCACACTCCGGCCGAACCCAAGCTGATCCGCACCGCCATCGCCTCCGTGATGCCGACCGTTTGCGCGTTCAGATAGAGCAGCAGGTTCAGCGCCAGCAGCACGCCGCCGCCGATGTATCCGATGCCCCAGCCTCGCGACGAAACCGCGTCGCTCTGCTCCGGCGGAGCGATCTCCGGCAGGAACGAGTTGTAGACCACCACCGACGCGCCAAAGCTCACATTGGCGAAGATGAACAGCGCGCCGCCCCACAGATACGCGCTCCCCTGCAGCCAGAACATGGCCGTGGCCGCCGCCGCGCCCACATACGCCGTCGCCGCCAGATATTGCTTTTTGCGATGCCCGTAATCCGCGCCCGCGCCCACAATCGGCAGCACCAGCACTTGCAGGATCACCGACAGGCTGACCAGGTAGCTCCAGTAGCTGCGCGCGTCGATTTCAAATCGAACGGCGTGTGCCCAACGGATGCACCAGGCCTTGCGCATCCGCCGCGGCTTTCGCCAGCGCGGTCAAATAAGGGCCCAGAAATAGCGCGACGCCGGTGGTGACAAACGCCGAGTTCGCCCAATCGTAGAGATACCAGCCGCGCTGCTCGCGAACGCTGTAGGTCGGTCACAGGCGTTCGATTTTACTGGATCTGATCCAGCACGTGCATACGCGGAGCAGCGTCGCGTGCCGCCGAAGCGCAGTTCGTTGTAGGCGCTGGTCGCCTCCTCCGCCAGCGCCGATAAATGCGGAGACGTGAGCACGCGCGCAAATTCCACCGGCGTGAGCCATGGCGGCTTCTGGATGCCGCGCTTTGCCAGAAGTCGAGAATCGCTCGTATAGAGATCGTGGCGTCGGACGGCTGAATCTTGCCGCGCTCCAACTTGCGCGCGTGCGCCCGCTTCCGCCACCAGCGCCGCGCTATGGGCGCCATCAGCATCCAGCCGACAATCGCCAGCGCCGCGCCAAACACCGCAAGCGCCAGCGTCCATCCGCCCGTGAAACTCCCGAACTTGCTCCAGGAGCCCGTGAAATCGTCGAATTCGCGGAAAATGCCATTGCGCGCCCGATTCGCGCATGCGCGTGAATAGCGCGATCTGCCGCTCCAGGTCGTAGCTCATGACCCAGTCGTGCCAACATTGATCGGCCACGTCCGAACAACATGCGACATTTTCGACAGCGTGTCGCTGCCGCTCGCCGAAGGATCGGACGGCGTGGGATCGAACGTGGTCCAGCCGCGCCCGTCGATCCACGCCTCCACCCAGCTATGCGCGTCGGAGGCGCGAATCACCTGCCAGCCCGGTCATCGAATTGTAGACGCCGCTCTGAAATCCCGTGACCACGCGCGAAGGAATCCCCTCGGTCCGCAGCATCACCGCCATCGACGACGCGAAATATTCGCAGTGCCCTTTCTTGCGCTCGAACAGAAAGTACGCCAGCGGATCGTCCACCGGCTTCGAAAGCAGCTCCAGCGTGTAGCCGTAGTCCTGGCGCAGATGGCTTTCGATCGCCCGCGCCTTTTGCACGTCGTTGTCCGCGCCCTTGCGTCATTTGCGCGGCCAGCTTCGGAATCCGCGGATCCAGCGCCGGGGGAGCTTCAGTAACTGTTCACGATACACGCCCGCAAGGTGCCGTTGTAAATCGAACCTCCGCCCACTCGTCGGGCAGAAATCCATAGACGCTGTAATTCAACCCGCGATGCCGATAACCGCGGCGGCACGTGAAAACCACCGCCGCGCGAATACCGCAGATAAGGAACATCGACGTGGATGGTCTCCGGAGTTCCCGCGAAAAACAGCGTGTCGGCAATCATCGGCTCCAGCTGCACCTGATAAATAAGATTGCGCCCCTGCCGCGCTCCGATCACCGCGCTGCGCAGCGCGACCACGCCGCTGTCCACGTGCACCAGCGTCTCCGCATCGTGCTGATTGAACCAGCGCTTGCCGTCGAACTCCGCCAGCGCGGCGCCGCGCCACTTCACCGGCAAAAATCCTTCGCCCTGATAGGACCGCACATGCATCACCGGCGTGTTGTTGCGTTTCAATTCGCCGATTTCGCCCAGCGTGACGTAGTTCGAAAATCCCGTCAGGTGTGAACGCGGCGGTGCAAATCGCTCAAACGCCGCGCGCGCCGTGCGCGGCAGCATGGAGAACAGGCACACCGTCATGAACGAGGATTCCCGCGAACAGGCATCCGGAAACCACGCCAAACGCCGGGAAAATGCAGTCAGGCCGCCGCGCGATACCGATGCTCCGCTGGCCGCGCCGCGATAAATTTCGCCGCTGGCAAACGCAGCGATGGCGAACAGCACAAATACGACCAGATAGATGAGGAACGTCGCGCTGCTGGAAAGAACGGCGCCGCGATCAGCTCCATCCCCGCCATTGCCTTCAGATATCCGAAATCTTTCGCGGTCTTCGCCGTCAGCAGTTTCAGTACCGCCAGAAAAAACACCATGTGGACGGTGGCCTGCAGGAAACTGCCCGAGACATAATTCTAATCGACGGGGAAGAACGCGACATAGAGCAGCGCGAGCGCGCCCGCTACGCGCGGCGGCAGCTGAAATCGCACCAGGCCTGCGGCCATCACCGCGCGTAGCAACAATCCGGCCGCGCCGAAAATCGCCGCTGGCCAATCGAGCAGCCCCGTGCCGAGCACCGCGAAAAAGCCCGCGAGAAGCATGCCCAGCAGCGAACACTCCAGCGTGCGATGAATTGGAGCCGGGACGTTCCCCGACCAATTCACGCCCGGTAGCTCGGTGCTAGGCGAATCCTCGCCCGCTTCCGGTTTCTCGGCGATGTCCACGGCTGCGCCGCTTTCACAACTTCATTTTCCAACAAAAATCGGTTTCCGAGAAAAATCGCCGGGCTCCCATAAAAATCGTGCCGCAATCGTCCCCGCGAATTCGGATTACCGCGTGCGGTGTGTTAAACGTAGAGAAGTGTGGGGCGGCCGGTTCCGAACGCCGGTTAAAACGTGGATCGGCCGGGAGCGCACAGTCTTTGCCGGGCGGCGCGTGTGAACTGGCGGCGCTCAGCATCTGCTCAAAATATTTCCTATGGCAAAATTCAAAGCGGCCGGATCGCGAAAAAAGGGCAGCGGCCTCCGCGGCCTCGAACGCGCCGCGATTCCGTGTCTGGTCGTGATTCTCGGCGGCCGCTGGCGGTATCTCTGCTGTTTTACTTGTGCTGAAAGGCTGAAGAAGGCGCACTCATGCGAATCGATCAACGGAAGCCGGACCAGATGCGTCCGGTGAAAGTCACGACCGACTATCTGCTGACCGCCGAAGGCTCGGTGCTGATCGAAGTCGGCAACACGCGCGTGCTGTGCGCGGCCTCGGTGGAAGAAACCGTCCCGCCTTTCCTGCGCAACTCGGGCAAAGGCTGGGTGACGGCCGAATATTCCATGCTGCCGCGCGCCACCGCCACGCGCACGCCGCGCGAAGTTTCGAAGGGCCGGGCCTCCGGACGCACCATGGAGATCCAGCGGCTGATCGGCCGCGTCGCTGCGCTCGGTGGTCGATCTGGACGCGCTCGGCGAGCGCAGCGTCATTCTCGATTGCGACGTGCTGCAGGCCGATGGCGGCACGCGCACCGCCGCCATCACCGGCGCGTACATCGCGCTGTCGGTCGCGGTGCGCCAACTGGTGAAGTTCGGCGCGCTGAAACGCTCGCCGATTCGCGATTTCGTCGCCGCCACCAGCGTGGGCATCGTCGGCGGCGTGCCGATGCTCGATCTCTGCTATCAGGAAGACTCGCAGGCCGAAGTCGACATGAACGTCGTGATGACCGGCGCGGGCCGATTCGTCGAGGTGCAGGCCACGGCGGAAAAGACGCCGTTCGACGACGCGCAGCTTGCGCGACTGATGGCGCTGGCGCGCGCAGGGCATCGCCGAGCTGGTCGCGATCCAGAAGTCGCTCGAGACCGCATGATCGTTTACTGCGCCACCGGCAACCCCGGCAAACTGCGCGAGTTTCAACTGGCCGCGCCGGATTTCGACGTGCGGCGCCTGCCCGCGAACGTGCCGCCGCCCGAGGAAACCGGCGACACGTTCGAGGACAACGCGCGCGGAAAAAGCGATTACTTACGGCCAGCACATCGACGGCTATCTGTTCGCCGACGATTCGGGCCTGGAAGTCGATGCGCTCGGCGGCGCGCCGGGCGTGCATTCGGCGCGCTACGCGGGCGACCACGCGCACCGATGACGCCAACAACGCGCTGCTGCTCGAACGGCTGCGCGGCGTCGACGAACCGCACCGCGCGATTCGTCTGCGTCATCGCGCTGGTGCAAGACGGCGAGCTGGTGAAAACCTTTCGCGGCGCCGTGGAAGGCCGCATCCTCGATGAGCCGCGCGGCGCCGGACGGCTTCGGCTACGATCCGCTGTTTTATCTACGAGCCCTTCGGCTGCACCTTCGGCGAAGCGGCCATCGAGCGACAAGATGCACGGTGAGCCATCGCGCGCAGGCGCTCGAAGCGATGTTTACTACTTGCGCGAGTTGCGCAGGAACACGCCTTAGTATCGCTTCCAGCGCAGAAAGCCGATCATTCGTTTTCGCGTCGAGAATCTTGCCCGCGCGAATCAGCTCGTCGATTTCGCTGGCGGTGAACCAGCGCGTCTCGATGCGCTCGTCTTCCATCGGCTTGGCTTCGCCCTGCGTCAAGTCCGTGGCCAGATAGATGGTCATCTTTTCGGTCAGAAATCCGGGGCTGGGATAAAACTCCGCCAGCTTCTGTCCACTTCTTCGCGCGATAGCCGGTTTCTTCCACCAGTTCGCGCCGCGCCGTCTGCAGAGGCTTTTCGCCCGGGATCGACGCGTGCCCGCCGGCAGTTCCCACAGATATTGACGGGCAGGCAGACGATATTGCCGCACCAGAAGAATGCGGCTTCTTCTCATCCACCGGCATCATCACCGCCGAGCCGCGATGCTGCACGATGGCGCGCTTGATCTCGAAGCCGTCCGGGTCGAGCGCGTGATCCTGCGTCACGTGAAAATTCGATTGCTGAGTAATTTCTTTCGAAGAAATGAGTTTCATTTTGTTTGAATAGCCTTCGCGAATTCGTCGGCGGAGCGCGTGTTCAGAATATCGCCCGCCTCCAGCCAGCCGCGCCGCGCCATGCGCACGCCGTAGCTGCATGTTGGCCAGATGCTTGGGATGATGCGCGTCGGTCGAGATGACGAACTTGCAGCCCTTCGCCTTCGCCGCGCGGATCAAGCGGCGCCGAAAGATCCAGCCGCTCGGGGCTGGCGTTGATTTCGAGATACACATTGCGCCGCGCCGCTTCCGCGGCCACCAGCTTCGAAATCGAACGGAAACGGATCGCGATGCAGCAGAATGCGGCCCGTGGGATGCCCCAGCACGCGCAGGTGCGGACACTCCAGCGCGCGCAGCAGCCGGTCGGTCATCTCCGCGGCTTCCAGATTCATGTAGCTGTGCACGCTGCCGATCACGCAATCGAGCTCCGCCAGCGCGTCGTCTTCCAGATCCATCGCGCCGTCGCGGCGAATATCGCACTCGAGCCCGGAGAACACGCGCAGGCCGAATTCGCTGCTGATCCATCTCGCGGACCTGATGCGCGAACGCCACCGCGCGCTTCTCATCCAGGCCGTTGGCCATCGCGAGCGCCTTCGAATGATCGGTGATCGCGATGTACTCGTAGCCCGCGCTCTGCGCCGCCTCGGCCATTTCTTCGAGCGTCGCGCGGCCGTCGGTCTCGCGTCGTGTGCATGTGCAGATCGCCGCGGATATCGCCCAGCTCGACCAGCTTCGGCAGGCGATGCTCCGCCGCGGCTTCGATCTCGCCCGAGTTCTCGCGCAGCTCCGGCGGAATCCAAGCGAGCCCCAGCGCTTCTGTAGATCTCTTCTTCGGTCTCGCTGGCGACGCGTTCACTCGTCGTCCACCCGCGCCAGCGCGTATTCGTTCAGCGTCAAGCCCATCTTCTGCGCCCGCGCTGCGCAGCACGACGCTGTGCTCCTTGCTGCCGGTGAAGTATTGCAGCGCCGCGCCGTAGCTTTCCGTGCGGCAGCGCTCGCAGATCCACCTGCAAGCCCTTCCAGGCCGAACTTGATGCTGGCCTTGTTCGGACCCTTGCCCAGCACCTCGTGCGCTTTCGGATGCGTCGATGAATTTTTCCAGCGCCTCGGCCGCGCCCGGCCCGGTGACCAGCAGATCCAGATCGCCGACCGTTTCCTTGCCGCGCCGCAGGCTGCCCGCCGGCGTGACCTTTTCGACGCCCGGGATCGTCTTCAGATACTCGATCAACTCGTCCGCCGCGCGCTGTCGCGAAGCGACAGCAGGAACCGCCCTGCGCGCTGCCGATAGGCCGCAATCGAGCGCAGCACTTTCTCTTCGAGCTTCGCGCCCATGCGCGGCAGCTCGCGCAGCTTTTGCTCCTTGCAGATCCGCTCCAGGTCGTCGATGGTCTGGACGCGGATACGTGTCGAACAGCAGTGCGGATACTCTTCGGCCCCAGCCCTTGGATCTCAACAGCTCCAGCGCGACGGCGGATACTTCCCCAGCATCTCATCGCGGCGCTCGAAGCTGCCGCGCTCCTCGATTTCCACGAATCACCGCGGCGATGCCCTTGCCGATGCCCGGGATATCGGTGAGCTTCTTCTCCGGATCCTTGAGCGATCGCCGCAAGCTGCTCCGGATAGCCCTCGATCACTCCGGCCGCCGTTGCGATAGCTGCGGATGCGGAAGGAATCTTCGCCGGCGATCTCCATCAGGTCGGCGGTTTCGCAAGCATGCGGGCGATGGCGCGATTTTCCATTTATCCTGTCTATGCCTTTTCGCCGCTTCCGCTCTGTCTGTTTCAAGACGCCGGGCACGCCGCGGCCTCGTAGGGCTCCACGTGAACCAGCACGTCCTCCACCCACGCCACCTGCTCCTTCACGGCGATGCGAACGGCGGTGGCGATGTCGTGAGATTCGCGCACGGTCAATTCCGGGTCCACTTCCAGATGCAGGTCGACATGATAGCGCAAGCCGGTCTTGCGGGCGAAACATTTTTCCACGCCCTTGGCGCCGGGTACACCCAGCGCCACGCGGCGGATCTCGCTCATCTGCGCGTCGTCGGGCATGGTGTCCATCAACTGCAGCACCGTTTCGCGCGACACGCGCACGCCGACGAAAATCACGATCAGTCCCACGGCGAAGCCGGCCCAGTGATCGGCGGCGATGAAATCGGGGCGAAGCAGTGCGAGCGATAATCCCGCCAGCGCCACCACTCCCGATGAAAGATCCAGTAGATCGTGCCACGCGTCGGCCTTCATGCTGGAACTGCCCGTGCGTTTGCCCGCGCGAAATTTCGCCGCCGCGAAGAAAGCTTTCACGGCAATCGAGATCAGCAGCGGCCACACGGCGTACGCGGACAGCGGATGCGGCCATTTCGCGCCGCACCAGCGACTGCAGGCAGATTCCCGTGCCGACAACCGCCAGCAGAACACCAATCGAGAGGCCCGTCAGAATTTCAAAGCGCCCGTGCCCGTACGGATGATCGCTATCGGAAGGTTTCGCGGCAATCCACAGACCCAGCAGCACCAGGCCCGAGGTAACACAATCGGAGGCCGATTCCACACCGTCGGAGACCACGGCAGTCGAGCCGGCAGCGAGTCCGACGCTGATTTTGATCGTGGCCAGAGCCGCGCTCGCGGCCAGACTGAGGGCCGAGATGCGCCGCGCCGCTGTTTCCTCGCTGCCCATACTCACGAGTGTCTCACGCTGCATGCGCGATGTCGAATCGCCGCATATCGAAATGCGCGCCGGAGATCAGCCGGACGACTAGTAGAATCGGCTGAGAATCGGTGTGTGAGAATCGGTGTGTGCGTGAACCGCGGACAGCATTGCCCGCTGAAATCGATTCCGTTCCCGATCGTCCCGCGGTGTTTCTGCTGTGGGCGGGCGAAGGGCGGCCGTATCTGGCGCGAACGTCGCTGCTGCGCCGGCGCCTGCGGCGCCTGCTGGGACAAAGCTCCGCTACTTCGGCGGAGCCGCGCGTTTCGAAACTGCTCAACCTCGCGCGGCGTTGTCGATCGCATCGACTACTGGCTCACGGGTTCGCAGCTCGAATCCGCGTTCATTCATCTGGAACTCGCGCGCCATCACTATCCCGAGGACTGGCAGAAGATCGCGCGCTTGAAGATGCCCGCCTTCGTGCGTCTCACGCTGGACAATCCATTTCCGCGCACCTTCGTCACGACGCGCTTTGGCCGGGGCCTGCTCTACGGCCCTTTCGCCAGCCGCGCCGCCGCCGAGCGCTTCGACGCCGCCGTGCTCGACCTGTTTCAGGTTCGCCGCTGCGAGGAAAATCTGGACCCTTCGCCCGCAGCATCCCGGCTGCATCTATGGCGAGATGAACAAGTGTCTGCGCCCCTGCCAGCAGCGCGTGAGCGTCGAGGAATACGCCAGCGAAGCGTCCGCGCCTGGAGCAATTCCTGCGCACGGACGGCGCATCCCTGAGCGAGCCCATCGAACAGGCCCGCGACCGCGCCAGCACCGAAATGCAATTCGAAGAGGCCGAGCGATTGCACGAACGCGCCGAGCGCATCAAAGCGGCATCCGCGCTCGCCGGAGATCTGGCGCACACAACCGACCGGCTGGCCGGCGTTGCCGTGACGCCATCTGCCGCGCATGAATGTGTGGATCTGTGGTTTCTGATTGGCGGGCGTTGGCAGAAGCAGGTGCGGCTGGCATTATCGGAATCGGCGGGCGCGGGTCAATCGATGGATCGCCGCTTGCGCGATACGGTGGCCGCCTTGCAGCCCGAAACGGGCGCTCCACGTCCCGAGCACCTCGCGCTTCTGGTTCGCTGGTATAGCTCCAGTTGGCGTGACGGCGAGTGGATCGATTTCGAATGGCCCGACAAAATTCCGTACCGAAAAATGGTCAATGCCATCGCCCGCGTCAGCAAGCCGCTGCATGAATCCTGAACGGAGCCCGCTACACTGATTTCAGATGGGCCTGCTGAGCAGACTGCGCAACTTGTGGCCGGGAGCTTTCCGCCAGCGCGTCACCCGCACCGGCCTGATGTTCGCCACCAGCATCATCGTGGTGGCGTTCATGGCCGTGTTCACCGGCAATAATCTCGTCTTCCTGATTCTGGCGGCCATGCTCGCCGTGCTGGGCATTTCCGGATTCGCCAGCAAGCTGGGCCTCGCCGGCCTGGAGATCGATATTCTGCTGCCGGAGCACATCGCGGCGCGACGCAAGGTTCGCGCGGCCGTGCGCTTGAAAAATCTGAAGCGCTGGATGACCTCCTTCGCGATTCACGTCACGGGCTCGGCCGCCGCCGGTTTCGATTGTTCGCTTTTCTTCCCCGTGATCCCGCGCGGCGCCATCATCGAAGAGCCCGTCGATCTTTATTTTCCGCGCCGCGGCCGCTGGCGCGAACGCAGCTTCGAGTTCACCACCCGCTTCCCCTTCGGCTTTGCCGAGCGGCACGAACTGGTCACCACGCGCCACGACATTCTCGTCTATCCGTGTCTGGACGGCCGCCCGGAATTCGAAAGCCTTCTGACGTCGATCTCGGGAGACCTGGAGGCCCACCGCCGCGGCCAGGGCCACGATTTCTACCGCATCCGCCCGTATGAGGCGTCGGAAACCGCGCGCCACGTGGATTGGAAAGCGACGGCCCACACCGGCGCGCTGCAGGTGCGCGAGTTCGCGCGCGAAGAGGACCAGGAGGTGCTGATCGGCCTGGATCTCAACGTGCCGCACACGGCCGAGGAATGGTTCGAGACAGCGGTCGATTGCGCGGCGTTCCTGTGCTATCGCCTGAACCTGCGCGGCGCGCGCCTGCGTTTTCACACGCAGGAATTTTCGATTGCCGTGCCTGCGGAAGGCACTATTTACATGATCCTGAGTTATCTGGCTCTGGTGACGCCGCACGCGTCGGAGCCGATCACCGCGTCGTCCGAGGCGGGGCGCATCGAACTCCTGCTGACGGCCAATCCGCGAGAGCGCGGCGTGCTCGATGCCGAAGGCTCTGGCGTGCGCGTGCTCAGCCCCGTTACGCTTTCTCCCGTCGAGTTGCCGGCCGCCGCGTCTTCGAAGGTTTCGGTTACAACAGCGGCCGCTAAAACACCAGCCGCTAAAACACCAGCTTGAGTCCGAACTGAATCTGGCGCGGGAACGTCGCCTGTGTCGTGATCAGGCCGGCCGAGCCATTCAGCGTGGCGCCAGAGAAGACGGTCGCGTTCGGCGTGCCGAAGTTCGACCGGTTCAGGAGATTGAAAAACTCCGCGCGAAACTGCAGACTGACGCTTTCGCGAATGGTCGTCAGTTTCGTGACGGAGACGTCGGCGTTCGCCAATCCCGGTCCTTCATACACGCTGCGGCCCAGGTTCCCGTAGGTCCCCGGCGTCGGCCGCACGAAGGCCGCCGGATTGAACCATTGGCTGGGGCTGCCCAGGACCACCGGCCCCGTGAATGCCGGATTCAGCGAAGGGCGATCGGGATTGCGCGTGTCGCCGTCGCCCGAATAATTCGCCCCCACCTGCGGCGTGAACGGGAATCCGCTCAGCAGCGTCGCGATGCCGTTAATCTGCCAGCCGCTTGCCAGTTTATCCGCCACTCCCGAGGCGCCGTTGAAGAAACGTTTACCGCTCCCGAACGGCAGCGCATAGCTGCCGGAGATGCTCGCCTGGCGCGCTGCGTTCAGCGCCGAAGGCCCCCAATCCTGCCGCACATCGTTGCGATTCAAAATCATCTGCGCTTGATTCTGCGCCTGCGCGCCAGTCAGGCCCGAGTTCATATCCAGGCTCTTGGACCAGGTGAAGTTCGCACGTATCTGCAGCCCGTTCGTCATGCGGCGCGTGACGTCCGTCTGCAATCCGTTGTAGCTGCTGTTGCCTTCCGTGTACCAGAAGAAGCCGCCCGAAAGATTCTGATTGGGCCGCTTCGCGCCTGCGGGAATATACAAGGCGCCTTGGGACGCAAGCCCCGTCGTAGCGCCGCACGTCGTCGCCGTGCACAACCTCCACTGGCGCATCCCGCCGCACTTGTACATACCTGCGCCGGAATGCTGTTGGGATCAATATTCAACAAGCCGTGATAGCCGAACGAGCCTACATAGGCAACGCGCAGCACCGTGTTCGAAGTAAGCTGGCGTTCCACGGTGAGGTTCCACTCCTCCACGGTCGGCGTTTTCGCGTCCGCCTGCACGCCTTGCGGCGCGAAGATGGTGCCGGGCAGCGGCTGCTGGCCGTAGGTGATCGGCAGGAACGAACTCAACGCGCCCGTGTATGTCGCCGAGCCGTTGTAAGGAGGCAGGGAGTTCATGCAGGAACGCCAGCGCATCGATCAGCGAATAATAAATGCCGTAGCCCGCGCGAACCGCCGTTTTTCCGTTTCCGAAAGGATCCCACGCCAGCCCGATGCGCGGCCCCAACAGATGCTTGGCGTTGTTTTGCGTATACACCGAATCCGCCACGCGCGGCGTTGTCAGCAGCACGCCGCTGCCGTCCGTGATGTAATTCGCCGCCCGTCCGAAGACTTCGTTCTAGCCGTTGTTAAATTCATCGCGCAGTCCCACGCGCAGCGTCAGGTTGGGGCGCAGCCGGATATTGTCTTCCACGAACCACGCGCCGAACCAGGTTCTCCAGCCGAGCTCGTTCGCCGAAGGGATCACCTGAAAATTGCTGGCGGTGCCCTGCAGAAACGTCGTCAGCGAAGCGAACGTCGCCACGCCCAGCTGCCGGGACGCGCTGTCCTCGTTGTCGCGCATCCTTTGCAGCCACCCGCCGAACGTTACCTGGTGAATGCCGTGCGTCCACTGCACGTTATCGGCGTACGTAAACAGGTTGCGGCGGTTCCATGCGCCGGCCGCGTTGTTGGGTCCCGCGGATGTGATGGCCGAAGCGCCGGTCGTCGTCGTGCCGCCGCCGATCACGATGCCGCCGGGTCCCTGGCCGGAAACGAAGATCCAGGCTCGGATCGAGCGACGTCAGCGGAATTGGCATTCAGATTGTAGGCTGCGCGCGAGAATCCGAATCGTCGCCGAGTTCAAAAGACGCGCCGAAAAAATATGCGTCTCCTCCAGGCTCGCCACCTGGCTCGCGCAGCGCCAGGGCGGAGCCGAACAAAGGATCCACCTGCGGGATGATGCTATTCCCGTCGTCGATCGTATAGGCGGCGGACAACGTATCGCGCATCGCGCAGGATGTAGTCGGCGCGCGTTGTGCCAAAGTTTTCGTGAATGCTTTGTTTCGGATTGTTGAACGATGTAGCGCGTGCCCGTCGGAATCAAGGTGCCCGCCGCGTTGCGAACCATGAGCTCCGACCCATTCGCCACCGGCCAATACGACATGTACTTCAGCATCGTCGGATTCAGATCCGTCACGGGGGCATAAATGCCGGTTGTTGCGTCCGGCAGCTGCCCCTGGCGCGCCAGTGCATCCGGCACCACGCTCACGTTGCTCAGCGCCAGCGCTCTGCCGGAATCCTTCGTAGTTGCCGAACAGAAACAGCTTGTCCTTCTTAATAGGACCGCCCAGCGCTCCGCCGAACTGATTGCGGCGGAACGGAGGCACGACTGCCCTGATCGAAAAAACTGCGCGCGTCCAGCGCGCTGTTGCGCAAAAATTCGAACACCGATCCGTGCACGTGATTGCTGCCGGATTGCGTCACGACGGTCACCTGCGCGCCCGCGCGCTTGCCGTATTCGGCCGAATACGTGTCGCTCAGCACGTTGAATTCGCGCACCGCGTCGATGCCCAGCAGTTCGCCGCTCACGCCGCCGGGCGTGACCGCCAGCTGACTCGATCCGGTGTACTCAATGCCGTTCATCAGCAGAGATGTAATCGCTGGGCCTGCGTCCCGCGACCGACGAACGTGTTGCCATTGCTGGTGCTGGTATTCGCGCTCTTCAGCGCGTAATTGATCGCGCCGGGATTCAGCGCGATCAGATTGTCGAAGCTGCGGCCGTTCAGCGGCAGATCCTTGACCTCACGCTCGCCCACCAGCCCGGATACGGAAGAGGTCGTCGTGTTCACCACCGGCGCCTCGGCCGTGACGGTCACTTGCTGACTCAGCTCGCCGACTTCGAGCTTCAAATTCACAACGGCATCCTGACCCACCGCCAGTCGCACGCCGGAGCGGATCTCAGTCTTGAAGCCGGTCTTCGAAGCGCGAATTTCCTGCGGACCCACGGGCAGAGCCAAGGCGCTGTAGTTGCCTGCGCCGTCGGTCGTGACCGTACGTGTCGCGCCTGTCTCCTGGCTGGCAATCGTAACGCTGACGCCGCTCACCGCGGCCCCGGAGGCGTCTTCCACATGTCCGGAGATCGATGCGCTCACCTGCGCCCACGCGAGAGCGCTTGCCACTAGGAAGAGGAGGGAACAGCCAAGGGAACGTCGCACTATGTTCATTAAAATTAAGACCTCTGTGTGAAATCTAGATTATCAACTTCTGGCGCCTTCCACGCTTCGCCACAGGCGCGGGCTTCCCTCAACGACGCGCACGCCTCGTTACTCCGCGGGAAATTCTTCTCGCAGCCGCTCGAGGATCTTCGCAGCCCGGCCGGAATCGACAGACTCCGCCGCCATATCAATGGCTTCGCCGGGCGACGCTGCCTTGCGGCAGGCCATCAGCCCCGCCGCGGCATTCAGGATCGCAATGTCGCTCCGCGCACCAGGCTCGCCCGCCAAAATGCTTCGGATCATCGCTGCATTTTCACCGGCGTCGCCTCCCGCCAGGTCCTCAAGTCGGGCGTACCCGATGCCAAACTGTTCCGGCGTCCACACGTGTTTTTCCACGCGGCCGCTCCACACCTCGAAGACGGTGGTAGCAGCCATCGTGCTGATTTCATCCAGGCCGGACTTCTGCGTAGTTGGGCTATCCGGACTTGCATTGTTGGACCCAGCTTTTTCCGAGAGAGCTCCGTGAACCACATAAGAATGCGCCGTGCCCAACTGGCTGAGCGCCTCTGCCATAATCTGCGCGGTGTAAGATGACGGCGCGCCGATCAGCTGATACTGCGCTCGCGCCGGATTCGCCAGCGGCCCCAGAAGATTGAACACGGTCCGCATCTTCAATGCACGGCGCACAGGCTGCGCGTGCTGCATGGCCGGATGCAGATGCGGAGCAAATAAAAATCCTAGTCCAATTTCGCGAATCGCGCGAACCGATTCTTCGGGCGTCAGCGCGATCCGCACGCCCAGCGCCTCCAGCACGTCCGCGCTGCCCACGCGTCCGGAAATGGCGCGATTGCCGTGCTTCGCAACGCGCACGCCCGCACCAGCGACGATCATCGCGGCTACCGTCGAGATGTTGAACGTGCCGGCCTCGTCGCCGCCCGTGCCGACGATATCGATCAGGTCGCCGCCGGCTTCGCCAGATGACGCGCCCGCATCCACGAATACCGATTTCTCGCGCATCGCCTGCGCGAACCCGGCAAGCTCGGACGCCGTCTCGCCCTTCATCCGCAGCGCGACCAGGAAACCTGCGATCTCCGCCTCGCTGGCGCGTCCTTCCAGCAGCACGGTCATGGCCTCATGCGCCTCTTCGAACGTCAGGTGGTGCCCGGCGGCCGCGTGATGGAGAAAAGGGACAAGAGACATACCGTCTTAGCGTTCCGCGTTGCCGCTGAACATCCTCGAAAGAACTTCAAACAAACGGGCCCGGTCGGTTGCCGTAAGCATGCCGATTCTGCGGACCACATCGATTTTTGGCAGCGCGGTTAGCTTATGAGGCCGAATCGTCGACGCGACGTTCAGACCCGCCGGCTCGCCACTCAGCAATGGCGAGATCAAATTCCGAGTTTCTGGCTTGGGATGTAACCGGAGCTGCGACAAAGTCGCTGTCTCCGGTGTCCAGCAAAACAACGGCGGGCCTGACCTTCGATCCCGCGGCCTGGTGAAACTGCATCCTGATGAGGACGATTTCACCGGGCTGAAGTGTAATCGATCAATTTCTCGTAGATCGCGTCTTCCGGAACATAGGCGGATTCGAATTGTTTGCGGCCGGCATGGCTCCATGCATCGTCTGCCGGCTCGTCGTTCCATAGGAGAACAACGTGAATCGTTTCGCCGGCCGGGACCTTCCTCGCTACCTCGGGAGGTACGGCGAGCTGACCATTCATAAGAGGACCGTCAAATTCCGCGCTTTTCATGGTCGCAACTCTGCTCCCTATGATGCCATAACGTCTGATGCGCAACTTACTTTTTCGCTTTTTTCACCGCAAACAACATCCCGCTCCACCTCTCATTCAGCGAACAGATCTTGTAATCCACCAGCCCCACCTTCAGCCCTCGTGCCCGAACGAAGTCTCCGTTGAAGCCGTCGCGCCGGCCCTTCGGCCACACGATCCACAATTTACTGTTCCCCGCGAACACGCGGCGTTTCGGAAGCCCGGCTTCGAACTCGCCCGCATCGTGCACGAACCACAGCGTGACGGACGCGGGCGGACTTTCCACGAACCCCGCGCTTTCTGGCATCGCGCCCACCACTCGTTCATAGTCATTCGGCGGATCGATCGCCAGCACTTGCGAACATTCCTGAATACCGAGCTTTTGCGCATTGGTTCGACCAGGCGCGCTTTGCATCATCTGTCGGGGAACCACCGGCTCCTTCAGACCCTTCAGGCGCTGCAGCGTCACGGACAATCGATCTGTGGACGTGTATGCCGCGTCTGGAATCTCCTGGCGAATCGCCGCCACCTTCACTGGATCTCCTCCCACGAAGACCAGCGGAATATGTCGAATTCCTTTCGATCCTCGCACCCACACTCCGATGTGGCGTCCATGCGAAGGCAAGCGCGAAAGATCGATCACAATGATCGACGTTCCGTCTTCCTTTATTTCACGCACGGTTTTCGTTCCGGGCGTGGGATCGTACATCACGCGATAGCCTTCCTTGCGCAGCACGCGCAGTAAGGCCTCGGCTTCACTCTCGCGCTGATGAAACACGCGAACGATCTTTCGCTCAGCACCGCCGGGCCGCATCCCATCAGTTTATGAATATTTGGAAACGAAGATCCCTCTCGGAACCTGCGGCCTGCGAAGCCCGATGCTATAGTGATAGTTCGCTAGTCTCCACTCAATCCCAATGAAGATTCACGAATATCAGGCCAAAGCCCTGCTTGCGCGGTTCGCCGTACCCGTGCCCAGGGGCGAGGTCGCCCACACGGTTGACGAAGCCGAAGCGGCGGCCAAAAAGATCGGCGGCAGCGTAGTCGTCAAGGCGCAGATTCACGCCGGCGGACGCGGAAAGGGCGGCGGCGTAAAGGTCGCGAAAGATGCCGCCGATGCGCGCGTCATCGCCGACAAGATTCTGGGCATGACGCTGGTCACGCACCAGACCGGTCCTGAGGGCCGCGTCGTGAAGTGCCTGCTGATCGAAGAGACCTTGCCGATCGAGAAGGAACTGTACCTCGGCATCGTGCTCGATCGCGCCACCGGCAAGAACACCTTCATGGCGTCGTCCGAAGGCGGCATGGATATTGAAGAGGTCGCAGCCAAGACGCCCGAGCGCATTTTGAAGGAAACGATCGAGCCCGGCATCGGCCTGCTGCCGTTCCAGGCCCGCAAGCTCGCTTTCGGCATCGGCGTCCCCGGACCGATCGCGGGCAAAGCCGCGGCGGCGATGATCGCGCTGGCGAAAGCCACCGACGCGCTCGATGCGTCGCTCGCCGAAATCAATCCGTTCATCCTGACGAAGGACGGTAACGTGGTCGCGCTGGACGCGAAGATCAATATCGACGACAACGCGATGTTCCGCCACCGCGATCTGGTCGAGCTGCGCGACCTGAACGAAGAAGATCCTCTTGAGGTGGAAGCCTCCAAGCACGGCCTCAACTACATCAAGCTCGATGGCAACGTCGCCTGCATGGTGAACGGCGCGGGCCTCGCCATGGCCACGATGGACATCATCAAGTATGCGGGCGGAAGCCCGGCGAACTTCCTCGATGTCGGCGGCGGCGCGAACGCGGAGCAGATCAAGAACGCCTTCCGCATTCTTCTTTCGGACACCGCGGTGAAAGCCGTGTTCATTAACATTTTCGGCGGCATCCTGCGCTGCGACACTTTAGCGACGGGCGTCGTCGCCGCCGCGCGCGAGCTCAAAATCAAGCTGCCGATCGTCATTCGTATGGAAGGTACCAACGTCGAACAGGGCCGGCAGATTCTGAAGGATTCGGGTTTCAATTTCACGGTCGCCGAAGGCATGCTTGACGGCGCGCAGAAAGTGGTGAAGCTAGCCGTATGAGCGTCCTCGTTAATAAAAACACGCGCGTGCTGGTGCAGGGTTTCACCGGCAAAGAAGGAACGTTTCACGCCCAGCAGGCCATCGCCGCGGGCACCAACGTTGTGGGCGGCACTACGCCGGGTAAAGGCGGCCAGACGCATTCGATCGGCCGGTGTTCAACTCGGTCGCCGATGCAGTGAAGAAGACCGGCGCGAATGCCAGTGTCATTTTCGTTCCACCTCCGTTCGCGGCCGATGCCATCATGGAAGCGGCTGACGCCGGTGTTGAATTGGTGGTCTGTATCACCGAAGGCATTCCGGTGAACGACATGATCGTCGCCTGGCAATATCTCCAGGAACATCCCAAAACCCGCCTCATCGGGCCGAACTGCCCCGGCATCATCACGCCGGGCGAATGCAAAATCGGCATCATGCCGTATCACATTCACAAGCCCGGACACGTCGGCGTCGTTTCGCGCTCCGGTACGCTGACTTATGAAGCGGTGGGCCAGTTGACCGCGCTCAGCATCGGCCAATCCACCTGCATCGGCATCGGCGGCGACCCGATCATCGGCACCACGCACCTCGACGCCATCAAACTCTTTAATGCGGACCCCGACACGCACGCCATCGTCATGATCGGCGAAATCGGCGGAAATAACGAAGAAATCGCCGCGGCTTATATCAAGGAACATGTGAAGAAGCCCGTGGTCGGCTTCATCGCCGGGCAGACCGCTCCTCCGGGACGCCGCATGGGTCACGCGGGTGCCATCATTTCGGGCGGCAGCGGAAAAGCATCGGACAAGATGGCCGCGATGGAAGCCGCGGGCATCAGCGTCTGCGCCACGCCCGCCGAAATCGGACAAAGGATCAAGGCGGGCTTGAAGTAACGCTCTCGCAATGTTTCACGTTGTCGTCGAATGTTCGGGTGTGCCCGCTGCTGCTGGTCCCCAAGCCGCCGTCGACATCACTGAGGAATTCACGCATCGACCGTGGCACCAGAATGTGAGTTGCACTTGGCGAAACGGACGATTAAGACTTGAAGCAGATAACGACTACGACGAGAAAGGTCTCGCGCTTCTGGATGAGTTTTCCGATGCCATTGCTGCGTGCGTCGAAGACACCCAAGACGGGGACCTGCACGTTGTGGACATAAAGGCCATCTAATAAAACTATGGAACGTACATTTGCCATCATCAAACCCGACGCTGTGGCGGCCGGGCAGAGCGGGGCCATCATTGCCCTGGTTCAGAAAGCCGGATTCCGCATCGTAGGAATGAAGCAGCGGCGCATCAGCCAGATTGAAGCCGAAAACTTTTACGGCGTGCACCGCGAACGCCCGTTTTTCGGATCGCTCGTGAAGTTCATGACCGAAGGACCCGTGGTCGTCATGGCGCTCGAGGCCGACGGCGCAATCAAAAAATGGCGCGACACCATGGGCGCGACGAATCCCGCGAACGCCGCCGAGGGAACCATCCGCAAGATGTTTGCGACGTCCATCGAACGCAACTGCGTGCACGGCTCGGACGCCCCGGAAACGGCTGCCGTCGAAATCCCGTTCTTCTTCGCGGCGAGCGAACTGTTGTAGGTTTTGCGATACATCCCGGCCGTGAGGCAGGGACATAGCTTGAAACAGAATCTTGGCCCTGGAGTCCTCCAGGGCCATTTTAGTCACGGCGGTGGTCTCCACGCTCCTTTATTTGCACGCCATGCGCGAAGGAATTCTGGTTGGCGGAGAAGACGCGGGTTCCGTTGCCGACGATGTACGCGCTTGCCGCGCGCGATTTTCACTTTTTTCATTTCTCCTTTTCGGCGTCGCCGAATCCAGGGAGTAAGACGAGTGCGAGAAAAGCCGCCTTGCTACCACGGGTTTTTTGTTTCGCAGGAGAGGCGAATCGCGAAACTGCCGGATTCAGAGGAGAAATGAATTTTTGTCGCGACGAACACGCATTGTGCCAACTTTGCTCGGCTCAAGAGCGCAAGACAAGTCGAATCAGCCACATCGCGCTTTCAGAAAAAACACGCGTTTGCGGACGTTTTAAGGCACTTTAGGGGCTTCGGCCAGGGTAAAGTACCGGATTTTTTAAAATCAATTCTAAGGGCCCTGGCGGGCTCGTAGACGCATCGCCTTCTTTCCTGCAATCGGCAGTCTTCCCGGCAGAGTCTTACGGCGGCCAAAATTATGGGACCAGGGCCAGCGGTAAATCCCGGGGCGACGCGGGCTTCGCGGAATAACGATCCGTTGTGAGGACTTCTTCGTATCGCGCATAAACTTTTTCGAATACGGCGGACCAGGAATGCTGCATCGCCGTTGTACGGGCGCCCTGGGACATCCGCGCGTGCAAACTCGAGTGCGTGCGCAGGTCCATGAGCGCATCCACGAATTCTTCGAACTCGCGGGCCACGTATCCGTTTTTGCCGGGCCGCACCAGGAACTTCGGGCCGCCGCTTTGGCTTACGATGACGGGCACGCCTGACGCCATCGCCTCCAGCACCACGTTGCCGAAGGTGTCCGTCTCGGAGGGAAACACGAATGCGTCCATATTGGCGTAGGCTTCGGCCAATGCGACGCCCGAAAGAACGCCTGGGAAATCGGCCTGCTTGAGATTTTCCATGAGCCACGGCCGTTCCGAGCCGTCGCCCACGATCAGGAATCGGTAATTTGAAATTCCGTTGTCGCGCAAGCGGCGCTCCACGTCGGCCAGCAGGCGCACATGCTTTTCGGGCGACAGGCGGCCTACGAAGCCGATGACAAACTCCTCGCCATCGCGCCGGCGTCGATCGGGCGAGAAGAGCGAAACATCGATTCCGCGCTGCATTAGATAGGTAGGATGCCCGGTGGCGGCGGCCAGCATCTCCACTAATTCCGGATTGGGTGCAAACAGCAGCCGCGCGAAACGATAGAAACGCAGCGTCCACTTTAGCGTTTCCTGCTCCACGAAAGCGACGGCCGTGCGGTGGCGCTGTGGGCCGAGCCAGACGAGTTTTCGATCTACGCGCCGCGCTGCGAATTCGTGTAAATTCGTATGCCACGATGCCACCAACGGAACTCCGAGTTCGTGGGCGAGCATCGCGCCCAGCATTCCCAGATGACCGGGACCTGTGACGTGTACGAGATCGGGATGGAATTCGCCGAGCCGACGGCGAATGCGGGCGTGATGGCGATAGAAGAGCAGGTCGAAGCGCAAATCGCTCTCCAGTTGCAGACCGAGCGGAGAGTGCGCGATTTCCAGCGTCTCGAGTTCCTCATCCTTCCAGAAACGAGTCTCGGGACCGGCGTGGACAGAGAAGAACGGAACCCGTTGCTGAACCGCGAAGCGCTGAAACTCACGGCTGGTCAGAGCGACGCCGTTGACCTCGTGAAAGCTATCGGTGAAGAACGCGACACGCGGGAAGCTCATTGAAGGTGCCTCACAGGACTACTTGTTCGCGCCGGGCGAACGCCAGACGGAATGCGTTCTTGAATTGCGGATGACGCAGCAGATTCACACCGCGCGTGAACAGGCGCACGGCGAGCGGTTCCTCTCCCCACAGCACGCCCAACGGCCGGACGATGCCGTCGTCACAAAGGTAAAACGCACGGTCGCTCCAATGGCGGCCGTAGATGTGGCGATCGTAATCGCGCAACACATCCTCCACGTTTTGCAGAATGCGCATGGCAAGCGGCTCCAGATACTGGCGCGTGAGCAGCACATGACTATAGCCGTCGCGGATTTCTTCGACGAACTCGGGGAACGTCCGCGAGCTGCTCAGATTCAGGATCGTGTTGGGTTCCAGGCCGTGACGATCGCCGCCGGAGATCACGGGTTTGTCGAAGTGCCGGGCGAGGTCGACCACTGTGCCATTCTCGGACCACGGCCGCAGGCCGTTCAGCTCGAACGCGTGGAGATACTGCTTGTAAGCCGCCGCGAATTGACGGGCGGCGGCGCGATGAGCTTCTTCGCCGATTTTGTTTTCGTCCCAATTCGGATGATTGAACACGATGAGCGTGTCGCGATTCGCCGCCAGTGCGCGGAGCAGGTCCACAAGGGGAACCCGCGAGTTCTGAGCGGTGAACGCGGCCAGCTCCGCCATCGTCGCGCGAGCTGTTTCCAGTGGAATATTATGGACGCCCAGGTGAAAGAAGGTTCCGCCGTAAGGCACGGTCCATTCGACGGACACGGGCATGGGCCGGCATTCCTCACGATGCTGCAGAAGAATGGGCGCATCGATGTTGTCGTGATCCGAAAGCGAGACGAGCGGCGCGAGGCCGAAAGTATCCGTGATGTGCTTCGTCTCCAGGGACCAGGCGTCGTAGGCCGAAAGCGGCGGCGTCCACCACGCGCGCGTCAGATCGAGCGGCGAACCGTGATGGCGCCGATAAACCTCCTCGCCGCGGTGCAGTGCGGCCCGAATGGGCGCGATCTGCACGGCCAAACGGTAAATGAAATCCAGCTTCTCCTGGGAATGCAGCGTGTGCCCGTGGAGCGATACGCCGGTGCGAAAAGCATCGCGCGGGCGCAGGTCCTGCTCAAAGTGAATTTGGAAAACGTTCATGTTTTCTCCCGAAGCTGTGTGTCTTCAAAGCCAGGCCTCTTCATGAATCAGGAAACGGGAATGCCGAAGAGGCTCACCGCGGTCTGCATACGATAGCGTTGAAGGTGAACTTTGTTGTTGGCCGAGTTGTAGGTGGATATGCCGCGCGGCTTGGCGATGCCCGCTTCGAGTGCTTCCGCCAGACCGGATCTGACGGCTATGCGCGCGGCCAGGAAAGCGTGAGGCTCCGGCGAACAGATCACGTCGGGGGAACCGAGATCCGGCGCACATATATAGGAACAGAATGAGCGCCGCTCTTTGCTGAATGATCTCACCTTCGTGAATATTGGTTTAAACAATCAAGATTAAAAATGTTGTTGGCGAAAACGGGGACGAAGTGACAGCGGGCGTTCGCTTTGTGACAATCGCGTGAAACTTTTTTCGGCGATTGCGGCGTTTTAGTTGGAAAAACGGCGAAGGGTCCCCTATCATAACGAGTAGGCCACGCCTTGCCTGCGATATAAGGCGCGAGCGTTTTTTAGCGACGGCACTTTTTGCAGCGACGGTAAATGTCCAGGTACGCGGCGATCGACATCGGCAGCAACTCGATACGGATGCTCGCGGCGGAGGTAGATCCCGCAGGCAAGATCATCACGTTGGCGGCGGAGCGGCAAGTGGTGCGGCTCGGCGCCGGCGTGTTTCGCGACGGCAAGCTCAGCGGCCCATCGATGGATATGGCGTGCGACGCGCTGGAGGCGATGGCCGCCAAGTATCGCAAGCTGGATCTATTGGCCGTGCGCGCGGTGGGAACGGCCGCGCTGCGCGACGCGAGCAATCAACCGGAGTTTCTGGCGCGTGCGTCAACCATCTTAGGAACCCCGGTGGAAATCATCTCGGGCCTGGAGGAAGCGCGCCTGGTGCATCTGGGCGTGCAGAGCCTGTGGCCGCATCCCGACCAGCGCGTGCTGATTGTGGACGTGGGCGGCGGCAGCGCGGAAATTATTTTTGGCGAAGGCGGCCATATCGTGGATTCGTTTTCGAAGCCGCTGGGCGCCGTGCGCCTGACTGAGCTTTTCCTGAAGAGCGACCCTCCGGATCCGCGTGAGCTCGCGCGCCTACAAAATTATATTCGCGAACGGATCGCGGGCCCCGCGGCGCGCATCGGCCCGGCGAAGGTCGATCGGATGGTCGCGACCTCCTCAACCGCGGCGGCCGTGGTGTGCGCCGTGAATCGCGTGCGCCGATCCAAGCGCGATAGCGCCGACCGGCTGCCGGCCACGGGTCCGCAAATTCGGCGATTGCTGCGCGACGTGACCACGAAAGATCTGGCGGGACGTAGGGACATTGTTGGCATTGGACCGCGGCGCGCGGAGATTATCGTGGCGGGCGTGGCGGTGCTCAACGAGTTTGTCGAAAATTTCCGGCTGCCCCGTTTTTATTATTCGATGGCGGGCGTGCGCGAAGGCGTCATCGCGGATCTGGCGCATCGCAAAGTCGGCCTGGCGCAAGCGCGGCTGGATGCGGACCGCCGCCGCGTGGTGCAGGCGATTTCGCGGCGCTACGGCGTTTCGACGCCGCACACGCGCAAAGTGGCGTGGCTGGCCGTCACGATTTTCGAGCGGCTGCGCGCGCTGCACGGGTTACCGCCAGTGGATGGGCAGCTGCTGGAAGCGGCGGCGTACCTGTACAACATCGGCCACTTCGTCAATGAATCGCGGCATCACAAACATTCTTTATATCTGGTGGCGAACTCCGATCTGGCCGGTTATTCCGAGTGGGAGCGCCTGGTGATCGCCAACCTGTGCCGCTATCACCGTAAGTCTATGCCGCAGCCGGCGCATCCCGAATTTCAGTCGCTGGACGCGGAGGGCCGCCGCGCGGTGGTGCTGCTGGCTCCGCTGCTGCGGCTGGCGCTGGCGCTGGATCAAAGCCAGGATCAGAGAGTCGACGAGGTGCACGTGAGCGTGCATGACAGGACGGTGGAGATCTATTTGCGTTCGTCGAAGGATCTGGACGTCGAACAATGGCATGCGGCCCAGGTAGCGCCGGTCTTCCGCGATAGTTTCGGATTACAGCTGACGATTCGAGTGGAGAAGTGAAGCCTCCTACGTTCGCCAAGTTCGCGAAGGCTCAAACGCGCTCACGATTGAAGAGCGTGAGCGTTGCGGTGCGCCGCGCGACGAAGCATCCGCAGAAGCCCGAGGCGGCGCACGACCTGCGCGTCGCCATTCGCCGCTTCCTCCAATGCCTGAGCATGTTCGAGGGGTTGTTCACGGCGCATTCAGCGAAAAAAGTACATAAGCCCATGCACAAACTGATGAGCCTGGCGGGCGCGAAGCGCAATTACGACATCGGGCTTCAGGTGTTGGCGGAAGCTGGATTGCGGCCACAGAGCTCCGTGATGGTGAAATTTCGCGAAAAGAGGAACGACGAGTTGAAGGCATTGGCCCGTTATTTGTGCCGCAAGAAAATCCGGCGCGATGCGGACGCATGGCCTAAGCAATTGCGCACGGCGGACGAGCCTTCGGGCGAATGGCAATGGTCGGAGGGGGCTCGCGAAAACGCCCAGCGGGTGCTCCCGCCCTGGGTGGAGAAATTTTTCCAGGATGGCGAGATCGCGGTGGACGCGCATGGCGACCACCAGGTGCTGCATCAGTTTCGTTTGCACACGAAGCGGCTGCGCTATGCGCTCGAAATCTTTCTGCCCGTCTATGGGCCGGAGCTCAAGCCCAAACTTCTGGCCCTGCGCAGGCTTCAAGACCGCATGGGAGCGATCAACGATTGCGCCACCGTCCTCGGGCTGCCGGGCGTGGATCGCACCACGGCGCGCGCAGTGAACCGGCTGCTGGTGAGGCGCGAAGGGGCGTTGCGGCATTACTGGCGGGAAACATTCCCGCCGCGGTCGCGCAAACAATGGATACGCGTCCTTATGCGCCAACGAAGAACGTCTCAACGAAAGACACGCTAACGAAGGATAGGTCCATGAAGGATGCCCGTGGGTCGGATGCGCGCGTTCACGCAGACGATCTTGTCCGGCGGTGACGCTCAGGCGATCGCGGCTTAAGTCGATGTAACTTCGAGCGGTTTGCACGCGTCGAATCGTTTACCCTGCAGTAGCGTCACGATACAATAAAAACGCCTTCATGTTTTTTGGCCCTATATGCGAATCCCGCCGGAACCGTTGGGGATTTGCGTGCCGCATCCTGTTGGTATTGCTGGTGGCCGCGAGCTTCGCGGTCCTGCAGGCAGAGAGCGTGGTGGAGTTGCATGCGCATCACCACGGCGGCCCCAATGACCACTGCTGTCCGGGCTGTCATGGCGGCCATTATCCGATTCTGCAGACCTCGGGCAGCATCGAAATGGCGGCGCTGGGGTTTTCCGAATGGCACGCGCTGCCCAGCTCGGATGCATCGATTTCCTGCACCTATCGCACTTTAAATTCATCTCGCGCGCCGCCCGCCTAGTCTTTTCTCTCACTGTTGGTTCGCATTCCGCCCGGCCCTTTCGCCGCGGTGGTGTGTCTTGTTTTTCGGAAACCAGGAGAAAAGATCATGAAATTCATACGACTTTTGAGCGTCGCATTGATTGCGGCGCCAGTGTTCGCGCAATCTTTAGGAAACACGGGCACGATTGAAGGCACTGTCGTGGATCCTTCCGGAGCTTCAGTCGCCGGCGCCAACGTTTCGCTGCACAACGTGGTCACGGGCTATACCCAGTCGACGAAGTCCAGTACAGCCGGTGCGTTTCGTTTGGGCAATCTTCCCGCCAACCGTTATCACGTGGAAGTGAAAGCTTCCGGGTTCAGCGACTCTTCGCAGGAGGTGGAGATTCGCAGCGCTGTGCCCGTGCAGTTGAAGATTATGCTGAGCGTTGCCGCCGAAACCACCAGCGTGACGGTGGAAGGCGCGGCGGAGGCGCTGGAAGTGAATCCTTCCGCGCACGTGGATACAGACCGCAGCCTGATTGATAAATTGCCGGTGGGCGGCGCGGGCGAAGGCTTGAGCCAGGCGATCACGTACAGCACGGGCGGTGTGGCGGCGGACGCGAACGGATTCTTCCATCCGCTGGGCGATCATGCGCAGGTCAGCTTCGTGATCGACGGGCAGCCGATTAGCGATCAACAGAGCAAAGTGTTTTCTACGCAGCTTCCCACCAATGCGATTGAGAGCATGGAGTTGACCACCGGCACTCCGAACGCCGAATTCGGCGATAAGACCAGCCTGGTGGTGCAGGCGACCACTCGTTCCGGTCTCGGCGCGCCGCGCATGTTCGGGAGCCTGGACGCAACCTATGGCACGTTCGGTCAGGCGGGCGGCAGCGCGAGCCTGGGCTTCGGCACGGCGAAGTTCGGAAATTTTATGGCGGCCGACGGGGTTCGCAGCGGACGTTTTCTGGACACGCCGCAACTGCAGCCGAATCATGACGTGGGCAACAACGGCACCCTGTTTGACCGCATCGATTATCAGCCGACCGGCTCCGACGCGTTTCACCTGAATCTTTTTACGGCTCGCAACTGGACGCAGATTCCGAATTCGCTGGATCAACTGACGCAGGATCAGAAACTCCGCGTTCTCACGTGGAGCATCGCGCCAGGCTATCAGCACACGATCAGCTCAAAGACGCTGATCACCGTGAATCCCTACATTCGCAAGGATCAGCTGAATTACTACGCCAGCCGCGATCCGCTCGACGACACGCCTGCAACGCAGTCGCAGCAGCGCCAGCTTCTGAATTGGGGAGCGAAGGCCGACGTGGCCACTTCGATGGGGCACCACAACATTAAGTACGGCGTGGATGCGAAGCAAACCCGGCTGCTGGAGAACTTTCAATTCGGCGTGACCGATCCGGCGTTCAATTCTCCGTGCATCACCAGCGATGGCGCGGGCGTGGGCGATCCGACGTTGACGAATCCGACGCAATGCACGGGGTTGGGGTTCGAGCCTAATATCGCCACCAACCCTGCCGTGACCGGCACGCCGTTTTCGCCGAGCCTGCTGGCGTTCGATTTGAGCCGCGGCGGCCAGTTGTTTGTCTTTCATCAAACCGGTGTGATCAATCAGTCAGCGGGCTATGTGCAGGACGGGATCACGCTGGGCGCGCTACAGATCAACATCGGCCTGCGTCTGGATCACTACGCCGGCCTTTCCGAGAGCACGCAGTTCGAGCCGCGCCTGGGTCTTGCATACAACATCAAGAAGACAGGCACGGTGCTGCGGGCCGCCTACGCGCGCACGATGGAAACGCCGTTCAACGAGAATTTGCTGCTCTCGAGCTCGACGGGAACGGGCGGCCTGGCGCAGACCGTGTTCGGATCGAACTCGGTTCCGATTCAGGCTGGGCTTCCGCAATCAGTTCAACGGCGGGTTTCAGCAGGCGATCGGGAAATTTCTGCTGGTGGACGCCGATTATTTCTGGAAGTACACGCACAATGCGTTCGACTTCAGCACGCTGCTGAACACGAACCATTACGTTTCCCATCGCCTGGCACAATTCGAAGCTCGACGGGGTCACAGGCCGCCTCAGCACTACGAATATGAAAGGCTTCCAGGCGTACTGGACTTTCGGTCACACGCGCGCGCGCTATTTCTTTCCGGAGGACGGCGGGCTGATTCCGCAGGGCACGCCGCTCAACGGCAGCGTGTTCCGCATCGATCACGATCAGGCGTTTCAATCCACCGTAAGTCTGCGCTACCAGCGTCCCAAGAATGCGCGAATGGATCGCCTTAACTTATCGCTTCGATAGCGGTCTGGTGGTGAGCGGCGTTCCCGATGCGGGCGCGGCGCTGGCGCTTACGCCGAATGAGCAGGTAACGATCGGTCTGAGCCTGTAATGGCGTTTCGCGACCGTCGCGCAGCCGCTCACGACGTGCGTGAACGCAAATGGCACCGTGGGCAAGGTGACTTCGAAGCTGATTCGCCTGCCGCAGGGCGGCTACGGAAATTTCCCCAGCCAGGAAAACGACGATCATAATCCGGCACGCGTTAAGCCGCGCAACATGCTGGACGTCGGCGTCGGGACGGACAACCTGTTTCATAAGGAAGGGCATGTCCGCTATACGGCGTCGTTAGAAGTGGAGAACGTCACCAACGTCACTGCGCTGTACAACTTTCTGTCGACGTTCAGCGGGACGCACTTCCTGGCCCCGAGGACGTTTGTGGCGAAGGTTGGAGTGGTGTTTTAGTTCTTGTCTCATGAAGACCTGTCGTAGGAGACTGTGTGAAAACACCGTTGGACCGCTTCCCTATGGTCGCGGCTCGGCGGCGGCGTTACTTTGAATCAATAGCGTAGCCGAGCCGCGACCATAGGGAATTCTCACGGTCTGGTGAGCGAGGGCTAGCAATGCATGCCGTGTGCGGACCGCGCCGGACAGTCCCAAGCGGACGTCCGGGTTGCATCGGCAGCGATCCCTCAGCGTACGCGGGGGAAGCGCGGACGGCGCGCTCGAACGCCCAATTTCGGATCTGATTGATCTGCTCTTTCATCGTGCGTGAAAGAGGAACCTGCTTGGCGGCGATATTGACCAGGTCCTGCTCGGTGACCGCGCGATCTTCGAGGCGAGCTTTTCGTGACGGCGGAGATCACGCACTGTTCGATCTCCGCACCGGTCCAGCCGTTGGTGAACTTGGTCACCTGCGTGAGATCGAATATAGCGCGGGTCCACTTTGCGGCGATGCAAATGGATCTTGAAAATTTCGAGCTGCTCTTCTTCGATGGGAATATCGACGAAGAAGACCTCGTCGAAGCGGCCCTTGCGGATCATTTCGGCGGGCAGGAGATCGACGCGATTGGCGGTAGCGGCGACGAACAGCCCGCGAGCTTTTTCCTGCATCCAGGTGAGGAAGAACGCGAAGATGCGGCCCTGCTCGCCGCTCGATTCGGTGGACGTGATGCCCATTTCGATTTCGTCGAACCACAAGACGGCGGGCGCCATGTCCTCCATCATTTTGCAGGCCTCGACGAAAACGCTCTCGGGCTTGCCGTGACGGCCCGAGAAAATTTCGATCATGTCGACGCGATAGAGAGGCAGATCGAAGGCCGCGGCGATGGCTTTCACGCTGAGGCTCTTGCCGCAACCGGGGATGCCCATCAGGAGTATGCCCTTGGGCACGATCTCGGCGGTGAGGCTATCGCGCATCTGAAAAAGTTTCTTGCGCTCCATGAGCCACGTTTTCAGACCTTCGAGGCCGCCGATTTCGCCGATCTCTCTTCCTTCGGCGATGAATTCCATCACGCCGCTGCGATTAATGAGCAGCCGCTTTTCTTCGCGCACGGCGGCAAGCGCCTCGGGCCCCAGATGCTTGTTCGCGGCCAGTGCGCGGCGCAGCGCGTAGCGGACTTCGTCGAGCGTCAGCCCTTGTAGAGCCACAGCGAGTTGCTCCATGAGCTTCTCGTCCACAGACGAGGAATCGGGAATTTCGTCGCGTAGGAATTGCGTAAGCTCCACGTGATCGGGCGGACGCAGTTCCACGAACATCATGTCGCGGTCCAGTTCTTCCGGAATAAAACGTACCGGCGAGCTGATCACGATGTACTTCTGCCGGCCCGCGCACAGTTCGTGAAGGTCGCGCAGGCGTCGCCGGATCTCGGCGGACTCGCGCATCGGCTCGTGAAAATCCTTGAGGTGGAAAATTGCGGCTCCCTGATGGGCTGCGATGGAGTCCAGTGCCGCACGCGCGTTGTCCGTGCCGGGTTCCACGATTCGGGCGCCATCGCGCATACCCTGCGTCAGGCTCCAGGTAAGAATCGGGAGCGGCTTGGACGCGAGCGGACCCTGCGCAACGTCGCGCAGCAGGCGCGAGACGCGGTGCTCCTCGGAAGACCGAATGTACGTCAGCGGCCGGCCGGATTCGAACACTTCACGCAGAAGCTTCGCGGCGCGGTTTTCGGCTGCTGCTGCGGCCGCTACGGCTGGAATTGGACTGTGAGTGGCGATCGGGACGCTCCTGCTTACCTTATTATGGATGACGCGGAATGTCCCCAAAAAGACGGCGCTAGCTCAAAAATCCGGCGAAGCGGCGCTGCGGATCGTACTTCTTGCGCAGCACTTCGAGCTTGGCGGCGTTCTCTTTGGCCAAATACGGTCCCTTGTTGACCGGCATATTCTCGTCGTTCATTTGCGAGCCGTTGGCGAGCGGCCGCAATTTCGACATCACGTCGGCTGACCACGCCGCGCATTTGGCGTCATCGGCCGCATCGTAGTAAATCGCGTTCGGCGACATATAAATGTCGCCTTGCAACGAATAGGCCATGTCGGGTAGCTTGTGAGGCGGACCCCAGTGCAGCCACAGCATGTAAGACGGCTGTGTCGGGAATTTCAGGAAGGATTCTCGCCCATGCGCGAGAATTTTGTCGGGGGTCGCGGTGACCCATAGTCCATCGAGCTGCTGGCGCGAGCCAGGGATGATGCCGCCACCGCCCTTTCCCGTGTACGGATTGCGCAGCCGCTTGGAAGTCGCTTTTGCCACTACCGGGCTGTTTTCGATCAGCTTCAGCGCTTCGTCGGCCTCTTTCTCGGACGAGGCGTGCACGGTGCCTCCCATGCGGATGTATCCCTTGCCGTCCTTGGTGGTGCTGCCGGTGATGACCGCTTCCAAATATTTGGGGAACGCATTTTGGTGCGTGCCGAGCCAGGTGGCGACTTCATCGATCGCTTCAGGCTCGAAGACATAGCCGCTCGACATGCGATGCGTGGGCAGCGGATACAGGTTTAGGTAGAAGCGCACAGCGGCGCCGAAAAAGCCGGGACCGGAACCGCGCGCGGCCCACAGATAATCGCTGTTTTGTTTTTCGTCCGCGTGGATCAGCTCGCCGTCGGCCGTCACCAGGTCCAACGCATACAGACTGGCGCAGGCGGGCCCGTACATGCGGCCCAGAGTGCTGTGGCCGCCGCACAATGTGAATCCGCCGATGCCGACCGTGGGATCGTGCGCCGTCAAGGCGACCAGGTTATCTTTCGCCAACACGTCGTTGAGCTGATCGCCGAACCAGGCAGGGCTCACGATCGCCGTGCGATTCTTGGTGTCGACCTTGAGCTCCTTCATCTTGTAAATATTGATGAGCACCGCGTTGTCGCGCGTATGCGAGCCGGTGAAGCTGTGGCCGCCCGAGCGCGTCGCCACCTGCCAGTTGTTGGCCTTCGCCAGCTTCACGGCGGCGATCACGTCGTCGACATTTTCGGCGTGAACGATCGCATTGGGATAGCGATTGGGCTTGCGCGCGTTCCAGGTGGCGGCTTTGCGGAAGGTTTCGTAGCTGGGATTGTCCTTGTAGTAGATCTTGCTCTTGAGCTCTTCGGCAGGGGCGAGGCTCGCGGCCTTCACCTGCGGGGCTACGCCGAGCGGATGGAGCGGCGGCTTTGCGGCGAGGACGGTATTGGCAGCCGCGGCAGCGGCGACGGTACCCTTGAGCAGCTTGCGACGCGTGATCTTTCGGCGTGGTGTCATGACAAGTCCCTCCTGCTGGGTTCTGGCAAACGGTTTCAGGTTAGCCCGTTTTCACCTTCTTGTACAGCCGGTATGGGCTTTCAGTCGTCTTAGGGGACGATATACTGTGAAGCTGTGACGTGGGAGGGCAAGCGATGAGTCAAAATCGCAGAGAGTTTCTGGGTGCGTCGGTCACTGCGGCGATGGCCATGGCCGCAGCGGGACGCGCAACGGCGCAAACGGCCAAGCAAGATAATTGGAAGCCCAAGCCCTATCGCCGTATTGCGACGGAAGAAGCGTTCTCTACGCCTGAGATCGCGGCGGCGGGGCCGGGCGGGTCGCTCGGCGGCATTGTGACTCCTTACCGCAAGTTGATCAATGAACACCTTATGGATTTGGGCGAAGGGCGCCTGAAGATCATGGATGAGTACGGCATTTCGATGCAGGTGCTTTCGAGCAACGGCTCTTCGCTGCAGGACCTGCCCGCCGACAAAGCCCAGCCGCTTACACGCGACTTTAACGATCGCATGGCGGACGCGATTCGCAAGCACCCCACGCGCTACGTGGCGCTGGCGGGTGTGGCGCCGCAGGATCCGGAGGCCGCGGCGAAGGAAATCGACCGCTGCCTGAGCCAGCTCAAGTTCAACGGCGCGTTTATCGCGGGTTACACGAACGGCGAATATTTGGACGAGCCGAAGTACACGCCGATTTTCGAAGTGCTGACGCACCACGACGCTCCTCTGTATCTGCATCCGCGTGAGTTGAATCACGCCGCGCCCGCCGCCATGAGGATTCCCGGCTTTACGGTGGGCTGGGGCTATTCCACGGAAACAAGCTTGCATGTATTACGGCTGATGGCCGGCGGCGTGTTCGATCGCTATCCCAAGCTGCGCATGGTGATTGGGCACTTGGGCGAGGCGCTGCCGTTCTGGGCGGATCGTCTGGACAATCGCTACGAATGGGAGTTTAATTCCACCGGCAGAACCAGGCCCATGAAGCGGCTTCCCAGTGAATATCTGCACGAGAATTTTCACATCACGACGAGCGGCATGAATTATTGGCCTCAGCTCAAGCTGACGATCGATGTTATGGGCATCGATAAGGTGCTGTTCGCGGTGGATTATCCGCAGGAAGAGCATCGTCCCGCGGTGGAGGCGATGGACAAAGCGCCGTTTGCGTCCAAGAGCGACCGCGAAAAATTCCTGTATCGAAACGCCGAGCGCGTGTTCGGCATCAAGACCTAAGCGATTGCTCGTGCAATGCGGGTCGGCCCAGTCTTAGTGCAGCGTCAGCTTCTGCACGCGCAGATTGCCGATCTCGCCGACGTAGAGCGTGTTTTCGTTGCGGCAGTCGATGGCGTTGACGGTTCCGAACTCCTTCGGCAGCTTGCCGGCCCTGCCGAACTTGCCGATCATCGTTCCGTCCAGGCGCATTTTGTAGATTTCACCGTCGCGGTCGATGTCGTCTGGCGGATTGGAATTCGAGACGTAAAGAACTGGATTCGCGCCCTTCGTCATGCACAGCGCCTGCGCGTTGCCGACGTTGGTGAAGGCCGTCTTGAAGTTGCCGTCGTTGTCGAACACCTGGATGCGCTTGTTTCCGCCGTCGGCGGCGTAGACATTGCCTTGCGCGTCCACGGCGATGCTGCGGACATTGGCGAACTCGCCGTTCGCGGTTCCCTTCTTGCCCCAGGACTTCACGAACTTGCCGTCCTTGTCGAACTTCGCGATGCGCGCGTTGCCCAGGCCGTCGGCGACGAAGATGTTGCCCGCCGCGTCCCAGGCGACGTCGGTCGGGCGGTCGAACAGGTCCTGTCGGCTGCCCTGCGCCGTCGTCCCGTCGCGCGGACGCGCCGGGAACGTTGACGTTCTCCGCTTTGCGCCCGAGCAGCATCGCGACGCGGCCTTGCGGATCGAACTTCATGACCATGTTGGTCATCTGATCCACCACCCAGATGTTGTCCTTCGGATCGACGCGGACCTGCGCGGCGAACATGAAGCCGTAGGAGTCCTTGCCGATCTCGCGGACGTATTTGCCGGTGCGGTCGAACTGAAACAGCCGCGAGCCGCCATGGGCGAACGGGCGCGCGGTGCCGATGGTGATCGTGGGATGGCCGGTGCGCGTGTAGACGAAAATATCGCCGCGCGAATTCGTCGCCACGCCGCCGACTTCGCCGAGATAGATGTCCGGCGGGAAGCTGCAGAGCGTTGGGCACGGAATCGAACTTGATTTCAGGCGCGGTCTGGGCGTATCGCCGGAACGCCGGCGATCACGCGTCGCGGCCAGCAGAGCTTGCATCAGATGTTTTCATGAGTGTTCTCCTGGTGTGATCGCGCCGTTAGTGCGCGCTGGCCTTCGCCGATTCGCCGCAGTCTCGGGCTGAAGAATGAGTTTCTGCACCCGCCAGGATTCGATTTCGCCCAGCGATGATCTCGTTCGGATTGCGGCAATCCATCATGTGGACCACCTGGAATCCGGGCGGCCAGTTTGCCGGGGTGGCCGAACTTGCCGAGCACCGTGCCGTCCAGTTCCGCCTTGTAGATTTCGCCGGTGATGTCCCACGATCCCGGCAGGTTCCCGTTCGGATTCGAGTTCGACAAGAACACGTATTGATGCGGACCCGGCGAAATGCACACCGTCCAGCCGACGCCCAGGTTGGTGATCTCGCGGATCGGCTTCAGATTGTTGTCGAGCACCTGGTAGCGGATGTTGCGTGCGGTCGGCGACCCAGACGTTGCCCTGTGCCGTCCACCTGCAAGCCGTGCGGCAGATTGAATTCGCCCAGCGCCTTGCCCGCCTTCTCGCTGCCCGCCTGCGCCAGGAAGCGGCCGTTCTTGTCGTATTTCACGACGCGGTTGTTGCAGTAGCCATCGGAGACGAAGATGTTGCCCTGCGGGTCCCAGCCGACATCCGTCGGGCGGCAGAAAATATACTTCTGCGCCGGCGGGTTCGGGCCGGCGGGGTACGGCCTGCGCGCCGTCGACGGCCGGCGGCCTGCGGCCGAGCACCATCAGCACCTTTCCGTCGGGGCTGAACTTGGTGACCATGTTGGTGCCTTCGTCGACGGTCCAGATGTTGTCGTCCTTATCGACGCGCACCGAGTGGGCGAATTCGAAGCCGTAATAGCCGACTGCCGATTTCCTTGACGAAGTTGCCGGCTTGGTCGAATTCGAACAGGCGCGTGTTGGCGCTGCGGTGATAGACGAAGATGTGGCCCTTGGAGTTGGTGGCCACCGCGACCGATTCGCCCAGGTATTCGCCCGGCGGAAGCTTCAAGAAGTTCGGCACCGACGTGAATGGAATCTCGCGGCACATTTTCGATGGTTGCCTTCTGCTGTGCGAATGCGGGCATCGCGGCCAGCATCGCCAGCATTGCGCACACTGTTAGAACTCGCGTCTTCGTTAGAACTCGCTTCATAGGGAGCCTCCTCGAAACTGTCAATCGAATACCTATTCTATGGGAACCCGAGGACGTCGATGGGACCACGGCACGCGACAGGTCTGCGGGCGTGTGGGATAGTTTCCCTTAGGATGAGTGACGGCGTGTATCGCATAGGGTTGGTCGCGGATTGGTGCGGCCGCCGACTTCGGCTGGTCGCTGTAGCGGCGTTGCTGCTGACAGCCGCGGTGCCGGCATTCGCTGCGGAACAAGCGGCCTACGATAGCGACGGGAGAATCGTCTCCTTGATTGGTCCGGGCGCGGATTTTCCGGTGAGGACCGAGGTCGTTGCCGTGCTGCCGGACAATAAACGCATACCGTTGCAGAGACGCCGGGGGGCGGTGGCGCGACTTCGCGATGCGCTCGCGTGGTCGGCTCCCTTCTCGCTGCCGGATGGGGGTCGCGGGCGCATGGAAATGAAATCCGTGGAGGATAGTCTCGAGGTTCACTATTCGAGTGCGGTCACGGCTGAGACGGACCTTACCGTCTCGGCCATTGAATTGGTGATCGAACTTCCGCGGGCCGCGTTTCTCAATGGAAAAGTGACGCCAAACGGCGGGCAGCCGATCTCAATAGGTCTGGAGCAGCCGCGGAACGCGGTTTTCTTTCGCGGCGAGACGAGCGGAATGAAACTGCAGGACGCAGGCGGAGCCCGAATGCTCGATGTCTCGTTCGATATGCCGCTGGCTTTAGCGATCGTTGATCGCTGGGATGCGGAGGGGCGAACTCTGGAATTGCGCGCGCGAATGCGCCCGGAGGAATGGAGATCCGGCACAACGGCCACCATCAATACAGGGTTGCGCTTCACCGATAACAGCGTTGCTGCTCCCGCGCGGCTGACATTGGACTCGTCACAAATTCGATACCGATTTCAGGGATTTGGCGGGAACTATTGCTGGGACAACCGTTCGCCGATCGCTGCCTACACGCTGAAGAATCTCAAAGTCAGTTGGGCGCGGGTGGCGATCAAGTTAGTGCAATGGGACAAGGAGCGCGACAACCCCGGGCCGGAACTGCGAGCGGATTTCGAGATGATGCGCAACCTGCAGCGAATGGGCGTACCGTTCGTCGCGAGCGTGTGGACGCTGCCGGAGCGATTCTACGCGGACGCCTATGAAAAGCCGGCGTCGGCTCCGGCGCGCGTGATTGATCCGCTGAAGTGGGACCAGTTGTTCGACCTGATCGTGGACTATCTAGCGTACGCGAAGCGCGAGTACGGCGCGGAGCCGGATCTGTTTTCCTTCAACGAGAGCAACATCGGCATCAATGTCGTGATGACGCCCGAAGCTCATGCGGCCGCAATCAAGCGGATCGGCACGCGATTGCAAGGCGGCCGGTTTCAAAACCAAAATGCTGCTGGGCGATGCTGCGGGTCCTCGCGATACGCACAAATTTACGTTAGAAGCCGCATCTGATGCCGCTGTGCGGCCCTGGCGGGCGCTGTTGCGTTTCACTCGTGGGGCGGTGGGAGCGCGGAGCAGTACGGCGCTTGGGGCGATCTTGCGGAATGGCTACGCTTACCGCTGCTGGTGACGGAGGTGGGCGTCGATGCGTCAGCCTATAGCACGCATGCGTGGGACAGCTTCGACTATGGTTTGCGCGAGGCGCGCATGATCCAGGAGTTGTTGCTGTATGCACGTCCGCAGGCTCTGCTGTACTGGCAGTTCACGGACGACTACGCGCTGGCGCGCGTGCTGCCTGATGGAAGCGTGCAGCCCTCGGCTCGGTTCTGGCTGGTAAAGCAGTTTGCCGATTTGATCGAGCCGGCGAGCGACGCGCTTGAAGTTTCTTCCGACCAGCCGGACGTGCTGCTGACCGCGTTTCGCAAATCGGACGCATACGCGCTCGAAGTGCTCAATTCGGGAGCGGCTCGCAGCATACGTATCGCGGGAGTGCCCGATGCGGAGTGGCAGGTCACCGAGAGCACGGAGGCCGCCCCCTATCAGCGTGGCCAAGCGATTTCGTCGAAGGGCGGGGACCTGCAATTCGACGCGCCCGGACGCTCGCTGATCACGATTACGACGCGGGCGGCGCACTAAATCTCCCGAACCAGGACGCGTGTTAGCATCGATTTTTGGTTTGTCTATAAGAGGAGGCAGCACAAATGACTCGCAGGGAGCTCGGCCGGATGGCGCTTGGCGGGACATTTTTACTTGCGCAACAAGCCGCGCGGGCAACGGTTCGTCCGCAGCCTCCGGGAATCAAGCTGGGATCGGCGGCTCCGGCCGATCCTTCGAATGACGATTTGCTGTTCTATCGCGAGTTGGGCGTCGATGGCGTTTTTTGCGCAGTACCGCCGCAGTTCAACAGCGTCGAGGGGCTGCTGCACATCAAGAAGCGCTACGCGGACGCGGGGCTCGCGGTCCACAACGTGCGCGATCTGGCGGTGACCAACAATCAAGTCGATATCGTTCTGAATCGGCCGGACCGCGATAAAAAAATTGAAGCGTACAAAACGTGGCTGCGAACGATGGGCGGTGCGGGTTTCCACTACACGATATCGAACTTCAATCTGGCGCAGATCGTAGTCAGCTCGTACATCGAAACGCGCGGGGCGCGGACGAGAGACTTTGACTTGAACGCTCCCAATATGGGGATTCCGGCGGATGTGCCGGGCGGGATCGCGTTCATGGGCTCGGCGAAATCGCTGACGTTTGGCCGCGAGTATACGGTGGATGAAATCTGGGCGAACTACACGCACTTCGTGAAAGAAGTTGTTCCTGTGGCGGAAGAGGCGGGCATCGTGATCGGTTTTCATCCGGACGATCCGCCCGTGCCGTCGCTGTTCGGAGTGCCGCGTATTCTTTCGACATTCAACGATTGCAAGAAGGCGCTGAAGATCGCCAATAGTCCGAACGTCGGTATGTGCCTGTGTTGCGGCACGTGGGCGGAAGGAGGGCCGGCGATGGGCATCGATCCCGCCGGTGCGATCCACTATTTCGGGCCGCGAAAACAGATTTACGAAATTCATTTTCGCAACGTCAGCTCGCCCCTGCCGCATTTTCAGGAGACGTTTGTCGATAACGGCTACTACGACATGTACAAAGTGATGAGGGCGCTGGTGGACGTCAAATATGACGGCATCGTGCATTTGGATCACGCGGTTCCGATGGTGGGCGGCGGCCGTACGTATGAAGCGTTCGCCGATGGGTTACATGCGCGCAATGCGGCAGAGGGCACTGGCCGGGGCTCCGGCGTAGCCATCCGCGGAGCAATTCATAGGAGAATCATGAGCACGGAGAATGTATCTTTAACGGCCGCGGCATCCTCGGTAATAACCCCGTCGGCCAGCGCATGGGCGGCACTGGAAGGCGCGTACGATTTGCAGGTGCATGTGGCGCCGGACGTAATCGAGCGCCGCATCGACGATCTGGACCTGGCAAAGGAATTTCTGTCGAAAGGGTTGCGTGGCTTTGTTCTGAAGTCGCACTATTTCCCGACGGCGGAGCGCGCGAAAGTGGTTTCGAAGGCGATTCCCGGGATTCGCGCGATGGGGGCGATCACGCTGAATCACAGCGTGGGCGGATTGAATCCGGTGGCCGTGGAGTTGGCGGGACGGTCGGGCAACAAAATTGTGTGGATGCCGACGGTGGACGCGGCGAATGAAACGGCGGGCAGGCCGGACGGGACGAAAACGAAACTGCCGTTTTGGGCGAAGATCCAACTGGAACTGGCGGCGACGGGGATCAATCCTCCGCCGATGACGGTGCTGGACGATGCGGGGAAACTGACGGCGGCTGCTCGCACGTGCCTGGAACTGATTCACAAGTACGACATGATTCTCGCCACGGGCCACTTGGGCAAGCGTCGAGATTTTCGCAGTTGGTGAAGACGGCCAAGGAAATCGGGTTGCGGAAGGTGCTGGTGACGCATGCGGAGTTTCCTTCGCAGAGCCTGACGACGCAGGAACAGGTGGAACTCGCCGACCTGGGTGCGATGATCGAGCACTGCTTCACCACGATGTACACAGGAAAAGCGTCGTGGGAGGGCATGTTCGAAGCGACACGCAAGGTGGGCCCACATCGCACGGTGATTTCGACCGACCTCGGGCAGACGATCAATCCGGGAGTGGCGGAGGGGTTTGCGATGTTCGCGCAAAAACTGCTGGACGCAGGATTCACAGCGACTGAGATTCGTACGATGGCGGCGGTGGTTCCCGCGTCGCTGGTGGAATAGAGAGCCCGTTCGGGTATCGGCCGCCGTTCGGCGGGGCGACCGATCTTTTCCGCAGATCCTGTGGCTAACGAGTCTTTGTGAACACACCGTTGGACCGCTCCCTTTGGTCACGGCTCTTCGTCGGCGTGACCTTGAATCAATAGCTTGCCGAGCCGCGATCAGCGGTCCAGTGTCAATGGTCTTCAACCGGGGTTGCATCGACTAGCGGGACGCACGCGCAGGAGCGCCCCGATCAAGTTCGTCGCGCAGTTGCGTTTGATTTAACGCGCCTTCCCATTTCGATACGACGATGGTCGCTACGGCGTTACCGATCAGATTCGTGGGCGTGAGTCCTTCGGACATAAAGCGGTGAATGCCGAGCACGAGGGCTACGCTTGCCACAGGAATGGTTCCGGCGGTAGAGAGCGTGGCCGCAAGGACAACGAACGCTGCTCCTGCGACGCCGGCTGCGCCCTTCGAAGTGAGCAGCAGCACGAAGAGCAGGCCGATTTGCTGGGTCACCGTCATCGGCGTATTCGTCGCTTGCGCTAGAAAGACCGCCGCGGTCGCAAGATACAGGCATGTGCCATCGAGGTTGAACGAATAGCCAGTGGGGACCACGAGCCCGACGACGCTTTCCTCGCAGCCGAGGTCCTCCAACTTCGTGATGAGGCGCGGTAGAACAGTTTCCGAAGATGTCGTAGCGAGGACGATCAATATTTCTTCGCGCAGATAGCGTAGAAGTTTCCAGAGGCTAAAGCCGCACCAGGCGGAGACGGGGCCGAGCACGCCGAAGATAAAGATGAGGCATGTGAGGTAGAATCCGCCGAGCAGTTTGCCCAGCGATAACAGCGCGCCGGCGCCGAATTTTCCGACGGTGAAGGCGATTGCGCCGAAAGCGCCGAGCGGCGCGGCCTTCATAACAATGCCCACGGCCATGAACAACATATGCGAAGACGCCTCGATGAAATCGAGCATAGGCTTACCCCGATGGCCAAGCTGGATGAGTGCAAAGCCGCATAAGACGGCGATCAATAGCACTTGCAAGACATTGCCATCGGCCAACGCACTCACAAAAGTACGCGGAATGATGTTGAGGAGAAATTGTGCGGGCGTCTGGCTCTCGGTCTGTACCACGTATTGCTGGACGGAGGATGCATCCACCCGCGAAAGATCGACATTCATTCCCGCGCCGGGCTTCAACACGTTCACCGCTACCAATCCGATAATGAGCGCGATGGTCGTGAGTACCTCGAAGTAGACGATTGCCTTGACGGCCATGCGGCCCACGCGCCTCATGTCCGCCATGCGTGCGACGCCGTGAATGACGGTGCAGAAAATGATAGGGGCAATGAGGATGCGGATCGCTTTGATGAAGGCATCGCCCAGCGGTTGCATGCGCGACGCCAGGTCGGGTTGAAACTTGCCGATCGCGATGCCCACGGTCATCGCGATCAGAACCTGCACCCAAAGAGGCTTGTACCAGGGTGCCGATGATTGATGCAGGGGCTGTGCGTGTAAGGTCGCGCTCATCGATCGGCCTGCTGATTTTACCGTACTTGAGGAGACACGATTGAAATTCGGTAGTGGGTTAGTTTCCAGGCAAGGCATCCCGCTCCATCACTGTCGCGGCTCGGTGAGTCGCCGTACTGCAGCAGTGTTTCGGAGCCGCGAGAATTATGGAGCTGGGATAAATGATCCCAACCTTGGCGAACTGACCCGTCACCCGAAATCGGGTATCGCCCGATGGATTACGCTGCCTGTGGCGTGGCATGATGATCGTGGGCTGAGCAAGGCGACTATGAAATTCTTCGATTGTGCGATTGTGGCGCTCGCCACGTTTGTCATGGGTGCTGGGCCGGTTAGCGCGCAGACGCCGCCCAGCTGGGCATATGGATATATGGCAGCGCCCGCGCCGGGACAGGGTGCGCCTGTGTGCGCCGATGCGCGGCCGATCAGTTGTGCGTATCCGGGGGGCGCGGTGGCGGAGGGCGGTCCGCTGCTGGAGCTGCCTGGAAGCAGCGTGAAATTTCATCTGGCGCAAGTGGCGGCCGACTACGGTCCGGCGGATTGGTATCCGAACGATCATCCGCCAATGCCGGATATTGTTGCCCATGGGCGTGAGGCGGATGGGTTGAGGGCGTGCGGGCTGTGCCATTTTCCGAACGGCAAAGGCAAGATGGAAAACGGCGGCGTGGCGGGGTTATCGACCGGCTACATGCTGAAGCAACTAGCGGATTTCAAAAACGGATTGCGCCACAGCGCCGATCCGCGTAAGGCGAACACGAATGAAATGGCCGCGATCGCGAAGTCGCTCAGTGATAGCGAAGCAAAAGCCGCGGTGGAATATTTTGCGTCGCTGCAGTGGACGCCGTGGGTAAAAGTGGTGGAGAGCACGATGGCACCGAAGGTGCGCGCGACTACCAACGGCCTGTTTCTTCCGGTGGACACGGGCGCGATGGAACTTTTAGGGCAGCGCATTATCGAAGTGCCCGAGAATCCCGAGCGCACGGATAAATATCGCGATCCCCATTCCGGATTCATCGCGTACGTGCCGATGGGGAGCCTTGCGAAAGGCGAAGCTCTGGTGACCACAGGCGCCGACGCTGGAATCGATGCCAAAATCGCGGCGAATAGAAAAACGATGGCGTGCGGTGCGTGCCACGGGCCCGATTTGAAAGGGAAGGGCGAGGTTCCGGCCATCGCGGGCCGCTCGCCGAGCTATACAATGCGTCAGTTGTGGGACATGCAGCAGGGCACAAGGAACGGCGCGGGAGCGAAGCTCATGAAGGGCGTGGTGGCCAAGCTGAGCGTGGACGATATGATCGCGATTACGGCGTACGCCAGTTCGCGCGAGCCGTAACGCCTAGGAGGCCGCGACCTTCCTGTGCATGCGTAGACCGTCGATGCTCCACGCGTCGGGTGCGGCGGCGGCCATGTAAGCCAGAACCAAGGCGTACGTAAGATCGTCGATGCCGCCGTTCTTGATGGGCCAAGCGCCTCGAGGCATGGCCGCGTAAACATACGCGACTGCGCACTGGATCGCGAGCAGGATCGAAACCGGGCGGGTAAACCATCCGACCAGCAGCAGCGCTCCGAGGACCAGCAACAACCAGCCGCCCGGTCGTCCCAAAAGATCGAGCGCCATGAACGATCCTGGGCCGCGTTTTGGCGCGGGCATTACATCGAACACTTCACGCAAGGCATGCAGCAGGATCATGTAGGCCGCGATGATCCTCATTACGGCACGTATTTGCGGTTCCCAGGCGCTGACTGTGTCTTTCATAACTCCCCCGCTATGTTTGAACCGCTTGGACTTGTCCGGCCGATGCTTTCGACTGTCCGCGCGCCCTTGCGATGAGCGCATCCAGGCTCCAGGGGCCCGGCCCCGCGGTCACGAGCCACAGAAAGAAAAAGCAGTTCAGCACGGCTTCTTCACCGTTATTAAACGAAGGAAGAAGGACGATGCCCGGTGAGGTCCATCGCAGACGGGATTGAAAGTAGGCGACCGCCATTTCGCCCGCGAGAAAGAATGCGGTGGCGCGCGTGAAGAGGCCGAGGATCAGTAAAACTCCGCCGAGGGTTTCGATGGGACCGGCCCACGCGTGGAGCTTTGCAAAGTCGTGATCGGCGCGGCCGGTGACGAAGCCGAAGGCAGTGGAGAGGCCGTGCTCCACGAAGAGCAAGCCCACGCCGATCCGCACGATGCTGCGGAGTTTGGGAAGCCATTCGGGCGCGCCGTCGATCGATGTTGCCATGAAGGGTTCACTCCTCGGATTCGCGACGGATGCAGCGACAAAGCAGAAGACATCACCCGCGGGGAATCCGGGACATGATTTCAAATGGCTAGTGCGGTGTCAAGGGGACTGGCGTTACGGCTCGATGCCGAGATGCCAGCCGAGCTGCTTGCTATCGACCCAGGAAATATCCACGCCGGCCCATTTGGTTTGCAACTTGGTTTTCAAGGTTGGCGTTTCCCGAACGCCGAGGACGTAGGCGCAGGGCCCTTCGCCGAACCGGTGCAAACGATCGGCGATCCAGGACCGCGCGTTGATCGGCGCGGCCAATACAACTGGCGTTCCCGCGAAGATCGCCAGGTGTGCGCCAAAGGGTTCGTCGTCCTGCAGAGTAGGCGCGGGCCAACCGTAAGCGGTCTGGAACAGCGCAATGGCAGCGGGCAAATCTTTCGTCGAGATCACGACGCGAGTGATTCCGCGAAATGCAGGCGCGGTAGGTTTGCCGGACGCGAAGACACGCTGATCGCGCGGGGTGAGGTCGCGGATCAGGAAGGGAAGGAAGGTGCCGCGCGGCGCCATTACCGGGGACGCTCCTGCGGATGCGTTGCCTAAATACGCGGTTTCCCAGCGGAGTTCGGTGCCGTCGGGGCGCGCACGCCCGCTTTTCTCGGGCTCGGTCACATGAATATGCGCGGCGAGCAGGCGCCGGCGCTCGGCGTCGAGATCGGCTGCGCGCACGGCCCAGGCGGTTGGACCGGCGTCACCGCGAATTTCCACGGACCAATCGTGGTGCGCGACGGCCACCGGATCGGCATGCGGCTGCAAAGCGATCAGCTCCAGGTACGAGCCATCGGCGAAACTGGTGAGTGCCATTTCGGTGGCGTGATTTGCATGAGGACCGCCGTATTCGCTGGGGATGCCGGCGGCGGAAAGCGCGGAGCGGAGCGCGTTGAGATCCCGGCCGCCCACGGTGACGTGATCGATTCGCAGATCGGCGGCGCTGAGGACGATCGGCAAGGCCAGGACCGGGAGGGCAGCGAGCAGCAGCGCACCGAGCATACGAGGATTCTAACAGCGCGAGCGGGAAGCGTGTCATTCGTCCGCGGAATCCGAAGAAGACTTGCGCTAACATCCTTCAAGGGAGTGCACGATGAAACGAGTTTTGTTCGCGATGTTGGCGCTAGGGGGAGCGGTCTCCGCTCAACAGAACGTGCCGGAGATTTCCTTTACGTCCGTACCGGAGTACCCCAATCTTCCCGACGGGATGAATTTCGGCGAGGTCCCGGGGGTGGCCGTGAATTCGAAAGGTCATGTGTTTGTGTTCACGCGCTCCAACAGCGCGACGGGTCCGGCGTTCGGCGCGGCAGCCGCGCAATTGTTCGAGTTCGACCAGAAGGGCAACTTCGTGCGCGAAATCGGCAAGGGGTTGTACGCGTGGTCGGAGGCGCATAGCGTACGCATTGATAAGAACGACAACATCTGGGCGATCGACAAAGGGTCGAACATGATCGTTAAATTTAATCCGAAGGGACGCGTGGTGTGGGTGTTCGGGCGGAAACAGGAAGCGGCCGACGGCGCGGAGCCGCTGGGGCATCCCGATCCGCCGCTGGCCCCGGTGGAGGGGCTATTTCGGCAGCCCACGGACGTGGCTTGGGATTCGCAGGGCAACATTTATATAACCGACGGCTATGTGAATTCGCGCGTGGCGAAGATCGATAAGAATGGCGACTGGGTGAAGTCGTGGGGTTCGAAGGGCACGGGGCCGGGCCAATTTATTATTCCGCATTCGATCGCGATTGACGCGCAGGACAATATCTACGTCGGCGATCGAACGAACCATCGCATCCAGGTGTTCGACACGGACGGTAATTTCAAGCGCATGTTTTCGATCGACGTGCCGCCCGATCCGGCATCGCGCTCGACGAACGGCGTTACGCCGACCGGCGATGCGCTGAAGCGCGTGATCGGCGCGCCCAATTCCATGTGCATCACGGCTCCGCCGAACCAGGTGCTGTTCGTGGGCGAGTCGACTTTCCCGGGACGCATTTTCAAGGTGGCGCTGGATGGCAAGGTGCTCGGAGTGATTGGCCGCTCGGGGCGCAATCTCGGACAATTTTCGGGAGCGCATGCGCTGGCATGTCCGTCGGAGCATGAAATTTATGCTGCCGAGACTTCGAATTGGCGGGTGCAGAAGTTGTTGCTGAAATGATGAGGAGTCAGGAGTCGGAATAAGAAAAAGCAGATCCTCACCGGCTGAAGCGGGGATTCGGGATGACGAGGTGGAAGTCATTCCGCTAGGACGTCGCGTCCACGGTGACCGATTATTGGCATGATGAAGGTGGATGTATCGTGTCGTCATCCTCGGCGGGGGCTTTGGCGGATTGTACGCGGCCAAGGCGTTGCGCGATGCGGCGGTTGAGATCACGCTGATCGACCGGCGAAACTTTCACCTGTTTCAGCCGCTGCTGTACCAAGTGGCGACCGGGTCGCTGTCGCCGGGTGAGATCGCGGCGCCGCTGCGGGCCGTGCTGAGCAATCAGAAGAACGTCCGGGTGCTGCTCGACGAAGCCACGGACTTGGACGCTGGCGCGCACAAGCTTTTGCTGAAGAGCGGCGCGGAAATTTCCTACGACACGCTGGTGGTCGCGACAGGCTCGCGGCCGAGCTATTTCGGCCACACGGATTGGGAGGCAGTCGCTCCGGGATTGAAGACGATCGAAGACGCCACGGCGATCCGCCGCAAGATTTTATTTGCGTTTGAAGCGGCGGAGCGTGAAACCGATCCCGACCGCAGGCACGAGTGGCTGACATTTCTGGTGGTGGGCGCGGGCCCGACGGGCGTGGAACTGGCCGGCGCGCTGGCGGAGATTGCGCATGACACCCTGCGTCATGATTTTCGCTCCATTCGCCCGGAGCAATCGCGGATACTTTTGCTGGACGGCTCGCCACGCGTGCTTCCTTCTTATCCCGAGGATCTGTCGCTGGCGGCTGAGCGATCGCTGATCCGCCTGGGAGTAAGGGCGCGCAATAACGTGCGCGTCACGGCAGTGGATGCGGAGGGCGTCACCTTGCAGAACGCGGCCGGCGGGACGGAAAGGCTTGCCGCGCGCACCGTGCTGTGGGCCGCCGGAGTCTCGCCATCGGAGTTCGGACGCATATTGAAGGAGCGCGCGGGTGCTCCGGTAAACGGACGCGAATCGGTTCTGGTGAATGCCGATCTGACGGTGCCGGGCCATCCTGAAATCTTCGTGATCGGCGATCTTGCGTACCTGGAACAGAACGGCAAACCCTTGCCGGGGGTGGCGCCGGTGGCGATGCAGCAGGGCGGTTACGTTGCACGCGCCATTCAGGCCCGCATCGACGGAAAACAGATGGCTCCTTTTCACTATCACGACAAGGGAAGCCTGGCGGTGATCGGCCGCGCGGCGGGAGTCGCGGATTTTGGGCGCTTCCGGTTCCACGGATTTTTGGCGTGGCTGCTATGGCTGACAGTGCACCTAACATTTTTGGTGCAGTTTCAGAATCGCCTGATCGTATTTATCCGGTGGGGACTACAATACCTGACGTTTTCCCGGGGTGCTCGCCTTATCACCGGCACGACCGAGGAGTGATTCTTCTCGTCGCGCGAATGAATTGTGGCGCCTTATCTCTTCGTGAATCGGTGGCCAATATACAGAATTTATTTGCGGCGTTAGAATAAGGCCGTCTTTTGAATTCGAGCGGCGCAGGTTTGTCGCCCGATCCGGCGCAGGTATCTGCCACGCGGCTGGATCAGGGATTCAACATACTGTTCACGTCCGAAGTGGGAGTTGAGTAACGGCCGCATGATGATTCGTCATCGGCGGCGTGTCTGGCCATGCACCACACCGAAGGTACCACTCACGAGACAGCTGCGCATTCGTTCTGGTTTCGCTATGGATATGCCGTCGTCGCCGTTGCGGTCGCAATGGGCATCCGGCTTATGCTTGCGCCGCTGGTGGGCGACCGAATCCGTTTCTCGATATTATTCTTCGCTGTTTTATTGACGGTTCAATATGTGGGCATGGGGCCCGCACTGCTGGCGACGCTGCTGGGCGCGCTCGCCGTGGATTACCTTTTCATGAATCCACGCGGCACCTTTCTGTTCAGCGGACCGGCTCAGTATGTGGACGTGATCATTTACGCCGGTGTGTGCGTGGGCATTGCCATATTTATTGAAGCCGCCAAAAAGCGCGCCGCGGCCAGCGTCGAACGGCTCAAACGCGCTCAGCAGGCGTTGGCGCATTCGGAGGAGCGAATCCGGTTGACGGTTCGTTTTTCCGGGATCGCGATTTGGAACTGGGATGTCATCGAGGACACAGTCTCCGCCGACGAAAACGCCTGCGTGCTTTTCGGGCTGCCGTCGGGCAAATACCCATCCACGATCGAGGCATTCATGGCGCATGTATATCCGGATGACCGCGAGCGCGTGCAGTTCGAATATGCGGCCGCCGTGGAGAAGGGCACTGTATATACGGCGGAATTCCGTATCAAACGGCCCGGCGGCGAAGTGCGGACTTTGTCGGTGAGGGGGCATGCGCATCGCGGCGACAACGGCAAAGTGGAACGGCTGACAGGAGTGTTGTGGGATATCACGGAGCGGCTGGCGATTGAATCGAGATTTCGCGGGCTGCTGGAAGCCGCGCCCGATGCCGTGGTGGTGGTGGATCGGGAGGGAACCATCGTCCTGGTGAATTCGCAGGTGGAAAACCTGTTCGGATATGGGCGCGAGGAACTGCTGGGTAACAAGGTTGAGATGCTGATCCCGGAGCGGTTCCGGCGCCGGCACGCGGGCGAGCGCAGCGGTTATTTTCTGGATCCGAAGACGCGATCGATGGGCGCGGGGTTGGAACTGGCGGCCCTGCGCAAGGATGGCACGGAGTTCCCGGTGGAGATCAGCCTGAGTCCGCTGGAGACAGAGGACGGAACGCTGGTCTCGAGCACCATTCGCGACGTAACGGAGCGCAAGCAGGCGGAGCGGGTGCGGGAGCAAGCCGAAGCTCGCATTCGGGGATTGCTGGAGGCGGCGCCGGACGCGGTGGTCGTGGTGAACCAAGAGGGAAAGATCGTGCTGGTGAATTCCCGGGTAGAAAAGCTATTCGGATACGCGCGCGAGGAAATTCTCGAAAAGAATATTGAGGTACTGATCCCGGAGCGTTTCCGGCATCAGCATCCCGGCCATCGTACGGGATTCTTTTCCGATCCGCAGGTGCGGTCCATGGGAACCGGCCTCGAATTGAGCGCGCTGCGCAAAGACGGCACGGAGTTCCCGGTGGAGATCAGCCTGAGTCCGCTGGAGACGGACGAGGGGACGCTGGTGTCGAGCGCCATTCGCGACATCACAGAACGCAAGCGAGTAGAGCGGAGCCGGGAAGAGCTCGCCGCCATGGTGGATCACTCGGACGACGCCATCGTGGGTGAGAGCCTGGACGGCATCATGATCAGTTGGAACAAAGGGGCGGAACAATTGTACGGATACACCGCCGCAGAGGCGTTGGGAATGCCGATTTCCCTGGTAATTCCGCCGGACCGGGGCGACGAAATGAAGGAAATCACAGCGGCGCTCAAGAACGGGGAAATTATAAAGAAAGATACCGTACGCATGAAAAAGGATGGCACGCGGGTCAACGTGACGTTGACGGTTTCTCCCACGCGGGATTCGCGAGGGGTGGTGATCGCGGGCGCGGCCATCACCCGGGACATCAGCGAACGCAAGCGCTGGGAAGAACAGATCCTGACGCTGAACCAGCGTCTGGAGGAGGCGGCAACGGCCGCCGATGCGGCGAATCGCGCGAAGGGCATGTTTCTCTCGGTCATGTCGCACGAGATTCGTACGCCGATCAATGCCATTCTGGGCTACGCGCAGTTGATGTTGCGCGATCCGGTCCTGGGGGTCGAGGCAAAATCGAATCTCAGAATCATCGGCCGCAGCGGAGAGCATTTGCTGGCGCTGGTCAACGACGTTTTGGATATGTCCAAGATCGAGGCCGGCCGCATGGAACTGAATCGGGCAACGTTCAATCTCCCGCGGCTGTTGGAGGATCTTGGCACCATGTTCCGGCTGCGAGCCGAAGCAAAGGCGCTGCGATTCGACGTACAGATTGACGGGGAATTGGTTCCGTACATAAGAGCCGACGAAGGGAAAATCCGGCAGATTCTCATTAACCTGATCGGGAATGCGATTAAATTCACGCAACGCGGGCAGGTGAAGGTTCAGGTGGCGATGGATCGGCGCCCGCAGGATAACGGGAATCCCGATTCGTTATGGCTGGTAGCCCGTGTGGAAGATACCGGTCCGGGCCTGACGGCGGAGCAGCAGCAGGAGTTGTTTCATCCGTTCACCCAGGCAAAGGGCGCACTGAATACACAAGAGGGCACGGGCCTGGGCCTGGCAATCAGCCGCCGGTTTGCGAAATTGATGGGCGGCGACATTACGGTCAGCAGCCGCCGCGGAGAAGGCTGCGCTTTTCGGGTTGAGCTCCCGATCGAGCCCGGCGACGGCCGTGTGGTATCGAGGCGAACGGGCGCGCGACGCGTGAAGTGCGTGCGCCCCGGCGCGGAAGTTCCCAGAATCCTGGTTGCCGACGATCAGTTCGAACACCGCGACTGGCTGATCAAACTGCTGATCACCCTCGGTTTTGCGGCACGCGGAGCGGTGAATGGCGAGGCCGCGGTCCGAGAGTGGACCGAATGGAAGCCGCACCTGATTCTGATGGATGTCCACATGCCTGTGATGGATGGCCTGGAAGCCACCCGGCGGATCAAGGATCAGCCGCAGGGGGCCGCAACCCGGATCGTCACCTTCACGGCAAGCGCGATGACCGACGATCGGCAGGCCGTGTTTGAATCCGGCGCCGATGGGTTCCTGGCGAAACCGTGTCCTGAAGACGAACTGCTGGAGAGAATTCGCTCGCTTCTCAATTTGACCTATGACTATGACACAGAGTCCGAAGCCGATGAGCAAAATGAGGCGGCACCGGATGGGGAGTCATTGAAGCAGCTGCCGCTGGGAGTGGTAACAGAGCTCAGGGACGCAACGGAGAGCGGGAACAAGAGGAGGCTCGATATTTTGCTTCACGAAATCAGTCAGACCGAAAATTCCGATTGCGCGAGATCACTGCAACGGCTGGCGGACCTGTATGAGTACGATACGTTGACGCGATTGCTGGAGGATGCTTGTCGCCGATAATACGGAACGGAAAGCCGGCGCCCGGCGACATTATGATTGTCGACGACAATCCGGCAAATTTGCGGTTGTTGGAAGACATGCTCACGCGGGAAGGACATGAAGTCCGATCCTTTCCCTTGGGACGCCTGGCGCTGGCCGCGGCGGCGAAGGATCCGCCGGATCTGATTTTGCTGGACGTCAACATGCCGGAAATGGACGGTTATGAGGTCTGCCAGCGCCTGAAGTCGAGCGCCGAGCTGCGCGGGGTGCCGACGATCTTTCTGAGCGCCCTCAGTGCGCCGCAGGACAGATTGAAGGCCTTCGAGTCCGGCGCCGTCGACTATATCTCGAAGCCGTTTCAATTCGAGGAAGTGCACGCTCGCGTGGAAACGCACCTGAGCCTGTATTATTTGCAGCGGGCTCTGGAAATGCACAACCGGGATCTGGAAGAGGCGGTGGCCGCGCGCACGCGCGAGCTGGCGGAAGCGAACCGGCGCCTGACCGTGCTCGATCGTTCCAAGAGCGATTTTCTAAATCTGATCTCGCATGAATTCCGGACGCCGCTGCACGGCCTTCTCGGCGTGAGCTCGCTCATCCTGGAGGGAATGCCAACCGACGGGCAGAGCATAAAACTCAAGGGAGCATTCCAGAATTCGCGCCGCCGAATCCTCTCGATTCTGGACGACGCGGTGCTTCTCACGGAGATCGAAGTAAACCGGGACCAGTTCCGATTCGTCCCGCTTTCGCTGAACGCGGCCATGGAGCACGCTACCGAAAAGGTGGCGGACCTGGCTCGCTCGCACGAGGTTTCCTTTTCACCTATTCCCGTGAGCACCAGCGTGGTGCTGGGAAACGAGGAACTGCTGACGAAGGCGTACGCAGCTCTTTTCGAAGCCGCCATCCGGTTTTCCGCGCGCGGCGAATGCGTGCAGCTCTCCCATGAAGTGGACCGCGACACCGTGACGGTGGTGATCGAAACGCGCGGCGAGCCGCTGCCGGAAGCGGCCTTGGAAAAGCTCTTCGATCTGCTCGCCGTAGGTGAGGCGAGCATGGGCGGCGTTAACCTGGGCCTGGGCCTGGCGGCGGCCAAGCGCATTATCTCGCTGTTTGGTGGTTCGGCCAGCGCCGCCAATCGCGAGTCGGGCGGGATCCGGCTGACGGCCACGCTCAAGCTCGCGGACGGCGCATAGTTCGATGGGGCCCTGGGCGCGCCCACAATCGGCCCCGTCTATAATCAGCCTATGACGATCACGACGAAGTGCCGGCGGATTTCGCTGCGCATTGCGGTGTGGGCAAGCTGCACCGTGGCGGCAGCAGCGATGATCGGGGCGGACGCGAAGACTGATCTGGCGCCCACGGGCACGCTGCGCGGGATTTTTCTGGGCGCCAATCCGGTGCAGAGTGCGGTGGATCCCAAAACGGGCGAGCATACGGGTCCTGTACCGGACATGCTGAAAGAAATCGCACGCCAGTTGGGCGTGCCCTATCAGCTGATTCCGGGAGCGAACGCCAAGGCCGTGATGGACGCGGTTAATGGCCACAGCGCGGACATCGGGTTTTTGGCCTACGACGAGATGCGGGGCAAAGTTGTCGACTTCTCGGCGCCGTTTTACCTGATGTTCAACGCGTACCTGGTGCGCGCCGACAGTCCTTTTCAGAAATCCGCCGATCTCGATAGAGCGGGCGTGAAAATCGGCGCGACCACCGGCCAGACGCAGCAGACGTTCTTAAGCGAGACGCTCAAGAATGCGACGGTTGTGCAAATGAAGCAGACCCCCGACGAACCGGAGATGGACCGGATGCTGGAAGCAAATGAAGTGAATGCGTTCGGACAGAATCGCGAACGCTCGGAGGCGCTGGCGGCGAAGTATCCCAAGCTACGCGTGCTGAACGATAATTTTTCGGACGTCGGGCAGGCGATCGTTGTGGCGAAGGGCGACGGCGTGAAGCTCGCGCACTTGAACCGGCTGGTGAAAGAAGCGATCTCCTCCGGGATGGTGAAGACGTCGCTGGAGCGGGCAAAGCTGGCTGGCGTGGGCGTTGCGCCGATCCGGCGGTAGCTTTGGAAAATCTATCGAATTTATCGATTGGATACGGGCTCAAAATACGAACCTGTAAGGCTGAAGCGGATTCCCCAGTTCATGAGGCGCATCTTAACGGACGCCGCGGTCTCATTCGCTACCGAAGACCGGTGGACTGTGCCGGCCATGATGATTTTGTCCGAGCCGCGTTCTAAAACGCTCACGGCGATTTCATCGATATCCGGCAAATTCTTGAATAGCCGCAGGATTGCATCCTCGGCGTCCTGCAGGGCCTGCCTTACAAATTGCGCGCCCGTCTGCTCGTCTGAGCCATGACGATCCCACGGATGAACATCACGAGCGGCCCAGGTTATATCCAGGTGCGTGCGCGTGCTCACTATTTTCAAGCCATCGACCCTGGCTTCGCCGCGGCTTTGCAGCTTTAGCGCTTGCTCAATGCTGCCTTTGGAATTTCGTTTCGTCCACATGTGCTTCCAATCGCGAAATCGACGAGATGCGTGATTTTCATGAGTGATCTTGCTGCCCGGGGCCGGTCCGGCGAATGTTCCGGATCAGGCAGCGGGATGGCGCGACAGGGCGGGCGGTGGCCTCCCGGCGTGGCAGGCCTCCTATCGCGAAGTCTACGCGAAGTGGCAGGCTTCGTCTAATTAATTGTTTCGATCGGACCGAAAGTTCAGAGGAGCTGCACCTTTCGATAGGTTCGAAGGATCGCTGGCGTCAAGCTCAGCCGCTAGACCCATTCGCCGGAGCGCAGCACGGGCACAGCTTCGCCTGCCGCTGTGATGCCGTCGACGTCGATGTGATTCGACCCGATCATCCAATCGACGTGGATCAGGCTTTCGTTCGCGCCGCGCGAGGCAAGCTGCTCTGGCGTCAGTTCATCGCCGTTTTTGACGCAGGTGCTGTACGCCTGGCCCAGGGCGATGTGGCACGCTGCGTTTTCGTCGTACAGGGTGTTGAGGAAAAGCAAGCCGCTGGAGGCAATGGGCGACGAGTGCGGCACAAGCGACACTTCGCCCAACTGGCGGGCGCCTTCATCGGTCGAAATCATACGCTGCAGGACTTGCTCGCCGCGCGAAGCGTGAGCCTCCACGATCTTGCCGCCTTTGAAGACCACGGAAATTTCTTCGATGAGCGTCCCCTGATAGGAGAGAGGTTTGGTGCTGGTGACGCGTCCCTCCACGCGATCCTTGTGTGGCGTGGTGAAGACTTCTTCCGTGGGGATGTTGCAAATGCAATAGCGGCCATTGCCCGCCAGGGAGCCTCCACCCAGCCATAGATGGTCGTCGGCAAGGCCGACGCGGAGATCGGTGCCGGGGCCGCGGAAATGCAGGGCGGAATAGCGGCGCTGGTTCAGCCAATCCGCGCGGGCGTGCAGGTTGGCGTCGTGCTCCTTCCAGGCAGCCACAGGATTCGGCTGATCCGCGCGCGAGGCGGCGAAGATGGCGTCCCACAGTTTGTTGATCGCTTCGGCGCGCGGCAGATCGGGGAACATGGCCGCGGCCCAGGCGGGCGTGGCGCAGGAGACGATGGTCCAGTTGATCGCATGGCGCGTGATCAGTTCCAGAGCCGGGCGGTAGGCCGTGGACATGGCCCGATTCGCGCGGCTTACTTTTTCCGGGTCCTGCTGCGAGAGCAGGGAAGGATCGTTGCCCGTGATCGCAAGGCGCGCCGCGCCGTTGCGGTACGCCTGCGCCATCCCTTCATAAAGCCAGGCCGCGGCCGCGTCGAAACCAGCGTCCGATCCGTAGCGATAGCGAAGCAAAGTTGCTTCCTCGTCGGTAAACAGCGTGGTCACGAGCGATGCCCCGGCACGATAGGCCTGCTCCGTGATGAGACGCACCAACGGGAGCGCGTCCAGCGTCGCGGTCATCACGAGTTCCTGGCCGGGGGCGAGGCCGAGGCCGGCACCAATCGCGATCTCCGCCAAACGATTCAAATTATGTTCGAATTGAGATTTCTCGCCCGGTTGTCCCTGGGCCGGTGTGGTAAGAGAAGGCATCGTTATCATTATTACTGTTTGGCGGCGGGGGCGAAATGCGGCCGGAAAGCCGGAAGTAATACAAAACGTTCGGGGCGTTTGGCGCGTCTTACAGTAGTGAAGAGAAGTATGAATCGGCTCGCGGTCGTTCTGGGGATGGCATCCGTGCTGTGGGGGCAGGGCCTATCCGAAAAAGCTGCGTTCGAAAAGGCTGCGTCCGAGAAAGCTGCGTCCGAGAAAGCCGCGCCCGATCAGAGCGCCGTTGCCGGTAATGCGCTGGAAATTGTCCGGCGTTCGATGGAGCGAGACTGGACCGACTTCGATAGCCGCAAGAACTACACATACCAGGAGCGTTTTGAACAGCGTGAGTTGACGCGCGAGGGGCGGGTCAGCCATCAACGGAGCGAGACGCATGAAACCCTGGTGCTGGGAGGCTGGCCCTATCAGCGATTGATCGCCCGCGACGACAAGCCGCTTCCGGAAAAAGAGGTTCGCCGGGAGCAGCAGAAGCTTGATCGGGTGGCCGAGGAGCACGAGCATCCATCAGCCGCCGAACGCGCGCGCCGCGAAAAGGAACGCGCGGAGGATCGCAAGGCAATTCAAGCGCTGCCGGAGGCGTTCACGTTTCGCCTGGTGGGTATGGAGAACGTTAGCGGACGGCCCACATGGATGATCGACGCGGAGCCGCGGCCGGAGTTTCACGCTCAGGACGAGCTCTCCCGCATTTTCAAGAAAGTGCGCGCCAGGGTGTGGATCGAACAGGAGACGTATCACTGGGTGAAGATGGACGCCGAGGTGCTGGACACACTGACGTTCGGGTTCGGATTGCTGCGCGTCGCGCCGGGAGGCACGCTGCATTTCGAGCAGACTCGCGTGAACGACGAAATTTGGCTGCCTTCCCATGTATTGATCCGCGGCGACGCACGGCTGGCGTTCGTAAAAAAGCTGCGGGCGGAAATCGACATCCGCTACAGCGGCTACCGGAAGTTTCAAGCCGATTCGAAGCTGGTGGGAACGGCCGAACAATAATAGCCGGATGGGACGGCCGGTTGGGACGGCCGGATGCGGCATGGTCTCCTTCAATTGGCGATATGATGTGCGAAGGCCATCGCCAAAGGAGCCTGCCATGCGATTTCGCGAATTCGCTCTTATTGCCGCCAGCGTCGGGGCGCTTGACGCGCAAGTTACTCATCAACGTTTGCTGAACGCCGCGAAGGAGCCCGAAAACTGGCTCACCTATAGCGGCGGATTCGCGGGCCAGCGCTATAGCGGGCTGACGCAGGTTACTCCGGACAACGTGAACCGGCTGGGGCTGCAGTGGGCGTTCCAGCAGCGGTCCACCGAAAAATTCGAATCGACACCGCTGGTGGTGGACGGGGTGATGTATCTGACGCAGGCACCCAACGACATTGTTGCGCTGGACGCGGCCTCGGGCGAAGTGAAGTGGCTCTATAACTACACGCCTGCTACGCAATCCCGCCCGTGCTGCGGGCGCGTGAACCGCGGCGTGGCGATGCTCGGAAACACGCTTTATATGGTGACCATAGACGCGCATCTCGTGGCTGTAGACGCGCGCAATGGAAAGCTGTTGTGGGATCACGAAGTGGCTAAAGCATCGTCCGGTTATGCGATGACGCATGCGCCGCTGGTGATTAAGGACAAGGTCATCGCCGGCGTGGCGGGCGCGGAATTCGGCATCCGCGGCTTTATTGCCGCCTTTGATGCCGCCACCGGCAAAGAAGCCTGGCGGTTTTATACGATTCCCGGAAAAGGCGAACCGGGAAACGAAACCTGGGCGGGCGAGTCATGGATGCACGGCGGCGCCAGCGTTTGGGTGACTGGATCGTACGACCCGGAAACGAACTTGACGTACTGGGGCGTTGGGAATCCGGGCCCGGATTACAACAGCGACAAACGTGGCGGCGATAATCTGTACAGCGATTGCGTGGTGGCTTTGGATGCGGACACAGGCAAGCTGAAATGGTATTTCCAGTTCACGCCGCACGACGATTTCGACTTCGACGCCGTGCAGGTGCCGGTGCTCGCCGACGTGAACTGGCAGGGCCAACAGCGCAAAGTGATGCTATGGGGAAATCGCAATGGGTTTTTCTATGCGCTGGATCGGGCGACCGGGAAGTATCTTCACGGAGCTCCGTTCGTGAAGGTGACTTGGGCCAAGGGGCTGGATGAAGTCGGCCGGCCCATGCGGGCTTCGGGCGCGGTTCCTTCGGCGCAAGGCACGGATATTTATCCCAGCCAGAGCGGCGGTACAAACTGGTTTTCACCGTCGTACAGTCCGCGCACGGGTCTGTTCTATGTGAACTCGTGGGAGGGCGTACACGCTACGTTCAACAAGAACGACGGGGACTACAAAGAAGGCGAGCGCTATATGGCTGGGGCGGCGAATCCCACGCGTCCGGGATTGCGCGCCGGACAGGTCACAAATAGGGAAGCGGATGGATATGGGGCTGTTAGAGCTCTGGATCCGATGACCGGCGAAAAGAAATGGGAGTTCAAAATGGCGGACGTCACGCAAAGCGGCATCCTGACCACCGCAACCGATTTGCTCTTCACCGGCGGCCGTGACGGATTTTTCCAGGCTTTGGATGCCCGGACTGGCAAGCTGCTCTGGCGCGTGAACGCGGGCGGCGAAGTGGCGATGGGTCCGATGACGTACGCGGTGAAGGGAAAACAGTATGTGGCGTTCGCCGCGGGCGGCAGTATGTTCGTTTACGCGCTCAACTAAGTTTGCAACTCGGTTCGCGCATCCCCAGCAAAGGGTTTTTTTATTCCTGGCCGGCGTGAGCTTTGGCTGTGCGAGCGTTCAGGTCGCGCAGCATGGATAGTTCGATCTCGGTCGGCTCCGGCGTGGTTTCGATCACGGGCGCCACTTTGAGCGGCCATGATGTGGCGGCCACCACCTGTTCCACGCTTACGCCCGGATGCACGCTGGTAAGCGTCAGCTCTTTCGTCGCAGCGTCCGGCTTCAGGATCGCGAGGTCGGTGATCACGGCGGTTGGACCTTTGCCTGGAAAACCCATCTTCGCGCGGCTGTCGCCGCCTTCGCCGTGGCCGATGGTGGTTACGAAATCGAGCTTCGAGACGAAGGCGCGCGGAGTATGCCGCAACGTGATCAGCACTTCTCCGCAGGATGCCGCAATCGCGGGTGCTCCGCCGGCTCCCGGCAGCCGCGTCTTCGGCTTCGCGTAGGGACCAATTACGGTCGAATTCAAATTGCAGAAGCGGTCGATCTGCGCCGCTCCCAGGAATCCCAGGCTGATGCGTCCCCCCATTAGCCAATAGTTGAAAATCTCCACGAGCGATACAACACAGTCGGCGGTTTCCGCCAGTTCGCCGTCGCCGATCGAGAGCGGCAGCACGTTGGGCTTCGTTCCGATTGTGCCCGATTCATAAATGAGCACCGCGTCGGGAGCGTGCGTCAGCCGCGCCAGATTCGCAGCGGCGCTGGGCAGTCCGATGCCGACGAAGCAGGTCGCGCCGTTACGCACCATGCGCGCGGACGCGATGGTCATCATCTCGTCGGACGTATAGGCCGCCACGCTACGCGGCCTCCATACTGCGGAGGAACTCCGCGAAATCGGCGGTCTGGATTACATGCCGGTCCATCCACTGCAGGAACGAGTCGCGGTCCTTCGCGATGGCGTCCCACTTCTTGTAAAACGAATTGTCGCGGTCGTAATAGCCCAGCGCATAGGAGGGAAACGCACCGCGCGGTACCTCACACACGGCGCTCACCACCCAGTTCGGCAATATCATCGCGTTCATGGGCGCGTTCAATTCGTCCACGATCTCTTCGACGGTTACGATCGCGTGTTTGGCGGCGAGCACTGCTTCTTTTTGCACGCCCACCACGCCCCACAACCACACATTGCCGTTGCGGTCGGCCTTCTGCGCGTGAATGATCGTCACGTCGGGACGGATGGCGGGGACGGCCGCGAGCTTTTCACCCGTGAAAGGGACACTCGACGGGTTTTACCGTTGTGTGATTCACGAGTTCGGTGCCCGTGTAGCCGCGCAGGACGCCGAACGGAAGGTTCGATGCTCCCGCAGCGAACGCCGCGGCCATCCCCGCGTGCTCGTGCTCTTCGATCTCGAGCGGCCGCGGCCATTGATGCTCGACGGCGTCGCGAAACCGGTGGAGCGAGCCCACGCCCGGGATTTCCGCCCCAGGAGAAGACCAGCTTCCGCGCGCAGCCCATGCCGATCAACTGATCGCAGATCAGATCCGGAGTGAGACGGATCAGCGTCAGGTCGCGCCGCTGCTGCCGCACGATTTCGTGACCGGCGGCACTCGGAATCAGGTGCGTGAAGCCTTCTAGTGCGACTGCGTCGCCATCGTGCACGAATTCGCGGATGGCTGTGGTGAGATCAAGGATGCGGGCCAAGTGGGAAGCGATTTCTCCAACCCCGCATTATCTCACGGCGCGCCGAAACGCTCGCGCGTCACATGTCAAAACGTTCCGCCCGATGTCGGTAAAGAGTGCGCGGTGGACGCGAAATCGCGGCATCGAAACGCCGAAGACGAGCCGTGCTTACGGCTGTGCCTGACGTCCCCGAATCCAATGTTTGAGGCTGATTCTGGTGTGCTCGAGCAGATGCCGCCACAGATACCACCTTGCTCTCCAATGAATTTGCGCCTGAGTGGGAGTAAAACCAAGATGCCGGCGGTGCAGGAGATCGATCTCCCGGGCTCCAACGGAATCCATATGCGCCGAGGTCTTTTGGGTGGGATGAACGCGAAACGCTCCTATGAAGTGGGGCAGACGTGCAAACTTGGCCCCCGCCTGCTGGAATCGCAAAAGCAGATCCCAATCGAGCGCGAATTGCAGCGATTCATCCAGGCTCGCGCCCACGGCTTCCCACGCCGAGCGGCGCCAGAAGAGAGTTTCCTGCGGCACGTAGTCCACCCAGCGAAGGATTTCATCGTCGTGCGCGGGCAAAATCCAACGGCCGATCTCGAGGCCTTGTTCATCCACGAGAAGCCGATTGCCATACACGACCGAAATCTCAGGATGCCGCTGGAAATAGCTGGCCACGCGATTAAGAGCACCCGGCATCAGCAGGTCGTCGGAATTCAACCAGGCCATAATTTCTCCGCCGGTGTGTTGGAATGCCTGATTAATGGCGTGCGCCTGACCGCGATCGGGCGCCGACGACCAGCCGCTTAAACGGCTCTCGAATTCGGAAAGAATGGAAAGCGAATTGTCGGTGGAGCCGCCGTCCTGCACGAAGTATTCGACGAGCGGATAGGACTGATTCAGGACGCTCTCGATCGAGTCGCGGAGGAAGGGGCCCTGCTGAAAAGAAGGAGTGACAATCGAAATCTTAGGCAGCGCCGCGCGATCCAGAGCGTCTGCCGGCGCGGGAGCGATGCATATGGGCCTGGGCGCATACTGCTTCAGAACGCCGATTCTTGGAAGCGCGAATCTACGGAGCCTACGGATTTTACGGTAATGTCGTCGCAACGCTCCGACGGATTCCTGCTCCGGGGCTTTCACGGGTGGATCTTTGATCTTCGACTTCATGCGGGGACAGCTTACGCTCAAGCTCCCGCTGCCAGATTCAACCCTTGCAGCGCCGTGCTGACGATATCGCGGCAATAACGGGCCGGAGACCTCCAGTTGTAGCGCGCTCCTAAGGCGAGCGCGCGGCCGGCACTCAGCGCCGAAAGTTTTGGCCGCTCAAAAACCAGAGACTGGCCCGTGCGCAGGTGGTGACAGTATCCATAAAGCCAGTTGCAAGGGACATAGCCATAGTGGCGCCGCAGAGTGCGGATGGTCTCGCGGAGCGCGGGTCCCATTTGGCCCACGGTTTTATTGTGCGGATGAATGCGAGAAGTCGCGAGGAAGGCGTTGATTTTCTTCATGGGATACAACTGAGCGAGGCGAATCCAAAGATCGTAGTCGAGAGAGTAGTGCAGACTCGTATCCAGCATTCCGACGCCGGCGAGAGCTTCCCTTCTGAGGAATGCAGCGGGCTGACAGATGAAGCAGCGGCGCGACAGATTCGCCGCATCGTATTCTTCCACTGGGTAAGGCTGAATCCGTGTGCCGTCCTCGGACGTGTACCACGCGTCCCCATAGATCATGCCCGTCTCGGGATTGCGGGAAAATGCTTCGACGACGGCGGTAACAGCCCCAGGCAACAACATGTCGTCGGCATTCAGGAACGTGAAAATCGACCCGCGCGTGCGCTCGAAGCCTTTATTTACGGCCTGCGCCTGGCCCCCGTCCGGTTCCGAGACGTATGCCAGACGCCCTGCGTAACGTTTCAGGATATCGAGGGTGCCGTCGGTGGAACCTCCGTCGAGCACGACATATTCGATATTCGGGTAATCCTGATCGAGGACGCTACAAATGGTCTCCTCGAGAAAAGGCGCCATGTTCAGCGAAGGCGTCACGATCGAAACCAGTGGGCCGCCCTGCATTCCTTTATCTAAGCGCATACCCGGTCGAAAGGGCAAATGACGGAATGCCGGGACGATGTCCGGCGGGATGAATGTCCTGCGCTCGGTTGCATTGATTGTTCCGTCGATCGCTCTGCGAATTAGTACACTACTTTGGAAGAGACGCCTCACTGGCGTCGACCAATTGAGACAGACTGCGAAATCGGGCGATCTATTTTGGTAAGTGCGTCTCTTTCAGGCGAGGCGATGGAACGAGGCGTGCAATGATTAGGCAGTTGTGAAAGGAGTCCAACTCATGCGCTCTGACCTGGTACCCGGGGCGGTTTTCCCCGACTATCAGCTGCCCGATCACACCAAAACGCTTCGCAGGCTCAGCGAGCTGCAGGGCGATGATCCGCTGATCCTGACGCTGGCACGCGGCCATTACTGCCCGAAAGAACATCATCAGCATCTGGAGCTTGCCGCGTCTTATCCGAAGATCGCCGTAGCCTACACCCAAATAGCAACCATCTCTACCGACGACCACCACACCACCCAGGAATTCCGTGCGTCGGTCGGTGCTCAATGGCCGTTCCTGTCCGACCCGGAGAGAACCGTTCAGAAGGACCTGGATATCGCGGAATACACGGACCCGGAGCATAATCCGATGATCCCGTACACGCTTGTGCTCAAGCCGGGGCTGGTGATTCACCGCATCTATAACGGATATTGGTTTTGGGGCCGGCCCTCTATCGCAGACCTATGGCAAGACCTGCGGGCCGTGACTAGCGAGATTCGTCCCGACTGGGACCTAAGTAAACCGGGGCTACGCCAAGCATGGAAGTCGGGCGACAAGTCGGCGTTTCATGGTTGGAACAAGGAAGCAAAAGCCAGCCCCGGCCAGCCTAAATAGTTTCGTTGTACACGACTCTGCCGTGATCGTCTTGCGCGTTCGTCTTCACGTAAATTTTTCCCACGGCTAGACCGAGATCGGTCTCAGTATTCCGGATGGTTTCTGGCAGCGGCACATCGGTAGAAACGATAGTTCTGGAGCCATCGAAATCCTGCAGCACCACATCTACACTCATGCCTACAGTCTAGCTCCCAAGGTCAGCATCACTTGAACTTCTGCTGCCGACTCGAATTCAGCTTCTCTGCTTTACGAGCGAGGGATGCAAGAGCCCGTCGCCGGCTCTCGCGCGACGGCGGGCTGCTGTTACAGGCTCTCAAAGATTTGAACTGCCCGACTATCGATGGCCTCGCGGGGCTTCCTTGCCATGGAAGTCGTGCATCGCATTGCCGTGAAACTCATGACGACGTTCCACCGGATGCTCACCGCGAGCCGGGAAACCGCCATGGTATCCGTGGCGGAAGTCAAAGCGATGATCGACATGTCCATAGAAATGCTCCGGCCCGTGGAACCACGGTCCCGCGCCGATGAATAAACCGCCCGAGAACCATTCCGGCCCATAGTATCCGTCCGGTGCGCAGTTATAAGGCGGGACCTCATAGTAGCCATACGGGCAAACCGGTGGAGGCCCTATGTTGACTCCGATTCCGACCTGCGCCGACGCACGATTACCGGGCAGCATGCAAAGCGCGGCTGCGGCGAAGGTCAAAATAGCAAAGCGTTTGAGTGTTTTCATCACATTACCTTTCAGCATGTGAATCGCAATTACATGCTGCTTCGGTAAGTGCAGTTTTCAGTCCAAACGACCCTATTTGGAGGTACTGTTGTCACTGGAGTGTCGCGGTGTTCGCGCATCCCAATCAGGTCCATTTCCTTCAGATCCGTCGGCGCCGGACGTGCCCGACCAAGCTTAGTACGAACAGGACCAGGAAAATGATGAAAAATATTCTGGCAATTTCGGCGGCGACCGCGATGAGTCCAAAGCTGACTGCGCCCGCCAGCACCGCGATCGCGAGAAAGACCAGTGCGTAATAAAGCACAGTCACTTCCTTTCGAGGCAAAGCCCGGCGAAGCTTGATGCAAGTTGAATGCCGACTTCAAATCAATGATTTGCTAAGAGAGAAAATTCGCGCTACTGCCATCCCCCGCCGAGTGCGCGGTACAGTTGCACTACAGACTGGAGTTCTTGTAGTCTCAGCTCGGCGAGTGCGAGTTGGCCGGCGAAAAGATTCCGCTCGGCGTCTAAAACCTGAAGATAACTGTCGAGTCCGCCGCGATAGCGGAGGTTTGAAAGCCGGACACTCTCGTTCAGCGCCGCCACCAGCTTCTCTTCTTCGCGCCGCTGCTCAGAGGTGCGGTCATGGTTAACCAGGGCATCGGATACTTCGCGCAGCGCTCCGTAGATCTTTGCCTGATAGTCGAGCAGCGCTTCGCGTTGTTGCGCTTCGGTGAGATTGACGCCGGCACGGAGGCCCGCGTGGAATATCGGCGCCAGAAGCGATGGCGCGATGCTCGCAACGCGCGCCGGAGGGGAGAGCAATCCGGTAAGCGCCTGGCTTTGTCCACCCAGAAATCCGGTCAGCGAAATTTGCGGGAAGAACAAGGCTCGCGCTGCACCGATTTGCGCATTCGCGGCGATCAGATTTTGCTCGGCCTGGCGGATATCGGGACGCCGTTCGAGCAGCGAGGATGGCAACCCCGCCGGAAGCTGCGCGGGAGGAGTGATCTGCTCCAGTTCCTTGCCGCGTGGTACTTCGGCGGGAGCCTGTCCCAGCAGGAGATTGAGGGCATCGCCGGTTTCCCCGATCGCTCGCTGCACGCTCGCGATTTGCGCTGTGGCCGTGTATAGAAATTGCTCGGCCTGTTGCACGTCCAGCCCGTTCGCCGCGCCGCGGTCGTGGCGAAGGCTGATCAGCCGCAGACTGTCGTTGGCCGCGTCTCTTGTTTTCTGGCTGATGTCGAGCTCCAGGTCTTGTTCCCTCAGCGCGAAGTAGTTGGTCATCACGTCGGAGATCAGCGATATCGTGACGCCGTGCTGTGCCTCCTCGGTTGCCAGGTACTGGGCACGGGAGGCTTCGTCCAATCGCCGCAACCGGCCCCATAGATCGATTTCCCAGTTGAGGGAGACGCCTGCCTCGGTAACGCTGGAGGTCAGCGGCGTGCCGGCGGGTAGCGGGAAGGATCCTTTGGCGGACGTGTGCTGAGATGTGAACGACGCCGCCAGATCAAGGGTCGGGAACAAATTGGCGCGCGTGATTCCGTATTGCGCCCGCGCCTCGATGACATGCTCGGCTGCAATCCTGATATCGAAGTTTTGCGCAAGCGCCGTGGTGACCAGTTGCTTTAAGGTATCGTCGCCAAAAAGGTCGAACCATTTGCTGTCGGCGAGGGATTGCGTCTGGGCTGCGGGCGAATCCTTGAATTGTTGCGGCAGCGCGACTTGGGGCCGCTTGTAGTTCGGCCCGACCGCGCAGCTGGCGAGGAGCAGTGAAATACAAATTACCGGAAGCAGTCGGCGCATGTTATTTCGCGAGCTCCGGATTGTCCAGCGGGGAATCGGCCTGGTTATCCGCTTTTTTCTTCCGTCTTTCCACCAGGCTTTCAATTACGAAATACTGCACCGGAACGAAAAAGACGGCCAGCAGCGTGGCGGCATTCATGCCTCCGAACACGGCGGTGCCCAGAGCCCTGCGCGAGCCGGAACTCGCGCCGTTGGCGAGCACCAGCGGAAGCACGCCCAGAATGAACGCGAAAGACGTCATCAGAATGGGGCGAAGCCGCAAGCGCGCCGCATGCATGGCGGCTTCGCACAATTCCCATGCCTTCCTTCTCGCGGCTGTCCTTTGCGAATTCCACGATCAGAATGGCGTTCTTCGCCGCCAGACCGATCAGCGTGACGATACCGATCTGCGTGTAGATGTCGTAGGGATAATTCCGCAGGTAGACGGCCAGCAGCGCGCCGAAAAATCCGAGCGGCAGCGCGAGCAGCACGGCGAAGGGAATCGACCAGCTTTCATACAGCGCCGCCAGACACAGGAACACCAGGACGGCGGCGAATCCGAAGATGACGCCTTCGTTTCCCTGCGCCTGCTTTTGCTGATAGGTGGTTCCCGTCCATTCAAAGCCGTATCCGCTGGGAAGCGTCTCGCGCGCCACTTTTTCCATCGCGTCCACCGCTGTTGCCGGTGCTGGTTCCCGGCGCAGGCCCGCCTAGGATCTGGATCGCGCGAAAACGGTTGTAGCGATAGACCACGTCAGGGCCCGCGGTCGGCTTGACGGAAGCCAGCGTCCCTAGCGGCACCATATTTCCATCGCTGGTGCGGACGATAGAAGCGATCGATATCCGACGGCCGTGCGCGGAATTGCGGCTCGGCCTGCACCAGCACCTGCCAGGTGTGGCCGAACACGTTGAAGTCGTTCACATACAAACCGCCCAGAGAACGTTTGCAGCGTGTTGTAGGCGTCTGACACCGGGATGCCCAGCGTTTGCAATTTGTCCAGATCCATGTTGATGTTGTAGGCGGGCACGTTGGCGCGGAACGTGCTGATCACGTTCGCGAGTTCCGGCCGCTTCCTGGCTGCCTCTACAAGCGAGTCGGCCACTTCGCGCAAGCTGCGCCGTATCGCCACCGGTGCGGTCCTCCAGCATGAACTGGAATCCGCCGGTGTTGCTCAACCCCAGAATCGGCGGCAGGCCGAAAGCGAACGTGAAGGCCTCCGGTATTTGGACGAATGCGCGTCTGGGCCTTGGCGAGGATGGAATCGACCTGTAAGTCTTTAGACTTGCGCTCATCCCAGGGTTTCAGAGTCCCGATGATGGTCGCCACGTTCGAGGTCGCGGTCCCCGTCGCGATATCGAGGCCGCCAAACGTGAAGGTCTTAGGGGCGACGCCCGGAATTTTGCCGACGGCATCTTCAATTTTGTGCGGTGGCGCTGTCGGTGCGCTCCATGGAAGCGCCATCCGGCAACCGCACGGAAACGAAGAATGCGCCCTGGTCTTCGTCCGGCAGGAAGCCGGCGGGCAGCTTGTGAAACAGCCATGCTCCTGCGCCCCAAAACACAAGCAGCGCGACCAACGCCAGGGCCGAACGCCGGATCAGCATGCCGACGCCGGTGAGATAACGGTTCGTCGTCCACAGAAAAGCTCGATTGAACGGGCCGAAAAAGCGAATCCAAGTATTCGCGTTTTTTCGGTGCGTGCGGTTTCAGAAGCAGCGCACTCAGCGCCGGGCTGAGCGAGAGCGCGCTGAACGCCGAAATCAGAACCGAGGCCGCGATGGTCAGCGCGAACTGGCGGTAAATCTCACCGCTGATTCCGCCCAGAAAGGCCACGGGGATGAATACCGCGGCGAGAATGAACGCGATGGCCACCACCGGCGCCGACACCTGTTCCATCGCGCGCATGGTGGCATCCCGTGGGCTTAATCCCATCGTCGATATGGTGCTGCACCGCCTCCACCACCACGATGGCGTCGTCCACCACGATGCCGATCGCGAGCACCAGGCCGAACATGCTCGTGATGTTGATCGAGAAACCAAGCAGCGGGAACAGCGCAAATGTTCCCATCACTGCCACCGGCACTGTCAGCAGCGGGATCAGCGTCGCGCGCCAGTTCTGCAGGAATATGAATACGACCAGCATCACCAGGCCGAGCGCTTCGAGCAACGTCACCAGCACGTCCGAGATCGCGGCCTCACGAACAACGTTGAGTCGTAGGGCACCTCATATTGAACGCCCGGAGGAAAACTTTTCTTGGCCTCCTCCATGAACGCCTTTACCTTATTGGCTGTCTCCACAGCGTTCGCGCCCGGGGAAAGAAACACGATGACGTTCGCCGAGGGCATGCCGTTGAAGCGGCTGAATCCGGTATAGGTCTGGGCTCCCAGTTCCACCCGCCCGATGTCGCGGATCCGCAGCAGCGACGCATCGGGCTGTGCGCGAACGACGATGTCTTCGAATTGGCGCGGATCTGTGAGTCGGCCGGGCGCGTTCACCGCATATTGGAAATCCGTGCCAGGTGGCGCGGGATCCTGGCCGACGGCACCTGCGGGATTCTGGCGGTTCTGCGCATTGATCGCATTGCTGACATCGGTGGCCGTCAAGCCCAGCTTGGCCATCTTGTCTGGGTCCACCCAGACGCGCATCGAATACACCTGCTGCCGACGTCAGGCGCGAATCGCCAACCCCGGGCAGGCTTCCCAATTGGTTCAGCAGATTGATCTGCGCGTAATTGGTGAGGAATAGCGAATCGTAACGATTGTCGGGCGAGATCAGTGCCAATACCCAGCACAAACGCGGTCGATACCTTCTTCACGATGACGCCTTGGCGCTGCACTTCCGGTGGCAGGCGCGGCAGCGCGGCGTTCACTTTGTTCTGCGTCTGCACCGCCGCGATATCGGGATTGGTGCCGAGCTTGAATGTCACAACGATCGTGATGGAACCGTTATTGGCGCTGGTGGAGAGGAAATACAGCATCCCATCCAGGCCGGCGAGCTGCTCTTCGATCGGCTGCGCTACCGTCTTCTCAAGATCAAGCGCGTTGCTGCCCAGATAATTCGCGGTGATCTGTACGGCCGGCGGCACAACTTCCGGGAACGTCGCCACCGGGAGATTGGGAATCGCCACCGTGCCGAGCATGACGATGACGATCGCGATGACAATCGCGAAAATAGGCCGGTCAATGAAAAATTTCGCCATGGCGGGTTAGTTCCCCGAGCGGACCTGGCTCGAAGAGGCAGGTTTATAGGGCTGGGGATTTACGACCATCCCGGGGCGCACGCGCAGCAGGCCTTCTACGATGACGCGATCGCCGGGCTTCAATCCCTGGGTGACGATCCACGCATCGCCCACTCGCTCGGCTGTCACGATGGGCTGGGATTCCACTTTGTTGTTTGGCCCCACCGTGAACACACCTTGCATGCTTTGTAATTGTTGAACCGCGCGTTGCGGCACCAGAATGACGCCCTTTCGCGACTCGGTTTGCAGACGAACCTTTCCGAATTGTCCCGGCAGAAGGGTATGCCCGGGATTGGGGAAACGCGCTTGCAACTCCAGCGTGCCGGTCTTGGGATCCACTTGATTGACCGTATTCTCCACGCGTCCTTTTTGAGGAAATTCGGAATTGTCGGCAAGCGCCAGCGTGAGGGGAGACTGAGTCAGAATTCCTCGCTTGCGGAGAGACAAATACTCCGCCTCGCTTACTTTGAAGCGGACCCAAATGGGATCGACAGGAACAATGGTGGTCAGAGGCTGCTGCGAACTCGCGGTGACCAGTCCGCCAACAGGCACCAGCGTGTCGCCGATCAATCCGCTGATGGGCGCCCGGATGGTCGCGTACTCCAGATTCAACTCCGCCGCTTTTACCGCGCCGCGCAGCGCTTCGACTTTTCCCTCTGAGGAGGCGATTTGTGTGCGCGTCGAGAGGCGCGTCTGATCCAGGTTCGCCTGCACGGCGTTCACCGTCGCGTTGTTCGCACCGCACGCCCGCAACCGCGGCGTCCAGTTCCTGCTTGGCGGCGGCGTCATCCTTTACCAGTGGAGTGATGCGGTCGAGATCCTGCTGCGCCTTCAGCTTATTGGCCTGGGCCACGGCCAGGTTGGCCTCGGCCTGTGCGACGGCGACCTGCTTACGCGCGAACTCCAGGTCCGCTTCGCTCTGCGCGAGGTTGCCTTTCGCCTGTTCCAGCGCTGCTTCGTAGGGGCGAACGTCCAGTACGTACAGCGCGTCTCCCGCGTGAACCTCCTGGCCGGGAGTAAAAAGCCACTTATCGATATATCCGTCCACGCGTCCGCGAACTTCCACAGTGTTTCGGGCGTACGTCTGCGCGGGATACTCGGAGAAAATCGGAACGTCGCTCGCGCTTACAGTCGTCACCATCACTGGTTGAGGAAGCGGCGCGCCACCGGCCGCACTCTGTGCGGCAGATTGACAGCCCCAGCTTGCGAGACAGGATAAAGTTATGATTCCAATGGCAATACGCATTAGGTAAAAAACGGTGACTTTCGGGCGATCCACTAAGTTCTTTTCTTAGACGCAACAGCGGATGCAAATGACCCGACTTTGTTGGGAAGATCCAGACGACGCCCTATTTTAACAAGGTACCGGTGCCGCGTGATTACGAAAGCGAATTATCAGTACTGGCCGTCATTCTTCGCCTTCCAGGGACGAAGTTCCCCGCATAAGATCGCACGCTTAGGGACGCCAAGAACCTCAGCCTTTTGATTCGGACGAAAGCGGGCCTCACCTCACCTTTCACCGCGCATTTTGCGACCAGGATCTGCAGAAAATTGCAGACCGCGGTAGGTAATCTCTGCCTTGTAGCGGCGACAGATCTTTAGTTTCAAAGGTTTATATTTGGTGCCAGACGTGCTTAAGGGTCGCTAAGAAACACGAGCACCTTTGCGCAAGGTCGTTTAGCAGCAACGAAGTTGACGCTGCGGACGAATCATTTGCATCAGCATCGCGGAAGGTTCTCTCGGAGAACGGCACCTGTCGGGAATAGGCGCGGGGACGGGCAGAATCTTCCGCCGTGTTCCGTTTAGTTATGGAGGGTGAATGGCCGGTCCTGATCGACGAAAACATCGCTGGGGCTTGATTCTTGCAGGTGGCGAAGGGGTTAGGCTACGGCCTTTGACGCGATTCATATCGCAGGACGAGCGCCCCAAGCAATTTTGCCCTCTCTATGGTGAGACCACGTTATTAGAGCAGGCGCGGAAGAGGGCGGAGCGATGCATCCTCGCCGACCAGATCCTTTATTCGTTGAACCGCGACCATGAGAAGTTTTATCTGCACTCTTTGTTCGATTGCCCGGCGCAACGGGTGATCCAGCCAAGTAATCGAGGCACTGCGCCGGCGATTCTCACGGGGCTTAGACTCATAGCGGACCGCGACAAGGATGCGTGTGTCGCCGTACTTCCCTCCGACCACCACTTCTCCAATAATGCGAAGTTCAATGAATCCCTTAAAACCGCGTTTTCATTGGCAAGCCGATTTCAAGATCATGTAGTCCTGTTGGGAGCGACTCCAGATCGCCCGGAAACCGAATATGGATGGATCAAACCGGCTTCTCCTTTAGCGGCGGCGGCGGGAACTTATTTAGTCGGCGGCTTTGAAGAAAAACCGTGCCTGCCTGCCGCGCAAACATTCTTGGAACGTGGATGCCTTTGGAATACGTTTATTATGGTGGGCAAAATCCGGCCGTTCCTGGAGATGATAGGCCTCGCGGTCCCCGGATTATTGAAGCTGTTCGGAGCGTGGCGCTTGCGCCAAGCGCCCGGTGAAGAAATTCGGATTGGCGATAGCGTTTATGACGCCATGCCCAACGTCGATTTCTCGCGAAGGATCCTATCCGCTGATCCCAGCCGGTTGTTGGTTCAACGCCTGGAGGGCGTGGGCTGGAATGACCTGGGAGACTGCGATCGGGCGGTCGCCGCCCTCTCCTATACCCGCAAACCACCCGCTTGGATTGGACCGTGGCGCGCTTCCGCTCAACAGGCTTGCGCCTAACGTTACGTAGTTAGCATGAGGGACAAAATGCCCAACGCATCTGTATCTAAGACTCTAAACGCAAGCGAAGTTCTCACCGCGCTCATTGCCTTCAAGAAGGGCGATTTTTCGGTCCGGCTGCCGGTGAATCAAGTGGGACTCGCGGGGAAGATCGCGGACGTCCTGAACGACATCTTCGAGCTGAACGAAAACATGGCGAACGAGCTGCGCCGCGTGAGCACGGCGGTCGGCAAAGAAGGCCGAATTGGCCAGCGTGCGCCTCGTTGCCGGCTCCGGCGAGTTGGGCCTCCTGCATGGAGTCGGTCAACAGCCTGATTTCCGATCTGGTGCAGCCCTCCACCGAAATTGCCCGCGTCATCGGCGCCGTGGCGCAGGGCGATCTGTCGCAAAAAATGTCGCTCGAAGTCGAAGGCCGTCCGCTGCAAGGCGAATTCATCCGAACCGCCCGCGTGGTCAACACGATGGTGGATCAGCTGAATTCGTTTGCGAGCGAAGTGACGCGCGTGGCGCGCGAAGTGGGTACCGAAGGCAAGCTGGGCGGCCAGGCGGTGGTGACGGGCGTCGCGGGGACCTGGAAGGATTTGACCGATTCCGTCAATTCGATGGCCTCGAACCTGACCAATCAGGTCCGCAATATCGCGGAAGTTACCACGGCGGTGGCGCGCGGCGATCTGTCGCGCAAGATCACGGTCAGCGTCCAAGGCGAAATTCTCGAGCTGAAAGACACGATCAACACGATGGTGGATCAGCTCGGCTCGTTCGCCAGCGAAGTGACCCGCGTGGCGCGCGAAGTCGGCACGGAAGGCAAGCTCGGCGGTCAGGCGGTGGTGACGGGCGTTGCCGGAACCTGGAAAGATCTGACGGACTCGGTCAATTCGATGGCCTCGAACCTGACTTCTCAGGTTCGCAATATCGCGGAAGTGACCACCGCGGTCGCCCGAGGCGATCTGTCCCGTAAAATTACGGTCGACGTGCTCGGGCGAGATTCTGGAGCTCAAGAATACCATCAACACGATGGTCGATCAGCTCAGCTCGTTCGCCAGCGAAGTGACGCGCGTGGCGCGCGAAGTGGGAACGGAGGGCGAGCTCGGCGGACAGGCGGAAGTGAAGGGCGTCGGCGGCGTGTGGAAGGACTTGACCGATTCGGTCAACTTCATGGCCGGCAATCTGACGGCGCAGGTCCGCAATATCGCCGAGGTAACCACCGCGGTCGCCAATGGCGACCTCTCGCGCAAGATCACGGTGGACGTCCGCGGCGAAATTCTGGAGCTGAAAAACACCATCAACACGATGGTGGATCAGCTCAGCTCGTTCGCGAGCGAAGTGACTCGCGTGGCGCGCGAAGTGGGAACGAAGGGCGAGCTGGGCGGTCAGGCGGAAGTGAAGGGCGTCGGCGGCGTGTGGAAGGATCTGACGGATTCGGTCAACTCCATGGCCGGGAACCTGACGGCGCAGGTTCGCAATATCGCCGAAGTCACAACCGCCGTGGCCAACGGCGATCTATCGCGCAAGATCACGGTCGACGTGCGCGGCGAAATTCTGGAGCTGAAGAACACCATCAACACGATGGTGGATCAGCTCAACGCGTTCGCCCGCGAAGTCACGCGCGTGGCGCGCGAAGTCGGAACCGAGGGACGAACTGGGCGGGCAGGCGGAAGTGAAGGGCGTCGGCGGCGTGTGGAAGGATTTGACGGATTCGGTCAACTCCATGGCCGGCAACCTGACGGCGCAGGTCCGCAATATCGCCGAGGTGACCACGGCGGTGGCCAATGGCGATCTCTCGCGCAAGATCACGGTGGACGTGCGCGGCGAAATTCTGGAACTGAAGAACACGATCAACACGATGGTGGATCAGCTCAGTTCGTTCGCCAGCGAAGTGACGCGCGTGGCGCGCGAAGTGGGCACGGAGGGCAAACTCGGCGGCCAGGCGATGGTGAAAGGCGTCGGCGGCGTGTGGAAGGACTTGACGGATTCGGTCAATTCCATGGCGTCGAACCTGACCAATCAGGTTCGAAACATCGCCGAAGTGACGACGGCCGTGGCGAAGCGGCGACTTGTCGCGCACCATCACCGTCGAAGTGCGCGGCGAGATTCTGGAGTTGAAGAACACCATCAACACGATGGTGGATCAGTTCAGTTCGTTCGCCAGCGAAGTGACTCGCGTGGCTCGTGAGGTCGGCACGGAAGGCAAGCTGGGCGGTCAGGCCGACGTGCGAGGCGTGGCCGGCACGTGGCGCGATCTCACGGAGTCGGTGAACTCGATGGCCGGCAATCTTACGGCGCAGGTTCGTAATATCGCCGAAGTCACCACGGCCGTGGCGCGCGGCGATCTTTCGCGCAAGATCACCGTGGACGTGCGCGGCGAGATTCTGGAGCTGAAGAACACCATCAACACGATGGTCGACCAGCTGAATGCGATTCGCCAGCGAAGTGACGCGCGTGGCCCGCGAGGTCGGCACCGAAGGGCAGGCTGGGCGGGCAGGCCGACGTGCGCGGCGTGGCCGGCACGTGGCGCGATCTGACCGAGTCGGTCAACTCGATGGCCGTCGAACCTGACGGCTCAGGTTCGCAATATCGCGGAAGTCACCACGGCCGTGGCGCGCGGCGATCTGTCGCGCAAGATCACGGTGGACGTGCGCGGCGAAATTCTGGAGCTGAAGAACACGATCAATACGATGGTGGATCAGCTCAGCTCCTTCGCCAGCGAAGTGACGCGCGTGGCCCGCGAAGTCGGGCACGGAAGGCAAGCTCGGCGGGCAGGCCGATGTGCGCGGCGTCGCGGGCACCTGGAAGGATCTGACGGACTCCGTGAACTCGATGGCGTCCAACCTGACCAATCAGGTTCGCAACATCGCCGGCGTGACGACGGCCGTGGCCAAGGGCGACCTGACGACCAAGATCACCGTGGACGCGCGCGGCGAGATTCTCGGAGCTGAAGAACACCATCAACACGATGGTCGATCAGCTCAACGCGTTTGCGAGCGAAGTGACGCGCGTGGCGCGCGAAGTCGGTACCGAAGGCAAGCTCGGCGGCCAGGCCGACGTGCGCGGCGTGGCCGGCACGTGGAAGGATTTGACCGAATCGGTCAACTCGATGGCCTCGAACCTGACGGCGCAGGTCCGCAATATCGCCGACGTGACGACGGCCGTGGCGAAAGGCGATCTTTCGCGCAAAATCACGGTGGATGCGCGCGGCGAAATTCTGGCGCTCAAAGACACCATCAACACGATGGTGGATCAGCTCAGCTCCTTCGCCAGCGAAGTGACGCGCGTGGCTCGCGAGGTCGGCACCGAAGGACGGCTGGGCGGACAGGCTGACGTATACGGCGTGGCGGGCACATGGAAGGATCTCACGGAGTCCGTGAATTCGATGGCTTCGAACCTGACCAATCAGGTCCGCAACATCGCGCAGGTGACCACGGCGGTCGCGATGGGAGATCTATCGCGAAAAATTACGGTGGACGTTCGCGGCGAAATTCTGGAGCTGAAGAACACCATCAACACGATGGTGGACCAGCTGAACTCGTTTCGCCAGCGAAGTGACGCGCGTGGCGCGCGAGGTGGGCACGGAAGGCAAGCTGGGCGGGCAGGCGGAAGTTCGCGGCGTCGCCGGAACGTGGAAGGATCTCACGGACAACGTGAACCTGATGGCGGCGAACCTCACGACTCAGGTGCGCGGCATCGCAAAGGTGGTTACCGCCGTCGCCAACGGAGATTTGAAGCGCAAGCTGGTGCTCGAAACCAAGGGCGAGATTGCGGAACTGGCGGACACGATCAACGCCATGATCGATACGCTCGCGACGTTTGCGGATCAGGTCAGCACCGTGGCCCGCGAAGTCGGCATCGAAGGCAAGCTGGGCGGCCAGGCTCGCGTGCCGGGCGCGGCCGGCATCTGGCGCGATCTGACGGACAACGTCAACCAGCTTGCGCAGAATCTGACGACGCAGGTGCGCGCGATCGCGGAAGTCGCCACGGCGGTCACCAAGGGCGATCTGACGCGCTCCATTTCGGTGGAAGCGCTGGGCGAAGTGGCGGCGCTCAAGGACAACTCAACGAAATGATCGTGAACCTTGCGGCGACCACGCGCAAGAATACCGATCAGGATTGGCTGAAGACCAACATCGCCAAATTCACGCGCATGGTGCAGGGTCAGCGCGATCTGCTTACGGTCGCCCAGCTGCTGCTCTCCGAACTGGCTCCGCTGGTGAGCGCGCAGCGCGGCAGCCTTCTACACAGCGGAAAGCGCCGAAGACGGAGCGGCTGTTGAAGTTCATGGCCGGATACGCCTTCGACGACCGCGACGAGCGCTCCCGCGCAGTTCCAATTCGGCCAGGGACTGGTGGGCCAGTGCGCCCGCGAGAAGCAGCGCATTCTGGTGCGCGACGTTCCGGAGGATTACATTCGGATCCGCTCCAGCCTGGGTTCTCGGCACGCCCGTGACCATCGTCGTGCTGCCGGTTCTGTTCGAAGGCGAAGTGAAGGCCGTGGTGGAGCTCGCCTCCTTCCAGCAGCTCTCGGAGATTCACATCGCGTTCCTCGATCAGCTCACGGAGAGTATCGGAATCGTGCTGAACACCATCGCCGCGACGATGCGCACCGAGCAGCTTCTGCAACAGAGCCAGGCTCTGGCCGAGGAGCTGCAGAAAACCAACGCGCAGTTGCAGGAAAAGGCCAAGCTGCTGGCCGAGCAGAACACGGAAGTGGAGGCCAAGAACCGCGAAATCGAGCAGGCCAAGCACGCGCTGGAAGAAAAGGCCGAGCAGCTCGCGCTGACTTCCAAGTACAAGAGCGAATTCCTGGCCAACATGTCGCACGAGCTGCGCACGCCGCTCAACAACCTGCTGATTCTGGCGCGCGTGCTGGCCGACAACACCGAAGGAAATCTCAGCTCCAAGCAGATCAAGTTCGCCGAAACGATTCACTCCTCCGGCACGGATTTGCTGGCGCTGATCAACGACATTCTGGATCTGTCGAAGATCGAATCCGGGAAAGATGGACGTCGAGGTCGGCAGCGTCCGCTTCGAGGAGATGGAAGACTACTGCGTGCGCACGTTCCGGCATGTGGCGGAAGGCAAAGGCATCGGTTTCGCCGGTGGAAGTCGACCCGCAGCTTTCCTCCGAGGTCATGCGCACCGACGTGAAGCGGCTGCAGCAGGTTCTCAAGAATCTGCTATCGAACGCGCTGAAGTTCACCGAGCAGGGCTCGGTGAAGCTGAGCATCGAATCGAGCGACCAGCGGATGGAGTCCGACGCATCCGGTGCTGAATCGCGCCAAGAGCGTGATCGCATTTTCGGTGACGGACACCGGCATCGGCATCGCGCAAGAAAAGCAACGCATCATCTTCGAAGCGTTTCAGCAGGCGGACGGCACCACCAGCCGCAAGTACGGCGGCACGGGCCTGGGCCTTTCGATCAGCCGCGAACTGGCGCGCCTGCTGGGAGGCGAGATCCGGCTGCAAAGCATCGTCGGCGCAAGGGCAGCAGCTTCACGCTGTATCTGCCGCAGGTCTATATCGACTTCGCTGTTCCGAAACCCGAATTCAGCCGTACGGCGCGCTCTGCGCGCTCGAAGTCGAGAACCGCGCAACCCGGCGTCGTGGATCTGATTCTGCCTCGGCGGACGACACTGTGCCGGCGGAGATGGTGGAAGAGATGGTGGTGGATGACGACCGCAATCTGGTCGACGCCGCGAAGACCGGTGCTTCTGATCGTGGAGGACGACGCGACATTCGCCCGCATCATGGTGGATCTGGCGCACAGCCGAGGCATGAAGCGTAGTGGTCGCTTTGCGCGGCGCCACGGCGATTTCGCTGGCGCGCGAATTCCAGCCCAGCGCCATTACCCTGGATGTCCGGCTGCCGGACATGAGCGGCTGGACGCTGCTCGACCGCCTGAAGCACGACTCGCGAACGGCGCACATTCCGGTGCACATTATTTCCGGCCACGAGAACAACAAGCGCGGCTTCGCGCTGGGCGCGATGTCCTGCATGCCGAAGGACGCAAGCCAGGAATCGCTCAGCGATATTTTCACGTGATCGAAGCCTCCATGGAGCGGGGGCAAGAAGACTCTGCTGCTGATTGCGGAAAACGATGTGCGCCGGAGCGACATTCAGCAGCTTGCTCGCCGGAGACGACTTGGAGATTCTCGAGTGCCGAGAATTTGACCGCGGCAAATAAGCTGCTTGCGTCGCGATCGGTGGACGGAATCGTACTGGATTGCGTTCCGGAGGCGGCCGGCATCGAGTTCATCGAGTCGGTGCAGTCGAGGTCGCCGCTGCAAGTGTCCCGCCGATCGTGGTTTCGGGCAACCAGAACCTGTCGGATCAGCAGGTCTCTGAGATTCATCACTGCGCGCGGGTCGGCCCGGTTCGCTATGCGCCCACCATCGAACGTCTGCTGGAAGAGACGGTCTTGCTGCTGCACCGCAACGAGAGCACCTTCTCGGCCGACCAGCAGCGTGTCCTCGCGGACGTGCGGCAGACCGATCCGATGCTGGCGGGGCGCAAGGTACTGGTGATCGACGACGACCTCCGCAATATCTTCGCTCTGACCAGCGTGCTGGAACAGCGCGGAATGAAAACGATTCACGCGGAAAATGGCCGCGCAGGAATCGAGCTGCTGCAGACTACGCCGGACGTGGACATCGTGCTGATGGATATCATGATGCCGGAGATGGACGGCTACGAGACCATGCGCGCGATCCGCAAGGTCCCGCGACTTTCAGACCCTGCCGATCATTGCCCTGACCGCCAAGGCGATGAAGGGCGATCGCGAGAAGTGCCTGCGCGCCGGTGCGTCCGACTATGTCACCAAGCCGGTGGATCTTGAGCTGCTGTTTTCGGTGATGCGGGTGTGGATGGCGCGCGATGTCGATAACTCGCTTCGAGCACGGCACGGCTCCGCTGCCCAACTGGCTGGAGGAACACGAGCTCAGCCTGGATGACGATCGCAACAGCATTCGACCAGGGGAGGCCGTGCTGCTGATCGTCGAAGACGATCCCACGTTCGCCCAGGTCCTGATGGACACCGCCCACGAACGCGGTTTGAAAGCCTGGTCGCCGCTTTGCGGGGCGCTTCGGCGCTCACCCTGGCCCGAACGTTCAAGCCCAATGCAATTACGCTGGACGTCCGCCTGCCGGACATGAGTGGATGGACGGTTCTGGATCATCTGAAGCACGACCCGGCCACGCGTCACATTCCGGTCCATGTCATTAGCTCATCGGATTCGCCCCGCGACGGCTTCATGCTGGGCGCGACTACGTGCGCCTCGAAAGAGCCCGCAGCGATTCAACCGCTGTTTTCAATGGTCGAAAAGTCCATACAGAAAGGCAAGAAAAAGCTCCTGGTCATCAGCAGTTCGGAGGCCATGCGCAAGGAGATTGGAGAGACCGTACAGTCCTCCGACGTCGAAATGGACTTCGCGTCTTCGGGAGCCGACGCCCTTGCTTTGTTGCGAGACACGAGCCATCCGCACGTGGATGGCATTATTTTAGACTGGGTGGTTTCAGGTGCGGAGGACGCCGATTTCGGTATCGGATTCATAGAAGAAGTCCAGGCTCGTTTCGATCCGTTCGTGCCATCCATCGTCGTTCTGGGACCTCCCCAAATCGAGTCTTATCTGGCCGCGCACCTGCACCGCCTCTCACGGGCGAGTTTGATTCGGTATGCGCCATCCATGCAGCGGTTGCTGGATGAGACCGTGTTGCGAATGCATCGGAATGAGGAAGCCCTCACCGACCTCCAGCGGCGCGAACTCGTGAAGGCGCGGCAGATCGACCAGGCGCTGGCCGGCAGGAAAATCCTTGTCGTGGACGATGATTTGCGCAATATCTTCGCGCTTTCCAGTGTGCTGGAACAGCATGAAATTGTTGTGCTCCACGCGGAAACCGGCAAAAGCGGCATCGAACGCTTACGGGAAAACCCCGACATAGACCTAGTGTTGATGGATATAATGATGCCGGAAATGGATGGCTACGAGACCACCCGTGAGATTCGGCGCCTGCCGGGTTTTGCCTCGCTTCCCGTAATCGCGCTCACCGCGAAGGCCATGAAGGGCGATCGCGAAAAATGCCTTCAGGCCGGGGCGTCTGACTACGTCAGCAAACCAGTGGACCTGGCCTATCTGTTTTCGGTAATGCGCGTTTGGCTCGCTGGTTTGAAGAGCGCCCCGCAAGGAACGGCCGTAACGAAATTATCATGAGCCCGGTCGTCCACCGTTTAAGGCCGAATATCGCTGCGCGGGACTTGCGCCGCCTCTGGCAGGAATAAAACATGAATGTAGCCGTGACTGCCTTTGAAGAGAACAATGCGACGCAGCACGAACGCGTCAAGCTCCTGCTTGTGGACGACGATCCCAGCAATCTGATCGCGCTGCAAGCCACGCTGGAACCGCTGGAACAGGAGTTGATGCTGGCCGATAAGGGCGAAGATGCACTGCGGTACTGCCTGGATCATCAGTTCGCCGCGATTTTGCTGGATGTGCGTATGCCGGGTATGGACGGCTTTGAAACGGCGGCGCTGATTCGCTCTCGCAAAAGCAGCCGGCACACTCCCATATTGTTTCTCACTGCTTATCGCAGCGACGAGCAATTGTTCCGCGGCTACGACCTCGGCGCCGTCGATTTCCTGTTCAAGCCGATCCTTCCCGAAATCCTGCAAAGTAAGGTCGCGGTATTTGTGGACATGCACCGCAATGAGCGGCTGCTGCATCGGCAGACCGAGAGGGTGGCCGTCGCCGAACGGCGTTTCCGGGCGGCTCTGGAGAGCGCTCCCGACGCCATGGTCATCACGAACGAGACCGGAATTATAGAACTCGCCAATTCCCGCACAGACACGATGTTCGGCCACGTGCGGGAGTCGCTCATTGGGCGCGATCTCCGCACGCTCATCCCGGAGTGGCAGCCCGCGACCACTCCGGAAGCGGGGATCGGTCCCGTATCCAATTGGTCTGCCACTGCTCAGGAAAGTCGGCTCACCGCGCTGCGTCATGATGGCACTTCCTTTCCCGTGCAGATCACGCGAAGTCTCTTTGATACATCCGGAAAGTACTTGTTTACTACCGCCATTAGAGACGCAACCGAACAGGTCCAGGCCGAGGCGCGCATCCAGAGAGTGAACGCTGAGCTTGAAAAACGGGTAGCCGAGCGGACTGCGGAACTCAGTTACTCGAATGAAGCTCTGCGGCAATTCGCGTGGGCGGCCAGTCACGATTTGCAGGAGCCGGTCCGCACCGTGCTGGCGTTTTCCCAGTGGCTATCCACTACGGGCGAGACCGCCTCGAACAAAGATCGCAAGCGAATGCTTTCGACGATTCAGAGCCACGCCGCCCGCTTGCATGAGCTCCTTGGTGGATTGCGCCAATACATCCATGTCAGCGAATTAGGTGTAACGGCGCCGCAAGAAGCATCCTGGACACTGGTCGATTGCAATGCCGTCCTGCGCCAGGTCACGGCGAATCTGCAAGGCTTGATCGACGAGAATCAAGCTGTTATCGAACGCGATCGCTTGCCCTTCATTTACGGAAACGACATTTTGCTGGTACAGCTTTTTCAGAACCTGGTGGCCAACGCAATCAAATACCGATCGGCGAGTTCACCTCTGGTCCGAATCTCCGGCAGCGCTACCGAGTCTGCCTGGGTTTTTTCCGTTCAGGATAACGGCATAGGGATCGATCCGAAATACCACGAATATATTTTCGGAGTTTTCCGCCGTCTCGACCGGGGAGGTGGCGCGGGCATGGGGCTCGCCATCTGCAAGGCTGTGACCGAACGGCTCGGCGGCAAAATCTGGGTGGAGTCGCCGCCCGAAGGTGGTTCGATTTTCCGATTTTCCGTGCCCATGCGAACAGCGGCCGAGGAACGGGAGGCCTGATGACTACGCAACCTGTAAGGCTGTTTGTGGCCGAAGACAATCCGGCCGATGTCTGGTTAATCGAAGAGGCTCTCAATCGACATTCGATTTCTTTCGCGATCGAGAATTACGCCACAGCGGCAGAGGCGATCAACGCCGTATCCAGTATCAAGACGCCACGCTGCCGGTTCCCGATCTGATTCTGGTCGACTACAACCTTCCGACGGGACATGGAGGAGAAATCCTGGCCGCAGCCGCCACCGTGGCGCGCCTGGCTGACGTTCCTAAAGCGGTTCTCACATCTTATTTACAACCCCGAGAGCACAAGGCAGCGTTGGACCTGGGGGCCAGATGTGTCATCACGAAGCCGGCGCAGCTCGAAGAGTTTATGTCGGAAGTGGGCGGTAAGATCGCCGAGCTTCTCCGATCACGAGACGCCGAGTCTATCGCGGCGGTACAGCCCTCCCAGAGTTGACCGTGTGTTATTAGAATCGCCGGCGAACTCCTATCGCCGGTAACCGGGAAGGTTCTCTGTTGCCTGGTTTATGCTTCGCAATTTCAGAGTCATCACTCCTTAAAAGCTTTGGCAACTTGTGACGTATGGCGCGTTGTGAAAGACGCTCTTCATTCGTCAGTCCATCACGCTTTGACTGTATTTATCCAGCACCTCAACCGTATTTTTCGGCGCGTTACGGGGCTGTGCCCAAAGATTCATTTGCTCGTCATGGACCGTTGGTACGATCAGCGTGCTGGATAGCCTCTGAAGAAACGAAAACAAAAAATGAAATCACAACTACTTGCATGCACGGCCGTTTTGGTGGGCGCAATCTCTATGCAGGCCGCTCCCTTTATTACGGTAGGAACTCCCGGCAACGCCGGCCTCTCGACCCCGACCGGGCCCTCGCCGAATATGGGAGCAACCACAATCAACTTTGACAGCATAGTGGCGTGCACCGTATCGGCGTGCCCCTCGCTGGTCGCATCGGGCGTGACGTTCGCCAGTCCCGACGGTCTATTGATCATTCCCTTTAGCACGCAGAGCTTTCCGAATGAGCTGTTTGACATGAGCTCGGACGGCAGCGCGAACCTCACCTTGCTGAACACGGTTGGCCGCGGCGCTATTGGTGTCGGCATTGCGGATTCCGATCCGGGAGTTACCATTACCATCCAGGCGCTGAATTCGTCGGGCGTGGCCTTCGGCGCGGCGTTTACGGAAACGATCAGCGAATCGAGCGCGAACCCCGGAAATGGATACTTCGTGGTCTCCGACACATCGGCGGATATCTTCGGTCTCAAAATTACGCAATCCGCCGGCAGCGTCAACTTTTCCGGCCTGGCGATTGACGATGTTCAGCTGAGTCCCGAACCGTCCACCTATCTGCTTCTGAGCTCCGGCGCCGCTCTGCTCTTCGCTTTACGGAAGCGCCTGCGCGCCTGACTAGTATTCCCATTCCTGCATTCAAACTGACGTCGAACGAGCCCCATAGGAGAAGATATGCGTCCATTTCTTTCAATCGCGATGAGTCTGTCGATGCTGATGAGCCTGGCAACCGATCCGGCCTTAGCCGCAGCGCCGCCAACCCCAACCACGCCGATCCAACACGTCGTCGTCATCTTCGGCGAAAATATTTCCTTCGATCATTACTTCGGGACGTATCCGACGGCCCAGAATCCTCCCGGACAGCCGCGCTTTACCGCTGCTCCCGGCACGCCGACGGTAAATGGAACGCCCGGAACCTCGAACTACGTGAACGGGCTAACCACATCCTTATTGACCAACAATCCGAATCTCAACAACACCACCGGAAACGGTGCCGGCGCCGCGAATCCGTTCCGTTTGAATCGCAGTCAGGCGCACACGCAAAGTATGAGCCATAGCTACGGGCCGGAACAGGCCTCGTTCGATGGGCTCAGCACTCCGTATCCGTACGCGATGGATCTATTTCCCGCCAAGACCGGTGCGGCCGGCGGCGCTCCGAGTTTCCCGTTAGTTGCCGTTCCCCCCGCCGTTGGCACGAAAGGCCTGGTGATGGGCTACTACGACGGCAACACGGTGACCGCTTTGTGGAACTACGCGCAACAGTTCGCGATGAGCGATAACTCGTACAACAGCCAGTTTGGACCTTCGACGCCGGGCGCGATCAACTTGATCGCCGGGCAGACCAATGGAATCCTCTCCTCCACCAACGCGCCATCCGCAAATCAAGTCGCGGACGGTCAGGGTGGATTCACAATGATCGGCGACGCCGAGGCGTTGGGTGACAAGTGTTCCGCCACAGGCTCCTTCAATGCTTCCATGAGTGGAAAGAACATCGGCGACCTGCTGAATGCCCAGGGCCTGAGCTGGGGCTGGTTCCAGGGCGGATTCGATCTTACGATCACGAATCCGAATGGCTCGACGGGCTGCAGCCGCAGCACTGTTTCTCCCATCACCGGAAACACGGTGACCGATTACAGCGATCACCATCAGCCATTTCAATACTACGCCTCCACGGCAAATCCGAACCACACGCGCCCCGTCAGTGTGTCGGTCATTGGAACACCAGCCGACACCGCAAATGCGACCGTCGCGTGCGTGGCGGCCACGTGTGGCAATCACCAATACGACTCCCACGATTTCTTTGACGCCCTGAGTGCCGGCAATCTTCCGGCTGTCAGCTTCCTGAAAGCGCCGGCTTACCAGGATGCACACCCCAGCAACTCCAATCCGCTGGATGAACAGGCCTTCGCCGTTAGCATCGTCAATGCCCTGGCACAGTCGCCCTTCTGGGCCAACACCGCGGTCATCGTCGCTTACGACGATTCCGACGGCTGGTACGATCATCAAGCGGCGCCAATCATCAACGGATCTTTTTCGACCGTGGATGGCCTCACCGGAACCGCTGCCTGCGGAGTGCAGGGAGTTACGCCGGTACTGTCGGGCCCGAACACAGCGAATAGTGTGAATGGCCGCTGCTCTCCCGGCGTTCGCACCCCTCTCATGGTGATCTCTCCCTGGGCCAAACAGAATTACGTGGACCACACCCTGACCATCCAGACCTCGGTCATGCGCTTTATCGAGGACAATTGGAATCTGGGACAAGTGGGCGGTGGATCGTTTGACGCCATCGTCGGAACTACGGTCAATGGGGTGGCGCTCGGCACCATCAACAGCATGTTCGACTTCACGCCGGGGGTCCCACCGAACACCACCACGCCGTTGCTTTCGCCGATCACCGGCCAGGTCACAGGCACGGTCACTGTTCCGTAAAGTAGAAATTGCAGGTACAAAAAACTGAAAACTCGCATTACGAGACGTAGCTTTGCGATCGGCGGCGGCCTTTTGACCGCCGCCGGTCGTTTTGGTAGTGCCCAAATGGCGCACAGTATGGCGCATATGGCGTCGCCTAAGTTGGCGCCCGCGCCTCCGCAACTGGATCTCGCGAAGCTCACTCCGTTTGTGGATCCCCTTCCACGACCCGCCGTTGCCAAGCCCATGGGGACGCGCGCGAACGCGGCGCATCAGCAAGTTCCTTTCTACCGGATCCCGGTCCAGGAGTTCTTCGCGAAGATCCATCGTGACGTTGCGCCCACGCGTTTTTGGGGATACAGGAACAGTGTCCCGGGGCCGACAATCGAGGCGCGTAGTGGCCAGGAGATTGCCATCGAGTGGCCCAACCGTTTACCGGCAAAACATTTTCTCCCCATCGATCACAATCTGATGGGCGCGGAAAAAGGGCGCCCCGAATCGCGCATCGTCGTTCACGTTCACGGAGCCAAAGTGCCTTCCGCAAGCGATGGCTGGCCGGAGGCCTGGTATGGCCCGGGTAAATCGGCGACGTTTCACTATCCCAACGAACAGGAAGCGACGCAGTTGTGGTATCACGACCACGCCATGGGCATCAATCGCTTAAACGTTTGCGCAGGCATGGCTGCTTTGTATACGATCCGCGATTCCTTTGAAGACGCGCTGCAGTTGCCCAAGGGCGACTACGAAATCCCTCTCGTGCTGATGGATCGCATGATTCGCGCCGACGGGCAGTTGTACTATCCGGTGGCGGAAACTCCCGACGCTCCCTGGATTCCGGAATATGCGGGCGAAGCCGTTCTGCTAAATGGAAAGCTGCTTCCCTATCTCGATGTGCAGCCGCGCAAATATCGCTTCCGCATCCTGAATGCTTCTAACTCGCGTTTCTTTATTTTGTCTCTCGGCAACGGCCAGGTCTTTCAACAGATCGGAACCGACCAGGGATTACTGCCTGCCCCTGTCGCCGCTGAGCAGACTGAACCTGGCTCCGGGCGAGCGCGCGGATCTTGTCGTAGACTTCGCGGAACATCGAGGGTCGAAGATTCTCCTCACCAATCTCGCGACCACGTTGATGCAGTTCCGTGTCGCGAACGAAAAAATCGACGATCCCAGTGCGGTGCCCCCCATCCTTCGTCCCATTCAGAAGTTCAAGGAATCCGACGCGACCCTCACCCGCCAACTCACACTGGATGAGATCGACAACTTGAACGACCAGCCCGCGATTCACTTGCTCGACGGGAAGCGCTGGCACGAACCGATTTCTGAAAAACCGGAGCTTGGCAGCACGGAGATCTGGGAATTCCTGAATACAACGGACGACACGCATCCGATTCACCTGCACCTGGTTCGTTTCCAAATTCTGGATCGCCGCGCGATCGATGTTTCTCAGCTGGTGTACGACAAGAAATTGACCTACAAGGGCGAAGCGATTCCGCCCGAGCCGAACGAGGCCGGCTGGAAAGATACGGTCCGAGCCACGCCCGGAGCCAGCACGCGGATCATCGTCAAATTCGATGGTTACGCCGGCCGCTACGTGTGGCATTGCCACATCCTGGAGCATGAAGACAACGAAATGATGCGTCCCTACGAAGTCCTGGCCAAGGCTTGAGCGGCGCTAATCCGGGAATCCCCCGTGCCAGCGCTTAAACACCGCCTGGCATTTCGCTTATACGCAACAATCTGCGAACGATAATATCTTGCCGGACGCCGATCGGCCGCGTCCCACCGATTCTCGTCCTCCTCCCGAGTAATTTCCCTCGACTAAAGGGGATTCCCTCATTAACGATCCGCCCCCGGACTGTCGAACAATGAGAGAGGGCACGAATTCCTACGTGTTCGGAACCGGTTAGTCACAAAGCACTTGCGCATCCCGCATCATTCAAAATATCGGCACGCTCGCGGGAATGTAGCTTTTCCCGCAAGGAGCACCCTTTTCGGCCCGGTATCATCTAAATAGGAACCCGTTCCGCCGCCTCCACCTGTAAACATGACCTTAGATCATCAGCATCCGCTCCGGAAGATTCTTGAAAATCGCATCGCGATCATTGATGGCGCCATGGGCACCACCATTCGCAGCTATGGGATGAAGGAATCCGATATTCGGGGGGAGCGGTTCAAGGACTCGAAGAAAGATCTTCTCAACAACGGCGATTTGTTTTCTCTGACCCAGCCGGACATGATCTGCGACATCCATCGCCGATTTCTGGAGGCCGGAGCCGACATCATCGAGACGAATACGTTCGGCGCCACCACCATCTCACAAAGCGAATTTTTCGTGGACGATCCCCGCGAGACGGGCGGTCGCAAAGATCCTGCTTTCTATCAAAAGATCATCGACGATCCGTTTCTTGCCGATCTGGCATGGGAGATCAACGAGAAATCGGCGCGGCAGTGCCGCGAGTGGGCCGACCGGGTCGCGAACGCCACGTCTCGTCCCCGGTTCGTCGCAGGCGCCATCGGACCGTTGACCGTTTCACTTTCGAACTCGCCCGATGCGGATGATTCCGGCTTTCGTGTCGTCACCTTCGATCAAGTCAAGGCTGCCTACATCCAGCAGGTACGAGCCCTCATCGCCGGAGGCTCAGACCTGCTTCTGGTGGAGACGATTTTCGATTCACTGAACGCGAAAGCCGCGCTGGTGGCCATCCGCGAGGTCTTCGATCAGGACGGCAAAGAACTGCCGGTGATGATTTCCGCCGCCGTGGGCCGTGGCGGCGAAACGATGATCTCCGCGCAAACCATCGAAGCGTTCTGGAACGCCGTGCGGCACATCAAGCCGCTGTCGGTGGGACTCAATTGTTCTCTCGGTCCGGATCTGATGTATCCCTTCCTGGCCGATCTCGCGGAGAAATCGAATGCCGCGATCTCGTGCTATCCGAATGCCGGCCTGCCGAATCCTCTCTCTCCAACGGGCTTTGATTTGCAGCCGGCGGACATGGCTCGTTACCTCGGCGAATTCGCGCGCGGCGGACTGATCAACATCGCGGGCGGCTGTTGCGGCAACACGCCCGAGCATATCGCGGCGATTGCCAAGGCGCTCGAGGGCAAACATCCGCGCGAACTGGCGGAAGCGAGTTCAGCGGTTAGCGTGAGCATTCCGGGCGCGACGGTCGATGAGCCGAAGCCTCTCCGTCTCTCGGGATCCCAGCCATTTACCCAGCAAAACGGCGTTTACATCATGATCGGCGAACGCACCAACGTGGCCGGGTCGCCGAAATTTGCGAAGTTAATCAAGGCCGGCAAATACGAGGAAGCAGTCAGCATCGCCCGGCAGCAGGTCGAGAACGGCGCCAACGTGATCGACATTTGCATGGACGAAGGCATGATCGATGGCGTCGAAGCGATGACGCGCTTTTTGCAGCTTCTCGGCAGCGAACCGGAAGTCGCCAAAGTCCCGTTTATGGTGGACTCTTCCAAGTGGGAGGTCATCCAGGCTGGGCTCAAATGCCTGCAGGGCAAAGGCATCGTAAACTCGATCTCCCTCAAGGAAGGCGAGGAAAAGTTTCGGCAAAACGCGGCGACCGTTCTTAAATATGGAGCAGCGGTCGTCGTCATGGCGTTCGACGAACAGGGCCAGGCCGCAACCTACGAGGATAAGACCCGCATTTGCCAACGCGCTTACGACATCTTGGTTGAAATCGGATTTCCTCCCGAAGACATCATCTTCGATCCGAACATTTTGACCGTCGCAACCGGCATGGAGGAGCATAACAACTACGCGGTGGACTTCATTAACGCCACCCGTTGGATTAAAGCCGAATCTTCCACACGCGAAGGTGAGCGGCGGCGTTTCCAATATTTCTTTCAGCTTCCGCGGCAATAACAAAGTTCGCGAGGCCATGCACTCTGCGTTTCTGTATCACGCCATTGCGGCGGGCATGGATATGGGCATCGTCAACGCGGGGATGCTTGAAGTCTACGAGGAAATTGAACCGGAGTTGAAGGTTCTGGTGGAAGACGTCCTGCTGAACCGGCGTCCCGATGCAACCGAGCGTCTGGTAGAGCACGGCGACAAATTAAAGGCAGCCAGTGAAGGGCCGATCGCCAATGAAAAGAAGGCCGAAGAATGGCGTGCGGGCACGGTGGAGGAGCGCCTGTCGCATGCGCTGGTGAAGGGCATTGACGCCTACATTGAGGTCGATGCGGAAGAAGCCCGCGCCAAACTGGGCCGCCCTCTGTTGGTGATCGAAGGGCCGCTCATGGCCGGCATGAGCGTCGTCGGCGATCTGTTCGGAGCAGGCAAGATGTTTCTGCCTCAGGTCGTGAAGTCCGCTCGCGTCATGAAGAAGGCCGTGGCATACCTGACGCCTTTCATGGAGGCTGAGAAGGCGGCGATGGCTGCAGCCGGCCAGGCGGTCAAGACGCAAGGCAAAATCGTACTCGCCACCGTGAAGGGCGACGTTCACGATATCGGCAAAAATATTGTCGGAGTCGTTCTCGCCTGCAATAACTATGAAGTCATCGACATGGGCGTAATGGTGCCCTGTGAAAAGATCCTGGAGCGCGCCCGATCGGAAAACGCGGATGTGATTGGCCTGAGTGGTCTGATCACGCCGTCTCTCGATGAAATGGTGCACGTCGCCCGCGAGATGGAGCGCCAAGGTTTTAAACTGCCGTTGCTGATCGGCGGTGCGACCACCAGCCGCGCCCATACCGCGATAAAAATCGCACCGCATTATAGCGAGCCCGTCGTACATGTACTGGACGCGAGCCGCGCCGTGCCTGTGACCACCAGCCTGCTCAGCGAGGACGGCAAGCCGGCGTTCGTAACTAAACACCGCGCCGAATATGAAACACTTCGCGCGAAGCACTCGGCTCCGCGACAGGCAATGGTTTCTCTTGAGGAGGCGCGAAAAAGACGAACGCCTATCGAATGGCGGCCCGAAGATATTCCAACGCCCTCCTTCACGGGAGTGCGCGTTTTCGATAACTTTTCCCTTACCGAACTCCGCGGCTTTATCGATTGGAGTCCGCTTTTTCACACCTGGGGATTGAAGGGCATTTATCCGCGCATACTGGATCACGAGAAGTACGGCGCGCAGGCACGCCAGATACTCACCGATGCCAATGCGCTTCTCGATCAGATAATCGCAGGCAACCTGATCACTGCACGAGGCGTGTATGGCCTATTCCCGGCGAATGCGGTCGGCGATGACGTGGAACTCTATACTTGCAAGACGCGTGGCCACGTGCTTGATCAACTACACTTCCTCCGGCAGCAGGCCAGAGAAGAGAACAAGCCCTGTCGGTCGCTGGTGGACTTCATCGCGCCCAAGGAAACCGGCTTGCCCGATCACATCGGAGCATTCGCGGTTACCAGCGGAATCGGCTTGAAAGAGTTGTGCGACGGGTTCAGAGCAAAGAATGACGATTACAACGCGATCATGGCGGAGGCCATCGCTGATCGCCTCGCCGAAGCGTTTGCCGAGTGTCTGCACAAGCGAGTACGCCAGGAATGGGGATACGGCTGCACGGAGAACTTGAGCGCCGAAGATCTCATCGAGGAAAAATATCGCGGCATCAGGCCGGCTCCAGGGTATCCCGCTTGCCCCGATCACACCGAGAAAGGAACGATCTGGCGTCTGCTGGATGTCGAGAAGAATACCGGGATGCTGATCACCGAGTCCTTTGCGATGTGGCCCGGGTCCAGCGTCAGTGGACTTTATTTTGCGCATCCGGAATCGCGCTATTTCAGTCTCGGGAAAATTGATCGCGATCAGGTTGTCGATTATCATCACGCAAGGGAATGAGCGTCGCCGAAGTCGAACGATGGCTTGGGCCGAATCTCAACTACGAACCTTCAGCTCAATAGGGCAGAAACCGGCCATCTGGATTTTAAGGCGCTCGCCGTCTTAGAAGACACGCCGCCGCCATCTCTCCCGCCGCTTTGACAAGAGCTGCCATCTTCGGATGAACGGGCACGATATCCACGGGAATTCCAGCACTCTGAAGCGTCTCGGTCATCACGGGCCCTACGGACGCTACGGTAACGAATTCCCGGAGGCAACTAAACACCGCCGGTTGCACTTTCAGATCTTCCGCGACCGCCATCAGATGATCCAGTTGGATCGAGGACGTGAACAACACAACGTCAAACTGACGCGCTGCAAGACGCCGGGCGGCCTCGCGCAAGGGTTCAAGGTCGGCGGGAAGCTCCCAGCGATAAAGCACAATCGCGTGTCACCGAAGCGCCTAGTTGCTCCAGCGCCGCGTTCATTTCGAGATTGGGACGTCCGTATTCCTGAACGGCGATGCGGCGTTCTGGGCGCGCTGCCACTGCCGTCCACGATTTCTTTCCAGGTATTCGGCTCCGGGCACGACGATATGCGCGCGTGAGCGCCCAACTCGCGCAAGGATCGGCAGCGGCTTGGGGCCGCGCGACACGATGGTGACACCGCGCAGAGCTGCACCAAGCCGCTCCACCGCAGCATGCGGCCGCAACCTGGTCGCGCAGAAACGCCAGACCCGCGCCCGTCATGCAGATGACCATGTCGAATTCGCCGGCCTCGAGACGTTCGACAAACCGGATGGCTTCGCCGGAATCATCCGAGCGCGCGCTCCTGAACCGAAGGCGCGACAAATGGATCGCCGCCCTCCCTGCGGATGAATGAGCGTTCCATTTCTTTGGCGCGGCGGCTTTCCAGACTGAGAACGCGGAGTCCTGCAAATGGCATGAATCGAAAAACGGACGAACTTGTTTTCAGTATGGCGCAACCGGACGTCCGCGACTCGAGCTTTCTAGAAACTGTAGTAAGGCTTCCAGATATCCGAAGTCGGCCGTCCTTTCCCTCGGGATAAATTTGTCTCCATCGCGGCCAGACCCTGCGTATAGCCGACATACGCGGTGAAGGTCAGCGTGGCGGTGTCGCGCGATACTCGACGCTCGTGTCGTAAAGATTGCCCAGCGAACGCTGGCCCGACGGTCGCGCGGCCCGTATAGCCAAAGGTCCACGGCTGAAAACGCCGCCGCCGCTATACCAAAGATCGTTCGCATTGCTCAGGCGCAGCGAATGGAACTCGCTCGAAACCGTGACTTTTGAGTGCGGGCGCAGGATCGAGCGCTCCGAAACGCGTCTTCCGTGTTCATCATGTTGAAGAACGGGAAGCGCGCGTAAGGACGAGGCGTCGGCAGAAGCTGGAAGAAAGTCCCGTGGCGATTATCGTTTGGATTGCCGTCGCCCGAGCCCATGGTGAAGCCGCCGCGCATCCAGGGCTTCAGCTTCGGCGCGAGACTTCGGCTGATATCCGCCCTCGAAATCGAGAGCATAGGCCAGCTGGGTTTGTGTTCCCCAGCGGCCGGTTTGGACCGCGCCCCAAGCCAGGCGTCGAAGGTGCCGGCGCTGGTCGTGAAGGCGTGCAGACTATGCGCGCCGAAGGTCTGGATGTGGATATTTTCGGTGTCGGCTTTGCGAACGGCCGAGGGACGATTGTCGGTCTTGAGAATGTGCCGCCAGTCGTCGTAGTCGATGCAAGAAGACGCGCGTGTCGGCGGCGTGATTCCCGTGGCCCCACTCGTGCGTGAAGGCGCGTAGCCGAAACCGACGCGATTCCATCCCCAACCGTCGGTCTGAAAAACGCCGCGCGTGGGAGTCGCCGCGACGAAGGTGAAGTCGCTGGTGGGCTTGGAGTAGGAATAGTGCAGCGCCGTCGAAGCTGCGCCCGACATCGGACAATCCGAATGTGCCGATCAGCCGCTGGCTGACGCGATCGCGCTTGAGGGCTCGCCAGCGTCGCGTTCTTGGGCGCGAGTTCGGAGCCGTCGTTGAATTCGAAACGCCCGACTTGCAGCGTGCTGGCCTCGCTTGCCGCCCAAGCCCTTGAAGCGGACGTAGAGCTGCTTTGCGAAAAGCCATCGCGGCTATATTGGCTGATTGCCGTTCGCCGAGTAGTAGTTCGAGCCCAGGCCGAGCGCGCCCTGCGGCGCCGGCGCCGTGGCGTTGTCCGGCAATCCGAGCAGGAACGGGAGCGGCGAGCTCGGCGTCCCAATCCCAAGATCCTGCGCTTTTCGGCGAAATTCAGACGCAGAAGATTGCCGACGTATGCAGTACTCGTTGTTGCCGGAGGAGGCTGAAACCAATCCCAGCCGTAGACTCGCGTGCGCAGCGTTCCCGTCACGGTGACGTCGCCCAGTTTCATGGGCTGGTCCGCGGACTGTCGCAAGGCGCAACGCTTGCAGTCGAGCGAGCGTGAAGAAAAGTGTTCGGCGCATGTTAGTCTCCCATCGCTCCCGCGGTCACGAACTGGCCGGCAAGCCGCGCTTCGATCTCCGCTCGCGCCGATCGTTCTTCGCCTTCGGAGAACCGAACCGCGAAGGCGAGCAACGAGATAACGCGAGATCGTTGCGCCCAGAACCAACAGCGCCTGGGTCCACGGCATGCTGCCTTTGAACAGGAATCCCGCCAGCACGGAGCCGACATTGCCGCCCGCGCCTACGATCCCGGCGACGGCCCCAAGAGCTCGTTTATTCACGAACGGAACCAGCGAATATGTCGCGCCGTTCGACATCTTGATGAACAGGCCGGTCAACATCATCGCGGCGATGGCCAAAGGCAGCACGCGCATCTGCGAGAACAGCATCAGCGCGAGTCCTTCGCCGCAGATCGTTGCTCCCAGCAGCAGGGCGCGGCCGCGCAGTCCCCAGCGCTTGTGGAAGCGGTCGCTCACGATGCCGCCCAAAGCGCGGGCAAACAGGTTCATCATGCCGAACGAGCCCGCCACCAACTCCCGCGGCGGTCAACGCGAGGTGGAAATTGTCGGTGAAATACAGCGCCGCGATGTTGTCGATGGTCAGCTCCATTCCGAAACACGCGCCATAGATCACGAACAGCGCCCACACGCGAGGATCGCGGCAGGCCGTCGCGAAAGCCCGTGCCTGCGCTGGACTGTCCGGTCTAATTCGCCCTTGGCGCGAAGCTCCGCGAAGTCGCCGTCGGCCGTGTCCTGCGTCAGCTTGTAGTAGGCGATCCCGGCCAGGAACATCATGACTCCCGGCACGAACATCGCCATGCCGCCATCCCCACCAGGCGCCCGCGCCCAGGCTGACGAAACCCGCGAACAACAGCGGCATCACCATCTGGGTGACGCCGCCGCCTAGGTTGCCCCAGCCGGCGGCCGCGGCATTCGCGGTGCCGACGACATTCGGCGCGAACATCACGGACGTGTGATACTGCGTGATGACGAAGGATGCTCCAATGGCGCCAATCGCCAGGCGGAACAGCAGAAACGTGGTGTAGTCATGCGCCAGTCCGACTGCCATCACGGGCAAGGAGCCGAGTATCAGCAGCCAGGTATAAGCCCGGCGCGGTCCAATGCGGTCGCAAAGCCAGCCGATGAGCAGCCGCACCAGCACGGTGATGGCGACAGAGGCGATGGTGAGATTTCCGATCTGTGCTTTGCTCAGATGCAATTCCTGGCGGATGACGGGCATCAGCGGCGCGATGCCGAACCATCCGAAGAAGCATAGAAAAAACGCGATCCACGACATGTGGAACGCGCGCATCGGAGCGCTGGAAAAGTCGGCCAGGCGGATGCGGGTGGCCTTGTTGCGAAGATTCATTTGAGTCGGTTCTCCTTGAGTTTTGGATTCAATTCAAATCGGCTCGCACGGGGAGACTCATCGAGCATTCGGGACACCCGTTCGCATCCGCTCGGCTGAATGATGGATCCTCAAACAATGTTGAGGGGAACTGCTGCGCCAGTACTATGACGAATCTACGCGGCGGCTTCTTCGATCGCCTTTCGGCCGCCACTCAAATTCGACGAAAATGATGCCGTCCTCGACGCGCGTCGGAAACGTCGCGACGCACGCCGGCTCGGACGCCCGCACCGGCATGCCGGTTTCGAGATCGAAGCGCGCCCATGCAGCGGGCAGACGACGGTCGTGCCCGAAACAATGCCGTCGCATAAAGGGCCGCCCTTGTGCGGGCACTTATTTTCGATGGTCAGATAGCGATCCATCTAAATGAAAAATCGCAATTTCACGTTCGCCGACGGTCACGGCCGGCCCTTCGCGGAGCGGAATATTTTCTACCTGCGTGATCGCGGTCCAGCAGGTTCAGACTCATACGGTATGCAATTCCCTGTCGTGAAGGCTTGAACCTCCATTGGTTGAATTTGAACGAACTGCGTCGGAGTTCACGGGTGTCTCCCTTCGAGCCACGCGTCTTTCGCCATCGCTTTGGAGCGAGCCAACCGCTCGAGCAGGTTCCTTTTTTCGGCGTCTGAGCGCGTAAACGGTTTCCTTGCGAATCTTCTCGATTCCCAGGCGCTCGACGAAATCGTAGGTGCGTTCCAGGTAGTTCGCGTTTTCGCGGTAGTACTGGAAGAAGAGATCACACGCTTCCAGCGCCTGCTCCGTGGTTTCCACGGTAATCAGCAGGTCGGCCTTGCGGACGGATTTGCCTGCGGCGCCTCCCACCACCACCTGCCAGCTGCCGTCCTGCCCGACGAATCCGAGATCCTTCACCGTGGCCTCGGCGCAATTTCGCGGGCATCCCACCACGCCCATCTTGAATTTGTGCGGCGTAAACAGATTTTCCAGGCGCCGCTCCAGTTCGATGCCGGCGTTGGTGGAATCCTGCACGCCGAAGCGGCAGAACTCCGTGCCCACGCAGGTCTTCACCATGCGAACGCCTTTGGTGTAAGCCTGTCCCGAAGGCATGCCCAGGTCGGCCCACACGCTCGGCAAATCGGCTTTCTTGATGCCGAGCAGATCGATGCGCTGGCTTCCGGTGACCTTCACCATCGGCACTTTGTACTTGTCGGCGACGTCGGCGATGCGCCGCAATTCGTCGGGCGTGGTCACGCCGCCGCGCATGCGCGGCACGACGGAGAAGGTGCCGTCCTTCTGAATGTTGGCGTGGACGCGATCATTGATGAAGCGCGCCGAGCGGTCTTCATCGTGATCGCCGCACCAGACCATGTCGAGCAGATAGCTCAGCGCCGGTTTGCACACCTCGCAGCCCTTGCGATTGCCGTAAATGTTCAGCACTTCTTCGACGGACTTGAGCTTTTGGCCGCGAATCATGTCGCGCAGCTGTTCGTAAGAGAACGGCACGCAGGAGCACAGAGTGGTTCGTGGTTTCTTCCTGGAAATCGGGAGTCACGGCGCGCAGTAGCTTTTCGCACAGCCCCGTGCAGCTTCCGCAACTGGTGGAGGCGCGTCGTGCGTTCCTTGAGTCCGCCCAGCGTGGTGATGCCGTGCGCGTGAATCGCCTGGATGATATCGCCTTTGCGGACTCCGTTGCATCCGCAGATAGTTTCGCTATCAGGCATGTCGGCCACTTCCAGGCCCGGATCTGCATCGCGCGGCGGGAACAGAATCTGGCGGCGATGCGGCGTAAGATCGGTTCCGTTGCGCATCCAGTCCATGTAGAGCGTGTTCGTCTTCGATGTCACCGACCAGGATCATGCCGAGCAAGCTGGTTGTCTTTGAGAAGCAGCTTCTTGTACACGCCTAGCGAAGGGTCTTCGTAGCGAACGGTGTCTACGCCCGGCGCGGATTCATCGATCGAACCCGCCGAGAAAATATCCACGCCCATGATCTTGAGCTTCGTTGCGGGCGATGCGCCGGTGAATACTGGTTCTCTCGCTCCCGTGATCGCGGAGGCGAGCACGCGGCCCTGCTCGAACAGCGGTGCGACCAGCCCGAAGGTTTGTCCGCGGTGCTCCGTGCACTCGCCCACCGCATAGATGTCAGGATCGGACGTCTCCATGTAGTCGTTGACGACGATGCCGCGGCGTACTTCGAGGCCGGCCTTGCGGCCCAATTCCGCATTGGGGCGGATTCCGGCGGCGATCACGACCAGGTCGGCTTCCAGTTCTTCGCCCGAAGCGAACCGCAGGCCGTCGACGCGTCCATTGCCGAACAACGCCGCCGTCTGTTGCGGAAGCATCACCCGAATGCCTAGGCTTTCGATCTTGCGTTTCAGATAATCGCCGCCGGTCGCATCCAGTTGGCGCTCCATCAGCGTGTCCATCAAATGCACGACGGTCACTTCGCAGCCGCGTACCTGCAGTCCGCGAGCCGCTTCCAGACCCAGGAGGCCTCCGCCGATCACGGCTGCTCTCAAGCCAGGGCGGGCTTTCTCCAGCAGCGCCCGCGTGTCGTCCAGCGTGCGAAACACATGAACGTTCTTCTTGTCGACGCCAGGGATCGGCGGTATGAAGGCGCTGAACTGCCGGTCGCCAGAATGAGCTTGTCGTACTCGGTAATGCCGCCGTCTTCGTCGATCGACGACCTTCGCGGCCCGATCGATACTCGCGATCTCTCACGCCCAGACGCGCGCGGATGTCATTGGTCTGGTACCAATTCGATGTCGTTAATGACGATGTCGTCCGCGGATTTCTCGCCTGCGAGCACGAGGGAAAGCAGAATCCGGTTGTAGTTGACGTGTGTTTCGTCGCCGAAGATGGTGATATCGAAATCATGCGGCTGCTTGAGAATCTGCTCGACGCAGGCGACTCCCGCCATCCCATTGCCGACCACGACGAGTTGTTGCTTCATGCGCTTTGCTCCTGAGCGAATCACCCGCACGGCGCACTGCTTGTAGTTGGGTTCACGCGAGATCGGATCGAATGCGTCTTGCGTAACCTCATTCACGTTCGTTTCCGCGAAATGGAAGGGCATGAACACCTGGCCCGGCGCGGTGATTTCGGTAAGCCGCAGTTCCACATCGCGCACGCGAGCCTCGGCGAGAGACTATGTCCACAGATTCATGAGCTGCGTAGTCCGAGCGTTTTCGCATCCACTGGATTCATTTCCAGCCACGCGCGCGGCGAGAGACGTTCCAATATCGGGACCTCTTTCGTTTTCGTGCGCGTGTGCCAGTGCTCCACGGTCCGTCCGGTATTTAGAACAAACGGATAATTCGCCGCCCGGCTGTTCAGGGAACGGAGCCCAGTGAGCGCACACCAGCTTGGCCCGGCCGTCGGATGTTTGAAATTTGCCATCGGAGTAGAGTCGCGACGTTGGCTTGGGTGTTTCGCCCATTGCAAGCGGCCATTGCACTGCCCCCTGTTCGGCCAGCAATTGATAAGCTGATGCCGGAGTAATCGCAAAGCCGGCCTTGCGAAACACGCCTCCACTCGTTGAAGGCACTCTCACGGTGAGCTCCAGCCGGGATATAGCTCTTCGCGACATCCGAGCTTTTCCGCGAGCATCAGAAAGATGTCGAAATCCGAGCGTGCCTCGCCCTGCGGTTCCACCGCCTTGTTTACTTTGCTCACGCGGCGCTCGGAGTTTGTGTACGTGCCTTCTTTTTCGCCCCAGATCGCCGCGGGAAGAACCAGGTCGGCCAGTTCCGTGGTCGGCGTGGGATGGTAGCCGTCCTGCACGACAAGAAAGTCAAGATTCGAAAGCCCGTGCCGCAACACATCTTGATTGGGATAAGAAACCAGCGGATTGGTCGCGATGATCCACAGTGCGCGGATTTTTTTAGCCACAGCAGCCTCGACGATGTCCGGATACGCCAAGCCGCGCTTGGTCGGGAGCGCGAGCTTCGTCGATACCCCAGATGGCGGCAAGATCCGCATCGATCTTTAGCGTTGTCGAACTTGCGATATCCAGGAAGAGCTCGAAGCGAAACTGGCCTCGCGCGTCCCCATGGCATTGCACTGGCCCGTGATCGAAAACGGCGAAGCGCCCGCGCGGCCGATATGTCCCCGTGAGCAGCGCCAGGTTGCAGATCGCGTTCACCGTGGCGGTGCCAAGCGTGCTGTGATTCACGCCCATGGTCCAGCCGATGAAGCCGGCCTTGGCGCGGCCGTATAGAAGTGCGGTTTTGAAGATCGTTTCCTGGCTGAGGCCCGTGATCTTCGCGACGCGCTCCGGTGCGTAATCGGCCAAGAACTTTTCCAGTTCCGCAAAGCCCGTCGTGTGCTGGTCGACATAGTCGCGATCGACCATGTTCTAGCGGATCAGAATGTGGGCAATGCCGTTGATCAGCGCCAGGTCCGAACGCGGCTTCAGCGGCAAGATGAATGTCCGCCATCATTGCTGTCTTCGAAACGCGCGGGTCCGCGACGATCAGCGTCTTGTTCCGATTGGCTTCCAGATACTGGCACAGAATCGGATGGTTGTCGGCCAGATTCGCGCCGATCAGCAGAACGACATCGGCGCGTTCCATATCTTCATAAGCGCCGGGAGGCCCGTCGCTGCCGAACGAAATCTTGTAGCCGGAAACGGCGCTTGCCATACAAAGCGTCGTATTGCCGTCGTAGTTGTTGGTGCCGAAGCCAAGCTGCACCAGCTTGCCGAGCGTGTAGAATTCTTCCGTGACCAATTGGCCTGTGCTCAGCACGCCTAACGATTGCGGCCCGTAAGTTTTCTGCGTAGCGCGGAAACGCTCGACCATCATCGTCAGCGCTTCGTCCCAGCCGACGCGTACGAGCTTGCCGTTCTTGCGCAGCAGTGGATATTGTGCGCGATTCTCGGCTGCGATCGTGTAGTGTTCGGATAGGCCCTTGGGGCACAGCTTGCCGTGATTGACGGGATGCGATGGCATGCGGGCGGGATGCCACCGCACGGCCTTCCTTCACGCCGATCTCGATGCCACAGCCGACCGAACAATAGCCGCAGGTGGTGTGCACCCACTGATCGGGAATCTTCTTGGCGGACGTGTAGCCGGTGGAATCATCACGCGCAAATGCATATTCCTCGCGCAGATTGTCCAGGCCGACAAGCCGTTTCCAGTTGAGACCGCGGATGCCGATCATGCCGCAATCCTTTCTCCCGAAGTAAATGCCGCCGCAATATTTTTCGGTACGACGCTGACGAAAAACAGATAGCGGCCAAGCCATTCGCTAAAAAGAGCCATCACGAAACCGACGGACACAAGCCATCCGCTTCCCGCGATAAGAGGAAGCAGGATCCCCGCTACGGCTAATAACGCGAGCCGCGTTCGAAACAGATTTCCCAGGCGTCCGGAAAGCAGCAGAGATGATGCCCGCAGCTCGAATACGTTCGGACCGCCGAAGCCACAGGAATTTGATCGCCTGGATCATCAGTTGCGCAATAGCGCCCGCGACGATCGCATACCGATTCCAATCCGGACTTGTGACGTGCAGCACCCCGAGCAACGACTGCACGAAATAGTGGCCCCAGCATGAGCGACGTCGCGTAAAATTCGGCGAGCGTCAAGCCGGTGCACCACGCGGGACGCGCGCGGACAATGTAGATTCGTGCCGAACACGTAACACCCGCGAATCCTGCGATCGCGGTGCACCGCGCCGGCCAGCTCCGCGACAAGGAATGTCAAACAGCAACATCGCTGCGAATCCGTTGGCGGCTCCCGCAAACAGAGATAGCGTCAGCACTTCCCGGCTCAGCCACGAGCGCCGCAAGCCTTTGAGCGCCCGCCATGCGTAAATCGGCCGACCCAGATGAAGCGTGGAGGCTGCCGAGGCTGATACCGGCGAGCCCCAGCGAAGCCAGTGCGCCGCATCGTCAATCCCGCACCCCGACCCAGCAGATCCAGCAGCCACAGCACGACAAACGCGCCCACGGAAAGCTGCGTCAGCACCAGCATGAAAACCAGCGGCCAGTGCGGATGCTCGGGCTCGACGCGGGCTAGATCGACGCGCCCCGTATCGGGCAGCAGGTTTTCAGGCAGCGTGACGCGCGTCGTGGAGATGCTATCGTCAGCCGAAGGCAATCCAGGCGCATTGGCGGATAGATAATCCCGCCGCCATTCGGCCATGTTCACGATTTCGATGGCGATCGCGCCTTCGGGGCACGCGCCCACGCACGCCGGAGCCATGCCATCGCTGAGCCGGTTGTGGCACATGTCGCATTTGCCCACCACGCCGCGCTCTGCGTTGTATTGCGGCACTCCGTAGGAACAATTCCAGGTGCAATATTGGCAGCCGATGCAGGTGTCGGCGCTATGCAGGACTACGCCGGTGTTCGCATCTTTCGTATACGCCTCGACAGGACATCCGATCAGGCAGGAAGGCTCCAGGCAATGATTGCAGCCCATCGAGAGGTAGTGGCGCTGCGTGTGCGGGATAATACCCGCCTTCCACTTCGCCGACTCTCCTCCAGTTGAGCGCCGCCGGATTGCCATTCTGCTCGTTGCAGGCCACCACGCAGCACTTGCAGCCGATACACTTCGTCATGTCGAAGTGAAAACGGTACTGCTCGCCGTCTTCCAGAGCTCCGCGAGGGGATCAGTTCGCGCGGGGCTCGAACTCGATTTGCACCAGTGACTTGGGCGTGACAGAGAGCAGGCGCTTTCCATCAAAGGAAGCGTTGTCATGCTGCTCTGGTCTCCAAGATACACGTATCCCGCCTCATCCGTTAGGGCTCCTTTGCCGAAAGAAACAACGCCGCATCGCGCTACGCGTGGACACTCAATACAACTTGGGAATCAGCTCCGCTGGGAGCTTAAAGGGTGGGATACGGACAAGGGTCCCGGGATTGCCCCGGAAAACCCGTTTGTTTCGCAGGCGAGCTACGAGTAGTTTACCAGGAAGACCCCAAATTGCAAGACGGAGCTCCGAAGAAATTTCTTATGAACTCGATCAGCTGCAGCGAGCAGATTCAGTGAAGCGCAACCATTTTTCATGTCGAGAAGTGAGCGAATTCTCCGGCCATTTTTGTCAGTTTCTGCTATCATTAGCTGCAAGTCCGCTTGCGAAACGAACGGGTTTCCGGCGCTGTCAACCGGGACCTCGTGCGCATCCCACCTTTGGCTCTCTGAACGAGCCGATCAAATACGGTTTCCGAGATTTTTTGCCTTTTTGCAACTGTTGCCTCGTCCTAAGGACAAGGCATTGCTTAGAGGTAATCGCGGACTTGGCGGCAACCGGCGGAGACGGATTAGTCAGGAGCATATCCCTTGGAACAACACATTTCGAACTCCTCCAGATTGACGATTAACACTTGGGTGCACCGGACATGAAACTAAGAATGCGCCATAACTCACTCCGGTTCAGGCTCGGTGCATCGGAGGTGGAACGTCTTCGCCAAAGGAAAGAATGCCGCGAAGTGCTTCACTTCCCCGGACACGGGCGTTTGGAGTACGCTCTGATGGCGGGGACGGGACCGATCATGCGCGCCTCCTTCTCTGGGGCGTCCATTCGCATTGAGATCCCCGCCCCGGACTTAGACGCGTGGTGTTCTTCTGAACAGGTGGGCATTTCCGCCGAGATATGCGGCTCCGACGCCGTTTCCCTGCGCGTCGTGATAGAAAAGGATTTTCGCTGCCTGGACCTGGCGGTTGTAGAAGATCAGTCCGACACCTTTGACAATCCGCTCGGCAAACATTCGAATTGTGAACTGGGCCTCACGTAGCTACCGAGGCTATTCATCAGTTACCCGGCCATCCGCGCGGTCCGTATTCTGCGCGGTGAGTTCCTCCCGGGCTGTGGACATCCGCGTCGAAAGTAATCGCTTGAGTGCGGGCGTCCCGAAACCGCTTTTCGAGACCGGATCGCCGGACGCCCTCGGCACGTTCGACGTCTACAAAGGCGGCCAGCGCTTCGCCCTGCCGCACCGCCTGCCGGAGGATAGTGCAGCCCCTTCGTGATCCCTCAACTGGCCGGGCTTGTTGAGGAAGTAGAATAGGTTCGCCATAAACGGACGTGAGCCGATTCTGGGCAATTTATTCTCTCAATTCGCCGACCCGCGACCACACGGGTCCGTCAGGTGCTTTGCTACGGATTGATGTGCACCTGCCGCGGCGAACCCGTAGGTCTAATGCCCGGATGCATGCAGAATGTGCGCGCGAACTGCTCCAAAGATTGCAGCTATGTCTGGCGAATGCGTCCGCTCGATGATCTTCACCCGTGGCAAGCTTACCGTTCCCACTCTACGGTTGTTCCTCGGCATGTTCCGTGCCGCGTTGGCCGCTCGCCAGCAATTTCTTTTCTTCTTTGCTGTCTTCGGTGACAGCGACGCCGTTTTTTGAGCCCCCCTCATATACCTTACTCAGAAATTCTGCGTTCCCATACTTCCGAAACATCAGTTCGGTGTGTTTGGGCGTCCGACTATCGACTGACTGACGAACAGTGAACTCTGCCACGTTATCACCGCTCTTATTCTGAATGATCATGACTCCGTCGGCCGGATCGTGCGACATTCTCAAAGTATAATCACCCGGCGGTAAAGTCTTGTCGCCAATCAAGAAGCTGTGATTCAGGTGCGCCCTAATAGTGTCCGAAATCTGGGCATCCAGGCATCCTGCGCCGGCGATCAACGAACAACCGAGCATGACCGGCGCAAACTTTTTCACGTACTCTCTCATAGCATCATCTCCTTCTACTTTTTTTCGGCTTTCTACGCCGAATCACTTTGAGCGAAGCACGAGATGAACCATTGAGAGAAACCGGAAGTAGACTCAAACACAATTTTTCGGGACTCACGAACGGGAGGGGTTCCGAAATCCCATCCGCTCGGGATGAGTTCGTCGGTGGTTCCCGGCGGATTTGCCTTGGTCTCCATTCTCCTTTCGCGGAGAAGGCTGGCGAAGAAACAGCGTAAGTCGATTCCCTCCAACAAATTTCTTGACGTCCGCTCCGCGCTGCCGTAGACTAAGTGGGTCGAAGTGGCTAAATTTGGACTGAAATGGGTGGACCTGTGGTGGAAAATGCTGCGCTTGGGTCCGGCGGGGGACTTCCCGTCGTTGAACCGCCGCATTCGATCGCCCAGGCGCGCGTCGACGACAAGGGGCGCCTAAAGCTTCCCGCGGAGTTCTTGGAATATCTGAAAGAGCTCGGTGTCGACAAAGTTTTCATCACCACGTTGGATTGCAGCTAGCTCGAATCTACCCGATTTCGGTGTGGAAAGCCAACGAGGATCTTGTTCGCGAACGCGGGCGACCTGGCGGAGATGGCCGAGGATGTCGCTTACATCGCGAAAGTATTTCGGCGGCGATGCGGAGATCGACGCGCAGGGCCGCGTGCTGATGCCGGCCGAGCTGCGCGAAGGACTGGAGCTGGAAAAGCAGCCGGTGTGGCTGGATTGCTACAACGGCCGGATCAACGTGGCCGGCAAGAGAGATTCACGAGGAGCGCATGCAGCGCGCCATGGCGAATATGGCCGAGAAGGTGAAGACGCTCGAGAAGAAGGGATTGAAGTAGCGGTCATGTATGCACGTTCCGGTCATGTTGCGCGAGTGCCTGGAGTATCTGGCGCTCAAGCCGGACGGCGTGTATCTGGACGCGACCGCGGGATGGGCGGGCACACCGGAGCGATCGCGCGGCAGCTTGACGAGCGGGTCTGGTGCTGGCCTGCGACCGGGATGCGGAGAGTCTGGAGCTGGCCAAGCGAATACCGCGGAGTCTGCGCCTCGCGCATCCGCTTTCATCAAAGTTTCGTTTTCTCGAGGTGGGAGAGGCGCTGGCGGCAGAGAGGGTTCACACAACTGGACGGACTGCTGGCGGACCTGGGCGTATCGCGATACCAGTTGACGGAAGGCGGGAGGGGGTTCTCGCTGATGGCGGACGGTCCGTTGGACATGCGCATGGATCGCAGCCAGGGGCAGACCGCCGCCGACATCGTCAACTACGAATCGGAAAAGGAACTCGCCGACTTGATCTTCAGGTTGGGCGAGGAAAGGAGGAGCCGGAGAATAGCCAGAGCAATCGTGCGGGCACGGCCCATAAAAACGACCGGTCAGTTGGCCAAGCTGATCGAAAGGTCGTGCCCCGCACGGGAAAAATTCATCCCGCGACGCAGACATTCATGGCGCTGCGCATCGCGGTGAATCAGGAGAAGGAGGAGTTGGACGCGCTGCTCGCGTCCATTCCCAAGCTGGTGAAGCCGGGCGGACGCGCGGTGATCGCTCACCTTCATGTCGCTCGAGGACCGCAAGGTCAAGCAAAGTTTTCAGGCCCTGGCGAAGGACGGGCGAGCGCAGATTCTCACCCGCCACGTCGTGCGGCCAGCGGAAGAAGAAATCCGGGACAATCCGCCGTCGCGCAAGCGCCAAGCTGCGCGCGGTGGAGATCTGTGACGTGAAGCGTTCGCTAAATGTGGCCAACTGTAGGAATATGCGGCAGCGTTCAGCCACAGGCACTCTCCTCCCCCAGTGCCTGGGGCTGAGGGTTGACCTGCTAAGAGGGAGAGGAATTAGGAACATGGCAACTCTAGCAACTGTCTGACAGCAGAATCTTCACCAGGGACATCGGCAGCGCTCCGAACGGCCGGAGCGATCGGCGCAGCGCCGCGCGGCAGCCGGTGCGCGCCTTCGCCAACGAAGACATTTATTTCTACGTGAAGCGCATCGACAACAGCCGCGTGGTGCGCGCAGCCGATCCGCAGGCCGGCAGGAGTGTGCTGGAAGATGATCGGCTCGGTGGTCGCGGCGGCGCGTGCTGCTGATCGGCGTGCTGCTGCCGGGCGCCTATAGCCTGCTGGCGGGTTACCAGATTCAGTCGCTGCAGCAGGAGAGCCCAGCGGCTGGCCAACGAGCAGGCGTCGCTGGAACTGCAGGAAGCCAAGCTGCTTTCGCCGGCGCGCATGGAAGAACTGGCGCGCCAGCAGCAGTTCATCGATCCGGCGCCGCAGAAAGTGGTGTATCTGGACTCCAAGGACGGCTCGTCGCTGCGCGTTGAACCAGGAAGCGCGTGAGCGCACGCGACGCTCGACAGGAGGAAGCGTCATGCCGCGAAACTCCATCCACCCGGCGGCTGCAGTGGCTGCTGTGGGTGCTGCTGCTGTGGGCGGGCGTCATCTTCGGCCGGCTGGTCTGGCTGCAGGTGATCCAGCACGACGAGCTGCTGCGGCTGGCCGAGCAGCAGCAGCAGAAGACCGTGGAGATCCAGGCCCCGCGCGGCTCCATCCTCGACCGCACCGGGCCAGCCGCTGGCCAAGACCCTGCCGGCCGAATCCATGTGCGTCGACCCGCATGAAGATTCCGGATCGCGGGCGTGGCCGCCGATCTGCTTTCGCGCGTTCTGGATCTGGACCGGGCACCGCTGTACAACCGCATCACCATGGCCAAGGCGCGCAAGCAGCGGATTTCTGTGGGTGAAGCGCAAGGTCTCCGCCGAAGAAGCCGAGCGCGTGCGCAGCCTGAAGCTGGATTGGGTCGAGTTCCGCCCCGAGATGCGCCGCTTCTATCCGCACGGCGAACTGGCGTCGCACGTGCTGGGCTCGATCGGCATCGTGGATCCCGACGACGTGATCGAGCACGGCAACGGCGGCATCGAGATGAGTTTCGAAGAGGATCTGTCCGGACGGCCGGGCCTGGCGCGCGTCTACAACGACGTGCGGCAGAACGCCTACGACTCCGTGGTCTCGCGGGCGCCCGAGCCGGGCGCGAACCTCACGCTGACCATCGATCCGAATCTGCAATACGAGGCCGAGCGGCGCTGGACACGGCGATCGCCAAGACCAGCGCGCAAGACCGGCTCGATCGTCGCGATGAATCCTTACACCGGCGACATTCTGGCGATGGCCAACTATCCGGCTTACGATCCCAACGGTCCGCCAGAACGGCCGGCAAGAGACGCCGGGCGCGCGCAGCAATCTGGCGATTGCGACGCCGTTCGAGCCCGGCAGCGTGTTCAAGGTGATCACGCTCTCGGCGGCGCTCGAAACCACCAATCTGACGCCGGATTCGATGATCAATTGCGGCAACGGCACCATCAACCTGTTCGGCCGCGTGATTCACGATCACAACCGCTACTCGTCGCTGAGCATGGCGGACGTGCTGGCGAAATCGAGCAACATCGGCGCGATCAAATCGGCCTGAAGGTCGGCGAGAAGAACGCTTTACAAATACGTGCGCAAATTCGGATTCGGGCGGAAGACCGGAATCGAGCTGCCGGGCGAATCGGCGGGCATGCTGCGCCGCTTGAGCAGTGGAGGCCGACGCTCGATCGGCTCGGTGGCCATGGGCCACGAAGTCAGCGTGACGTCGCTGCAACTGGCGCTGGCCGGCGCGGTCGTCGCCAACGGCGGCCTGAGGGTGAAGCCCCGCTTGGTCCTGGCGCGGCAGAAGCCCGGGCGGCAGCCGAAGAGCGCATCGCGCCGGAGAAGCCGGAGCGCGTGATCCGCGCCGGAGACCGCCATCACGATGCGCCAGATGATGGAAGGCGTGGTGCTGCGCGGCACCGGCCGCAGCAGGCGAATCTGAGGGGCTACACGTCGGGCGGCAAAACCGGCTCGGCGCAGATTTACGATTTCAAAGCCCACGCCTACACGCACACACTACAACGCGAGCTTCCTGGGCTTCGCGCCGGTGGCGAATCCGCAGATCGTGATCGCGGTGACGCTGATCGGCACCATCGGGCGGCAGCGCGGGTTATGGCGGCGCCGGTGGCCGCGCCGGTGTTCCGCGAAGTGGCGATGGCCGCGCTGCGGATGCTGGATGTGCCCAAGGATCTGCCGGACACCAGCCGCGCGCGTGGCCAGAAGACGACAAACGGGATGCCAACGATTTGGCGATCGCCGGCCTGGGCGCCGCGACCGCTGGAACTCGCGGCCGCCAAGCTTCGACGCTTCGCCAACGCATCTTCGCGCCCAGCTCGTGCGCATCGAGGCTTCGACCGCGCGTCCACTGGTGCGCTCACGAGCTGTATCCTCCGTCACTCCGCCGCCGGTTCAGGGAGCTGCTTCCGCTTCGGCGAGATGCTGCGTCTCCGGACCGGCGGCCTTTTTTAGACCGCGGCGTTTTACGCGCGCAGAACGCGATCGGGCCGAAGGTGCCGGATTTTCGCGGAATGACGCTGCGTGCGGTGCTGGAGGAATCGGCGGCCACCGGGCTTGCCGGTGGAAGTGCAGGGCGATGGGCTGGCGCGAGCCAGGATCCGCCGCCCGGAACCATCCTCGCCCCGGCGCCGGGTTCGCGTTCAGTTACGCGGTGAAGGATGAGGAGACGTCGCAATGGCCGCCACGCGATGACCTTGGCCGGGGTGCTGGAGGCGTCGACTCCGCGGCGCGCTCGCGCCGGAGTGGGCCGGCGTTGACAGTCGCGGGCCTGGAATACGATTCGCGCCGGGTGGAGAAGGATTTCTTGTTTTTTGCGTTTCCAGGATCGCGCGTCGACGGCCGCCAGTTTGCGCAGGATGCGGTGGCCAGAGGTGCGTGCGCGGTCGTGAGCGAGTTGCCGTGCCCGGCGGGTCTCGCGAGAGCTTCGCTGCGCCATGGATCGAAGTCGAGCACGGCCGGCAAGCGCTGGCGATCGCCGCGCGCAATTTCTACCGGCATCCCGACGAGCGCGTGCGCTTCACCGGCATCACCGGCACCAACGGCAAGACCACCACCGCGTATCTGATCGACGCCATTCTGCGCGCCGCGGGCAAGATCACCGGGATGATCGGAACCATCGAATACCGCCTGGCGGGACGAGATTCGCCCGGCGCCCAACACCACGCCCGAATCGCTGGACGTCATGCGCTTCGCGGCGGAGCTGGAGCAGCGCGGCGGCACGCTACCTGACCATGGAAGTTTCCTCGCACGCGCTGGCGCTCGGCGCGGGTCTACGGATTCCAGTTCCACACCGCCGTGTTCACCAATCTGACGCGCGATCATCTGGATTTTCACGGCACCATGGAAGAGTACGCCGCGGCCAAGCGGCTGCTGTTTCGCCCGAGGACGCGCCCGCGCCGCAGTGGGCGGTGCTGAATGCCGACGATCCGGCGAGCGAGAGCCATGCATGCCGGCCGGCGCGCGAGGTCGCGCGTCGATCTGGTACGGGATTCATCGGAACGGCGCTGATCTGCGCGCGCGAAAATATCGTCTCCGGCTTCGACGGGCTTGCACTTCGATGCCGTGTACCAGGGCGCAGCGTGCAAGCCAGTCGAATCACCGTTGGTCGGGCGCGTCAACGTCTCGAATATTCTGGCCGCGCTGGGCGCGGGCTGAGCTACGGCCTGGATCTGGCCACGATCGCGCGAGGGCATTCGCGACGTGCCGCGCGGTTCCGGGCCGCTTCGAGCGGGTCGACGGCGGGCAGCCCTTTCTGGTGGTGGTGGATTACGCCCACACCGACGACGCGCTGCGCAACGCGATCCAGTCGGCCGCGAGCTGACGCAAGGGCAGCGTGATCACGCTGTTCGGCTGCGGCGGCGACCGCGACCGCACCAAGCGTCCGCTGATGGGCATGGCCGCGGCCGAGCTGAGCGATTTCGTGGTGCTGACGTCGGACAATCCGCGCTCGGAAGATCCGCTGGACATCATGAACGACGCGATGGTCGGGCTTGCGGCGCTTCGATACGCCGCACGTCGCCGAGCCGGACCGCGCCAAGGCGATTCGCCGCGCGCTCGAGCGAAGCCCAGCCTGGCGACGTGGTGCTGCTGGCGGGCAAGGGCCACGAGACGTATCAGATTCTGAAGGACCGGACCATTCATTTCGACGATCGCGAAACGGCGCGGCGAGGTTCTGCGATCTTTGGGTTACGAAGAAGACATGGGGTATGAGAAGCCAGAGATGAAGATTGCCGCTGCGAGTAGGTGGCGGACGCGCTCGGGCGTGGCGGCCTGCGAGATCCGGATGCGGATGGTGACCGGCTGGAGCGTCGATTCGCGCACGCTGCAGCCCGGCGATTTGTTTTTCGCGCTGCGCGGTCCGAATCATGACGGGCACGCGTACGTCGCCGAGGTGCTTCGAGAAAGGCGCGGTGGCCGCGGTGGTGGATCGCGAATGTCGAGCGGATCGGGTCCGGTCCTGCGACGTGTGACGGATTCGCTGCGCGGCGCTGCAGACGCTGGCGGCGTGGGCGCGGCGACGAGTGGCGGGGCGACGTGGTGGCGTGACCGGAAGCGCCGGGAAGACCACCACGAAGGATGTGATCGCGGAGATGCTGGCGGACGGAGATCACGACGGCGAAGACGCGAAGGCAACCTGAACAACCACGTCGGGCTGCCGCTGTCGCTTGCTGCGCCTGGACGAACACGGCGCGCGTCGCGGTGCTCGAAATGGGGATGAATCACGCGGGCGAGATTCGCGCGCTGGCCGCGATCGCCCGGCCCGACGTCGGCGTGGTGACCAACGTCGGCTGCGCGCACATCGAAAACTTTCGATTCGATCGAAGGCATCGCCGCGGCCAAGCGCGAGCTGATCGAAGCGCTGGGCGCTCGACGGCACCGCGGTGTTGAACGCCGACGATCCGCGCGTGGCGGCGTTTGCGCAGCGCGCACACGGGCCGCAGCGATTACTCTACGGCCGAATCGCCGGCGCGCAGAGTGCGCGCCGAAGACGTCGAGTATTCCCGACGACGGCGTGCGCTTCCGCGTGGGCGCGACGCGCTTTGAGAGTCCGCTGACCGGCCGCCACAGCGTCTCGAATCTGCTGGCCGGGATCGCGGTGGCCGGCGTCTACGGAATCGCGCCCGAGCGCCTGACGGAACGGGTCCGCAACACTCACGCCCGGAAAAATGCGCGGCGAGCGCCTGCGAGCACCACGGCATTCTGGTTTTTAACGATTGCTACAACTCCAATCCAGACGCGGTGCGGGCCATGCTGGACGTGCTGCGCGACACTCCGGCGCGGCGCCGGATCGCGGTTCTGGGGGAGATGCTCGAACTCGGCCGCTGGGCTGAGCCCTTGCATCGCGACGTAGGCAACTACGCCGCGGAGTGCGGAATTGATGTGCTCGTTGGAATACGCGGCGCGGCCTGTTACATGTTGGACGCAGCCAAGCGTGCCGGCCTTCGGGCCGACGCCGCGTTTTTTTTCGACGACCCGGCCGAGGCGGGCCGGCTGGTGCGCTCGCTCGCGCAGCCGGGCGATGCCATCCTGTTCAAGGGCTCGCGCGGCGTTCATGTGGAACGCGCGCTGGAAGCAGTTTCTCGCCTCGCAGCGAAGGCCGGGAACTGAGCCATGTTCTACTGGCTCTTCTACGAAAAGCTGTTTCATCTACTATTCGCCGTTCCGCGTGTTTCAATACTCGACGTTTCGCACGGCGCATGGCGAGCCTGACCGCGATGCTGCTTTCGATCGCTGCTGGGCCCGTGGCTGATCGCGCGGCTGCGCGAATTCCAGATCGGCCAGCATATTCGCGAAGACGGCCCGCAATCGCACCAGAAGAAAGCCGGCACGCCGACCATGGGCGGCCTGCTGATCTGCGCTGTCGATCGTGGTGCCGACGCTGCTGTGGGCCAATCTGCGCGTGCCCGCCGTGTGGGTGGCGCTGGCCGGCCTGGTCAGCTTCGGCGCGATCGGATTCTGGACGATTACACCAAGGTGCAGCGACAAGCGCAACCTGGGTCTGACGGCGCGCCAGAAGTTCGCGCTGGAAATCTTGGCGGCGCTGCTGATCGGCGTGCTGCTGCTGGCGATGAACGCGCGCGGCGCTGTACTCCACCAGCATGAACGTGCCGTTCTTCAAGAATTTCAAGCCGGATCTGCTGATTCACGCCTGGCTGCACAATCCCTGGACCTATCCGCTGGCGTTCGTCTTCTTCTTCGGCTTTCTGGTGCTGGTGCTGGTGGGCGCGTCGAACGCCGTGAATCTGACCGACGGTCTGGACGGCCTGGCGATCGGGCTGATGATGATCGCGGCCGGCGCGATGACGGTGCTGTCGTATCTGAGCGGCAACGCCGATTTCGCGCGCTATCTGGAACTGTCGCGCACGCCGGGCGCGAGCGAGCTGACGATTTTTTGCGGCGCGATGACCGGCGCGTCGCTCGGCTTCCTTTGGTACAACGCGCATCCGGCGGAAATTTTCATGGGCGACGTCGGGTCGCTCGCGCTGGGCGGCGGCCTGGGCGTGGTCGCGGTGCTGTTGAAGCAGGAAATGCTGCTGCTGTTCATCGGCGGCGTGTATGTGATCGAGGCGCTGTCGGTGATCCTGCAGGTGGGCAGCTTCAAGCTGCGCGGCAAACGAATTTTCAAGATGGCTCCGCTGCATCATCATTTCGAAGCAGATTGGGATGGCAGGAATCGAAGGTGATCACGCGATTCTGGATCGCGGGACTGATCATGGCGCTGTTCGCGCTGACGACGCTGAAACTGAGATGAAGCTGGAAGGCGCACGAGTCGTGGTGGTCGGGATGGCGCGCAGCGGCGTGGCGGCGGTGGAGTTGTTGATGGAGAAAGGAGCGCAGAGTGACGAGCGGTGGATCAGAACCCGTGCGACCGAATCTGCGGCATGGCACGTCGAGCCGCAGACCGACTGCTGCGTTCGACGGACGCCGATCTGATCGTGCTCTCGCCCGGCGTGCCCGCCGATCTGGACTTGCTCGAGCGCGCCCGGCGCCGGGGCGTGCCCGTGATCGGCGATCTGGAACTCGCGAGCTGGTTTCTGCAAAGGCGAGATCATCGGCATCACCGGCTCGAACGGAAAGACCACCACCACCGCGCTCACCGGCCACATTCTCGAAGCGAGCGGCATTCCGGTGCAGGTGGGCGGCAATATCGGCACGCCGCCGGCGTCGATGGTGAAGACCTCGCGCGCCGGGCAATGGAACGTGCTGGAGCTTTCGAGCTTCCAACTGGAAACCACCGAGACATTTCGCGCGCACATCGGCGCGGCGCTGAACGTCACGCCGGATCATCTGGATCGGCACTACACGTTCGAGAACTATGCCGCCGCGAAGGCGCGCTTGTTCGCGAATCAGCGCGAGACGATTTCGCGGTGCTGAATGCCGACGATCCCGATCTGCGCGCGGCTATCGCCGGGCGCGGGCACGCGAGCCTGGTGTGGTTCAGTTCGACGCGCGAGGTCTCGCCGGGCGCGTTCCTCAGACGGCGGCGAGATCGTGCTCGAACGGGAACGCCGCTGATGACGACCGCCGAAGTTCCCTCTGCGCGGCGTCCACAACCTGGAAAACACCATGGCCGCGGCGGTCGATGGCGCAGCCTGGCCGGCGCGACGCACGCGCAGATCCGCGCCGCGGTGATGACGTTTCCCGGGCGTCGAGCATCGCCTGGAATTCGTGCGCGAGCTGGACGGCGTCGCCTGGTACAACGATTCGAAAGCCACCAACGTGGACGCGACGCTCAAAGCCATCGCGGCGTTCCCCGGCGGCCTGTGGGTGATCCTCGGCGGCAAGGACAAGAACAGCGACTATCGCCGCTGGCCGCGCCGCTGAAAGAGAAAGCGCACGGCGCGCTGTTGATCGGCGCGGCGGCGGATAAGATCGAAGCTCAGTTGCGCGGCGCGGTTCCACTGATTCGCTGCGGGCACGCTCGAAGCCGCGGTGGCCGAGGCGCACGCGCGGCGCGCAACCGGCGACACCGTACTGCTCGCTCCCGCCTGCGCCAGCTTCGATCAGTTCGAGAATTTCGAACATCGCGGCCGCGAATTCAAGCGCTGGTGAACGGAGCTGGGAAGGAACTAATGGCGAGACTGAAAACCGACTGGATCCTGTTCCTGACCATCCTCGCGATGGTCGCGCTTCGGCCTGGTGATGGTCTACAGCGCGTCGAGCGCCGTCGCCGAGCTTCGCTATCACGTCGCGCCGTATTACTTCGTCGGTGCGCCAGATTCGGCTGGGCCGTCGTCTCGTTCGTCGTGCTGATGTACTTCAAGCGCATGGATTACCGGCGGCTGAACACGCCCGCGTGGGCGTTCTCCGGCCTGGGGATCGTGCTGGGGCTGCTGGTGCTGGTGTATTTCGTCGACTCGCAGCGCACCGCTGGTTCCAGCTCGCCGGGCGTCGGCTCGTTCCAGCCTTCCGAATTCGCCAAGCCGGCGCTGATTCTGTTTCTGGCCTACTTCATCGCCCGGCGCGCGCACGTGATCAACGACCGCCGCACGCTGCAGCAGGCCTTCGTCGCGGTGCGATGCTGGCGTTCATGGTGGTGGTGGCCGACCTCGGCACCGCGCTGGTGCCCGTGATCACCGCGGTGATCGTGTTCTGGGTCGCCGGCCTCGAAAGGAACTACATGCTGCGCGTCGGCGCTGATCGCGCTGGCGCTGGTGCGTGGTCGCGGTCGCTTCGCAGCGGCTACCGCCTGGGGCGCGTGATCGCCTACGTCGATCCGGACTACACCAAGATCGAAATGATCGACACGCACGGCTGGCTGCAAGCGCTACATGCAGCGGTCCACCAGCGTGCGCGACGCCAGCTATCAGCCGCGGCAATCGAAGATCGCGGTGGGAACCGGCGGCGTGCTCGGCGTCGGCCTGATGCAGGGCAAACAGAAGCTGATGTTCCTGCCGGACGCGCACACCGATTTTATCTACGCCACGGTCGGCGAGGAACTGGGCCTGTGGGGATCCACGGCGGTGCTCGTCGGATTCCTGGTGATCCTGTGGCGCGGCGCGCGGCTGTTCGTGCTGGCGCGCGACGATTTCGGAAAATATCTGGCGCTGGGCGTGACGGTGTCGATCGTGGTGCAGGCGTTCATCAATATGAGCGTGGTGCTGGACATGGCGCCCACCAAAGGATTTCCCGCTGCCGATGATCAGCTTCGGCGGCAGTTCGCTGCTGAGCACGCTGACGTCGCTCGGAATGTTGTTGAGCGTGAGCGAACATGAAGGATGAAGTTTGCCGCGCACCTTCGTGATGGCCGGCGGCGGCACCGGCGGCCACGTGATTCCGGCTCTGGCGGTGGCGCGCGAGCTGCGCGCGCGCGGACATCGGTGCGCTTCATCGGCGTGCGGCGCGGCATGGAAGCGAAGCTGGTGCCGGCCGAGGATTTTCCGATCGAGTGGATCGAGATCGGCGGGCTGAAGCGCGTGGGATTGCGGCAGACGCTGGTCGACGCTGGCGGAGCTGCCCTTGAGCGTCTGGCAGGCTGCGCGGATGCTCGATCGCGACCGGCCTGCCGCGGTGTTTTCCACGGGCGGCTACGTCGCCGGGCCGGTGCTGCTGGCCGCGCTGTGGAAACGACTGCCGGTGGTGGTGATGGAGCCGAACGCGATCCCGGGCTTCACGCATCGCAAGCTGGCGCGCTTCGTGGCGCGCGCGCTGGTGAGTTTCCCGGAGACCGCGCGGTGGTTTCCCGACGGGCGCACCGAAGTGACCGGGCTGCCGGTGCGCGAGGAATTCTTCGCGATCCCGCCGAAGCCGCGCGGCGACAGCTGATCACGGTGCTGATCACCGGCGGCAGCCAGGGTCGCGAACGCTGAATCGCGCGGCGGAAGAGAGCTGGCCGCTGTGGGACGAAGGGCAGCGTGCGGCTGATCCATCAGACCGGCGCCGCATGCGTACGAGGAACTGGCGCCGCAGTTCCGGGCATCCGGAATCGACGGGCGAGATCGTCGCCGTTCCTCGCCGACATGCCGCGCGCGTTCGCCGACGCGGATATGGTCGTCAGCCGCGCGGGCATGGGCACGGTGAGCGAACTGGCGGCGGCGGGCAAGCCGTCGATTCTGGTGCCGCTGCCCGACGCGCCAGCGATCAGCATCAGTTGCGCAACGCCGAGGCGTTCGAGAAGGCCGGCGCGGCGCGGCTGGTGCTGGATCGCGGAGATGAACGGCGCGCGGCTGGTGGAGGAAGTGACGCGGCTGCATCGAGAGTCCGGATTGCTCGAAGAGATGGGCGCAGCCGCGCGAGCGCTTCGCGAAGCCGGGCGCGGCGCGGCGGGCGGCGGACATGCTGGAGTCGTTTGCGCAGATCTGTCACTGGCGAGCGCTATTGACACGGCGCTCAGAAAAGCCGAAACAATACATTATTAAAATGTTTTTCAAGCCCCAGCCTGTCCACTTCGTCGGCATCGGCGGCATCGGCATGAGCGGACTGGCCGAAGTGCTGCTCGAGCTGGGCTATCGCGTCAGCGGATCGGACCTGAAGCTCTCGCCCATCACCGAGCGTCTGGCGGCGCGCGGAGCCGTGATCCACGAAGGGCACGCCGCCGCGAATCGTCGCCGGCGCGAAGGCGGTGGTGGTCAGCTCCGCGGTGCGCCCCGACAATCCGGAAGTGGTCGAAGCGCGCCGCCTGCGGGCTTCCCGTGATCCCGCGCGGCGAGCTGCTGGCCGAGCTGATGCGCCTGAAATTCGGCATCGCCGTCGCCGGCAGCCACGGCAAAACCACCACCACGTCGATGGTGGCGGCCGTTCTGATCCACGCGGGTCTGGATCCCACCGTCGTGGTGGGCGGGCGCGTCGGCATGATGGGCGGCTCCAACGCGCGCGCTCGGCAAGAGCGATTATCTGGTGGTCGAAAGCGACGAGAGCGACGGATCGTTCCTGAAGCTCGCGCCGATTCTCGCCGTGGTCACCAACATCGATCGCGAGCATCTGGATCACTACTCGGGCATCGAAGAGATCCGCGCGCGCGTTCGCGGAATTCGTCGACAAGGTTCCGTTTTACGGCGCGGCGATCCTGTGCCTGGACGACGAAAACATCCAGCAGATTCTGCCGCGCGTCAATCGCCGCGTGGTCACCTATGGCGTCAGCGCGCAGGCCGATCTGCGCATCACCATCCGCTCCACCGGCCACATGGCCAGCGAATTTCATCTCGATTCTCGGGCGACCGCGATCTGGGCTGTTTCCGGCTGCACGTGCCCGGCGCGCACAACGTGCTGAACGCGACGGCCGCGGTCGCCGTGGCCTGGAACTCGAGATTCCGGTGGAAACGATTCGCGAGGCGCTGGCGGAATTTCAGCGGCGTGGACCGGCGCTTTCAGGTGCGCGGCACGCGAGCGCGGCGTCACCGTGATCGACGATTACGGCCATCATCCCACCGAGATTCGCGCGACGCTGGCCGCCGCGCGCGCCTGCCGCTTTCGACGCATTCATGTGCTGTTCCAGCCGCATCGCTACACGCGCACGCAGGCGCTGATGGACGATTTCGCGCGCGCCTTTCACCAGGCCGATACCGTGCACGTGATCGATATCTACGCGGCGTCGGAGCCGCCCATCGAGGGCGTGACGTCGCAAGCGCTGGCGGAGCGGCTGCAGGCCTTCGGCCATCGCGGCGCGCGTTACGCCGGATCGCATGGAGCGCGGGCATCGAATCGGTTCGTCGCGGCCGCGGAATCGGGCGACGCGATCGTGACGCTGGGCGCGGGCAGCGTCTCGCAGGCCGGCGACAGGATCGTCGAGAGATTAAGGAGCGGGCGTTAACGTGGGCCGCAAGATCCTACGAAGGAACGGGAGTGCTGCCGGGCATGGAAGACGATCCGACGCCGCGCCCGCGCGTCGCAGCGAAGGCCGCCGCGAACTCCGCGCGTACGCCGCGCTTCTCGACGCCGCGCGTGATCGCCGTGCGTCGTGACCGCGGCGCGTGGTTCTGGGCGCGATCGCTCTACGCGTTCCATCGGCTGGAGCAGTTTCTGATCCGCGATCCGCGCTTCGCGCTGAACGGCGCCGACGGCGCCGGATACTCCGACGCTCGAGATTCGCGGCGCGGCGCACGCTTCGCGCCGCGCGATCGAAGACGGTTTTCGCCGACGATCAGGGCGCAGCGTCTACCTGATGCCGCTCGCCGACCGCCGCGACGCACTCTGCGCACGGTGGATTGGGTGAAGGACGCGTCGGTGGCGCGCCTCTGGCCGAATCGCGTGATGGTGCGCGTGGAGGAGCGCACGCCGGTGGCGTTCGTCGACGCTCGAGCGCCTCGCGCTTCGGGCTGATCGACGAGGACGGCGTGATTCTGCCGCCGGCCACCGATCGCTTTCAAGCTGCCGGTGCTGGCGGGCGTGCGGCCGTCGCGATCCGCTGGCCGAGCGCCGCGAACGCGTGCAGCGCATGCTGCGGCTGACCGCGCGATCTGGGCGATGCACGCCGCCAACATTTCCGAAGTCGACGTGTCCGATCGCGACAATCTGAAGGTGACGCAGCCCTACGACGGCCGCATGGTCACCTTGCTGCTGGGCGATCGCAACTTCGCGGCTGCGCTATCGGAATTTCCTGAATCATTATGCGCGAGATCCAGCAGCGGCTGCCCGGACGCGGCGACGCTGGATCTGCGCCTGGAAGATCGCATCACGGTGGTGGAGTAGAAGGATGACGCATGAGCCGATAAGATACAACTCGCGGTCGGCCTGGACGCGGGAAGCTCGCGCACGCGCTGCGTGATCTGCGCGCTGGAAGGCGAGCATCTCCGCTATCTGTCGCATGGGCTGGCGCCTTCCGGCGGCTGGGCCAAGGGCCGCATCACCGATCAGGACGCCGTGGCCGAATCGATTCGCGCCGCCGTGGCCGACGCCGAGCGCGGCGCGCAGGTCTCGGTGGAAGCGGTCACCGTCGGGCATCGGCGGCATGGACGATTCACGGCGCGCAGAGCCGCGGCCTGTACGAATTCGGCCGGCCGCGCGAAATCGACGCGGACGATCTGGCGTACGCCGTGGAGCTCGCCTCCGACGTGCGCCTGGAGCGCGACCGGATGCTGCTGCACGTGCTGCCGCAGGATTTCACTCTCGACGGCCGCGCGGGTTACCGCAAGCCGCACAAAGGCGTGTGCTCGCGCCTGGAAGCCAACGTCCACCTGGTCACCGCGTCGGTGCAGGAGCATCAGGCGCTGATCGCCGCCGCGCACCTGGCGCACCTGGCGGTGGAAGAAACCGTGTTCGAGCCGATGGCCGCGGCCTACGCCTGCGTGCGTCCCGGAGGAGCGCGCGCGCGGCGTCGCGGTGGTCGACATCGGCCTGCAGTCGACCGACCTGGTGGTCTACGACGGCGACGCGCTGATGCTGGCCTCCAGCATTCCGGTGTGGGCCGATCATTTCACGCGCGACATCGCCTGCGATGTTCAAGGTCACCTACGAGGACGCCGAGATGCCTGAAGCAGGAGTACGGCTGCGCGCTGCTCGGCCTGACCGCGGATTCGACGCTGATCGAGGTTCCGTCGCCCGAAGGCCGGCCGCTCGCGGGAAGCGCGCCGCAGCGAGCTGAACGAGGTTCTGGAAGCCCGCGCCGAGGAATTGTTCGGCTACGTGCGCGCCGAGATGCAGCGCGTCGGCATGGAGCGGAATCTGCTCGAAGGCGTCGTGCTGACCGGCGGCGGCGCGCTGCTGCACGGCATGTGCGATATGGCGGAGAGAGTGCTCGAATTGCCAGGCCTGCAACGGGCTGGCGAAGAGGACATCGGCGATTGGCCGGAGGAGTTGAAGAGCCCGGTGTGGACCACCGCCGCCGGCCTGGCGATGTATTCGGCGAAGTTGAAGCTGCACCGTCCGCCGCGGCGGCGGCGTCGGCGGCCTGATGGGACTGGTTGTTGAAGATAGGATGCGCGAAAAAGGAGGAACGAAACCATGGCACTCGACGCATTGAAGTTCGTGATCGAGGAAGAATCCGCGCCGCGAACGCGGATCCGCGTCTTCGGCGTGGGCGGCGGCGGCTCGAACGCCGTCGCGCGCATGCTGAACGAAGGGCTTGACCGGCGTCGAGTTCTGCGTGCTGAATACCGACGTGCAGGCGCTGGCGGCCTCGCCGGTGCCGCAACAAGCTGGCCATCGGCTCGAAGATCACCAACGGCCTGGGCGCGGGCTCCGACCCGCGGTCGGGCCGGCAGGCCGCGCTCGAAGACACCGAGAAAATCATCGATCTGCTGGAAGGCGCCGACATGGTGTTCGTCACCGCGGGCCTGGGCGGCGGCACCGGCACGGGAGCCGCGCCGGTGGTCGCATCGCTCGCCAAGGAACTGGGCGCGCTGACGGTGGCCGTGGTCACCAAGCCGTTCGCGCTTTGAAGGACCCAAGCGCCGCAAGCAGGCCGAGCAGGGCTTGGCCGAGCTGGCGAGCGTGGTCGATACGGTCATCACCATTCCCAACGATCAGCTGCTCGACCTGGTTCCCAAGGGCACCAGTTTCTTCGAGGCATTCCGCGTCGCCGACGACGTTCTGCGGCAGGCCGTGCAGGGCATCAGCGACATCATCACCACGCCCGGCCTGATCAATCGCGATTTCTCCGACATCCGCAGCATCATGATCGGCATGGGCTACGCCATGATGGGCACGGCCACGGCCGCGGGCGAGAATGCGTGCCGTCGGTCGCGGCGCGAGAAGGCCATCAGTTGCCCGCTGATGGAAGCCGGCGGCGTGCGCGGCGCGCGCGGCGTGCTGATCAACATCACCGGCTCGCAGCCAGCTGGGCCTGCACGAAGTGAACGAAGCCTGCACGCTGATCCGCGACGCCGCCGGGAACGACGACGTGCAGATCAATTTCGGCGTGGTGCTGAACGAAGCCATGGGCGACGAGGTGAAGATCACGGTGATCGCCACCGGTTTCGAGCGCGAGAACCTGCCGCGCATTGAACGCCGTGCCGAGTCGCTCCATCAGTGTGCCGATTCCGCATGCGATTCCCGAGACCGATGCAGCTGCCGAAATGGAAGCGGCGCCGCGAAAACGGAGTTCGAAGTCAGAGCCGCCAACGGAAGCGGAGCCCGTGATGGCGCGAAGCTCCACCTGCCGCGGAGCCGATGCACGAAGAGATTCCCGCCGCGATGGCCGCCTCGGCGAACGGTGCGATGACCAATGGCCAGGTGAATGGGCACCGGATAACTTGTTCGACGATGTTGAAGTACCCGCGATTTTGCGGCGGAATCGCAGACTGATCCAATAGCCCGCGGGGCGGACGCCCTGGTCCGCGCCGGACCCATGGTCCGACTGTCTTCGAAGGATTAGCAGGAGCCGACGAGGGCGTCGGCTGCGGTCCAGGGGGACCGCCCCACATTATTCGACCGTCACGCTCTTCGCCAGGTTGCGCGGCTGATCCACGTCGCAGCCGCGCCGCACCGCGATGTGATACGCCAGCAGCTGCAGCGGCACCACTTCGAGAATCGGCAGCAGCAGCTCGTTCGTCGAGCCCATCGGGATCACGTAGTCGGCGATCTTGCGACACGTCCTCGTCGCCCTTCGCAGGCCACCGCCACCACCATGCCCTTCGCGCGCCTTCACTTCCTGAATGTTCGACAGCGTCTTCTCGTAGAGCATGCGGCTGTTCTCGCTTTCCGGATCGCGCGTCGCGATCACCACCGTCGGCAGCTTTTCGTCGATCAGCGCGTTCGGGCCGTGCTTCATCTCGCCCGCCGGATAGCCTTCGGCGTGAATGTAGGAAATTTCTTTCAGCTTCAGCGCGCCTTCGAGCGCGATCGGGAAATGAATGCCGCGTCCCAGGTACAGAAAATCCGTGCGCGCGGAACAACACGCGGGTCAGCTCATCGTAAATCGCATCGCGCCGCAGAACTTCTTCGAGCTGCGCGGGCAGCTTGAGTAATTGGTCCGCCAGCTTCATGGACTTGCTCGTGCGTCAGCGTCTCGCGCAGCCTGACCCAGATACATCGCGATCAGAAACAGCGCCGTCAACTGGCAGGTAAACGCTTTCGTCGACGCCACGCCGATCTCGGGACCCGCGTGCGTGATCAGCGTGCCGGCGGCCTCGCGCGTGATCATCGACCCGACCACGTTGCAGATCGCGAGCGTCTTCGAACCCTTTTGCTTGGCTTCGCGCTGGGCGGCGAGCGTGTCGGCCGTTTCGCCCGATTGCGAAATCACGATGGTCAGCGTGTCCGGCCCCACAATGGGATCGCGATAGCGGAACTCGCTGCCGTAATCGACTTCCACAGGAATGCGCGCCAGCCGCTCGATCATGAACTTGCCCGCCAGCGCCGCGTGCCAGCTGGTGCCGCAGGCCACGATGCGGACCTGGCGAAACGCTTTGAAATCCTTGGCCGAAATATCCATCTCGTCCAGGAAAATGCGGCCCGATTCCTGACCCACGCGTCCGAGCGTGGTGTCGCGCACGGCGCGCGGCTGCTCAAAGATTTCCTTGAGCATGAAATGCTTGTAGCCGCCTTTTTCCGCCATGATCGGGTCCCACAAAATGTGCGACACCTGCCGCTTCACCGGCCGGCCGTCGAAATCCGTCAGATGCACGCCGTCGCGCGTCAGCACCGCCATGTCGCCATCGGCCAGGAAGAACATGTCGCGCGTGTGGCTCAGGATCGCGGGCACGTCGGACGCCACGAAGTATTCGCCATCGCCCAGGCCCACCACCACCGGCGGTCCGGAGCGCGCGGCGACGATCTTGTTCGGATCTTTGCGCGAGATCACGCTCAGCGCGAACACGCCGGTCAGTTGCCGCACCGCGTCGCGCACGGCGTTTTCCAGATTGCCGTCGTAAATATTTCTCGACCAGGTGCGCGATGACCTCGGTGTCGGTCTCGGTGACGAACTTGTGGCCTTCGGCGGTCAGCTGCTGCTTGAGCTGCCAGATAATTTTCGACGATGCCGTTATGCACCACGACGATATCGCCGTGGCAATCGCGATGCGGATGCGCGTTTTCTTCCGTGGGGCGGCCGTGCGTGGCCCAGCGCGTGTGGCCGATGCCGTAGGCGCCGTCCACGGGATTCAGCCGCAGCACTTCTTCCAGATTGCGCAGCTTGCCCGACGCGCGCCGCACGCCCAGCTCGCAGTCCGTCTTCCAAAACGGCCATGCCCGCCGAATCGTAGCCGCGATATTCCAGCCGCTTCAGGCCGTCGATAATGATGGGGACCGCTTTACGCGGCCCGATGTAGCCGACAATTCCGCACATTTTGTTTTATTCCACTGGCCGCGCCCGGTTGGATCGACGGTCAGCCTCCGGTTCGTCCAGTCTTTAATCCATGATCTCGACGCGATAGTCTTCAATGACGGGATTGGCGAGCACATCGCGCGCGATCTGTTCGATCTCTTGCCGTACTTGTTCCTTGCCTGCGGCTTCTTTAACGGCGTCCGGGGCCACTTCAAGCTCGAAAACCTTGCCTTGGCGAACGCCGGCGATGGACTTGTGCCCAAGGCCATGGAGCGCTCCGCAGATCGTTTGGCCTTGCGGGTCCAGCACGGTCGGCTTGAAAGAAACAAACACGCGAGCCTTCATCTTTCTACTGTACTTGATCGGCTAAATGGCCGAAACACCTTAACGTACTGGCAAAACGGTTTGCTCTCGGCCGTTCGTTCGGAACTTTCTGGCTAGCCTCGCGCCGGTGCATGGGGCTTTTGGCCCTCGGTGCGATCGCTTCGATTTTTGAAAAATCCAAATACGCTTTCCCGAGGCGCTAGCGGGCCTAGAATCAATCGAGGATCGTCCCCTGGTTCAGATACTCCTTAGGCCGCAAAAATCGCTAGAAGGCACGCTTCTGCGTGAGTTTTTTTCGAAACCTTCATGTCACTGATTGGGAGCAACTTCGCGGTGAGTGCGGAGTGGTTTTGGCACAAAATTGTTCGCGTGCAGTCACAAGGGAGCGAAAAGGATTTGTGCAGACCGTGCCAGCACTTGGCGAGCCGAGCCGCGGGGAATTGTCTGCGAGTGTGCATGCGACGCCGCAGTGGACCTCCCGAATTGGCACAATCGATAAAGGAGTTATCGTGACCAACGTCATTACTGTTGTTGCCGATTTGAAAGCCAAGCCCGGAAAAGAAGAAGCGTTGCGCACCGCGGCGCTTGCGCTGATTGAGCCGACGCGCAAAGAGCAGGGATGTATTCAATACGATCTGCACGTCCATCTCACCGATCCGGGCCGCGTGGTGTTCGTTGAAAACTGGGCGACAGTGGAGGATCTGAATCGGCATGGACAATCGCCGCATTTGAAGGCGTTTGGCGCGATGGCGGCGGATTTGGTGGAGATCGCGGAACGTGGAGCGGTTTCGAAGGATTGCGTGAGCGTTTGGGAGCTTTAGGCAACACAATAGCAATGATTCCGATTGCGCCCGCGCGCTCAGAGCGAAGACGATCGCAGATAACGAGCTGGTGATGGAGAAGCGCAGCACTACTGGCCAGAGTGCGCCAGGCGCCGAAGCGACCGGCGAATCACTATTCGATCAGAACTGCCGGATGGTCGCTTCGGGGACCTGTCGCCAGCCTTCGGTACACTTCAAGCCGGGCCGCAAGTTGCCGTCCGTCCGTGAATCGACGATAGTCACGGGGTACTCATGGAAGGGATGGCAGAGGGCGTAACGATGTCAGCGCCCTGGGCGCGAGCACCCGGCCGAGATCGCGCATCACTTGCTGCGGCGCGGAGGTTCAGGATAAGCGATCTCAGTCATTGCGGCGAAAGCGATCTGTGGCGGAATTGTAGACGCTTGCTTGGCATCTGCGCTCTCATTCGCTCCGGTAACCGCATAGGTTCAGTCTTGCCCGTATCATCGGCGGCGCCCGCGCAGCCATGATGGTCCATCGGCATGTGCACCTATAATGATCCGTTGAACGGCGGCTGACGGCGATTTACGAGTTCATCTGTCTGGACTTTCGCGACGCATGTAGTTCTTGCATTCAGCGTAAGGCTCGTGACAAATAGTTCGCTGACCAGGTGGTTGGCTACTACTTCACAAACACTGCACGCTTGATGTAATCCATCTTTGGGAAGTGCGGGATCAGATAGGCGTTGGTTCCTTCTTCCAGGCGGCCGGGGTCGATTTCCTTTCCCTCGGGCCGCAGATCGCCGTAACCGGCGTAAAATTTGTCGATCACGTCCATGCCATCCACCACTTTCGCGAAGGGGACGAAGCCTTGTTCGTCGAGCACTTTGTTATCGCCCAGGTTGATGAAGATTTCGGTTGCGCGCGTGTTGGGACCGGACTGCGCGAACGATAATGTCCCGCGCGTGTTCTTCTGATCTTTCATTGGATCGTCCACGATGAAAAACTTGCGCCATTTGTCGTGAACGTCGTAGTCCTTGTTCACGCCGAATTGCGCGATGAAGCCGGGAATGACGCGGAAGAAGCGGGCTTCGTCGAAGTAGCGGATGCGGATGAGCTCGTGAAAGCGGTCGATGCCGCGCGGGGCCCAGGCTTTCGTGGCCTCGACCGTGAAGTCGCCTTGCGACGTGGTGAACTTCACGCGGAAAACGTCGGGCACGACGATTTTTCCAGGCTCTTTCTGGCAGGCGGTTGCGCACAGCATCACTGCGAGGAGGCTCGCCGCGGGGCCAGCTTTCTTTCCGAACATGCCGGTCATTATCGCCGAGCTTTGGATGTGGCGGCAAATGGCGGCGACAAACGATTAACACGGGAACTGCGGCGACGAGCTGGTGTAAACCGCTCCCTGTGGTCGCGGCTCGGGTGCGATCTGTTGAAATCTGCGGCTTAGATTTCCACAGGCTTCTAAAAACAACCCTTGCGCCGGATGTTTCTTTCCGGCTCTAATGAACTAAGGAGTTTTTGCCATCTTCACGCTCTCGGTATTGGCATCGTCGAGTTCCGGCAACTCCACGCTGGTGGCCACCGAGCGCACTCGCATCCTGGTCGACGCGGGGCTCTCACGCAGGGAAACGTTTGAGCGGCTCAACGCGATTGGCGTGGCTCCTGAAACGCTTTCGGCGATTCTGATCACGCACGAACACAGCGACCATATTTGCGGATTGCAGGCGATCTCGAAGAAGCTGAACATTCCGGTGTATGTGTCGCGACTCACCGCGCCTACGATTCCTTGGCCCGAGGATTTCGTTCCGAAGCTCGAAACATTCGCGGCGGGCAGCGGCTTTCCGATCGGCGATATCGACGTGACCAGCTTCACGATTCCGCACGATGCGAAGGATCCGGTGGGTTTCACGTTTCATTCGCAAGGCTTGAAGTTCGCGATCGCCACCGATCTCGGTTATATGCCGGAGTCGGTGCGCGTGCATTTGCACGATTCCAATATTTTGCTGTTGGAGTCGAATCACGCTCTTGAAATGCTGAAAGTGGGGCCCTACCCGTGGGCGATCAAGCAGCGGATTATGAGCCGCGTAGGCCATCTGTCGAACGATGTGGCGTGTGCCTTCATTCGTGAAGATTTAGGGGCGAACACGTCGACGTTAATTTTGGGCCATTTGAGCGCGCATAATAATCATCCTGCCCTGGTGGAGCAGGGTGCCTTCGAAGCTCTTCGGGGACGACACCTGTTCACAAGCCTGGTTGTGGCCGAGCCTGACGTTCCCGCAGGACCCTTTACTCTTTAGAAACATGATTCCCCGTTACACACGGCCTGAAATGGGCCGCATTTTCAGCGACGAAAACCGTTTTGCGCAATGGCTGGCCGTGGAACTTGCCGCGAGCGAAGCGCTGGCCGAGACCGGCGAAGTTCCAGAGGCCGACGCGCAGGCGTTACGCAAGCACGCGTCCTTCGAGGTCGCGCGCATCCATGAGATTGAGCGCGAGGTGAAGCACGACGTGATCGCGTTCACGACGGCCGTTGCGGAAAAAATGGCCGCGGCCGGGCACGCCGATTCGTCGCGCTGGCTGCACTACGGGCTCACGTCGAATGATGTGGTGGATACGGCGCAGGCGCTGGTGTTGAAGCAGGCGTCGGCCGAGGTGCGCGCGGGGATCGTCGCGCTGCTCGGATGTGTTGAAGCGCCGCGCGCATGAGTTCAAGCACACGGTGCAGATCGGGCGCACGCACGGCATCCACGCGGAGCCGATTACGTTCGGGCTGAAGCTGGCGCTGTGGTACGACGAGATGCAGCGCAACCTCGCCAGGTTCGATGCGGCTGCCGAGGACCTGCGCGTGGGAAAAATCTCGGGCGCGGTGGGAGCGTTCGGGCACATCGGTCCGCACGCCGAGGAAAAAATCTGCGAGCGCCTGGGTTTGCGTCCCGCGCCGATTGCGTCACAGGTAATCGCGCGCGATCGTCATGCGGCGTGGGTTTCCGCGCTGGCGATTCTCGGCCGCCACGATGGAGAAGATTTCGCTTGAAGTGCGCCATTTGCAGCGCACGGAGGTTCGGGAGGCGGAGGAGCCGTTCGCCGCCGGGCAAAAAGGATCGTCGGCGATGCCGCATAAGCGGAACCCGGTCACTGCGGAGCAGATTTGCGGCTTGGCGCGCATTATTCGCGGCAACGTCAATGCCGCCATGGAGGACATCGCGCTGTGGCACGAACGTGACATTTCACATTCGTCGGTGGAGCGCGTGATTTTGGCGGACTCGGCGATCCTTGCCGACTATATGCTGGCCAAGACGATTTGGCTGGTGGATGGCATGCGTGTTTACCCGGAGCGGATGAACCAGAACCTGGAGAGTACGAAAGGTTTGGTCTTCTCGGGCCAGCTGCTTCTGGATCTGGCCGCCGCAGGGATGCTGCGGGAGCAGGCTTATCGCTTAGTTCAGTACCATGCCATGGAGGCATGGGAAACGGGCGGCGATTTTCGCGCGGCGATGGAATCGAACAAAGAAGTTCTTTCTTATCTTTCCATTGAAAAGATTAATGAAGCCTTTTCCGTGGCCCGTCACCTGTCTCATGTGGATGCCATCTTTCAACGGGTATTCCACGTAAGTAACTGATATTAAAGTGTAAGCGGCCGCCTAAGGGGTTCCTCAAAATCTTTCGGCCGAAAATTCACGCTTCTGAGTTAAACTATCGGTGGCGGTTTACTACCGCGATAGCCCATGCGCCGAACGCCACGTAGCTTCGATTACGACCTTGCACGGGTTCTTCTCGTGGATGACGACCCGGCATCACGGATTACGCTGAAAACTGTTTTAGAAGCAAGCGGTTACCATGTGGAGTCTGCCGCCAGCGCGGCGGAAGCCACCGGGAAGCTGGAAGACGGCATCTATGAGTTGGTGTTGAGCGGATTGAACTTAGAGTCACCGGACGCCGGCCTCCGAGTTTTGGCTCAGGCGCGCAACATGGACTATAAGCCAGCCACGGCGCTGCTCAAGACCTATCAGAATTCGGCTCCCTCCCGGAAACTGAGCTCGATCCTCATCAAGCCGGAAGACGTTCCCGGACTGCTATTCAAGGTCGCGGGCCTGATCAGCGACCGCGCCACCCGTCGCGTGGAACGGGAACTTCGGTTAGCCGGCGTGTAGTTCGGTTTTTTCTCTTCCTTACATCTCCTACCGTTCCTTGAATAGGGCAACCGCGCGCGGTGGCAGTTTACGAAAGTTTTCCATTATAAATTTGCGAATTCTGTCGCCCGCCGCGATCCGTTAAGCTCATATTTAAGAATACTTTACATGACCTGATATCCGGCGAATACCCGGTGCATCGGCCCTAGTGCGAGTGCGGTTATGAGCCGATAGTCCTATTGCCATGTTAATCAGGGCGTATTACACTTCAATCCTAGGCAGGCTATTACTTCTAGGACTAAGCCTATAGCCATCGGACGCGAGAAAGAGAAAAATGAAATTATCGGTAAATGTTAAAAACGCTTCTAGATTAGCGACGTTAGGTGTCATCCTAACGCTCGCACCCGCCGCCGCTTGGGCGACGACCACGAGTTTTGCCGGTCCATACAGTGCCACAAATTCGATTGCTTTTACCAACTGGGGCGGCAATACCGGGCTAACATTGACGACGCTTTGCGGAGTCGGTAGCTCGATCACGGGCGGGACCCTCGGCGGCAACACCTGCAAGCTTGACGACGCCAACGGCGGCACTGCTGGGACGCCCCTAGGTGTGGCCTCCAGCGGCGTCGGAGACTCGACGTGGATCGATGGGCATGGCACGACCGCCAACGACGAGTTCATCATGTTCCAGTTCAGCAATAACGTGACCCTCACCAATATCGGCCTGAACGTTAACGGCGCGTCTACCTGGGCGCTTTACTCCTGCACGGGCACTGCTGTCAGTACGTGCACCACAACGCTTACATCCGGCACAAACACTCCTGCCAATACGACCTTCAACTCTACGACGTTCAGCTCCACGGGTAAGGATTTTGCGATATTGGCAACCAGCAATACGAACACTGCCTTCGGCATAAACAACCTGTCTTACACCTACACCGCTACGCCGGAGCCTGCGACGCTTGGCCTTGTCGGTCTATCGCTGCTGGGCCTTGGCGGCCTGCGTCTGCGCCGGAAGGCCGGGAACAAGGACGCGTAGCGCGTTTGAAAGAAATTCGTCAATATGAACCGTGCGAGCCTCCGGGCCGCACGGTTTTTGTTTTGTAATAGCCTCCGCGCCGCCGCGCGTTTCACGGCCCTTCCTTCACTACCTTCCTTTCCACCGCCCTTCCTTTCCGCTGCCCTTCCAAAGAATCCCGCGAGAGACTCGCGAGAGAACCCGCGACCTTCCCTGCTGACGGCACTCCTCGGATTATTCGCAGGAGAGCTTTCATCGATTTCCGGTACTAGCTGAATGTGTGGATGTGAGAGACAGCCTGGACTGTCGTCGTAAGAAGCACCACGCCGAGTTTGGACATATTCGAAAGCGGCGGGGCCTGCGACGACCGGAAGCGGACTGCGTTCGCCGGATCGGCCCCGTTTTTGCCCCATTCGCCATCGCTTACTAGTACAAACATGGCCCGGTAATGGGACTTTATAGGGCCAGTACTCGGTTGTGGCCGGACGCTGCAAACCATAGTATTTATTTGAGATACCAATGCTTGTGGCGGCAACCTGCCTTTCTGCTCCCGCATGTCCATTGAACATATCGATTTAGGAGGACGCAAGTTTTTGAATATGAAAAAAATAATTCAATTGGCTGCTGTAGGAGCGATGGCCATCGGAGGACTCTATGGCTCGTCGATCACGACGCCAAGTGAGGTAGCCGGAACAATCGGCACGTACGGCATCGCCAGTTTTGACGCGAAGGCCACGAACATGGTGGGATTGAAGGTGGTCGTCACGTGGTCCGATAGTTCGACCGCCAACTGCACCTGGTCGGACATCACCGGTGGCTGCAGTTCGGCGAGCAGATTTTCGATTTCAGAGAATGATGGCAGCAGTGATGTGTATAACGGCACCTGGAGCATCACAAACCTGTTTAACCCGAGCGGTCCCAATCCCACGATCACGAAGATCCAACTGATTGGCAGCGGCGTCGCGAACCCCACCGGCTTGGTTGGCTTCGACATCTGCTGGAACGGGACCCCGAGCAGCGGCTCGCAGAATTGGACGAACTCGGGCGCGTCGGGGGGCACCTGTGGCAATGAGGGAACTCCGGGAACGAATGTTGGATGGACCGCCAGCGGCCTGAGCGGCGGACGCAGCATCAGCACCTCATCGGTCACTTATACGGACCGCGTTCGGCTTTCGAGCGGCCCGGCGAATGGAGTGGGCGACGAATTCAGCGAAGTCACTTTGAACTTCGGGAGCGGCGTTTTCACGGAAAACACAAGCTCGGCGTTTACGTGGCGCATGGACGCAGACTTACTGACGGCGAGCGTGCCTGAGCCGGCCACCTTCGGATTAGTGGGCCTTTCGTTACTGGCCTTGGGCGGTGTGCGTACGCGGCGCCGGAAGACCCGCTAACGCCAGCTTCCGAGCGGCTAAGCCTCCCCGGGGAAGCAACGCAGCTATCGTAACAGCACAACCTAGTCCTCCAATTGTTACAGGGCGCCGTTGAACTCACGGCGCCCAAACAAACAGTGGACTCTGATCGAATCAAAAGGCACAAACGGGATTTTGATGTGTGCGGCGGTAGGTCATTGCGGAGCAGGGTACTGGTCTAGTACTGACAAGGGGTTTAGTACAAAACCGTTTAATTCATAGTCCTTTTTCACCCCAAACTGTGTTGTCGGCTGTATAGGTTTTACCTTAGTCTGGATGCGTACGGCCGCAGTAATGCGGCTTTAGTCGGAGGAAAAAATGAGTAACACAAAAGCGAAAATCTCGATTTTCGTATTTCTTGCCGGCGCCCTCTGTGCCGTGCCTGCATCAGCCACAACGTCGTTCGATTTAAATGTCGATTACTGTAGCAACGCCTGCCTGGGTGGCTCCCCCATCGGCGGCACGGTGGCTCTCGCTTCAACAACGGCCGGTATAGTGGATGTCCTGGTTACGTTGGACTCCCCTCTGGCGTTTCACGAGAACGGGCTCGCCTCATTTTCATTCAATATCTACGATTCCTCGAATGCCGCGCTTCAAAATCCGTCTCTCACGTTGACGACCGGTACCCTTGCGCCGGGCAATATCAAGATCGTGAACGGTGGCGGGGGTAGTTGGACCGTACTCGACCAACCTGCGGGCAACACAGACGGTGCCGGAAAGACCTTCGGTTACTCGCTGGAGTGCGCTCCGAGTGCGGGCGTGTGCACGGGTTCGCCGAGTACGCTTGAATTTCAAATTGACCTCGCCGGACTAACGATCGGCGACCTGGAAACGCTCAACGGAGCGCCCAAAAGCGGCGGCGTCGACGTTGTGAATGTGGACTTCGCCGCAAACGTCGCGTATCTCGGTGGAACCGGATCCTGCACAGGTATCATCGGAGGCGGTTTCGGAACTGGCCAAAGCACAGCTCAAGCGGGCGGAGGGAGCTCCTGTGGCCAAATTACGACAACGCCGGAACCGTCGACCCTGGGCTTGGTCGGCCTTTCGTTCCTCGGCCTCGGCGGCCTTGGTCTTCGCAGAAAATTGGTCAAGAGATCGTAGGCTTTTCGAGCACGCGATTACTTGAGGTGTGCCACTTCTTCTTCCAATCGTTCCAGTGCGCCATTGAAGAAATGATCCTGGGCCTCGATGAGGATTAATTCTTTCGGTTCCGGCAGTGTTTCGACAATCGCGCGCAGATCGTTCACCGCGCCGAATTCGTCGTGGGTGCTTTGAATAAAAATGCGCGGCGTTTGGCAACGCTCTAGACTTGTACTGTTCCGATAGGCAGTAGGGAACCCGACGGCAATAATTCTCGAAGCGCCGGGCGAAAGTGCCGCCGCCGCATCCCAGCCGCAGCGCGATCCGGGAACCGAAAGAAAATCCTGCGAGAGTATAGGGCAGCTCCGGAAAACGCTCGCGCAAATAGGCGAGTGCCGCGCGGGCGTCGTCCAATTCGCCTTCGCCGCGAGCGTAGGAGCCTTCACTCAAGTTTACGCCGCGATAATTGAAGCGCAGGACGACGTGCCCCGTTCGGCGCAGGCCGCGCGCCACGCGGTACACCACTTTGTTGTGCATGGTGCCGCCGTGCTGCGGATGGGGATGGCAGACCAGGGCTGCGGCGCGAGGTGCGGCGTCCTCGGGCTCTTCGAGCAGGGCTTCCAGCTTGCCCGCCGGACCGGCTACAAACAGGCTCTCAATCTTCCGAGGCATTCGTTCTTTTTGGGGACTCCGGGTTGTTCTTTCGGGGTCTTCGGCCCCTGGGACACGGGTGCTCCGCCCAGCGGGCCGGTGATTCTAGTTACTCCGGTAATTGGTGAACTGCAGATCGATGCCGAAGTCGTGGCCGCGAAGCAGTGCGAGCACTTCCTGCAGCGTGTCGCGATCCTTGCCGGCGACGCGCACCAAATCGCTTTGAATGGAGGCCTGCACCTTGAGCTTGCTGTCTTTGATCAGCTTGACGATATCCTTCGCCTTTTCGGTCGGGATACCCTGCTGCAGCGTCACTTCCTGGCGCACGCTGGACGAAGCGGCCGGCGTGATGGTGCCGAACGACAAGCCTTTCAGCGGCACCTTGCGCTTCACCAGCTTGCTTTGCAGGATATCGGTGACGGCGCGCAGGCTGAATTCGTCGCGGCTGGCAAGGATCAGCTTGTTGTCCTTTTCGTTCAGCTCAATGGACGATTTGGAATCCTTGAGATCGTAACGCTGCTGGACTTCCTTCACCGCCTGTTGCACGGCATTGCTGACTTCGGGCAATTCGATTTTGGAGACAATATCGAAAGTGTTATCTGGCATAAATAGTGGCTTTTTCTAATTTCGCACGTCTGAACGCGCGTGGCGAATCTGATTGCGACTTATTGCCGCGTGTACGATGCGGCCAGCCGATCCAGAGACGCGTTCAACTCAATCTTCGGAATCCAACGGCCCGCTACGGCCACGCCCGCAATCCGGCTGACATTAGCGACATCGTCGAGCGGATTTGCCTCCACGAGAATTAGATCTGCGCGCGCCCCGCTGCGAATCGTACCCCACTGATTCTGGCTGTGCATGAACTCGGCGGCGTCGCTGGTCGCGGCGCGAAGCGCTTCGTAGGGAGTGAAGCCAAGGTTTACCAGGTTGCGCAGTTCCTCATGGACTGCGAATCCCGGCACAACGTATGGCATGGGCGTATCAGTGCCAACCAGGATTTTCGCTCCGCCGCGGTGCAAAGCTCTGACGACGTCATTTCTTTTTTCGTTGTAGAGGCGGATGCGGCTAAATTGATCGGGCGTCAACGAGGCGAGCTGTCGGTTTCCGGTCCATGAGGCAAGAAGAGCTTCAGGCAGATAACGCATGGAAGGCCTGGCTTCCAAACGCGCGCCCTCGCTGGGGGGAACAGCTCCCTGGTAAAAGACAAGTGTGACGCAATTCCAAGTTCCTGCTCGCACGGTTTTCGACACGAGCTCGGCCATTTTGCCAGGAGATGGATCGCGGTCTAAAGCGTCGAGATATCCATAGACGTGTTCGATTGAATCCTGGCGCGCCTCTAAAACTTTTTCAATGCCTACCTTGTCAGGGACGTGGCCGTACACGGGCAGGCCTACGCGCCGAGCGGTGGCGACGATCGCATCATAAGCTTCGGGAGAAAGGTGATTGTAAACTTTGACACCGTCGTAGCCGTCCTGTTTGTCGTCAGCTACGGCATCGTCAGCTTGTTTAGCCGTTTCCACAACTCGCATCAACGGTCCCGAGGGAGGATTTCCGTCCGTGATGGGGCCCGTGGTGTAGATGTGCGGCCCGACGATCTTGCCTTCATCGATCGCTTTACGGAAAGCCAGCACGTCCGGATTGCCCCACATGTTGCGCACGGTTGTCACGCCGTTCGCGAGGAACAGTGTTGCGAAATCTTCGTTTGGCAGCAAGGCCTGCGGTGCCGCGCGCGCGTTCAAATGCACGTGCATGTCCGCGAGTCCCGGCATGAGAAACTTTCCGTGGCCGTCGATCTTTTCAGCGCCTTTCGGAATGCGAATCTTCCGTGCACTGTCGACGGCGGCGATTTGACCGTTCGTGATTATGACCGTCGAATGGGGAAGCAGGCGATTGCTATCCATCGGGACAACCGTCACGTCGACGAATGCGATCGCGTGGGATTGCGCGTAAAGGGAAAGACCAAAGAGAAATATTAAAGCGTAGCGGCGCAGGTTCATGGTTACCGGCCGCGCATGGCGAGCAGAACCTTGTCCGTGATCTCGCGCACCAATTTCGGAAGAGCGGCCTCTAACTGGCGAGCCACTTCGGCTCGCACCGCCGTCGCGGAAGCCGCCACGGGCAGGCGCGCCCTTTGCGCTTCGGCCACCTGCTGCCGCACCAGTTCCAGAAATGCCGTGGCCTCGAACGGCTTGCGGATCATCGCATCGCATCCCGCCAGGCGGCCGGTTTCGGTGTCGAGCGGTTCGAGCACACCCGCCGTGAGGATGACGCGTGCGTGACGGCGGTGGCTCTTCATCTGCCGGCAGAGTTCAAAGCCGCTGCATCCGGCGAGCGATGCCTCGGCGATCAGCAAATCGGGGTCGATATCGGCCAGCAGTTTCAGCGCGGCCTTGCCGTCGATGGCGCAGACCACGTCGTAGCCTTCGTCTTCGAGGATTTTTTCACCCATGCGGCGCGCGTGCGGACTTCCATCCGCTAATAGAATCGCGCTCATGTGGGTCTGTTTTTTTTGCGGGCGCTACTTCTTGTTCGCGTCGCCCGTGCTTGGGCCCCCGGGAGCCGTGCTGGCGGGAGCCGCGCCAGTGGGAGCCGCACCGGTACGCGCGTCCGGTTGGGTATCGAGCGCTGACGAGCCTGTAACGGGGGCCACGGTCACGTCGCCCTGGAATCCCGCGGCATCGGCAACCTTGGGAATAGTAGCCGGGATTTCCCGCTTGGGAGGATCCATGGTGGGCTGGCCGGCCTTCGCCGCCGAAGTCACGTCGGGACCGCGACGGAGAGGCATGAGGGCCCGCTGCTTCCAGCTGGGGTCCACGTGATTGGCGGCTTCGTATTTCATGCGAGCGATCGCGGCGGGATCGGCTTCCGGAACGGCGATTTCCATCTCCTGCAATTTCTTTTTCGCCAGCTCCGCGTAGGAGCTCAACGGGTAGTCGCGAACAATTTTCGAATAGGCGTCGGCTGCGTTCTGGCGGAATCGCGGACCCATGTGGGAGTAGGAATCGCCCTCTTCCCATAGCGCGTCGGCCGCTTTGCTGTACAACGGATATTGATTCACCAATCCGCCCAGCCGGTTGGCGGAGGCGGCGAAGGCGCCCTTGTGGTGATAGAAATCGCCGGCCACCATTTCAGCCTCGGCCAGCACTTCCTGGATCTCGCGCAGGCGCTGCTCGGCGCCGCGGGCATACTTTGAATTGGGGAACTGCGTCAGTAACTGGCGGCATTCCTGCTCGGCACGCAGGGCGTTGTTCGGATCGCGATCCGCTTTGTCCATCTCGTCGAAGTGGATCTCGCAAATGCGCGACTGCGACTCCGCCGCTTCTTCCATGGTCGGGATAGAACAGGATGAAGTCCTTGTATTCGGCCTCGGCCTGCGCGTAGCCCTCGGTGCCGGCCTGCCGGTACCAGCTATCGGCGATCGCGAGCTTGGCCTTGGCCAGAAATTCGCTGGAGTCGTAGGTGTTGATCAGCGTGTTCAGCGTGAGACGGGCCGTCTCGTAGCGGCCGTGCTCGATGTCTTTCATGGCTTTGTCGTAGAGCACTTTGTCGGGCTGCTGCGTGTCCTTGGTAATCGGATTTTCGTACGCTTTGCGTTTAAATCCGCAGGAGGCGGCCAAGAGCGCCGCCATTAAAACGGCGGTTCCCGCCATGGCCCATCGGCCCGCGATCGAAGATGTCCTGTTTGAATCCATAGAATGCAGTTCCTTATGACTATACCCGAACGCTTAACGCTGCGTTGGCCTCGCGCTCCAGGCCGCGAAACGATTCCAAGGGATGGCCCTCGCCGTAAACCGAGGATCCCGCAACTACCCAATCCACTCCGGCACGAACAATCTCTCCGATGTTATCGATGGTGACGCCGCCGTCGATCTCGATGGGAAACGCCAAACCGCGGTCGCGGCGCATCGCTACCAGCTTGCGCACTTTGTCGAGCGCGTAGGGGATAAATTTCTGGCCGCCGAAGCCAGGATTTACGCTCATCACCAGAACATAATCCGCCACGCCGATGACGTCCTCTAAAGTTGATACAGGCGTCGAAGGATTCAACACCACGCCGGCCTTTGCACCCTCGCCTTGAATCATGCGCAGCGTCCGGTCCAGGTGCGGGCACACTTCCTGATGGACGGATACCTGATTCGCTCCCGCCTCGATGAACAGAGGGGCGTAGCGGTCCGGATCGGTGATCATCAGGTGGACATCGAGCGTGAGGTGCGTCACTCTCCGCAGCGACTTCACAACGGGAGGTCCGATAGTCAGGTTGGGAACGAAATGCCCGTCCATGATGTCGACATGCAGCATACGGCAGCCGGCGGCTTCGACGGAAGCCACCTGCTCACCCAGGCGGGCGAAGTCGGCGGAGAGGATGGAGGGAAGAATTTCGGCCATCGTGAAATCGGCGCTTTTCTCAGGTTATCACGGTCTTAACCCTACGCTGGCTGCGACTGGGCGCCACATTCGCCCCGGGATCCTGAAACAGTCTGCATAGTTCGACGCAGCCGGGCCTTACTCCGTTTTCGCTTTTTTTTAATTTCGCTATTTGCGTCGTAACGTGCTGTTTTTAAAGAGATAAGGGAGGTATCACGGCGAGATAAAAAAGATGCCAAGCCGGGGGCGCGCCGCGAACGGGGAGGGCGCCGCCAATCAGTTCGGCGCCGGAGTCAACGATAGATGCAGAATGATCGATTCAAGATTTAAAATGATCGATTCAATATGAAGAAGCCGGTGGAATGATTCCGGGTCCCGGCAGAAGCACGAGTGAGGCCCGCGACGCGGGCGGCAAGATGCGCCGCCGCGCGAGAGGATGAACTTAGCTGCCTTGCGATGCCGACGCCGACAGGTAGATGTCCAGCCGCGAATAGAGCATGCTGATGTCAGGCAGGAGCGTAGCCGGGAAAATCGCGCCCGCAGCGACCGCGACGAATCCAGCGACAAGGGCATACTCCACCATGTCCTGTCCCGATTGATTCGCGAACCACTTCATCACTGCTGCTTTCCAATATGGCATCATGCGCAAAACCTCGCTGTGTCGCTTTCTTTGTCTGGCTCTTTGTCCAGCCCGGTCCAGCTTCATCAATAGATTGCGCTAAGTTTTGGAAAACAGCAAGTGATATATTACCGTAGCCAACCCTCAGGAACCTTCTTATTTTTTAGTACTTAGCCTCTACGGGTTTGCCTGCGCGGGATACCTCGTCACGGTGAAATTACTTAGGACAACTGTATCGGAAGTTGTGGCGGCCATGGCTGCTTTGAACGCGATGGTCAGATTTACGGTGGAGTTTTCCGTCGCGCCGCCTACGGTCGTAGCGAAAGCTAAGGTGTTTCCCCAACTTTGGGTACCGAAAGACTGAGTGGCGGTGCCGATGGAGAAGGAAAGACGGCCCGAGACGCCGGTCTCCGTCGCAACGGCGTTGCGCGAAAGCGCTGAGGTGGCTCCCCAGGTGATGGACGGAGTGAATCCGGTAGCAGTCCCGGTGTGCGTGTAATCGAAGCTTACGTCGATGCGGTCGCCCGTATGCAGCAGGCCTCCGGCAAGGGTGCAGGTGCCTAGCGATGTCGCCGTGATGGCACTGGTGGAAGAACCGGCACTGCTGCACACCACTTGCGGCGATGCCAAGGTGCTCAGCGGATTCGATGGGTCCGAGTAGCGGTAGCTTGCAGACAGGGTGTCGCCGGGTTGTGGAATGGAGCCGAGGAAGAAGGTGATCGTACTGCCTGCGAGGCTGTAGTCCGTTCCGGCGGAAAGCAAAATGCCGTTGCGATAGATCGACAGACTGTTAACGGGCGAAGGCTGATTCTGCAGCGTGAACAGCGTATTCAATCCGTCCAACGTGCCGGTCAATGTTTCTTTGTCGGAGTACACAAAGTTCGTCAGCAGGTTTCCGCCGCACGATCCCGATGTCCCATCGACGCGAACGCAATCTCCGGCGCTTCCGGCCGCGCCTTCGATCATTCCCGCCTGGTTGATGACCGCAGTCCTGCCAATCGCGAAGCCCGCGCCTTCCGTCGGCCGGATGGCCAACGCATTCGCGAGGCCCGTGATATCGCCGATCTGGGCCGGCGCGCCAGTAACAGAGCCAGGACCGGTGCCGCCGCCTACAACCGTGCCCGTGGATAGCAGCACGTCGCGGACGCGCAACGTCATCGTGCTGGGCGGCACGGCCCAGAACTGGGTGAACAGCATGCCCGCCTTGTTGTTGTACGTAACTTGATATTGCGCGCCGGCACTGGCCGTCGTCGTCGGCACCAGCTTCACCTTCAGGACGCCGTTGACGATGGGTAGCGTCAGGTTCGCCGTGGCGATGTTGGATAAATCTCCAGCCTGAAAGCTGTTCCATTGGATCACCAGGTTCCCGTTGAAACGCGTCCCATCGGCGCGGTACAACGTGTCCTGGATTGTGGTCAGCGCCGGTTGCGCCATCGCCCCGGCGGCCACCGCCGCCATCAGAATCGCCACTCGCTTAAAACTCATGCACTTGCCTCCCGTCGCCCGCAGTGTAGAAAGTGAGCAGGCACGGAATGGACGCGGAAGAAGCTAACTTGAAGAATCGCCGCAGAAATGAGGTTTCAGGGCGAACGTTATCCGCACCCGGCGGCGGTTGAAAAATGGGCGGAATCCTATGGTTACAGGCCGCCGAATCGCGGGCTAGCGAGCTGGCGAACGGGTGGCTAGCGAACGCCGCGGATGACGTCGGTCCCTAGGTAGGGGCGCAAAGCCTCGGGCACCACGATGCTGCCATCGGCCTGCTGGAAATTCTCGACGATGGCGAGCCACGTGCGCCCCACCGCCAGGCCGCTGCCGTTTAGCGTGTGGACGAACTCGGCTTTGCCCTTGCCCGATTTCGCCCGGATGGAAGCCCGGCGCGCCTGAAACGCCTCGAAATTCGAGCAGGACGAAATTTCCTTGTACTCGTTCTGCCCCGGCAACCACACTTCGATGTCGTAGGTTTTGGCCGAGCTTGCGCCCATGTCGCCGGTGCAGAGGACGACCGTGCGGTATGCCAGGCCGAGCCTTTGCAAAATATCTTCGGCGTCGCGCGTCAGCGATTCCAATTCGTCATAGCTCGTTTCCGGGCGCGCGAATTTCACGAGCTCCACTTTCTGGAACTGATGCTGGCGGATAATGCCGCGCACATCGCGCCCGTAAGAACCCGCCTCGCTGCGAAAGCAGGGCGTGTAGGCGCAATATTTGACGGGCAGCGCATCCAGATCCAGCGTTTCGTCGCGATGCAGATTCGTTACCGGAACCTCGGCCGTGGGCACCAGATAATAGTCGGTGCCTTCCAGATGAAACAGATCCTCTTTGAACTTGGGCAGTTGGCCGGTGCCGTAGAAGCTATCGCTATTCGCCATGAACGGCGGCAGCACTTCGGTATAGCCGTGATGCTGGGTGTGGACGTCCAGCATGAAGTTGATCAGGGCGCGCTCGAGCTTCGCGCCGAGGCCCATGTAGACGGCAAATCGCGCGCCTGTGATTTTCGCGGCGCGGTCGAAATCCAGAATGCCGAGCTGCGGTCCCAAATCCCAATGAGGTTTCGGATCGAAAGCGAAGGCGGGCGGCGTGCCCCAGCGGCGGACCTCGACGTTGTCGTCGGCGCTTTTGCCGGTCGGCACGGATTCGTGCGGCGTGTTCGGGACACCCGCCAACAGTCCCTTATATTGCTCATCCAGTTCGCGTGGCGCGCGTTTCGAGCGCGGCGCGCGCGCTCCCCCATTTCGCGCACTTTTTGCTGGCGCTCCGTGGTATCCTCCCCGGCTTTCTTTGAGCTTGCCGATCTCCATCGATTCGGCGTTGCTTCTGCGCTTTTAACTGCTCGGATTCGGTCAAGGCCACGCGACGTTCGGCGTCGAGCTTGCGATAGGCCTCCACGTCGAGCGTGAACCCGCGATCGGCCAAGCGCTTGGCAATCGCGTCGAGGTTATTGCGAAAGAAAGAAAGATCGTACATGTGGAAAAGGGGACAGTGGCCTGTCCCCTCATTCTCCTAAATTCGGCTGCGACGTTTGGCTTATCGCTTTTCGACTGGCACCCACGCCTGGCCAGGCGTGGCGCCCTTGTAGTCCGCGCGCGGACGGATCAGGCGGTTGTTGCGATATTGCTCCAGCACGTGCGCCGTCCAGCCGGACATGCGGCTGACGGCGAAGATCGGCGTGAACAGATCCACCGGGATGCCCAGCGAATAATACGTGGACGCCGAGTAGAAATCGACGTTGGCGTTCAGCTTCTTGTTCTCGTTGATGTACTTTTCGATCTGCTTCGAGATCTCGTACAGGTTCTGGTTCCCGGTGCTCTCGCCGAGGCTCTTCGCCATGCCCTGGAGTGCCGCGGCGCGCGGATCCGTGGTGTGATACACGCGATGTCCGAAGCCCGGAATCTTGATCTTCTTGTCGAGCTTGTCTTTGATCATCGCCAGTGCTTCGTCGGCGTTCTTCACTTCCAGCAGGATCTTGATGACCTCTTCGTTCGCGCCGCCGTGCAGCGGGCCGCGCAGCGCGCCGATGCCGCTGGTGATGGATGAGTAGATGTCGGAGAGCGTAGCTGCCGTGACGCGCGCGGCGAAGGTGGATGCGTTCAATTCGTGCTCGGCGTGCAGCGTGAGCGCGATGTCGAACGTTTTTTCCATGATCGCATCGGGCTTTTTGCCGGTGAGCGTGTAGAGGAAGTTTCCGGCGAAATCCAGCTTGGGATCGCCCGGGACCACTTTCTGGCCGTTGCGGAGGCGGTTAAAGCTGGTGACGATGGTGGCGGTTTGCGCCATCAGTTTCACGGCCTTCTTTTCGTTAGCCTCGATCGAATTGTCGTTGATCAACGGATCGTACAGCGCCAGCATCGATACGGCCGTACGCAGCACGTGCATCGGTCCGGAGCCTTTGGGCACGCCCCCGAGGAAAGCTTCCACCGGCGCCGGAAGGTCGCGATTGGCAACCAGTGCGGCCTTTAATGCGTCCAATTCCGACTGTTTCGGCAGTCGGCCATTCCACAAAAGGAAGATGACTTCTTCGAACTTCGCGTTCTCGGCTAGCGTTTCAATCCGGTAGCCCTGATAGCTGAGGATGCCCGCATCCCCATCGATAAAGCATATCGTTGAATCTGTCGCGATGATGCCTTCTAGACCCGCACCAGTAACAGCCATGATTCTCCTTCGTTCTTATTCCAAATTAATCCGTTTTGATCCCGCCGCGCAGCACGACCCTGTTTCTGGAGCGGAAACGAATATTCTACCATTCGCGGACCACCATCAATCGAGCTTGTCACAACTTCGGTATCGGACCCTGGTAGAAGAAAGTTCCCAAACCGATGGTGAAAACGCCCCAGAGCGCGTGTCGATCGAAATCCGATACGCCGTTAGGAAGAAAAAACGCGGAATGCTTAGGGCCGATAGCGCCGCGAACGCCGGGGATCCGGGGTCCTGCCCAACCGAGCAGCGACGGCACTCCGAAAAACAAACCGGTAAATTCCGGCAGCAGCATTCGCTGGACTAGTGTGTCAGATGATCCAAATGCCAGTCGTCGTTCTCGAAGCCAAACACCATCGCCACGGGATTGCCGGCGTTGAACTGACCCTTATGAACTCCCATCAAAGGCAGATCGTCCGTGAAACAGGGATGCGGAATCTTCACGGCGAGCCCTCCGGTAACGGTTTTGAAGTTCTGACCCGGACCGTCCTTCGTTTCGGTAATCGCCAGCACCCGGACGTTGAAATCGCCGCGCAGTTGCACATACGGATTGATGTAACCGGGCTCGCCGACGGAAACATCGTCGCTAAAGCCCAGATCGCGCCCCGACTGATTCAACCGGGCAACGGAACGATCTGAAACCTGGACCGGTGGTTCCCACAGGTCTTTGTCGACCCCACAATCGAGTTCCTGCTGCGTCAGGCTCGCTTCCTCACTATCCAAATGGAAGGGCGTATGTTCCGCTGCGTTGTGGATTTTGGTCTCGTCAAACTCGCCACCACAACCGACGCACACCGTGCACAGCACGGCCAGAACCGTCCCTGTCAGAACAATGCCTGCCACTCTATGCAGCATAAAGTTCTCCGTTCCAGCCCTGTACACGGGCCTCGAAGCGAGGTACGCCTCGTCCGACCTCTACGATTTTTTTCTTAGCGCGGGCCATATGCCATCCCCGAGTACTATCGGCTGTATGTTCCCCGGACTTCAGTCCTTTGGCTGCCGCCGGACCTTCTTTCGTTGCGCATCGAGCTTTCGTCACGCATCGACGTATCGGGAGAACCGGTGCAAGCCCTCCCGGAAAGCGGCCGGCTCTGTTAGAAGGCTGACGACCAGGTACGCCTCCGATTCGAAATCGTAAAAAAAGCCCGGCTGAACGTAGACATCGGCGTCGCGAAGGAGACCCAGCGCCCACTCCTCTTCACTGCGGGTCCCCGGCACGTGGATGACGATGTTCCAGCCGCCCTCCGCGGCGAGGATCCGGCATGACGAGCTCAAACCGAATATTTCCCTGGCCACGCGGAAATTCGCCGCCGTTCGTTCGCGAATCTGCATGCGGACGGGTTCGGTGGCGGCGAGCAACCGTTCCATGCCGAGTTGCACGGGCGTCGCGACGGAAAGAAACGTATCGGCGATCCACTCCAGTCCCTCGACCGCGCGCGCATGATCCCGTCCGCCCGCCACGATCCAGCCGAGTTTCATCTGCGGCAGGCCTGCGATCTTTGAAAGTCCACTCATGGCGAACACCAGCGAGCCGCCCGTTTCTCCGGCCAATGTCGCGACTCTCGCGGCGTCGGACGCAAACGCGAAGTCGGAGAATACTTCGTCGGAGAGGATCGCCAGGTTTCGCGTCGCAGCCCACTGCTTCAGCCGCGACCATTCGTCTTTCTTCATGTATGAGCCCGTCGGATTGTTTGGATTGACGATGGCAATCGCACGGGTACGCGGTCCGGCGGCCGCTTCCAGCGCCGCAAAGTCGATGTGCCAGGCTCCGTCGTAACGCAACGGGTATTGACGTACAACCACGGATTCGATCGCGGCCAGATATTCGAAAAGAGGATAAGAAGGGCGGGGAACCAGCACCTCATCGCCGGGGTTCATGAGCAGCTTGAACAGGTAGGTATAGGCTTCGCTGGTGCTGGCGGTGAGAATGATTCGCGATGGATCGGCATCCACGCCGCGCGCCGCATAGTATCGGGAGACCGCCTCACGGGCCGAAAGCATTCCGCGTGGATCGGGATCGTAGCACAATGCGCGAGGATCGGAGATCGCTCGTAGGATTTCCTCCTCCGGATACGCGAACCCGGCATGTGTGGGATTCGACTCCGTCAGATCGAGGACGCGCACCTTCGCACGCCGTTTTTCGCCGAGCAGTTCCGTTAATGGATTGGGTTGCGAGTCCCAATGAAAACGCGAAGAGAAAGGAATACCCGAGGAGTCCACGCCGACTCATCGTAGCAAAGAGAAAGGGCGCGGGCCTTTCGGCGCTCAACGCATTCGGGAGTTCCCGCGCCCGATGGAGGATCGTCGGAGGGATCGTCTGAGGGACCGTCTGAAGGATGGCCCGGCCGCTTAGTGGGAATCGGAACCCTGATCGGCGCCGTCGGAAGCCGCTTTGGCGGCATCGCTGATCTGCACTGTGTCCTCTTTCGGCTGAGGCTTCTGCGGAGACGCCTGATTCTGGGTGGATTGACTTGGCGTATGGTTGTTGGCCGGGGAATGGCTGACTGGGCTGATCATGTTTTTAACTCCTAGTGCTTAACAACTCCTGGCCAGCCTTATCGGCCATGCTCGTCAGTCTTTGAGCGGAAATTTATTCAGCTTATTCCTTGGCTATTCTTTTTCGACGGCCACCAGACTTGCCGTCGTTTCGCTGCCGGATGCCCCCACCGTGACCGTCAGCGTCCGATTCCCGCTCTCGCCGATGAGCATCCCGCCGGTTGGGCTGTTAAACGCCTGTTTGACGTCGAAGCCGGACGTTTTCAACGCACCTTGATAATACTCGAAGACCTTGTTCGGGGCGTCTTTCGTCGTGACCTGGAAGACGCTCTGCTTCGATCCCTTCGCTTCCGAAGAAAACGTTCCCTTGGCCACGGCGCCAGGATAAACGGGCACCCATGCCGGTATCTGCGCATCGGCTCCGCCCGCGCTAAACTTCGCGGTTCCATCCGCTGATTGAACGTTCAACGCGGTCTTGTCGCCCTCGCCCGTGATGCTGATGCTGGATTGCTTGCCGTCTTCGTCGGTCACCACCATGCGTTTCTGCGCAGCGTCGAAGCGCATCGTGGTCGTTTTGCCGGTGTTTTTGTCTCGCACCTTCAACGTTCCCGTGCCGTCGTCGGTGGAAAGTACGTCGACATCCTTGTTCAGCGTTGCCGCCATTTTGGCCGCCGCGTAGACCGGATTCTTCGAAAGCAGCGTGCTGTCGAACCCGGACTCCTTCGCCTTATGCAGCAAGAAATAGCCGCCGATGCCGCACATCATCGTGACGCCGAGCCCCAGCACCACAATCCCACCGAGAATCCAAATCAGAATGTTCGGCTTCTTGCCTGGGGGCAACTGCTGAGGAGGCGGGAAGGGCGGTTGTGATTGAGGAGGAAAATTGGGGGGAACAGAGCTCGCCATGGCAGCGTCTCCTTTCTTATATGCCCATTAGGCAGGCTGAAGGGCTGAAGAAATCATACACGCCTTGCGCGAAACACTCAATGGTCAAAATACAATGGGTAGTGTGAGCGCCGGCTTTGTGCGTCCCCCCGGACCCAAGTCCAAAAATCCGCTGTTTGGCATTCTGTCGGAGTTTCGTAAAGACCCTCCCGCGTTTCTTCTGCGCAGTGCGCGGCAGTACGGCGACCTGGTCTACCTGCCTTTGGCGCGCCAGAATGCCTATCTGGTCAATCGTCCCGAGTGGATTCGCGACATTCTGGTGACGCATCAGTCAAATTTTCTGAAGAGCCGCGTGTTGCAACGCGCGAAGCGTTTGCTGGGCGAAGGATTGCTGACCAGCGAAGGGGAAGCCCACACGCGCCAGCGCCGACTGGTGCAGCCTGCATTCCATCGCGATCGCATGGCGCATTATGGATCGGAGATGGTCGCCTGCGCCGCTCGCGCGCGGGAACAATGGCAGCCTGGTGCGCAGCTCGATCTTGCCCGGGAAATGCTGCATCTTACGCTGGCGATCGTTGGACGAACGCTGTTCAGTACGGACATCTCTTCCGACGCCGAAGGCATTGGGCAAGCGATGACGACGATCTTTGATTTGTTCGACACGCTCATGATGCCGTTCGCGGATTGGCTCCAAAAGCTGCCGCTGCCCGCCGTGCGCCGCTTCGAGAAGTCGCGCGCGGTTTTGGACAAAGTGATCTATGACTTAATTGCCGAGCGCCGCGCCAGCGGCCGCGATGAAGGCGATTTGTTGTCGATGTTGCTGCTGGCCCGGGATGAAGATCGCCACGGCATGACGGACACGCAGGTGCGCGATGAAGCGCTCACGCTGCTGATCGCCGGGCACGAGACCACGGCCAACGCGTTGATCTGGTCCTGGTATCTGCTGTCGCAAAATCCGGAAGCAGAAGCGAAACTGCACGCGGAATTGGACGAAGTGCTGGCCGGGCGGCTTCCGCAGTTCGAAGATGTGCCAAGGCTCGCGTATACGACGGGTGTATTTTCGGAGGCGCTGCGTTTGTATCCGCCGGCGTGGGCGATCGGACGCAAAGCCAAACAAGAATATACGATCGGCGAGTATCGAATTCCCGCTGACTCGATCCTGCTGCTCAGCCCATGGGTTTCGCATCGCGACGCGCGCTGGTTCGCGGATCCGGAAAAGTTCGATCCCGATCGCTGGCGGCCGGAGATTGCCGAAACGCTGCCCAAATTCGCGTATTATCCGTTCGGCGGCGGGGCGCGCGTGTGCATCGGCGAGCGTTTTGCATGGACTGAAGGAGTGCTAGTGCTCGCGACGCTGGCGCAGCGATGGAAGATGCGGCTGGTGTACGGCCAGCAGATCGCGACCAGGGCCGTGATTACTTTGCGTCCGCGCTACGGGATGAGTATGATCGCCGAGCCCGTCGAGTTGCCCGCGCCCTCGGAAGTGGGCGGTTAATCCAGTGCTTCCGGCACAAGTTCGATATTCGTTTCGCCCGCGGCTTTTTTCGCGGCGTATTTCTTGATCCACGCCTCGAAACTCTTGCCATCCGCCATATCGCGACCAGTGAAGCTCAGTTCCTCGATCTCGTTCTGAGCAACCGTGACCTTGCGGCCTTCATTCTTGAGCATCAAGCGCAGCTTCGCCACGCCTGACTTCGGCGAGCCCTGCCGATCGTAAACGTATCCTTCGATTTGATCGCCCGACTTGAGCCTGATGGTCACGTCACCGCGATAATCGAACGCCTGTTCGACACCCTCGGCAAGTTCGGCGCCCGCGGCGGCATGCCCTTGCAGCGTCTCGGATTTGCCCAGTGCGCCGAGGTCGATCTGCACCAGCGGCGAAACGGGCTTTTCCTGCTCGATCATGTCCCGAGCTTCCTCGTCTTTGTACGCGGGGAAGAGCATCGATTTCACGGTCGCGACGATGCCGGGAACCGTGAACGTATAGTGCACGGCGGTGGCTTCATAACCCGAATGCAGCATGCAGTTGGCGCACTTCGGATTACCTGACTCGTAGCCGTACTTGCTCCAGTCGGTGGAATCGAGCAGCTCCTGGTAAGTATCGGCATAGCCGTCCTGCTGCAAATAGCACGGCTTCTGCCAGCCAAAAATGCTGTACGCGGGCATACCCCAAGGCGTGCATTCGAGGTTGCGCTTGCCCATCAGGAATTCCAGAAACAGCGTCGACATGTTGAAGCGCCAGCTTCGGATCGCGATTCGAGAGCAGCTTGCGGAACATCGCCTGATTGCGCTCGCGTCCGGTGAAGTGCTGCTGATCCGGCGCCTTGTCGTAGGAGTAGCCGGGCGAAATCATCATGCCTTCGACGCCCGCGTCCATCATCTCGGTGAAGAACTGGCGCACCGATTTGCGTGTCCACGCCGTCGAAAAGCGTCGTATTGGTGGTGACGCGAAAGCCACGCTTCACGGCTTCCTTGATCGCCTCGAGCGCGATCTCGTAGCCGCCTTCTTTGCAGACGGAAAGATCGTGATGGTCCTTTGTCGCCGTCCATGTGAACGGAAAAAGTCAGGTACTTGCTCGGGGTAAAGAGGTGCAGTTTTTCGTGCAGCAACAGCGCGTTGGTGCACATGTAGACGTATTTCTTGCGCGCCACCAGGCCCGCGACGATTTCGTCAATCTGCGGATGCAGCAAGCGGTTCGCCGCCCGGGATCGCGACCGTCGGCACGCCGGATTCGTCGACGGCCTGGAAGCACTCTTCCGGCGTCAGCATCTGTTTCAGGACATGGCCGGGATACTGGATTTTGCCGCATCCCGCGCAGGCGAGGTTGCAGCGGTACAGCGGCTCCAGCATCAGGACCAGAGGATACTGGCGGCGCCCTTTCAGCTTCTGCTTCAGGACGTAGCTGGCGACCGTCCACATCTGCGACACCGGGATGGGCATATCTCCTATAATACAGGACCGGAAATGCGAATGCGAACTCGCATTCGCGTTTCGTTCCTGGCAGACTGAAGAGGATCTATGACCACGCCCTCGGCCCGTCGCGCGCCGCAACAGGCACGCAGCAGCGAAACCGTGAAGACCGTCCTCGACGGCGCGTCGTCTTTGCTCGGCCGTGTGCCGTTTGAGCAGATCACCACCAGCCGCATCGCCGAAGCGGCCGGGCTTTCGGTAGGCGCGCTCTACCGCTTCTACTACGACAAACAGGAAATTTTCGACGCCATCGCCGTGCGCGAGCTTGCCGAATTTCGCGACCAGATCGAAAAGACAGTGAATGCACGCCAGTTGTTGTTCACGCCGCGCAAATCGCTCGATCGCGATTCTGGATGCCTATCTCGCTTTCCTCGATAGCCGTCCGCATTTTCGCGAACTGGCGCTGGGGCGTCACATCAGCGAGCGAACCAGGGAAGACCAGTCGAATCCCGAAACCGGTCCCGGCGGCATTTTGCAGGACCTGCTGGTGAAGAAGTTCGGCATGAAGCCGAGCAAGCGGTTGCAGCGACGGATTCGCATCGCGGCGGAGGTGGGGGACCGCCTGATCGCCTTTGCCTATACACAGCCGAACGCGAAGGATCGCGCCGAAGTGATCGAAGAGCTAAAGGACCTGCTGGCCGGGTATCTCCTCCGGCTTTAAGGCGTGCGCATCTTTTAAGGCGTGCGCATCTGAGGTAGATTCCTGAGGCGTTTGCCGGATCAATTCGACGTCGATCGTGATTTCGACCTCGTCGCCGACTAAGAAGCCGCCGGCCTCCAGCGCGACGTTCCATGCCAGGCCAAAACTTTTGCGGCTAAACTTGGCGCGAGCACAGGCGCCGCGGCGCAGGTTGCCCCATGGATCCTTGGTCTCGGCCGTGAGGTCTTCCACCGTGACCGCGAGTGGACGCGTGACGCCGCGAATGGTGAGATCGCCGTTCATTTCGAAGCTCTCCGGGCCGGTGGCGACAATATCCCGGGAGACAAATTTCATCAAAGGATAGCGCGCCACATCGAAAAAATCATTGCTCTTCAGGTGTTCGTCGCGCTGCGCCTCGCGCGTGTTGATGGTGCTGACGTCAATCGTTGCGCTCACTTCCGAAGCCGACGGATTCTCCGGATCGAAAATCACGGTGCCGGTCATCTTCGAGAATTCGCCGCCAACATTGGCGATCATCATGTGGCGGACCTTGAACTGGGCGTGGGAATGAGCCGTATCGATCTGATAGGTTGTGGCAGGCATTGGATCTTTTTCTATCTTATAGGTGCGGCACAGATCACACGGCGGTGCGATACGCCGGGATCCGGCGTTTGGTGCGCGGTTGAATGGATGAGGATAGGCCTAAAATCCGCCCTTGGGGCGATATCCGGGGCGGGCCTGCACGCGATACTTCTTGCCGGCGTCCGACACCACCTCGACGGTGATCTTGCGGAAGCCTTCGTTGGGATTCGGCTGCGGATAATACGTGACGGTGTAGGAGTTGCCCAGATCCTCGCGGATGGCCTCGAACGCCTCCACCTGCTTCTGCCAGTTGTTGGCGAAGTACGATTTTCCGCCGGTGCGCGTCGAGATGCGCTTGAACACGTTGGAGGAAATGGGATCCTTGCTCACTCTCGTTGGTGGAGATCACGTAAATCGGAATGCCTTCGTCCTCGGCCACCGCGCGGACGTCGTCGGGCGCCACCATGCTGGCGTTGTCGGGACCGTTCGAGAACACGATCACCACTTTGCGCCCCGGCACCTTGGCCGCGTCGCGCAGCGTCAGCAGCAGGCCGTTGTAGAGCGCCGAATCGTCGCCCGCCACGGCGTTCGCGCAGACCGGAGATCGCGTCGTTGCGCTCCTTGCTCAGCGGCGCCGCGCGCGTCAGATTGCGGCTGATAGGTGTACACGGCCACCGAATCGGCGCGGTCCAGGCCGCGGATGAAATCGGCGATCGCGTCGGAGGCGTAGACGAAGCCGCGATACATGTAGTTGCTGGTGTCGAACAGCACGAACACATTGGTGCCGACGAACGCATCCGAGCGCGCTTTCCGACTTGTGCCGGCTGGCGTCGGCAATCCACCACGAATCGGCTTGAACGTTCCGTCGGCGGCGACCTCCACCGGCGGCTTGTTGCCTTCGGCGAAGGTCGAAAGCTTTTGCGGGATGCCGTCTTCCAGGATCCGGAAATCCTTGGGCTTCAGGCCGTTGACGTAGTGGCCCTTGTTATCGGTGATGGTGAAGCTGAGCACCACCATGTCCACTTTGACGCGAAACGTGGGCCGGTCCTGCGCCACCGCCAGCGCCACCACCAGCAGGATGAGACCAAGTCTGCGAATCACCGCGTCGATCACCTCCGAATTCGTTACTTCGCCTGCGACCATCTGCTTGCGCGCCTTCTGCCGGACATCGTCGCCCACCAGGCGCAGCGAGCGCAGCAGCGCCGGCCAGTCTTCCAGGTGCGTGGCGAAAATATGTTCCACGGTCTGCTGGGTCCAGCTCCGGCACCAGCACGTTCAACTGCGCGGGCTGCACATGGATTTCATCCGCCAGCGCGGCGTAGTACAGCAGGTTCGATTCCCAGCTCTCCGCCAGAATCCGGCTGGAGTATCCCATCAGAGTCGGGAACGTGCGCAGATTCAGCAGTTCCAGGCTGATAGGAATTGGCGAGCGTCGGCTTGGGCGTTCCGAACGCGTGCGAAATCGCCTCGGCGCTGAGCTCGTCGGGCGCTTCGGCCGCCAATCGCCGGATCTCCTGCGCCAGCGGCGAATCGCGATCCTGCCGGCGCCAGCTGCTCGCGCCAGCAGATACATTTCCGACGGCAACACGTTCTCCAGCGCGTCCGCGACTCGCCCGGCGCCGAGCAGTTCGTCGACTTCTGCAGGCGCGCCGGCGGAACATATGGCTCCAGCGCGGCGATCACCTGCCGCTCGCGCTCCGCGTTCAACGCCGCCTGCGCCAGCAGCGATCGGCGTACGCCATGTGCAATCCCACCCAGTGGAGTCTGCGCGGGCGTGACGTTCCACCAGCGCGGAATCACCGCGCGTCAGGATCATTTGCGGAACCAGATCGCCCCAGATCAGCGCCTGCTCGCGCGAGGGAATCAGGAAGTTCTGCTCGGCTTCCGCCAGCGCGTAGGGCAGCGACGCCAGCGATCCGACCAGACGTCCGCCGGCGTTGGCGGGCCAGCCGGTGCCGAGAACCTCGGTGTTGCTCCAGGTGTGCTGGCGATCCTGGACTGCCGATAGAAATCGTGGCTGCGCACGAACAGCGGATTGGTGTGCAGCACCTGCGCGCCGGGGGGCGCGTAGTGCATGTAGTTGAAGCCCACCAGCGTGTCGCGCAGGACGGCGCCAGCGCCGCGCGAAGGTCGCTCAGCTTTTGCGGGTCGCGCCGGCCTTGTCGATGGCCGCGCGCAGATTCAGTTTGCGCTGGTCGTCGATGTGCTGCTCGGTCCAGTAGCCGGCGGACATTTCGGTGCGCTCTCGAGCAGTGATCGAACGGTGCGCGGCAGTTGGATTTCCGAAATGCGCGCGGCCAGTCGCGACCGCCGTGGCGCTGTTCAGCTTCTGTCCTGCGGCCGCCGCTTCCAGGTTGTCGCGCCAGGTCGAAGATCGTAGTCAGCGAGACCAGCCGCTGCGCTTCGAAATCCGGATCATGTCCTGCAGATCATCTGCTGTGCGTGTCGGAAAGCTCCGGCGCCTGGCGTCGGCTGCATCCCGCCAGCAGATCCAGCATGTGATCCTGCGGCGAGCCCGTGCGGGCGCGTGCGCCGCCTCCAGCAGCACACGGACGCCCTTCTGGCCCGCGTCGAAAACATCCTCTGGCATTCTGAATTTTCGCGAACGGCCAGCAATGACATCGCCAGCGCCTTATCGGCGTCGGCCGGCGCGGAATGTTGCTGGCGCACGAAGATCTGCCAGAACCGGCCAGCGCCTGCGGTGCCGGCGGCGTCGGCGCGCAGGCCGATGTCCTGCGAATCTGGGCGATGGCGCGCGCGGCGTCCAGATACGCCAGGATGGTGGAATCCGTCACCGTGGGAACTTCGGCGAACAGCGGGTACTGCGCGCCGAGCGTCGGGTAGTTGCGCGCCAGCGTGTCCACGGTGGCGGTTTCCAGCGGCTTGGCGCGGTTGCGGTCGATGTCGGTCAGCGCCATGAAAATCTTCAGCGGCTCATTTTCCGCCATTTTCCGCGACAGGCCGAACAGCGCTTCGAGCACGTCGTCGGCATCCTTCCAGCCGGGGCGGCTTTGGTCAGCTTGGCATCGTACTTGGCGTCCGGCTTCTCCGCGAACAGGTTCTTCCAGACGTCGATGCCGCCCGGCAGATGCGGCTTGCCGTCGGGATCCAGGCGCAACCGCGTGGTCAGCAGCAGCATGTCGGTATTGGACCGGAACACCGGCCGCGCCGGACCAGGACTGGTGACCTTCCGCGCATCGCCGCGTAGAATCGCTTCAGCTGATCGGGCTCGGTCAGATAGTCCTGCACCGGGCCGTTGATGCGCGCCAGCGAATCGAAGTAGCGGCCAGCCACCCGTCGTCTTTCGCGAACAGCCGCTCGAAGAACGCGGGCCCTTGCTCGGGAGGCACGCCTACCAGATCGGCCCACGCTTTTTCGGACGCGCGCCGCCCGGAACGGGTGACCTTGCCGTCGCGAATCTCGAACATGCCGCCGAAGAAATCCAGCACATGCGCGAACGCTTTGGCCTTTTGCGCGGGCATGTCCTTGCGCAGTTGCTCCGCGGTATCGGGATCGAGTCGCCGAAAGCGCGGAGTACAAACGGCACAGGGACGGATCGCCCAGGAAGTAATCGATAAACTCGCCATTTTCCTTCTTGGCCTTATCCTGCACTGCCAGTAGTCCGGCGCGTAAAGGATGGGAACGCGCGTGGGATGATAATCCAGCGTGAACGGGCGGTTGGTGCGCAGCGCCTCTTCCAGATCCGACAGCGGAAAGCCCGAGTCGATGGTGAGGAACGCGCGCGACGCGTTCACGGTTTCAAGCACCACGTCCGATCCGCAGCCGCCGCGCATGCGGTATCCGAGGATGCGCAGCAGGTCGCCGGTCTGCCGTCGATTCGCACATCTCGATGCGCAGCGTTTTACTCACGCCGGCGAGCTTTTCCAGTTCGCGCGCCTGCGACAGATAACGCATCACCAGCTTCAGGTATTCGGTGGGCTCCAGGGATTCTGCGCCGCGCGACGCCGGATAGCCGTTGAATACGATGTTGTGCGCCAGCGCCGCCAGCACTTCGGCGGGTTCGGCGTCCGGCGAGATGGCCGCCATGCGCGCAAAAGAACGCAGCGGCCCCGGGATTTCAATGTAGCCTTGTTTGGCGGCGGATCCCGCGGCCGGGAGCGTTAACGCCGCGCCGCCTGCCTCGTGATATTCCTCCAGGTGACGGGCCGCGGCTGTGCGATCCCCCGCGATCAGATCGAGCGTCGCCAACCGGCGCGCCACGCGTGCGCGTTCGCCCGCGGTTGCGTTGTTACGTGCCAATAGGTCGCTTAATTTTTGGTAAACAGCGCGCGTCTCCGGGTCGCGATGGCGATCCAGGAACGTGGCATAGGCTTCCAGCGCGAGGGGGTCGTTGGGGCGCGTTTCTGCGTTGCGGCGCAACTGATCCCGCACGGCCGCGCCATCGCCCTTCGCCTCCAGCTTCCAGGATTCTCCGATAAGATCCTGGCCCTTCAAATCCCGGCCCGTGAACCACAGGCCCAAACCCGCCACCGCGATAAAGCCGGTGGCCCCGATCCCCAAAATCCGCATCGCCCTATCTCCTTGGCTAGCGATCGAGAAGGTTTGGAGGCCTCCACCCCACTTCAGGCGGCCACTCCGACTCGTCCAATCTTGGGTTTACTTTAGCACCCCGAACATTCGAGGGGAAGGCTACCCGGCCGGCGGCAGCTTACTTCACGGCCATTGGGTTGATGGGCGATCCTACGGCGCCGGTGATCGGCAGAGGCGGCGCACAAAACAGGAATTCGTATACATGGTCGGCGGCGCAGTCTTCGGCCAGTTCCTTGAGATAGAAAATCTCGCCCATGGTGATGCCGATCATGGGAATCACAATCCAATGCCATGGCTGAAATGCCATAGTGCTTTCATTTGGGCGCACTTCGCAGCCCCAAGTGTCGGCGCAGATACCCGCGATCTGCTTGGCGTGGATCCATTCGCAGGTTTCAAAGCGCAGCCCCGGCGCCGGACCCGCCGCGTACGTCCCCCAATCCTTTTGGGCGAGCCGCTGCTCCATCTGCCCTGTGCGTACGATCACAAAATCGCCGCGCCGGATCTCCACGCCCTGCGCCTTTGCGCACGCATCAAGCTGGGCGCTGCCGATCCCGTAGCCGTCCTCCAGGTAATCGCCGCCTAAAAATCGCGGGATATCGAGTAACACGCCGCGGCCGATCATCTTCGCGCGCATCTTATCGATCGAATTCTTTTTGGCGCCCGTGGAATCCACCAGGCGTGCATCGTAGCCGTTCCACATTTTTTCGCCATAGAAGATGTGGCCCAGCGCATCCCACTGCGTGCCGCATTGCAGAGGCATACTCACCATGTCGTCCGCGTAGCGCAGTTGCCGTCATCCTGCCGCCCTGCGACCGCATCTGTACCGGTGGCGAGCATCACGTGAATCGGATTAAAGCGGCCTCCCCAGCCCGTGAGTTGAGGCCCCTCCTGATTGAAATCCAGCCCCAGCGAAAAGGTTTTCCCCCGGCGCACCAGACCCGCGGCGGCCACAATATCGGCTGGCGTAATGTGATTCAGCGTGCCCCATTCATCGTCCGGTCCCCACTTGCCCCAATTGCTGAGGCGCTCCGCTGCCGCGGCCAGCGTATCGAGCGTAACGTCCTGTTTAAGGTCATTCCGCGAAATCTTCTTCATGGCCGCCGTCGCGTTCATCAGATCTATCTTGTCAGATCTTTCCTGGTCAGATCTTTCCTGCGGCCCATCGCGCCGAGGCGCTCTAAGCGCAAAACAATTCCGAGCCGATTGTTTAAACTAGAAAGAGAGAAGTTCTCCCCCGAATGGTAGTCCGCGTCAAACTCCGCAAGGGCCGTGCCATTGTCCGCAACCGTAGAAAGAACACGGCGGCGGCGCTGGCCGCAAGCGCGCTGCTCTATCCCTCTGCGCTGATGGTGTATTTGCTCGGCCTATGGCGACTGGCCTCCGATATGGGTTTCGCGACGGAATTCAGCGCCTACGGACTCTTTTCACACTGGCAGGTCTGGATGGCGATCGGCGCCACGCTGCATGGGGCGGCTTCTATCCTTGGCCGCTACGGCCGTGGCGAGCAGCTTCCGGACCTTTTGATGCACCTGCGTTTCGGTAAGCCTCGTCCAGAATCTCAATAACGTGCGAGACGCGCTGGCCGCGTCCGAACCGCTTCACGCCCGCCTGTAGCTGCAACATGCATCCGGGATTTGCCGTCGCGATGCGACCCGCATTGCTCGCATTCACAGAATTCATTTTTGACGCGAGCACCTGCATCGACATTTCTGTTTCCACGACGTTATAGATTCCCGCGCTTCCGCAGCACACATCGGCCAGCGGCATTTCGCGGAAAGTTAGCCCGGGAACTTGTCGTAGCAGTTCGCGCGGAGCGGACCGTACGCCCTGGCCGTGCGCCAGGTGGCACGAATCCTGGTACGTGACCGTCTCGCGGACTTCGCCCGCCGGGGGACGAATGCCGATCTCAGCCAGAAACTCCGTCACGTCCTTCATGTGCGAGGAAAACTCACGGGCGCGTTCTGCATAAGAAGGATCATGCTCCAGCAGTTCGTGATATTCCTTGAGCGTCGATCCACACCCGGCGGCGTTCGTCAAAATCGCATCGAAGTTCTTGGCGTTGTCTACGCCGCTGTCTACACGAACGCAAGCGTCGATATTGCGCCTGGCCAGCGCGCGCGCATCGTCGCGCAACCCCGAATGGACGTGCAGCGCCCCGCAGCATGTTTGCTTTTCGGGGATCGTCACTTCGCAGCCGTTGATCTGCAGGACGCGCACCGTTGCCTCGTTCAGCCGCGCGAAAGCAACGTTGGCGACGCAGCCGGCCATGAACGCCACGCGATATCGCCGTTCGCCTATTGCAGGAAAAACGCGGCCGATCTGCTCGAAGAAAAAGGGAGCCTCGGCCTTCGGCGCCAGGCTTTCCAGCTCGCGAAGCCGCGGTAAAAATGCGGGCGCCTTTAAGCCCAGCGCCTGCTGCGCGCGCAGGATATTGCCTGCGAATTGCAGCCAGGACCGGCTGGGCAGCAGCGTCTTAAATACGAAATTGCGGAGCGTCCGCGTTCCCCAGGAGCGCTTCCGATAAGGCTCGATCTCGGTCCTCGCGGCCTCTATCAACCGCCCGTAAGTGACGCCGGATGGGCACGCCGATTCGCAGCCGCGGCAGGCGAGGCACAAGTCCAGGTGACGAATATATGGCTCGGTGATGGGCGCGCCCGCCGCCACCTGCTTCATCTGGAAAATCCGCCCGCGCGGCGAATCCATTTCGATGTGCAGCTCGCGATACGTGGGGCACGCGTTCAGACACAAGCCGCAGTGCACGCACTTGTCGAGATCGGCCTGCCGCGGCGCGTCCGCCGACCCGATCTTCACAGGCGCATTAGATATAGCCATAGAGGCGCCCCCGATTCAGAAGATCTTCGGGATCGAACATGTGCTTCACTTTTTTCATCATCTCAGCATCGTCCCGACGGTCACCACCGGAGGCGTTCGCCGCGTAGTGCGCGTAAACGGCTCCCGACCCGCCCGCGCGATGAACGGCACGTTCGCTGCCGCGAGTTTTTCGGCTACCGCACGCATATCCACCAGCGAACAAGCCATCGTCACGACCCCGCCGCTCGGATTTCCTTCGAGAAATCGCGGCGTAAACTCGCGCACCTCCCGCCAAACCTCCGTTTCCTCGTCGCGATCGAGCGCGCGAACATTCGGGAACTCGCGCGTGAACCGCTCCACAACTGCTGCCGTTCCCATCGCGCGCACCAGCAGCCGTAGCACACTCGTTTGCGAGCACCCCAATTCACCAGATCGATCGCCGCGGGCGGCATCGTCCGCGCAGGATGCGGTCGCGCTCGGCAAAGGCTTCGGCCAGGTTTGCAAACTCCATCACAAAGGTTCGCGACGCCGGCGGCATGGGAGACACTTTGAAATTCACCGACGCTATCGCCGCCAGCGTGCCGAACGAGCCGATCAGGAGCTTGGCCATATCCAGCCCCGCGACGTTCTTGACCACGTTGCCGCCCGTGCGAATCTCCTGGCCTTCCAGCGTGACGAACGTCATGCCGATCACCATGTCGCGCGCCGTTCCATACAGCCGCCGCAGCGGGCCGCTTTGGTTCGCCGCGATCACGCCGCCCACTGTCGCCCCGCCCCATGCGGGATCGAGCGGCAGCATCTGCCCATGCTCGGCCAGCGTGCGTTCCAGTTCGCTCCACGGCATCCCGCTCTCGACCGAGATCGTCAGATCGCGCGGCTCATATTTCAGCAAGCGCCGGATGCCCGTCATGGACAAGGTCGCCTCGGCGTCCAGCACCTGCCCGCCCAGCCGGTCCTTCGAAAAATTGCCGCCCAGGCGAATGGTTTTACGCGCGCGCGCCAGGTCCAGCAGCGCTTCGGCCAGTTGCTCCTTCGTGCCCGGTTGTAGAGCATTCGCGATATTCATCGCAAGAGGGAGCTCACTTCCTTCGGCGTCAGAGCTCGGTGCTTTCCGATTTCGAGCGATCCGATGCTAATCGGTCCGATGCGCATACGCACCAGCTTCAGCACTTTCGCGCCCAGCGCTTCCACCATCCGCCGCACCTGGCGATTGCGGCCTTCGGTGATCGTGATTTCGAAAAACGTGTAGCGCGCCGTCGCGGATGCGCTCGACCATCGCCGGCCGCGTCGGGCCGTCCGCAAGCTCGATGCCCTGGCGCAAGCTGGTCCAGCTGATCGTCGGTCAGCAGCGTCGACGCTTTCACCAGATAGGTCTTCGGCACTTTCGATTCCGGGCTGGTGATGTGATCGCCGAACGCCGTGTCGTTGGTGAGGATCAGCAGGCCGGTCGTGTCCAGATCCAGCCGGCCCGCCGGAAACATCCACTGCTCGCGACTCGTCGAGCAGATCGTAGACCGTCGGCCGCCCTCCGGATCTTTATAAGTGGTCAGATAGCCCTTGGGTTTGTACAGCAGCAGGTAAATCTTCTCGAGCGATCGCTTCTCGCGCGCATCAGCGGCTGGCCGTCGAGCGTGACGCGGTCGAGCTCCGGATCGACCCAGGCGTCCGGCGTTTGGATTTTCTTGCCGTTCACGGTGACGCGCCCCGCGCCGATCCACTGCGCGCTTCGGTGCGCGATCCCACGCCGGCTTTCGAGAGAACGCGGTCGAGGGTCCGCGCGGATTTCGTTCGACGGAATCTGCGATCCGGCCGCCTTGCCGTTGTGTTTCCCGTGCTTGTGTTTGAGGGGGCGCACTTCTTATGATCGTACAGCAGTTTGCAATGATCGAATGCGTCCCGAATTTTTCCGAAGGCCGCGACCCCGGCGATGGTGCGCGCGATCGCTGCGACGCGATCTCGGACGTCGCCGGGCGTACTGCTGCTCGGCTGGGAATCGGACGCCGATCACAATCGCAGCGTGATGACGTTCGCGGGCGACCCGGACGCGGTGCTGCGAAGCCGCCGTGCGCGGCGCCGGCAAGGCTGCGGAGCTGATCGATCTGCACAAGCATCAGGGCGTGCATCCGCGCGTGGGCGCGGCCGACGTGATCCCGTTCGTTCCGCTGGACGGCTCGACGCTCGACGATTGCGTCGCGATCGCGCATCGCGCGGGCGAAGAAATCTGGCGGCGCTTCCGCGTGCCGGTCTATTTTTACGAAGCCGCCGCGCGCATTCCCGAGCGCAAGCGGCTTGGAAAGCGTCCGGCGCACGGGCTTCGACGGCCAGCCGCCCGATATCGGCGACATCGCCGCGCATCCCACAGCGGGCGCCGTGATGGTGGGCGCGCGCGACACTTTCTGATCGCCTACAACGTCAATCTCGCGACGCGCGACGCTGCGATCGCGCAAGCGATCGCCAAGAAGATTCGCGAATCCTCCGGCGGCTTCCGTTTCGTCAAGGCCATGGGGCTGTATCTGGCTTCGCGCGACTGCGCGCAGGTCTCGATGAACCTGACGAATTTCGCCGAAATCCCGCTCGATCGGCTCTACGACAGCGATTCGAGCACGAGGCCGCGCGCCTCGGGACGGCCATCGCCGAAGCGAGCTGATCGGATTCATCCCGCGCGCGCGCCTTCGACAATCGCCCCGCGTTCTTCCGCCGCACGCGCGGACTTCGACTGAATCGCGCGATTATCGAGAATCGCAGACGCGCCAGATTGTTACAATAAAGTAAGTGCTGGTCACCATTGAACCCAATCCCCGTCGCCGCGGCCCGCCTGGCTGCGCGCGCCCGCGCCCGTGGGCGAAAACTATCGACAACCTGAAGCAGCTGGTGGAGGAGCTGGACCTCCACACGGTGTGCGAAAGCGCGGCCTGCCCCAACATCGGCGACTGCTGGAACCGCCGCACCGCCACCTTCATGATCCTGGGCAACGTCTGCACGCGCCGCTGCGGATTCTGCGCCGTGCAAAAAGGCGGCCCGCTGCCGGTCGATTACGACGAGCCTCGCCGCGTGGCCGAAGCCTGCGCCGCCCTCGGACTGAAATTCGCCGTCATCACCAGCGTGAATCGCGACGACCGCAAGGACGGCGGCGCGGAGCTGTTCGCGCTGACCATCCGGGCCATCCGCGAGCGCATGCCCGGCTGCGGCGTCGAAGTGCTGGTGCCGGATTTTCAGGGCTCGCACGCCGCCATGGACATCGTGCTCGAAGCCGCGCCCGACGTGCTGAATCACAACACCGAAACCGTGCCGCGCCTCTATCGCCAGGTGCGCCTGGGCGCGCGCTATGAGCGCTCGCTCGACATGCTGGCGTATGTGAAGCGGCGCGTCCCGACATGCCGACCAAGTCCGGCTTGATGCTGGGGCTGGGCGAAACGCTCGACGAAGTGCATCAGGTGATGCGCGATCTGCGCGCGTCGCAACGTCGATATTCTCACGCTGGGCCAATATCTGCGGCCCTCGCCCAAGCACCTGCCGATCATCCGCTACGTGCCGCCGAGGAGTTCGCCGAGCTGAAGCGCCTGGGCTACGAAATGGGCTTCCGGCACGTCGAAAGCGGCCCGCTGGTGCGCAGTTCCTACCACGCGGACGCCGCGGTTCGTTAGCCCGGCGACCAGCACAAACCCATCGGTCTCGCCACCCGCCTACGCGCGAGCCTTGCCTCTCAATGCCGGACTCTTCGCGGCCGCGTCGCGATAGGCTTCCAGAATTTCCCGCGTTGGCCCCGACATAACCACGCGTCCGCGCTCTAGCCACATGGCTCGATCGCACAGCGACGTCAGTAGTTCTTCAGAATGGGACGCCAGCAGAAGCGTGAGTCCCGCCTGCCGCATTTCCAGCACCTTGCGATGGGACGCCTCCCTGAAAACCTGATCGCCCACGCCGATCAGCTCGTCAATCAACAGGACGTCGGCTCTCGCGCTCACAGCCACCGAAAATGCCAGGCGCAAAATCATGCCGTGCGAATATGTGCGCAACGGCTGATGGATAAATTCGCGGAGGTTGGAAAATCCTACAATCTCGTCGAATTTCCCTTCCACCTCCAGACGCGAAAGGCCCATCAAGGCCGCCTGGATGCGCAGGTTCTCGGCGCCGGTGAGATCGCCGTGGAAACCCGCCCCCAGTTCCAGCAGCGCCCCCACACGTCCCCCGATTTCGATCACGCCTGAATCCGGCTGCACCACGCCGGTCGCGAGATTGAGCAGCGTACTCTTGCCGGCCCCGTTCGAGCCGATCAGCCCGAGGCTGTCCCCGGGTGCCAGATCAAATGAAACATCCTTCAAAACTTCAATGCGCCGCCCCCGCGACGAAAACAGGTCGTGTAAGCGTTCCCGTAGTAATCGCTGGCCTCCCTGTTGCGCGAAGCCTTTGCTGACACGGTCGAAGCGAACCGCACCGCTGACAAGAGTTTCAGAGTTCATCGGCGGCTTATCCCGAGCAAATATCCTTGGGATCTGTCCATTAAAGATCTATCCATTAAATATGTTCGTAGAATCGCGCCTTGAGCTGAGAAAAGATCAACAGGCCGAGTCCCACCGTGAACACCGCGGCCACCATTAAATTCGATACCAGGGAAAGCGGCGGTGCCTTCCCGTCCACCAGGATATTCCGTGTCGCCAGGACCATCGCCGCGACGGGATTGAACTGATAAACGCCGGCATACCGGGCGGGAATAATCGAGAACGAATAAAAAATCGGAACCAGGTAGAACAAAATCATATTGAACGATTCCACCAGGTAGCGCGTATCGCGAATATAGACGTTGAGCGCACTCGCTCCCAGGGAAAGTCCGCAAATAAATATTATGTAGAACAGCCACACCACCGGAAGCCACAGCCATGCCGCCGACGGGCGCAGTCCGAATCCCAGGACGAAAGCGATCAGCAGGGCGAGCTGAATCAACAAATGAACGCCGTACGATAACACGGCCACCACCGGTACAATTTCTCTCGGAAGCGGCACGCGCTTCACCAGAGGAGCGTTCTCCACCAGCGACAAAGTCCCTGCCAGGAACGCCAGCGTAAAAAAATTGTAGGGAACTAAACCGCACAGCACGAATACCGGGAATAAAGGAGGCTTGTCTCCGCCGAACACGCGCCCAAAAACGAACGTCAGGACGGCCATCATCACCAACGGGTTAATCAACGACCAGAGTACCCCGAGCGACATAGTCCTGTAGCGTACGCGAAAGTCCCTCATCATCAGATTTTCGAAAAGGAAAAGGTAGTCGCCGGTCCAGCGCCGTCGCGGACTCCGCGCGGGGGTGCTCATTCGAGCTTCAGTATAACAATGAACGCGAAACCCACTTTCCCTCGGAAAACCCTATTTTCGCTCTACGACGAAAACCGGTGATTTTGTTCTTAGGCATAGGCACGCCTCTAATACCTTCCGGGCATAACCTACCCGCTAAAATAAATTTGGACGTTAAAAAAGCGGGCATTCGGGTCGATACTGAGTCCAGGGCCGGAAATGCCCGTTGAGCTATTCATGAAGATCCAAGATCCTAATTTGACTTCCTTGGTTTCCGCCGGCGCCGCCGCTGGGACCCAGGCCGCGCGAACCTCGCAAACAAATGGCGACGCCAATTCGACGGCCGCATCTTCCACCTCGTCGTCTTCCGACGACGTTCACCTGTCGGAGCTGGTGCGCAGCTTGCGCTCTCTGGCCTCCGATTCGCCGGAGCGTCAAAACCAGATCGAGCAAATCGCGCGCACCTATGCGAACGGCTCCTATTCGGTGGACGCGCAGGCCACTGCCGGGGCCATCATCGACGACGCGACGAAAAGATAAATATGCGCGGCAGCGTTGACACCGTCCGCCGGCATCTGGCCCGTTTACGCGAAGCGATGACCGGGTCTTCTCCCCGCGCGATCGACGAGGCTCTGCCGGAACTCGCGAAAGCAATCGCTTTTGTTCAAGAGATCGAACAGAAGCTTGCGCGCGGCGAAACGCCCGACCGCGACCTGCGTGCCGCTTTGCCCGTTCTAATGCGCGAAATCAGCATGACGCAGCAGTTGGCAGATCAGGGTTTGGCGCTTTATCGAAACCGCGCCATGGAACTGGCGGCGCTGGCGGGCGGCTATGGCGCGACAGGTTTACCGGCGCCCGCACCGGTCGGCGCGACCATCAGGATCGAGGGGTAAGGGAATGGCCAGTTTATCCACCGCTCTGTTGAATTCTGCAGGCGCGCTTCAAGTTTACGATCGCGTCCTCAACACCATTGAAAATAACGTCACGAACGCGAACACTCCGGGCTACGTTCGTCAGGATCAAACGCTGATCGCCGGCGAGTTCAATCCGGCCATCGGTGTTTATGGAGGCGTCGGCGCCGGTCCCCTGGTCAGCGCCCGGTCTTCATCGCTCGATCAGGCCGTGCGCAATCAAACTCAACAGCTCGGCAGCGCGCAGCAGCAAACCACGGACCTCACGCAGGTGCAGCCGCTGTTTGACACCACGGGCCAGAGCGGCGTCCCCGGCGCGCTCACCGCTTTCTTCAACAGTTTTTCTCAGCTCAGCGTCAATCCGAACGATCAGCCCAGCCGTCAGAACGTGATTACAGCGGCCCAGAGCGTCGCCACCCAGTTCCATTCGAACGCCGCCGGAATTCAGCAGACGTCCGATAACGTGGGCACGGAAATCGCGGGAACCATCTCCAACATTACGGATCTGGCGAACCAGATCGCCGGCATCAATCAGCAGATTCAAAACGCCCCCGCCGCTTCGGAGAACGCCGGCCTCGACGCGCAACTGAACTCGGCGCTCGATCAGCTCTCGCAATACGTTAACTACTCGACGCTGAAAAATACCGACGGCACCGTGAGCGTCTATGCCGCCGGGCAGACACCGCTGGTGCTTGGCTCCCAGGCGTTCGGCATCTCAGCCAATCTCTCAGGGGCTCAAGCCGTCATCACCGACTCTCAGGGAAATGACATTACTTCCAAGCTGATCAACAACGGCGGCGCTCTGGGCGCGGAGCTTCAGACAAGAAACGGTACGCTGCCCGGATACCTATCTTCGCTCAACACCATCGCGCAGACGTTTGCGGATACGGTAAACACGGCGCTATCGCAAGGCCTCGACGCCAATGGCAATCCGCCGGCTGTGAGTCTGTTCCAGTACAACGCCGGCCAGGGCGCGGCCTACACGCTGAGCGTAACCGGCATCACTACCGATCAGATTGCCGCCGCATCCGCCGGAGCGCCGGGAGGAAACGGAAACGCCATCGCCATCGCCAACATCGCGAACCAGTCCGCGTTGAGCGGCGCCACCATTACGCAGGCCTACGGCAACCTGGGAGCGCAGGTGGGCCGCGACATCTCCACCGCGCAGCAGAACCAGACCGCCCAGCAGAACCTTGTCGATCAGGCGCAGCAGGCCCGGTCGAATACCACGGGCGTCTCGCTCGACGCCGAAGCCGCGGAACTGCTGCAGTTCCAGCAGGCGTATCAGGCGGCCGGACAGTTGGTTTCGGTGCTGAACAGCCTCACCCAGGTTGTCATCACGATGGTCCAGTAAGGAAGCGCCCATGATCAGCAATCTCAAACCCTCCACGCAGCAGTTTCTCGATAACCTGAACCAGATCAGCCAGAACATGATCACCGCGCAGCGGCAGATCACCACGGGCCTGAAGGTCACGCAAGTCTCCGATGCGCCGGATTCCGTCTCGCTACTGCTGGAGGCGCACGCCGGCCTCGCCACCACCCAGCAGACGCTCAGCAATCTAAATCGCGTGACCGTCGAAGTGAATGCCGGCGAGTCGGCTTTGGAAAATGCCGTGACTTTGTTCGATCAGGCACAGACCTACGCCGCACAGGGCGCCACGTCCACGCAAACCGCCGCGGGAAATCTCACTCTTTCTCAGCAGATCAACACGCTGTTGGGGCAATTTACCGGTTTGGCGGACACCCGAGTTGAGAATCGCTACATCTTCGCGGGCGACCTGGATCAGCAGGTTCCCTACACGTACACCGCCGGCCAGACCCCTCCGGTCAGCACCTATGGCGGATCCGCCTCCACGCGTCAGACGGCCGACGCCAGCGGCAACACGTTCCCCGTGGCCCTCACAGCCCAGCAGGTTTTCGATTCCTCGGACCCAACCACGAACGTCTTTACAACGCTCGAAAATCTCAGCACCGCCCTGGCCAGCAACGACACCGCCACCATTCAGACCGTGCTCAACGGTTTGCCGAAGGTGGCGCAATACCTCAACACACAGCTCGCCTTTTACGGGAACACCCAAAACCGTCTGGCAGCAGCCACTACCGACGCCCAGAATTTGCAAACCCAACAACAGGCGCAGGTCGCAAACTTACAGGACGCCGATACCACGCAGTCCATCCTGGAGCTCACCCAAACGCAGACGCAGCAACAGGCGGCGTTGCAATCCGAAGCGCAGCTTCCGCGGCAGTCGTTGTTCAACTTCCTAGGTTGATCTCCGCGTAAGCGTCGGGTTGTTGTCACCGCGACCGTTGCGCTTTCCAGAACACTTGTGCTTTTCTGAAGGGACGCGCGACTGACTGCGCACCCCGCCTGCCATGAACATTACGCTGCTCGACGATTACCAGGACGTGCTTCGCACGCTGCCCAGTTATCAGAAGATCGCCCATCACAACGTCACCATCTGGCGCGATCACACCAAAGACTTGGATCAGCTCGCCGAGCGGCTCCACGATACCGAAGCCTTGTGCCTGCTGCGTGAGCGCACGCCTATCCGTGCCGCTCTCGTCGAGCGCCTCAATAAGCTGCGCATCATCAGCCAGGTGAGCGCGTATCCCCATATCGACATCGACGCCTGCACGCGCAAAGGCATCATCGTGTGTTCGGATACTGCATCGCACGTCTCCTATGCCACCGCCGAACTCACCTGGGGCCTAGTGATCGCCGCCTTTCGCAAAATCCCGCAGGAAATGTCCGCACTCAAAGCGGGCGGCTGGCAAACTGCCAAGGTCGGACTCGGCCTCCACGGGAAAACGCTCGGCATCTACGGTTATGGCCGTCTCGGAAAACTCGTATCCACCTACGGCCGCACGTTTGGCATGAACGTTCTGGTCTGGGGACGCGAGTCCACACTGGCAAAAGCCCGCGCTGATGGCTACGCCGTCGCTCAAAGCAAGCAGGAACTGTTCTCGAAATCGGACGTCGTGTCTTTGCACGTCCGCCTTGTGCCGGAAACGCGCGGCATGGTCACGGCGGCTGATCTCGCCTCCATGAAGCCGGATTCGCTACTGGTCAACACCAGCCGCGCGGGATTGATCGAGCCTGGCGCCCTTGAAGCGGCTCTGCGCGCGGGCCGCCCCGGCATGGCCGCTGTCGACGTTTACGAAGACGAGCCCATTACCGACGGCAACCATCCCTTGCTAAAAATGGATAACGTTGTGTGCACGCCGCACCTCGGCTACGTGGCGCTCGAAGATCTGGAGCGGATGTTCAGCAAGATTTTCGATCAGGTGCTTGCCTACGAACGCGGCCAGCCGATCAACGTCGTGAATCCAGCGGCGATCCGCTGACGCTCAAAAACAGCGTCATCCCGAATCCCCGCTTCAGCGGGGTGAGGGACCTGCTTTTGCCGCGCTTTAATCCCTAGCGACGATTTGAAGCGGATTTGCGACGTCCGGCGTGTGCTCGTTTACGCTTCCGCGATCACCACGCCGGTCAGTTGATCGCCTTGCTTAATCGTGTTCACCACGTCCTGACCCTTCAGGACTTTCCCAAACACAGTGTGCTTGCCGTCCAGCCAATCCGTCGCAATGTGCGTGATGAAAAACTGGCTGCCGTTCGTGCCCGGACCGGCGTTCGCCATTGAAAGCGTCCCCACCTGGTGACGATGCGGATTGCCTTTGAACTCGTCCTCGAAGCGATAGCCCGGGCCGCCGCGGCCCGTGCCGGTCGGATCGCCGCCCTGGACCATGAAATCGTTGATCACGCGGTGAAAGACCGTGCCGTCATAGAACTTCTCTTGCGCCAGAAACACGAAATTGTTCACCGTCTTGGGTGCTTCCTTCGCGAACAGCTCGCACACAATTTCGCCGCGCGACGTGGTCAGCGTGGCCGTATACTTTTTGTTCGGATCAATCGCCATCGGGGGCGGGGCATTGTATTGTTTGGACATGCGATTCCAGTGTAACGCGACGGACGCTGCCTTCCGTGCAGCCCGAACCCGTAGCGGAGCGGGTAAACGCCGTCGAGCGATCTCGCGGTGACGACCACTCGCATCGTCGTTACCGCACGCACCGGAAAACGGTCACTTGTTGCTACGATAGAAGTTTCCCTCTCATGCTCAGATTTGAAACAGCCGGAGAATCCCACGGGGAATGCCTTGTCGCAACGCTGACCGGCTTGCCGGCCGGCGTGCCCGTTTCGCTCGCCGCCATCGATCGCGAACTGTGGCGTCGCCAGCAGGGCTTCGGCCGCGGTGGGCGCATGAAAATCGAGACCGATAAAGCCCACATCGTCAGCGGCGTGCGCCATTCCAAGACCATCGGCTCGCCGATAGCGGTTCTTCTGGAAAACAAAGATTGGAAAAACTGGACCGAAGCGCTGCCGGTGGAAGCGATCGACGGCGGTGACGACAAAAAGAAGCCTGTCACGCGTCCGCGCCCCGGCCACGCCGATCTCGCCGGCTGCATCAAGTACGATTACCACGACGCGCGCTATATTCTGGAGCGCGCCAGCGCCCGCGAAACCACCGCCCGCGTCGCCATCGGCGCGCTGGCCAAGGCGTATCTCGCCGAATTCGGCATCACCGTTCTCAGCCACGTCATCGCCGTCGGCGAAGAAAAGCTCGGGCGCCCAGCGACATGGGAGGAAATCGTCGAGCTCAGCAAACGCGACGAAGTTCTTCTGAACTGCGTCGATCCCGACGCCGAACAGCGCATGAAAGCCGTGGTCGATCAGGCTTACAAGACCGGCGACACCGTCGGCGGCGTTTTCGAAGTGGTCGCGCGCGGCGTCCCCACGGGCCTCGGATCGCACATCGCCTGGGACACCCGCCTCGATGGAAGACTCGCCCAGGCCATCGTCTCCATGCAGGCTGTGAAGGGCGTTGAAGTCGGATTCGCCGCTGAGGGAGCCGCTGCCTTCGGATCAAAAGTGCAGGACACCATTCATTACAATCGCGAAGATCATGCCTTCACGCGCGGAGCCAATCGCGCAGGCGGCCTCGAGGGAGGCATGACCAATGGGCAGGACGTTCTGGTCCGCGGCATGCTCAAACCGATTTCCACGCTCCGCCGTCCTCTCGAAAGTGTCGATCTCGAAACCCGCGAGGCCGTGCAAGCCGCCTACGAGCGTAGCGACGTCGCCGTCATTCCCGCCGCGGGCGTGATCGGCGAGGCGATGGTCGCCATCGTGCTTGCCTCGGCGATGATCGAAAAATTCGGCGGCGACTCGCTCCGCGAAGCCAAGCGTAACTTCGAAGGGTATCTCGACCAGGTGAGAAACTTCTAATGACTTATCCCATCGTCAAATACGGCCAGCCCGTGCTGGAACAAAAAGGCGCCGATGTCGCCGATTTCGATTCCGAAGAGCTGCACAAGCTTATCGAAGACATGTTCGAATCGATGTACGCCGCCAAGGGCGTGGGCCTCGCCGCGCCGCAAATCGGCATAAGCAAACGCCTCGCCGTAATCGACATCAGCAGCGGCGAAGATCCCGCGCAGAAAATCGTTCTCATCAATCCGGTCATCGTGAAAATCGAGGGGTCGCAGAAGAGCGAAGAAGGCTGCCTCAGCCTGCCGACGTTTCGCGAGGATGTCACGCGCCCGCGCGTGGTTACCGTGAAGGCGCAGGATGCCAAAGGGCAGACCATCGAAATGACCGGCGAAGATCTTCTGGCGCGTGCGTTTCTGCACGAGACGGATCATCTCAACGGCAAGCTCTACATCAGCTACGTCAGCGCGCTCAAGCGCGATTTGATCCGCCGCAAAGTGCGCAAACTGCAAAAAGCCGGCGAGTGGGAATAGCCGCGCCGCCCGCGGTCCAAAGCCGATGAAACTGATCTTTATGGGCACCCCCGCTTTTGCCGTTCCCACGCTGGAACGCCTCGTGGCGGCCGGACATGAAATCGTCGCGGTCTTCACGCAACCGGATCGTCCCAAAGGCCGCGGCCAGCACGACGCGATGTCGCCCGTGAAGGAAGCAGCCCTTCGTCTCAACCTCACCGTCCAGCAGCCGGAGCGCGTGAAGCGCCCCGAAGTCGTCGAGCAGATTCGCGCTCTTGCGCCCGAAGCGATGGTTGTGGTCGGCTACGGCCAAATCATCCCCCGGTCAATCCTCGACATACCGCCCCAAGGCATCATCAACGTCCACGCGTCGCTGTTGCCGAAATATCGCGGAGCCGCGCCCATCCAATGGGCTATCGCGCGCGGCGAAACGCACACTGGTGTCACGACGATGAAGATTAATGAAGGCCTCGATACCGGCGACATGCTGCTCAAGTGGGAAACGCAGATCGCTCCGGAGGAAACTGCGCCGCAGCTCAGCGCGAGGCTCGCCACAGCAGGTGCGGATCTTGCCGTCAAAACTATGGCCCAGCTTGACAACATCCCGCCGCAGCCGCAGGACGATTCGCAGGCCACCTACGCGCCAATCCTCAAGAAGGAAGACGGCCACATCGACTGGCAGCGTCCCGCGCGCGAGATCCTGAACCGCATGCGCGGCTTCGATCCCTGGCCAGGCGCCTACGCAAGTCTGCGCGGCCAGAAGTTCCAGATTCGCGCCGCCGCCTTCGGTGACCAGAAACTGTCCCCCGGCGCTCTGCGAGCCATCCACAAAAAACTTTACGTGGGATGCGGCGATGGTGAATCATTGGAATTGACAGAGGTTCAGATGGAAGGGAAGAAACGAATGACGGCTGCGGCCTTCCTGAACGGCTTCGTGCTCGCCGCCGACGAGGTGCTGGCATGAACCTGCCCGTCGGTTTTCGATTTGCAGCAACCTACGCCGGGATTCGCAAGGTAGCGAAAGACGGGTCAAAAAAAGACGATGTCGCGCTGATCGTTTCCGATCGTCCGGCCGTCGCGGCCGCCGTCTTTACGAAAAATCTTGTCGTGGCCGCCCCTGTCGAAGTTGCCCGCCGGAATCTGAAAGCCTCGCGCGGCGTGGCCCAAGCGATTCTCGTCAACGCCGGTAACGCGAACTGCGCCACGCGTACCGGCGAAAAAGTCGCGCTCGAAACCGTAAGAGCGGCGGCGAAAGCGCTCGGCATCAAGCCTGAGTACGTGCTCCCCGCATCCACGGGCGTCATCGGCGTCGAAATGGACGGCGGCAAAATCGTCGCCGCGCTGCCGAAACTCGCCGCCTCGCTCGACGCTTCCAACTTCGACGCTGCCGCTGCGGCGATCATGACTACCGACCTCGTACCCAAAACCGCGCACGTCACCGTGAAGGGCGCGCAATTTGCCGGGATGACGAAGGGTTCCGGCATGATTCAGCCAAACATGGCGACGACGCTTGGGTTCGTCGTAACCGACGCCGTCGTTTCGCCAGCAGTCCTTCGCGCCGCGCTCAAGAAAGCCATCGACCGCAGCTACAACCGCATCTCCGTCGACGGCGACACATCGACCAACGACACTGTCGCGGTGCTTGCCAACGGTGCCTCCGGTGTGAAGCTCTCAGCGAAAGCATTAGAAGGCGCGCTGACCACTGTGCTCGAATCTTTGGCCATGCAGATTGCCCGCGACGGTGAAGGTGCGAAGAAGCTCGTAACGATCGACGTTGAAGGCGCCCGCACCGAATCCGACGCCGCGAAAATTGCGCGCGCCATTGCCAACTCGCCTCTCGTGAAAACCGCCATCGCCGGATCGGATCCGAATTGGGGACGCATCATCGCCGCCGCGGGATATTCCGGCGTGAAGTTCGATCCACGTAAGGCGGATATCGACATGCAGGGCGTCGCCGTCTGCCGCGCCGGTCTCGCTGCGAATTTCGACGAAGCCGCCTTAAAGAAGAAGCTCGACGAACGCGACTGCCGCATTCGTTTCGCGATTCGCGGCTCCGGCCGCGGGCGTACGCGCTTCTGGACGTGCGATTTCACCGAAGACTACATCCGCATTAACGCGAGCTATCGAACCTGATATGCGCCTGCCCCTCTTGTTCGTCGTCGGCTTGGTCGCGGCATTGCGCATGTCCGCGCAAGTGCCTCCCGATGTCCTGACCACCGTCACGGATGCCGCGGCGGCCCTCGCAAACGACAACGCCTCCGACGTTTCTCGATCAGTTCGATCGCAACATGCCTGGTTTTGCCGATCTGCGCAACAACGTCGAAGGCTTACTGGGAGCCAGCCAGGTCATCTCGACCATCGAACCGATTTCCAATCAGGGCGACGGCCGCCGCCAATCCGTCGAACTGGACTGGCTGCTCGCGATCAACGCCAAGGATCAAAGTGGCATCCGCAAGGAAACGCGCCGCGTCATCGTCAAATGCCAATTGGAGCATCAAGGCAAGCGTTGGAAGATCGTCGCGCTGGAGCCCGCCGATTTCTTTCGGCCCTAGCTCTACAGCGAAGTTTCCATCGGTAAAGCCAGCGGCGGTTCCACCAGGAAATCCATCCCCGACATTTTCTTTACTGCGTCGCAGATCGATTGCTCTGACGTCGGCGCGACTGTAATCACAAACGGCAAATCGTTCGGATTCGGCTGCGGGGTTTGCAGCACCGCGTCCAGCGATATACCCTCGGCAGCCAAGGCCGCCGCCAGCGACGCGATGATTCCCGGCCGGTCTTTCACCCGGAATCGCAGATAGTACGCCGAATGGTTTAAAGAAATCGGCAGCGGTTTATACTCGCCCAGCCGCGCGTGCGCGAACGGCGACACACGTTCCGGGCTGCCCGAACGAATTTCGCGAGCCACCCGCATCAGATCGCTCACCACCGCCACGCCCGTCGGCAGCGGGCCCGCCCCGCGCCCGTAGTAAAAGGTATCGGCGCCATATTTCCCGCGCACCCACGCCGCGTTGTACGCCCCGCGAACGCTCGCCAGGATGGTCGAACGCGGCAGCAGCGACGGCCGCACGGACAGCAGCAAGCCCTTCGCCGTCTGCCGAGCCGCGCACACCAGCCGGATCGTATGATCCAGCATGTGCGCATATTCGAAATCGATCGGCGAGATCCGCCGGATGCCTTCCGTGTAAATATCCGATGGCACGATGCGTTCGCCAAACGCCAGTGCCGACAGAATCGCCAGCTTCGACCGCGCGTCGAACCCATCCACATCCGCCGATGGATCGGCCTCCGCGTAGCCTGCCGCTTGTGCCTCCGCCAGCACGTGCCCGAAGTCCGCTCCGCGCTGCTCAATCTCGGTCAGGATGAAGTTGCACGTGCCGTTCAGGATGCCGTACAACGTCGTGATGCGGTCGCCGGAGATTCCCTCGCGCAGCACCGCGTGAATCGGAATGCCTCCGGCCACGCTCGCTTCCATCGCGAGATTGATGCCGGCCGCGATCGCTTGATCCCACAACTCCGCTCCATGCAGCGCCATCAGTTCCTTGTTCGCTGTCACCACGGATTTGCCGCGCGCTGCCGCGCCCTCGATGATCTCGCGCGCCGTGCCCGTCCCGCCGATCAATTCCACCACGATGTGGATGTCCGGATGATTCACAACGTCGCGCCAGTCGGACGTTTTCACCGCGCCTTCGAGGCCTGCGGGCAACTGCTTCGAACTGATGTTCCGACTACAGACCGCGGCGACGTGCAGCGGAAAACCCAGCTTCGAAGCGATCTGGGAAGCATTCTCCGTCAGGATCGTCAACGCCCCGGAGCCCACGTTACCGAGCCCAACAATTCCAATATTGACTGGCTGCATAGATGAAGGAAAGCGACTTGTATCATTGTAAGTGATGAGACAGCTATGGCTCCCGCTTTTCGCCCCGTGAGCATCCCGCGCCGCTCATTTGAAACCTGAGTATGTTACCCTGACACGTTAACCCCTCCTATGCCCGCCACGCGAGACAAATCCCAGCTGATGAGCGCCTCGGAAATCGACCGTACGCTTGTCCGGCTTGCGCACGAAGTCCTGGAGCGCACCGTCGATCTTGACAGACTCGTTTTTGTCGGCATACGCCGGCGCGGAGTGCCGCTCGCCCAGCGACTGGCGCAAAAGATTGAAAGCCTCGAAGTCCGCAAGATCCCTGTCGGCATTCTCGACATCAATCTCTATCGCGACGACCTGAGCACCGTCTCGAACCAACCCGTCGTCAACGCCACCGACATTCCTTTTTCAGTAACGGGCAAGGACGTCATCCTGACGGACGATGTGCTCTACACCGGCCGCACCGTTCGCGCCGCGCTCGACGCGCTCTTCGATCAGGGTCGCCCCGCGCGCGTGCAATTGCTTGTCCTGGTGGATCGCGGCTGGCGTGAACTGCCGGTGGAGGCCAGCTACGTGGGCCGCAAGGTGCAAACCGCCGCGAACGAAATCATCGAAGTGAAATTCCGCGAAATCGACGGCGTGGAAAAAGTGATGCTCGCGGAGACGGTCGCTTAGGAGCTTCGCGAAACATGGCAGGGCTTCTCGGAACGGAAAACTTAACGCGCGACGAAATTCAGGCGATCCTCGATCGCGCACGCGATTTTCAACCCGCGGCCGGACAGAGCTTCAAACGCTTCGATATTCTCCGCGGTCGCACGGTAGTGAATCTCTTCTTTGAAGCGTCCACGCGCACGCGCACCAGTTTTGAGATGGCCGCCAAACGCCTCGGCGCCGACGCTGTTTCTATCACCGCGCAGGCCTCCAGCGTTTCAAAAGGCGAATCTCTGGTCGACACGTTGAACACATTGGGCGCCATGCGTCCCGACGCGATCATCATGCGCCACTCTGCCTCCGGCGCGCCGCATTTTTTGCAGCGGCACCTCGGTATCCCCATCATCAACGCGGGCGACGGCACGCACGAACACCCTACCCAGGCGCTGCTCGATGCGCGCACCATTCTCGATCGCGGCAAGCAGCTGGAAGGGGCTCGTGTAGCCATCATCGGCGATATTGCTCACAGCCGCGTCGCGCGCTCCAACATTTACCTCCTATCGAAGTTTGGAGCTCGCATCGTGCTGTGCGGACCCGCCGCCTTGCTGCCGCGCGAACTGGTGCATCTCGCCCCCGGCGTCACTCTCACCACAAACATGGACGAAGCGATCCGCGGCGCCGACGTCATAATGATGCTGCGCGTCCAATTGGAGCGCCAGCACGAATCGGCCTTCCCTGCGGGCGAATATTATCGCTTCTACGGCTTGCGGCCGGAGCATCTTAAACTGGCGAAGCCCGACGCCATCGTGATGCATCCCGGCCCGATTAATCGCGGCCGCGAAATTTCCTCCGAAGTGGCGGATTCGCAACGATCGGCGATTTTAAATCAAGTGGAGAACGGAATCTCAGTGCGTATGGCGGTGTTGGAGCGTGTGCTTAGCGGCATGGATCGCGTCATCAAGAAGGGAGAGGCGAATGCCGGCGCTGCTCATTAAGAATGGACGCGTCGTCGACCCGGCCTCTGGCCGCGATGAAGTTGCCGACGTCTGGATTGAAAACGAGCGAATCAAAGGTGTCGGCACGGGCCTGACTGCGCCCGATGCGGCGATATTTGACGCGACCGGCCTTATCGTCGCGCCCGGCTTCATCGATATGCACGTGCACCTGCGCGAGCCCGGTTTCGAGCACGCCGAAACCATCGAATCCGGCTCCCGCGCGGCGGCCGCCGGTGGATTCACCAGCATCTGCCCCATGCCGAACACGTCGCCCGTGAACGATAGCGCCACCGTCACCAGCTACATCGTCGAAAAAGCGCGGCGTCACGCGGTCGTCAATGTGTTCCCCATCGGAGCCATCACCAAGGGCAGCGCGGGTGAGGAACTCGCCTCCATCGGCTCCATGAAGGATGCAGGCGCCGTTGCCATTTCCGACGATGGCCGCCCCGTGATGAACGCACGCGTCATGCGCCGCGCCATGGAATGCGCCCTCAGCTTCGGCCTCCCGGTAATCAACCACTGCGAGGACTTGCACCTCAGCGCCGGCGGCGATATGCATGAGGGCCTCGAGTCCGTCCGACTCGGCCTGCGCGGCATTCCGGGTGTCTCCGAAGAGGTTATGGTGGCGCGCGACATACTGCTCGCCGAACTCACTGGCGCACACTATCACGTCGCGCACATCTCGTCGAAGCACTCGGTTGCGATGGTGGCGTTCGCCAAATTGCGTGGCCTTGCGGTTACTTCAGAAGTGACGCCGCACCACTTTACGTTGGCCGACACGGACATGCGGCCCTACGACAGCAATTACAAAATGAAGCCGCCCTTGCGAACCGTCGCCGACGTCGACCGGATGATTGACGGCGTGATCGACGGCTCCATCGACGCGATTGCGACCGATCACGCGCCCCACGCCGGCAGCGAAAAGATGCAGGAGTTCGAGCAATGCCCCTTCGGCATACTCGGTCTCGAAACCGCCGTCGGCCTCGCGCTGGAGCGTCTGGTGCACAGCGGCCGCGTCACGCTGCCGCATCTGGTGAAGCTCTTCACCGAAAATCCCGCCCGGATTCTGAATCTGGATCGCGGCGAGCGTTTCCCCATCCGCGGACGCCTCGTGCCCGAAGCCGCGGGCGATGTGACGATCCTCTCGACCACCCGCAACTGGACTTACGACGTCAATAAGTCGCCGTCCAAAAGCCGCAACTCACCGTTCGACGGCAAGAAGTTCGTGGGCGGCCCCGTCGCCACGATAGTCGCAGGCGAGATCGTCTGGCAGGCATAGCCCGCTACGCTGGCGCTCTGGCCGCCTTGCACTCTTCGCAAGGGCATATCTTCCGCAGGTGATCGAACGAATAGATCCCCGTCGAATGTCCATCGGACCACGACATGCGGATCGCGTAGCTCCCCACCGGCTCCACGGTCAGCATCTTCAGCACCGGCTTGTACATCTGAAACAACTCCTTTGGCTCGGCACCGTAGCTGGTCTTCTGCGGCTCCGTTCCATGGGCGCCCGTGCACGTCGCGCAAGGGCATTCGTCACGCAGATAGCCGAGCGGATAATCGCTCCGATGGCCGTCCTTCCAATCGATCTTGATCCCTTTCGACTTGGATATCGCGATATGTTCAGGTTCGTTTACGGTTGTAATCACAGGAAAACTTTCAGGACACTCTCAGGAAAAAGTCGGGCGCAGGATCTCCCAACGCCGCTCTCTTTACGAAGGATTCACTCGCTCAATATCCCGGATACCCGGGATGCGGCGGCACGCGGAAACAACTTTCTCCAACTGTTTCTTGTCGCGCACGTCCACGGAAATATCGATCACCGCACCATCCGACGCCCGTTCGTCGTCCGCCCTTGCCTCCAGGCTCCGGATATTCGCCTGCTCCGTGAACAGCACTGAGGTCAACTGATTCAGCAGCCCCGGCCGGTCTTCCGCATGCACCACCAGCTTCACCAGGAACGATTCCGCGGTAGCGCGCGCCCATTCCACGTCGATCTTCCGTTCCACTTCATACATCAAATTCTGGACATTGGAACACGTCAGCGAATGGACCGCGACGCCCTTGCCGCGCGTCACATAACCGACGATCCCCTCGCCGCGAATCGGATTGCAGCACTTCGCGCGATATACCAGCAGATCGTCCGCGCCCCGGACCTTCAGGACCAGGTCCTTCTCAGCGTCCTTGCCCTCCGTACCTGTATGCGCCGGCAGTGCGCCTTCCGGAGCCTCTATGGGAGCCTCAGCCGACACCTGATCCGGAGCCAGCTTCTGCAGCACCTGCCGCGGCGAAAACTTGCCGTAGCCCAACGCCGCGTACAGATCCTCCATCTTGCTGCACCCGTAATCGGACGCCACCTGTTCCAGCCGGCCCTTCGGAATGCGGCTCATGCCCACGCCCAGCCGCCGCGCCTCGCGCTCCAGGTATTTCTCGCCGATCTCGATTGCCTGCTCGCGCTCCGTCGTATTGATGACGTGCTTGATCCTGTTGCGCGCCCTCGACGTCTTCACCAGCGACAGCCAGTCTTTGCTTGGCAGATGGCCGGTCGTCGTCAGGATCTCTACCACGTCGCCGTTGCGCAGCGCGTACTTTAACTGGACGATCCGGCCGTTGACCTTCGCGCCCGTGCACGTATTGCCCACGTCGGAGTGAATCGCATACGCGAAGTCGATCGGCGTGGCGTCGCGCGGCAGAATAATGACGCGGCCCCTGGGAGTGAACGTGTAGACTTCCTCCGGATACAGGTCCACTTTCAGCGTGGACATGAACTCGGCCGGATCGCGCATCTCGCGCTGCCATTCCACCAACTGGCGCAGCCACGCCACGCGCTGATCGTCCCCGCCCGGCCCGCGCCGCCCTTCCTTGTACTTCCAATGCGCGGCGATGCCTTCTTCCGCCACCCGATGCATCTCCTCCGTGCGGATCTGCACCTCGAAATGCGTTCCCCCCGGTCCCATCACCGACGTATGGAGCGATTGATACAGGTTTGGGCGGGGAATCGCGATGAAATCCTTGATGCGTCCCGGAATGGGGTGCCACTCATTGTGAATCACGCCCAGCGCCGCGTAGCAGTTTTTCACCGAATCTGTGATGATGCGCACGGCCATGATATCGTACACCTGCTCGATCCCGATCTTCTGCCGGCGCAGCTTCTGGAAAACGGAATACGGCCGTTTCAGCCGCCCTTCCACGCGAGCGGGAATATTCTCGCGCGCCAGGTTCACTTCCACCGTGTGTTTCACATCGGCCAGGAACGCTTCGTTTGACGCCCGCGCTGCCTCGAACTCACGCATCAGTTCGGCCGACGCCTCTGGCTCCAGGTATTGGAACGCCAGATCCTCCAGCTCTCCGCGGATTTTGCCCATGCCGAGCCGATGGGCAATCGGCGCGTAAATTTCCATCGTCTCTTCGGAGATCCGCAGTTGCTTCTCGCGCGACAGCGCCCCCAGCGTGCGCATATTATGCAGCCGGTCAGCCAGCTTCACCAGGATCACGCGGATGTCGTTGACCATGGCGAGCAGCATCTTGCGGACGCTCTCCGCCTGCCGCTCCTCGCGCGACGCCAGATTCACTTTGCTCAGCTTCGTGACGCCGTCCACGCAGCGCGCCACGTCGTCGCCGAAAAGTTTCTTTATTTCCGCGACCGTGGCTCCCGTGTCTTCCACCACGTCGTGCAGCAACCCGGTCACGATGCACGTCATGTCCATGTGCATGCCCGAAAGCTGCAGCGCCACGTTTAGAGGATGGACCATGTAGGGGTCGCCGGTCGCCCTCTTCTGACCGCTATGGCGGTCCCGCGCGAATTCGAAGGCCTTCCGCAGGGGCGCCAGGTCCTCGCCGGGTCGCTGCTCCACAATCTGCGACGCCAACTGCTGGTAGAGGCTTTCTACCGCATCCACCGGCGGCTCCGCAGTCAGGACGGTGGAAACCGTCGCTACGGGCGGGGCAGGGGGCGTCGCGGCCTCGGCGGAATCAGGCATGCCTACCTCCAGTGTAGCGAACGTTGTAAAAATCCGGCCGTCGTAAAAGCCGGCCGCGCTAAACTCGCTCGTGGAAAAACACCAGCCAGAAAAACGCGGCCTGAAAGGCCGTTCGGCAAGCCCCATGCGTTAGCGTGGGGATACTAAAAAATCCCCAAACCGTGAAGACCCAACCCTACGCGGGCGTATCGCTGAAAGCCGGAGTAGGACGCTTATAGGACCGTTTAAAAATGCTTACCGAAAAAGAAAAAGCGCCATCCCGAAGGACGGCGCTCTCTTGAAACTACATCAGCAGATTATTCTTGAACGATGCCGCCTGCCGTCTTCTTCTCGGCGGCTTCCGTCTTGCGCTTCTTCGTGTCCAGAGCCTTCTGGAGCCACGAATCGGCCACTTCAATCTGCTTCTTATACTCGTCCTTATCGTCGGCCAGATCAGCCTTTTCGCGGATCAGCAGGTTCATGTAGGCCATCGCATCGTCGCTGTCCTGGTCGATGTCAAGGGCCTTCTGCAGATCCTGCATTCCTTCGTCGATCACCGGACCGTACTTCTCGGTGAGCTCGGCCTTCACCTTCTTATCCTTCAGCGGACCGGGCTCATCCGGCTTCATGTTGGCGTTTACGCGGGCCAGCATCAGTGCGGGATAGAACTTCTTCTGCGCGATGGCGCCCAGCCCATACAGCGCGTCGCGATTCTTGGGATCCGCCGCCGCCAGTTTCTTGTACCAGCCTGCGGCTTCGTCCAGCTTCGCCACCTTTTCCTCGGGTCCCAGCGAATCGGCCTCGTTAAAGGCCAGCGATGCCAGCGACGCCAATGACGTCGTCTCATTCGGGTTCTGCGAGAGAACCTGGTTGAACTCCTCGCGCGCTTTCGCCGCGAACTGGAGGTTTTCCGGAGACGTCGCGCCCGGAATCCACTGCATCATGTAAGCGATAGCCAAATACGTTCGCGCGTTGGTGTTCGTTGGATCCAGATCGGCGGCTTCCTGGAACAGGCTCACCGCATCGTTGTACTTGGCGTTCCTGTAGGCAGTCACGCCCTTGTTCAGGTCGTCGCGGGATTTCAGCTTGTTGCAGCCGGTCCCTAATAACACCAGGACACAAGCCAGAAATGTGGCCCCGACGAGAGTTACGTTTCGCATACCTTTCATCCTTTTAATCCCTATTCTCCGGCTTCCGCTTTCGGCGTGATCAATCCGACCTTGTCAATCGCGGCGCCCTTGGCGATGTCAATCGCCTGTGCCACCGTGTTGTAATCCAGGTCGGGATCGGCCTTGACGAATACCACGCGCTCGGCGCGGGTCTTGAACACTTCGGTCAGGCGGTCGCCCAGTTGACTCTCCTGAATCGGGTCCTGATTGAGCTTCATCGACTTGTCTTTATCAATGACGATCACCACCGTCCGGTCCTGATTGGGCGGCGGCGGCGGCATATTCTTGGGAGGCGGCTGCGGCGCCAGGGTCTCCAGCCCGTGTGGCGTCAGCGGCGTGATCACCATGAAGATGATCAGTAGCACCAAGAGCACGTCAATCATCGGCGTCATGTTGATGTCGCACATCGCACCGCCCTTTTTCCCACCAACTGCCATTGACATACGAAATCTCCTTAAACCCTAAATAAATTCTACGTTCGCCCTATTGCTGCGCAGCGGCGGGACGCGTCGGGCGGTTCTGCGGAATCTGTTCCGTCAGCAATCCAAGCTGATCGACGCCAGCCGACCGCAGGCTGTCCACGACTTCCTCAACCCGCCCGTACTTGGCGCGCTGATCCGATTTGATGTAGACGGTCTTATCGAGCTTGTTCGTCTGCAAATCGCGCACCTTGCCCGGCAGCTCTTCCAGCGTCATCCGCTTATTGCCGGGGCTGATGAATATGTCGCCGTTGCGCGTGACCGCGACCAGAATCGCGTCTTCTTTATCCGCGTCCTTCATGGCGATGGGATTTTTCGTGCGCGGCAGTTCCACGTTGACGCCCTTCGTCAACATGGGCGTGATCACCATGAAGATGATCAGCAGCACAAGCATCACGTCCACCATCGGGGTGACGTTAATGTCTGAGGTTACGGAGGGGGCTTCCGGCTTCTTCATACAAGACTCCTTACTTTCCAAGTCCACCAGGAAGCGCCGCCCGCCAAAGGCGGCGCAACCCGGAATTCAACTCGCAATAACGGTCGATTTACTTCGCAGCCTTTTGCGTGCGCTTGATGAAGTAGTCCAGCAGCTCGGAGCTTGAGTTGCCCATTTCCACGTCAAACGCCTCGATGCGGCCGGCGAAGTAGTTATACATCCAGACCGCCGGGATGGCGACGAACAGACCGACGGCGGTGGTAACCAGCGCTTCGGAAATACCGCCCGCCACGGCGCCCAGACCCGTGCTCTTTTCAGCCGAAATGCCCTTGAACGCGTTGATGATGCCGACGACCGTTCCGAACAGACCGACGAACGGAGCCGTCGAACCGATGGTGGCCAGCGTCGAAACGCCGCGCTTCAGTTCGGCGTGTACAATCGCTTCGGCGCGTTCCAGCGCGCGCTTCGATGCCTCGATCTCTTCACCCGATATATCCGAGCTCATCTGATGGGCCCGGAATTCCTGCAACCCAGCCACAACCACCTTTGCCAGATGGCTCTTGCCGTAACGATCCGCCACCTTGATGGCTTCGTCCAGCTTACCCTCACGCAGCGCGCCGGCCACGGCCGGAGCAAACTGACGCGACTGCGAACGCGCACCGTTGAACGCGATGACGCGATCGATCATCACGCCGATAGACCACGCCGACATAATGAACAGCGTGATGACGACGAACTTGGCCAACCAGCCCATTTGCCCCCACATCGCGCGAGGATCGAAGCTGATGCCGCCGCCGGCAGCCCCTCCGCCTTCCTGTAGAAGCATCATTGCCCAAACCTGCAACTGTAAAACCATGATTTTCTCCTGCGAGTTGAATTTTTAAAACAGGCGCCTAGACGCCTTTGGACTACTGACTTAAAGTGAAATTCACGTCGATCTGTGTAATAACTTCAACCGGTTCGCCGTTCAGCAGCGTGGGCTTGTAAACCCACTGCTTCACGGCTTCGGTCGCCGATTGGACCAGCATCGGGTGACCGCTGATCAGCTGAAGATTCTGAATGGTGCCATCCTTGCCGATGATCGCCGTGAAGCGCACCGTGCCCTGGATGCGTGCCGACTTGGCCAGCGCCGGATACACAGGCGTGATCTTCTTGATCAGGTTCGCTGCCTGCACGTTGCCGCCGACTTTGATTTGCTTCGGCGTGATCGCGGCTTCCTTCACCGGAGGCGGAGGAGGCGGAGGAGGCGGCGCAACGCCACCGATCGCACCCAGCCCACCGACGCCAATGCCGCCCGGGATACCGCCAACCACGCCGCCCGCCTGCGAGGCGCTCGGGGGAAGGGCATCTTCCGTGATGATCGCGACTGTTTTCGGAATTTCGCGCGGGGCCAGCAAACGTCCGGCGTCAAACTGGCGCGGAGCAACCCTGATCACCTTTACCACTGCTGCCGGAGGCGGCGGCGGTGGGGGAGGTGGCGGCGGAGGGGGAGCCGTCAGCATGCTCTGCAAGCTGGCCTTTGGCAGCACTTCCGTATAAATCAAAGGAAGCAACACCAATACGCCTACCGTCAGGAACTGCACGCCAAACGATAGGACAACCGTCCAGCCTTTATGTGTTTTTCCCTCACCGTCAACGAAGGTCTGATTAAACATCTCTTATCCTTTCCAGTGTCCGGGTCCCAGTGTCCCGGTCTCCCGCGCCGCTCACGAAACCCAACTCGAGGGAGCTAGTTCCGTACCGCTTTCCGGGATCCAGCCGTACGAGCCGTTTCCTTGGTCGCGGGCGCGGCCGGAGCCGTTTTCCCGCGCTTATCCATAAGGTCTTGCCAGAATATCAGGATTGGGCTCGCAATGAAAACAGAAGAATACGTTCCTACAATAATTCCGCACACCAGCGCGAACGCAAATCCGTTCAGCACCTGGCCGCCGAAAATGAACAGCGATAGCGCCGTCAACAGCGTCAGTCCGCTGGTCAGCACCGTCCGGCTCAGCGTCTGGTTCACGCTGAGGTTCACCAGATTGGTCAGCGATTCGCGGCGCATCAGTTTCAAATTCTCGCGGATGCGATCGAAAACCACGATCGTGTCGTTCATTGAATAGCCGACCAGCGTCAGCAGCGCCGCCACCACCGTCAGCGAGATCTGCTTATTGAAAAGAGAGAACAGGCCGATCGTGATAATGGTGTCGTGGAACACGGCGACCACCGCCGCCACGCCGTAGATCCATTCGAACCGGAAGGCGATATAAACCAGCATGCCGCCCAGGGCATAGAGCGTCGCCAAAATCGCCTGGCGCTGCAAATCTTTACCGATCTTCGGTCCCACCACATCCGCGGAAAGGATCGTGAAAGGTCCCAAGGCGCACTGCTGCTTGATCACGTTCAGCACTTGCGGCGTCACGCCTTTAACTCCCGACAGTTCGTCCAGCGACGACAGCAGGCCGCCCTTCGACGCGCGGAAGTCCTCCACGTTCTTCACCATGTCCTGCAGTTCCTGCTCGGAGAGCGGCACGTTGGCCGCCAGCAGCGGATCGCGGAGTTTCGAGGCCAGTTGGTCGGCTGCGGAGTTGTTCACGTCCAGCTTTCCTTCGGGAGCGCTAAACGTCGTTCGTAAAGTGTCTTCGATAATCTGACGATTGGCGTTTAGCTCTTTCTCGTCGCGAATTTCGGTGCCAACCAGCACTTCGGGCTTCCCCGTGATCTGTTGTACGGAGATTTCGCCCTGGATCTTGCCTTCCAGCGCCGACCGGATCTTCTGCACCGGCGGTTCCGTATTGAAGCGCAAATACATCAGCGCTCCGCCCTTGAAGTCGATGCCGTAGCTGGGGCCGCCTTTTACCGCGAGACTAACCAGTCCCGCAATTGTTAAAACCAAGGAGGCGCCGATGAACGGCATCTTCTTGCCCAGAAAATCAAAGTTCGTATTCTTAAATAATTCCATCGATCCCGTTACTGCCGCCTAGTTCCTACAGACACCGGGCTTAGCTATAAAGTTCCCGGGCCGAAGCCCGACGCGGTTTTCCACGTTACCACAAAATCGCCGATCGTTCCAAGCCCATCGCGCTGTTATTTTTACCGGTACTTCGCCGGGGACCGCGCTCTCCCGACTATTACTTCAACGACCGAAAAATTAGATACTGAGCGTAACCGCTTTCTTCTGCCCGCCCAGCTCCCAATCGAAAATGGTCTTCGAAACAAAGACCGCCGTGAATACGTTTGCGATCAAACCGATCACCAGCGTCACCGCGAAGCCCTTCACCGGGCCCGTTCCAAACAAAAACAGAAACGCGCACGAGACTACCGTCGTGACGTGAGTATCGATGATCGTCAGGAACGCCTTGTTAAACCCGGCATCCACGGCCGCGATCACGGCCTTGCCCGCGCGCAACTCCTCGCGGATGCGCTCGAAAATCAGAACGTTGGAGTCCACCGCCATACCGATCGTCAGGATCACGCCCGCGATGCCCGGCAGAGTCAGCACCGCATCGAAGTAGCTCAGTACCGCGATCAGAATAACGGCGTTCAGGATCAGCGCCAGCGTCGCGTTGATGCCGCTGCGCTTGTAGTAAATCAGCATCACCGCGATCACGGCAATCACGCCCGCGACGCCCGCCACGATGCCGGAGCGGATCGAATCCGATCCCAGCGACGGTCCTACGGTGCGCTCTTCCAGATATTCCACGCCCGCCGGCAGCGATCCCGCGCGCAGGTTCAGCGCCAGGTCGGCCGGCTTCGTCGTGGCTGCTCGCGCCCGTAATGCGTCCCGTGTCGCTGATCTTCGATTGAATGGTCGGCGCGCTGATCACAACCTTATCCAGCACAATCGCCAGCCGCTGGCCGATGTTCGCGCCGGTGAAAGCTTCAAAGCGCTTGGCCGCGTCCTGCGTCAGCACGAAATTCGTTTCCCATTGTCCGCCCTCGCCCTGCGCCGGGCTGGCATCGCGCAAATCGCGGCCTGTCACCACCGGCGTCCGCGCCAGTAAATAGGTTTCCCCGGGCGCTCCGCCCTTCGCCTGGCTCGAAAGCAACTGGCTGTTTAAAGGAAGAACGCCGCCCTTCTGCGAAAGCGCTTCTTCACGCGATGCATACGGGCCGCCCAACACCGAATAGAGCTCCAGCATGGCCGCCGTCTTCAGAATCTGCTTCACGCGGGCCGGATCATCCACGCCCGGCAGCTGCACCAGCAGTTGGGACTCGGCGTCGGCATTGCTGCCACCCCGTTGCTGAACGCTTGATTCGGCCAGTCCCAGCGCGTTGATCTTCTTTTCGATCGTGTGCATGCTCTGCGTCAGCGTATCCTGCCGCAGTTTCAGCGCCTCGCTCGGCTTCATCGTCAGGCGGAAGTCCGTCTGGTTCACCTGCGTCTGGTTCCATACACCCCCGAAATTGTCGTTGATCACCTGCCGAAAATTACCGGCCTGCGTCGCCGGCACGCCCTTCACGTCGATTTGAATCTGGTCGGCGGTCTGCAGCGAGTTTGGATCGTTGCGCATCATTTCGCCGAACCCCACCTTGGCCTTGGTCAGTTCGTCGCGCATGCGCTGGATCACCGAATCCGCTTCGGACTTGAACGCGTCCTGAATCTGCACCTGCAGCACCAGCTGGGTGCCGCCCTTCAGGTCGAGCCCCAGGTGGATATTCTTTTTCCAGTTCGCCACCAGTTCGTCGGTCGACTTGGGAATGCCGATGATCCCGTACACGCACACCAGAATGACGACAACAATCGCCGCGATCTTGAACTTCAGGTTATTGGCCATGATGAATTACTCGCTTACTTTTTTTCTTCGGAGGCGCCCGGCGTCACCACGCTGGTGATGGACCCGCGCGTCATCTGCAGCTTCACGTTGTCGGGCTTTACCCGCACCACCAGCATATCTCCGGAAATACTGACGATGGTGCCCACGATACCGCCCGTGGTCAGCACTTCTTTGCCGGCTTCCAGCGTCGCCAGCATCTGCGCCTGTGATTTCTTTTGCCGCTGCATGGGCATGAACACCAGGAAATAAAAGATGGCGACGATGAAAATGAGCGGCAAAAAGCTCATGATCGGGTTCGCGGCGGTCTGCCCTTGCAGGAGAATGAATCCGAGGAGATGCATGAAAGATGACTTTTATTCTGGTGCTTGGGTTCCGGCGGCGCGGTTACGCCTGAGGAATTCCGGGAACGCCCCAAGTAGTATACACTGCCTCATCTCCCGCATGATGTCAAGATAGCGTTGCAAATTATGGAGCGTTGCCAGCGTCGCGTACGACATTTCGTTCGCCACCAACAGGTGCCGCAAGTACGCCCGCGAGAAGTTTTGGCACGTGTAGCACGGGCACGCCGGGTCTAACGGCCGGGGGTCTTCTTTGTACTGGGCCTGCTTAATCAGTACCCGCCCCTCCGACGTAAACAGCGACCCGCGGCGCGCATTGCGCGACGGCAGCACGCAGTCCATCATGTCCACGCCCCTCGCCACGTATTCCGGCAGCTCCTCCGGCATCCCTACGCCCATCACATAGCGCGGCTTTTCCCGAGGAAGCAGCGGCGCGGTCAACTCCGCCATCTCTAAACTGAGCGCGCGCGGCTCGCCCACCGACAATCCGCCGATCGCATACCCCGGCGCTTCCAGTTCCAGCAACCGCTCCGCGCATTCGCGGCGCAGATCCGGATACATCGATCCCTGCACAATCGGGAAACACGCATGCAGCCCGTCATCTTGCTTCTTATAATGTGCGAATCCCGATCGAGCCCATCGGACCGTCCGCTGCATGGACGCCCTCGCCGCTTCATGGCTTGCCGGATACTCCAGGCATTCGTCCAGCACCATCATGATGTCGCTGCCCAGCGCCATCTGCACGTCGATCGTCGATTCGGGCGTGAACAAATGCCGGCTGCCATCCAGGTGCGATTGGAAAACCACACCCGCATCGGTCACCTTGCGCAGATCGCTCAGGCTGAAAACCTGGAAACCGCCCGAATCCGTCAGGATCGCCCGCGGCCATTGCATGAACTGGTGCAATCCGCCCAGCTTCCGAATCGTCTCATGCCCCGGCCGCAGATATAAATGATACGTATTGCTAAGAATGATCTTCGCGTCCAGATCGTCCAGCAGGTTGCGAGGCACCAGCGACTTCACCGTCGCCTGCGTCCCCACTGGCATGAACACCGGAGTCTCTATATCGCCATGCGCGGTATGCAGAATTCCGGCCCGCGCGCCGGTCTCGGGACAAGTCGCCTGAACTTCGAAACGAAACACAGACTCCTATTGTAGAGTCTGTGCTCGTATTCTCTCTCACGACTCAACCTTGTCATCCCGAGCGACGTCGAGGGATCTCGCGCCGCCGAGGCGTCCATCGCCCCACCAGGCTCGCGTCATCCCGAGGAGTCTTCGACGAGGGATCTGCTGTTTGTCATCCGATACAACCCAGCGCGGTCAGCCATGGGATTCGGGGACAGAACCGCGAATGTCAATGAGCGGGCGCTTTCAGTGCAGCGGGTTCGCGTCTTTTGCGTCCGTTCCGACCCTAACCCGCGCCGGAAACCCTTTCCCGGCATCCGAACTCCTGACCTCTTCCGCCGCTACTTTTTCCCGTCCGCCATCACCGGCACAAACTTCTGGATCCGTTTGGCCTGCTCCACCTCGCCTGTATATATGTTGCCCTGCTTATCCGTACCAATCGCATTGATCCAGTGGAACTGTCCCGCGTACTTGCCATTGCGGCCGAAATTGCCGAGCGTCTTGCCGGTCGCGTGATCCAGGATCCACACCACATTGTTCGTCCCGTCGGCGACGTACATATACTTCTGCTCGGGATCTTTCGAGAACACCATCTTATAAGTGGTCCCGCACGGCGGCAGTTTGGTCAGGGCCAGCCCGCCGCAATCCTGCGCGCGCTGCGAAGGAGTGTTCGGAGCGACGTAATAATCCTTCACCCACTTGCCCTGCTTCGTATAAATCGAGATGCGGTCCTGTCCGCGCTCGCCGACGTACACCAACCCGTCCTTGTCGATTTCGGCGAAGTGCAGATCCGGCACGAAATTCTTCTCATCGGGCGGCGGAGCGCCCGTGAACTTATAAGAAGGAATCGGCTCGTTCGTGATCTCGCTCAGCGGCATCCCGTGTCCGCCCCATCCGCGCTTGAACGCGCCCGTATCCATGTCGTACACCACCACGCGCTTCTGATTGATGATGTAAATCTCGCGAGCATCCTGATCCAGGTTGAACCGGCCCTTCGAAACCATCCAGTCCGTGTTCTGGTTCGTTTCCTTCCCACCCTGCGGCGGCCGATGCCCGAAATCCCACAGCAGCTTCCCGTCGTGCGAGAACTTCAAAATGCTGTCCTGCGCCCCCGTACCGGAGATCCATACGTTTTCGTCGCGATCCACAATAATCGTTTGCAGGTTCTTGGGCCACTTGTCGTCCGCATAGCCCGGGCCGCCGAACGAACTCACGACGTTGCCGTCCTGGTCCACTTCAATCGCCTCCGGCCCGCGCACGCAGCACAGAATGCGTGGAGGAGTATCGCCGCCGCCGATCTCATCGCCATCGGCCGCCGCCGCGCGATTCAGGAACCACACGTGGCCGGTCTTGTCGTCCACCCACAAGCCTGTCACCTGCTGCATGCTCCAGCGGTTCGGCAGCGGCTTCGGCCAGAACGCGTCCACCCTAAACATAGGAGCGCCGTTCGCATCAATGGCCTGCCCGCCCTTCACCTTGGGAGCTTTCTTGGCGGCCTGCACGCCGCTCATGGAAAATCCAACCAGCGCGGCCAGGCATCCGGCGGCCAGTATGGTTGCGTATAGCGGGCTTCGTGATTTCTTCATCGGGGACTCCTTCCCTTGCCGATCTCGTCTCGGCAAGCGCAAAACTCCCCGCTAAGTTAGCACAGTCGCGCGCCGAGGTCCATGATCTAAGCACCACCGGTGACCTGCGTCACACCGCTCCACACCAGCCGACCAAGCGAGTACACTAACTCTGCGTACACTAAATAACGATATGCCCCACCGCCGCCGCAGTCTCTCAATCATTGCCGCCACTTTGCTCGCCCTGCCGCTTGTCGCGCAATCACAGCCGCCCCACTATCAGGCCGATCTCGCGTGGCCGAAGCCTCTCCCCGAGCGCTGGATTCTCGGCGGCCTCGGAGGCCTCTGCGTCGATCGCCAGGATCACGTCGTGATCCTCAACCGCCAGGACGTGCTTCCCGGCGAGCTCAACGGCGGCCAGCTCGCGCCGCCCATCATCGAATTCGACGCCGCCGGCAACGTCGTCCACTCCTGGGGCGATTTGAAAATCCTCGACCCGCGCCTCCATAGCTGCGCCTTCGATAAGGACAACAACTTCTGGGTCTCGAGCGCACCTTCCGGCATGGTGCAGAAGTACACGCACGATGGCTCAAAGCTCCTGCTGCAAATCGGCGAGAAAGGAAAGCTCGATTCCGCCGATGGCACTGAAAAAGGCAAGGGCCTGAACACTCCCGGCCCCACCTTCTATACGCCGGCGAGTCTGTTTGCCGATCCCTCTAATGGCGAGCTCTTCGTCGCCGATGGCGAAAGTCGCAACTCGAACCACCGCATCGCCGTCTTCGATCGTGACGGCAAATTCGTGCGCCAGTGGCTGCCCGATATGCCTTACGTCCATTGCCTCGCGGGCGCCAATGACGGCCTTGTCTACGTTTGCGATCGCGACGCCTCCAAGATTCAGGTCTTCGACAAAACCGGCAAGCTCCTCAAAACGTTCTCTCTGCCGTGGACGCCCGTCACGGAACCTCCGGCCGGCGCAAAAAATCCCGGCTTCGGCGGAGCCGTCGTCGCCATCGATTTCTCACGCGACGCCGCGCAGAAGTATCTCTTCGTCATTAATCAAAACAACGGCGTTATCGACATCGTCGAGCGCGAAACCGGGAAGAAACTCACCAGCTTCGGCCGCATCGGGCGATTTCCCAGGCGAGTTCGATCAACCCCACGGCATCGCCATCGATTCCCACGGCAACATATATATCGCCGAAAACCGCGGCAAAAAGGTTCTGCGCTTCAAAGCAACGAAATAGACCGTCCGCGGTTATCATGAAGAAGTAGGGTTTGTGGAACACCTCGAACAACTCATTGTCGATCTGAAGGACAGCTTGGAACGCGAGCTCGGTGGTGTGCGTGCGGAGATCCACCAGGGACTCGCGCAGCTCAATACTCGCTTCGATACCCAGGCCGCTCGACTCGAGCGTCACGCTGGCCTCTGGCAAACCGGCGCTCGCTGGAGCAGGCGGATGGATGACTGGGCCGAAAAGGTGGACGCTGCCCTCGAAGCAAAGGATCGCGAGATCGCCGATCTCCGCGAGCGTCTCCAGCGCATCGAACGCCGCTCCGCATAAACTCTAACGCGGTGTCTATACCGGCCAATATATCCTGCGTGCAAACAAAGAGATTCCTGACCCTGACTGTGATCACAGTCGTCATCGGCACTTCCGCATCGGGCCAGGATGCTGGCAAGGAATTATTCCAGAAGATGCAGCGCGCATTAGGAGGAGCCGAGAAAATCGCAGCAATTCGTGACTTTGAGGAGACGGTCAACGCCGACGTTCTGCCTCAGGGCGTTCGCTTGGTTCAGTACGAAAGCGGACACGGTGATCGCGCCGACCATCTCCGAATCGACCAAGTGGGTCCGGGTACACTACGTCTATATATAGAGGGGAGTCCGGCGGAAAACCCCCCCAACCAAACAAACCCCAAAAACTAGAGCGGGCCGATAGATCTTGTCGGTGAGGAACTCCAGTTCGCCAAACAATATCTGTCGGGCTTGGGTACACGATTTCATCCCCGTCGAGCAACGTCGCCCGAATCACGGATAACGGCGGACAGGTCACCGACATAAGGTTGGACAGTAAGACTTGGCTTCCGTTGGACGAGCACTCTCCACGGACCGATCCGGCAAAGGCACCGTTGAAAGAGATGCGGTTCGACGGCTGGTTGCAAGTCGGTGGCGTGAAATTTCCGACGTCGCGAACGAACTACCACGATGGAGCCCGGCTAGCTGCTATAACCACCGATCACATTTATATTAACGCGGGCTTAAGGATCGAGTCATTGGAGGCGAAACCCGCCGATTCGCTGCCGCGCCTCAGTGATTGAGTGGGGAGTCGAGAGGGGTGTTCTCTGCTGCGACAAAACCGTCGCTTGAAAAAAACATCCGAACGAGATACCACCGTGTTACGGTCCCGCAGTCCGCGAACGTTCTGCGAGACAATAGTTCAAGAACAGCATCGCAACAGCGCAGTCTGTTTCCCGATCTTCTTCCTCAGTGGCGCTCTTACTCAACACCAACAAGATTTCGAAATCCTTCGGCCGCGAGCCGCTGTTCCGCGACGTCTCCCTCAGCATTCACGAAGGCGACCGCCTGGGCCTCATCGGCCCCAACGGCTCCGGCAAATCCACGCTGCTGCAAATCCTCGCCGCAGCGCATCGAGCCCGACTCCGGCGAGGTGGTGCTTCGCGGCGGCACGCGCCTCGTCTACGTCCCGCAGGATTCGCAATTCGCGCCCGGTGAATCCATCCGCAGCGTGATGCGCCGCGCGCTGCTCCGGCGCGCATGCCCGAATCGGAATGGCAGGCTCGCGAGGCGGAAACCATGGGCCGCACCGGCTTCCGCGATTTCGACGCCGAAGCCGCCACGCTCTCCGGCGGCTGGCGCAAGCGCCTCTCCATCGCCGAGGCGCTGGTGCAGCATCCCGACATCGTCCTGCTCGACGAGCCCACCAATCACCTCGACCTCGCCGGCATCGAGTGGCTGGAGAGGACGCTCGAAGCCGCGCCCTTCGCCTGCGTCATCGTCAGCCACGACCGCTACTTTCTCGAAAACGTGCCGACGCGAATGGCGGAGCTGAGCCGCGTCTATCCCGACGGCATCTTTTACGTCTCCGGCAACTACAGCGCTTTCCTCGAACAGAAGGCCGAGTTCCTGCACGCGCAGTCCAAGCGCCAGGACGCTCTCGAAAATCGCGTGCGCATCGAAATGGAATGGCTGCGGCGCGGCCCCAAGGCGCGCGCCACCAAGGCCAAGGCGCGCATCGACAACGCCGGCGAGCTGATCGCCGAATTGTCCGATCTCAAATCCCGCAGCCGCACCGCGGACCGCCGATATCGATTTCGTGGCCACCGGCCGCAAAACCAAGCGCCTGGTCCATCTGGAACACGTCGCGTTCGGATTTGAAGTCGAGTCCGGCGCCTCCAATCCAGCGAGGGCCGCCTCCTCTTCGACGATCTCGACTTCACGATCACCTCCGGCATGCGCGTCGGCCTGGTCGGCGCCAACGGCAGCGGCAAGACCACGCTCCTGCAGCTTCTGCGCGGCGAGCTCGCCCCGCTGCAAGGCGAGATCCAGCGCGCCGACGCCCTGCGCATCGTCTACTTCGATCAGCGCCGCCAGATCGATCCCGAACTGACTCTGCGCCGCGCGCTCGCGCCCGACAGCGATTCGGTGATCTATCGCGACCGCGTGATTCACGTCGCTTCCTGGGCCGCCCGTTTCCTGTTTGCGAGCGATCAGCTCGATCAGCCGGTCAACAAGCTATCCGGCGGCGAGCGCGCCCGCGTGCTGATCGCGAACCTGATGCTGGAGCCCGCCGATCTGCTGCTGCTCGACGAGCCCACCAACGATCTCGACATCCCCACGCTCGAAATCCTGGAGGAGAGCCTGCTCGAATTCAAAGGCGCGCTGGTTCTGGTGACGCACGATCGCTATTTGCTCGATCGCGTCTCGACCGTCGTCCTGGGTCTCGACGACGCAAGGCAAAGCCGAGCGCTTCGCCGACTATTCGCAGTGGGCCGCGGAAATCGCCGCGCGCAAAAAAGCTATATCAAAATCCGCCGCCTCGCCCTCTTTCGGAACCGCGAATGTCAATGAGCGGACCGCCGCCCCCGCGAAAAAGAAGCTCTCCTACATCGAAAGCCGCGAATACGAATCCATCCAGCAAAAAATCGCCGACGCCGAAGCCTCGCTTCACGAAAAACGATCGGCACTCGATCTCGCCGCGCTCGATGCCTCACATAAAGATCCGAACAAGCTCGCCACCTTATATCAGCAAATCGAGGCAGCCGAGCGCGAAATCGAATCGCTGTATCTGCGCTGGACAGAGCTTGAGGAAAAAGCCGGCTGAGAAAATTTCTCCCGATGCCGGATGGTATGCAAGTTCTTTTTTCAGTGAAACCTAAGGCTCCTAAGCCATACTTAGATTTGACCACCCGATGCCGCCCAGTGGCGTTTTTCCTCCATTCGGCCCCCTGGATCGACGCTCAGACGCTCACTATTTGGAATCGAGATCTACTAGCGGTAATCTTATATATAGATATATCTGTAATAAAGCCGGTATAAGCGCTCAATCTCTGAGGCTCGGCTCCTCGGAACGTCCACCAGCTTTTGAGTCTATCCCTCTGAAAGGAATGGGCAGGTTTTTGCGTTTCCTGTATGTCAACAACTGAGATTTCTACCGTCGCTTCGCACCTTGGTAAAGACCCCAGGGCGATCGTAAACGATTTTTGTATCCAGGTCGGCACCGTGAACGGCTCGGGCAGCCAAACCGCGAACAATGTTCTGATGCGCGGCATCTTCCAGATGGGCATCCCCGTCTCCGGCAAGAATATGTTCCCGTCGAACATTCAGGGCCTGCCCACCTGGTTCACCATTCGCGCCAGCAAAAACGGCTACATTTCGCCGCAAGAAGGAAGTGGATTTCCTGGTCGCGATGAATCCGGAAACCGCGCGCGAAGACACCATGAAGCTGGAGCCCGGAGCCGCCGTCGTCTATGACGAGCCGCTCAAGCTGAACGAGCTGCGCTCCGATCTGCATTTCTATCCCGTGCCGTACGACAAACTGGTGGGTCCTGTTTGCCCGGATGCCAAGCTCCGCAAGCTGGTCCGCAACATGATCTACGACGGCGTCGTGGCCTGGGTCCTGTCCATCGAAATGGAAGAGATCCACAAGGCCCTGTTCCGCCAGTTCGGCGCGAAAAAGAAGAAGGCGGCCGATCTCAACTGGGGCGCCGCTCAGGCCGGTTACGATTACGCCGCCAAAACCTTCACCAAGACCGACCCCTACCGCGTGGAGCGCATGAACGCCACCGCGGGCAAGATCATCATCGAAGGCAATCAGGCCGCCGCGCTCGGCTGCGTCTTCGGCGGCGTGACGTTCGTCAGTTGGTATCCCATCACGCCGTCCTCGTCGCTGGTCGAATACATGATCGGCTATCTGCGCCGCTTCCGGCGCGAACCCGAAACCGGCAAAGCGACGTATGCGGTCGTGCAGGCCGAAGACGAACTGGCCGCCGTCGGCATGGTGCTGGGCGCCGGTTGGGCCGGAGCCCGCTCGGTCACCTCCACCTCGGGACCCGGCATCAGCCTCATGGGCGAATTCGTGGGCCTTGGCTACTATACCGAGCTGCCCGGCGTGATCTTCGACGTCCAGCGCGTCGGACCCTCCACCGGTTTGCCCACGCGCACCGCGCAGGGCGACCTGCTCTCGACAGCGCTGCTTTCGCACGGCGATAAGCGCCATCCCATGCTGATCCCCGGCTCGCCCGAGGAATGCTTCGAGTTGTCGATGGAGGCGTTCAACCTCGCGGAACAATTCCAAACGCCCGTGTTCGTGATGCTCGATCTCGACCTCGGCATGAATAGCTGGATGGCCGATCCATTCCACTACCCCGAAAAACCTCTTGATCGCGGCAAGGTCCTCAACGCTGAAGATCTGGAGCGCCTCGGCGGCTTCGCCCGTTACAAAGACGTGGACGGCGACGGCGTCGGCTATCGCACCCTGCCCGGCACGAATCATCCGCAGGCTGCGTACTTCACTCGCGGCAGCGGCCACAACGAAAAGGCGCAGTACAGCGAGCGCGAAGACGACTATGTCAACAACATGGATCGTCTGAAGCGCAAATTCGAATCGCTGCGCATGAAGCTGCCCGAGCCCGTCGTCGATATCCGAGAGGGCGCGCGCGTCGGCCTGATCGCCGCCGGATCTTCGGACTACGCCGTGCAGGAAAGCCGCGACCAGCTGCGCAATGAGCATGGCATCGAAACCAGCTACTTGCGTCTGAAGGCTTATCCCTTCTCGGACGCCGTGTGGGATTTCATCGACCATCACGACCGCATTTACATCGTGGAACAAAATCGCGACGCGCAGCTGTTGAGCCTGATGCGTTTGGATTTCACCCCCGCTGAAATCGCCAAGCTTCTCAGCATCCGCTATTACGGAGGTCTGCCGCTCGATGCGCGGACCGTCACCGACGAATATCTGCGCCAGGAGGAGGGCAAATGAGCACCACCGTCACGCCGCCACCCAAGAAAGTGAACCACATCGGTCTTGAGGTACTGACTTACAAAGGATCGAAGACCACGCTGTGCGCCGGCTGCGGCCACAACGCTATCTCAGAGCGCATCGTCGAATCGTTCTACGACCTCGGCATTCAGCCCTGGAGTGTCGCCAAGTTCTCAGGCATCGGCTGCTCTTCGAAATCGCCCGCGTATTTCCTGGGCCTCTCTCACGGCTTCAACTCCGTGCACGGGCGCATGCCCGCCGTGGCCACCGGTGCCCTGCTCGCCAATCGCAGCATCCTCGGCATCGGCGTCTCGGGCGACGGCGATACGGCGTCCATCGGCCTCGGCCAGTTCATGCACATGCTGCGCCGCAACCTGCCGTTCATCTACATCATCGAAAACAACGGCGTTTACGGATTGACCAAGGGCCAGTTCTCGGCCACCGCCGACGTCGGGTCCACGGCCAAAGGCGGCGCGTCCAACGAGTTGCCCCCGTTCGATTGCTGCCAGTTGGCCTTGCAATGGGGAGCGACGTTCGTCGCCCGTTCCTTCTCCGGCGATAAGAAGCAGTTGCAGGCCATCCTGAAGGCCGCCATCGCGCATCGGGGACTCGCCGTGATCGATATCGTTTCGCCCTGCACCACGTTCAACGATCATGAAGGCTCCACCAAGAGCTACTCCTACGTGAAGGATCACGAAGAGGCCATTCATGAGCTGGACTTCGTTCCCCACTACGCAGACATCGCGGTGGAGATTGATGAGGGCACCGTGCAGGATGTAACCCTGCACGACGGCTCGCACCTGCGCATCAAGAAGCTCAGCCGCGATTACGATCCGTCGAACAAGATGGCGGCCATGCAGGCCATCGAAGAAGCGAACAACGCCGGAAGCGTGCTCACCGGTCTCTATTACGTGCAAACCGGCAAGCCCACGTTCACCGATACGCTAAACCTGGTAGATGCTCCCTTGAACACGCTGCCCATGTCGCAGACGCGGCCTCCCAAGGAAGCGCTCGCGCAGGTGATGGAAGAGATGCAGTAGTCGAAGCGCGCAGTTGCAATCGGTGGAGCGGGCTTCAGCCTGCAACCGATGCTTCAGCATCGGCTTCCCATTAAGTCAGACGATACGACAGCCCATTTCATTTCTGAACTCGCTTAGTGCGAGAATGAAGTTTAGTCTATGTGGCATCACAGGCATAGGCATCTACGGGCGTGCTCCGTCTGCGCGGCCACCGCGATCGCCGTCACGCTGATCACGATCCCCGCCGCTTCACAAGCGCCCGACGCACTCACCGCTCTAAAATCCGCTGTCGCCCGATTGCAGGGGAAACAACCCGGCGGCGGCGACTCAGCCATTACCAGCCTGAAGTCGCTGCAGCCCAGGCTCCCGAAAATCGCCGACTACCTCGCATGGATTGTGGCCTCCTCGCAATTCGATAACGAATCGTACACCGACGTCGCGGCGACGCTCGCACCGGTATGGACGCAAAAACCAGTCTCGCCGCTCATCGGCCGAGCCACGTTGCTTGCCGCCCGCGCCGATCTGCAGTTGGGCCATCCGCGCGCCGCAATCGAGCGCCTGCGCGGCAACTACGAAAAGATTCCGCAGCCTCGTGGCGACTTGGCCATGGCCGCCGCCTTTGCCGCCGATAACGATCCGGTCAACGCCGTGGCCTACGATCAGCGCGTCTACTACGGTTACCCCGCGTCCATGGAAGCCGCGCAGGCCGAGGCCGCGCTCGCGACGCTCCGCGATCAACTCGCCGATCGCTTCCCTCCGGCCCTCGGACGCACCATGCTCGCGCGCGCCACGCGCCTCCTGGAGCTTGGCCAACCCGATCAGGCGCGCAAGGAATTCATCGCGCTCTCCAGCCAGCTCACGGGCGCGGAACGCGATCTTGCGCGCGTGAAGATCGGCGTCGCCGATTACGATCGCAAGCAAACCGACGCGGCGCGCAATTATCTCGAAACCTTGGAAGTGGACGCGGGCGAAGCCGACGCCGAGCGGCTCCATTATCTGCTTCTCTGCGCCCGGCGCCGCGATGATCGCGCTACGATGAACGATATTGTCGATCGCATGGCGCGCCAGTATCCGGCATCGCATTGGCGCCTGGAATCGCTGTGGGCTTTAGCGAACTTGTACTTGACCGACAATCAGGCCGACAATTACGAGCCACTCTACCGCGCCTGCTATGAATCCTTCCCCAAAGATTCACGCGCCGCGGAGTGCCATTGGAAAGTCGCCTGGTCGCACTATCTCCGCCGCGCCTCCGATGCCGGCGATTATCTGCGCGCGCACATCTCGCTATATCCCGGCTCGGAAAACGTTCCCGGAGCGCTTTACTTCCTCGCGCGCCTGGCCGAAGGGGCGGCCGACGGCCGAGCCGCGCGCGTGTATTACAACGAAATCGTCAGCCAGTATCCCAGCCACTACTACACGTCGCTCGCGCGGGAGCGTCTGGCCGCCGCCGCTCCCCTGGCTCGCCCGGCAGTCACGTTTTCGAATACCGATGCTGGTGATTTTCTGCGCGGCGTCGTATTTCCCTCGCGCCTGCACAGCCCCGTGTTTCAAGCGAACCCACTCGCGCAAGCGCGTATCGAACGCGCCCGTCTGCTCACCGCCGCCGGCCTCGACGATTGGGCCGAGACCGAACTGCGCTACGCCGCGCAATACGAGGATCAGCCGCAGGTAATCGCCATGGAACTGGCCGCCGAGAAGAGCCAGAAGGACGGCTTCGCGCAAGGCCTGCGCTTTGTAAAACGCTACGCCTCCGATTATCTTTATTACCCGATGGACGCCGCGCCCACGGACTTCTGGCATTTTGCCTTTCCGCTGCCCTATCGCGCGGACATGGAGCGCTCAGCCAAGGAACATAATCTCGATATCTTCCTTCTCGCCGGCCTCGCGCGGCAGGAATCGGAGTTCGATGCCAAAGCCGTCAGCGTTTCGAGCGCCCGCGGCCTCACGCAGATCATGCCCGCCACCGGACGCCAGCTCAGCCGCACCCTGCAACTCAAGGCGTACAACACGGCGCGCCTCTTTCAGCCTGCCGTCAATCTGCAGCTCGGCGCGTATTATCTACGTTCCATCGCCGATCAGTTCGACGGCCATTGGGAAGCCGCTCTCGCCGGCTACAACGCCGGTCCCAATCGCGTGAAGCAATGGCTCACGTGGGCCGATTTCCGCGAGCCCGCCGAATTCGTCGAAACCATCCCGTACGCGCAGACGCGCAACTACGTGCAGATCGTTTTGCGCAATGCGGAGCTCTACCGCCGCATTTACGCGCCATCAGCCGTCCCCGAAAGAACCGCCCGCGCGGTCCGCTAGTTGACACAACCCCGGGCGTAAGCCACGGGATATCGCCAACAGAACCGCGAGAGTCATCGAGCGGGCCACGTGAACTCCGCGTCCCGTGGGCCACGTTATCCTAACAACATGGGATCTCGCCAAGCCGCCCCCCACGCCCAAATAACTAAGGAAGCTCTTTTCCGTCTCCCTCCGCCCGCCGCCATGCGCGAGCGTTTCCGCAGCCGCCGAGCCGCGGCCATGACCGAAAGCGTCATCCGCGAAATGTCACGCGTTGCCCATCGCTACAACGCCGTCAATCTCGCGCAAGGCTTCCCCGACTTCGAAGCCCCGCCCGAAATCAAGGCCGCCGCATGCGACGCCATCAACCGCAACATCAATCAATACCCCATCACCTGGGGAGCCAAGCCCCTGCGCGACGCCATCGCCACCAAGTACAAGGAATATTACAACCTCGACTTCGATCCCGAGCGCGAAGTCACCGTCTGCTGCGGCGCCACCGAATGCATGATCGCCACCATGATGGCCATCATGGACCCGGGCGACGAAGTGGTCGCCTTCGAGCCTTTTTACGAAAACTACGGCCCCGATTCCATCTTCTGCGGCGCCGAAACTGAAATCTGGTGAAGCTGCACGGCCCCGACTTGGACCTTCGATCCCGACGAGCTGCGCAAGGCCTTCACGCCCCGCACCAAAGCCATCATTATCAATACGCCGAACAATCCGTCCGGCCGCGTCTTCACGCGCAAAGAGCTGGAAGTCATCGCCGGCCTATGCCAGGAGTTCGACGCGCTCGCCATCACCGACGAAATTTACGAGCATCTGGTCTTCGACGACGCCGTCCATATCCCGATCATGACGCTGCCCGGCATGCGCGACCGCACCGTACCGATCAGCAGCCTGAGCAAAACGTATACCGTCACCGGTTGGCGCGTCGGTTGGGCGCTCGCGAGCCCGGACCTCACCGATTCCATCCGCAAGATCCACGATTTTCTGACGGTCGCCGCCGCCGCGCCCTTGCAAGCCGCCGGCGTGACGGCGCTTTCGATGCCGCGCGATTTCTACCAGGGCATCGCGCGCGAATATCAGAAGAAGCGCGACCTGATGTTAGGTTCATTGACCGACGCGGGCTTCCGCTGCACTCGCCCGGAGGGCGCGTATTACATCATGACCGACATCTCCGGCTTCGGCTTTCCGGACGACATCACCTTCATGGCCCACATGGCGGAACACGCGGGCGTCGTCGGCGTGCCGGGCTCTTGTTTTTTCAAAGATCCTGCCTCCGGCGCGCAAAATATCCGCTTCTGCTTCTGCAAAAAATATGAGACGCTGGAATTGGCGAGCAGTCGCCTGAAACGGCTCGCCCAAAATTAGCTGGGTGGACCCGAAAAGCTTCGGCGCTGGAGGCTTCGCCCGGCAAAAGGAGGCTTGTATGATGCCTGCTTTTCTACTCCCGGAGAAGACGGCCTCGGGAGACGGTTGGGGCGCCCATGTCATTCTCGATCAGCCCCACACGCGCCAATTACAACTCACACTGGGAATTACCCGCATTCGTGAGCGCGAAAGCCTGCAAGTGCACGTCTGCGGATCAGCGGATGGCGAGAAGTGGAGGCCGCTGGCCGCCTTCCCTCGCAAGTCGTTTTGCGGAACATACCAGTTGAATCTCGACCTGTCCCGGCATAGCGATGTAAAGTACCTACGGACAGAATGGAAGATGCATCGCTGGACCCAGGACGAGACCAAGCCCATGTTCAGCTTCTACGTCTGGGCCGAAAGCCTGCATCCGAAGGCTCTGCGCGCGGCGTCCTAGCCGAATTCATTTTCCCTTTTCGGCCGCGCCGGGCCGATCGAGCATTTCATCCAGATAAGCTAGATAGGCGCGGATCAGTAGATATGAGTTGTAATAGTCGTCCATCTGGATGGCGCTGACTGTGTCTTTCCTGCTGTGCAGGATCGGGAATGTTTGTGTCGTCAGCGAGTGGATGTTGATCGAGGGTATGTGACGATCTTCAAATGAGTCCGAATCGGACCGCCCCACGCCGTGAACATCCACCACGCTGAGAGGCAATTTAAGGGTCGACGAGACAGCCCCGAGCGCTCCTGCGAGGCTCTTGTCGCCGCGCACCAACTCCACTTTTGTGGACGTGGTTCCCAGCGAATCCAGGTTAATCATGGCCCGGATATCCTTCGCCTCTTCCTTGGATAACTTGTCCACATAATATCGAGAGCCGACCAGACCCTTTTCTTCGTCCGTGAAGCCGACAAATCGAAAAGTATGGCGACGGGCTTTGTCTTTGAGACTTTGATAGAGGCTCGGCAACAAGGATGAGCCGCTCCAGTTGTCCACCAGTCCTGTTCCTGCGTCGACGAAGTCAAAATGGCCGCCCACCAGGATGGTCGCCGCGCTCTCCCCGTCCAAGGTGCAGATCAAATTGGGAGATTTCGCGAACCTTACATGCTGCTCCACAAGCTTTTCGCCCGCGCAGCCGGAGGCCTCAAATAGGAAGTGCAGGGTGGGTTCCCTGAGTTTGTTGTGGACCTCGCCGGCCTCGAGCCGCCGTCCGATTTCATCTCGAGGAACCGTTGCGAACTCAATCGAAATCTTGCTGTCTTGTCCCTTCCCGGTATACGGTAACAGCAGGGCGATGCAACCGCTGAAGAGTGTAATCGTCCGTATATTCATCGGGACGCTTCTACAGCCGGTTCATCAGACTCGCGGCGTAGCCCGCGCCGAAGCCGTTGTCGATGTTCACCACCGTCACATTGCTCGCGCAGCTATTCAGCATCCCCAGCAGCGCGGCCAGGCCCTGAAAGCTCGCGCCATAGCCGACGCTGGTCGGCACGGCGATCACCGGCACGTTGACCAATCCGCCGACGACGCTGGGCAGCGCGCCTTCCATACCGGCGCACACAATCACCACGCGCGCCTCGGTCAGCCGGTCGCGGTGCTGCATCAGCCGATGAATGCCCGCCACGCCCACGTCGTGCAGCGTCAGTACTTCGTTGCCCATGACCTCGGCCGTCACCTGCGCTTCTTCGGCCACCGGCAGGTCGCTGGTGCCCGCGCACACAACGGCGATCTTGCCTTTGCCGTGCATCTCGCGGTCGCCCCAGAATCGCAGAGCGCCTGACGCGGGAAAATATTCGCCGCCGTTATGCTCCTGCAACAATCGTTGCGCCACGCCCGGCTCCGCCCGCGTGACCAGCACGTTTTGCGCCTGCGCCAGCAGCGCCGCCGCGATGGAGGAAATCTGATCGGGCGTTTTGCCTTTGCCGAAGATCACCTCCGGCATGCCATGGCGGATCGCCCGGTGATGGTCCACCTTGGCGAATCCTAAGTCTTCAAACGGCATGTGCCGCATGCGCTCCATCGCCGCATCGATGCCGGTCGAGCCGCTGCGGACCTCGTCAAGCAGGGACCGCAGCTGTTTTTCGTCCATATGTTTTCCAGAATAGCGAAAACACATGGACGTTCCCGAGTTAAGTTAGCAACCGTCATCCAAGGCGTGTTTTTTCTTTCTTCTGTCTCCTGACTCGGCGGCTCCTCACTCTTCCCCCCGATACCCGCAATTGGGGATCGCCAAACCCTCCTCAAGACCCTTGGCCCGCCTTATAACCACAGGCATAATAGTCATTCGACATGACAAGTGAATTCGGAGAAGTACCGGCCATTTGCCGGGAAGTGGGGCTGAGCTGTAAGCGTTGCACGGAGGACTCGGCACGCTCGCTCGCCGCGGTCTGCAAGGGCTTGCGCGGCAAGGCGATCACGCAGTTGTTCCATCAAATTTATCCCGTGGCTGCCTGCGCGCCCATGAGCTCGCATTTCGTTCGAGCCTATAAAGCGGCATCGGCCGAAGCTGCTGATATTGCCAAGGACAGTCACCAACTCAAGCTCGTGCCGGAAGCACCCGCGCCTGACGTCAGCCCTCTCCTTCTCAAACCGGATTTTGAACGCCGCGAAGTCACGTCCGCGCGAGGCCGGTCGCTTTTCCAGGGGAAAGCATTGGCCGCCGCGAGCTAGCGGACGCAGAAAAAGTCATTCGAACCGGAAATCACAGGCTGACCGCCTGTGCCCCCACCGAGCTTCAACGCGCTGTGATTGTCGCGGCAGCGGCTATCAGCCGGCGCGCTCCCACAAAATATGTACGGATAATATCGGGACGGCGGTCTACAGATCGTGCCGCGTCTCGTTGTCGGAGGATTGCTGATCTTCAGGCGAGATCACGTGGAAGTCCTGGCGCGTAAAGCGCACCGTGCGCACCTGGCCGCGCGGGCCAATCGGGCCGATCGACTTTCCGTTCCACTGAATATCCACGCCGCCTGCATTGCCGATTTTCATCGTCGCCACTTCGCCGCCCTTCAGCGTGCGAGATTCGCTGGGCTGCAAAATTCCGGAAAAAATCACCTTCCCATGGCTCGTGATGGAGAGCCACGTTTCCTCCGTGGCCGAAAAGCTCAGCACCACTTCGTTGGGATCGTCCGTCGTCTGCATCGCCGCATTTTGCAGCGACGCGTTTGTGGCCGCCGGAGCGGCTTTCGCCGCTTTCGGCGCCGACGACGCAACGGAGAGCCGCGTCTGGGGCGTGTGATTCCACCAGGCGAAGATGCCCGCGCCCAAAACCAGCGCGCCGATCAGCGCCGCCATCGACAACCCCGCAGGATAGCCCGCGATGCTCATGCGATGGGCCCGATCGGACATTCGTTCCAGCAGGGCGGCGCCCGGCGATGGATTCGCTGCGTGCACCCGTAACGATCTGGAAACCACGCGCGCCTGTGATAAATCACGAAACTCAGCGAGGTCGAACGTTTGCGTCGATGTGTCGGGCGCCGCGACGATGGGATCTGCCGTACTTGTCATCAAGGACAATTTGTCGTTGATCTGCCTGGCGTCCATCCCCAGCAGGGCGGCGTATTGCCGCACAAAGCTTTGATAGAAAAACAGCCCGGGCAACGTCTTGATGTCGTCTTCTTCCAGGGCGCGAAGATAGCGGTCCGTAATGCACAACTCGGTCGCAAGGTCTGCTACGGACCGGCCCTGGATCTCGCGCGTTGCGCGAAGCATTTCACCGATAGACGCCATCAGGTGTTTCCCCACTTCGATAAAACCTTTCGCTGTGGAGTACCATAATACAACACGAGCTAGTCCTATGGAAGTACCCGCCGTAGTTTATATCGGTCGGGAATTCCCGGACCAGTACCCCGCAGGGGGAAAAGCTTTCGGTGTACCGGATGATTCGGGAAAGTTGGTCCCATCAACAATCGACGGCCGGGGTACCTCCTTCGGAAGCCCGTGAGTTCCCAGCCGTTCCGCAGCTTCAGCCGGAGCCGGGCAGCCGCCAGTTCGGGATGTGCCCCGCCTGCGATTCCCCGTTCGCGCGCCTGCTCTTCACCGCCGGCGACCGGCGCTGGGCCACCACCGACCGCCTGTTTCAAATCGTCGAGTGCTCCGAATGCCGCCTCATCCGGCTTTTCCCCCAGCCTGGACCCGAAGAGTTACGCGGGTACTACCCACCGGACTATTGGCGCCCGACGGATCAAAACCTTCGCAACTCCTCTGGCCGCCACCTGGCCGGCCGCCACTTCAACGATTGGCTGCGGCGGAAATACCGAAAGCTGGCCCTTGCCGACGACGTGCGCTTCGTGGAGCGGGCTTTGCGCGAAGCGGAGGAGCAGGGCATTATCCTCGACGTCGGCTGCGGCGATGGCTTCCTGCTTGGCATTCTGGCCGCCCGCGGCCATGGCCCGGCCATCGGCCTCGATTTTTCGTTGGACGCCGCCCGCGCGGCATGGCGCGAGCAGCATGTCGCCGCCATCTGCGGGACTCTCTCCAGCGCGCCTTTCGCCGACGGTAGCTGCGCTGCCATCAGCATGTTTCACGTATTGCAGCATCTTTATAATCCGGTCAGCTTTCTGGATTCCGCCTACCGGTTGCTGGCGTCCGACGGCCGTCTGATCGTGCAGGTGCCCAACGCGGCCTGTTGGCAATTTCTGCTGTTCGGCGATAAATGGCAGGGCATGGACGTGCCGCGCCAGTTGCTGCACTTCCGCGCGTCAGACCTTGAAACTTTGCTGGAACATTGCGGCTTCGAGATTCTGCGCCGTAAGCATTTTTCCGTGCGCGACAATCCGGAGAGTCTCGCCTCCAGCCTCCTGCTGGCACTCGATCCGCTCATCGGCCCGTGGCGCCGCCGCGCCGCATCACCCAAGGTGTCGCGCCGGTGGCGTCTATTTTGGGACTTCGCGCATCTGGCGCTGGTGGTCGCGTGCGTGCCTTTCACCATGTTCGAAGCCGCCTGCGGCGCCGGGTCCACAGTGATGGTGGAGGCGCGCAAAAAGTCGTAACGTGGAAGTAGACGAAACGAGCTCGTAAATTAGGAAAACGTAAATTAAAAAAACATGATCCGGTTGCTGCTCCTCCTCCCGCTTCTCGCCAGCCTTCTGCCCGCTGAACAGATTTCCGGTAAGCAAGCGCTCGAATTCACGAAACGAGTGGTGGATTTCGGCCCACGCCCGTCGGGCTCCGAAGCGAATCGCGCGCTGCAGAATTACATCCTGACGCAGCTCAAAACCTGCCGCTGTGAAGTGGTCGAGGATGCGTTTACCGCGACGACGCCCAGAGGCCAAATCGCAATGAAAAATATCATTGCCAAATTTCCGGCCAAAGCTAGACCCGGAATCCAGCCGCGCGCGATCGCCGTCACCGGCCATTTCGATACGAAATACTTTCCCGGCCGCAAATTCGTCGGGGCGAGCGACGGAGGCTCCTCCACCGGAATCCTGCTGGAATTCGCACGCGTGCTTGCCGGCGAGCCGCGCACGGACGACATCTACCTGGTGTTCTTCGATGGCGAGGAAGCGGTGGGCGAATGGTCCGACACCGATAGCGTGTACGGCAGCCGGCATATTGCCGAGCGCTGGCGCCGCGACGGCACACTGGGGCGTTTGAAAGCGCTCATCAATCTCGACATGATCGGCGATAAGAACCTGAACATTCGCCAGGAGGGGAACTCGACTCCCTTTCTGCGCAAGCTAGTTTGGAGTACGGCAGCCGAACTGGGCTACAAGGCATATTTCCTGGACGAGCAAATCGGCGAAGATGACGATCACATGCCGTTTATCAAGATGGGCGCCCCGGCGATCGATATTATCGACATCGACTATCCGCCATGGCACACCGACAACGACACCATGGACAAGCTGAGCGCGAGCAGCATGGAAATTGTCGGCACCGTGATTTTGGAAGTGGTCCACAAGCTGGAGCGGCAGTAGGTGGTTAGCCCGCCCGCGAGAGTGGGGATAGCGAAGGCAGCGGCTAGCTAGCGAGTAAAACTGATAAAGCGCCGCGAAACAAACGAGACGTTAAACGAGCGAAGCGAAATCAAAATGAAGCGTCGCGGGATTTACGCAGCCGTTTCTGGCGTGGCGCTGATCGGTCTGGCTGCGGGTGCGTTCGCGCAGCGCGGCCGCTATTCGCCGGGCCTTCCAGCGTATCCATCCCCGTCCGCGACGCGGAGTTCCACTTCATTCGCCTGCAGTACACCGATTCTCCCTACTATCACCGCGGCTTCGGCTTCGCCTCGCGCGACGGCCAGGGCACCGGCTGGTGGATCGTCGATTGGCCGGACGCCGACAATCATTTTACGGCGGGCATTCAGCGCCTCACGCGCATCGATACCGGCGATCCTCGCACCGTGAAAATCATGGACGATCGTCTGTTCGACTATCCGTGGATCTATGCGACGCAGACCGGTTGGTGGGGACTTTCCGATCAGGAGTGCGCGCGTCTGCGCGAGTATCTGTTACGCGGCGGCTATCTTGTGACCGACGACATGTGGGGCTCCGACGCGTGGCAGGTTTTTGCCGACACGATGGCGCGCATCTTACCAGGCCACGACATCCCGGACCTGGCCGAAACCGATCCCGTCATGCACGTGATGTACGACATCCAGGAAAAAGATCGTACCTTCATCCCAGGCTCGCGTCACTTGTGGGTGCGCGGAGGAACCACTCAGGTCGTTCAGCCAGAGGGATCGAAACCCGCGTGGCGCGCTATGTATGACGATCGCGGGCACATGGTGGTGGCCGTCAATTACGACACCGACGTCGGCGACGCCTGGGAGTTCGCGGATGTGCCTTACTATCCGGAGAATATGACCGCGCTTGCGTATCGGTATGGCATCAACTACATCATCTACGCGATGACGCACTAGCTGCCGACACGTTTAACCCGTGTCATCCCGAGCAACGTCGAGGGATCTGCTTTTTGCCCTGGGCTGCAGGCATGCCGTTACAAAATATGCAGGTCCCGCCCCGTCATTTCTTTCGGCTGAGAAATTCCGAATAGTCCCAGCAGCGTCGGTGCGATGTCCTGCAGCGCGCCGCCCTGGCGCAGCGGCCTGCGAGCTTCGTCCACCACGATGAACGGCACCGGATTCGTCGTGTGATACGTATGCGGCCCCTTCGTCACCGGATCGATCATCATCTCGGCGTTGCCATGATCCGCCGTGATGATCCAGCGGCCGCCCTTGCGGCACAGCGCGTCGTAGATGCGGCCTAACCCCGCGTCAACAAATTCCACGGCTTTCACCGTCGGTTCGAATTTGCCGGAGTGGCCCACCATGTCGGCGTTGGCGAAATTCATGACGATCACGTCGAACTCGCGTTTCTCAATCGCGCGTGTGACCACGTCGCCGATGCCTTCGGCGTTCATCTCGGGCTTCAAATCGTAGGTGGCGACCTTCGGCGATTGCACCAGTTCGCGCTCCTCCCCCGCGTACGGCTTCTCGTTGCCGCCGTTGAAGAAGTAAGTAACGTGCGCGTATTTTTCGGTTTCGGCCACGCGCAGGTTGGTCCACTGCATTTCGGCCATGACGTTCGCCAGAATGTGTGAAGGCAGTTCGCGCGTCAGCACAAAGGGAACGGGGATGGTTTTGTCGTACTGCGTCATCGTCGTGATGTGCAGTTTCAGCGGCGATTCGTGAAGAGCCTGCGTCATCTGCCGTCCGCGGTCCGCGCGGTAGTTGAAGAAAAGTACGGCGTCTTCGGCGCGAATCGATCCCACCGGTTCATTGCGTTCGTTCACGATCACGATGGGCTCGATGAATTCGTCCGTCACGCCTTTTTCATAGGAGCGCTTCACGGCGGCTACCGGATCGGTTGCCTTTTCGCCGATGCCGTCGGTCATCGCGGCCTTCGCGCGATCGATGCGCTCCCAGCGCTTGTCGCGATCCATGGCGTAGTAGCGGCCGGAGACGGTCGCAATGCGCGGCGCATGCTCGGGCGAGCCGCCGATGCGCCGGATTTCTTTTTGCAGTTGCTCGATGTAGCCCGCGCCCGTCTCGGGGCCCGTGTCGCGGCCGTCCATGAAGCAGTGAATGCACACGTCGGTGACACCCTCGCGCTTGGCCATTTCGAGCAGCGCGTACAGATGCGTGTTCATCGAATGGACGCCGCCATCGCTTAGCAGGCCCATGAAATGCAGAGCCTTCGCGTTTTGGCATGTTTCATCGATGCCAGCAGCGTCGGATCTTTAAAGATGTCGCCCGAAGCGATCATGAGATCGATGCGCGTCACGTCCATATAAACCACGCGTCCCGCTCCGATGTTCAGGTGGCCCACTTCGCTATTGCCCATTTGCCCTGGAGGCAATCCCACTGCCGGACCCGATGTGTGCACCAGCGTATTCGGAAATTCGCGCAGCAGGCGATCGTAGGTCGGCTTATTCGCGGCGGCGATGGCGTTGCCCTCCGCGCCTGTAGTGTTGCAAAATCCCCAGCCGTCCAGAATCGTCAGGATGACGGGGCGCCCATTCATCTGCGGAACGCCGCTAGAGCTCATTGACGAAATGCTTTCCGGCCGGCGTATTTCGCGGCCGCTCCCAACTCTTCTTCGATGCGCAGCAGTTGATTGTATTTCGCGATGCGATCCGTGCGGCTCGCCGAGCCCGTCTTGATTTGCCCCGCGCTGGTGGCGACCGCAAGATCCGCGATAAACGCGTCTTCGGTTTCGCCCGAGCGGTGCGACGTCATCGAGGTGTAGCCCGCGTCGGACGCCATCTTGATCGACTCCAGCGTTTCGGTCAGCGTGCCGATCTGGTTCACCTTGATCAAAATCGAATTCGCGATGCCGCGCTCGATACCCATCGCCAGGCGCGCCGTGTTGGTGACGAAAAGATCGTCGCCCACCAGTTGGATTTTCTTGCCGAGCGCGTCGGTCATCCCTTTCCATCCGTCCCAATCGTCTTCGGCCATACCGTCTTCAATCGAAATGATCGGATACTGCTTCACCCAGCCTTCCCAGAATTTCACCATCTGGTCTGAGGTGCGTTCGCTCTTGTCGGACTTCTTGAAGACGTACTTCTTCTTGTCCGCGTTGTAGAACTCGCTGGCTGCCGGATCGAGCGCGATGCCGATCTGGTCGCCGGGCGTATAGCCCGCGGCGTTGATTGCTTCCAGTACCACTTCGAGCGCCTCTTCGTTCGATTTCAAATTCGGCGCGAAGCCGCCTTCATCGCCCACGGCCGTCGAATAGCCGCGCTTTTTCAGCACGCCCTTCAGCGTATGGAAAATTTCCGCGCCCCAGCGCAGGGCTTCCGAAAATTTCGACGCGCCGTAAGGGGCGATCATGAACTCTTGCGGGTCCACGCTGTTATCGGCGTGAGCGCCGCCGTTCAAGATGTTCATCATCGGCACCGGCAGCAGGCACGCATTCGCGCCGCCGATATAACGATAGAGCGGCGTGCCGTGCGATTGCGCCGCCGCGCGCGCCACGCCCATCGACACCGCGAGGATCGCGTTCGCGCCGAGGCGCGCTTTGTTCGGCGTGCCGTCGAGCGCGATCATGTGGCGGTCGATCACGATTTGCTGTTCGGCATCCATGCCGGCGAGCGAGGGGCCAAGCTCTTTGTTGATGTTCGACGCCGCTTTCAGCGTGCCCTTTCCCAGGTAGCGCGACTTATCGCCGTCGCGCAATTCCACGGCTTCGTGCTCGCCGGTGGAGGCTCCCGAAGGAACGGCCGCGCGTCCCATGCTGCCGTCGGCCAGATAGACATCGGCCTCGACCGTCGGATTCCCGCGGGAATCCAGAATCTCTCGACCTACAATACGCGTGATTTCCATGATTTAGATGAGTCCTTGCTCTCGACCGGGAGGATTCCTTTTAGGGTACCGATTGCGCGGTGGCGCGGGCAAGGTACCGCCCTCATAGTACGGCTATTCGGAGCGAAAGCGACGCTCAGGCCCTTGCCGACCGGCACAACGGTGTGCTCGAAATCCGCGAGCGCGCCGATGGCGGCCAGGTAGCCCGCGATCTCATCGGGGTGCGAGAGTGCGTTGTCGGCAAGGATCAACGCAGACGGAGCGAGTTTCGGCGCGAGTGACGCGAGCTGCGCCGGGGCGCTGAAGCGATCTCCATCGAAAAAGACGACGTCCAGTGGGCCATCGATTTTAGCGACGAGTTCGGTTGCGTCGCCCGTGAGGAACTCGACTGAGGAGGCGAGGCCGGCGCGTTCCAGGTTTTCGCGCGCCAGGCGGTGTTTCTCGGGATTGCGGTCAACGGTGAAGACGCGTCCGGCGTTTTCAGAAGAAGCCGCGAGCGACGCAGCCAGCCAAATGGTGCTGTAGCCGTTCGAGGTGCCGATTTCGAGAATTTTTCGCGGCTGGCGCCCGGCGATGAGCGCGCGCATTAGCTCGGCGGTGCCGCGGTCCAGATTGAGCATCTTGCGCGAACGTTCTGTCTGGACGCGGTCGTTCTCTTCACCCCATTTTTCCAGCTCTTCGAGAACGGATACGACGCGCGGCGTGAGCATGGTTCAGTTTACGTAATTGTCGCGGTCGGATTTTTGCTTGCGCATGTAGACTTCGAACTTGCGCTTGGCGCGCGCCAGCTTCCACTGGCGATACGAATCGCGCGCGGCGCCGGTCAGGCTGAAGTGTACGGCGGGGCGTCGTCCTTTGCGCGGCATCTTTAGAAAGATGTAGCCGAAGAGCATCCCGCCCAGGTGCGCGAACTCGCTCACGGGATTCTGGGGATTGAAGGAGTTCAGGAAGGAGATGGCGCCGATGATCATGACGAAATATTTCATCTTGATCGGGATGAGGAAGCTGAAAAGGATCTGGCGGTCCGGGAAGAGGACTGCCGAGGCCAGCAGCAATCCGTAGATCGCGCCGGAGGAGCCAACGGTGGCGATGTTGGGATTGCCGAAGAGATAGTTCACCAGCACCACGCAAACGCCTGCGCCGATGCCGCAGAAAAAATAAAATTGCAGGAAGCGACGCGTGCCCCACAGGCGCTCAAATTCCACGCCGAACATCCAGAGCGCGAGCATGTTCCACAGGATGTGGCTGATGCCCGCGTGCAGGAACATGTACGTGCCCAGTTGCCAGACGAAGAGCTGCTTGACCACGGCGGCGGGGACCAGTGCGCAGTAGCTGAATAGCTCGGTGATGGCGCTGCCGCGGGGGACGAAAAACTGGATCAGGAAGATGCCGATGTTCGAGATCAGCAGCCACTTGATCGCGGGAGGGAGTCCTCCGGAAAAGCCGAAACTGCGTGCGAAGGAGCGTGTACCGATAGCCATTGCTGCTCATCGTCAGGATAACATTGCGGTTTGAGTAGACAGGAGCGAAGCGTTGTTTGTCGCTGGGATCTGTAGAGACACTGCGGCTGTACGATTGTTGGGAAGTGTATCCCCGCCCTTACGGGACGGGGTTGTAGTGCTGAGCTACCTTTTATAGTTACGTTGCGAGCGGCCAGGGCTTTCGGTTTATCGCCGTGCGTGCTGGCCGCCCATGAAATCGAGTGCTGGCTTGAGCGAGGAATCTTGGCAGTCCGCTTAGGGGCGGCCCGTTTTTACTCTTCTTGTTCGATTGCGCATATTCGCTATGCGCTTTCTCCCTGCACCCGCTGATGACCTGGTGGCCTTCCCGCTTGCTCCGGCTCCCGGTGTTTCGAAAATCGATTTCCGAAGTCTCTCGTCGCCAGCATACCTATAGTTGCGTTGACGTGAAGCCGTTAACCAGCCTACGAGAGTTCAGAATCACAAACGCGCAACGCTTCTCGGCCGAGAAGTTTTTCTGATGGCAGTATGGCGGAGGCGTTGGCAGATGTGGCTTGGGTGAGATGGCAACGCGGTGAAGAATTTGGGTGTTAGAAGACGGGAGTTAGAGGTGACGGGCAGCAAAAGCAGATCCTTCGCTGCGCTCAGGATGACTGCGTGTGGGTGGGGCTCTAGACGAAACTGGGGCGCGAGATCCCTCGACTTCGCTCGGGATGACAAGGTGAAATGAGTGGCGAGGATGACATGTGAGGCGGTGGGCGTGGGATGAAACTGGGGCGCGAGATCCCTCGACTTCGCTCGGGATGACACGGTGAAATGAGTGGCAAGGATGACATGTGAGGCGGTGGGCCTGGGATGAAACTGCGGCGCGAGGTCCCTCGACTTCGCTCGGGATGACACGGTGAGGCTATGGGGATGGTGCCCGCTCATTGACATTCGCGGTTCTGTTTGACCGCTCCCTGTGGTCGCGGTTCGGAATGACGGGGCTTTGGTCAGGATGAGCGGAGCAGGACTTTGAGTGCGCCTTTGGTTGCGGCAGCGGCGAAAGCGGCGGGGGACTGGTGGAGAGGAAATTCGTCGGAGATCAGGTCGTTGACGTTTACGCGTCCGGATTTTAGCAGGCGAAGCGCGGGTTCGAAGCGGCCGCAGCGGGAGCCGATCAGCGTGATTTCGTCGACGATCACGGGCGCGGCATCGAGCTCCACCAAACCGTGGACGGTCGATTTCAGGATCACGGTGCCACGCGGTTCGCACATGGAGACGGCGGCGCGGAGGCCGGCGGATGAGCCGGTGGCGTCGACTACCCAGCGGTAGGCTTTACTGGGGAGTTTGCGCGGGACCGGTTCGGCCGAGGCGACTCGGTGAACTGCTGCTCCGGCGCGCTCGGCGATTTTCAGTTTGGCGCGATGCCTGCCGAAGAGTTCGACCTGCGCGCCGTGCGCGAGCAGCACCTGCGCGATCAGCAGACCGAGCTTGCCGTCGCCCAGGATCGCGACGCGCTCGCCGCGAGGGATTTTGACCTGGTCGAGAATTTCGCAGGCGGCGGCCAGCGGCTCGACGAAGACGGCTTGTTCGGTGGTGACCGAGGGTGGCACGGCGTGCAGATTGTGGATGGGCAGCGTGAGGAATTCGCGGAAGGCGCCGGGATGTTTCACGATGCCGAGCACGGTGCGCGTGGGGCAGTGGCGGCCGAGTCCGCGACGGCACCAATCGCATTGGCCGCAGGCGAGATTGATTTCGCCGACGACGCGTTTGCCCAACCATTTATGGGAATCGTCGTTGCTTTCCGCCACGACTCCTTTCTTCGATATGGCGTCGCCTGCTTCGACCACCTCTCCGACGAATTCGTGGCCGGGTGTGCCGGAGAATCCGTAGTAGCCGCGCTGGAGTTCCAGATCGGTGGAGCAGATGCCGCCGAGAAGGAGGCGGATGCGGGCGAAGCCTTGCGGGATGCGGGGCAGGGGTTCGTTGCGAAGCTCGACGCGGCTGGGGCCGGAAGGCGTGGAAGCGATGTGGACGCTGAGCATCATCTTAAGCAACCCATTAAGCAACCCATTAAGCAACCCATGTTGCGCAACGACGCGCAACGCAAACACGGGGGCGGCGCGGGTGTGGCTAGGGCGTGATTGCCAGCGCGCTCAATTTTGCGATCCACTCTTTCCTCTTGTCTTTCAAGAGATCTCGCCAGGTTATCTGCTCGAGATCATCGTCCAGCTTTTCCAGCACTTCGTAGCGGAAGGCCGCTTCGCCGTGAGTGTTCCATTCGGTCTGCAATTGCTGGTTGGTGTGAAGTCCGTTGCGTAGCGTAAAGAGGAGCATGTTCCTTGCCGCATTCAGATCCGGGGTTGCGTCGACGAAAACCGGTCCTTCTTCCGCAAAACGGACCACGAACATTCCCCTGGGCGTCTTGCGGTTTTTATATTCGGCGGTGGCTTCCTTCCGGTTCATGCTTCATTGTATGGCGAAGGCTGAATGCAGACGCAAGAACGCGCTCATTTACGTCAGCGGCTCATTTAGACTAAAAAGATATGTCTTCTCCTGTGCGGGCCGAGCTGGTCTGCTTCAATTCGGCTTGCCGCGCGACGTACGCGATCACCGAGGTTCTATACAACTGCACGAAGTGCGGCGGGCTGCTGGAGGCTCGCTATAACGATTTGCGTCCCGATCCGGATGCCTTGAAGCGGTTGTTTCGCGAGCGGCGGGCGAGCAATGCGCCGCTCGACACGAGCGGCGTGTGGCGCTATCGCGAGCTGTTTCCGTTCCTGGACGACTGATTCGCATGTGGTGACGCTGCGCGAGGGCAACACGCCGCTGCTGGATGCGCCGCTGTGCGGCGAAATATGGCGGGCTCGACCGGATCACGTTCAAGCACCAGGGCTTCAATCCGACGGGATCGTTCAAGGACAACGGCATGACCTGCGGCGCGGCGCAGGCGCGGCGGCTCGGGGATGAGACGCGTGGCGTGCGTTTCGACCGGCAACACGTCGGCATCGATGGCGGCGTATGCGGCGGCCGGCGGGCTGGAAGCGCTGATCTTTCTGCCGCACGGCAACATTTCGTTCGGCAAGCTGGCGCAGGCGCTGGAATACGGCGCGAAGACGCTCAAGTGGAGGCGAACTTCGATCAGATTCTGGCGCTGGTGCGCGTGCTGGCGGAGCGGCTGGGGATCTATCTGCTGAATTCGATGAATCCGTTTCGCATCGAAGGGCAGAAGAGCATCATGTTCGAGATGCTGGATCAGCGCGATTGGCAGCGTGCCGGATTGGGTCGTGCTGCCGGGCGGCAATCTGGGCAACACGTCGGCGTTCGGGAAGGCGCTGCGCGAGGCGCAGGAGCTGGGGCTTGATCGACAAGCTGCCGCGGCTGGCGGTGATTCAGGCGGAGGGCGCGGCGCCGTTTTACGATTTGTGGCACGGGGGCGCGGGCGCCGAGTTTCACGCGGTGACGAAGCCGGAGACGCTGGCGACGGCGATCCGCATCGGCGATCCGGTGTCGTGGCCGAAGGCGCTGCACGAAGTGCGCACCATCGAGCGGCACGGTGGAAAAAGTCACCGAGCAGGAGATCGCCGACGCGAAGGCGCAGATCGGACGCGCGGGGATCGGGTGCGAGCCGGCTTCGGCGGCGACGCTGGCGGGGATTCGGAAGCTGACGGCGGCGGGCGTGATCGATAAGGGCGCGGACGTGGTCGCGGTGCTGACGGGCAACGTCCTGAAGGACCCGGATTACATTTACCGCTACCACACCGGGAAGTTGGAGGCTCCTGGCGGCGTGAAGATTCGGTCGACGTTCGGGAACAAGTCGATTGTGGTGCCGAACGACGCGGCGAAGATCGCGGCGCTGCTGGCGCAGAAGTAGCGGAGGCGGACTGGGAGGCCGCCGCAGACTAAGAGTCTGCGCTACTCGGAAATCGGTGGTTAAACGAGTGGATCGGTATAATCGACTTGTGAAGCTATCATCTTTTTATTGCGTTTTGGCGCTGCTGGTGGCTTTTCTGTTTCTGGGGTCCTGCTCCAAGGACATTCAGAATCAGGAAGCGGTTCGGCAGGGCGTGGTCGATTATCTGCAGCAGCGGTCCAAGCAGATCGGCATCGATATGAATGCGATGGACGTGAAAGTGACGTCCGTCTCGTTTGAGAAAGACGTGGCTCATGCGGGCGATTGCGTTTGTGCCGAAGGGGCTGCCGAATAACTCAGGCATGTCGATGAGCTACGTGCTGGATCGCAAGGGCGATAAGTGGGTGGTGCGCGGGCGAGGCGATGTGGATAGTCCTCACGGCGGGGCGTTGCCGCCTGGTGCGACGCCCAATGGCACGGGTGCGGGGGAACAGTTGCCGCCCGGGCATCCACCGGCGGGGTCGGCGCAATGAAAACGGTTGCCGTGCTGGGCGGAGGCCCGGCCGGTTCCTTCGCCGCAGAGCGCCTGGCGCAGGCGGGACTGCGCACGATTATTTTCGACGAAAAGCTGGCGTGGGAGAAGCCGTGCGGCGGCGGCCTTACGTTCAAGGCGTATCGCGAGTATCCGCACCTGATCGAAAATACGACCCCCAAGAAATTGATTCATGAGACTTCGCTGGCCGCGCCGAATGCGGGCGAAGTTTCGATGAAGCTGGATAATCCGCTGGTGATTTATTCGCGCAAGGATCTGAACGGTATGCTGCTGAAGCGCGCCGAGGACGCAGGCGCCGAAATCGAAAAGACGCGCGTGCTGGGGATCGAACGGCGTGACAAGGGCTGGCGATTCGCGACGCGGTCGGGCGCGGTGGAAGCGGACTTTTGCATGGTGGCGACGGGCGCGCGTAATCCTTTTCGCGACATGGGAACCGAGTGGAGCGCCACGGACACGATGAGCGCGCTGGGTTACTACGTGCCGGAGTCGCGGGAGCGCGTCGACATCCAGTTTCTGCCGCAATTGGAGGGTTACATCTGGGTGTTTCCGCGCGAGGGCCATTTATCGGTGGGCATTTGCGGCAAAGGCCAACCGGCGCAAGTGCTGCGCGCGCGACTGGAAACTTATATGGATGAGCGCGACATCCCTCGCAAGGACGCCGCGTTCTATAGCCACATGCTGCCGTCGCTCGAAATGCCGGGATGGAAGAAGAATCGGATTGCGGGCGACCGGTGGATGGCCGTGGGCGATGCCGGCGGGGCTGGTGGATCCGATCACGGGCGAAGGCCTGTATTACGCGATGCGGTCCGGCGATCTGGCGAGCCGCGCGGTGTTGAACGACGCGCACGGGTTCGCGGAGAAAGCGGCGGCGTATCGATCGATGGTGACGCACGAGTTCGCGCTGGATCTGGAATTCGCCGCGATGCTGGCGAAGCGCGTGTTCCTGGGCAACTTCATGTTCAAGTCGGTGCCGGCGCGGATGGTTCAGTTTATGCGCAAGAGTCCTCGATTCCGCGCGCTGATGCAGGATCTGTTTGCGGGCACGCAGCCTTATAACGAGCTGCGCGGCCGGCTGCTGCGGAATTTAAACGGGACGCTGCAAGAGATCGTGATGAATTTCTTTTTGGAGCGCGTGATCCCGCAGCGTTCGCGCGCGGGACTTTCATAAAAAGGCTTTCGTAGGGCATCCGTGAAAAACTCTTTGTCCGAAGCGTGGTTTCGTCGCGCGCAGTCTGTGATTCCGGGCGGCGTGAATTCGCCGGTGCGCGCGTTTCGCAGCGTGGGCGGCACGCCGCGGTTTATCGCACGCGGCGAAGGCTCGCGCATCTACGACGTGGATGGCAACGCGTATATCGACTACGTGGGTTCGTGGGGACCGCTGCTGTTGGGGCACAGGCCGCAGCCGGTGATGGCGGCGATCGCGGAGGCGCTCGGAGGCGGGACAAGCTTTGGGGCTCCCACGAGCCGCGAGGTGGAACTCGCCGAGCTGATTTCCGAGACCGTGCCGTCGATGGAGATGGTGCGGCTGGTCAACAGCGGGACGGAAGCGACGATGAGCGCGCTGCGGTTGGCGCGCGGCTTCACGGGTCGGGATCTGACGATCAAGTTCGAGGGCTGTTATCACGGGCACGTGGATTCGCTGCTGGTGAAGGCGGGATCGGGCATGGCGACGCTGGGCATCGCGGATACGGCGGGCGTGCCGAAGGCGTTCGCCGAGACGACGATCGCACTGCCGTTTAATTCCGTGACCGCGGTGGAGAAGGCATTTGCGGAGCGGGGCGGTGATATCGCCGCCGTAATTGTGGAGCCGGTGGTGGGCAACATGGGCTGCGTTCCTCCGGCGCCGGGATTTCTGGAAGCGCTTCGTTGCCTGTGCACGCGGTATGGCGCGCTGCTGATTTTGGACGAAGTGATGACGGGGTTCCGGGTGGCGCTGGGCGGCGCGCAGGCGAGGTTCGGCGTGCGGCCGGATCTGACGACGCTCGGAAAAATTATCGGCGGCGGGTTGCCGCTGGCTGCCTATGGCGGGCGTCGCGATGTGATGCGGAAAATTGCGCCGCTGGGCCCGGTGTATCAGGCGGGAACGCTTTCGGGGAATCCGCTGGCGGTGGCGGCAGGGCTCGCGACGCTGCGGCATTTGGTGGCGAATCCGCAGTTGTACGAACAGCTGGAAGCGCGGGGTAAGCAGTTGACGGCGTGGACGCCTCCCGGAGTCACTATCAATCGCGTGGGCGCGATGTTCACCTTTTTCTTTTCGCCCAGCCCGGTGACGGACTGGGAATCGGCCAAAAAGTGCGACACGGCGCGCTTTGGCCGATACTTCCACTTCATGTTGGATCGCGGAATTTATCTGGCTCCGTCGCAGTTCGAGGCGGCGTTTTTATCGACGGCGCATAGCGAGGGAGACATTCGCGTGACGGTGGATGCGGCGCGCGAGTTCTTTGAGGGCGAAGCGAAGGGTGGCACGAACGGACTTTAGGTCGGGAGCTGAAGCTCCCGTTGCAAGCTGAAGCTTGCTCCACCGATTGTCTACCTGGGTTCGATTTCCAATTCAACCGGTGAGCCGGAGCCGCAGTGGAGCCTTTCAGCGGCGGAGGCTTGATTCGCGCTGATCTCAAGGTAGCCGGAGCTGCCTGCGATCACCGCGCTTTCTCCGCGTTCGATATCCGAGAACGTCAATGCGAGGCGGTGAATGCGGGCTTTGCCGGTACGCATCGTGAACGGATTCGTTTTGATCGCGAGAAAATCGTCGATGTGAAAGTTTGTGATGAGATTTCCAAAATGATCGGCTTTGATGATGGCGCCGCGCCAGGAGTTGACGGAAAGTGGTACGGGCTTGGCGTTCTGGATGCGGATGGTGTCGTTAATTAGCTTGCCGAATTGCGGGGGCTTTGCGCCGCGCGCGAGATGCGCGGCGGCGGGCGCGAAGATATCGCGGCCGTGAAATGTGCGGCTGACATTTTTGAGCGCGAACTTCGGGTTGGAGATCACACGAACTTTGGGCGGCTTTGGTGCATTTTCGAAGACCATTGTTAGGACTCCGTTATCGGGCGCGATAAAAAATTGACCTGCGACTTCGCAAAGGAGCGCGCGGCGGGCGCTGCCGACGCCGGGATCGATAACGACCACGTGAATGGTGCCTTTGGGGAAGTACCTCGCGGCTTCGGAGATGGTGAAGGCGCCTTCCAGAATGTTGAAGGGCGCGATGTGGTGCGTAATGTCTATTACTCGCGCGGAGGGGGCGATCGTGGCGATCACGCCTTTCATGGCGCCGACAAAATGGTCGGAGGTTCCGAAGTCGGTGGTGAGAGTGATCAGGCGATTCGGCATGAGGTCCTAAAAAAGTGGGCTATTAAAACCTGGGGTATTCAAGCAATGTCCTGTTAAAATTGTAGTGGACCCTGGAATAGGGCCCCTGCAGGAAAACTATGGCGGATCGCTTCTATTTCGACAACAACGCGACTACGCCGGTTTCGCCTGAAGTGTTCGCGGCGATGGCTCCGGTGATGACCGAGGTGTTCGGCAACGCGTCGAGCATTCATACGTTCGGCCAGGAAGCGCGCAAGTTATTGGACGATGCGCGGCGCGATGTGGCGGCGATGATCGGGGCGGGGCCAAAAGAAATTGTCTTTACGAGCGGCGGTACGGAGTCCGATAACACGGCGCTGTTCGGTTTCGGCTGGCAGGCGCATGTGATCACGACGTCCGTGGAGCACCCGGCGATTTTGCAGGCGTCCGGCCAATTGCCTTTCGTAACCGCCGTGCCGGTGGATGGGCGCGGGCTCGTGAATCCGGACGATGTTCGCAGGGCGCTGCGGCCGCGCACGAAGCTGATCAGCGTGATGCACGTGAACAACGAGCTGGGCGTGATCCAGCCGATTGAGGAGATCGCGAAGATCGCGCACGAGGAAGGCATCGTGTTTCATTCCGATGGCGTGCAGGCCCCGGGAAAATTCCGGTGGACGTGAGCGGGCTGGGCGTGGATCTTTATTCGATCAGCGCGCACAAAATTTACGGACCGAAGGGCATGGGTGCGCTGTATGTGAAAAAGGATACAGCGCTGCCAGCCGATGATCTTCGGGGGCCCGCACGAGCACAAGATGCGCGCGGGGACGGAGAACGTCGCGGGCGCGGTTGGTTTCGGGCGCGCGGCGCGATGGGTGATCGAGCAGGGAGCGGCCGAAGCCGCGAGGTTAAGTGTCCTGCGGGATCGGTTGGAGCAGGGAATTTTGGATCGCGTGCAGGATGCGCATGTGAATGGCGCGGGAGCGCCCAGGGTGTCGAATACTTCGAACATGCGCTTTGACGGGATCGATAGCGAGCCGCTGCTGATTGCGCTGGACCTGCGTGGCTTCGCGGTATCGAGCGGATCGGCGTGCTCCAGCGGCGCGACCGAGCCGTCGCATGTGCTGGCGGCGATCGGACTGACGCGCGAGCAGGCGAAATCCAGCGTGCGATTTTCTTTGGGACGGTGGAACACGGTCGAACAGATCGACGCGTTGATCGCGGCTGTGGCGACGGTGGTGGCGCATTTGAGAAAGTTGGCTCCGGCGTATGTCTGATCAGTTGAATCGATGACCGCGGCCTATCGGCGACCAGCCGATCGCAGTGGCGATGTCGGGTGGCGTGGACAGCTCGGTTGTCGCGGGCTTGCTGCGTCGCCAAGGGCACCGGGTGATCGGCATGACGATGCAGTTGTGGAATCAGAAGCGGCTGCCTGAGATCGCGGCGGAGGGTGCGACGGGCCGGTGCTGCTCGCTCGATGATGTGTATGACGCGCGGTACGTGGCGCAGATGCTGGGCATTCCTTATTACGTGGTCAATTTCGAGGAGCGCTTCGAGCAGGAAGTGGTGAAGCCGTTCGTTGCGGATTATCTTGCCGGGCGGACGCCGATTCCTTGCACGTTGTGCAATAACTTCGTGAAGTTCGATCAGTTTCTGGATATGGCTCGCGGGGCGGGCGCGGAGACGATTGCGACCGGACATTACGCGCGCATTTCGCAAGAATGCGGGACGGGCCGCTGGCAGATGCGCACCAGCGTGGATCGCGCGAAGGACCAGACGTATTTCCTGTTCGGGCTGACGCAGGAGCAATTGGCGCGGACGATGTTTCCGCTGGGCGGATTCGAGAAGCCGCAGGTGCGCGAAATGGCGCGCGAGCTCGGCATCCCGACGGCGGAGAAGCCGGACAGCCAGGAGATTTGCTTCGTGCCGAACGGCGATTATGCGGCGTTCATCGACGCCTATTTCAAGGAGCAGGGCATTGCTCCGCAGGAGACGGCCGGCGAGCTTGTCACATCGGACGGTCGCGTGGTGGGCGAGCATGCGGGCGTGCACCATTTCACCGTGGGCCAGCGCCGGGGGCTGGGCGTGTCAGCGGCCGAGCCGCTGTATGTGATCGAAACGAAGCCGTTGGAACGGCGCGTTGTGATCGGGCGCAATGATGAGCTGTTGCGCGGGTCGATGCAGGTGGCGAGCGTGAATTGGATTTCGATTGCGCCTCCCGCGGAGTCGATGCGTGCGCAGGTGAAGATTCGTAATCGGCACCAGGCGGCGGGGGCGTCGATTGTGCCTTCGTCCGGGTCCTCTCCGATGCATCGCGCGTGGAAGTGCGGTTCGATGAAGCTCAGCGAGCGGTGACGCCGGGACAGGGCGCGGTGTTTTATCACGGCGAATTGGTGTTGGGTGGCGGGTGGATTGAGTAGGGCGGGAAGAGTCGAGACGAATCTCGACTCAGCAGGCCTGGCGGCCCGCGCCACGCCGACGGTGCTCGACTCGTTCTATTGAGTCGCTGTCTTCTTGAACTTCACGAAGCCGAATGTCAGACGCTTCTCGACGCCGTCCACGCGATCCAGGCGCACGAGGATCGGATCGCCGATCGAGAACTGGCGGCGGCTGCGTTCGCCGATGATCTTGCGCATGTTCTCGTGATACGTGAAGCGGTCGCCGGGCAGCGTATCGAGCGGGCACCAGGCCTTCGATGAACAGATCCTCCAGCTCGACGAAGAAGCCGAAGCGCGTGGTGGAGATGATCAGCGCGGCGAACTCGTCGCCGACCTTGTCGATCATGAACTTGACCTTCTTCCACTCCACCAGCTCGCGCTCGGCTTCGGCGGCGCGGCGCTCGGTTTCCGACGACTGATCGGCGATGCGCGCGCATGTCGGCTTCGTAGACGCGTGCCGTCGAGATGCGCGCGCCAGAATGCGGTGGACGATCAGATCGGGATAGCGGCGGATGGGCGACGTGAAGTGCGTGTAGCTGGCGGCGGCCAGCGCGAAATGGCCCGACGTTGCGATCGCTGTAGCGGGCCTGCTTCAGCGAGCGCAGCATCAGGTAACTCAGGATGCGCTCCTCGGGTTTGCCCTCGATCTTCGCGACCAGTTTCTGATAATTGCGCGAGGTGAGATTGGGATTATCGAGCGCCAGCGCGATTTCTGAGTCTCGCGGAACTTCTTCACCGGCGCGGCGCCGGCGCGCAGCGAATAGCCGAACTGCGTGGCGATCTCCTCGAATTCGAGCACGCGCTTGGGATCGGGACGCTCGTGGATGCGGAAGATCATGGGCACGTCCAGCGGCTTCCAGATGCGACGGCGACGGCTTCGTTCGCCGCCAGCATGAACTCCTCGATCAGGCGGTGCGCGATGTTGCGCGGCGCGCGCGTGACGCCGGTCATTTCGCCGAACTCGTCGAATTCGAGCAGCGGCTCGGGCAGATCGAAATCGATGGAGCCGCGGCGGACGCGCTTGCGGTTCAGGATCAGCGCCAGCTCGCTGCATCATCTCGAAGCGCGGGACCAGGCGCTGCGTAGCGCTCGCGCAAGCGCGGCGTCGCCTTCGAGCACGCCGTGGACCGCGGTGTAGGTCATGCGCTCCGCGCTGCGGATCACGCCGCGCGTGAAGTCCTGCGCCACCACGTCGCCGTGCGCGTCGATTTCGAGCAGCGCGCTCAGCACCAGGCGGTCTTCGTGCGGGCGCAGCGAGCACTGATCGGTGGATAGCTCCACCGGCAGCATGGGCACGGCGCGATCCGGGAAATAAACGCTGGTGCCGCGCAGCGGCGCTTCGCGATCGATGGGCGCTGCCGGGGCGCACGTAGTGGCTCACGTCGGCGATGTGCACCTGCAGCGCCCAGTGGCCGTTGGGCGAGGCGCTCCACCCACACGGCGTCGTCGAAATCGCGCGCGGTTTCGCCGTCGATGGTGACGATATCGAGCTCGCGAAAATCGCGGCGGCGGGCGAGCTCGTCGGCCGGAATCGGCGCCGGGAATCGCGCGCGCCTGCTCCAGCACGTCGTCGGGAAACTGATGCGGGATGTGATGCGCGCGGATCAGGATCTCGACGTCGATGCCGAAGTCGTCCGGGCTGGCCCAGAATCTCGATGACGCGGCCCAGCCGGGCGGTCGCCGTCTTCGCCGAAATCGAGGATCTCGGCGGTGACGATCATGCCGTCCAGGTCTTCGACGGAATGCACGTTGACGGCGCCGACAGCGCCCACGCGATCGACGGACGCGCTGCCGGCGGGGATGCGCCATGTCTTCGGGGATCTCGATCCACTGGCGGATGCGGTCGTCGTGCGGGACCACGAAGATTGCCGCTGCGGCGGATGCGGAACTCGCCGACGAGTGCGGATGCGCGCGGCGCAGTCACCTCGCACGATTTCGCCGTCGGCCTGCCGTCGCGCTCGATGCGCTTGATGCGGACGAGCCACGCGGTCGCCGTGCATGGCGCGCGTCGCGCGTCTTCTTTGGGGAGGTAGATGTCGCCCTGCAGGCCGGGCACCGGCTCTTCGGGAATCACGAAGCCGTAGCCGTCGCGATGGACGCTGAGGCGTCCTTCAATGAGGGGGACGCGCGATTTGTGGGCGGCGGGTTTGCCGCCGGAGTGCGACGCCGACTTCGAATGCGGACGCTTGCCGGGGCCCGGGTGACGAGACTTCACGCTCCATTATAGAAGTTGAAAGGGGAAGGGTTGCTCAGACCCCCTGTAAAGACCGCTGTCAGACGTCCCGAACCAGTTGCAGCCGCTTTAGATCTTGTTCCGTCCAGCGAGCCTGAGACTCGATAATCGATTTCAGCGTTTTGATCGTGAATGTATCGCCCATTGCGTGAGGAGCTACTGTAACGCGGCGGCCATCGGCGTGGCGATAACGCTGGTGCGAACCAGTTTGGCGGACGAAATAGAAGCCATCCCGCGCGAGGGCGGCGATAAGCTCTCGGGCCGTGAGCGACCGGAGGGCACGATAATCGATACCCATTCGCTACACGGTCACTGCGATGCGGGGCTCCTCGTCGGACACTTCCTGGACGTTCACGGAATCTTGCGGACCTTGCGGCAACGGTTCGCCCTCGTCGGCAAATTCCTGAACAATCGTGCGGATCAGTTCGTTGATTTTGCGCAACGCCTCCGCGCGTGTGCGGCCGGATGTCGCGCCTCCGACGTTTTCGAGCGCCGGACAACTGGCGTGCCACGCAGGATTGCCCTCTGCGTCTTCATCCGGCTCCACCACAACTTTGAAGCTGTAAGTTTTCATAACCCGCGTTTTCAGTTTACGGGGAGTTTCCAGCATCGTCAAACGGCGCGCTCCTTTATAGTGAGAGGACATGGAACTCAAGACAGTTCGCCTGGAAATTCCCTCGGATGGGAACATCATTGTCGGCCAAAGCCATTTCATCAAGACGGTGGAGGATCTTTACGAAGCCATCGTGAATACGGTGCCGCAGATGAAGTTCGGGATTGCGTTTTGCGAGGCGTCGGGCGCGTGTCTGATCCGGGTGGACGGCAACGATCCGGAGCTGGAGGCGAACGCGACGGCGAACGCTCAGGCTGTGGCGGCGGGCCACACGTTTTACATTTCGATGCGGCAGGGCTATCCGATCAACGTGCTGAGTCGCATCCGGGAGATTCCAGAGCTGTGCACGATTTATTGCGCGACGGCGAATCCGGTGGAGGTAATTGTTGCCGAAACCGAGCAGGGGCGGGGGATTCTGGGCGTGATCGACGGGGCGCCACCGAAAGGGATCGAATCGCAGAACGATCGCGAGTGGCGGCACGGATTGCTGCGGAAGATCGGGTATAAAAGGTAGCGAAGTGGTAACGGTGGCGAAAAACAGATCCCTCGACTTCGCTCGGGATGACCAAGTGGAGCTGTACACGAAAATTCCCGGATTGCGTCTCAATACAAGGGTATTTCCATGCGCGGATCGATCCTCGGCTTGATACTTCTGGCGTCTTTCGCCACGCTCCACGCTCAGATTGGGTATCCCGGCGGAAGTCCTTTTCCGGGCGGCAGCCCTTATCCCGGGGGCAGTCCTTATCCGGGAGGCGGTCGGGGCAGGAATCCCAATGGAGGCAACGGCGGCGCGGGGCGCGATTCCGGGCGGCCGAGTCGTGGGAAGAAAGACGCTCCGGCGACGGTGACGACCACCGGCATGCTGCGGCTGGTGGCGGGCTCGCAATTCGTGCTGGAGGCTGACGACCACAGGATCATCACGTTCAGCACGACGGACAACACCAAGGTACAGAAGGACGGCAAGACGATCGACCTGAAGGCGCTGGCGGTGGCGGACCATCTGACGGTGGATTCGACGGCCGATGAGGACGGCTACTTCACGGCTGCGACGGTGGTGTTCAATCTGGCGGGAACGGCGGAGGATCGGGCGGCGGCGGCGCGCACCTGGGATTTGCCTACGCTGGCGGAGCGGAAGGCGGGTGCGCGTGCGTCGGGGTCCAACAGGAATTCCTCGGGCGGCAGTCGCGGTGACGATGACCGGCCGGTGTTGCGGCGCAAGAGTGACGACGGGCAGGCGTCCGATGCGGCGGCGAGTTCCGCTCCTGCGGGTCAGACGGGATCTGCGACCAGCGCGCCGGTTGAGGCAGGCGGGCCGCCGGTGGGTGCGGCGGGTAGCGTACCTGCAGGGGTGCCCGGGGCTTCACAGCCTTCAGATATCGCGGACGACAGGGCAAAGACTGAGATGCGTCCCAGCGATCCACCTCCCGATGCCGACGATCCGGGGAGGCCGGAGTTGCGCAGGGGGCGTCCGGCGGCTGGGCGGCGTGTGGCGAGTTCCGATGATGACGCCGCTGCGTCTTCGACAACATCTTCAATGGGGACGGTGGCAGCGGTTTCGGCCGGCGCGCCTTCGGTAGGTTCTGTTTCGGGATCGGCGTCGGCGGAGCGTGTGCCCAAGTTTGCCGATGCGGCTCCGGGAATCATCCGAATTGAAGAAGACCCGGTGATTGTGAAAGCCAAGGACGCGGCGGCTGAATTCGCGGGCACGCTGCCGGATTTCTTCTGCCGGCAGGTAACCACGCGCTACGAAACGGACAATCCTAAGAGCGGGTGGCAGGCGCTGGATACGGTGACGGCGGACCTCGCCTACAAAGACGGCCACGAAAGCTACGAGAACATTAAGGTGGGAAACAAGGCCATGAACACGGGAATGGAGCAGATTCCGGGGTCGAGCTCCCGGGGAGAGTTTGCGTCCATTTTGCAGGATCTGTTTGAGCCCTCGACAGCAGCGTCGTTTCGCAAGGCCGGCCAGGATACGCTGCGCGGGCGGGCGTCCACCACTTTTAAATTTGAAGTCAAGCGCGAGAACTCGCACTGGCGCGTGACGACGGGCGGGCAGCTTTACTATCCGGCGTATCGCGGCACGGTCTGGATCGATAGGGCGACATCGCGCGTGACGCGCATCGAAATGGAATCGCGTAACGTGCCGGTCCTGTTCCCGTTCGACAAGGTGGAAACGGCCGTGGACTACGATTTCGTGCGGCTCTCCACCCCGCAGGAATTTCTAATGCCGGTGACGGCCGAGGTGCTCTCCTGCGAAGAAAGTTCCAGCCGGTGCCTGCGCAATCGGATCGAGTTCCGGAACTACCGGAAGTTCGGGGCGGAATCGGACATTACGTTCGGGAATTAGTCTTCTGCCGATAGGGCAGCTTCGCGCCGGGGCTGCCCGGTGGTTAGTATCCAAGAGCGGAGGCAGCGCCTGACTATTCAAAAGCGAAGGGAGCGCCTCGGCGCGGGCCCCGCGGCACCGCCGTCCCGGGAGTTGGCCCTGTGATTGCTTAGGGAATCCCGTATTCCATTTCTGATGGAGGCTCCCGAGTGTTAGGATGGGAGAAGTTATGAGTTCACTTTCCCCCAGACTGCAAGTAAGGGTCCACAGAAGCAGATCCTCACGCCCGGGCTGGTGCAGATGGTCAGCCTGCTGCAGTTGAACCGTCTGGAATTGAAGGACATGATTTCGGCGGAGATCGCCCAGAACCCGGTTCTGGAAGAATCGGGCGAGGGCGGCGAGGAGCTGACGCCCGAGGAATTGCAGCCGCTGCTCGAAGCCGAGCGCGCTGGCCGATCCGGCCGACCAATCGATTCTGGAAGTGACCGCCGGTCCTGTGGAGGTGCGACGTCGCAGACGGCGGCTATGAAGCCGACAGCTATGCGGCTGGCAATCGCTGCCGACGCGGGCATGCCGCACTCCGTCGAGGCACCGCCGCCGCAACTGCGACCGACGCCGGCTGCTACGGCTGAGACTCCGGAAGCGCAAGGCCGCCGATCCGTTCGACGAGATCGACTTCGGATCCTACTTCGACGATTATCTCGACCCCGGTTACAAGAGCCCGGCTTCGGAGAACGTCGAGAAGCCTTCGTTTGAAACCTTTCTTTCCTCGCCGGTCACGCTGACCGATCACCTGCATTCGCAGCTGGCGCTGGTCGCCCTGAGCGAAGAAGTCCGCGACGCCGCCGAAGGCGTGATCGGCAACCTGGACGAAAACGGCTACCTGACTGTCGACGCCCGAGGAGATCGCGGCCGCGGAGCGGCATACCGACTGGCGGACGTCAAGGAAGCCATGCGCGTGGTGCATACGCTGGATCCGGCCGGCGTGGGCGCGGCCGATCTGCGCGAATGCCTGCTGCTGCAGCTGGAAAGCCGCGGCGGCAAGGGCGGCGTGGCCTGGCAGATCGTCGCCGATCATCTGAAGCTGGTGGAGACTGCGGCAGATCAAGGAACTGGCGCGGCTGCTGCGGCGGCCGCATGGAGCATATCCAGATCGCGCTGGACGTGATCCGGCATCTGGACCCGCGGCCGGGCCTGCGCTATTCGGGTCCGGGCGCGCGGCAGGTGGAGCCGGACGTCTACATTTCCAAAGACGGCGACGATTATCTCATCCAGGTCAACGACGACGATATTCCGCAGCTGCGCCTGAATCCGCAATACCGCACGATGCTGGACCGCGACCAGGAGCCGAACCGAGAAGTCCGCAATTACGTCAAGGAGCGCTACGCCTCGCGCGATCCAGCTGATGAAGAACATCGAGCAGCGCAAGCAGACCATCCTGAAGGTCTGCCAGTCGATCGTGCGCCGCCAGATGGATTTCCTGGAGCACGGCATCGATCAGCTGAAGCCGATGATGATCAAGGAAATCGCCGAAGAGATCGGCGTGCATCCTTCCACCGTGAGCCGCGCGGTTTCGAGCAAATACGCGCACACGCCGCAGGGCGTTTTCGAGCTGCGCTACTTCTTCTCCGAGGCGGTGCAGGGCCCGTCGGCGGCGCCACTCCGCTGCTGATCCTGAAGCGCAGGGTGAAGAAGATGATCGAGGAGGAGGATCCCATCGCATCCGCTCACCGACGAGCAGATCACCGAGCGCCTGCAGGGCGAAGGCATCGAGGTGACTCGCCGCACCGTCGCCAAGTACCGCGAAGATATGCGCATTCCCTCCACGCACCAGCGGCGCGTGCGTAATACTCCTAGACGGAAAGGTTGCAGGTACCAATGAAAGTCAGTTATCAAGGGAATGCAAGAAGAGCTTCCTGCCCAAGATCAGGAGAAGCTGGACGCCAAGTTCGCCAAGCTGTCCAAGATGCTGGACGGGCGCGGGCGAGAGCGAAGCGCACGTGGTGGTGACCAGGGAGCGGCATCTGCAGCAACGCCGAAATCACGCTGCAGTTTCACGATCATCAGCTGGTGGGGATCGGATCGGATGCCGATCTGTTCACCGCGCTGACGCACGGCGCTCGACAAGCTGGAAAACCAGGCCGTCGAAACAGCGCGCCAAGTGGCGCACGACGCATCGCCGCAAGGGCAAGAAGCCGGCGACGGCTGCGCGGAGGCGCCGAGGCCGCCGCGCAGAATCCGTACGGCAGCGGACGGCGTCGCGACAGCGAGTTTTTCGCGTGAATCAGCATGAGACGGCGCAAGCCCATGACGCTCGACGAGGCGCTGCTCGAAATGGAAGATGATCGCGATTACCTGGTCTATCGGGATGCCGAGAGGCGAGCGCCGTGTCCGTGCTGGTGCGCCGGCGCGACGGCCACTTCGACCTGATCGAATCCTAAACTGGATTAAGCTGAACGATTGCCACCCGCAGCGCGGTAGCGGGTCATCCAGTGCCGCGAAAGCCCGTCTCATTGACGAGCAGCAACCGTGCACCGTCAAGACCGAGCTGGTGATCATCACCGGCCTGAGCGGGTCCGGCAAAGGCACGGTGCTCAAGGCGCTGGAGGATCTGGGCTACTATTCGGTGGACAATCTGCCCATCGAACTGATCCCGAAGTTCGCCGAACTGACCAAGGACGCGCCGAACATCCGCCGGGCGGCGCTGGTGGTGGATATTCGCGAAGGCGCGGCGCTCGAGAACGTTTCCCGGCGTTGTTCAAGCGCATCCGGCGGCAGGTGCCGACGCGGCTGATTTTTCTGGAAGCCGACGATGCCACGCTGATCCGCCGCTTCAGCGAAACCCGGCGTCCGCATCCGCTGGGGACCGGGCAGAGCGTCGCGGCCAGCATCCGCCGCGAGCGCGAGCGCTGGAGCCCATCCGCAGCGCTGGCCGAGCCCATCATCAACACCAGCAAGTTCAACGTGCATGAGCTGCGCGAGACCATTCACCGCACGTTCGGCGGCCGAACGGGGCGCTCCGAACATCCTGGTGCAGATGACCAGCTTCGGCTATCGCCACGGCGTTCCGGCGGACAGCGACCTGGTGTTCGACGTGCGCTTCCTGCCCAATCCCAACTACATTCCGGCGTTCAAGAAACTGACCGGCAAGCATCCGAGCGTGGCGCGCTACATCCGGTCGTTCCCGCAGACCCAGGAGTTCATCGAGCGCATCTCGGAGCTGCTGATTTACCTGCTGCCGCACTATATCGCGGAAGGCAAGAGCTATCTGACCATTTCGTTCGGCTGCACCGGCGGCCACCACCGCAGCGTGATGATCGCGCATGAAATCCGCAAGCGCCTGGCGAGGCCGGATATCGCGTCAAGGAAACGCATCGCGACATCGAAAAGTAGGCGACGCCGCGGATCTAGCGCACACCGCTCATCGCGCGCAGGCTGCGCCGCGGCTTGTGTCCTCCGGACTCGCCGGCGAAAAAGCTCATGGCTGAGGCGAAGCCCGCGAGGCACAAAGATTCCAGGCGCGGATCGGTCAGGCGGAGCGCGTCGATTTCTTCGACGATGGCGCGATGCAGACGCTCGGCGTTGGCCGCCTTCCATGCCTTGAGTCCGGCCTTTCCGTAGGAGCGCAGGGTTCGGGAGCCGATGGCTTCGACGGCGCGAATCGCTTCCTCGCGCGAGAATCCAGCCGCGCGCAGGCTTTCCACCGAGCCGGCGATGACGGGCAGCAGGAGATCGGCGGCAAGATGCACGCCGCAAAGATAAAGAGGCTTCGTGGCGGGACCAAGCTCGATGAGCTTCCGATGCTCCAGTGCCAGCAGCTTGCGCAATTCTGGTAGTGCCTCGGCGTGGCCTTCGGCGACGAACAAGCGCTCGTTGGATTCCGGGATCGCGTTGAGCGTGGCCACGCGCGCGCCCGCAGTGCGCAGAGGGCTGGGCAGCAGACTATCGCGCATGGCGTCGCAGAGCACGATGGTTTTTCCTTCCAGGCGAATAGAGGCCGCGAGCTGCGCGCTCAGCTCGTCGAGCGAGTCTTCGGGAACGGCGAACCAGATCCACGGGCAACTGGCCAGCGCGTTCGAAGCTCGCCACGCCGGCGCCCGCCTTCAGGCTATTCGCGATGCGGCGGGAGACACGCAGAGACGTACCGGCCACCGGGCCAATCTGCCCGAGCAACGCGGGCATTCGCGCGAGAAACGATCGATTCGCACCGCCAGCACAAACCAATCCCGCCAACTTGCGGACCTTCATGATAGAGCCATGCCAGTGTAACGCTTTCCGCCGGCCGGGTCACTGCCCCGCCGTAAGCGCGGGGACGGGCTCAGAAGGACGCCTCGGTCAGGCTGCGTTCCTTCAGCTCTTTGAGCCGGTCGCGATACGCGGCCGCTTGCTTGAAATCGAATCGGCGGGCGGCTTCGCGCATTTTTTCTTCGAGCTCCGCCAGATATTGCTCCATCTGCTCCGGCGGCACTTCGCTCGAGATCCTCTTCCACGTTCCAGCGGCACGGTCACGTAATCGCCTTCGGCGATCGCCACCAGATTCAGATCGATCGGCTTGATGATGGATTGCGGCATAATGTCCGTTCGCGTTCGTTGTAAGCCTCGCTGAAGCGTGCGGCGGCGGTTGGTTTCGTCGATGGCGCGCCGCATGGAATCGGTCATCACGTCGGCGTAGAGAATCGCGCTGGCCGTTCAAGGTGGCGCGCCGCGCGGCCCATGGTCTGAATCAGCGATCCGGCGGAACGCAGGAAGCCTTCTTTATCGGCATCGAGAATCGCCACCAGCGAAACTTCCGGCAGATCCAATCCTTCGCGCAGCAGATTGACGCCGATCAGAACGTCGTAGGTGCCGCGGCGCAGGTCGCGCAGAATCTTCACGCGGTCGAGCGTGGAGACTTCCGAGTGCAGATAGGCGCACTTCACGCCGGCTTCGGTGTAATGCTCCGCCAGATCCTCGGCCATGCGCTTGGTCAGCGTGGTGACCAGCACGCGCTCGTCGCGTTCGGCGCGCAGGCGGATCTCGTGCAGCAGATCGTCCACCTGCCCGCGGATGGGGCGGATCGTCGACTTCGGGATCCACCAGGCCGGTGGGGCGGATAATCTGCTCGATCACCGCGCCGCCGGTCTTGGTGAGCTCGTAGGGACCGGGCGTGGCGGAAACATAGATCACCTGATGCACGCGATTCTCAAACTCCTCGAACGTCAGCGGACGATTGTCGAGCGCGCTGGGCAAGCGGAATCCGTACTTGACCAGCTGCTCTTTGCGCGAGCGGTCGCCATGATACATGCCGCCGCAGTTGCGGAATGGTCTGGTGGCTTTCGTCGAGGAACATCAGCGCGTCGTGCGGCAGATAATCCAGCAGCGTGGGCGGAGCTTGTCCCGGCAGGCGTCCGGAAAAATGGCGCGAATAATTTTCGATGCCGTGGCAGTAGCCGATCTGCTTGATCATCTCCAGATCGAACTTCGTGCGCTGCCACAGGCGCTGCGCCTCAATGCGCTTGCCTTCTTTTTCGAGCTCGCCTTTCCACCAGATGCAGCTCGTTTTCGATGCTGCGCAGGGCGTCTGTCGCGCGTCTGCGGCGGCATCACGTAATGCGTTTTGGGATAGATGGGCAGCCGCAGATAGGTCTGCTTCACCTGGCCGGTCAAGCGGATCGATCTGCTCCAGCGATTCGATTTCGTCGCCCCACATGGCTGATGCGATAGGCGAGATCGTCGTAGGTGGGAAAAATCTCGATCACATCGCCGCGCACGCGAAACGTGCCGCGCTTGAAGTCGCCTTCGTTGACGCTCGTAAAGGATGCTCGACCAGGCGCGTGGTGATTTCTTCGCGCTCGATCTTCTGCCCTTTTTCGAGCATCAGCAGCATGCCGTAGTAGGCTTCCGGCGACCCGAGGCCGTAGATGCAGCTTACGCTCGCGATGATGATGCAATCGCGGCGCTCGAACAGCGAGCGCGTGGCGGAGAGGCGCAGCTTGTCGAGCTCGTCGTTGATGGTGGCTTCTTTTTCGATGTAGACGTCGCCCGCGGGAATGTAGGCTTCGGGCTGATAGTAGTCGTAGTAGCTGACGAAGTATTCGACCGCGTTCGAAGGGAAGATACGTCTTGAATTCCTGATAGAGCTGCGCGGCGAGCGTCTTGTTGTGCGCCAGCACCAGCGCCGGGCGGTCGCAGTGCCTCGATCACCTTGGCCATGGTGAACGTCTTGCCGGAGCCGGTGACGCCCAGCAGCACCTGGTGCTGCTCGCCGTCGCGCAGGCCGCGCAGCAGAGCTTCGATGGCGGCCGGCTGGTCGCCTCGCGGCTTATAGTCGATCCCGAGCCGGAAGGCCATCTCTTAATTATACGAGCCCACGAAAATGCCCCGTTGCGACGCTTAGAGACCTTACCGCTCAGCCCCAAAAAGCGAAGATGCCACTGAGAACTAGTAGGGGTAGCGCGAGGAACCCGAAGATGATAGCGCCATGCCCCCACTCGAGTGCAAGGTATAAACCGGTTAGGGCTAAAACAAAAAGCCCTACAGATAAACCGCACCCGACCCGATCGGATCGAACCCGGAATAGCGGAATTGCCCAGCAAACACGAGCAGGTAGCCAAGGCCCAGAATGAAGTCGAATGAAATAGACGAGCCAGTCGACCCGAGCACGCATAGGACCAAGCCGCTAAATATCGCGAGCGCCGGTATTCGCGTAGCCGGGTCGATTTTCATTGGCTCAGTATATCGCTGCGATTTTACTGCACGCGTTCGAAGCGGTAGCCCGCTTCGTTCAATCGCTCCAGGATTCGCTCCACTTGCTCCGCGCCGCGCGTCTCGATGGTCACGTCAATCATTGTGTTCCCGAGAGCGACGCCGAAATAGGTTCGGTCATGCACGGCTTGTACGATGTTGGCGCGTTCCGCTGCGATCAGGCCAGCGAGTTTCTGCAGGCCTCCGGGATGGTCCGGCAGTTCGACGCGCACGCGCACCAGGCGGCCGTCTTTCACCATGCCGCGTTCGATGATGTGCGAAATCATCATGACGTCGATATTGCCGCCGCTCACGATCACCGCGACTTTCTTGTCGCTTAGGTTTGTTTTGTGCCGCAGCATGACGGCGAGCGCCGCCGCGCCCGCGCCTTCCGCCACGGTCTTTTCCTTTTCCAGCAGCCACAGAATCGCCATCGCGATCTCTTCGTCTTCCACGGTCAGCAGCTCGTCCACGTACTTCTCAAACAGCGGCAGCGTCAGATCGCCCACCTGGCGCACGGCGATGCCGTCGGCAATCGTGCTGCAGGGCGGAACGAGCACGGGCTTGTGTTCGCGCAACGCAGCCTGCATGGAGGGAATCGCGACAGTCTCTACGCCGATGATGCGCACGCCGGGCCGCGTTTCCTTGATGGCGCAGGCGATGCCGCCGATCAATCCGCCGCCGCCCACGGGAACGACAACGGCGTCGAGATCGGGAATTTGTTCCAGCAATTCCAGGCCGATGGTGCCCTGGCCCGCGATCACCGCGGCATCGTTGAATGCGGAAAGATAAGTCAGTCCCTGCTCGGCGGCGATCTGCTTGGCGTTGGCCACGGCTTCGTCGTAATTCGTGCCGCAGAGGATCACTTCGCCGCCGTAATTACCGACGTTCGTCACTTTCACGATGGGTGTGAACTCCGGCATGCAGATGCGCGCTCGGATACCATGTTGCGTCGCGTGATACGCCACGGCCTGCCCGTGATTGCCAGCCGACGCCGTGATGACGCCGCGGGTGCGCTCCTCGGGGGTCATGGTGAGGATGCGGTTCAGCGCGCCGCGTTCCTTGAACGAGCCGGTGTCGTGCAGATTTTCCAGCTTCAGGTGCAGCGCGTTACCCGTGGCGCGTGATAAGGTGGCCGAGAGAGGCGCGGGCGTCACGTAGATGCGATCGCGAATTCTCTGACGGGCAGCCTGAATGTCGGCGAGCGATACCATATCTCACCTTAGCGTGTCTTCTTCCACCATGTCCCACGCGCTGGAGCTGTATCCGCTGCGCTTTCGCGGCGCGTCGCCGCCTCGGGTGTGGACGACGAACCGCTTGCGGGGAGTTTTCGGAAGTACTCTGAAGGGCTTGGATGAAGACGCCTACGCGCGATTCTTCACGCCGACGGCGGAGGGCCGGGACCATCAATTGCCCAGCGGACTACGCGATCTGCCGCGGCCTTTCGTGTTTCGGCTTCACGGAGATGAGGTCGGCGTGAATTTGTTTTTGACGTCAGAAGCCGGTCTGGTTTGCCGCGTGATGGAAAGACTCGGGCTCACGCTGGCCGCCTCCCCTGAGTTGCTGCGGCTCCCGCTGGATGCGCCTCGCGACGAGGATCGGCAGCGGCTGCGCATTCGTTTTCTCACGCCCACCGAACTGAAGGGCGCGCGTGAGCCCGAGTTTGGCGTGCTGATCGCTCGCATACGCGATCGCATCTCGACGCTGCGGACTTTATATGGACCCGGTCCGTTGAACTTCGACTTCCGCGCGTTTGCCGAGCGCGCCAACCGTGTCCGGATGACGCACTGCGAACTGCAAACCGTCGCAGAGGAGCGCCTCAGCAAGGGCACGGGCCAAAGACATTCGATCGGCGGATTCACCGGCGTCGCCGAATATGAGGGCGCACTCGCGGAGTTCCTGCCGTATCTGGAAGCCGCACGCTGGACCGGCGTCGGTCGCCAGACGGTGTGGGGCAAAGGCGAGATTGCGGCGGAGATTATCGCGTGACGGAATCGGCGATCGAGTGGGTGGAACGAGGGCCTATCCTCGGTGAGCGGAGCGATCAGGTTTGGGTGCGCGGGTGGCTGCATCTTCCCGCGGGCGAGCGGAAGCCGTACGGATTGGTCATTGCACACGGGGCAGGATCCAATTGCGATTCGCCGCTGCTTTCGGCCGTCGCGCAAACGTTCGCCGACGCGGGTTATCCCGCGCTGCGCATCGATTTGCCTTATCGGCAGTTGAAGCCGAAAGGTCCGCCGATTCCGGGCGGCTCGGCGACGGATCGCGAAGGCTTGCTGCGGGCGGCGCAAGTGATGCGCGAGATCACGCCGCATGTGATCCTGGGCGGGCATTCCTACGGAGGCCGCCAGGCCACGATGCTGGCGGCGGAGCAAGCGAACGTTGCCCAGATGCTGCTGCTGCTTTCCTATCCGTTGCATCCTCCCCGCAAGCCGGAACAGCTTCGTACGGCGCATTTCCCGAAGCTGCGGATTCCGGCGCTGTTCGTTCACGGCACGCGCGATCCGTTTGGTTCGATCGACGAACTGCGGACGGCGATCGCGCTGATCCCCGCGCCGGTGAAGCTGGCGGCGATCGAAAAAGCGGGCCACGAATTGGGCGCGCAACACGCCCCGCGTTATATTCCAGGAAACTGTGGAGATGCTGGCAAAATAGTGCTTCGGGAACGCTTGGAACAAGTCGAAGAACGCATCCAGCGGGCCGTGGCGCGCGCGGCGAGGCGGCGCTCGGACGTTACGCTGGTGGCGGTCACCAAGAAATTTCCGGCCGAGGTAATTTGCGAAGCGCATGCGCTGGGCGTTCGCTCGTTCGGCGAAAACTACGTGCAGGAATTCGAAGCGAAGCACGCGAAAGTGGCCGCGTTGCCGGGCGCACAATTTCACCTGATCGGCCATTTGCAAAGCAACAAGGCCCGCCTGGCCGCCGGATTATTCCACGCGATCGAGACGGTGGATTCGGCGAAGCTCGCATCGCGGTTGGACGAAGCCGCAGCCGCGCTGGGCGTGACGCTTGAGACGATGATCGAGGTGAAGCTGTCGCCCGAAGACAGCAAAGTGGGCGCGGAGCCCGACGCGCTCACGGGGTTGGTTGCCGCGATTCGCGGGTGCAATCAACTTCGCTTGACCGGCCTGATGACCATGCCGCCATGGAACGACGATCCCGAGCAGACGCGTCCCTATTTCCGACGGCTGGCGGAACTGGCGCGCACGCACGGATTGGAAAAACTATCCATGGGGATGTCGCACGATTTCGAGGCCGCGATTGAAGAAGGCGCTACGCATATTCGCGTCGGGCGGGGATTGTTCGGGCCGAGGCCGAAAGCTACTGGCTGAAGGCCGAATGATCGAGAGGGCTGGCTACTTCTTTTCAAGCTGCGGGTACGACTCATTCATCATCTTCTCGAATTTCTCGCGCTGCGATGGATCGAGAATTTGCAGAATGCGATTTTTGCCCGTGGCGCGGACGTCTTCCAGCTGATCGCTGAGACTCTGATAGTAGTGGCGGTAATCGTCCAGCATCGAAGCGATTTCCTGCGTCTGTTCCGGCGTCAGCTTCAATTCCGTGCGGAATTTCTGCACGATGGCGTCGCGTGAAGCCTGGGCAGGAGGCGCGCTGGCGGCGGCGACCGTGCGATGCAGCTTATCGTGCAAGCCCATGCTCATGAATAGCGCGCCGCAGGCAACGCCAGCCATGAACACCACAGCCAGCGTCGATATAACTTTGGGATTCCGCTCCGCACGCGACATGCTCATGGTTCGTTCCGGATATGGTTCGTCCCGGCCCTTATCTTCACTGCTCCCGATAAGTCACGAGGTTGACCAGCATATCGTCATTAGGGGCTTCCTCGTCCAGGCGCGATAGGACCGCACCAGGGGCATCCTCGCCGGCGACTACCGATACGGTGGACGACGCGACTTGCCCTGCGCTTGACCCCGCCGCGGCCGCACAGTTCGCGCCGGAGCACACCTGTAGTGCCGGCTGGCTCGCGACGATCGGCGGGGCAGTCCGTTCCGCGGTAACCACATAGACTCCGAGCAGCATAGCGAGAGCAAACGATGCCAATGCAATGCGCCTGCCGAAAGCCGATTCCACGAACAGGTTCCAGATGGAGACAGCGCCTTCGGCTTCGATCCGCTCCAAAACACGGGCGTAAAAACCCGGGCGCGGATCCGTTTGCGATGGCGGCTTTAACTGCTGGACCAGCTTTGCCTGGGCCACCATGGCTGCAATCTGGTCGCGGCAATCTTCGCAATCGTTCAAGTGCTTGGTCGCCAAATCCGTCGGAGTCCCTGAAAGGACGTCCTCAAGACGTTCGAATATCTCGCGGTGCATGGCTTCTTCCCCTCGGTCACTCACAGGTGCGGGTCTTATGCCCGCTCTCTACTTATCGAATGTCTCTTACGAACGCATCAGACCCTTTGCATGGGTCAGACGCGTGGCAGCTTTCAAAAGCTTTTGCCGGGTTCTAAATAGCTTAACCTTAATCGTGTTCTCGTTGAGGCCGGTCATCTGCGCCAGCTCTTCCACCGAGTGACCCTCCACTTCCTTCAGAAGCATGAGGCTACGATCTTCTTCGGACAATTTACCGAGCAGCTTTATGATCAGGTCGCGCTGCGCCAGGCGAGTATCGATCGGCACGTTGCCGTCGATCGCCGGTTCGGACGCCTCCATGCGCTGGGCGTCATCCTCGCTGAAATCGCTTTCGTAGACCAGCTTGCGAACGCGCTTCTTACGCAGGTAGTCGTAACACTCGTTGACCGTGATCTTGTAAATCCAGGTGAGCAGTGAGCTGCGGAAATCGAAGCTGCGGATGGAAAAATAAATTTTCGCGAAAACCTGCTGTGCGATGTCTTCCGCGTCGTTGCGGTTTCGCAGGATGCCGAAGATGATAGAGAAGACCTTAGACTGATAGCGATCTACGATTTCGCGGAACGCGATTTCATCGCGAGCCTGGACGCGCCGAACGAGATCCGCTTCTTCGCTGTTCCTATGATCCACGCGGGTCCTTGCCCGGGTTTCGCCGCTTACGGCCGGAAACGGCAATGCCTCAATTAAGCTCGCCATAGCTATCAGTTCCGACGCGGCCCCGCTTCAGCCGGTTACCGGAAAAACACGGCCATACGGCCTTCCGCAGGGGCGAGTGCTGCAACCGCCAGCCCTCTTCCCGCATCATAGTATAATTGAGGGGACACGAGGAGCAACAAATGGTACAACTCACCGAAACTGCTGTCACTAAAGTCAGAGAGATCCTGGATACGCAAGAGCCGAAACCGAACGGCCTGCGCATCTCCGTCGTCGGCGGCGGATGCTCGGGGTTTAGCTATTCCATGGCCTTCGAGAACGCCCCCGGGATGCTCGATAAGACCTACGATTTCGGCGGCCTGAAGGTTTTTGTCGATCAGGCGAGCATGCTCTATCTGGACGGCGCCGAAGTCGATTACGTCGAAACGCTGGAAGGCTCCGGCTTTAAGTTTAACAATCCAAACACGAAATCGACCTGCGGTTGCGGGAGCTCCTTTAGCGCCTAAGGCATCGGGCCGCTCATAAAGACGTCACGTCGCCTCAGGCGGAGCGTCGCTCGTCGAATATTCAGCAAGAGGCCGTTTCGCGCCCGCGAGCGGCCTTTTTCTTTTTCCGAGAGCGTTTTGCCGACACCGTTACAATGGTGACTGTGCCGGGGATTCGGGAGCAGAAATCGGGCGAGCCGTTGACAGAACAATCCTACCCTGGCACCGAGACGCTAGACCAACTTCTCACGCTTGACCTGTTGGCTCTCATCAATCGGGCCGATCAGGCCATTCCCGCGGCTGTCGCCGCAGAAATCCCCAGAATTGCCGCCGCCGTGGAGGCGATCGCCGGGGCACTTTCCCGGGGCGGCCGGCTTTTCTATATCGGAGCTGGTACCAGTGGGCGACTCGGGGTACTGGACGCTTCGGAATGCCCTCCCACGTTTGGCGTTTCTCCCGATTTGGTTCAAGGGGTCATCGCGGGCGGGGCAGCCGCCCTCAGCCGCGCCAGCGAAGCATCAGAAGACGATCCCGCGTCGGGCGCTCGGGATCTGATGGCCGCAGGATTTAATGCCAAGGACGTGCTGGTGGGGATCGCCGCCAGCGGCCGCACCCCGTATGTACTGGGCGCGGTGGCCAAGGCCCGCGAACAGGGGGCGATCACCTGCGGCATCAGCTGCGCGCCAAATTCCGAATTGTCACGCGCCGTCGATTTCCCGATTGAGCCGAAGCCCGGCCCGGAGGTGCTGGCCGGATCCACCCGCATGCGAGCGGGCACCGCGACGAAGCTGGTGCTCAATATGATCAGCACGGCTGTAATGATCCGCCTGGGCCACGTGTACGGCAATTTGATGGTCAACGTCCAGCCGGGGAATGACAAGCTGCGCGATCGGGCGCGAAGAATCGTGGAACGGGTGACGGGTGTTTCGCCCGCCCGTGCGGCTGAGGTGTTGGGTCAGGCGGGAAATAATGTGCGGGTCGCTATCGTGATGGAAAATAGAAAAGTGGTGCGCCAGGATGCCGAGCGTTTGCTTGCCGCGGCGGGCGGCCGCATCAGGGGCGTTCTCGAAGAGAGCAATTAATCGAAGAGAGATATTAATCAAAGCGAGCGACCAATAAAAGACAGGCTCTCGCGCAGAGTCCGAAATCATAACGGAGATATAGCTTGGACAGGTTCGTCATCGAGGGCGGGACGCCGCTCACCGGAGAAATCGCCACCAGCGGTATGAAGAATTGCGCGCTGCCTGCGCTGGCGGCGTGTCTGCTCACCAGCGAGCCCGTGATCCTGGAACGAATTCCACGGGTTCGCGACATCCGCACGATGGAAGAACTGCTGGAATATACCGGCGCGAAGGTTTCGATCGATGGAGCCGTCACGGTGGAGGCGCATACGATCACGCGTCCCGAGGCTCCTTACGACGTGGTCAAAACCATGCGCGCCTCAAGCTTAGTGCTGGGGCCGCTGGCGGGCCGCTGCGGAAGGGCGCGTGTGTCGCTGCCCGGCGGCTGCGCGATCGGCGGCGACGGGCGGCCCATCAATCTGCATGTGGCGGGGTTGGAGAAGTTGGGCGCGACCATCCGCCAGGAGCACGGCTATATCGAGGCGCAAGCCCCCGACGGACTGAAGGGCGCCGAGATCCACTTCGACCGTATTACCGTGACCGGAACCGAAGACCTGGTGATGGCCGCCGTGCTGGCGCGCGGTGAAACCGTGATCAACAACGCGGCTCGCGAGCCGGAGGTTGTCGATCTGTGCCTGTTGCTCACGAAAATGGGCGCGAAGATCCAAGGCGCCGGCACGTCGATCATCCGGATACAAGGCGTAACGAAGCTGACCGGTGCGCGGCACACAATCATCCCCGAGCGTATTGAGGCGGGAACCTTCCTGATCGCCGGAGCGATCACGCGCGGCGATCTCACCGTGACCGGGTGCCAGCCGGAGGATTTGCGTGCGCTGATCGCCAAGATGGAGGAGGCAGGGGCCTCCATCACGCAGCCATCGCAAGGCAGTCTGCGTGTGCGCGTGCCAGGAAAATTGAAGAGCGTCGATGTGACCACGGAAGAACATCCCGGTTTCGCGACGGATCTGCAGCCGCCGTTCATGGCGTTTCTCACACAGGCCGAAGGCATTTCGATTGTCACGGAAACGATTTTCGATAACCGCTTCATGCACGCGCCGGAGTTGGCGCGCATGGGCGCGAACTTTCGACTCGATGGACGGCGCGCTCTAGTGGCGGGCCCCACGCCGTTGTCTGGGGCGCAAGTGATCGCCAGCGATTTGCGCAACGGCGCCGCGCTGGTGCTGGCCGCACTCGCGGCCAAGGGCGAGACGACCGTGGACCGCGTGTATCATATCGATCGAGGATATGAGCAACTCGAGGCGAAGCTGGCCGGCGCGGGCGCGCGCATTCAACGTGTAAGTGATGGACGTCGGCTCACCAAATCAATCGAGGAGGCAAACTAGATGAGCATTCCGCATAAGAAGCACAATCCCGGGTTCGAGGCTCTCGTTGATGAAGCCAAGCGGCACATTCGCGAGATCACGGCCGAAGAGTGCCGCAAGCTGGACGGTCTCCTGATCGACACGCGCGAAGATCACGAGTGGGAGGCCAGTCACGCCGCGGGAGCCAAACATCTCAGTCGAGGCGTTCTGGAACGCGACATCGAAACGGTAGTGCCGGACAAATCCGCGAAGCTCGTCCTGTACTGCGGCGGCGGATTTCGCTCAGCGCTGTCGGCGGAGTCGCTCCAGAAAATGGGCTATACGAACGTGTGGTCGCTAGCGGGCGGATGGAGAGCGTGGAACGCGGCCGGGCTGCCGGTGACGAAGGATTCGTAAGCCGATTCAACGCACGATCCTGGACACAACCGCGAATCCTGGATTATCGGGCGTTCCGTAGCGCAGATCCATTAGTTCCACTCGGTTGCCGTCGGGAACAGGCGTCACCTTCCAGAACGGCGCCTGCGAAAAGCGCATGATCGTTTGAAAATCCGGAAGCTTGCGCGCCTCGGCGACAATGTCCTGCGGCGCATTGTCCAGGTAATGCGCTTCCCGCGATTCGTCGTACGCTTTTTCCACGTCGAGAGGCACGATCGTGACGAGCCCGGGAGTGCGCGCGATGCCTTTCCAGCGAGCCGGATGCACAAACCCGGCCGGGATCGCGATCGTCCGGGTGGGAGCGGCGCCTTCGTAAGTCCGCGATTCCAGCATCTCCACGGCCTTCGCATGCAGCGCGAAGCGAGCGCCTTCATATGTGACCAGCCCTGACAGCGCGACCCAAGCCCACACCAATCGAGGCGACGTAACGCGCGGCCATTGCGTGGAATCGCCGCGGCGCAAGCGCGCCATCAGCCACGGTACAAGCAGTCCGGCGAATAGGATCGCCCATATCCACACGTCGGCGATGTTCGTGATGTCCAGCATCAAGCGCCGATGCGAAAACGGCAACAGCAGTTGAATGCCATAAGGATTCGTATAGTCCAGCAGCAGATGGCTAAGGACGCCGGCGATGGCGGCTCCATAGGATTTCCACGAAAACTTCGCGCGCACCAGCACCATCGGCAGAAGCGCCATCAAAGGCGCGCAACGCGAACGAGTGGGCGTAGCTGCGATGGTAATCCAGGTAATGCAGGCGATTGAACCAAAAGACACCGTCCACGTCGGGCGCGTTCGCCGCCAGCATCATCATGCCCGCGCCGCGCACCGTGGTCTTCTCCAGGCCGCACCGCGCCATCATCAGGCCGACCAGCGTGTGCGTCAGATTTTCCATGCCAGATTTTCCATGCCGGATTTCAATGACCGATGCTGCGCGCGATTTAGCGATAGCCGGACGGTAGCAGCACCGTCAGCGCGTCGGGCGAAATCTCGAAGCGTCCCGGCGTTTGCCCCGCGTATTCGCCATCCAGTTGAACGGGCACGTTGGCCGAACATTCAATGGAACCCGTATCCAGGTCGGTGACACCGGGCAGCAGGCCCAGAGCGTGTGCCCGCACGCCCAGTAGATAACTGGCATAGCGCAGCGCGAGCGAGCCTTCAAACATTACGACCTGAAAATTGTCACGCAGCAGCGACGCACGGCGGGCGATCTCCATATCGCCTCCGTAATTCCTCACGCGCGAAACCAGCACGAAGCCCGTCTGCTTGCGCATCTCAGGCCGCGAGCCATTGACGCGCGCCTCGAATTGATCGACGATGCCGAAAGCCTGCGCGAACCCGGCGACCCAATACGCAAATTTACCGGTCTTCGCCTTCAACTTCGCATTCACGCTGAGCACCACGGTTGCGTCGAACCCCACGCCCCCCATCAGGACGAAATAGCGCTCGCCCTCTTTGTTCGAGAATCGCCCCAGCGCGATGCGCTTCGGCTCGCTCTCGGTGAGCCGTTGCGTCGCCCGTTTCAGGCGCGAGCCCAGTCCGGTCTCCATCGCGAAAACGTTGGCCGTGCCGCCCGGCAGTACGCCCAGTGTGGCTGAGGAATGCGCCATGCCGTTGACCACTTCGTTGACGGTGCCGTCGCCTCCCAACACCAGGATCAGATCGGCGCCGGCCGCCACCGCCTCGCGCGCCAGACGCGTGGCATCGCCCGGCGCCTGCGTTGCCATCAACTGAGGCTTCCAGTTGGCGGTGGCAAGGATCGGTGGTACGTTGGAGAATGCGCTCGGGATCCCGCCGGAAAGTGCCGGCGGCAGGATTGTAAATCAGGACCGGCTGCTGATAGTTCGCGATCCCTCGAGTATAGCGCCCCGTGAGTTCCATCGCCCAAAAAATCGAAGCGCTGCGCGAGAAGCTGCGGCACCACGAGCATCTTTATTACGTGCTGGATGCGCCGGAAATCACCGACGCCGAATACGACGCGATGATGCGCGAGCTGCGGGAGCTGGAGGAGGCGCATCCCGAATTCGTCAGCCCGGATTCGCCCACCCAGCGCGTGGGCGGCAAGCCGCGCGAGGGCTTCGTCAAGGTGGCGCATTCGAGCCCGATGCTGACGCTGGACAACGCGCTGGACGAGGACGAGCTGCGCGCCTTCGACCGGCGCGTGCGCGATCTGCTGGGCGACGAAGAGTTTGCGTATGTCGCCGAACTGAAGCTGGACGGCGTGTCGCTGGCCGTGCATTATCGCGACGGCAAGCTGGCGCAGGCGGTGACGCGCGGCGATGGGACCGTGGGCGAGGACGTCACCGAAAACGCGCGGACCATTCGCTCGATTCCGCTGACGCCACGACGTCGCGTGCAGGGCGACTGGGAAGTGCGCGGCGAAGTGGTTTTCAATCGCAAGGCGTTCGACGAGCTGAATGACGAGCGCTCGCTCGCAGGGCTGCCGCTGTTCGCGAATCCGCGCAATGCGGCGGCCGGATCGCTGCGCGTGCTGGATCCGGCGATCACGGCCTCGCGGCAGCTGGAATACTTCTCCTATTTCCTGATTCCACCGCTCGCCGACGCAATCGGAAGCGCTGCGCGAGTTGGACGCGCGGGGCTTCAAGGTCAACCCGCACTGGAGCGCATGCGCCGACATCGAAGCGCTGGTCGGGTTCTGCAAGGAATGGGAAGAGAAGCGCGATGCGCTGCCGTTTGAAATCGACGGCGTGGTCGCGAAAGTGGATCGCCGTGGAGCAGCAGCAGCGCCTGGGCTGGACCGCGAAAGCTCCGCGCTGGGCGATCGCCTTCAAGTTCCCCGCGCGGCAGGAAGAAACCGTGGTGGAGAGTATCGAAGTGCAGCGTCGGCCGCACCGGCGCGCTGACGCCGGTCGCGCATCTGAAGCCGGTGAATATCGGCGGCGTGACGGTTTCGCGCGCGACGCTGCACAACGAAGATGAGATCGAGCGGCTGGGCGTGCAGATCGGCGATACGGTGCTGGTGGAACGCGCCGGCGACGTGATTCCGAAAGTGGTGCGCGTGGTGGCCGAGGGCGAGCATCGCAAGCCGTTCCGCATGCCGAAGCCGTGCCCGGTTTGCGGGGGCGAGATCGTGCGCGCCGAGGGCGAAGCCGCCAGCCGCTGCATCAATACGAACTGTCCGGCGCGTTTGAAGGAAACCATTCTGCACTGGGCCGCGCGCGGCGTCATGGATATCGACGGCATGGGCGAGGCGCTGGTGGATCAACTGGTGGACGGAGGCTTGGTGAAGAACGTCGCCGATCTGTACCAGCTGAAGCTCGAACAACTTGTCGAGCTGGAGCGCATGGGCAAGAAGTCGGCCAAAAAGCTGCTGGCGAATATCGAAGCGTCGAAGCAGCGCGCCGCTGCCGCGGATACTCAACGGCCTGGGCATCCCGTTCGTGGGCGAGCGCACCGCGCAGATTCTGGCGGAGGCTTTCGGCGATCTGGACAAGATCGCCGATGCGGCCGAAGAGGAGTTGCAGCGGGCCGAGGAAGTGGGTCCCAAGGTGGCGCACAGCATCCGGCGATTTTTCCAGGAGCAGCACAATCGCAGTCTGATCGACGATCTGCGCAAGATCGGATTCTCTTTCCACTACGAGGTGACGCGCAAATCCGGTAAGCTGGACGGCAGGACGTTTGTGTTGACGGGGACGCTGCCGAACCTGTCGCGCGAAGACGCGAAGGAGCGCATCGAAAGCGCCGGCGGCAAGGTCGCCGGATCGGTGAGCAGGAAAACCAGCTACGTGGTGGCGGGGGAGGAAGCCGGGTCGAAGCTCGATAAGGCACGCGAGCTGGGCGTGGAGGTGATCGACGAAGCGCGGCTGTTGGAGTTGCTTGGATAGGCCGTCCGATCTCATCGGATAAACTGTCGGATTTGATCGGACAAGCTGCTGGGTTGATCAGATGAGCTGCTGGGAGCTGATCGGATAATGATGCGCCATCTTCGGGATGTTCTGGTGTCGTGGGGACCGCTGGGGGTGTTCCTGCTCGCGACCGTGGAGTCGGCGGGCATACCGAACCCCGGCGGCACGGACGCTGCTGCTATTATCCTGGCGATCGCGCGGCCGCAAGATGCAATGCTGGCCGCGGTTGCTCGCGGCCGTGGGGTCGCTGCTGGGAAGCGTGGTCTTTTACGAAATCATGCGCAAGGGCGGCGAAAAATTCCTGGCCAAATACACGGCGCGGCGCCAACGGACAAAGGTTCCGCGAGTGGTTCTCGCGCTACGGACTGATCACGGTCTTCATCCCGGCGCTGCTGCCCATTCCGATTTTGCCTTTCAAGGTTTTCGCTGCCTGCGCCGGTGTGACGTGCGTGCCGCGCTTTCGCTTCTTCCTGGTGCTGGCCGTGGCGCGGTTCCCGCGTTATCTCGCGCTGGCGTATTTAGGGCAGCAGCTTGGCGAAAACTCCACGGCGTGGCTGAAAGGCCACGTATGGCACTTACTGGCGCTGGCCGCGGCCATCGCGCTGGCGCTGTACGCATTGGTGCGATGGGTGGACGCCCGCAGGCCCGCGCCTGTCTCGCACGCCGAATACGAGTGAATCCGGTTACAATTGAATTAAAGAAAGCTTCCCCCGCATGACCGGCATCACTTCCATTGTTGAGGAAATCGCAGAGCTCAAAAAGTCCCGCAAGGCGGTGATCCTCGCGCATCATTATCAGGACGCGGAAATCCAGGAACTGGCCGACGCGATCGGCGATAGCCTGGAACTCGCGCGCGTCGCGCAAAAGTTCGACGGAAACGTAATCGCGCTATGCGGCGTGTGGTTCATGGCGGAGACCGCGAAGGCGTTGAATCCAGATCGCATCGTCGTGGCGCCGGACCGCGACGCCGGTTGCAGCCTGGTGGACGCCTGCCCGGTGGAAGACTTGCGCGCGTGGAAACAGCGCAATCCCGGCCACGTCGTCGTTTCCTACATCAATACATCCATCGAAGTGAAGGCCGAGAGCGACATTTTATGCACGTCGCGCAACGCGGTGGACATCGTGAACTCCATTCCGGCGGAGAAGCCGATCATGTTCCTGCCCGACATGAATCTGGGCAACTACGTGAAACAGCAAACCGGCCGTGAGAATATGCAGATCTGGCCGGGCACCTGCATCGTGCATGCGACATTTCCGGCGCGCCGCGTGGCGAAGGCTCGCGCGGAACATCCCACAGCGCTGGTGGCCGCGCATCCCGAATGCCCGCAGGACGTGCTGCTGATGGCGGATTTCATCGGCTCGACCTCGGCCATTGTAGCCTGGTGCGCGCATTCGCCCGCCGAAGAGTTTATCATCATGACCGAGAGCGGCGTGCGCTATTCTTTGGAACGCGCGGCTCCGCATAAGAAGTTTCATTTCGTCGCCAACGAGAACTGTAATTGCAGCGAGTGTCCTTATATGAAGCTCAATACACTCGAAAAATTGCGCGCGGCTCTTGAAGATCTGAGCCCGCGCGTGGAGATCCCGGCGGATATCATTGCCCGCGCACGAGTACCCATCGAACGCATGCTCGCGGTAAAATAGGCGCGCTTTGCAGCCACTGATCGACAATTTCGGACGCACGCACGACAACCTCCGGATCAGTGTGACCGATAAGTGCAACATCCGGTGCTTTTACTGTATGCCGGAAGAAGGCGTGAAATTTCAACCGCATGAGCAGATCCTGCGGTTCGAAGAGATCGAGCGCTTCGTGCGTGTCGCGGCCGGCCTGGGCGTACGCAAGCTGCGCGTCACCGGCGGCGAGCCCCTGATCCGGCGCGGCCTGCCGAAGCTCATTCGGATGCTGTCGCAGATCGAAGGCATTCAGGATCTGGCGCTCACCACCAACGGCGTGCTGCTCGCCGAGCACGCGCAGGCGCTCTACGACGCCGGGCTGCATCGCATCAACGTGCATCTCGACACGCTCGATCGCGAGCGCTTCCAGCAGATCACGCGCCGTGACGATTTCGACAAAGTCATGGCGGGCATCGACGCCGCCCAGCGCATCGGCTATCGCGTCAAGATCAACGCCGTCGCGGTCAAAGGATTTGGTCGAGCCCGACATCGTTCCCCTGGCGCGTTTCGGCCGCGAGCGCGACATCGAAATTCGCTACATCGAGTTCATGCCGCTGGACAGTCAGGGCCTGTGGGCCAACCCGCGCGTGCTTACCGCCGATGAAATGATCGCGATGATCACGAAAGAAATCGGCGCGCTGCGCGAGATTCCCGATCAGGACCCGCGCGCGCCCGCGACCGAATACGAATTCGAGGACGGAGGCGGCCGCATCGGCTTCATCGCGTCCGTCAGCCGCCCCTTCTGTTTGAACTGCAACCGCATTCGCCTCACGGCGGACGGCCACTTCCGCTATTGCCTGTTTGCGATCGACGAATTCGACGTGCGCCGGATGTTGCGCGGCGGCTCTTCGGATGAAGAAATCGCCGCCTCGATCCGCGAGTGGGTTAAAGCCAAGTGGATCGGGCACCAGATTAACTCGCCCAAGTTTGTCCCGCCGCCGCGACCGATGTACTCTATCGGCGGCTAGGAATAAATAAGGCCAGCGAAGCGATAGAACATGACCCCCTCAGCGGAACTTGTACACCTCGCCTTCGGACGCGAAGGGCTCGACATCCAGCTCAGTGGCGATTTCGACCACACTATCCTGAATGTTCCCGTCATGACGGTTCTTCCCGATCCCGCGGCGGCCATTGCGAGCGCGCTCGATCGGCCCTTTGCCGGACCGCCGGTCGCGGAATTGGCCAAAGGCAAGCGCACCGCCGCCATCGCCGTCTGCGACATCACACGCCCGGTCCCGAATAGTCTGATGCTGCCGCCGCTGCTCCAGCGTTTGGAAGCCGCCGGCATTCCACGCTCAGGCATCACCATTCTGATCGCCACCGGCCTCCATCGCCCCGCGACCGATGCCGAAATTCGCGAGATTGTAGGGGACGCCGTCGCGGCGCAGTACACCGTGCTGAATCACGACGCCCGGAACGCCGATTCGCATCGTGCCGTTGGCACAACCAAATCCGGCACCACGTTCGCCATCGATAAACGATTTCTGGACGCCGACCTGCACATCACGCTTGGCTTGATCGAGCCGCACCTGATGTTGGGATTTTCAGGCGGCCGCAAGCTAATCGCGCCGGGCCTCGCGTCAGAGGCCACCATCAAGCAGCTGCATAGTCCGCGCTTCATGCGGGATGAGCGCACTCGTGAAGGATTCATCGCCGATAATCCTTTGCACGCCGAGCTTCTGGAGATTGCCTTCAACGTCCGTCAGGACTTCATGCTCGACGTGGTTCTCACGCGCGAGCGCGGCATCGCCCAGGTGTTCGCCGGCGAGCCACAGACTACGCACGCGGCCGGCATGAAATGGGTGACCGAAGCGACCATGCAGCGCCTCGATCAGCCGGTGGACGCCGTAATCACCAGCAGCGCGGGCTATCCTCTCGATCTCACCTTTTACCAGTGCGTGAAAGGCGTGACCGCTGCGTCGCAGATTGTGAAGGAAGGCGGAAGCATTCTGGTGTTCGGCGCGTCGAACGAAGGTGCCGGCGCGAAAGAGTTCCGCGACATGCTCATGCGCTTCGCCACCGCGCAAGACTTTATGGACGCGACCGCCGCCGCTCCCGTGACCATCGATCAATGGCAACTTGAAAAGCTGGCGCTCGCGGTGAAGAAAGCCAAAATCTTTTATTGCGTTCCCGGCCTGCCCTCGGCAGAGCGCGCGGCCCTCTGGGGACCGGCGTTCGACCATCCTGAAACCGCACTCAGGGCCTTCTACGCGGAGCTGCCGCCCCGCAGTCGCGTAGCCGTAATCCCCGAGGGCCCCTACGTTCTAGCCGGCGTACGCTAACTCCCGCACGGCAATCCCCGTGCCTAACCCCCGCGCCTGACCAATGTCTGCGCGGTTCACGACGCCAGCCCTTCTGAGATCCACTCCCGTGCGGCCAGAGCCTCTTTGAGATGGAAAATCTTCACATCCCCGGCAATCATAAAGCTGAAAAAGCTAGCCGCACGCCGGATCCACTCGATATCCGTAACCAGGGCGCACCGCTCCCAGCGCAGGAGGTGTCCCATGCCGACTTTGAGATCGTCCCACATGGCGCCGGCATCGAATTCGGAGTCGGGGTCCAGCTGATAATAAAGACGCACCTTATTTTCCTGCTTTAAGGCTTGCTCCACGGCCGGGATCAGCACGGTCTCGTAATCGCTTTTTGTAACGTGGCCCTTACTAACGAAAGCCAGAACTCTCTTCGGAAAACCTGTCAGCGATTGAATCATGACACTCTCCTTTGTCTGAAGTTCCGACCTAGTCTCGTGCATGTGGGATACCAAAAACGCCACACTCTGTTCATTTCATCACCGACATCTGTTTCGCCCACGGCCCCACTTCCTGCTTATACCGTTTAGCCATTACGCGGCTGATTTGCAGAATGTGCGCCAGATCGTGCGCGGTCCACGTCGCCAACAATTGCCGCGCCGTCACCACGCTCAATGCAGGATGCAGCCCCTGTAACTCCAACTGCGCGGGCCGTAAGTTTAGTGCGCGCAAGTGCGCCAGGTTTTGGCCGCGCACCACGCCGAACTCGTCCAGCAGGATGGCGAGCGGCCTGCCGCGACTCTCGCGAAACTGCGCCTCGCGATCGAAAGGATCGAACGCGCGGTCAGCGCCACGTTGCAAAATAATTTCCAGCCGGGTCATCCAATCGGTTCTCTCTCCGTGAATCAGGTGGCCGACAATATCGTAAGTGCTCCACGTGCCGGGGCCTTCGGTTGCCGTTGTCCACGCCTCCGGCAGCCCGCGCAGCATCGCGTCGAGCGTCGCGGGCGTGCGCGTCAGGATCGCCAGGCATTCTTCAAGGAAAGGCACCTGCATAAAACCATCGTAGACTCCTGGCGCAACGTTTCGTCGCCGCCACTCTGGTATCTTAGACAGTTGGTTCCCGAGCCGGGATGGTTGTGCCCGAGCCGCGAGCTCCTTGTATTCCCGGTTCTAGATCCACAGGAGGCCCCGTGAAACTGAGTCGTTTTGCTCCACTTGCCTTTTTCGGCGCTTTTGCGCTTTCCACCAGCGTTCTTGCGCAGAGCGTCCCCCAAATTCCCTTCGATGGCGACGTCGAACTTCCTGAAGCTGCCCGACAACATGTATCTGGGCGAGCCCTCGGGCGTCGCGATCAACTCCAAGAAGCACGTCTTCGTCTTCAACCGCGGCAACAGCACGGGACCCGCCTATGGAGCCACTGCCGCGCAGTTGCTCGAATTCGGACCCGACGGAAAATTCATCCGCGAGATCGGCCACAACCTATATGCGTGGTCGTTCGCGCACGACGTCCGCATCGACAAGAACGACAACATCTGGGTCATCGACAAAGGCTCGGACATGATCATCGAGTTCAATCCCGCCGGCCGCGTCATGATGGTGTTCGGCCGCAAGTCGGAAGCCTCCGACGAAAACGCGCACCCCTTGGAGCATCCCAAGCCGCCGCTCCCGTCCGTGCCCGGCCAGTTCCGCCAGCCCACCGATGTGGCGTGGGATCTGGAAGGCAACATTTTCATCAGCGACGGCTACATCAACTCGCGCGTCGCCGTGTTCGATAAGAACGGCAAGTGGAAGATGTCGTTCGGCACGCCCGGCGACGGCCCCGGCCAGTTCAACACGCCGCACGGCATCGCCAACGACGCGCAGGGTAACATCTATGTGGCAGATCGCGGCAACCGCCGCATTCAGGTGTTCGATCATGAGGGCAAATTCCTGCGCCAGTTCACCATCCCCACCGAGGCGCCTGCGGGATTGATGCCGTGGATGGGCAATCTTCCGAATATGAACGCGCCGAACAATACGCAGAAGCCCGGCGCTCCCTGGACCGTATGCATCACGCCTGGCCCGAACCCCGTGCTGTACACGTCCGATGCGTTCCCCGGCCGCGTCTATAAGATGTCGCTCGAGGGAAAACTGCTCGGCGAGCTCGGCGAGGTGGGACGCCAACCGAAGGAGTTCGGCTGGATTCACCAGATCGCCTGCCCGTCGGAGAACGAGCTATACGTCGCGGAGATCCTCAACTGGCGCGTGCAGAAACTGACGTTGCATCCCGGAAAGTAACACGGTGTTTTTTCGGGCGGCCTTATGGATGTGCCTGGCGGCGGCTTGTGCGCTGCGCGGCCGATTCCGCAGTGGATCCTGTCGCTGGGCGAGGCGCAATACAAGCAGCGCTGCGCCTCCTGCCACGACCGTGCGGGTGAGCGTATACCCCCCAAGGAAGCGCTGAACGGCATGACGCCGGCGCGCATCTTGCGGGCACTCGATATCGGCCCGATGATTTCGATCGCGTATCCAATGAATCGTACCGAACGCGAAGCCGTCGCGGCGTACCTGGGCAAAGCGGCCGCCGATGCCGCACCGCCGCCTGAGGCGTTCTGCAAGGATCGCGGCATCAATAAGCTGAGCGACACTTCCAAGTACACCTGGAACGGATGGAGCCCCCAGGGCGATAATGCCCGCTACGTGCCGCCGGAGCTCGGCGGACTGACGCTCGCGCAAGTCGGCAAGCTCAAGCTGAAGTGGGCGTTCGGATTCGAAGGCGATGTCACTGCCTTCGCGCAGCCCACGGTTTACGACGGCTATGTCTTCGTTGGCTCTGCAGGCGGTGCGATCAACGCTCTGCGCGCCGACTCCGGTTGTATCGAGTGGACCTATCAAGCCGTGGGGCCCGTTCGCACGGCGATCGCGATCGCGCCGCTCGGCTCAAAAAACGACAGCCGGCACGCGCTGGTATTCAGCGATCTCACCGGTTGGGTCTATTCGCTGGAGGCCGAAACCGGCAAGCTGCGCTGGAAGAAAAAAGTGGAGCAGCACGAGGCCACGCGACTCACGGCCGCCGCGCTGATCCACGACGATATCGCCTACATCCCCGCCGCATCCTGGGAAGAAACGCGTGCGCTGAATCTCGATTATCCCTGCTGCACATTCCGCGGCAGCATCACTGCCGTTCGCGTCAGCGATGGCGCCATCGTTTGGAAGAGCTACGTGATCCGCACACAGGCGAAGAAAACCGGCACGCGCTCCGATGGCAAGCCGATGTTCGGCCCGTCCGGCGCCGGAATTTGGGCGACGCCGACGCTCGATCTCAAACGCCGCGTCCTGTACGTCACCACAGGCGACAGTTACTCAACTCCGGCTGCGGATACCAGCGACGCGATTCTGGCGCTCGATATGAAAACGGGCCGCATCCTGTGGACCCGGCAGGTTACTCCGCACGACGCCTTCACATCGGGCTGCAGCGCGGCCACGCGCCTGGCAAGCTGCCCGGAAGAGAACGGCCCGGACTACGATTTCGGCTCTTCAGCCATTTTGACGAAGACCGCGCAGGGCCGCGACATTCTGCTCGCGGGGCAAAAATCGGGCATCGTGTACGCGCTTGACCCAGATAAGAAAGGCGAGATCGTCTGGCAGCAGCGTGTGGCGAAAGGCGGCATGGTCGGCGGCGTCCAGTGGGGCATGGCCAGCGATGGCCAGAATGTCTACGCGGCTGCGTCGGACGCGCGCGTATCCCCCAACTTGAACGGACTCGATCCGAAGGAGGGCGGGGGACTCACGGCGCTACGCGTCGCCGATGGCAGCACGGTTTGGCACAAGGATCCCGCCGCATGCGGCGACAGGCCCAATTGCAGCCCGGCGCAGTCCGCCGCGCTCACAGTAATTCCCGGCGCTGTATTTTCGCCTTCCATGGACGGTCACCTGCGCGCGTATTCCACCGAAGAAGGCAACATCCTCTGGGATTTCGACACCGCGCGCGATTATAAAACTGTGAACGGCGTAACCGCCCGAGGCGGATCGATCGACGGACCCGGAGCCGTGATCGTCCACGGTATGCTGTTCGTAAACTCAGGCTATTCCCGCTTCGGAGGCATGCGCGGCAACGTACTGCTGGCCTTCTCCGTAGCAGAGTAAATTGAAATCTATGACGCCCCCCGCCGCACCGGCAAAGGAAACCTCGCGCGGCGCGTGGTGGTATGCGGGCGCCGGACTCCTTATTGCAACGGCGGCAGTGGCCGCGTTCATCTTCTATTTCGGCGGCTATTCGTATCTGCTCTCGGGCAATAGCGCCTCCTTCACCGTGGAATGGGTGCTGGCTGAGATCCGCGTGCATCCCGAAGCGAAGGTCCTGGTGCTCGGCAACTCCACCGCTGCCGAAGGATTCCGGCCGAACTGGTTCCGCGCGCACGGCTCGGGCGATGTAGCGCTGAACCTCGGCGTACCCAGCGGCTGGTTTTTTCTCTATCAAAGGCTATTCGAAACCGCGCTGCACAGCGGTGTGCATCCGAAATCGGCCGTCATAATGTTGACACCGGAAAGCATCGCCCCCACGGATTTCGATTTTCTGCTGAACGATCTGGCGATGCTCAAGACCGTCATCGATACCGGCGACCTGGTGCGTCTGGCTCCCTACGCGCCGAACCGCGTCCAATACATGGACTACGTCGAGGATGTGGTGGCCCGCCCGATTTTGTTTCGCGCCGAGCTGCGCGATTTCGTCACGCATCCCATCGGACGCCTGCGCGAGGCCAAGCATATTCACGATTGGATCCACAGCTTCACCACTGCCGCGCCGATGGTGGAGACCGACAGCCCGTTTGCTGTGTGCCAGGCGGGCAATCTGCGCCAGCTCGATCAGACCATGGCGAAGCTGCAGGCCGAAAATAGTCCGTTGGTGCCCGATTTGGCGCGGGTCAAAGACGGCTACGCCGCGCGCGTACATCAGCCGCTGAAGCTCGACCCGCGCAAGATGGAGCTGTTGCGGCAACTGCTCGCCGAAATCGAGGCCCGCCACGTCAACGCCTTCGTGACGGAGTCTCCTTTCTGGGATCCCGACTTCGATATGTATCCCGAGTCCTATCGGCGCGAGCTCTCCGCGGCGGTGCGAATGATTGTTGCCAGCGTCCCCGGCGCGACCTACCTGCCCAAACTGGACGTGGATTGCAGCATGATGCTCGACACCGTGCACCTGAATCGCAAGGGCGGCGAAATCTTCACGGAGTATCTGCGCACCCGTGTCCTTTGACACTTTTCCGTTCTGGGCGTTCGTGCTCGGCGTCTGGGCTTTGTGGTTGGTGGTGCGCCAAAACGCAGCGCGCAAAATCCTGCTCACCCTCGCGAGCTACGCGTTTTACGCCACTTGGAACGCGGCCTACCTCCCGCTGCTGGCCGCCTACACGCTGCTGAGCTTCTTCGCGGGAAATTCGGTGCGCGGAGCGCGCAGCCTCGGTCTGATGCTGGCAAGCGTCGCCGCCTGTATCGCAGGCTTGGCTTATGCGAAAACGCGACTCACGCCGCTGCCCGTGGGCGTGAGCTTCTATGCGCTGCAAGCCATCGCCTATATCGTCGATTGCTATCGCGACAACGCCGGCAAACCATCGGGCATTCTAGATTATTCGCTCTACATGAGTTTCTTCCCGCGCCTCACCGCCGGGCCCATTGTCCGCGCCGAAGAATTTCTGCCGCAGCTTGCGCCGGCAAAAATCGCGACCAAGCCTGCGGCCATCGACACGAACGCCGTGTGGGAAGCGCTGGTGCTGGTTATCTTTGGCCTCTTCAAAAAGCTGGTGATCGCCGACAACCTGGCCGCGGTGGCCGACCCCATCTTTAACGATCTGCACACCAGCCCCAGCCGCATTCTACTCGCCGTCTACGCGTTCACCGTGCAGATTTACTGCGATTTCTCTGGATACACGGACATCGCGTTGGGCACGGCGCGGCTCTTCGGCTATAAGCTGCCGGAAAATTTCAACTGGCCGTACCTATCGAAAAATCCCGCGGACTTCTGGCGCCGCTGGCACATCTCGCTCTCCAACTGGCTGCGCGAATATATTTTCTTTTCGCTCCCGGGGCAGCGTTCCAAGCACAGGATTTTTTCGTACGTCAACCTGCTCATCACAATGTTGATTTGCGGCATCTGGCATGGCACTGGCTGGACTTTCCTGCTGTGGGGTCTGTATCACGGTGTGTTGCTGGTGGGCTATTACATGATCCGCGACCTCCGTAAGGCAGCCGACGGCGCGAAGCCGTCTTCCTTAAACGTTCCTCGGGCGCAGAAGAACACGCCGCAAAGCAAGCTATCGAGCTTGTTCTCCATTTTGCTGATGCAACAGCTCGCCGTCGCCGGATGGATTCTCTTCCGTTTAAATCATCTTTCCGATTTTCCGTTGTTTGTGAATTCTCTGTCGCACGGCCGCTTCTACTCCGGTTTCAACACGGCTGAGTGGATGGCCGTCGCGTTCCTCGCACTTGTCGCCATCGCGCATCTTGTCGAAGTGCGCGTTCCCATCACGAAAACCGCGCTTACCCTGCGTTGGAATCCATGGGTAATGTGGATGCTGCTCCTGGCGATCATTGCATTTTCCGTCTTGAGCTTGCCGAAGCAGCAGATGTTTTTATATTTCAGATTCTAAATGAGTTAATGCAGTCGTAAAGCAGCCGATGGAATCATGGACTAAACCGGTCCGCAATTGTGTATAATGTTTTCCAGGTCCAGCCCCAGATGCAAACCGATTGCTTGATACCTGACGAGAAAATTAGCGATACTGATCTGCACATGCAAGTGGTTGTCAAGAAAGAGAGCCTCGCTGCGGAGCACGCCGCTCGTCCCGTCACGACGCTGAAGCGCGGCGAACCCGGCATCCTCGATCGCATCGAGCTTCCCGAACCCGACGCCCGCCGTTTAATGGAGATGGGATTTCTTCCCGGCCACACCGTAATTCCCGCGCGTTCCGCGCCGGGCGGTGATCCGCGTGTGTATCAGGTCGACGGCTCCGAAATCGCGCTACGGCGCGAGACGGCCCGCCACCTGATTCTCCGCTAACTTGAGTAACCGCCCATGGCCCAATGCCACGACACAGTTGCTGTTCTTCCGCCGCCCTCTACCAGCGGCCGCGCACAGCACGTAGTGGCGATCGTGGGTCCGCCGAACTCCGGCAAATCGACGCTCTTTAACCGCCTCACCGGCCTGCATCAGAAGGTCGCCAACTTTCCCGGCGTCACTGTCGAACATCGCATGGGCCGCACGCGCCTGGAAGCCGGGCGCGACGTTTATCTGGTCGATCTGCCGGGCGTCTACAGCTTAGAGCCGCGGTCGGAAGACGAAAAGGTCACGCACGACGTTCTCACCGGCCAGATGAAAGATCTGCCGCGTCCTGATGCGGTGATCCTGATTCTGGACTCCACCAACCTGGGCCGGCACCTGGCGCTGGCGGCGCCGATCCTGAGCCTCAGCCTGCCGACGCTGGTCGTGCTCAACATGGCCGACGATCTGGACCGCCGCGGCGGCAAGGTGGACGTACAGGAACTTTCGCGGCAACTCGGTGCGCCTGTGGCGCTGATCAGCGCTTCGCATGGCACGGGCCTGCACGCAGTGACCGAGTTTCTCTCGGGCTCGACCATCGGCATCAAGCCGAAGCCGCCGTTGCTGGAGCTGCCCGTCATCCAGGACGTGCCGAAAACGCGCGACTGGGCATCCAACATCGGGCGCCGAACCAAGTATCTGCCGCCGGCTCCTCCCCTGTGGACGCGCCGCCTGGATGCGATTTTCCTGCATCCGGTGATGGGTCCCCTCGTATTTCTCCTGGTGGTGATTGGCGTCTTCCAGACGATTTTCGCGGGCGCGCGTCCGCTGATGGACGCGGTGGCGGCTGCCATCCAGATCTCCGGCAAATGGATTGGCGGGGCGCTGCCGGATAACGCCTTCCGTTCTTTGCTCATCGACGGCGTGTGGAGCGGCGTGGGCTCCGTCGTCGTCTTCCTGCCGCAGATCCTGCTGCTGTTTCTCTTTATTGGAATTCTGGAAGACTCGGGCTATCTCGCGCGTGCCGCGCTGATCGCCGATCGCACCATGGCGAAAATCGGCTTACAGGGGAAAAGTTTCATCCCGTTGTTGTCCGCTTATGCGTGCGCCGTGCCCGCCATCATGGCCACGCGCACCATTGAGAACAAGCGCGACCGCATCGCCACGATTTTGATTGCTCCGTTCATGACGTGCTCGGCGCGTCTGCCCGTGTACACGCTGGTGATCGCGGCGTTCGTCCCCGAAAAGCCGCTGCTCGGGCCCTTCTTTGGGACGCGCGCCGCCGCGCTTCTGGGCCTCTACGTCGTGGGATTCCTGGCGGCCGTAGTCACCGCGCGCCTGCTGAAATCCACCGTGCTGAAGAGCGCCCGTGCGCCTTTCGTTCTGGAGATGCCTCCCTACCGGCTGGCCCACGCTGCAATCCATCGGACTGCGGCTGCTCGATCGCGCGCTCGTATTTCTGCGCCGCGCGGGTACCGTAATCCTGGGCGTCGCCATCGTGCTGTGGGTGCTGGCGAACCTGCCTCTGCACGATGGCAAAGCGCCGGAGATCGGCCATAGCCTCGCGGGAATGATCGGGCATGCGGTAGAGCCCGTCATTCGTCCGCTGGGTTTCAACTGGAAGATCGGCATCGGCCTCATCACGTCGCTGGCGGCGCGCGAGGTGATCATCGGAACGCTCGGCACCATCTATGGAATCGAGGGCACGTCGCAGTCGATCGGATTGCAGGCCGCGCTCCGCCACGATCTTACACCGGGCGGCGCGGCGGCCCTGCTGGTGTTCTTCGCTTTCGCCATGCAGTGCATGTCCACCATCGCCGTGGTGCGGCGCGAAACCGGAGGCTGGCGCTGGCCCGCCATCCAGTTCGCCTACATGACGGTTTTCGCCTACGTCTTCGCCTTCCTCGCTAATCGACTAATTTCATTGTGGTTCTGAACTGACACCCCGCGCGTACCAGGACTTCGAAGTCTCTGGTTTCCCTCCAAACTATAGAACTCGAAGTACCGGATTCCCATTGGTAGCCCGTGGCCCGGATGAGATTCTCGTCGTGACCACAAAGGAACCGGTCACGAATGAAGAAACTATTGAGCCTCTCAATTCCTGTTCTTTTTGCCCTCGGCACAACCGCCTCGGCAAGCACACTCACTATCAACAGCACCGTGTTCGAAGCGGGCGCAGCGCCCGGCGGCGGTTTCGGCGGCGGGTTTTCCGGAACCTTGAACACCGGCTCCGGCCCGGTCACAGTCGAATTCTACTGTGTCGACATCGCGGATGGATTCGACCAGGGTCACCAGTACAACGTCAACGTGAACACCATTCCGCCCTCGACGACGAACTTCGTCGATCAGACACGCTCCGGCGATTTCACCGGCACCTGGAAGTACTTCAACGGCACCTATACAGATCTGCAACGCTACGAGTTGGCCGGCTACTTGTCCACGCAATACGCGGGCGCCAGCACCCAAAGCGCCAAGGACGCGATTCAGGAAGCGATGTGGACCGTGCTCGACAACAACGTCAATTTGACCTACGGCGGATCCACGAATCAGGCATGCACCAGCTCCGGCACTTGCCTCACCGACATCACGAATGCCGCCGCCAATCTTTCGAGCTTTCTTTCGAATCACACCGTGACCATCTATACGGATGCGCGTTCCTCGTGCACCGCGTTCGGCAATAACGGCGGTGTGCCCACGGGCGCGTCCAACCCCGGCTGCATGCAGGAGTTCGTTACCACCTCCTCCGCGGTTCCCGAGCCCGGCTCGGCTGCCCTGATGAGCCTGGGCGGCGTTCTGCTCGGCCTCGGAGCCCTGCGCAAGCGCAAGCTGGCGCGCAACAAGGCATAAACAACTACCTTCCAAATAACGGCGCGCTGGCTATCCCAAGCTGGCGCGCTTTTCGCTGCGCTCTTGCTAATATGGAGCGTGCGCAACGTAATCATCCTCGGCTCGGGCTGCGCCGGCAATACCGCCGCGATTTATACAGCCCGTGCCGGTCTCAATCCGCTGGTCGTCATCGGTCACGAGCCGGGCGGCCAGCTTTCCATTACTACCGACGTTGAAAACTTCCCTGGATTTCCCGAAGGCGTCATGGGCCCAGATCTGGTAGCCAATATGCAGCGGCAAGCCGAAAAGTTCGGTGCCGAATACATATATGGAACCGTCCAGAAGGCCGACCTCTCCAAGCAGCCCTTCCGTTTGGATATCGATGGCGAATGGCACGAGATGCCGCGCGCTCATCATCGCCACCGGCGCTTCGGCGCGCTGGCTGGGTCTGCCCAACGAACAAAAGTTGATCGGCCACGGCGTAAGCTCCTGCGCCACCTGCGACGGCGCCTTCTATCGCGACCGTAAGATCATGGTGATCGGCGGCGGCGATTCCGCGATGGAGGAAGCTAATTTCCTAACGCGCTTTGGCGAAGAAGTAACGCTGGTGCATCGCAGCGAGGAATTTCGCGCATCGAAAATCATGTTTGACCGCGCGCGCGCCAATCCCAAGATCAAAATGCTGACCAACACCGTCGTCGAAGATATCTACGACGTGCACAAGAACGAAGTGACAGGCGTGAAGCTGCGCAACGTCGTCACCGGGCAAGTGTGGGATCAGGAGGTCGACGGCTTTTTTCTAGCCATCGGGCATCATCCCAATACCAAACCTTTCGTGGGGCAGATTGAACTGGACCCGGACGGCTACATTCTTTCCAAAGGCGGCGCGCGAACCAACCTCACCGGCGTCTTCCATGCCGGCGACGTGCAGGATCGCATCTATCGCCAGGCCATCACCGCCGCGGGCGCGGGCTGCATGGCCGCGATCGAAGCAGAGCGTTTCTTAGAAGCCGAAGGACATTAAAGCAGCGTTACACTGAAAGCGGGATTGCGGAATGATTGCCGAATCGCAAGCTTGGCACAGCGACCCGGAGATCCTGGGAGGAACTCCCGTCTTCACGGGTACCCGCGTTCCCGTCCGCTCGCTTTTCGACTACCTGGAAGGTGGCGAATCTCTTGACGAATTCTTGCGGCAGTTCCCGTCGGTGAAGCGGGAGCAGGCCGTCGCAGCGCTCGATGCAGCGCGCGAGTCGTTGCTCGCGGATGCGCATACTTCTTGACGAGAACTTGCCAGCCGACCTGGCGCCGTTGCTGGCCGGTCACGACGTCGATACGGTCACGAAGGCCGGTTGGTCAGGCGTTCAGAATGGGAAGCTGCTTCAGTTGGCAGACCAGAAGTACGAGGCCTTCCTCACGATGGACCGGAACATCGAACATCAGCAGAATCTCGCGATACTGAAGGTGCGAATTATCGTTTTGCGGGCGCCGTCCAATCGAATGGCGCATCTGGCACCTCTCGTTCCGATGGTCATCAAAACGCTTCGGAAGATCAAACCTGGGCAACTGCGCTCCATTGGCGCGTAGTTCACCGCGCCGCGAAGCGCGACTTCATCGCCAGGCAACGCCTTTCCAGAAGGACCCATGAAACTCGCGCAGCAGCGTATGAGGCTGCAATACTCACCGCCATCGCCAGAAACCCAAGCGCAGTCTGGCCGTAAACAGGCAGCCCCGCCGAGACGCGGATGCGCGCGAAGTCCACGGCCGTGATGATCGCCGTGTGAAATACATAGATCGCATAGCTGTATTTCCCAAAGGACCGCAGCAGCGGACGGCGCAACTGCGAGGCGAGCCACGTCGGACTTCCGCTTTGTGAATAGGCTGCAAACACGAAGCATCCGTAGAGCAGCGCGAAGCACGTATAGCCCACCGTGGACATCCAGGGATTGAACGGCCTTGGGCTGCGCGCTGCGAACATCGCGAACAGCAAGACCGACGCGGCCGCGCCCACGATCCAGCCCAGGCGCGCGCGAACGGCTGCGGCCAGCCGCACATTCCTCACGACGGTGGCCGCGAGGCATCCCACACCCAGCGCGTCCATGCGGAAGGGAGTCAGGTAGTAAACAAAATCGCGATGCGAGGAACGCCACGCGCAACGCCAACGCCGCCACGATCACCGCGACGCAAACGGCGGCCAGCCGTCTTGGCGCGATCAGAAAAACGACCAGCGGCCACGCGAGATAGAACTGCTCCTCCACCGAAAGCGACCAGAAGTGCCCGATGAACGGCACGACGGTTCCGAACGCGGGCGGCCAGTTCGAAAGGTGCAGCCAAAACCATATTTGCGACGACGCGTCGCGCGCCTGCCACGCGCCCCAATGGTGCGCGAGCGGAATCGCCAGCACGAAGTAGGTGAATACCGCCAGTAAATACAGCGGCATGATCCGCAGCACGCGGCGCATATAAAAGGAGGCGAAATAATTGCCGCACCCGCGCGTGTCGATCAGGATGCCCGTGATCAGGAATCCCGAGAGGACAAAGAACAGATCCACGCCCGACCATCCGATTAATAAGGGCGCGAAGAACAGGCGCGGCACAGCGGGCGGATACGAAAGTTCCAGATGGAACAGTAAAACCAGCAGGATCGCGATGCCGCGGACGCCGTCAAGCTCGCGGATGACGCGGTGTGCTTTATCGGGCGTCTGTTCGGTTGATGGGACGAGAGAGGCTGTTGTAGGAGCAGCCGTAAGCGCCGAAGACATTCCTATGAGCGAAGTAATCCGCCGCCTGCAAATCTCTCATAGGATTGTCCGCCGTCCTCATCCAGCGCCAACCGATAGCGAATTAGTGCTGACGAAAAAAATTCCACGCGTCGCGCAGAATCTCACGCAATTCGCTGCGCTGCGGATGCCAGTTTAACGTTTCGCGCAGCTTCGTAGCATCCGCCACCAGTTCGGCGGCGTCGCCGTCGCGGCGCGGAGCCATCTCATAAGGAACTTTCATTCCCGTAATCTCTTCGGTGGCCTTCAGCACTTCCATCACAGTGTAGCCGTGCCCTGTACCCACATTGAACGCCTGCGAGCGGCCCCCATTCAGCAGATGACCGAGCGCCCCGACGTGCGCGGCCGCCAGATCGCTCACGTGAACATAGTCGCGGACGCAGGTGCCGTCGCTCGTGGCGTAATCGTCGCCGAAAATCCGGATGGGCTTCCCGCTCTCTGCGGCCTGAAATAGCAGCGGGATCAGGTGCGTCTCGGGCTCGTGACGCTCGCCGAGCGCGGCCTCGGGCTCGCCGCCGCACGCGTTGAAATACCGCAGTGTGACATAGCGAAACTCGGAGCCGTTCAAGCCGTGATAGCGATCCAGGCTCTCCAGAATGTTTTCCACCATCGCCTTGGTCTCGCCGTAAGGGCTGACGGGACCGAAAGGAGCGTGCTCGGGAATCGGCACACGCTCCGGATTCCCGTAAACGGCCGCGGTGGAAGAGAACACAATTTTCCTGACGCCCGTGCGTGACATCGCTTCCAGCAGCGAAAGCGTGCCGCCGAAATTGTTCTCGTAATACAGTTCGGGTTTGCGCACGGATTCGCCCACGGCGATGTAGGCCGCAAAGTGCACCACCGCGTCTACGCCGGCCAGTGCTTTTGCGACGGCATTCGTATCCTGCAAGCGCACCTGATGAAAACGATCGGCAGGCAAACGGTCGGGCGAGACGTTGCCGCGATGGCCGCGCGACAGGTCATCCACCACGATCACCTCGAATCCGCTACGCAATAAATGATGAGTCGTAATGGAGCCAATGTATCCGGCGCCCCCCGTGACCAGGATTTTCGGCATCTTGTGTCATTTTACAATTAAGGAGTTCCATGGACGTTACACGGCGACACTTCGGAAGGACATTGGGCGTCGCCCCCTTGCTCCTGCGGCCAGCATTCGCAACGCCCGCGACGTCGACCAGCACCGACGCAGTCATCGAGCGGCGCGTTTACGATCGCGCAGGCGCGGTCCCTCCGGTCTCGATCTTGCGGCGATGTGGCCTCCGGCTCGTCTCCTCTGAAAACGCGGGCGGGGATGTCGTGTTGACGATATCTTTCCATTCGCTCGCCGACCGCGTCCGCGCATGGGATCGTTTTAATTCCGATCCCGAATGGTGCGCGTTGCGCGAGAGTCGCGAAGTGCGGCTCAACGAAATCGCGATCCTTCCGCCGCGGGCGTGATCGGCTAGCACAGTCTTGGCGGATTCAGCGATTCCCAAAAGGCCAAATCAATAGCTGCCCGAGAGATAACTTTTTCTAATTCGCGGGAACGTAAACGCGTCGCGATGTGCCAAGTCATTCGCGCTCGCATCCGCAAATATCCCCAAATCAGGTACATAAAGGCTTGAGAAAAAACACGCGTTTGCGCGCGTTTTACGCGGCTTTCAGGGCCCGGATGGTATCCAGGTATCCCCTTTTTTAAAATCGATTTCTAGGCCCCTAGCGGACGCGTGGCGCGATCGGCCGTATTTGAAGGATGAGCACCCTGTGAACCGGCCGCGTATGCATGCGGAGGATGCGGCGAATTCCGTCGCAGTACGCGAGCGCGCACCGCGACCCAAACGCAATCAGCCGCTATTTGCTAGCCACCGTCACAGGACTCGAAAGGCCTTCCGTGATTTCGATCTCCGTGCCCCACGGATCCGTCACGTAAACGATGCGCAGGCCGGAGGCGTTGGTGCTATTGCGAACGTCGCCGTCGGTCTTGATGCCGGCCGCTTTGAGTTTCGCAACGAACGCATCGATATTTTTCACTTCGAAACCAATGTGATCCACCGAGCGGCCTTTCGAGGGCGCCTGCGGCTCGCTTTTCGCGAGCGTAATCTCCGCGCCCGGAACGGTCGCCGTTTCGAACATGCCGCGCTTCCCCGGCGTGGCGCCGAAGTTGCTCACATACCACTTTTGCGCTTCCAAAGGATCGGAAACGAACAGATGCATATGGTGAATCGCGAACGGCGTTGTGAGCGCCTTGTTTTCGTAAATCTCCACGCGCACGTTATCAGGGCCGGTGAGGAATCCTTGGCCGACGTTCGGATTGTTGACAGGCTCCCACTTCAGGCCGGCGGCCTTCCATTTGTCGACGTTCGGCTGGAAATCGCGGACGTACAGGCCGAGGTGGTTGATGGACGAACCGACGGTGCCGCCCGTAGGGTCCTGTTTCCGCAACAGGATGTAGCCGCCCGGGAACTGCGCCATCATAATTTTGTCGCGCTGCACCATCTTCCCGCCCACCAAAGCCCAGAACGTGACCTGGTTGCTGACGTCGCTCGCGTTAATATGCGCGTGTCCGAAAGCCACGCCCGCAGCGTTGGGCGCGGCGAGCTGCGAAAACGCCGGAGCCGCAGCCAGGGCGGCAAGAGCAAGTAAGGCGCGAAGTTTCATAGTGAAACCACTGTAACATCCGGCAGCCTGGTTGGGGAGCGGCCGGTTTTAAGGCACCCGTTCGCCGGGTTCCAATAAAGATGTTTGACCGGTGCGATAAAAAAGTTGAACAACTTGTAGCCTTTGTTGGCTGTGGAGCCGTCTTAAACAGGCAACGGGGCTGAAGTTCGATGGTTAGATGGTCGAAGGGATAGAGTGGACGGTTCGCAGCACAATCAGCGGCAGCGCAATCAGGGCACGATGAATTCAGAACGCGTCTGTTCGCTCTGCGTTGCAGCGTTCAGCCTGATCGCGATGTGCGCTCTGGCATCCGGGCAAGATGCCATCACGCCCGGGCACGAAGCAAGCGTGCCTGCTGTGGACACGGCCGCGCCGGCCGATGCGTCAGTGGCAAACCAGCCCGTGCGAGATTCCGCGGTGCCGCTGGCCCAGCCTCCCGCCGCAAAAACTTCTCAGCCGGAAACGGCGCCGGTTTCCAAGCGCCTGTTTGGAATGATTCCCAACTATCGCGCCGATCAGAGTTCGGATTCGTATCAGCCTCTCACCGTCGCGCAAAAATTCAAGATCGCGCGCGAAGACAGTTTCGACTGGCCGAACTTTCCTCTACTGGTGGGCTACGCTCTGCAGGCGCAGGTGGCGGCGGGCGGCTTTCGTCACAACGGCGGAATGGAAGGCTTCGGCGAATATTATGCGCGCGGCTTCGCCGACCAGGTGATCGGCAGCTACGTAACGGAGGCGATCCTGCCCTCTCTGCTGCACGAAGATCCGCGCTACTTCCGACTCGGCGCGGGAACCTTCGTGCATCGCGTCGCCAACGCCACGGCGCACGTATTTATCACGCGCGGCGACAACGGCAAAATGCGTTTTTTCGCATCCGAAGTTTTAGGGAACGCAGCCGTCGCCGCCATTGGTTCGACATACTATCCGAACAGCGGATCGCCATCGGAGATCTCCGAACATTATGGGTTGCAGTTGGGCAACGACGCCGTCTCGAACATCCTCACCGAATTCTGGCCGGACATCCGCCTGCGTCTGCGCTTCGTGCGTCAGCGTCTGGTGACCAGCTTGTTCCATCACTAGGCCTGCGGCCGATTCCGAGAACGTCACGCTCGGCTATCCTTGTAGGAAGTGAATCAGAACAAGCAGCGGGTGCTGGACGTGGGCTGCGGAATTAACAAGCTGGCCGGAGCCATCGGCGTCGATCGCAACCCCGATAGCCGCGCTGACGTGCTTTGCGACCTGGATTTTTTCCCGTACCCATTCAAGGAAAATTCGTTCGACCGCATTTATTGCGCTCATGTGATCGAGCACGTGGCGGACGTCATGGGTACGATGGAAGAGTTCTTCCGCCTGACGCGAAATGGCGGCACCATTTTCCTGGCCACGCCGCACTACACGGATTTTTCATCGTTCTGCGATCCCACACACAAGTGGCATTTGAATTCGTACTCGTTCCGCTACTTCGGCGCGAATCACGGCGGCTTCAGCTATTATTCGCGCATCGGTCTGCGCGAGACAAAAGTAAAAGTGCGGCTGCTGATGCTGTGGCGATATCTGGGCTTTGAGTTTCTGGTGAACCACTGGCAACGCTTCCGCCTCTTCTGGGAGCACTACTTGTGTTTCGTGATTCGCGGCAAGCTGATTGAGTTCGAGTTCGAAGTGGTGAAGCCGGCGCCGGCATCGCTCACTACGGAGGCGGGACGCGCAGCCGGAGCGAAGCGATGATGGCCGCCGATGGCGCGGCGTCGCACACGGAAACGCGCGCGGATATAGATCCGGAATTCCTGCGAATTGCCCGCGAACTCGCGCCGAAGAATCCGATCATTTGCGATATCGGTAGCCGCGACGCGCTGGAAGGTATCGCGCTGTTGCGGGAACTCGGCGGCCGGCACCTGCACGTGTTTGAGGCGAATCCGAACGCCGCGTCGATTTGCCGCGAGAATCTCGCGAAAGTCGCGCCGGCGGAGATCGTAACGTTCAATGAAGTGGCCGTCACGGATCAGGTGGGACAGCTGAAGTTTTATCCCGTGAACGTCAATCTGTCGGAGAACAAGGATATCGGGTTCTCCTCACTGCTTCCGATCAACCCCGACTACACGAAGCGGCGTAGAAAAATCGTGCAGGACGAAGTCCACGTGCAGGCTACGACGCTGGATGCCTACTTCACCGGCAAACGAAATCCGGACATCTTGTGGGTGGATGTAGAAGGCGCCGAGCTGCAAGTGTTCCGCGGCGCGGCCCGTGTGCTGCAAACCGTGAAGCTGATTCACGTGGAGGTTTCGTTCCGGCCGATGCAAGTGGGCAAGCCACTTTTCTCGGAAATCGAGAGCCACCTGCGCGAGCGGGGCTTCGCGTTCCACAGCTTCATGGAAGTATCGGCGCTGCGAGCGTTCCTGTATCGGCACAAGCTCCTGCCGAATTTGCCGTGGCGATTGAACGCGGTATTTCACCGGCCTTGATCGACTATTTTCGCGGCGATAATCCTTCGTTCAGCTCGATCCGCGTGCCCCACGGATCGGTGAGAAACGCGACTTTCAGAGAGCTGGAATTCGTGCTGGGGCGCACTTTCTCGTCGAGCTTGATGCCCTCGGCTTCCAGCCTTTTGCAGAACGCGTCCAGATTCTTCACCTCGAATCCAATGTGATCGATCGCGCGGTCCTTTGTGCCGGCGCGGCGCGTGTCGCTTCCGCCGATCGACAGATTCACGCCTGGCAGGTCGTCCGTCTCGATGCGATTGCCGGGACGCGCGACGCTATCGCGGAAGCCGATGGTGGCTCCGAACACTTTCGCGTACCACTCCTGCATGGCGCGGATGTCATTCTTCGGAGGGTAAAAGTGAATGTGATTCATCTCCACCGGATGCGCGAGCTTGGGATCGCCGAAGACCTCGAGACGAATCTCGTCGGGGGCCCACACATAACTTTGATTCGGGTTGGTGCCCGTCTGCTCCACTTTCAGGTTGTTGGCCTTCCACTTTGCGATGGCGCCCGGCATGTCGCGTACGACGAAACCGAAGTGATCGACGATGGAGCCTGCCGGAGGTCCCGTCGGATCGGCCTGCGCGAGGATCAGGTAGACGCCCGGGAATTCGATCATCGCGAGCTTTTCGTTATGCACGGGCTTGCCGCCCATGATGTCCACCCAGAAGTGCGTCTGCGCGGCGACATCCTTCACATGCAGGTGAATGTGCCCCATGGTTACGCCCTTGGCGTTCGGCGGAGCCAGTTGCGCGAAAGCCGGAACGATGGCGAGACAAACGGCGAGGACAGTGTTGCGGAGTTTCATCAGTGGACACTGTAACAAAAGAACGGGACCGAGGACAGGGGCGGAAGGTGGAAGAATAAGAATATGTGGATGCTTCTGCTGTTGCTGGCCGCTGCACCGTTTTGGCAGGAGAAGGCTCCCGCGGAGTGGAGCGATATCCAGATCGCGCAGTTTCTGAACGATTCGCCGTGGGCGCATCCGGCGAAACCAGCGGCCGGCAAAGTGACCGGGCTGCCGGTGCAGGCGTATTTGGAGAGCTCGAGGATGGCGGAGCAGACCGAGAAGGAGCGGAATCGCCGCGCGGCGCTGCGTCGCAAAACAGAGGAGACGCCGCTCGCCGAAGAGTATCGCCTGTGGTTCGAGGACAATCGCAAAGAGCAGGTGATTCTGGCGGTGCGCGTGGGGAATAACACCGCGTTTTCCGAAGAAGGCGAGATTCGGCGAATGCAGGAAGATACGGCCATGCACTCCGGAAATATCAAGGTGAAGATGTCGAGCTATTTTCCTCCCACCTCCAGCGATCCTTACATCCATTTCGCATTCCCGCGCAGCGTCATTCAGCCGCAGGAAAAATTTCTCGATTTCGAGGTGTATCTTCCCGGAATCGCGTCGCCGTTCCGCACGGTGCTTTTCACGGTGGGCGACCTGCTGGTAGACGGACAACCGGACTACTGATGTCGGGCTGAGGGGAGCGAAAACGGACGGCGAACGTTGCTATAGTAAGTTTCCATGAAGAGCCCCACACTTCTCATGCTGGCGGCCCTGGCCGCTCTGGCGATTCCCGCGGCTACGCCTGCATTTGCCCAACTGGCTGCTCCTAACGAAATGGGAGTGGCGATGGGACACATCCATTTGTATACGGCGGACCCGGCGGCGCAGCAGGCGTTTTTCGTCGCGCTGGGCGGCAAGCCGGTGAACAACGAAAAGCTGCAGATGATCGAGTTCCCGGGCGTGTTCATCGTGCTGCGGAAGGCGGATACCGCGAAGGGCGGCACGGTGGGCAGCACCGTGAATCACTTCGGCTTCTTCATGAAGAGCGTTTCGGAAACGGTCGCGAAAATGAAGGCGGCGGGCTACAAGACCGAGCAGACCAATAATCCACAGCAGGCGTTCGTGACCGGCCCCGAGGAAATTCGCGTGGAGCTGTACGAGGACGCGGCAATGGCCGGCCCCGTGCGAATGCACCACGTGCACCTGTTCGTGCCCGATCCGAAAGAAGCGCAGGCATGGTACGACAAAAATTTCGGCGCCACGGCCGGCAAGCGGCTGCAATTCGACGTCTCGAACATCCCGGGCGCGGAGCTCACTATGGGAAAGGCCGATATGCCGCAGGCAACCACCAAGGGTCGCGTGCTGGACCACATCGGCTTCGAAGTGAAGAATATTCAGGAGACCGTGAAGCGCCTGGAGGCGGCCGGCATCAAGTTTGACGGCGCGATCCGCACCAGTCCGAACGCGTCGAAATTGCAGATCGCGTTTTTGATGGACCCATGGGGAACCTATATTGAGCTGTCGCAAGGTTTGACGCCGTAGTCGCCGCTCGACCCTTCAGCGCAACAGCGGAAACGAGTTTATGAAACACACATTACTTGCATTAGCCGGGCCAACATTGTCCGGCTGGGCTTTGACTATTTTCGGGCTGGCTGGATTCCTGGCGGCTCCGGCATCGGCGCAGCTGCTGCCTCCGAATGGAAATCGCGCCGTCTCCATGGGACATCTGCATTTGACCGTGGCCGACGTGGACGCGCAGAAAAAATTCTGGACCGATTTCGGCGGCAGGCCGGTGAAGAACGGCATGATCGATCTGATCGAGTTCCCGGGCATATACGTCATGCTGCGCAAGGGCACGCCGACCGGCGGCACGGTTGGTTCCGTGGTAAACCACGTGGGCTTCTATGCGAAGGATTCGGACGCGATGGCCGCTAAGTGGGCTGCCGCAGGGATCAAAGCGGAGAAGGGAAACGCGGCAGGACAATATTTCATCACGACGACCGAAGGCGTGCGCATCGAGATCCAGCAGGATAAGACCATCGCGGCGCCGCTGGTGTTCTCTCACATACATTTCAATTTTCCGGCGGATCAGGTTACGGAAGCGGAAGCCTGGTATTCGCGCAATTTCGACGCTACGCCGGTCAAGATGGGCCGCTATGAGAACGGCGTACTTGCCGGAGGCCGCCTGACTTTTGCGGACGTGAAAGAAGCGCAAGCGCCGACCAAGGGTCGCGCGTTAGATCACATCGGTTTCGACGTCCCGAACCTGGACTTCGAATATCAGCTACTGACCCTGCGGGGCCTGAAGTTTGACGCCGAGCCGCGCGTGGTGAACGACGGCAAGACCAAGGTCGCATTCCTTACGGACAAGTGGGGAACGTATATTGAGCTGACCGAAGGGCTCGCGCCGAAGAATTAGCAACGGAGAATTAGCCCCACCTGTCAGGGTCGGGACTTCAATTTCTACGGAAATTGAATCCCCGGTCTGACGATCGGGGCTAGCCGGCCTACAAGCTCGCAAGCATTTCGTAATCCACGTTGCCGCCGGAGAGGATCACGCCCGCGCGTTTGATTCCCGGCGGTAATTTTTTGAACAGCACGGCCGCTGCCGATACGCAGCCGCTGGGCTCGACCAGAATCTTCATCCGCGTGAGCAGGAAGCGGAAGGCCTCGCGGATTTCGTCCTCGGTCACGAGAATCACGCCTTCCAGATTCTTTTGCAAAATCGGAAAGGTCAGCTCGCCGGGGATCTGCGCGCGCAAGCCGTCGGCGATGGTCGCGGGCGGTTCGATGGAAACGCGCTTTCCGGCCGCGAGCGAAAGGAAAGTGTCGTTGGCATCTACCGGCTCCACGCCGAAGCAGCGGATGGAGGGACACATTGCTTTGGCCGAGATCGACGAGCCGGACATCAGCCCACCGCCGCCCACGCAAACCACCAGCGCGTCGAGCGAGGGAGCGCTATCGATCATGGTGTCCTGAATCAGCTCCATCGCGGCCGTGCCTTGCCCGGCGAGGATCCACGGATGATCGTAGGGCGGCACCAGCGTCGCGCCGGATTCTTCGGCCAGCTTCTTGCCGAACGCTACGCGATCGTCCTTGTGGCGATCGTAAAATACGACGTGCGCGCCGTAGCCTTTCGTCGCCGCAAGCTTCGCTTTGGGCGCATCGTTGGGCATGGCGATGGTCGCCTGCATGCCCAGGGAGCGCGCCGCGATGGCCACGGCCTGCGCATGATTGCCGGAGGAGAAGGCCACGACGCCGCGCGCGCGGTCCGCCTCCGGAATGGAGTAGATGAAGTTCGATGCGCCGCGGATCTTGAAGGCGCCGCCGGTTTGCAGATTTTCGCATTTGAAGAAAGCCTCGACGCCGGACGCCGCGTTGAAGCTGCGCGAGGTCATCACGGGCGTGTGTTGGGCGATGTGGGCGATGCGGCGGGCCGCGGCCTGGACATCGTTGAACGTGGGGGCAAGAGCCGGTTGGTGAGTGGACATGGCGGTTGGCAACAAACTTCAGAATAACGTGGCACACTGGAAGCGTGCCTGAACGTTGTACATGCGGAGCGGTGCTGCCGGAAGATGCCCGGTTTTGCCACAAGTGCGGCAAGCCGCAACGGGACGAACCGCTCATCCCGGAGGAACGGGAGGAAACGCCTGCCGCGCCCGTTGTGATCGCGCCTCCGCCGATAGCGGCGTTTGAATCCGCAGCGATCAGTTTCCACAATGCTCCGGCGGTGCGTATCGCGCTGATCGCTGGACTTGCCGCGTTTTTCTGCTCGGTGATCGCCGGGCAATTTGCGCTGCCGCAGGAGTTTGCGTTCGTGTGGCTGGCCGCCAGCGGATTTTTCGCGGTGTATCTTTATCGCAGGCGCACGGGGCAGCGGCTTTCGGTGATGAACGGCGCGCGTCTGGGATGGATCTGCGGCCTGTTCGGCTTTATCGTGGTGACGCTGGCGTTGTGCGCCACGGCCATTTTGTTATCGGACCCGCAGCTGGTGAGCGCCATGCGGGACCAGTTGCGCACGCACGGATTGACGCAAGCGAACGCAGATCAGATGATTCAGCTGTTCCGGTCGCCCTCGGGAATTCTGGCGGCGCTGTCGGTATCGTTCGTGTTGTTCTCGGCGCTGCCGGCGTTCGGCGGCGCGATTGGCGCGAAGCTGCTGGATCGCGAATAGCGCGTAGCGATGCGTCGAGAAGAGTCTCGACGCGGCACGCATGAGTGCGTGCGCCACAGCTACTCATTCTGCCTCCTGACTCCTGACTTTCCGAATCCCTTCACCAGCGCGACACCCGCGAAGATCACCAGCATCGCAATTATTTCACGCAGGCCTAGCTGCTCGTGATAGAACAGCCAGCCTAGGACGACCGCGACGACCGGATTGATATAGGTATAGGTGGATACGATAGCCACAGGCAGCCGATCGAGCGAATACATGTAGGCGCTATAGCCGATGGCACCGCCGAAAAGCGCCAGATACGAAACGGCCGCGATGGCACTGGGCGTCCAGTGGGACTTCTGGCCGTCGAACAACGCGATAAACAAAAATACGATGCCGGTGGCGAGCTGCTGGATGCCTCCGTTGACGAAGGAATGGGCGCGCGTGGTGAGCCGCCGCTGCGCGATGGATCCGGCCGACCACATCAGCACGCCGAGTTGCAAGACCAGGAAGCATCGCGAACGCCGTGATGGCCGGGCGGCGCGTCGGCTGCGCTACCGGCGCCGGGAGCGACCAGATAAGCCACACCAGCGAGCCCGACAATCATGCCGGCGATGGCGCGCGCGTGCAGGGGCTCGCGGCCTCCGCCACGTCCAGCAAAGACGCGCTCGATCGCTACCAGCCAGAAGGGCTGCGTGGTGACGAACAGACGCGGTCAGGCCGCTGGGGATCCACTGTTCGGAGACCGCCAGGCTGCCGGTGCCGCCGCCGATGGTGATCACGCCGAACAGCGCCGTGAGCGCCATTTCACGGGCCTGGGGGAACACGGCGCCTTTGAAGCGCGCGCCGATGACCAGGATCAGGCCGGAGGCCAGATAGCGCGGCGCACATCAGCGTAGCGGGCGAGATATCCTGCACGCCGATGCGGATCCCGAGGTACGTGGTTCCCCAGAAAAAACACACGCAGGCCAGCGCCGCGTACGCCGGAAATTGCGGATGTTTGGAGATTTGCCCGGTCAGGGTACCATGTTATCTTGATCCTCACGCTTACAATTAATCCGGCGGTCGATCGCATCATCACCACCGATAAGCTGGTGTTCGAGGACCGCGGTTATATCCTCGACACGACGGAAGTGGCAGGCGGGCGCGGCATCAACGCGTCGCAGGTGATTCACTCGTTTGGCGGAAAAACGGCGGCGATTCTCACAGCCGGCGGAGTGACGGGCGAACGGCTGCAAAAGCAACTGGCGAGTCTGGGATTTCCGTTCGAGGCGGTGCCTGTGCAGTCGGCCAGCCGCGTGAATCTAACGATTTCCGACAAGCATGGGTTGACCATAAAGTTGAACGCCGCGGGCGAACCGTTACTACCCGAGGAGTTGGGTGAGATCCGCAAACGCGTGGAAGCGCGGCTTCCGAAAGCCAGTTGGCTGATGATCTGCGGCAGCATTCAACCGGGCGTGCCGCCGCATTTCTATTGCGAGATTATCGAGATGGCCAAGGCGCGCGGCGTGAAGACGCTGCTCGATACCGATGGCGAAGCGCTGCAGCATGCGATGGAGGCTCGGCCCACGGTGATCACGCCGAATCAGCAGGAAGCGGAGAGGCTGCTGGGACGTGTGCTGATCACGCGCAATCAGTTTCTGGAAGCCGTCGATGCGATGCACGCGATGGGGCCGGAGAACGTGATTCTCTCGCTGGGGTCGCGGGGCGCGGTGGGCGCGTGCGCGGAAGGAGTGTTCGAGGTGCTGCCGCCGCGCGTGGACGTCGTGTGCCCCATCGGCGCGGGCGATGCTCTGGGCGCTGCGTTTGTGTGGAGCATGGAGAAAAAGAAATCGTTCGCGGAATCGCTGCGCTGGGGCGTGGCGGCGGGAACGGCTTCGGCAAAACTGCCCGGGCTTAACTTCGCACCGTTCGATCAGACGCGCGCGATGTTCAAGCTGGTGGAAGTGCGGCCTCCGCGCCCGGCGGCGGCCAGCTAGTTTCAGAACTTTTTAATACTTGCTGTTATGGAATTGTCATCGCTGCCTGCGATGATGGAAGCTTCGTGTCTTTTCGGATTTACATCATTCGCATCACCATCGCCTGTCTCGCCGGTCTTATTTTCCCGACTTTCGCCTGGTGCGGCGCTGTTGAGGATGCAGGCTCGAACTCATCTCAGAACTCACCCCAGGATTCTCCCACGGCGGCGCCAGCGACGGCTACAGCATACTCCTCTACAAACGCGGATGTCGTGAAATCGGAGAACTGGAATCTTTACTTTCAGGCGACATCGATCGGCGATTATCATGGAGCTTTTCCGGCGAAATATAGCGGACCGCTGAGCCTCGCGAATCATTCCGAACGCGATGTGTCTCTTACCTCGACGCTTTATTTAGGATTGCGATTAGCGCAGGACACACTGCTGTACTTCAATCCTGAGATCGCCGGCGGCCGCGGCTTCAGCAACGTCGACGGATTGGCGAATGCGACGAACGGCGAACTACCGCGCGTGGCTTCGGCGACGCCGAAGCCGTACATAGCGCGGCTGTACATTCAACAGGATTTCGCGATCGGACCGGCGCGCGAGAAGGTCATGGACGACGCGAATCAGTTGGGCGGCACGCGCCCGGAAACGCGCTATACGATCGTCGCCGGGCGTTTTACGGTCACCGATTTTTTCGACAACAACGCTTATTCGCACGATCCACGCTCGCAATTCATGGGCTGGGGCGTGATGTACAACGGCGCTTGGGATTATCCGGCCGATACGCGCGGCTACACCTGGGGCTGGATGCATGAGCTGCACACGAAGAATTGGTCTGTGCGCTATGCCAGCGTGGCGGAGCCCAAGGTCGCCAACGGGCTGCGCTTCGATCGGCGTTTGCTGCGCGATCGCGGCGATATGGTGGAAGGCGAGTTGGACTATGCGCCACACGCGCATCCGGGCGCGGTTCGCGTGATGCCGTTCTGGCTGCACACGGATTCGGGCAGCTACGCCGAATCGCTGGCGCTGGCCGCGAGCACGCACACCACGCCGGATATCACGGCGACGCGCGAAGTGGGGCGCTTGAAGTATGGCGTGGCGATCAACATGGAGCAGGAGATCGCGAAAGGCGTCGGCGTATTCGCGCGGCTGGGTTGGAATGACGGCAAGACGGAGAGCTTCGCGTTTACGGCCATCGACCGGCTGGCCACTGGCGGCGTTTCCTCACAAGGCACGCGCTGGCACCGGCCGAAGGACGTTGTTGCGACCGAAGTGACGGTGGCGGGCCTATCGGGTGTGCATCGGGCGTATCTGGCGGCGGGAGGCCTCGATTTTCTGATCGGCGACGGCTCGCTGAACTATGCTCCGGAGACCATTTGGGAGAGCTACTACAACGCGCACGTGTTCGGCGGATTTTACGCAGGGATTGACGCGCAGCATGTGAACAATCCGGCGTATAACCAGGATCGCGGACCGCTATGGATCTATAGCCTGCGGCTGCATTTGGAATTGAGCAAGGACGATTTCGTGCGCAAGCACTAATGGGCGGCGGCGCGAACTTCGGCTTGCAACCTGGCTTTTGCAACCGGGGCTTCAGCCCATGTCTTAGGCGGAGGCTGAAGCCTCCGTTGCAGGCTAAAGCCCGCTCCACCCTCGGCCTCAGGAATCTTTGGGGCGTTTCTTGAAGAACACGTCGGTAAATTTACCTGGCTTGCTTGTCGTCGTCACCACCAGGATGAACACAGCCGCGAGCGAAACCAGCGTGGCGATGGACCCGATCACAAGATAGTCCGAGTCCTTGCGGGGACCGGGCATGAGCTTCAGGAGGATGGTGGTTACGACGAGGAAGATCGCCATGACCGCGAGGCCAAGAATGCGTGTTTTAGCCATTACCAGTATTTCTCGTGACGGATCTGCTTGCGGTCGAATCCCATTTCCTTCAGCATATCGCGCGTGGTTTCGACCATCTCACGCGCGCCGCACAGCATCACATCCAGATCGCGGCGATCTCCGACTAACTCTTTCACGTGTTGCTGCACGCGACCCGAGCGCCCGACCCATGGCGATTCCGGACGCGTCAGCGTCGGCACAAAGTTAAAGTGCGGATGCTGCCGCGCCAGTTCCTCAAAATACTCGCGATAAAGGAGCAGGTTTTCGAAGCGTGCGCCGAACAGCAGCGTGTAGCGCGGTGAGCCCGGTTTCAGGAAGTGATTCAGGATCGCGCGATAGGGCGCGACGCCGGTTCCTGTGGCGATCAGCAGCGCCTCGCGATGCGGCTCGGGCTGCGTGAAGAGTCCCAGCGGCCCGCGCATTTCCAGTACGTCTCCGGGCTTCACTCCGAACAGGTGCGGTGTGAAGGCTCCTTCGTGCACCAGGTTCAGGCAAAGCTCGAACCGGTTGTTACCAAAGGGCGCGGAGGCGATGGAATAGGCCCGCTTAATCGGTTTGCCGTTCACGTTGTCCGTCAGCGAGACAAACTGGCCGGGCACGAAATCGAAATTCTCCATTCCCACAACTTCAAAAACGAAGTGGCGCACCTCCGGCGCGATCTCTGTCCACTCCAGGAGTCGTGCTTGGTGTATTTCCATAGTCTCCGTTTATTTTCCCCCGGCGCGGTCCGCCAAGGCTTCGAGCAGAGCCGGGTGGCCGTCGAGCGGCGGGGTCACGGCGATCTGAACGCCGGCATGGGCCGCGCGGGCTTTGTCCACCAGTTTGGGAAGATCGCGCTGCAGGTGTGTGCCCAGCGTCAGGAAGTAAGGGATCACGACAATATCGGCGATGCCGCGCGCGGCAAGCAGGTCCACGGCTCCCGCGAGATCCGGGCGGCCGCCTTCGAGAAACGCGGCTTCCACGGCGTGGTAGCCACAGTGCCGGGCGAAGTTCGTGGCCACGGCTCGCACGGCGTCGTTGGCGGATTCGACGCTGGACCCGTGACCGAAGAGGATGTAGCCGGGTTCGGACTTCATAGGATCGTCTTCATAAAATCAAAGACGGCTGACTGGCGGCCGGTTGTGGCTCCGGCTCCGGCAGGTAAGCGCGCAGGAAATCGAGAAACGCGCGTCCTTTACGGCGGCCGTTGTTATGCTGTAATTCGAGGCGCTGCAGGAACACCAGCACGCCGAGAGTGTCGGCGTCGCGCAAAGGCGGCATTCCGGCTTCCTGCTCTATCCCTTTGCGCAGATTTTCGATCGACGCCTTCAGGCGCTCCAGTATCGCCGCCGCGTAGGGATTGGTCGGCTGCGTTTCGTAAATCAGCCCCGATTCCAGTGTCCGGTAGGTGCGGATCAGGGCCGCGAGCGCCTCGCGCGCATCGAAATCCACGGCGCGTTGTTCTTCCATGGCGCGGCGAAGAGCCATGGCGAAAGCGAATATCAGCGGCTCATGCTCGCGAACGAACTGTTCGGTCAGGGAGACGTCGCGATTCGGGACGTCGGCTTCGGTGATGGGCGGCGGCACTTCGCGATGCCGTGCCTCGCGAAGATGTTCGCAATCGGAGGGGCAATCGATGGTGTTTTCGCGCTGTTCGCCGCAGCATTGCGGGCAGATCTCACCGCCCACGCCGGGACAATGACGGCGTGCGCGCCTCTTTTCGCAAATCTGGCAAAGGGTATTCACGATCGCGTTCTGGCTTGTAGGAGTGCTCCACGACAAGCGGCTGACGGTATTCGTTCCCATCGTATCATCAGAGAATGGCGAGGACCGATTTGTACGTGAAAGTGGAGCTGGATCACGAGGACGAAGAGAATGTGGAGCGTCTGGCGTCGGAGATTTGCCGGATGGTGCGCCGCGTCTATGGGGTTCGCAACGTGGAAGTATCCAGCATCATTGAAAAGGACAAATAGGGAAATGGAGCAACAGGCGGCGAGAAGGATGGCGAGGCCGTCGGGGCTCGGCGGGTCATCCAGAATTTCGGCGGCACACTTTTTCGTACGATTGCCATAGAGATCCTGTACCATCCAAGAATGGAGGCATATATGAACTTAAAATGCTGTGCGATGTTCCTGATGGCGGGGGCGCTGGTGTTTGGCGAGACCGATTCCGATAAGCGGCTCAAGAGCGCCGCCGAAGCGTTCCAGGACGTGATGGGGATCCCGGACAAGTCGATCCCGCAGGAGTTGTTGAACAAGGCATACTGTGTGATCATCGTTCCGAATTTGAAGAAGGGCGCTTTCGTTTTTGGTGCGCAATACGGTAAGGGCTTTGTTACATGCCGCAAGAAGGATAACGTCGGTTGGACCGCGACCGGCGCGATTCGCATTGAGGGCGGCAGCTTCGGGCTGCAGATCGGCGGGACGGAAACCGACGTGTTCATGCTGGTAACGAATCAGCGCGGCATGGACCGGCTGCTCTCTTCGAAATTCACAATAGGTGGCGACGCCACGGCGGCGGCAGGTCCTGTGGGTCGCTCGACGCAAGCCGAAACGGATGCGGCGTTGACTGCCGAAATCCTGACCTGGTCGCGTGCGCGTGGTCTGTTTGCCGGGATCTCTTTGAAGGGCTCCACGCTGCGGCCTGACGACGACGACAATAAGGAGCTGTACGGCAAAAATATCACCAACCGCGAAATCCTCACCGACGATGTGGTGCCTCCGGCGAGCGCAAAGCCGCTGCTGGACGATCTGAACCGCTATTCAAGCCGCAGGTAAATCACACCGCGAATCATCGGCGGAAAATAAAAAGGGGCAGGCTCGAAGCCTGCCCCTTTGCTATTGAAACTTCCGAACGCTTAAAACACGTACTTGAGCGCGAACTGCATAACGCGCGCCGGAGCCGTGGTCGCGGCGGGCGGGGTGGCGTCCGCGGTGATCACTCCAAAAGTGCTGGCTGCGCCCAGGGAAACGCCGGGGTTGCCGGGACGCATCGTGTTCGTGATATTGAACGATTCCGCGCGAAATTCTACATGCGAGCCTTCCGTCACATGGAATTGCCGGGTCAACGACATATCCCACTGCCAGAATGACGGTCCCACCACGGAGTATGCCCCCATGTTGCCGAAGGTGCCCGTAGGCGCTGCAGCAAATGCGGCCGGGTTCAGCCACTGTTCGCAGAACGATCCGGCGGCGCCGCACGAAGCGCCTTGGTGCGCAGAGTAGACATCCGGCAACACCTGATTCATGCGCTGCGTTCCGGGCTGATTTCCACCGGAGCCGGTGGCAGGATCGGGAACGACGCCGCTTACTAAGTTGAGGTATGCGCCCGAGCGAGCCTGGACCGCAGTTCCCATGCTCCATCCACTGGCCACGATGCGAGCCATGGTGTTATTGAACTTTGGCGTATTGTAAACCACCGTCACGTTCGCGATCTGCCGCCGATCCTGGATGCAGTTGCCGTCGTCGGCATTTCGATTGTTGGCGCCGGGGATCGTCGAACCATAGCCCGAATGGAGGTAGTTCGCTCCGGGATTCAGGACGCCCTGCAGGGCCGCGAGGCCTATGCAATGCGACCACGTATAATTGCCGCTGATTGACAGCCCGTTGCGCAGCCGGTAGTTCGTGGCGAACAACAGACCATGGTAGAACTGCGTACCGCCGTCGTCGTATTGCGTCAAATTCCCAAGAGGCGGCGCGTTCGGATTCGCGAGGTTCAGCACGCGCCGTGCAGTGATATTCGCGGTGGTTGCTTGTGTGCAAGTTGCCCGCGGCCGTTAATCCAAGCGTGCCTGCGGCGCACGTTCCACCGATATATTCCGCCGGATTCAGCTCGACGGCGCTCCACAGGTGCAGGATGTGATTGCCGGCGTACGTTGCCGAGACGAACAAGTTGGAAGTCACTTGGCGCTGAATGCCGAGGTTCCACGAGTATTCCACGTGGGTCTGCATGTTGCTCGGAATCGGCAGGAATCCCGGAGGACAGGTGCTGGCCAGGCAGGGGAACTGCGAGGGCGTGAGGCCACACGGCATTCTTGGGATTGAAATTGTACGGGAAAGGATCGCCCGATGGCCAAGGATTGGAGAGGGTGTAGGCAGCGCCGGGAGCCGTGATCGTGGTCAGGCGGAACGGCAGCGACGACGACGTATTGAGGTGAAGATCCTGTTCGATGAAATCGTGGGCCATGCCGGCGCCCGCGCGGATGGCGGTCTTGCCATCACCAAATGGATCCCAGGCAATACCGACTCGCGGATCGAAGTGGCCGTATTGCGAATTGATGCCGGACTTACCGGGGAACCCGTTGTCGCCAGGGAAGGTAAAGCCGGCGGGCGCTCCCGCTACGACCGTGCTCTTGGTTCCGGCCGCAAACTGCCCAAATTGAAGTTATAAAGATCGCCCTGCTGGAACGCCATGCCGAGGAACGGATCCCAGTTGATGCCGTAATTGAGCGTCAGTTTTTGGTTGATCTTCCAGGTATCCTGCGCGTATAGGCCAACAAAGTTTTGGCTGAGATTCACCGGATTCGGGTTCGCCTGGCGAAGCTGGGATACGATCGCCCAACAGGAAGTCTCCCAGTCCGAGGCCCGTGCCGGTGTTGCCGATTGTGTACGATCCACCGGACCACGCCTGTGCGACGGACCATTCGATGGAGCGCGTAAAGAATCCGCCGAAGGCAAATTGGTGGGAGCCGTGCACCCAGCGGAAATCCTCGTTTAGCTCCGAAGCCGGTGGTATAGGCGAACGAATTTTCGCTGAAGTTGCCGCTTCCGAGAGAAAACGCGCCACTAACGGGGATGGTCAGATATTTCGGCTGATACGTGAAGGCGTTAATACCCACATCTTGCGGACCGAACATGTCGGCGCCCAGGATGATCGCCGAGACCCGATTCAGGTACAGGCGGAACGAGTTCACCTTTGTGCCGCTGAGCAAGTACGTGTCACCGATGGTGAAGCCTTCGAACTGATCGTTGTGCCCGACGCCGCCCGCTACCAGCACGTTCGACGGGTCGATTGTGTAAGGAACGGCAATCAGATTCTTTACCAGCATGTTGCGAACGAACAAGCTTTGCTTGTCGCTCACCTGGTAATCGACGCGAGCGTCACCTTCGTGATCGTTCTCGTGCAGCGGGATCGCGAACAGTGTGCTTCCGCACTGATCGAATGGCTTCGGCAGCAGGGCGGCGATTTTCACCGCAGCTTTGTCGAAAAGAGCGGGGTCGATCCGTATTATTGACGAATGCGATTGACGCCCGCGAAGGGAGCGATCTTACTGGCGTCCAGATTCTTGGGTGATGCCTGGCAGGGCGTATTGGCGTATGCCGTAAAGTCACCATTCAGCATCGCTTGCGTGGGTACGAATGTCACGGCCGAGATCGGCGTCTGGCGCACAAACGTTCCTTGATAGCCGAGGAAGAAGAACAGCTTGTCTTTTTTGATCGGTCCGCCGATCACGCCGCCGGCCTGATTACGCTTCAAACCGTCCTTGGCTTTAGCGAAAAAATCGCGGGCGTTGATATCGTAGTTGCGCAGAAACCAGAAGGCGTCACCGTGGAAGGTGTTCGTGCCGGATTTCATCACGGCCGCGACGGTCGCGCCGGCGCGTCCGGCGTTCGATGCGTCCTGCGTGCTGGTGGAGATCTTGAATTCCTGCAGCGCCTCGGGGAACGGGAGGATCATGCTGGTGCCGTCGAAAAAGTTATTGTGATTGGCTCCATCGAGGGTGTATTGCACGCCGTCTGGCATGCCGCCCGCGACGGCGATCTTATACCCGGTCGCCATGCCATAGCTGGGCGACGATCCTGTTTGCACTGCGGCTCCGCCGAGCGCGATCAAGTCCTGAGGCTTACGGCCGTTCAAGGGAAGCTCGAGCACGCGCTGATTCTCGATGACGGAACCGACGCCGACGGCGGTGGTTTCGACCTGAGAGGCGTTCGCTTCCACTTCCACTCTCTCCGTCACCGCGCCGACTTTCATCGCGATAGGCACGGCCGGATCGCTGCCGACTTGCAGGACGATTCCCATTTGGACCACTGACGAGAAGCCTTCTTTGGTGACTTCAATGGTGTACGGCCCCAGAGGCAGGTTCGTGATGACATAGCCGCCGTCCGCCTCGGATGGTAACCGTTCGTGAGATGCCGGTTTCGGTCTGTGTCGCTTTGATCGTGGCGCCGGGCAGAGCGGCTCCGCTCATGTCCTGGACGACGCCGTGAAGTTGTGCCGTGGCCTGTCCCCAAACCGCGGCGGCCGCAAGTGTACTCAGTAGAATAAACTTTATAAGCTTCATAACACCCCCGTGCTGACCCCAACGCTCCGCTTTGCCGCGGATTACGCACGACGGAGTTTTTCACAAAATTCTCTTGGTGTCAAAGGGGGCTGACGAAATTTTACAAAACTTTACATCCAGCTACGCGGATCGCGAACGTGCGGAGCGGAGTGCGATAAACTGATTTCGCGGAGCATCGACCGATGCTAGTGGGATGCTGCGTCGTGCATAATTGTGCTCCCCAACCTCGCAGAGCGGACCGCTGAACGCAATGAGCGCGCCGATATTGGTGGCAGGCGTTTCCAAGCCCTTGGGCTGATTCCTCGCGTTTTGATTCTGGCGCTGGTGTTCGCGATCGAGCTGCTGGTGCTTTCCGTCTGGCTGGACAATGCCGCGCTGCTTTCGCGCACCGGTTTATTAAGGCTGGTGGGACAGGCGGCGCCGATCACTGTGCGCGCGGTTGTGGGCTTCGCGGCCATCTTTTTCACATTTGCCTATCTCACACGCGGCGCGGCGCTTCGCCAGATTTCGCAGGACGTGGAAACAGCGCCTTTCCGCCTGGGATTCGGGTTCGCTCACGCGCTCGCCATGGCGGCTTTCGGCGCGACGTCATGGGCGTTGTACGGCGATCATTTGGGGGCTTTCCCTTCCGATGCGGCGGCCGTTCTGTGGCTTGTCTTCGGCCTTTGTGGCATTGCCTTCGGCTGTTTGGCGCTGATTCCTCTGGCGACATGGCGGGCGGTGGTCGGCTCGACCGGCGCCCTGTGGCTGTATTCGCTGGTCGCAGTGATCGCGGCGTCCTCGATGGCGAACTATAGCCGGTCGTATTGGGCGCCGCTGGTAGATCTGACGTTTGCGATTGTCAAAGCTCTGCTGCATCTGTTCGTGACGCAGGTTGTGTCGATTCCGGAAAGGGCTATTTTAGGGACTCCGCGCTTCCGGGTGGAAATCGCTCCGCAGTGCTCGGGCTTTGAAGGCGCGGGATTGATCCTGGCGTTCGGGCTGGTCTGGCTGTGGCTGTTTCGCAAGGAGTGCCGCTTCCCGCAGTCCTTATTGCTGCTTCCGGCGGGCGTGGTGGCGCTGTTTCTGCTGAACGCCGTGCGGATCACGGCGCTGATTTTGATCGGCAATGCCGGTGCGCCGCAGATCGCTCTCGGTGGCTTTCACTCACAGGCGGGTTGGATTTCATTCAATCTGGTAGCGCTGGGACTGGCGGTGGCGGCGCGCAGGATGTCGTTTTTCTCGAATGGCGCAACGGCGCTTTCGAACGACACTACGGCAGCATTCGCAGGGATCTCCGAGCAGCCGGGCGCCCGGGTGTCTGGTGAGGCTGCCGACAATGCCGCCGCTTATTATTTGATGCCGTTCCTGAGTATCCTGTTCGTGGGCATGCTCGCTACGGCTGTGAGTGCGGGCTTTGAATGGCTCTATCCGCTGCGCTTCGTGGCAGTGCTCGGCGTGCTGTGGATTTACCGACGGCATTATGCGGCGATGGACTGGCGCTTTGGCTGGTTCGGCGTCGGGATGGGCGTGCTGGTGTTTGGGCTGTGGATGGGATGCGACGTTTTGTTCAACACCTCATCCAACACTGGCGGCGCAGACGTGATGCCTGCGGCGCTGAGAGCGGCTTCGCCTGCAACTCGTGCGGCCTGGATTGCGGTGCGCGCGCTGGCGGCGATCGTCACGGTGCCCGTCGCCGAAGAACTTGCGTTCCGAGGCTTTGCGATGCGCCGGTTTATTTCGACGGACGTGGACCAGCTACCGGCAAGCGCCTTCACGTGGCTGGGGCTTGTGGTGTCGTCAGTCGTGTTCGGTTTGATGCACGGCAGCATGTGGTTCGCGGGGATTCTGGCGGGATTCTGCTACGCATGGGCGCTGATTCGCGGTTCCAGAATTGGCGAAGCGGTGATCGCGCACGCGACCACGAACGCGCTGCTGGCGGCGTATGTGCTCGTATATCAGAAGTGGCACCTTTGGTAGGGGCGTGCCGCACGCAAGAGTGAGTGCGGCTGACTTCTCGACGCCTTCGAGCGACACCAATATCGAGCGAGACCTTCCTGGATCGCGGCCTTCATCGAGCGATACTTGGCGGCAGGCATCGACACGAGTGTCGATGCGGCACGCAAGAGTGCGTGCGCCACATCGGGCAATTCGTCAGAACCGGGTCCGGTTGGAAGCAGGCGTCGCGATCTTACGGCATCTGCAGCAGGTAATCACAGATGGCTTCCATCTGGGTGGCGTCGAATTTATAGGCGGGCATCTTGCTGCCTTTGGAGAGCGCCGAAGGATTTTTGAAGTGCTCTTCCAGCCACTTGCGATCGTGGCGGTCTCCGACGCCGTCGAGAGCGGGTCCCACCTTCATGCCGGAGCCCTGCAGCGAATGGCAGGCGGTGCAATGGTTATCGGTGTAGATTTGGGCTCCCAGAACGGCCTTCGCGGGAGCGGACAGCAGATCCTCTTCGTTCTGAGGCGTGAGCTTCATCACGAAGAGAGACAGCGAGTTCAGTTCCGAGTCGCGCAGGCGCACGGGAGGCATCGCGCTGCCGGGGACCATTTCAGCGGGCTCCTTGAAGTGCATCACGAGCCACGCGGCGCTGCGATGGTTGTCGGGCATTTGTGTCAGGTCCGGGCCGGTGCCTTTTTTGCCTGCGCCGGGATGGCAGGCAATGCAGTTTTCCGAACGGAAGTAGCCGAGACCCGCCAGTTCCGCCGGGGTCAGCTTCTGCCATTCGGTCAGCTGTGACGCGTTGAAATCGGGCGGGCGTCCCCCCTCGGGATTCTTCGGCGTGGTCACGTAGGCCACCGTGGTCAGCGCTCCCCAGCCGAGCAGCGCCAGGGTGGCGATCGAAAACGCGAAGACGCGCTTACTCAGCCGGATCATGGGCGCGCGATCGATAAACGGCACGCAGAATAACACCAATACGGCGATGCCCGGCAGCACGGTGCTGCCGATGATTTCGAAGGGTCCCTTGAAAACTTTCAACATCTGGAACAGGAAAAGAAAATACCATTCGGGACGAGGGATGTAGGTGGTATCGGTGGGATCGGCCAGCCTTTCGAGCGGAACGTCGACGAACTGCGCGGCCAACACCAACGCCACGAAGGCGATCGCAAAAGCGACCGTATCTTTGAAGACCTGCTCGGGATAGAATTTCTTCGGCGGCGCGGTTTCCTCCGCGACTGGTGCCACACCGTGTTTGCGAACCAGGAAGACGTGGATGCCGATCAGGACCAGCATGATGGGCGGCAGCAGAACCACGTGGGCGGCGAAGAAGCGCGCGAAGGTTACGACGCCGACGCCTTCTCCTCCCAATAGACGTTGCAGATATTGCCCGAAGACGGGAGCGCCGCCGGCAATCTGCGTGGTGACCACGGTTCCCCAGTACGCGCGATTGTCCCAGGGCAGCAGATAGCCCGTGAGTCCGAACGCGAGTGTGACCAGCAACAACACCACGCCCATCATCCACGTAGCCTCGCGCGGTTTTTTATACGCGCCGAACAGAAACACCTGGATCATGTGCAGCACCACCACGACGATCATCATGCTGGCGCCCCAGTGATGCAGGCCGCGGATGAAACGGCCGCCTACGACTTCCGTCATGATGTAGTGCAGGCTGTTGTAGGCCTCGCCCGGCGTGGGCGCGTAGTTAAAGGCCAGCAGGATGCCGGTGACACCCTGAATCATGAAGAAGAACAGCGCCATGCTGCCGATGACCTGATGCCATCCGCTGGAGGCGGGAATTTCTTCGTAGAGAAAACTCTTGACCGCGGTATGGATGCCGGTGCGGTGTTCCAGCCAGTCGATGATCTTACGCATGCGGTTCCAACGATCCCAGCATGATGCGGCCGGCTTCGACCTTCACGTTATAGCGGTCCAAGGGCCGGGGCGCCGGTCCCCCCAGCACGGCTCCGTCGATGGAAAACTCGGAGGCGTGGCAGGGGCACACAAAAGCCTTGTTATTGTTTTCCCAATGGTAGGCGCATCCCAGGTGTGTGCACTGCGGCGCGAAGGCAACCACGTTGTTCTGGTCTTTGCGCACCAGCCAGGCCGTGGCTTTCTCGCTGGTGATTTTCCATCCATCGACGCGCTTGCGCTGGAAGGAAACCTCGGTCGGAACTTCAGGAGGGATCGAAGCCAGGTCCGAGGCATCGATCCAGGCGGAACCTCTGCGTACCGATGGCGGAAGCAACAAATACGCCGCCGCCGGCACCGCGATGGCTGCCGTGATCGCTCCCCAAATCCCGTAAATTAATGCTGTGTAAAACGATCGGCGCGTGGGCGCCGCCTGGTGTTCAATTTCCCGCACGGATAGCCTCGATTTCAAAAGAAAAATGCGACCTGTATGAATCCATACCGATTTTACCTTGGATTGCCTGAACGCTTCCTTAAAGACCAGGAACCTAGGAATGACGGAACACGAATCCGCAGAGGTAACTGCCTTTTACCATTATTTACAATTGGCTAAAGGGTATATCTATACCTGTAGCAAAACGGTAGCGGCTCCTGCAAGCGGAATTTGTTTACGCCGGGATAGAGGACGTCTATACTGGCGTGCGCCGGGCGAAGGGGCGGGAAAGGGCAGGCGCGCGCTCCGTTATAATTTCGACGGAGGAAAGATGACTGAGGAAAGATGTCTGAGGAAAGACGTGGGCATGCGACGGATGTGCGTCGCTCTGGCGGTGATTCGATGTTCGAGGATCAGACGTTCGAGGATCATTCGTTAAACGGCGCGCCGCTCATGTTGCTCAAGGAACCATGCCCCAATCATCCGCATCCGGCGATGGCATGACCCACGGGCAACCGGAAGCTCAATCCGCTAAGCAGCGTTTCGGGTGTAGAGCTTTACGGAGCGTCTTGTGGGTTTTGCTACTCGCAAGCGGTCTCGTGCTCGCCGCGCGAGCTATCGTTGGTCCCTTTAGGCTGGTAGTTTCGGTCACCAGTCCGATGAATGCGGAGAGCTGGTTTTCGTTTGCGGCTCTGAGCCTTCTCCTGACAAACGCCGTGCTGATGAACGCAGCGTTGACAGACGCCGCGTCACTGCAGACCGGCATCTCCGCCCGTGGACGAAGATTGGAGGCGGCATTCGCGGCTGCCGGGATCGCGTTGGCGGTAGGTGCTGCCTTTGGATGGGTTTGCCGTTTTCCCTTCATCGCGGACGATTACGATCATATTGCCAACGCCCTGCATTCGGCGCCCGCCGACATCGCGGATTATTTTACCGTCGTGGCCCAGGACCGCTTCTTTCGTCCCTTCGCGTACATCGCTTATGCAGCGCAGGCGCATGTCTGGGGCAGGAGTCGGGTGCTTTGGCACGCGTCTTCCCTCCTGCTGCACATTGCCAACAGCGCGCTGGTTTTCGGGCTGGCGCGCGTGCGCCATTTCGGACGGTGGACGGCGGCCGCTGCGGCGCTCCTGTTTGCGCTGGCCGGGTCGCGACCAGAAGCCGTTGTTTGGATTGGCGCTCAGTTCGATTTGTGGGCCACGCTGTTTTTCTTGATCGCACTCTTGGCGCTGGTACGGGTGGTTGACGTCCATGAGTGTCGCGGCCTGCGATGGGAATGCGCCGAGGCGCTCGCGCTACTGCTGGCATTATTGAGCAAGGAATCGGCGTACGCATTCGTGTTGGTGGCGTTCGCCATGCTGTGGATCGATGGCGTTCGCGGGAGGCGATTGGCGCGATTGCTCGCTACGCCGGTGATCCTTACACTGGTCGTTTTTCTATATCGCTGGCATTTGCTGGGAGGCATCGGAGGCTACCGGCTTGCCGGAACCGAGAAGCCTTTCTTTTACTCGTTCGATCTGGTGCGCGTGATTCGCGCTTTCCTGTTGCGCATGCCTGCCGTGCTGACGTTCCCTTTGAACTGGACGCGCGAGCCCGGCGTGTTGCTGGTGCTGCTGATTTTGGCCGCGATTGTGGCGATGGCGGTTGTGGCTGCGGCCCATGCCGATCGCAAGAAGCTGTGGTTTGGGCTCGCATTTACGCTGGCCGCCGCGATCCCGGTGTACATCTTTTTATTGATCGGCCCGGACCTGGAGAAATCGCGTGTGCTGTATCTGCCGAGCGTGGGCTTCATGCTGGTCCTCGCGGCGGCGTTCGAGGCGATGCCGCGGCGTAGTGCTGTGCTGGTGGCCTGCGCGCTGATCGCGTTTCAAACGGCTGCCTTGGAGCACAATCTCGTGATCTGGCAGGGCGTCGCGAATCTCGCCGAGCGGACCTGTGTGAGCGTCGCGAGCACGGCGGCCTCCACGGGTTCGCTCACCGTTTCCGATGTTCCCAACACGATCGACGGCGTCTATTTCCTGCACACGGGCTTGCAGCATTGCGTGGAGTGGTACGCCGGCAAGCCGCTGCCGGGGCTGCGGGTGTCGGATGAGTCGCCGGATCTTGAATGGGATGCTGCGCAGCAGGAATTCGTCGCGCCGAACAATTCGCGTTCGCGAGTAGATTGGCCATGCGGGCCGGGAACATCGAGATAGGCCGACAGCAGATCCTTGAAGTCGGGCTCGCGAGATGCTAAGCGCTGCGGGGCAGATGGCACCGATTCCTGGTGGCGCGGTAACCAGATTGTCGCTCGATTTCCTGCGCGGCTCTTCGGCCGCTTCAGCTTTCCCCGTGAATGGTCGGATGGCCGGATCCGGCACTGGGACCTGCGAATCCGCCGTCGTGTGTTCCAGCATGATGAGATACCGGCGTCATCGTATATCGAGTTTAATTTTCTCTTACCGTGTCCGCGTGCGCGAGCCATACCGGAACATCCTTTTGCGGATGAACGGATGGTGACGATATAGCTGGCCATTCGGAGTATCGCTTTGAAGTTGTGGTCTGGTCGCCACTCTGAATGCTCACGAGTTTCCATGCGTGTTGCTCGGCAGCTTCACGAGTTCGCGGCTAGTGTACCGTTTAGGCATTTTCTTTAACGGAGCGAACTGCAGCCGTTGTTCGCTCCTCAAAGCTTCTTCAACTGTGAAAAGCGACTGCGTCCCTTGGCAGCGGAGATTGTGTAAGATACTTCTGCGTGGCCTTTGACGAAAGCCTCAAGCCGCCATTCCGCGATAGCCGTGTCTCATAGTCGGGCAATTTGGCGCCTGCTGCGACGTCGTCGAGATAACGCTCTCATTGAATACTTTCTGCATCTGCGAATGGCATGTGCCCCATCATAGCTTACCTCTTGGTGGTAGTGCAGTCTTCCGCAAGTTGTCCAATACATCCGTCCACTGGCAGATGATCACGATTGTTCCGATCTTCTTGGGAGGCTTCAACTTTCAAGACGGTAAATGTTGATTTCTCTTCCCCGCGCCGGGTTTTTATTCCCAAACGTCGCCGACGCGATACTTTGGGTCAAGATAATGGGCCGTAACTCCTGGCTGAAAGCCAAATTGAGTAACTGGAACAGCAATTCAGGAGGAAGATCCGTTTGCTCATAGGGTTGTCTTTCTGATTTTCGTGGGCCATATTTGACAATCCCCGGGTACTTTCGGTACCCTGGATAAGTTTGGCGAGTTTGACCTTCTGCTGCCATGCTACCGCTCCTCCGTTGGGGAGTCCGGCTGGTGGCCGGTCCCGCTGCTACGGCATCTTCCACGGCGTCGTAAGTATGGACTAGTCCGAAGTCTATAAACCCTCGCGTTTTTGGGAATCGGCGGCGGCCTGTAGTTCGGGTCCCAAAGGTTTCTTGGGGTAGATTCAAACAGTCTTTTATATTGAGTGCGGTTTTGTGCGGTCGTTTTTGCCGCGAGGCGTCGCCTGATAAGAGGCGGCGAAAATCGCCTGAGAGAGGGAGTTGTGCCGACTTTCAATCAATTGGTGCGCAAAGGACGTCGTCCCACGCGTTATAAGACCGCGAGCCCGGCATTGCAGAAATGCCCGCAGCGCCGCGGTGTTTGCACGCGTGTGTATACGACGACGCCGAAGAAGCCGAACTCCGCGTTGCGCAAAGTCGCTCGCGTGCGCTTGACCAATCAGGTTGAAGTGACCACTTATATCCCCGGCGTCGGCCATAACCTGCAGGAGCACTCGATTGTGCTGATCCGCGGCGGCCGCGTGAAAGATCTTCCTGGCGTCCGCTACCACGTGGTGCGCGGAACGCTCGATACAGCCGGAGTAGCCGGACGCTTGCAGAGCCGTTCGAAATACGGCGCCAAGCGGCCCAAGGGACCGGCGAAATAGGAGGCGTGGGTAGAACCTAAATATGTCGCGCAGACGCAGACCTGAATCCCGCGAGATCCTGCCGGACCCGTTGTACGGTTCGACGCTCGCTGAAAAATTTGTGAACTCGATGATGTGGGATGGCAAGAAGGCCGTCTCGCAGCGGATCTTCTACGGGGCCATGGACAGAATCAAGGAGCGGTCGCAGGACGATCCCTTGAAGATGTTCAAGAAGGCTGTGGAGAATTGCAAGCCGCTGGTGGAAGTGAAGACGCGGCGCGTGGGCGGTGCCAACTATCAGGTGCCGGTGGAAGTCCCGAACAATCGCCGGACGAGCCTGGCGATCCGCTGGATTTTGATGAATGCCCGGTCGCGGCCTGAGAAGACCATGCCGGAAAAGCTCGCGAACGAACTAAATGACGCTGCCAACATGCGTGGCGGCGCGATTAAAAAGAAAGATGACGTTCACCGTATGGCGGAAGCGAATAAAGCTTTCGCGCATTATCGGTGGTAAAGGAGACGACTAGCTGTAGGCCCTCGAAGCCCGCTGGGAAATAACAAAATGGCGCGTACCGTAGCACTGGACAAAATGCGCAATATCGGCATCATGGCTCACATCGATGCCGGTAAAACCACGACCACGGAGCGAGTGTTGTATTACACCGGCCGCACGTACAAGATCGGCGAAGTCCATGAAGGTACGGCGGTTATGGATTGGATGGAGCAGGAGCAGGAGCGCGGCATCACGATTACGTCGGCCGCCACGACCTGCGAATGGCGCGATTACACGATCAATATCATCGATACGCCCGGCCACGTGGACTTCACGGCCGAAGTGGAGCGCAGTCTGCGTGTGCTCGACGGCGCGGTTGCTGTGTTCGACGCTGTTGCCGGCGTGCAGCCGCAATCGGAAACGGTGTGGCGTCAGGCGGACAAGTACAAGGTTCCGCGCGTTTGCTTCATGAACAAGATGGACCGCGTGGGCGCGGACTTTTACCGGTCGGTGGAGACGCTGGTGGATCGCCTGAAGTGCCGTCCCGTGCCGATCCAGTTGCCCATCGGCGCCGAGGATCAGTTTAAGGGCATCGTCGATCTGGTGAAGATGAACGCCCGCGTCTGGCAGGACGATTCGCTGGGCGCCAAGTACGACGACGTCGAGATTCCCGCGGACATGCTGGACGAAGCGAAGGAATATCGCGAGAAGTTGGTCGAGGCGGTTTCCGAATCCGACGACGTGCTGTTCACGAAGTTCGTCGAGGGCATCGCGATTACCGAAGAGGAATTGCGAGCCGGTATTCGCAAGGCGACCATCGCACAAAAGATTTTCCCGGTAGTGTGCGGCACGGCGTTCAAGAACAAAGGCGTCCAGAATATGTTGGACGCGGTTGTCGATTACCTGCCTTCTCCGTTGGATGTTCCTCCCATGGAAGGCACCGACGTCGACGACAAGGAAAAGAAAATCATTCGCCGTCCGGATGACAACGAGCCGTTTTCGGCGCTGGTGTTTAAGATCATGACCGATCCGTTTGTCGGTCAGCTGGCGTTTATTCGCGTGTATTCCGGCAAGCTGAATGCGGGCGAATCCGTTTATAACGTGGCGAAGGGCCGCAAGGAGCGCATTGGACGTCTGGTGAAGATGCACGCCAACAAGCGTGAGGACATCACGGAAGTTCTCGCGGGCGACATCTGCGCCGCGGTTGGTCTGAAGTCGGTGATCACGGGCGACACGATCTGCGACGAAAAACATCCGGTGATTTTGGAATCGATCGATTTCCCGGCGCCCGTCATTCAGCTCGCGATCGAGCCGAAGACGAAGGCCGATCAGGAAAAGCTCGGCATGGCGATCGCGAAACTGGCGCAGGAAGATCCTACGCTGAAAGTTTCTACCGATCCCGATACGGGGCAGACGATTCTCGCCGGCATGGGCGAACTGCACCTGGAAATTATTGTTGATCGCATGCAGCGCGAGTTTAGCGTTGGCGCGAACGTCGGCAAGCCGCAGGTGGCGTATCGCGAGACCATCCGGCAGAACGCGGAATTCGATTACACGCACAAGAAGCAGACCGGCGGCAGCGGCCAGTACGCGCGCGTGAAGCTTCGCATTGAGCCGAATCCGGGTAAGGAATTCGAGTTCGAAAACGATGTGACCGGCGGCAACATTCCGAAGGAATTCATCCCGGCCATTCAAAAGGGCGTCGTCGAGGCGCTGGAGCACGGCATTATGGCGGGCTTCCCGATGTCGGACGTCAAGGTGACGGTGTTCGACGGCGCGTATCACGACGTCGATTCGTCGGAAATGGCGTTCAAGATCTGCGCCTCGATCTGTGTCAAGGAAGCCGCGCGCAAGGCGAAGCCGGTGCTGTTGGAGCCGGTGATGCGCGTCGAAGTAACGGTGCCCGACGAATACATGGGTTCCGTGAATGGCGATTTGATCTCGCGCCGCGGCCGTTTGGAAGGCACGGAAATTCTGGGTTCAACGCACATCGTTAAGTCGATGGTGCCGCTGTCGGAAATGTTCGGTTATGCGACGGAACTGCGGTCGCGGACGCAGGGCCGCGGCTCGTTCAGCATGCACTTCGGGCAGTACGAAGAAGTGCCGAAGAGCGTGGCGGAAGAAATCGTCAGCAAGGCGCAAGGGAAAGTGGTTTCGTAGTTGGTTTCTTTATTGGTTTCTTTTGGGGACGGGTTGTCTAAACTCTAACGGATCGGAATAGGGAGAGACAGATGGCGAAGGAAAAATTTGATCGCAGCAAGCCGCACTGCAACGTAGGGACGATTGGGCATATCGATCACGGGAAGACGACGTTGACGGCGGCGATCACGAAGACGTTGGCGAAGCACAATCCGAAGGTGGCGTTCCGGAGCTTCGATTCGATCGACAATGCGCCGGAAGAAAAAGCTCGTGGGATCACGATCGCGGCGGCGCACGTGGAGTATGAGACGGCGAACCGTCACTACGCGCACGTGGATTGCCCGGGCCACGCCGACTACATCAAGAACATGATCACGGGCGCGGCGCAGATGGATGGAGCCATTTTGGTTGTGGCCGCCACGGACGGCCCCATGCCGCAGACGCGCGAACACATTTTGCTGGCTCGTCAGGTGGGCGTGCCGTACATTGTTGTGGCTTTGAATAAAGTCGATATGGTGGACGATCCGGAGCTGCTCGAACTGGTGGAGCTGGAAGTGCGTGAGCTGTTGACCAGCTACGGATTCCCGGGCAACGATCTGCCGGTGGTGAAGGTATCGGCGCTGGGCGCGCTGAACGGCGAAGACAAGTGGGAGAAGACGGTGGACGAGCTGATGGAGGCCGTCGACAAGTACATCCCGCAGCCCAAGCGCGACATGGATAAGCCGTTCCTGATGCCGATCGAAGACATCTTCTCGATTCAGGGGCGCGGCACGGTGGTGACGGGACGCATCGAGCAGGGCGTTTGCAAAGTCGGCGAGGAAATGGAAATCGTCGGGTTCCGCGACACGCGCAAGACGGTGGTGACGGGCGTCGAAATGTTCAAGAAGCTGCTGGATTCGGGCATGGCGGGCGATAACGTCGGCCTGCTGCTGCGCGGCATTGAAAAGAACGACGTGGAGCGCGGGCAGGTGGTCGCGAAGCCGGGGTCGATCAAGCCGCACAAGAAGTTCAAGGGCGAAGTTTATATTTTGAGCAAGGACGAAGGCGGGCGTCACACGCCGTTCTTCAAAGGATATCGTCCGCAGTTCTACTTCCGCACGACGGACGTGACGGGCGTGGCGCAGCTGCCGGAAGGCATGGAGATGGTGATGCCGGGCGACAACGTGCAGCTGGTTGTCGAGCTGATCACGCCGATCGCCATGGATAAAGGCCTGCGGTTCGCGATTCGCGAAGGCGGTCGCACGGTGGGTGCGGGTACGGTGAGCGAGATCGTCGAGTAGGGCCCCTTGTGGGGCGGCCAGGGCGCCTGACGGCGCGGGGCGCCCAGGAGAACAAAGGCATATATGAGCAGCTTAAGAGAACGAATTCGAATCCGGCTGAAGGCCTACGATCATCGCGTGCTGGATCAATCGACCGGTGAGATCGTGGATACGGCCAAGCGCACGGGCGCGACGGTGGCGGGTCCGATTCCGCTGCCCACCGTGCGTAATACGTATACGGTTTTGCGGTCGCCGCACGTGGATAAGAAGAGTCGGGAACAGTTCGAAATCCGCACGCACAAGCGCCTGCTCGATATTTTGGAGCCGACGCAGGACACGGTGGATGCGCTGATGAAGCTGGATCTGCCGGCCGGTGTCGACGTCGAAATCAAGGCGTTTGGAAAAGGTAAATAAAGTGATCGACGGCCGGTGTTCGGTGGCCAACGGTCCTTGGAGTCAGCAATGAGCCCAGGAATTTTAGGGAAAAAGATCGGGATGACGCAGGTGTTTCGCGCCGACGGGCAGGTTGTACCCGTGACGGTGGTGAAGGCGGGTCCCTGCGTGGTGGTGCAGCGCAAGACGCCGGCCAGCGATGGCTACGATGCCGTGCAGCTTGGCTTTATGGAATACGCCAAGAAGTCTGGCGTCAATAAGCCGGCCGCCGGTCACTTAAAGAAGTCGGGCGGCGAGGGCGTGAAGTTCCTGCGCGAGTTTCGCCTGGAAGAAGGCACCAACGGCGATCTGAAAGCGGGCGACCGCGTGCTGGCCGAAGAGTTCAAGCCGAAGGAAAAAGTGGACGTGATCGGCATCAGCAAGGGTCACGGATTCGCTGGCGTGGTGAAGCGCCATCATTTCCGCGGTTCCGATGCCACGCACGGTTCGATGTTCCACCGCGCGCCTGGGTCGATCGGCGCCTCCAGCTTTCCTTCGCGTGTTTTCCCCGGTATGCGCATGGGCGGCCAAATGGGCACCACGCGCGTGACGGTGCGGAATCTGGAAATTATCGAAGTGGACGCCGAAGATAACGTGATTCTGGTAAAGGGTGCGGTTCCCGGCCCCAACGGAAGCTACGTGATTCTGCGGAGGGCCAAGAGGTAGCCATGCCAAGCGTAGACGTCATCGATCTGAGTAATAAGGTCGTCGGAACGGTTGAGCTGGCCGACGAAGTGTTCGGCGTTCCGGTCAACGAAAATCTGTTGTACGAAGCTGTGCGCCACCATCTGGCGGGCACGCGGCGCGGAACGGCATCGACCAAGACGCGGCACGAGGTCGCGGGCTCGGGTAAGAAACTGTGGAAGCAGAAGGGCACCGGACGCGCCCGTATGGGTTCGATCCGCAGTCCTCTGTGGCGCCACGGCGGTACGGTCCATGGACCGCAGCCGAAAGATTATTCTTACAAGCTGCCCCGCAAAATGCAGCTGGGTGCGTTGAAGAGCGCGCTTTCGGCGAAGCTGCGCGATGGCGAACTGCGCGTGGTGAGCGAATTCAAACTCGGCGAGCCGAAGTCGAAGCTGATGCGCCAGACGCTGAACGGATTGAAGGTGGAGCGCACGGTGCTGGTGGTCGACAACGGCGACAACAAGAATCTCGCGCTGTCGAGCCGCAATCTGGAAGGCGTGAAGCTGGTGGCAGCCGCGAGGTCAATGTGTACGATCTGCTGGGTCACGCGCAGGTGCTGATGAGCCAGGCCGCGGCGCAGAAATTGTCGGAGTCGCTGGCGTAGTTAAACCAGGATAAAGCCATGAACGTTTTCGACGTAATCAAAAAACCGCTGGTGACCGAAAAGGGCGTCACCAAGAAAGACAGCGAGCGGACGCTGTGCTTCGAGGTGGCCGCCAACGCCAACAAGACCCAGATCCGGCATGCGGTGGAAGCCGCGTTCAAGATCAAAGTCGAGGAAGTGCGTACGGCGACCACTGCCGGCAAACTGCGCCGGCGCGGACGCTTCGCGGGGTATCGTTCCGATTGGAAAAAGGCGTACGTGCGTATGAAGGCCGGCGAAAAGATGCCGGAATACGGGGATATTTAGGCAGGAGCTGACAGATGCCGGTCAAAAGTTTTAAACCAACCACACCGACGCGCCGCTTCCAGACGGTACTCTCTCGCGCGGACCTTACCAAGAAGAAGCCGGAGAAGAGCCTGCTCGAAGGTAAGAAGCGCTCGGGCGGACGCTCCAGCACGGGACGCGTTTCCTCGCGTTTCATCGGCGGCGGCCACAAGCAGGCGTACCGCATTATCGATTTCAAACGCGACAAGCACATTGCCGCCGTGGTCGCCTCGATTGAGTACGATCCGAACCGCAGCGCACGCATCGCGCTGTTGCATTATGTGGATGGCGAAAAGCGCTACATCCTGGCGCCGGTCGGGAATGGAAGTGGGACGCAAGGTGATGTCGGGTCCGCAGGCGGATATCCTGACCGGCAATTCGCTGCCGCTGCGCAATATTCCGGCAGGCACCGTGGTTCACAACGTGGAACTGAAGCCGGGCAAGGGCGGGCAGATGGCTCGTTCGGCGGGCGCGCAGGTGCAGTTGATTTCGCGCGAAGGCGATCTGGCGCTGCTGAAGCTGCCTTCGGGCGAAGTTCGCAAAGTGCTGGCGGATTGCTCAGCGACGGTAGGCCAGGTCGGCAACGTCGAGCATGAAAACGTGAGCCTGGGCAAGGCGGGGCGCACGCGCTGGATGGGCAAGCGTCCTCACAACCGCGGCGTTACGATGAACCCGGTGGATCACCCGCACGGCGGCGGCGAAGGCAAAACCAGCGGCGGCCGTCATCCGGTGACGCCGTGGGGCCAGCCGACGCGCGGCTTCAAGACTCGCAACAACAAGCGCACGGATAAGTGGATCGTGACGCGGAAGCAGAAGAAACGGTAGAGAACGTAGAGAAAGACACGTAAAGGTAAATTATGGGACGTTCACTGCATAAAGGACCGTTCGTCGACGACCATCTGATGAAGAAGATGGACGCCATGAACGCCAAGAACGAGAAGAAAGTCGTGAAGACCTGGTCGCGCCGGTCGACGATTCTGCCGGAATTCATCGGGCACACGGTGGGCGTGCATAACGGCAAGAAGTTTATCCCGGTTTACGTGACGGAAAACATGGTGGGCCACAAGCTCGGTGAATTTTCGCCGACGCGAACGTTCAAGGGTCACTCGGTGAAGTCCGCTCCGGAAAAGTCGGCGAAGCCGGCATAGGAAACAATATGCAAGCGAAGGCAGAAGCACGATATTTACGAACCTCGCCTCAAAAGGCCCGGCTGGTGATCGACATGATCCGCGGCCAAAGCGCGGGCGATGCGATCAACATCCTGCGCACGGTGAACAAGCGCATCGCGCCGTCGGTGGAGAAGGTGCTGCGCTCGGCGATCGCCAATGCCGAAAATCGCCACAACGATGTGGACGTGGACAAGCTGATCGTCACCGAAGCTTACGTGAACGAAGGACCGCGCATGAAGCGTGTACGTCCCGCACCGATGGGGCGCGCGTATCGCTATCAACGGCGCATGGCGCACATCATCGTGAAGGTGGGCGACGGCAAGAAAGAAGCCGGAGAGAGCAAATAAATGGGTCAGAAAACACATCCCTATGGATTCCGGCTGGGCGTCACGAAGACGTGGCGTTCGCGCTGGTTCGCCAAGCAGGACTATGCCAAGCTGCTGCACGAAGATCTCGATTTGAAGGAAGCCTTGCGCACCCGGCTGAAGGCCGCCGGCATCAGCTCGGTGGAAGTGGACCGGCCGGGCAACAAGCTCCGGATCACGATTCAGACGTCGCGCCCGGGCATCATCATCGGCCGCAAAGGCGCTGAGATCGAAAAGCTGAAGAGCGATCTCGCCGCGAAGACCAAGCGCGAAGTATTCATCGATATTCAGGAAGTGCACAAGCCGGAACTCGATGCTCAGCTGGTGTCCGAATCGATCGCGCTGCAGCTCGAAAAGCGCGTGGCGTTTCGCCGGGCGATGCGCAAAGCAGTGGATTCGGCGCTGCGCTTCGGCTGCAAGGGAATTAAGGTTCGCGTATCGGGCCGCTTGAACGGCGCGGAGATCGCGCGCACGGAATGGTATTTGCAGGGGCAGCTTCCGCTGCACACGCTGCGCGCCGATATCGATTACGGCTTCACGGAAGCCCACACGACGTACGGCGTGATCGGCATCAAGTGCTGGGTTTACAAAGGCGAGATTCTTCCGGGCCAGCGCCGCAGTATGCGCAACGAGCCGGAACCGCGCCGCGCTCCTCCACGGGACCGCGACCGTCGGGACAGAGATCGCGGATCGCGATAGAGATCGTGGGCCGCGGCAGGCTGGTCCACCCGTAGAAGCGGGTCGGTGCGCATGGCGCGCCGGCCGAGCAGCGTACCGCTCCGATTCTGCCGCCGATGGCTTCGCCTACGGCGCCGAGTTGGAAGCAGCAGGAGGCGAAGCCTGAAAAGGGGCCTGAGACGAAGGTTGAAAAGGGTCCTGAGACCGGAGCCGAAGGCGACGCTCCGAAGACAGAAGGGGGCAACGAGTAGTTTATGTTGATGCCCAAGAAGGTTAAGTTCCGCAAGGTGCAGCGCGGCCGCATGTGCGGAAAAGCCTGGCGCGGCTCGTCGCTCGCGTTCGGCGATTTCGGGCTGAAGGTGATGGAATGCGGCTGGATCACGGACCGCCAGATTGAAGCGGCGCGCGTCGCGATGACGCGTTCGATCAAGCGCGGCGGCAAGGTGTGGATCCGCCTGTTTCCGGATAAACCGATCACGAAGAAGCCGGCTGAAACTCGTATGGGTAAGGGTAAAGGCGCGCCGGACCAGTGGGTCTGCGTGGTTCGTCCCGGCAAAATTCTGTTTGAGATGGAAGGCGTGAGCAAAGACGTTGCCGCGGCGGCCATGAGACTGGCGGCGGCGAAGCTCCCGTTGCCCACCCGTCTGATTACGCGCGATGGAACCGGGACAGGAGCGTAGGGACAGGCCATGAAGGAAAACGCGGATAAAGCACGAGCGCTGGACGCAACCGAACTCGCCAAGCAATTGACCGAGGGCGCGGAGCAGATGTTCCGGCTGCGGTTCCAGCTGCGCATGGGGCAGGCGGATGGATTGAAGAAGCTGCGCGGCATGCGTAAGGAACGCGCGCGCATGTTGACCGTGCAGCGCGAACGCGAGCTGGGAAAATCGGAAGCTCCGGCGGCGGACCCGAAGGCGAAAAAGGCTGCTCCCGCGAAAGCGAAGAAGTCGGCTCCCGTGAAAGCGGCGCCGAAGGCCGAGAAGAAAACGGCTGCTGCCAAAACGGCGAAAGCCGAGGCCAAGCCCGCGGCGAAGAAGACTGCGAAGGAAAAGAAGTAGGGCGCCATGACTGAAACGAAGCCGGAAACAAAGAAGGCAGTCAAAAACGAGAAGCTCGGATTTGTGGTCTCGAACAAGATGGCGAAGACCATCGTGGTCGAAGTGACCCGCCGCGTGCCGCATCCGATGTACAAGCGCATTGTCACCAAGCGCAAGAAATTTTACGCGCACGACGAGAAGGGGCAGGCGAACGTCGGCGACGTGGTGCGCATCATCGAATGCCGCCCGATGAGCCGCCTGAAGCGCTGGGCGCTGGGCGAGATTGTGCGCAAAGCCGTGCAGGTGCCTACCGACCTGAGCTCGATTGGTATCGAGACGGGTCCGGAAAAGCGCGTAACCAAGAAAAAGGGCAAGCAGTAGAGGGCTTTCGGGCCCCAGGCTGAGGAGAACGAATTTATGATCGGAATGCGGACAATCCTGGAAGTCGCTGACAACAGCGGCGCACGCAGGCTGGCGTGCATCCTGCCGCGCGGCGGCGATCTGGGGCTGAGGGCGGGTCTCGGCGACATCATCACCGCGAGCGTGAAGGAAGCCGCGCCGGATTCGGCGATCAAAAAGGGCAAAGTGGTGCGCTGCGTGGTGGTGCGGATGCGCAAGGAAACGCGCCGCAAGGACGGTACCTATATCCGCTTCGACACGAACGCGGCGGTTCTGATCAGCGAAATCGGCGAGCCGATCGGTACGCGCGTGTTCGGACCGGTGGCGCGCGAGCTGCGCGAGAAGAAGTTTATGAAGATTGTTTCGCTGGCACCGGAGGTAATCTAGTCCGATGGCAAGCAAGATATTCCGGCGGGCGCAGAACGAACCACGTCCGAAAATCAAAGTAAAGATCAAGAAGGACGACACCGTGAAGGTGCTGGCGGGCCGCGATCGCGGCAAGACCGGACGGGTCCTGGACGTGGATACGGCCAGAGGCCGCGTACTGGTCGAAGGGATCAGCCTGGTGAAGCGTCATACGCGCCCGAATCCTGCGAAGCAGATAAAAGGCGGCATCGCCGAACGCGAAAGCTCGATCGCGATTTCAAATGTGATGGTCATGACCTCCGGCGGCGTCGCGACGCGCGTCGGCTATCGCATGGATGGAAAAAACCGGGTGCGCGTCGCCAAAAAGGGCGGCGAGTTATTGGATAAAAAGTAGGACGATATGGCAACCGCACGGCTGAAAGAAGCATATTTGAAGCAAGTGGTCCCGGCGCTCACCAAGGAGTTCGGTTACACGAACCGGATGGCGGTGCCGAAGATCGAAAAGATTTCGTTAAACGTCGGCATGGGCGAAGCGACACAGAATGCCAAGCTCATCGAAGGCGCGGTGACGGAACTGACGGCGATTGCTGGACAAAAGCCCGTAGTTACCAAAGCCCGCAAATCGATCGCGGCGTTCAAGCTGCGCGAGAACATGCCCATCGGGTGCGCGGTGACGCTGCGCGGCGATCGCATGTACGAGTTTCTGGATCGCCTGGTGAACGTGGCGCTGCCGCGCGTCCGCGATTTCCGCGGCGTTTCGAGCAAATCGTTCGACGGGCGCGGCAACTACACGCTTGGTTTGAAGGACCAATTGATTTTCCCGGAGATCGACTACAACAAGGTCGAGAAAACGAAGGGAATGAATATCTGCATCACGACGACGGCCAGGACCGACGCCGAAGGAATGTCTCTGTTGCGGCAGCTGGGGATGCCGTTCAGCAAGTAGTAAATAAGGATTCGAACCACATGGCAACCACCGCAAAAATCGCTCGAGATGAAAGGCTGGCCGCTGAGCAATTGGCCAAGACGGCTAAGTTTGCCTGCCGGCATCGCAACCGCTGCTTCCGCTGCGGACGCCCGCGCGGATTTCTCCGCAAGTTTCAGCTATGCCGGATTTGTTTCCGCCAGCTGGCGCTGGCCGGAGAAGTACCTGGCGTGGTGAAGGCTAGCTGGTAGAGCTCCGGAAGCGAGGAGGAAGACTAGGAATGACGACATCCGATCCGATTGCCGATATGCTGACGCGCATCCGAAATGCGCAGGCCGCGCACCACGCCAAAGTGGACGTGCCCGCATCCCGGCTGAAAACGGACCTCGCGAAGATCCTCAAGGATGAGGGTTTTATCGCGAACTTTAAGTTGACCGAAGAAGGCGCGAAGAAGTCCATCCGCATTTATTTGAAGTACACGCCGGGCAACGTGCCTGTGATCTCGCACATCGAGCGCGTGTCGCGCCCGGGCAGCCGCGTGTATGTGGGTTCGCGTGAAGTGCCGCGCGTGCTGGGCGGCCTGGGAATCAATATCCTGACGACGCCGCGCGGTGTGATGACGGGCTCGTCGGCTCGCAAGGAAGGCGTTGGCGGCGAAATTCTGTGCCACGTCTGGTAGTAGGGATAGAGGCCAGTTGCGGAGCGTTTTCGCTCGGCGTAAGAAATTGGTTAAGGATAACGGAATATGTCACGAGTAGGAAAAAAGCCGATTCCGCTTCCGAAGGGTGTGAAGATCACCGTCGGCGAGCAGTTAGTGGTGGAAGGACCGAAGGGCACGCAAACGGTTCCGGTTCCGGCGGGGATCACGATCACGCAGAAAGACGGCGTGATGGAGATTCAGCGCGACGGCGACGATAAGGCCGCGCTGCACGGTCTGACACGCGCTCTGGCGGCGAATGCCGTTACGGGCGTCTCGACCGGTTTCACGCGCGAGCTCGACATTGTCGGCATCGGTTACCGCGCCGACATGAAGGGACGGATCGCCAGTTTCACGCTAGGCTATTCGCATGCGATCGAGTTTTATCTGCCCGACGGCGTGGAGATGAAGATCGACAAGCAGACGCACTTGGTTCTGACCGGCGCCGATCGCCAGTTGCTGGGCCAGGTGGCCGCGAAGATGCGCGGCTCTGCGTCCGCCCGATCCGTACAAGAACAAGGGCGTCCGCTATACGGGCGAAGTGCTGCGCAAGAAGGTTGGCAAGACCGGAGCGGCCAGCAAGTAGCGGCTGGTAAGTAAGAGCGAGTCAGAAGGTCGATTATGGCAAAGACTTCGAAAGATACAATTCGCCGCCGGATTCACGACCGCATTCGCAGCCGCGTAAAAGGCAGCTCAGAGCGCCCGCGCCTGGCGGTGTTCCGCAGCGTGAAGCATATTTATGCGCAGGTGATCGACGACTCCGTCGGGCAGACCGTGGCCGCGGCGAGCTCCAGCGAAAAGAACGCGACCAACGGCGGCAACGTCGCGGGCGCGAAGGCCATCGGCAAGCTGGTGGCGGAGCGCGCGCAGGACAAAGGCATCAAATCCGTGGTGTTCGACCGCGGCGGGTATCATTATCATGGCCGCGTGAAAGCGTTGGCCGACGCGGCTCGGGAAGCCGGGTTGAAGTTTTAGCCCGGTGGCCAAAAGGAAACTATGTCGACAACAATAGCCAAGAAGATCGATGCCAATGCCCTGAACCTGAAGGAACAGGTGGTCTCGATCAACCGCGTCACCAAGGTCGTCAAGGGCGGCAAGAACATGAGCTTCTCGGCGCTGGTGGTGGTGGGCGATCCCAGCCAGAAGATCGTGGGCTTCGGCACGGGCAAGGCAAAAGAAGTCCCGGCGGCGATCAAGAAGGGTATTGAAGCGGCCAAGAAAAATCTGCGCAGAATTCACGTGCTGGCGACCACCATTCAGCATCCCGTGCGTCGGTGTGTTCGGCGCGGGCCGTGTGCTGTTGAAGCCGGCTCCGGCCGGAACCGGCGTGATTGCCGGCGGCCCGGTGCGCGCGGTGATTCAGGCGGTGGGAATTCCGAACGTGCTGACGAAGTCGCTCGGTTCGCACAACCCGCACAACGTGGTGAAGGCCACGATCGATGCGCTGGAGCAGCTTCGCGACAAGGCCGAGACGGCCGAACTGCGCGGCATCGCGCTGGAAAAAGTTGGATAAGGTAGAACTCATATGCCGGGAACCATCAAAATCAAACTGATCCGGAGCGTGATCTGCACGCCGGAAAAGCATAAGGTGATCGTGCGCGCGCTGGGTCTGAAAAAGATGAATCGCGTGGTGGAGCGTCCCGATACGCCGGCCTTTCGGGGCATGGTGAAGAAGGTGCCGCACCTGTTGGAAATCGTAAAATAGAAAGCCCCGCCACGGGCAGAGGAATTTAGGATCATGAACCTCAGTCAACTAAGACCGCCGAAGGGGCAGAAGCAGAAGCAGCAGCGCATCGGCCAGGGCATGGGCAGCGGCCGCGGTAAGTTTTCCGGCCGCGGCGCCAAGGGCGCCAAATCCATTTCGGGCTATTCGCGCATGCGCGGTTTTGAAGGCGGCCAGATGCCGCTGCACCGGCGTTTGCCCAAGCGCGGATTCAATAATATTTTCCGCAAGGAATTCGCCATCGTGAACGTGTCCGCGCTAGAGGCGCTTGCAGGCGATAGCTTTTCGCCCGAGTCGCTGATGGCAGCGGGTGTGATTCACAAGCTCAAGGACGGCTTGAAAATTCTGGGCAGCGGCGAGCTGAAGCGCAAGCTCACGGTGAAGGCGCATCATTTCACCAAATCGGCGCTGGAAAAAATTCAGGCCGCGGGTGGCACTGCGGAAGTCATCACCAAGTAATGGAGAGCCAGGTTCGGTCTGGGGAGTAAAACGCCATGAAGTTCCTCGAAGCCCTCACCAATGTGTTTAAGGTGCCCGATCTGCGCAAGCGGCTCATGTTCACCTTGGCCCTGCTTGCGGTGTATCGCCTGGGCGGTCATATCCCGACTCCCGGCATCGATACTAATCGCCTGGAGCAGTTCTTCCAGCAGAACTCCGGCACGCTGTTTGGCTTCCTCGATCTGTTCAGCGGCGGAACGTTCCGCCGCCTCACGATTTTCGCCCTGGGCATCATGCCCTACATCACGGCGTCCATCATTTTGCAGTTGTTGACCGTGGTGGTTCCGACGCTCGAAAAATTGCAGAAGGAAGGCGAGCTGGGGCGCCGCAAGATCACGCAATGGACCCGGTATCTGACGGTCATTCTGGCGTTGATCCAATCCTTCGGCATCGCCGAAGCATTGCAAGGTGCGCAGCAGGGCTTTGTGACGAATCCGGGCATCGGCTTCGTGCTGATGACCATCCTGAGTCTCACCACGGGCACCGCTTTTATCATGTGGCTGGGTGAGCAGATCACGGAGCGCGGCATCGGCAACGGTATGTCCCTGATCATCTTCACGGGCATTGTGGTCAATCTGCCGAACGCCATCTACGAACTGTGGACCAAGGTCAGTTCCGGTGACTGGAACCTGCTGCAGGTGATCGTCATCCTGATCATGATGGTCGCCGTGGTCGCCTTCATCGTTCTGGTGGAGCGCGGCGAGCGTCGCATTCCGGTACAGTATGCCAAACGCGTCATTGGACGCCGCGTCATGGGCGGACAGTCCACTCACCTCCCACTGAAGGTAAACGCCGGCGGCGTGATCCCTGTGATTTTCGCCAGCTCGCTGCTGGCCTTCCCGCAGACACTCACACAGGTGCAATTCGTGAAGGATTCGCCCGTGCTGAACAACATGCTCGGAGCGATCGGCGGTGCGCAGCCCCTGTACTATTTGTTGTACACCGTGCTGATCATTTTCTTCTGCTTCTTCTACGTGTCGATCATATTCAATCCGAATGAGGCCGCCGACAACATGCGCAAGTACGGCGGATTTATTCCCGGAATTCGTCCCGGTAAGAACACCGCGGATTATATGAACACGATTCTGACCAGGATCACGGTGGTGGGCGGCCTGTATCTGGCGGTTCTTTCGCTGCTGCCGCAAATCATGATCTCGGGCATCAAGCTGCAGCGCCTGCCGGGCATCGGCAACTGGATCGACGCGAACTTCCCGCGCTTCCTGCTGGACGGCCTGGGTGTGAACTTTTACTTTGGCGGCACCAGCCTCTTGATCGTAGTGGGCGTCGCCATGGATACGGTAAACCAGATTGAAGCGCAGTTGATCATGCGCCACTATGAGGGATTTACGCCGCGGGCGGGCCGCATTCGTGGACGCCGTTCCAGCAGCGTGTGATGCGAGAACTTCGCAATTTACTAGATGAGTCAAATTTGTCTGATTCTGTTCGGAGCTCCGGGGTCGGGAAAAGGGACGCAAGCAAAACTGCTACACAAAGCATTGGCGCTGCCGCACATTTCCACCGGTGACATGTTGCGGGAAAGCGTGGAGCGGGGCGACGACCTGGGGCACGAAGTTCAATCGATTCTCGCTTCCGGGTCTTTGGTGCCGGACGAGATCGTAAATGAGTTGGTGTCCGAGCGGATGGCGCGGCCCGATTGCAAAAAAGGCTTCATCCTGGATGGTTATCCCCGCACTGTAAATCAGGCGAAGATGATCAGCCAGCTCCTGAAGGAGCGTGGAGTGACGGTTTTGGTAATTCACCTTAAAGTGGATTACAATGTTATTGTGGATAGGCTCGCGGTCAGGCGGCAATGTCCTGTCTGTGGTGCGGTTTACGGCGCGAAGGCCGACGGCCCGATTTCGGTGTGCGGTTTGGACGGCGCCAAGTTGATCGTAAGAGAAGACGATCGCCCGGAAACGGTGCGGCGCCGGCTGCAGAACTACGACAATCAGACCGCACCCGTTCTGGCGTTTTTTGAGAAGAACGGCTACTGCCGGATGGATGTGGATGGCGACGCGCCGGGCGGTCCTCAACACATAGCTGAGCGTTTGGTGGCTTCGGTGCGGCAGCATATGGCGAACGTGGGGCAGGGGGCATAGTCTCCCATGATTGTGCGTAAAAGCCCTTCGGAGCTCGACAAAATGCGGGCCGCAGGCATGCTGGTGTATGAAGTGCTGCAGGCGCTGCGGGGCATGGTGAAGGAAGGCGTCACGACTTACGATTTGGAAGTCGCCGCCGAGAAGATGATCAGCGACGCGGGCGCGAAGTCGGCGTTCAAGGGTTATTACAGTCCGAGTGCGGGATCGAAATTCCCGTACGTGCTGTGTACCTCGGTCAACGAGGAGATTGTGCATGGCATGCCCTCGGAGAAGCGGGTTTTGAAGCCGGGCGATATCGTGTCGATCGATACTGGCGCTCAGCTTCACGGATTTTATGGCGATTCGGCGATCACTGTGCCGGTGGGCGAAATCTCCGCGGAAACGCGGAAGCTGATCGACGTGACGCGCGAATCGCTGGAGTTGGCGATTGATTGCGCGCGGCCGGGTAACCGGCTTTTCGATATATGCGGCGCCGTGGAGCGCCATGTGACGTCGAACGGATTTTCGATTGTGCGGGAGTTTGTGGGGCACGGCATCGGGACACAGATGCACGAAGAACCGCAGGTTCCTAATTACGTGGATCGCAGGAATGAGAATCCACGGTTGAAGGAAGGCATGGTGCTCGCGATCGAGCCCATGGTGAACGCCGGAAAACCGGGCAGCCGGGTGAAGGCGGATAAGTGGACGGCCGTGACCGAAGATAGCCGCTACTCGGCGCACTTTGAGCATACGGTGGCGGTGACGGCGAACGGTCCGTGGGTTTTGACGAGGCCCTGATGAAAGGGGCCGACGGCCAGCGGCCAGAAACCGGTGGCGAAAGTTCAGCGGCCGGTGAAGAGGCGGTGGTTGTCGATCTGCTTCCCAGTGCGGCCTACCGGTTGAAGCTCGGGAACGAAGATCCGGTGATCGCGCATGCGGCCGGAGCCGGCGTTAGGAATTTTGATCGGCTGCGTCCCGGCGACCGGGTTCGCGTGGAGCTTTCGCCGCATGATCGGACGCGGGGCAGGATTGTGGAATTGCTGAAGTAGGTTTCGAGCGCGAGCCGGAAGGCGCGTGGAAGGCCAGCGGGAAAGAAGGATTTTATGAAGGTTCGAGCGTCGGTAAAAAAGATGTGCGACAAGTGCAAGGTCGTCCACCGCGAGGGCGTGGTGCGCGTGATCTGCACGAATCCGAAACATAAGCAGAGGCAGGGTTAACGAATCATGGCACGACTGGCAGGCGTCGATTTACCGGCGAAAAAGCGGACCGAGATCGGTCTCACCTACATCTATGGCATCGGGCGGACGCGCAGCAAATCGCTGTGTCACCGCGCCGGCGTTAATCCGGATAAGAAGGTGGCGGATCTTACCGAAGACGAGATCAACCGGATCCGTATGATCCTGGAGTCGGAAGGATCGGTCGAAGGCGATCTGCGCAAAGAGATCTCCATGAACATCAAGCGCCTCATCGAAATGGGTGCTTATCGTGGACTGCGGCACCGCCGCGGTCTTCCGGTGCGCGGTCAGCGCACTCACACCAACGCGCGCACCCGCAAGGGTCCGCGGCGCGGCACGGTGGCGAACAAGAAGAAGGCGTCGGCCAAGACCTAAGGAAGACGGGATAGAAAGATCACATGGCAACCAAGGCTCCCGCCAAAGGCGGCAAAAAGAAGTCGTTCAAGAAGAAAGAAAAGCGTGTCGTGCCGGTGGGCATCGTCCACGTGCAGGCGTCGTTCAACAATACGATCGTTACGATCTCCGATCCCATGGGCAACACCATTTCCTGGTCGAGCTCCGGCTCGCTTGGTTTCCGCGGGTCGCGTAAGGGAACTCCGTTCGCCGCGCAGCAGGCGTCGTTGACGGCTGCCAACAAAGCGAAGGAATCCGGCTTGCGGTCGGTTAACGTGGCCGTCAGCGGTCCGGGCGCCGGTCGCGAATCCGCTGTGCGTGCGCTCTCCACGGCGGGCCTTGAAGTGCGGAACATCAGGGATCGCACGCCGATCCCGCACAATGGCTGCCGTCCGCCGAAGAAGCGTCGCGTTTAAGCGGCGCGTTCAAAGAGTAAAACGTCGCATTTAAGCGACGTGTTCAAAGAATGACGCGTCGCGTCTGATTTTTGTAGTTAGAAGTTTGTTGTTTGAAATGTAAGCAGGAAGAAAGGTCATTTTTCAACGTTTGACCCGTAAACTGCACCTTAACCAAAACTGGCCGCGATTTGCGGCCGCACAGTAGGGAGGTCCGATTTGGCTCGATATATTGGTCCCGTTTGCCGGCTCTGCCGGCGCGAGGGCATGAAGTTGTTCCTGAAAGGCGAGCGCTGCCACACCGAAAAATGCGCCATTGAAAAGCGTAATTTCCCGCCCGGCCAACATGGCAAAGATCGCAAACCGAAGATTGTAGGCTATGGCCTGCAGCTCCGCGAAAAGCAAAAGGCGCGTCGCTATTATCAATTGCTCGAAGGGCAGTTCCGCAATCTGTTCGAAAAAGCCAGCGCCATGAAGGGCATCACCGGCGACAACATGCTCAACATGTTGGAGCGCCGCCTGGACAACACCATCTACCGCATGGGCATCGGCACATCACGTGCGCAGGCGCGTCAATTGGTCCGCCACGGCCACATCCGTGTGAACGGCCATCGCGTCGACATCCCATCGTTCCTGGTGAAGCCCAACGATGTCATTGAAGTGGCCGAGGGAAGCAAGACCAACCCCACCATCCTGCACGCATTGGAAGCCACGGCTCACTCTCCCGCCCCCAACTGGCTGGAAGTGGATCGTGAAAACCTCAAGGGCCGGGTGATCGGGCAGGCCAAACGCGAGGATCTCGTCCAGATCCAGTTGAACGAACAGCTCATCGTCGAGCTGTATTCGAAGTAGACCGGTTCGCGAAAGGAGTCATCACAAATGTTCAAAGGATTCCAGAAACCCAAACGGTTAGTCGCCAATACGGAAACGCTCACGGATCGCTACGGCATGTTCACGGCGCAGCCCTTCGAGCGTGGATTCGGATCCACGGTCGGAACCAGCCTCCGCCGCGTGCTGCTCAGCTCCATTGAAGGCGCTGCGATCACGGCGGTGCGGATCGACGGCGTAGCGCACGAATTCAGTCCCATTCCCGGCGTGGTCGAAGACGCCACGGACATCATTCTCAACCTGAAGCAGATTCCCTTCATGATGCGCGACGAAGGGATGCGCACCGTGCGCGTGAAAGCCAACGGCGCCGGTGAAGTGCTCAGCGGACAAATCGAAACCGATCCGGAAATCGAAGTGCTGGATCGCAACATGCACGTCGCCACCGTCGGCGAAGGCGGCAAGCTCAATATCGAAATGCGTATCAAGAGCGGCCGCGGTTACGTTTCGGCGGAACGCAATACGGATGAGGACCTGGCGGTCGGCTACATTCCGATCGATTCGGTTCATTCGCCCGTACGCAAAGTGAATTTTTCGGTGGAAGCGGCGCGTCTCGGCCAAATGACCGATTACGACAAGCTCACCATCGAAGTGTGGACCAATGGAGCCATCTCGCCGGCCGACGCCATCGGCCAGGCCGCGAAGCTGATGAAGGACCACATGGCCATCTTCATCAACTTCGAAGAAGTGGCCGAGCAGACCGAAGAACCGGCCGAACGCGCCATGAGCCAGATGAACGAAGTGCTGAACCGCTCGGTCGAAGAGCTGGAGCTCAGCGTTCGTTCCTACAACTGCCTCAAAAACGCGAACATTCAAACCATCGGCGACCTGGTTCAGAAGTCCGAAGCCGAAATGCTGCGGACCAAGAACTTCGGCCGCAAGTCGCTCAATGAGATCAAGGAAATCCTGGCCAGCCTGGGCCTGACGTTCGGCATGAAGTTTGACGCGCAGGGCCGTCTGATGTCCCCGAGCGGCGCTCCGGCTTCTATCGGAACACCCATCACGCCGGATCTCGACACCATCGAGGACGACGAAATCGACGAGGAGACCGGCGCGCAGATCTAACGCCCGCAAGGAACGAAAATGCGACACAAGAGAGCCGGATATAAACTCAAGCGCGACGTCGGAGCGCGCAACTCGCTGCTCAAAAACCTGGTCACCAGCGTGATTGAGCAGGAGCGCATCATCACCACGGTACCCAAGGCCAAGGCCGCGAAACCGCTGGTGGATAAAATGATCACGCTCGCCAAGCGCGACACTCTGCACGCCCGCCGTCAGGCGGCCGCGTTTCTGGAAACGCCGAGCGCCGTCAAGAAGCTGTTCGATAAACTCGGAACCCGTTTCGGCCAGCGCGCTGGCGGTTACACGCGCGTGGTCCGCATCGGCAACAAGAATGGACTTCCCGGCCGCAAGGGCGATGGAGCGGAGCTCGCGATGCTGGAGCTGGTCGGTTCCGAACTCGTTAAGCGCGCCGCAGAACGCGCCAAGCGCCGCGAGGAGCGCCTCAACCAGATCCGTCAGGGTCAGCACGAGGGCGAAGGCGAAACGCCGGAAGAATAATTTCCAGCGCGTTTATTTTAGGATCGGGGCGGCTCGCAAGAGTCGCCCTTTTTCTTTTGGTGGCACCGCCTAGTGGCGATGAAACAGCCACATCACCAACGTCAGGATCGCACTCAGCAGCACGCTGGTGACGATCGGAAAATAGAAAACGCTGTTCTTGCCGCGGATCACGATATCTCCCGGCAGCCTTCCCATCTTGATCGGCAGCTTATCGCCCAGCGTCATGATCACGCCCACCGCAACGATCACCAGTCCGATCACGATCAACGTTCTGCCCACGCCCTCATCATAAGCCCACGGCCGCGCATCATCCGCCATAATTGAAAGCGGAGATCACCGCACTGTGGAAAGCGCCCCCGTCCAGCCCTACCTTCACGATCAGGAACTCAATCCGCTGCTTTCCGCCGAAGCGCGATTCGACAACGCCGCGCAGCTATTGGGGCTCGACGACGGCATGCAGAAAGTCCTGCGCTCGCCCTCGCGCGAAGTCACGGTGCACATTCCCGTGCTGCTCGACGACGGACGCCTCGAAGTCTTCACCGGCTATCGCGTGCAGCATTCCATCGCGCGCGGTCCGGCCAAGGGCGGCATCCGCTATGCGCCGGACGTCACGCTCGATGAAGTGCGCGCGCTCGCGTCCTGGATGACCTGGAAATGCGCCGTCACGAACGTTCCCTTCGGCGGCGGCAAGGGCGGCATCATCTGCGATCCCTTCGTGCTGTCTCCCGGCGAGCTGGAGCGCATGACGCGCCGCTACACCGCGCAGATTTACGAATTCATCGGCCCGGAAATCGACGTCCCGGCGCCGGACGTGAACACCAACGAGCAGACCATGGCGTGGATCATGGACACTTATTCCATGCGCAGCGGCCACACGCAGACCGCCGTCGTCACCGGCAAGCCGATCGATCTGGGCGGCTCGCGCGGGCGCACCGAAGCCACCGGGCCGCGGCTGCATGATCGTCACCGATCAGGCGCTGCGCCGCTTCGGGCTCGATCGCAGCACTGCGCGCGTCGTGATCCAGGGCTTCGGCAACGTCGGCGGCATGGCCGCGAAACTGATGACCGCGCGCCGGTTTCAAGATTATCGCGCATCGTCGAGTGGGACGGCGCCGTACACAACGACAAAGGCCTCGACATCGCCGCACTGGCCAAGCATCGCAAAGAAACCGGATCGATCCTGGATTTCGCCGGCGGCGAGAATATGGATCGCGAAGAAGCCTTCTTCATGGAGACGGATGTCCTGCTGCCGGCCGCGCAGAGAGAACGTGATCACCTCGCAGAACGCGCACAAGATTCGCACGAAGATTCTGTGCGAGGGCGCGAACGGTCCCACCACCGCACGTGGCCGATCCCATTCTGCGCGACAAAGGCATCTTCGTGATTCCCGACATCCTCGCGAACGCCGGCGGCGTCACCGTGTCGTATTTCGAATGGGTGCAGGACCGCCAGGGCTATTTCTGGAATGAGCAGTTGGTCAATGAGCGCCTGGAAGAAATCATGATCAACAGCTTCAACGACGTCGTGGCTTATGCGGACAAGCACGGCGTCGACAACCGCACCGCGGCCTATATGCTGGCGCTCGATCGCGTTGCGTTCGCCATCAAATTACGCGGCATCTACGCGTAAGAGCGACATGTAGAACAAGATCCCCGCGGCATTTGCTCACGCCTGTGAGCCATAATGAGTAGTTCCCATGTCTTCGGAGTCGTCGCCCGCCACGCCGCTCATGCGGCAATACCATGGCATCAAGCAGCAAGTGCCCGGCACCTTGCTGATGTTCCGGCTCGGGGATTTCTACGAGCTCTTTTACGAAGACGCCGTCACTGCCGCCCGGGAACTTGAGATCACGCTGACCGCGCGCAACAAAGAGAAGGGTCAGCCGATCCCCATGTGCGGCGTGCCCTTTCACGCGGCCGAAAACTATATCGCCCGCCTGACGCAGAAGGGTTATCGCGTCGCCATCTGCGATCAGATGGAAGTGCCTTCGGCCGCAACCAAGCTCGTACGGCGCGAAGTGACCCGCGTCATTACACCGGGTACAACGATGAACGCCTCGGTGCTCCGTTCCCACGAGAACAACTTCCTTGCTGCCGTCATGCCCGGCCTCGCGGCGACGAATCGCGCCGGCTTTGCATACGCCGACGTAACTACGGGAGAGTTCCGCGCCACGGAGATGGAACTTTTGGACGTCCAGGCCGCGCTTGAAACGTTGAACGTCCGCGAGGTGCTTCTTCCTGCCGGTACGTCTCCGAAATATTCGTGCCTCCGCACCGATGTCGAAGATTGGATCTTCGGCGCCGACTACGCCGCACGCAGCCTGTGCGATCATTTCCGCCTCCTTTCTCTGGACGGTTGTGGCCTGGAGGGACGCGCTTTAGCGATCGGCGCGGCGGCCGCGCTGTTGCACTACGCGCGGGAAACGCAGCGCGCGTCGATCGATCATCTCGAACGGCCCGCGTTCTACGATCGTGCCGCCGGCATGGTGCTGGACGCCACCACCATTCGCAATCTCGAACTCGTCGAGCCGCTTTTTGTCGGGGAATCGCAAGGATTCCACTTTGCTCGCGGTCCTGGATCGCACGCGCACGGGCATGGGCGGCCGAATGCTGCGCCGCCGCATTCTGGCTCCTTCGATGGATGTCGCCGAAATCGAGGCGCGCCTCGATGCGGTCGCCGAATTGCACGCCGCCACCATCCTGCGCGGCGAAATCGGCAAGGATTTGGCGATCCATTCTCGACTTGGAGCGTTTGCTCTCGCGCGTCAGTGTCGCAAGCGCTGGACCTCGCGATCTCGCGGCGCTCGCCCGTTCACTCGCGATTGTACCTGCCATCAAGCAGCGCCTATCTAACGCGTCGGCCGCGCGTCTCCGCGACATCAACGAACGCCTCGATGAAATCGCCGACGTTCGCGATCCGCTCCTGAACGCTCTTTCTGAAGAGCCACCCGTGAATCTTTCTGACGGCGGCGCGATCCGCGACGGTTTCGATGCCCGGCTCGACGAACTGCGCGACATCTCCCGCAACAGCAAGACGTATCTCGCGCAGATCGAGCAACGCGAGCGCGCGCGCACCAACATCGCCTCGCTTAAGATTCGCTTCAATAATGTCTTCGGCTATTACATAGAGATCTCGAAGGCGAACCAGCACCTGGCGCCCGCCGACTACCAGCGCAAGCAGACCTTGGTGAACGCCGAACGCTACACCACGCCGGAGCTGAAGGAACTGGAAGGCAAGATCCTCGAAGCCGAGGACAAGATCCTCACCTTGGAGCGGGAAATCTTCGAGCAACTCCGTGTGCTTACTGTGGCGCAAGCGTCGCGCATCAAAGCCACCGCCGCGGCCATTGCAGAATTGGATGTCACGGTTTCGCTTGCCGAAGTGGCTGCCGAAAATCGCTATGTCCGGCCGCAGTTTTCAGAATCGGGCGAATTGCGCGTCGTGGCCGGCCGCCATCCCGTGATCGAGAAGCTCGTGGAAAAAGACGCGCAGCGCTTTATCGCGAACGACCTCTATTTCCATCCGGAGACCGAGTTCATCGCGGTGATCACCGGCCCAAACATGGGCGGCAAATCGACATACCTGCGCCAAGCCGCATTGCTCGCGATCCTCGCGCAGTCCGGTTCGTTCATTCCCGCGGAATCCGCGCTGCTGCCGATCGTCGATCGCGTGTTTACGCGCATCGGCGCAGCCGACAATCTTGCGCGCGGTCGATCGACGTTTATGGTCGAAATGACGGAAACCGCTGTGATCCTGAACACCGCCACTCCGCGCAGCCTGATCATTCTTGACGAAATCGGCCGTGGAACATCCACCTATGACGGCCTCGCTCTCGCTTGGGCCGTGGTGGAACACATTCAGCAGAAGATTCGTGCCAAGACTTTATTCGCCACGCACTATCACGAACTCACCGAGCTCGCGCAGCTATTGGAAGGCGTCCGCAATCTGCACGTTTCGGTGAAGGAGTCCGGCGACCAAATTCTTTTTCTGCGCCGCATCGCCCCCGGTGCAGCCGACCGCAGCTATGGCATTGAAGTAGCTCGCCTGGCTGCCCTGCCGATCAGCGTCATAGAACGGGCACGCCAGATTCTCGCCACGCACGAGTCCGCCGAGCATACCGTTACCGAGGAGCTTTCAGGCGCCGCCCCCGGTGCGATGCAGATCAAGCTGTTTGAACCGGTCAATGGCAATATCGCCGAGCGCATTCGCCATTTGAATATCGATGAACTGCGGCCTATCGAAGCGCTGCAACTGCTCCACGAACTGCAGAAAGATTTGAAGAACTCATGATCGTCGCCGGCGTCATGAGCGGTACTTCACTCGACGGCATCGACGTCGCCATCGTCGATATTCGTCGCGAGCGTCACGGCCTTCGCATAGAGCCGCTGGCGTTTCGCTCCGAGGCGTATCCCAAAGCGGTCCGCGAAGCACTGCTCTCTGTCTCGAATACGATGACGCACACGGCCGTGATTGCGCGCCTGAGTTTTCTGTTGGGCGAGCTTTACTCGAAAGCGATCATTCGTGCTTCGCGCAAACACAAGCTGGAGCTCATCGGACTGCATGGGCAAACAATCTTTCACGAAGGGGCGCCGGTCGAGTTTCTCGGCCGTCGTGTGGCCAGCACGCTGCAGATCGGCGAGGCGGCTGTGGTTGCCGAAAAAACAGGAATCCGCACCATCTCAAATTTTCGCGAGCGCGATATCGCTGCGGGAGGGCAGGGAGCTCCGCTCGTACCGTACGTCGACTATTTATTGTTCCGCGATCGGAAAGAAGGGCGCGTCGCGTTGAATATTGGCGGCATCGCGAACATCACCGTGATCCCGCCGCGCGCCACAGCCGAAGAAATAGTCGCCTTCGACACCGGACCCGGAAACATAGTGACGGACGCTCTGATCCGCCACATGACCGAGGGCGTGCGCGCGTACGATCGCAACGGCACCGTCGCACGGAGCGGCACCGTTCACCAGCGTTTGTTGCAGTCGATGATGCAAGATCCTTACCTCCGTGAAAAGCCGCCGAAGTCCACCGGCCGTGAACGCTTCGGGCAGCAGTTTGTTTCGGGACTAATCGCAACCGGTATTTTGCTGCCGGACTTGGTTGCCACTGCCACTGAATTCACGGCAGCCTCTATCGCAGCCGCCGTTCACAACACAGCCGGCAAGGAATTCAAGGTCATTGTCGCGGGCGGCGGTACTCGCAACCGTTGGCTCATGGCGCGTCTTCGGGCGCATCTCCGGCCAAATACAATCAGCTCCAGCGCCGAATTCGGCATCGATCCCGACGCGAAGGAAGCCATCGCGTTCGCGGTGCTCGCGTTCGAATCTGCGCACGGCCGACCGTCCAACCTGCCTTCGGCGACCGGTGCGCGCCGCGCGCTCGTGCTCGGGAAATCGACGCCCGGGCGCTAGACGTTATTGATTTGCTCTTTTTCGTGCGCCTGTTGATCGAGCTGACGCACGCGCTGCTCGGGATCTTTCGAAAGAATCTGGTTATCGAGATCCTCCGGCAGAGGAGACTTCGGCTTTGGGCTCAGGTCGTTCAGGATCTCGCGGATAAGCTTCTTCATGCTTATTCCATCTCACGAGTGTCGTGAGAATGCACGGTGCGGGAAGCCGCACGTGCTTCAAAACGTGGAAGAAATATTCCGGCTGCGCTGCGTCAGCGCACGGAAGCCGTCGGCGCCGCTATGCCAGTGTGTTGATCGACTTCGGACGCTTCGCTTCGTACGCTTTGATCGCCGCGTCCTGTTGCAGCATGTAGCCAAGCTCGTCCACGCCGTTCAGCAGGCAGTTCTTCGAAAAGGCATCAATGGGAAAATCGACGCTTCGGCCGCCGGGAAGAGATACCTTCTGCGCCGCCAAGTCGATCTTTAGTTCCAGGCCAGACCACCGTAGTAACTCCGCGTGCACATCGGCGGGCACGACTATCGGCAGCAATCCGTTCTTCAACGAATTACCGCTGGAAAATATCGGCGAACGACGTGCTGATCACCGCGCGGAAGCCAAACTGCGTCAACGCCCACGGCGCGTGTTCGCGCGAACTGCCGCAGCCGAAGTTGTCGCCGGCCAGCAGATATCTGCGCGCCTTTCGCTGACGGCTGATTCAACGGAAAATCCAGGTTTCGGCGACCCGTCGGCGTCGTACCGCCAGTCGTAAAACAGACTGATCGCCGAGGCCCTCTTTCGAATCGTCTTCAGAAAGCGCGCCGGAATAATCTGATCCGTGTCGATGTTGTCCATCGGAAGCACAATCGTTTTGCTCTCGGATGGTGTCGAACTTCATCGTTTCAGATCTCCCTATACCAGTCTTCTGGATCGGTTACCACGCCGGTGATCGCGGTAGCGGCCGCCGTCAGCGGGCTGGCCAGGAACGTGCGGCCGCCCTTGCCCTGCCGTCCTTCGAAATTGCGATTGCTGGTCGAGACGCTATATTGGCCCGGCTCCAGTTGATCGCCGTTCATCGCGATACACATGGAGCAGCCGGCTTCGCGCCATTCGGCGCCCGCCTCGCGGAAAACTTCGTCCAGTCCCTCGCCTCGACGCCTGCTGCTTCACCTGCTGCGATCCGGGAACCACCAGTCACGCGCACTTTCGGATTCACCTTGCGGCCCTTCAGCACGGCCGCGGCCGCGCGCAGATCGGAGATGCGCGAGTTCGTGCAGCTTCCGATGAACACCACGTTGATCGGATGTCCCAGCAGCGGCTTGCCCGGCTCCAGATCCATGTAATTCAGCGCTTTTGCCAGGTCGGATCGCGCTCGATCGGATCGGCACGTCGACGCAGGGTCTGGAATCGGCGCCTGAAATCGGAATGCCCATCCCGGGATTCGTGCCGAACGTGATCATCGGTTCCAGCGAACTTGCATCGAACGTCAACTGGCGTCGCATACGTCGCGCCTTCATCGGTCGGCAACTGCTTCCAGCGAGCCACCGCGTCATCCCAATCCTTTCCCTTGGGCGCGAACTCGCGGCCCGCCAGATATCGATAAGTCGTATCGTCGGGCGCAACCAATCCCGCGCGCGCGCCGCCTTCGATCGACATGTTGCAGATCGTCATGCGCTCTTCCATCGATAGGCGCGCGGATCGCGGAGCCCGTGTATTCGAACACGCAGCCCGTGCCGCCGCCGATGCCGATCTTCGCGATCAGCGCCAGAATGATGTCCTTCGCCGAGACGCCCTTGCTTCAACTGTCCGTCCACGCGCACCTCGTAGGTCTGCGAAGGCTGTTTGCAGCAGGCATTGCGTCGCCAGCACATGGCCCACTTGGCTCGTGCCGATGCCGAACGCCAGCGCGCCAAACGCGCCGTGCGTCGCTGTGTGGCTGTCGCCGCAGACGACCGTCATGCCGGGCTGCGTCAAACCCTGCTCCGGCCCGATGACGTGCACGATGCCCTGCTGGTCGCTCGTGCAGATTGTACAGGCGAATGCCGAAACTCGCTGCAATTCGTTTCCAACTGCGCGATCTGCGTGGCCGCAATCTCATCCACGATCGGCAGATCGCGCGGTCGTGGTCGGCGTGCTGAATGGTCCGTGGTCGCGATGGTCAGATCCGGCCGCCGCACTTTCAGGCCGCGCTCGCGCAGCATCGGAAAACGCCTGCGGCGAGTGACTTCGTGGCACCAGATGCAGATCGATATAGATCAGGGCCGGCGCGCCCGGCTGCTCGGCGACACATGGTTATCCCAGACCTTTTCAATGATCGTCCGTGCATGTTCTTTGACTGATCCGCCGTTCACTGCGTGCGCTGACTCATAATGCCTCAGCTTACCGCTTTCGCCGACCTCGCTTCGGTCGTTGCCGGCTTGCCCTTCGGCTTCAAGTCCGCCGTCACACGGCCGCTGTTCAGCACGCTTCCATGGCGCGTTCACCGCGCCGCTTCTTTCATCAGACCGAAACTGATATTCGAGCATCGCCGCCACCGAGCCAATCGCGCCCAGCGGATTCGCCTTGTTCTGCCCGCGATGTCCGGCGCCGACCATGCACCGGCTCATACAAACCCGTCCATGCTCCCGAGCCGCTTGCCAATCGATGCCGACGGCAGCATGCCGATCGATCCCGCCAGCACCGCGCCCTCGTCGCTCAGAATGTCGCCGAACATATTCTCGGTGAGCACCACGTCGAAGCGCTCGCGGATTCAGCACCAGCTGCATCGCGCAGTTATCCACCAGCAGATGGTCGAGCTCCACATCGGAATATTGCGTCGCCGACTTCGATCACCACCTTGCGCCACAGCTGCGAGTTTTCGAGCACGTTCGACTTGTCCACGCTCGTCACTTTCTTGCGCCGCTTGCGCGCCAGCTTAAACGCCATGTGCGCCACGCGCTCGATCTCGGCGCGCGTGTAGGTCATGGTGTTGACGCGCGCGCTCTCCGCGCCCTTCTCCGATAATGCCGCGCGGCGTGCCGTAGTAGATGCCGCCGGTCAGCTCGCGCACGATGATCATGTCCGTGCCATCACCAGGTGGTTCTTCAGCGGCGACGAATCGATCAGCGACTGGCTACGCCCGCACCGGCCGCAAATTCGCAAACACGCCCAGCGTCTTGCGAATCCCGAGCAAGCCCGTTCTCGGGCCGCTTCTCCGGCGGAGCGTTGTCGAACTCCGGCAGCCCCACCGCGCCCATCAGCGTCGCATCGGCATCCAGCGCCATTTTCGTGGTGTCTTCGGGAAGCGGCGTGCCGGTCTTGTGGATCGCGATGCCGCCGAGCAGCGCCTTCCGTTCAAGCTCGCAGCGTCGATGGCCGATATTCTGCGCGCCACATGCATTGCAGCACGCTCTACGGCTTCGCGCGGTGACTTCGACGCCGATGCCGTCGCCCGGCAACGAACAGGACTGTTCAGGTTCATGATTCATTGAAGTTCAGCTGCCGCGCGCCTGCAGTTGCGCTACTTGCGCGTACGGCTTCACCACTTCCTGAATCAGCGTCGACAATCTCGTCGTTCCGCACGCCCTTCTTGCGATCCGCCAGCGCGGTGAAGCGTGGTACACCACGTCCAGCTCTTCCTTGTCAGCTCGAAGCCGAGATCCTCGCAGCGCTTCTTCAGCGCGTGGCGGCCGCTGTGCTTGCCCAGCACCAGCTTGCTCTCCGGCACGCCCACGCTCTGCGGCTCGATGATCTCGTAGGTGGTCTTTCCTTCAGGATAGCCGTCCTGGTGAATGCCCGCCTCGTGCGCGAACGCGTTCTCGCCCACGATCGCCTTGTTCGGCTGCGGCCCGAACGTGATGATCGAGGTGAGCAACTGGCTCGCCGGGAACAGATGCTCGGTGACGATCCTCGTCTCGAAACGGATAGCGGTCGTGGCGCGTCTTCATCGCCATCACGATTTCTTCGAGCGCAGCAGTTCCCGGCGCGCTCGCCGATGCCGTTGATCGTGCACTCGATCTGCCGCGCGCCGGCCTGCACGGCCGCGAGCGAATTCGCCACCGCCAGACCCAGATCGTCATGGCAGTGCACGCTCACGATCGCGCGATCGCCCAGCGCCTTCACCATGCGGCCGATCAGCGCGCCGTATTCCTCGGGCACCGAGTAGCCACCGTGTCGGGCAAGTTGACGGTCCGCGCGCCGGCCGCCACCACCGCCTTCGAGATCTTCTCCAGATAATCCCAGATCCGTGCGCGTGGCATCTTCCGCCGAAAACTCCACGTCGTCGACATAGGCCGCGCCAGCGCCACCGCCGCCACCGCTTCGTCCAGAACCTGCTGCTGCGACTTCTTCAGCTTGTACTTCAGATGGATGTCGCTGGTGGCGATAAAGGTGTGGATGCGCGGCCGCTTGGCGTGCTTCAGCGACTTCGCCGCGCGCTCGACGTCCAGCTTGGTGGCCCGCGCCAGCGCCGCCACCTGCACCCACGGAAATTCGCGGCTCACCGCATCCACCGCTTCGAAATCGCCCTCGGAGGCGATCGGGAAACCCGGCTTCCAGGATGTCCACGCCCAGGTCCACCAGCTTGGCGCGCCATGCTGCAGCTTCTCGGGCACGCGTCATGCTGCAGCCCGGCGATTGCTCGCCATCGCGCAGGGTCGTGTCGAAGATGTATACTCGATCCGCCATGTGGGTCTTCCTGCTTCCTCAATTATCTGGCCCGCTTCATGATTTGGCAAATTTATAATATTCGCAGTGTATTATAATAATCGATATATTATGGAACTGCACCCGCTTCAGGTCTTCCTCACCGTCGCCACGGAGAAGAGTTTCTCGCGCGCGGCCGAAAAGCTGCTGCGCACCCAGCCGGCGATCTCGCTGGCAATCCAGCGCTTGGAAGCCGAGCTCGGCGAGAAGCTGATCGATCGCTCCGGCCAAGGAGCTGCTGCTGACCGATGCCGGCCGCAACGTGCTCGAATTTGCCCGGCGCTTCGAGAATCTCGCAGGGCGAGCTCGAAAACGCGCTCGCCGAGCTGCGCGACAAGTCGGCCGGACGCCTGATGATCGGCGCCAACGAATCGTCCACTCTCTACTTGCTCGACCACATCGAGCGCTACCGGCGTCTGTATCCCAAGATCAAGGTCCAGATCCGCCGCAGCCTGTCGAGCAACATCCCGGCGGAGCTGCTCGATGGCGACCTCGAACTCGGCGTCATCAGCTACGATCCCGAGGACGAGCGCCTCGTCTCGCAGGTCATCTACACCGATCACCTGGCGTTCGTCGTTTCGCCCGAGCACCGCCTCGCCGCGCGCGCCGAAGTCTCCATCACCGAACTGGGCGACGGAAACATTTATCGCGCACAACGTGCTCTCGCCCTATCGTGACGTGGTGCTGCGCGAGTTCCAGCGCCACAAAGTCCCACTGCACATGGATGTCGAGATGCCGACCATGGAGACGATCCGCAAAATGGTGCAGCGCAACGAAGGCGTGGCATTTCTTCCGCACATGTGCGTGGAGGAGGAAATCCGCCAGCGGGTCGTACGCGAGATCAAAGTGCGGGAGATGACAGTGGACCGCAAGATCCGCCTGGTCTATCCCGCCCGCCGCGCGCTCAGCCACGCCGCGCAGGCGTTCCTGGAGATCGTGCAGAAGTGAAATGCTAAAGTCGGCGCGGAACTTTGTTGATGGTTCTAACGTTGTCTAAGACCACGAAGCCACGTGCGCCTTCTTGCCATTCTCGCGGCAGCCGTCATCCTCACCGGATGCGACTACGGATTCACGTTCCAGCCGGAGAACCTGACGCCCGATCAGCTGCTTGACCGTGCGGAGCTAGTATTTATCGGCGTGATTCAGGAGCAGCATATCGATTCCTGGCCGTTCTTTCGGCTCGCTGGCGCTGACCGCGGCCAGAATTGTGGAGACCGGTTCGCGCGTCGGCGAGTCCGCGTCGAAACCGTTTTCGAGGGCAGTACAGCGATCAACATATCGATATTTACGAAATGCTTTGGAACGGCGCCATTCCTGGAAATGCCAACTTGGCCGGATATGACCGGCGTGAGCCGCGCTTCCTTTTTTTGGCTCGCAAAGAACGTGGCCGTTGGCGATCGATCCGCCCTGGACGATTTGGTGCCTTTCCTGTCGTAACGGGACCCCATGCTCGACTACCTCTCGACGATTCTCGGCCGTTTTGGGAGAGATTCGCGCTCGTGAACTATTGGGTGGATTCCGAACGGACTGGTTACTTCAGCATGTTCGAACGAATGAGCGATCCGGACAAAACCATAGGCCCGTGGCGAAAAGCGAAGCTCCTGCGAGGGCTGCTGCGCCACCCGCAGCGTAACGTGCGACTCGCGGCATGCCGGGAGCTCATGCTGGGGCGACGAGACGAGTGCGCTCGCGATCTTTCGGAGATCGACGTAGCGGAACTGGCCGATGCGGGGCTCAGCGTCCAGTTTGTGATTAGGGCCAAACCGCCCGATTCAGATTGGGAGCGCGACCGATTCGATCGACTTATCCACGGGGTAACCGGGACGGGCGCAGACCGTGACAGAGTAGACGAACTCCGCCTTTCTACCACGATCGACCAACCCGTTCTGCGTCACGAATTCTGCCAAAAATTCCTCGCCAAATTCCCTCACGATACTGACAACGGCTGCTCCCCCAATAATCCATTTCCCGCTACCATCGTCACAGAGAACGGCGACGTCCCCCTCGTCGGCCCTTGGCCAAATTAAGAATCGAGTCCACCGCGCCCGGATGCTAAAATCGTAGTTCCCATGAAAATCTCGCTCGGGGCCGACCATGCAGGATTCACGCTCAAAAACCACGTGCGCGACAGCTTGGCGAAAGCCGGTCACCAGATTTTCGATCATGGAACAAATACTTCTGAATCCGTTGACTATCCCGATTACGCGGCCCTCGTCGCCCGTGACGTGGCCAGCGGCGCCGCGGAACGCGGGATACTGGTGTGCGGGAGCGGCGTGGGTATGTCGATCGCGGCCAATAAAATTAGTGGGGTTCGCGCCGCGCCCGGCGTCGGCTCCGAAGAGGTCGCGCTGATGCGCCAGCATAACGATGCAAACGTGCTCACGCTCGGCGAGCGATTCACGGATCAGGCCAAGGCCGACGAACTGGTGCGCATTTTTCTCGAAACTGCCTTCGACGGTGGACGCCACGAGCGCCGCGTCGAAAAGATCTCCCAATTGGAACAACGAATGAACGATCAACAACTCATGGCCCGACCCCTGGCCGAGGCCGATCCCGAAATCTACGAGCTGCTTATCAAGGAGACCGAGCGTCAGAACTCGCGTCTCGAGCTGATCGCGAGTGAAAACTTCACCTCCGAAGCCATTCTTGAGGCCGCCGGCAGCATCTTCACGAATAAATACGCCGAAGGCTATCCCGGCAAGCGCTATTACGGCGGCTGCGAATACGTCGACGTCGTCGAGAATCTCGCGCGCGATCGCGCCAAAAAGCTATTCCGCGCCGAATACGCCAACGTTCAGCCGCATTCCGGATCGCAGGCCAACGAAGCCGCTTATAGCAGCGTGCTAAAGCCCGGCGATACCATCCTCGGCATGAATCTGGCCCACGGCGGCCACCTCACTCATGGCCATCCACTGAATTTTTCGGGCAAACTCTACAAGATCGTTCCCTATGGCGTCCGCCGCGACGATGAACGCATCGATTACGACGAACTCGCGCGCCTCGCCGAGGAGCACAAGCCGCAACTGATCATCGCCGGCGGCAGCGCCTATCCGCGCATCATCGATTTCGCCCGCTTCCGCCAGATCGCCGATTCCGTCGGCGCCATTTTGATGGTCGATATGGCGCACTTTTCCGGCCTGGTCGCCTCCGGCGTTCATCCCAATCCCTGCGACCACGCCGATATCGTTACGTCTACAACTCATAAAACCTTGCGCGGCCCTCGCAGCGGGTTGATTCTCGCGAAGGAAAAGTACGGAGCCGCCATCGATAAAACCGTCTTCCCGGGCGTCCAGGGTGGCCCTCTGGTTCATATCGTCGCCGCCAAAGCAGTCTGCTTCAAGGAAGCCGCCACGCCCGAATTCGTCGCCTATTCCAAGCGCGTCGTGGCCAACGCCCAGACGCTCGCCGCTGGCCTGGCGGACTCCGGCTTCCGCGTGGTTTCCGGTGGCACCGACACGCATCTGATGCTGGTGGATGTTTTTGCTAAGGGAGTTCGGGGAAAAGAAGCCGAATTAGCCTTGGACCACGCCTATATTACCGCGAATAAAAACGCAATACCGTTCGATACCAATCCGCCGCTCAACCCCAGCGGGATGCGCTTCGGCAGCCCGGCCGTCACCACGCGCGGCTTCGGCCAGGCCGAAATGCGTGAAGTGGCCGCCCTCATTACGCGCGTGCTCGAAAATATCACCCGCGAAGACGTTCAGGCGGAGGTTCGCACACGCGTACACGCCCTCACGGCGCGTTTCCCGCTGTATCCTTGGAAACTCGCCGCTGCCGCCAGCAGCCGGTAACACAGGGTCACGATGTCTTTGCAAGGCGCCCCATTGCACATCGCCATGGACGCACGGCGCCTCCGCGACTTCGGCATCGGGACCTACATCCGGAATCTCACGCGCGCTCTCGCCCACTGGGATACCGAAAATCGCTATACGCTCGTAGCGCGTCCGAACGATTTTGACGAACTGCGCGCGCTGGCCCCTCATTTTACGCTCAAAGCGTGCGAGGAAACCGATCGCGGTATCCGGCACAACCTGACGATGCCGCGCTTTTTCGCTTCATTAAAAGCGAATTTGTATCATATTCCGTTAAATTCGGTCGCTTGGCTGATGCCGCGTCCCTACGTGCTTACCATCCACGACATGAGCACGCTCTTATTCCCGGGCGCCAAGGATCTGCGCAACATGTTTCACGAAGAACGTTACCGGCGCGGCGCCATGCGCGCGGACCGCATTATCACTGTTTCCAACGCTACGCGGCGCGATGTCGAGTCCGTGTTGCGTATTCCGCCTGAGCGCATCTCCACCATCTACAGCGCGCCGGATCCGGCCTTCACGCTTCCGCGTGGCGAGAGCCAGGAAAGGCAGATATTAGAGCGATATTCAATTTCATTTCCGTATATTTTGTACGCCGGTGCCATTCGTTCCCGCAAAAATATTTCGCGGCTGATCGAAGCCTTCGCCGTCGTGCGTCACGAATTGGAAGGGCACCCGCGCTATAAAGATCTCCGTCTCGTGATCATCGGCGATGAACTCTCGCGTAACCCGGCCGTGCGCCAAGCCGTGGCGCATTCGCGCGTGGGCCCCGTCGTCCGCTTCCTCGGTTTCGTGCCGTTGGAGACCCTGCGAGTGTTCTATGGCGCCGCTGAATTGTTCGCTTTTCCGTCCCTTTACGAGGGGTTTGGCCTCGCGCCTTTGGAGGCAATGGCGTGCGGAACTCCCGTGATTGCGTCCGATCTTCCTTCGCTGGTCGAAGCCGTGGGCGAAGCCGCGGAGCTGGTGAGCCCCGATAATGTCTTCGATATCGCACGCGGAATCCGCGAAATTCTGATCAACGGCGAGCGGCGCCAATGGCTGGCGGAAGCCGGTCAGCGGCAGGTTCAGCAATTTCAGTGGGACCGCACGGCACAGCAGACTCTTGCTATTTATCGGGAAATCCAATCAATAAGGACTATTAAAACTAATAAATAGGAAATAATAATTGACATTAAGTTCCTCCGGACGTAGTATACGGGAACAGATTCCGCCGGCTGTGCGGCGGTTGGTAATGATGGAGGTAATGTCACGGTGATGGAATGGACTCGATCTCAGACCCTGACTCTTGCACTGCCCGGTTGTTCGCAGTGCCGCGGGTCGGGACTCCGGCTGGGCAGAAAAGCCGGTGTGTCTCCCTGTAATTGCGTGTTACGCTCGATTTTCCGGATCTGCTATGACCGGTTTGTACGATGCGTTCAACAGGAACGCCACCTCAGTAAGGTAAGCTTGGAGCCCGATCGCGGGCGCCGGCGCCCTGGTACGTGGGGCCGGAAGGACGAAGAATATATCGCGGATTTCACGCTCGTCGCCCGCCGTACGCTGGACGAGGATGAATACCGCCTGTTCCGTTTTCACTTCCTGTTGGGAGCGGATTGGAAGCTGTGCGCCCGGCGGCTGGATATGGACCGCGGCAATTTCTATCACGCCGTGTACCGCATTGAGCAGAAATTGGGACGCATTTTCCGTGAACTGGAACCTTATCCGCTATTTCCGCTCGACGAGTATTTCCATGGGCCTTCGCGCATCGCTCCGCCCGCGATTCTGAAGGAGAGCCCGTTCGCGTCGATTCCGATGCGTCTCCGATTCCCCCAGCCCGTCGGCCGCACGGCTTGAACTAGATCGCTTCGTGCAAGGGGCGGAGGTTCGAACGCGTTCACACCTTCGCCCCGCGGCTTTATCGAGCCGGCGGATCCGCCAACACAAGCTGCAGCGTCAGCCGCTCCTGGTTGCCCGTCACTCGTGTGATGTGCCCTTTCCCGGTTGTATCTTCGATCAGCTCGATGTGACCCGGCCCCACCGGAATCTTTTTTCCATCGGCCACTTCTAACTCGCCTTGCCCGCTTAACGTGATCACGTATTGGCGGCGCGGTCCGCGATGCCAATCCGAAACTCCGCCTGGTACATTGCGGTGCAGTTCCGCAGCCTTCACCGGCAGCAGGGAAGCCGCTTGAATCGCGGAGCCCTGGGAAAACTTCAGCTCCATCTCTTCGGCGTGCGTCTGGTTGTCAGGACCCGTGAACAGCCGCGTCACCATCACCGGCTTCCGCGTCTGCGCGTGAACCACTCCGATGGAAGGTGCCACGTAGGGCAGCGTGAGGCGCCCCACCACGGCACCTGCTGCAAACGTCAACACGAGCGTCACAAGTTTTCGGATCATAACGGCTCCTCCCGGCGAGCCAGTATAACTCACACGCGATCCGGCCGCGTGATAGATTGATTTGGTCCTGGTACGTCTCGATCGTAAGGAGAACCATATGCGCCGCTCGATCTTCCTGACCGCTTCCGTCATTGCCCTCGCGCTTCTGCCCGCCCGGCACGTCATCGCCCAGGACCTTCAGCATCCCGACCTCAAGCTGAGTGTCGTGGGCATCGGTACGAAGGATTATGCCGAGTCCTTGAACTTTTACACGAAGATCATGGGCCTGCGCTCCGCGTTTTCGTTCACTACTGTCGCGAAGACCACGAATACATATCTGTATGTCAACCGCGACACCTTCCTTGAGCTGCAAACGTCCACCGCGGGTAACCCTCCCGGTCTGACCCACATCCACATGCAAACTTCCGATGTGGATGCCCTCGTCGCGCGACTGTCGAGAGCCGGCCTCTCTGCTTGTACTGAAACACTGAAGGCCGGCTGCATGCGCAAACCGCAGACCGCGCAGCCAACGAACGAAAGGAATTTCTTGATTGTCGACCCCAGCGGCATTCGTATCGAGCCTACGCAGTTGACCCCCGGCTCGCTCACCCGAAAAGCCGTGGATTCCTGGACCGGGAACGCGAGTGAGCGGCTTCTGGTCGTCGGCATCGCCGTAACCGACTATGCAGCGTCGGAAAACTTCTATGAGAAGATCATCGGATTTCCCATCGCGTTTAAATTCAGCAGCCCCGACGGTAAGCGAACAACAAAGTACTACCAGATCAATCGCGATTCGTTCCTGGAAATGCAGCCCGTCACATCCACCACGCCCGCCGGCATCACGCACGTTCACATTTTGACCGAAAACCTGACCGCGCTCATCGCGAAACTCCGCCAGGCCGGTTTGGCGTCAGCTCCGCGCAACGGCACCATGCCGAACACTGTGACCGAGCCCGGCATCACCCAGCCCAGCAACGTAAAAAGCGCCAATGTTTTTGATCCTAACGGCATTCGCCTGGAATTGAACGAACTGCTGCCGGATTCGCTTACGAAGAAGGCGATGGAGTCCTGGAAGTAAAGGACGCGTCTCGGAATCCGGCACAGAGTAGAATTTACCCAAGCAGTCTTTAGGAATTAAACATGCATGAAGGACAACAAGTCCATGGGCTTTGGAAACCCGACCGTATTTAACGGCGGCAAGTAAAACGTGCGGCGAAACGCCGCAGGAAGGCACGCATGAATCCTCTTCGGTCTCGATTTCGTTGGGTGATCATCGTTGGGATCGGTGCGATTTTGTTCGCGGCGCCTGTCGCGTGGGCGCAAGCTTCGCAGGTGCCGCAAAGCGCGAAGCAGATTCCGAGAACGCCTGACGGCAAGCCTGACTTCGCTGGCTTCTTCAATATTCCCTACGTTCCTAATATGGCGGCCGGAGCACGGCCCAGCGGACAAGGCACAACGGGCGCCGTGGATGCCGTATCCGCATCCGGCGAAAAATCCGTTCCGTACACGGAGGCGGGGAAGGCCGCTTACGCGAATCACGACGCGAAGGACGATCCGACATCCAACTGCTGGCTGCCCGGCGTGCCGCGCATCATGCAGTCGCCGTATCCCGCGCAGTTCATCCAGACCGCGAATTATCTGGTGATCCTGCTCGAGTACATGCACACATTCCGCTCGATCCCTCTCAACGGCCGCCCCCATCCCGAGAACATGGAGGCCGCCTTCATGGGCGACTCCACGGGCCACTGGGAGGGTGATGAGATCGTGGTCGATACGCGCGGATTGAAAGGCGCGCCGTGGACGTGGCTCGATACGGCGGGCCACCAGCATAGCGATCAATTGCATGTGGTGGAGCGCTTCCGCCGTACGCCGGACAATATCGAATACGAATACACAGTCGACGACCCTACGATGTACGCGAAGCCCTGGACGCTGAAGCGCGTTCTTACGCCTCTTCAAATAACACCGGGACTTCCCGAACTGCTCGAATATGCGTGCAGCGAAAATAATCGGGATGTTCGGCATCTGGTGCCGACCAAGCCCGCGCTGGAACAAAAATAACCAATCGCTCGATCTCTTCTCGACCTGTCTCAGAAGCGATTCGCGGCGTCACAGCCGCTGGGCATTTCGCTACACTGAGCAAATGGTTGATTCTTCCATGAAGCAAAAGCTATCTATTATGTTGTTCGCCTGCGCGGCGCTGGTCCCGGCCACTCAGACGGCCATGGCTGCCGACGTTCTGATCGTAGACGCCAAGTCCCAGCCGGAAAGTTTATCCGCCGCGCCCGACGGTACGCTTTTCGTCGGCAGCGCCAGCACGCCCTTCGTCTACCGTGTGAAGGCGGTCTCGTCGACGCCTGAAAAATTTGTCGACGCCAGCGGCGAAGGGCCTGGCACGTTCTTCTTCGGCATGCTGGTGGACGGCGCCACGAACACTCTGTGGACCTGCCAGTTGACGCCCGTCCCCAACGCGACGCCCGTGAAGCGCCACACCGCGCTGCGAGGCTTCGACCTCGCCAGTGGCGCTCAGAAGGTCCGTTGGAATTTGCCGGGCGACAACAGCACGTGCAACGATTTCTCCGTCGGTCCGGACAAAGCGCTCTACATCAGCGACACCGCCAACAGCAAAATCTACAAACTCGCCGCGGGTTCTTCGGATGCGCAGCTGTTCCTTGAGGATCGCGCGCTCTATGGCATCGACGGAATCACTTTTTTGAACGGCGTGCTTTACGTGAACAACGTATTTTCGAACAACCTTTATCGCATCCCCGTGGACGCCGCGGGCAAGGCCGGCACGCCCGTCGATATCTGGATGGATCAACCAATCAAAGGTCCGGATGGCATGCGTGCAGCGAACGGCAAACTGTTCGTCGCGGAGAATGGCAGCGGCAAGATTTCCGTGATCACCGTGACGGGGGATAAGGCCAAAGTCAAAGTGATCAAGACCGGACTCAACACGCCCACCGGAGTCGAACCTGCGGGCAACATCCTGTGGATCGCGGAACGCGGCGCGGGCAAGGCAGTGTCTGTTCCGATGCCGAAATAATTTGACGGCGATCGAGATTGGTGCGCCCGGAGGGACTCGAACCCCCGGCCTACTGATTCGAAGTCAGTCGCTCTATCCAGCTGAGCTACGGGCGCGTTTGCCTCATCGTATCATCTAAACAGGCGCGACAAAAACGACCTGCTTGGGTTGTCACGTTAGCGCAGCCGCGCAAAAGCCGTGACCGAAACCGAAATCAAATTGCGCTGGGATGGCACCGCCTCCTCCGCCCACAAGCATGTCGAAGCTCTGGGCTACTCCGCCTCCGGACCGCGCCTGCTCGAAGCCGATCAACTCTTTGATCGCGAATCGGGCGAGCTATCCCGCGGCGCCCAGGCGCTACGCCTGCGGATATCGGGTGGTAGAGCGACCGCTACATATAAAGGACCGCCGCAAGCGGGTCCGTACAAGAGCCGCGAAGAGATTGAATTCGATGTGAGCGATGCGGAGGCGTTCCAGACCGTACTGTCGCGCCTCGGGTACCAGCGCGCCTTCCGCTACGAAAAATTCCGTACGAAATATTCCGCTGGAGAAGGCCTGATCACTGTCGATGAGACTCCTGTGGGAATTTTTCTGGAACTGGAAGGTCCGGGGTACTGGATCGATGAGACCGCGACGCGGCTTGGATCCGGCCGCGATCGGTATTTAACGATGAGCTACGCCGCCATTTATCGCGAGTTTCGCGCAACGCACGCGGATGCGCCGAAGGACATGGTCTTTGTCGGCGCATGAGACGTAAATCACGAGTCAAAAGAACCTTAGTACATGGGAAAAGTATTGATATGGGAAAAATCGGATGGTATTCTTCCTATAGCTTAATGCCACGGTTTCACAAGCCGTGCCCACGTTGCGAAAGAATATGATTGAGCTACTGGCGACATCAATAATCACGCTGAGTTCGGTAGCCCTCTTCGGCTACTGGTTCCGCTACGTGTGCTTGATGATCCTCAACACGAAGACCGCGCAAGACTACGCCGGTCAGGTGGCCGAAGCCAATCAGCTGGGCTTCCTTGGTGTGCGCACCGCGCTGCAGTCGAACGCCGCGGATCTCGATCGCCTGCGCGACGTGCTCGATCGCGACTACGAAGTCCTCTCCCGCCTGCTGAAACAGGCCGGCTCTTTGGAACAATCGGGTATGGAGAAGAGCATGCTCGAAATGAATTACAAGCTGATGCGCTCCTGGTATGCGGTTTCCAGCCGCTTCTCTCCCGCTGCTGCGGCCCGGGCCCTGGACGAGATGTCACAGGTTGTGGCTCACTTCGCCAACGTGATGGGCGAGAGCGCCTCCTGCGCAGCCGCCGCTTAATCACTTCCCGATTATTTATTTTTTCGAAGGCTCTTCCGGGTCTTCCGGATTTTCCGAATCTTCGGGGTCTTCCGGATCTACCGTCGGCTCCGGCCCACGCCCGTTCTGCAAACCCATACTGAAGTTTTCGCCCAGATAAACGCGACGCACTTCCGGGTCGTTGCCTAACTGTTCAGGCGTCCCCGCGCGGAATATTTTTCCGTTATTGATGATGTAGGCGCGATCCGTCACCGCCAGCGTCTCGCGCACGTTGTGGTCCGTCATCAGAATGCCGATGCCTGTTTGCTTTAAATCAAAAATGATCTTTTGCAGCTCCAGCACCTGAATGGGATCGATGCCGGAGAACGGCTCGTCCAGCAGCAGGAAGCTCGGTTCGATCACCAGGCTGCGCGCAATCTCCACGCGTCGGCGCTCGCCCCCGGAAAGCATGTAGCCTTTGTTCTTGCGCACCGTTTCCAGCCCAAGCTGCGTGATCAGTTGATTCCTGCGCTCCTCGCGCTCGCGGCGGCTTAACCGCAGCGTTTGGAGAATGGCGGTGAGGTTGTCTTCCACCGATAGCTTGCGGAACACGGACGCTTCCTGCGGCAGATAGCTGATGCCGCGGCGTGCGCGCTGATACATGGCCAGCGGCGTGATGTCGTCGCCATCCAGCTTCACGCGCCCTGTATCAGGCGTCACCAGCCCGACGATCATGTAAAACGAAGTCGTTTTGCCCGCGCCGTTCGGGCCCAACAATCCCACCACTTCGCCTTGTTTCACTTCCACCGACACTCCGTCCACAACTTTACGCCCGCGGTACGCTTTGGTAAGATCCGCTGTCTGGAGAGTGTGCACGAGCTATTTTTTGCGCAGGAGACTATCGGCGGGCCGGCTCTCTACACCGTTTACGAGCAGCCTATCATTGTTCGCGAACCAGGTCAATTCGCGGCCCTTTGTCTCGCCCTTCAGGCTATCGATGAATACAGGGTTGCCGCCGTTCAGCAAAACCTTCTGGTCATCCGTGTAATATTCCGCATGTTCTGACGTACCGGTACGCGTGCGCGGCGCTGCAACATGCACGATCTTCACGTCGCCGTCGGCGAACGCCTTATCGAGCGACGAATCGGAATCCGCGTCCGATTCCTTGAGAAACGCGCGAATCGTTTTGCCCACCACCGTCAGACCTGGACGTAGTAGCGTCGCTCCGCCCTGATAGTTGGCGATGCGCGTGTCCTCGTCGTACACCAGATCCGGGGCGCGTACCACGGTGAACACGGGAGCAGCCTTCGGCCCGCCTTTCGCATCGGCCTTGGCCGCCGTGGCGTTCTTGGTTCCCGGCTTATCGGTCGCCGAGCCCTTCGCTGCTGGCTTGTCGTTCGTCGCGCTCTTCGATCCCGGCTTGTCACTCGTTGCGTTCGTGGCCGCCTTCTTACCTTTGTCGCCGCTCTTATCCGTGTTGCTGTTCTTATCCTTGTCGCTGTCTTGATTCTTGTCCTTGTCCAGGAACTGGCTCACCACTTTCCCGTGAGCCTCCAGAATGTGCCGCAGGCGATCGATGTCCAGCCGGTCGGCTTCCACGCGATTCGCTCCCTGCCACGCCACCGCCTTACCCTCGTAGTGGAGCTTCTGATTCTTATCGCGCGACGTCATGTGCTCCGCCCGCGCCTGCATCACATCGGCCGTGGAAAGCAATCCCGGGTTGCCATTGTTGTCCGGCATGCGCGTCGTCGCCACGTGTCCTTCCACGGAATAGTCGCCGCTCTTCTGAACCATCGCGATGTGATCGCCGGCAGCGGAGCCCGTCGGATCCCACACGCGCGCCGTGCCGTCCAGCGTCATCAGGTCCTTCGCCTCATCGAGCGAAGCGCGATCGGACGTCGCACGCCGCTCACCCTCTTCATACTTGAAGTCCGTCTTCTGCTCCAACTGCGCCAGTTCGCCCGTCTTCGGATCGAACGTGGCCATCAATTCCTTGCTCTGCGTCAGCTGTGGCGGAGGTTGCTGGTCGATCAGGCGAACGGCGCCCGTCTTCTCACTGCCTTGCTTTTCACTGACCTGCTTGATCACGGCTTTCTCATTCGACGCTTTCTCCACCGGCTTATCCGTACGCGTAAATGCGTTGATCGTCCGAAAACTTTGAATGCGATTCTCTGCGCCGTACGCAATCCAGATGCGGTCGCCTTTCATCCAGCGCTTCGGCTGCATCGGGCGATTCGGCAAAAAGTCCACCGTGCCGGGACCATCGGTCACTACGTTGTCGATCTCCTGCCCATCCGGGCGCATTTTCAACCGAATCACTTCGCTGCGCAGGATGCGCGTGTCTGCCATCAGTTCGCCCGGTTGTGGAATCGGTTTTGCCTCGGCCACACTCTTGCCCGTGGCCACCGCGTTCGTCAGGATGCTCTCCTTTCCCATCGGATCGAAAGTCAGATCCAGCGCGTCCGCCGTGACGGTGGTCTGCAAACCTTTTGATGTCGAAACCAGTTTCCCGTTCTGCTGGCCTTGAATCGTCCGCACCAGCATTCCTTCGGCAAACTCAATCGTCAAGTGGTCGCCCGCGAATTCGATTTTTCGCCCGGGATCGTTCTGCACGCCGTGCGCGGCCTCGGTCACCACTTCCTGCACCGCGCCATCCTGCAGCTTCACGTTCGCCGGACCCGCTTCCATGGAGAGCGTGTCGCGCACCAGTTTCGACCACGGCATCAGTTGAACGCGCGATTCGTTTTCAAAATACAGCGCCTCGCCCGCTTCCACGTGCATCGGCTTCGCGTCTTTCGTTTTGCCGCGCCAGTCCAGTTTCACATCGCTCAGCAGATGCAACTGGTGCGCGTTAGGATCATACTCCGCGCCTTTCGCCGATCCACCGCCTTGATCGAATTCGAAGTGTGCCTCGCGATCGGTTTTGGCCACGCCCGTATCGCTGGCGAAATGCACTCCGGAGCTGTGAATCTTCAACAGGCGCCCGGACGGCTTCGACCCATCCACCGGAACACTCATGTCGATGTCCACCGCGCCGTCTGAATACAGCGTCTTGCCCGCGATATCGAACTCGGCCTGCGCGCTGTGCACCAGGTCGTAGGTATTCCCGTCCTGATGGTAAAGCTGCAGCTCCACGCCATTCAGTTCCAAAACCGAAGGCGCCCGCACTTGTTTGAAACTTTTCGCACGCACCGTTACACGCGGCCGCTCGCCGTCGCTCTGCGTGTATACCCAATCGTTAGCGCGGCCGTCCACTCCCGTTTCGAGCTTCGGCGGAGGCGGAGGAGCGTCCCGTAACAGGGCGGCCTTGCGCTGAACGTACGTTCTGCTGACGCTAATCCCGATGAATACAATGGCGGCCAGAATGAGCCACCGTCCCCAGCGCATGTCGTTCCTAGTTTAACCCGCGCGATGTGCCAACACCGGTTGTGAAGCGTATCGATAGACGTTCCCCGCGCGCGGCTCGTTTCCCCATCGCCTGTTATAATGACGAATTCATGCCCGCCCTGAATATCGAGGAAATTCGGGACATTCTCCCTCACCGCTATCCGTTCCTGCTGGTGGATCGCATCGTCGAAATGGAGCCGGATCACATCGTTGGGATCAAGAACGTCTCCGTGAACGAGCCTTTTTTTGTCGGCCACTTCCCGGATTATCCTGTTATGCCCGGCGTCCTGATCGTGGAGGCAATGGCGCAGGTCGCTGGCGTACTGGTACTCAGCCAGATTGAGGATCGGAAGAAGAAACTGGTTCTGCTCGCGGGTGTCGATGCAGCGCGATTCCGCAGTCCCGTGCGTCCCGGAGATCAACTGCGCATCGAAATGAAATTGATCAAGCGCAAAGCCACGCTCGCAAAAATGACCGGCATCGCGACCGTGGACGGCGTGACCGTCGCCGAGGCTGAAATGTTCTGCGTGCTGGCCGATCGCCCCGCTTAACAGCGCGCCTATAAAGACGTATTGTAACGACGCATGCCCATTCATCCCACCGCGATTGTGGACCCATCGGCCAGGATTGCCGAATCCGCCCACATCGGGCCTTATACCATCATCGGCGCCGACGTCGAAATCGGCGCGCGCACCGAAATCAAGGCCAGCGTTTTTCTCGAAGGCCCTCTCGAAATCGGCGAAGATAACATCTTTTTCCCGTATTCCACCGTCGGCGTCGCGCCCCAGGACCTGAAGTATCACGGCGAGCGATCCCGGACGAAAATCGGCAGCCGCAATAAAATTCGCGAATTCGCCGCCATCCATCGCGGCACCGAAGTCGGCGGCATGCTCACTTCCATCGGCGACGATAATTTGCTGATGGCCTACGTCCACGTCGCTCACGATTGCGCCGTCGGCAGCCATACGGTCATCGGCCATGCGGCCACGCTCGGCGGCCACGTCAGCGTTTTCGATTGGGCCATCGTCAGTGCGGGCTCCGCCGTGCATCAGTTCTGCCGCGTCGGCGAGCACGCCATCGTCGGCGGCTTCAGCGTCATCACACAGGACGTGCTGCCCTATTCCACCACTCTCTCCACGCGCGAGGTAAAAGTGTTCGGCGAAAATAAAACCGGCCTGGAGCGGCGTGGGTTTTCGCCCGACAGCATCGCCGTGCTGCACAAAGCCCTGCGCCTGCTCACGCGCGGCGAACTCAATACGTCACAAGCGGTCGAGCGAATTAAGACCGAACTCGGCGATTCGCCCGAAGTAAACCATCTGCTCGAATTTATCGCGCAGGCCGAACGAGGATTTCATAAATAATGTCTTCGTCTGAAGTCGCCGCATCGCCCATCGGCCTCATTGCGGGCAACGGCCGGTTTCCAGTACTGGCGCTGGAGGCTGCGAAAAAAGCGGGCATCGAAGTTGTCGCCATCGGCCTCAAGGAGGAGGCTTCGAAGGAGATTGAGCCGCTCGCCGCGCGCACGCATTGGATCTCGCTCGGAGCGCTCGGCAAGCTCATCGACATCTGCCACGCCGAAGGCGTCAAGCAAATCATGATGTGCGGCCAGGTGAAGCACGCCAAGATCTTTTCGGGAATCCTCCCGGATTTGCGCCTCTTGAAGATGCTTGGCTCGCTCGAAACCAGGAACACCGAAGGCCTGATTGGCGGCATTCGCAAGGTCCTCGCCGGCGAAGGGATCGAGCTGGTCGATTCCACTCTTCTATTGAAAGATCTGTTAGCCAAAGAAGGCACGCTGACAAAACGCGCTCCCACCGATGACGAAATGCGCGATCTGGATTACGGCAGCAAACTCGCCGCCGCGCTCTCCGCGCACGACGTGGGACAAAGCGTGGCCATCGCCGAACGCGCCTGCGTCGCTGTCGAAGCGATGGAGGGAACCGACGCGATGTTGCGCCGCGCCGCATCGCTCGTGAACGGCAAACCGTTGCGCTTCGTGAAAGGCTCGCGCCGTCGCGAGCATATGCTCTTCGATGTTCCTGTGATCGGTCCCGGCACCATCGCCGCCATGGCGGAGACCGGAACCACGGCCGCCAGCATCGATGCCGGCCGCACCTTGCTGCTCGATCGTGATGAGCTGATTCAACAGGCCGATAAGGCAGGGATTGCTATCGTGGCACGGCAAGTTGCCGAATAGTCGCGCCGAACTGCCCGGGCCGCGTGAGCAGCGCGAGTGGCGTTTCTGCCTCGGGTGTTTGTCGAAAGACGTTTCTTGTCAAAATACGTTTTGATAACGTCGCGCACGATCGGCGCGGCGGAGGCGCCCCAGGAACTTGCCTCCCACAGCGCGACCACCACAATCTCTGGATTCACGCGCGGCGAGAATCCGACGAACCAGCCATTTTCTTTCGCCAGATCCGCGTCTACTTTGCCCGATTTCGCAAGATCCAGCGAGACGCGTTGAGCGCTGCCTGTCTTGCCGCAGATCTCGATGCCGTCCAGATGCGCCGAAGCGCCCGTGCCCCCTTCATTCACAACGCCGCACATTCCCGAAACGATGGTCGAGATATTCTCGGGGCGGAATTCGGCGTGGCGAGGTTCCGCCACAGTGGTAGTCTTCACAAGGTGCGGTTTGTACCATGCCCCGCCGCTGACCATGCCGCCGATCGCCGACGCCAACTGGATCGGCGTAACGGTAACAGCGCCTTGGCCGATGGCCACCGAAATGGTCTCGCCCGCGTACCATTTATCGCGCTGCGTGCGAAGCTTCCATTTTGCCGACGGCATCAAACCTTCGGCTTCGCCAGGGAGGTCGATGCCCGTCTTCTTTCCGATTCCAACGAGGTCCGCATACTCGGAAATTTTATCGATGCCGAGCTTGTTCCCGACCGTGTAAAAATAAACGTCGCACGAGCGGACGATCGCCTGGTGCAGATCCAACAGCCCGTGTCCCGTTTTCAGATCGCAGTGAAAATAATGTCCGTAAAATGTTTCTCCCCCATTGCAGCGCACGGCGAAGTTCTCTTCAATCGTGTTCGTCTCCAGCGCGGCCAGTGAGACGATTGGTTTGAACGTCGATCCGGGAGCGAACTGCGCCTGAATCGCACGATTCAACATCGGATTGTCGCCGTTTGACGTAAGCTCTTTCCAATACTCGTTCGTGATGTGCGTCGCGAACGCATTGGGGTCGAAATTGGGACGGCTCACCATCGCCAGCACTTCTCCGTTGCGAGGATCCAGCGCCACCACCGCCCCGCGTTTTCCTTCCAGCGCCAGTTCTGCCACGGCCTGCAAATCCAGATCGAGAGTGAGCTGCAAATTGCTGCCCGGGGTTGCTTCCGTGCGCTCCAGAACTTCGCGCTCGCGCCCCTGACTGTCCACCACTACGCGGCGTTGCCCGTCCACACCCATCAATTGATCGTTGTATTGCCGCTCGATGCCGGCCTTGCCAATAATGTCGCCGGGACCGTACTTCGCGAATTCAGGCAGGTTCAGCTCCTGGTCGGATACTTCGCCCACGTAGCCGATTGCGTGCGCCGCCAAGCCCCCTTGCGGATACAGCCGACGTTCGTTCTGCACCAGTTCCATTTCCGGGAAACGTGTCCGCATCGCGGTGCGACTCGACGAACGCAATATCGGCGCGCGACAAATCCGCCTTCACCAGCATCGGCACGTATCTGGGGCGCGATTGAAAACGCTTCACGCGCGCGCGCAGATCCTCCGGATCGAGGGCCAGCCCCTTGGCGATCGCATCCAGGTGTTCGGGCTTCAGATTCTCACGCGTCAGAAACAGCGTGTAGGCCGCTTCATTATCGACAATCACGCGCCCGTCGCGATCCAGCAGCTTCCCGCGCGGCGCCAGCACCGGCACTGTCTTGATGCGGTTGCGCTCCGCCAGTTGGCTGTTGCTTTCCGCGTCGCGGACTTGCAGGATCCAGAAGCTCGCGATCAGGAGAACGAAAATGCCAAGCGCTGTATATTGGAAGCCGGCGATTCGTCCCAGGGCGAAATAGGTGTCGTCCTGCGCGAAGCGGCGCAGCGCCTGTTGCTGCTGTTCCGGATTTTCAGGATCGACTGCCATAAAACAATCTCGGGAGAGCGCCTTATTCCGTAACCTTCAGTTTATCCAACATGTGGAACAGCGGCACCGCCACCACGGCATTCAGCGCGGCGACAATCAGCGTTGTCGGCACATCGAAGCCTTCCTGTTGCGCCAGCAGCGTCCGCGACAAAACCCAATACAGGAATTGATGGAAGAAATAGAAAAAGAAACTCAGCACCAAGCGCACGCCGGAATTATCGATGTTGAACCGCTGCCCGGCCGTGGCCGCAAAGTATCCCACCAGCGTCTTTACGATGCCGAACATCCCCAAGGGATCAGGCGACAGCGAATCCTGCGCCAGGCCGATGCAGGCGCCGTACATCACGCCCATCGGGGGCGAGCGCCGCATCAACGAAAAATAAACCGTCGCCAGCAGCGGCAATTCCAGGTAGGAAAGATACGGAATCCAGCGCGGCACATACACGCGAAACAAAATCGCCAGCACTGCGGTGATGGCGACCGTCAGGCCTTTGTATGCGGCGGTCTTGCCTTTAAGAGAAGTTTCGGAGAACTCGGCGTGAAATTCGTGGCCGCTTGTTGCCATGGCTTAATGGCCCGCTGGATTTCGTGATGCAGGGTTTTGCGATCCCGATGCCGCGCTCGCGGCAGCCGCGCCGCTGTTGGAACCTGCGGCGGCCGATTTCCGGTAGCGTTCCATCACCCTGTCCGCGTCGGTCTGCTGCGGACCCGATTGCACCGGCACGTCCGCGCCTGTCTCCGCCGGAGGCGCATCCAGCAAATGAACCGGCTGCGTATCGCTGATCGCATCCGGTAGGGACCGATGCACGCCGTCCACCACGATCAGGACCTCTTCTAGTCCATTTTCCAGGCCGCTTGGTTCGATTTGAACGTCCTTGCGCGACTTGCCCTGCCGAGCCACTTTCACCATCCCCACCGGCAGGCCTTTGGGGAAAATGCGGTCGTCGCCCGACGTGTAGAACCACTCGCCCACATCCACTTTCTGTTCGTTCTGAACGTAGTCGACGATCACCGTTCCGGCGCCTTGCCCCTTCACCGTCCCATGCACGCGATTGGTCTGCGACAGCACCCCGGCCGCGAACGTGGGATCGGTAATCAGCAGCATGTAGGACGCCGATGGAAACACATTCGTGATCTTGCCCACAATGCCATCAGGCGTAATGACCGCCATGCCTTTTTCGATGCCGCTCGCCGAACCGCGATCCACAATCACCACGCGTCCGCCCACGCCCGTCGTGTTGCCGATCACATGCGCCGCCACCGTGCTGGACGCCGATTGCTGCTGGAAAATCGACAGCGCTTTCGCGCGATCGGCCGTTGAGAGCTCGTTATGCAGGAACTGGTTTTGCAGGCGCACGCGGTCGAGTTCGGCCTTCAGCCGCGTGTTTTCGCCGCGCACGTTCACCAGCAGGAAATAATCGCGAATGAAGTGCCAGACGCCCATGCGGCTGCCTTCCATCCCGCGGGCAATCGGCGTCACGGCGGTGACGGCCCACACGCGAATCAGGCGCACTTCGCCGTTGCTTTTGATCTGATAGGCCAGCAGCATCAACTGCGCCACAATCGCGACCGCCAGCACGGCCACGTTTCGGTACCGGTTGAAAAGCGCTTCCATACCTTCTGGCTGCGATACTCCTCAGGCGAGAGCTTATTCGATCGCGATCCGCCGCAGTAATTTAAACTCTGTCAACATTTTCCCAGTTCCCAGCACCACCGAGGCCAGCGGGTCTTCGGCGATGGAGACGGGCAGTCCGGTTTCCTTGCGGATTCGCTTATCCAGATTCTTAATCATCGCGCCGCCGCCCGTCAGCACAATGCCGCGGTCGCTAATATCGGCGGAAAGCTCCGGCGGCGTTCGCTCCAGCGCCACGCGAATTGCATTCATGATCATTGCGATGCATTCGGAAAGCGCCTCGCGGATTTCGCTGTCGTCCACCGTCACCGTCTTGGGCACGCCTTCAATCAGGTTGCGGCCCTTGATCTCCATGGTCAGCGGCTTATCCAGTTCGTAGGCAGAGCCGATCTGCATCTTCACTTTTTCCGCCGTCGTCTCGCCGATCAGCAGGTTGTACTTGCGCTTCATGTATTGCATGATGGCGTCGTCCATCTCGTTGCCCGCCACCCGCACCGATCGCGAATACACAATGCCCGAAAGCGAAATCACCGCGACGTCCGTGGTGCCGCCGCCGATATCCACCACCATGTTGCCCGATGGCTCCGTGATCGGCAAACCCGCGCCAATCGCGGCCACCATCGCCTGTTCCACCAGGTACACTTCGCTCGCTTTCGCGTGGTACGCCGAATCGATCACCGCGCGCTTTTCCACCTGCGTGATCTCGCTCGGCACACCGATGATGATGCGTGGATGCACCAGCATCTTGCGTCCGTGCGCCTGCTGAATGAAGTAGTTCAGCATCTTCTCGGTCACTTTGAAGTCGGCGATCACGCCGTCCTTCATCGGCCGGATTGCCACGATGTTGCCCGGTGTGCGGCCCAACATCTCCTTGGCTTCACGGCCCACCGCCTCCACCTCGCCGGTCACCTTGTTCATGGCGACGATCGATGGCTCGTTCACCACGATCCCTTTTCCCCGAGCGAAAACAAGCGTATTCGCGGTTCCGAGATCGATGGCGAGGTCGGACGAAAATAAACTAAATAAGGACCGCAGGTTCATAAAGACAGGCGGGTACGGGCAAGGCGGCGCATCCCCATCCGAAGTTAACACAGCGCCACGCAATGGGCAACTTATGTTTTATTTTCAATAAGCTACGCGCCGTCGGCCGCGCGGCCCACTTCCCGCCGGTTTACACTGGAGCAAGTGATCCGTCGTCGCTCGTTCCTCGCCCTGCCTGCCTTCTCCCTTTTCGCCTGTAGCCGTCGTAGAACAAGTCCCGGCTTTCGCGGCTACGCTTTCGTCGCGAACCAGGAAAGCCGGTCGATCGCGGCCGTCGATCTGGAGGCCATGGCCGTTGCCCGCCACATTCCTTTGGGCGGAGCGCCCATCTCCGTGATCTCCGCCGCGAAACGTCCCTTCGCCTACGCGCTGGCGGGCGACACCGCAACCGTTCACGAAATTTCGCTGGATCGCCTGAGCGCTTCGAATAAGGTGACGGTCGGCGCGAACGCGATCGGTATGCAGATGAATGCCGGCCAGTCCGCGCTATTTGTTTTGACTCGCGAGCCCCGCGCGCTGGTGCGTGTGGACGCCGCGACGTTGAAGGTCGATTATAAAATCGCGCTGCCCGACGAGCCCGTCGAGTTCGCGCTGGCGCCGGACGACAAAACCGCGGCCGTCAGTTTTAAGAATGGCGTCCGCCTCGTTGATCTTCCCTCGCGCACGCTGCGCAACCCCGTGGGCGCGGGCGATTTCGGCGCGGTTCGATTTCTTGCCGATTCCAGCGTGTTGATCGGGGCCGACCACGGCGCGCGCCGCTTATCGGCGTACGACGTCGCGACGTCGCAATTAATCACGCATCTTCCGCTTGCCGTGCGGCCCGATAATCTATGTTTCAACGTTGACGGCGGCCAGCTTTTCGTCACCGGCGAGGGAGCCGACGCCGTCGCGGTGGTCTTCCCCTATCGCACGCCGGAGGTGGCGGAAACGCTGCTGGTGGGCCATAGCCCCGGTCCAATGGCGGCGTCCAGCGCCTATCTTTTTGTAGCGAGCCCCAGCGCCGGCGACCTTAGCATTCTAGAAATCGGTTCGCGGAAGCTTGTCGCCGTAGTGTCGGTGGGCAGTGATCCGGGCTTCATCGCCGTAACGCCGGACGATCAGTACGCGCTGGTGCTCAATCGCCGATCAGGCGATGTGTCGGTGCTGCGCATCGCGACGATCACAAGAAATCGCGACCGGCGCGCGTCTTTATTAACGGTGATTCCCGTGGGCTCGCGTCCGGTGAGCGCGGCCGTGAGGGCGGTCTAAATCGTCTGCCTGCGTTATGATCGGAACGTATGGGCGCACTTTTGAAGTCACGAGCTAAGGTCCGGGGAAAGGTGCGTAGGGTCAATCCGCGTAGGGTGAAAAAGACGGGAACCAAGCTTCTTTCTGCCAACGAAATGAAAACAATTCGGGCACTCCTCCAAGAGCCTATTGTGGATCGTGCGATCGCGGTTATCGGGGATAAGAACGAGGCGTTGCGGTGGCTGGGTACGCCTGTTCGTGCCCTCAACTATGCCACTCCGATTTCTCTCGTCGCGACCGCCGTGGGGCGAAAGGCTGTGTTATCCACGCTTGATCGGCTTGAGCACGGCGTTCTGTGACGCTCTGCTATCGGCTGTCGTCCGGTAAATATCCTGCGAACTCCGGAGTGGGCGCCGCGCTTCATGGCGGAAGGTGGAATCCGGTTGGTTCGGAAGTGATCTACGCAGCCGCATCCAGTTCGCTAGCCGTTTTAGAGATCTTGGTTCACTATTCCGTGCTACCTCGTGACTTTGTTCTAACAGAAATCAAAATTCCTTCGGAAGTCGCCGTCGAACACCTAAATTCCGGCAATTTGCCTCGCGGTTGGGATAAACCAACGCCGTCCCGCGCTACGCAGGATATTGGCCGCAAATGGATCGTATCCGGCAGAAACGCAGTGATGGAAGTGCCGTCTGCGATTGTGCCCGCTGAATCGATCTATCTGCTAAATCCAAAGCACAAAGATTTCAAACTGCTGAAGTTCGCATCTCCCGCACCATTTCGTTTCGACGGCAGGCTAAAGAAGTAACCTGCCAAGTACCCGTTCAGCTATACCACCCTCAACGACTCCGCCGGAAACTCTACCACCCACGCCCGCGTTTCCTTCAGCCGCTCATAATCCCCGCGTGAAACGTTAACGCGGACATTGCTCGCGGATGCGTTCACAAACGCCGGGCTCGTAAATTCCAAGCGCATCCCATGCGGACGCTCCACTACGCGGACAAGCTCTGCCGGAATTTGATTCGGCGCCGGCTTTCCTTCGCGAGCGGCAACCGTGAGCTCCTCCGGCCGCACGCACAGCGTCACGCGATCGCCCTTAAAGTGCCCCTTAAAATAAGGCCCGTTCAGTTCAACCTCGCCTGTGCGCAGACGGCTCGTATTGCGCCCCGGGTCCAGCGTCACGATCTCGGCCTCCACTAAATTAAACGCACCCAGCAGCCGCGCCACTTCCAGGTTCGCCGGTTCATCCAGCATGTGTCGCGGCGTGCCTTTTTGCACTACGCGCCCTTGATGAACGATCAGCATCTCTTCGCCCAGCTCGAAACACTCCGTCAGATCGTGCGTCACCAGCAGCATCGGTGTGTTGAAATCCTCTTTCACGCGCCGCAATACTTCATATAGTTCCGCGCGCAAAGGGGCGTCGAGCCCGGTGGCGGGCTCATCCAGCAGCAGCAGTTTGGGCTCGGCGATCAGGGCGCGCGCGATGGAACAGCGTTGCCGCTGGCCGCCGGAGACCTCATGCGGCCTTCGTCCCGCGACCTCCGTCAGCCGGAATTTTTCGAGCATGTCCGCCACGCGCCGGTGCCGCTCCAATCGTGGACGCCGCTCGGCCGCGAACTCCAGATTCTGGCGCAGCGTCATGTGCGGAAACAGCGCGTAGTTCTGGAACACGTATCCGCAATTACGCTTTTGCGGCGGCAGGAACACGCCGGACGCGCCGTCATAAAGGATGTCGTCGTCCAGCATGATGCGCCCTTCGTCGGGCTTCACGAATCCGGCTACGCTGTCCAGGATCAGCGTTTTGCCCGCGCCGCTTGGACCGAAGAGCACAGTCACGCCTTGCGAGGCGGTCAGTTCCACGTCCAGCGTGAACCCAGCGGAGTCCGCTCGCGCCGCGAATGCTTTTTTGATGCGCGCGGTCAACATGCTATTGGCGAGGCGCTCCCGCGGGCGTTAAGCGATTCGCCAAAGTGAGGATCAACAGCGCTGCGGCTGACACTACCAGCACCAGCACGCGCGCGACTGCTCCGTTGCCCGATTCCACGGCGTCATAAATCGCGACGGCGACGGTTTGTGTCTTGCCCGGAATGTTGCCCGCCACCATGAGTGTGACGCCGAAATCTCCCAGCGAGCGCGCGAACGCCAGCGCTGTGGCCGCCAGAATGGAGCGTCCCGCCAGCGGCAGGCTGACGCGAAAGAAAAGCTTCATTTCCGATGCGCCCATGTTGCGCGCCGCGCGCTCGTAGCCGCGGTCCACGCTCTCCAGCGCCGCGCGCGCCGATTTCACAAGCAACGGCAGCGCGTGCAGCAGCGCCGCCACCACGGCGGCCTTCCACGTGAAAACCAGCGGCGATCCGAAAATGTCCTCCCACAATTTGCCGAGAGGGCTCGCCCGGCCGAGCAGCACCAGCAAGTAATAGCCCAGCACCGTCGGCGGAAGAACCAGCGGCAGTGTCACCGCGGCATCCAGCACGTCCTTGCCGCGGAATTCGCGATTGGCCAACAGGTAGGCGATCCACAAGCCTCCGGCCACTGCGAGCGCCGTGGACAAAAACGCCACGCGCAGGCTGAGCCAGAGAGGGAACCAATCGATATTCATAAAAAACAATATGGACTACTTCCGTTTTCCGAAGGGGTGATGGTCAATTATAGCGAGTTGGAAGTTTGTGTTGGCGGCATGGCCCCGCATGCCAAACGCGAACGCATCACGCTCAAGTTTCGCGACCGTGTTTCGATAAGACGAGGCGCGCAATGATCCCGCCCTCCGCTCGCGTGCGCAGGCCCAACTTGCGGCTATTGCAGGGCCTTCTTCGATCCGATACCGCTAAGTGAAACACATAAGTGACACACAGTAAAAGTTCAGGCCGCCGATGCCCGCGCGGCCGGGCGTCCATCGGTTCCGATGGAACGACGTAAAGAGGGATCGTCTCTCTCTGTGGAATGAAGGGTGATACAAATGACGATCGGTAAGAAACTTTTCGCGAGCTTCGGTGCTGCGCTCGCCCTGACCCTGGCCATCGGCGGCGTCGCGATCAGCGCCGTCGGCTCAATCGACGCGCGGATGGAAAACATTGTGCAAAAGACGGCGCGCAAACTCTTTATCGCGGGGGATATCAACGCAGCCACCTCGGACATCGTCGCCGGCGAACGCGGTACGTTGCTGCGGGCTTATATGAATGACTACATGGGCGTGTCGCAGTACGAGGCCAAACAGCAGCAGCTTTTTACCCAACTCAAAAAGGACGTCGACGTTTTCACTCCGCTGGTGGAAAGCGAAGAGGGCCGTCAAATGATCACGCAGATTCGCGATGAAGAGGATTCCATGATCCAGAATCATCGGGATTTGATGGCGCTGATCGGCAAACGCCAATTGGCAGCCGCGGGCAAATTCACCGACCAAAAAGTGATGCCGCTGGCCGACAAAGTCAGCGCCGAGGGCACTGACCTGGCTACGCTGCAGAACCGGCAGATGGACGAAAGCGCGAAAGAAGCGGCCGCCACCACGGCACGGGGCCGGTCCTCCATCATGCTGATGATCGTGGTGTCGCTCGCCATCGGCATCGTCATCGCGTGGATCGTTCGCGCCACCAGCGGCGACCTGCGGCGCGCCGCGCGCGAACTGTCCAAGGGCGCGGATCAGGTGGCTTCGGCGGCCGGCCAGGTGTCGGCAGTCACGCAATCCCTGGCGCAAGGTTCTTCGGAGCAGGCCGCCTCACTCGAAGAAACGTCCGCGTCGAGCGAGCAGATCAACGCCATGGCGCTGCGAAACGCGGAGAGTTCGCGGGCGGCCGCGGGACTCGTCTCACAGTCCCAGGAAAAATATGACAAGACGTATCAGTCGCTGGACCAGATGGTGGACGCGATGAACGGCATCCGGTCGTCCAGCGACAACATTTCGAAGATCATCAGGGTGATCGACGAAATTGCGTTCCAGACCAATATCCTCGCCCTGAATGCCGCGGTGGAAGCGGCGCGCGCCGGCGAGGCGGGCATGGGTTTTGCCGTGGTCGCCGACGAGGTCCGCAATCTGGCGCAGCGCTGCGCGCAGGCCGCGAAAGATACCACGGCGTTGATCGAAGAATCGATCGCCAAGTCCGCAGGCGGCAGACAGAAGGTGGATCAGGTGACCGGCGCGATTCGTTCCATGACGGCGGACTCCGGCAAGGTCAAAGACCTTATGGACGAGATGAACATGGGCAGCCAGGAGCAGACGCGCGGCATTGCCGAAGTGACCAAGGCCATCAGCCAGATGCAGCAGGTGACACAGCAGACCGCGGCCTGCGCCGAAGAAGGAGCTGCTGCCGCGGAGGAGTTGAGCGCGCAATCGCAGGCGTTGAAGGAGATCGTCGATACATTGACGGTCATGGTGGGACGCGACTCCGGCGCGGCAGAGTCGTCCCACGTTCGCACGCGCGCCGGCAGTTTCACGACTGCATAAAAATATCCGGCGTTGTGCGCTGGTATTCCGCGCTTAGATTCCGGAATTTTACCGGCTCATTTACATCGGCGGTTCTATCGTTCCTGTCTGCCCGCTCATTGACATTCGCGGTTCTGGTTGACTGCTCTGCCCGCTCATTGACATTCGCGGTTCTGATTAAAACCCCGCCCTTGCGGGCGGGGGTGAAACATTGTCGGGGGCCCCTTAGCCGTTTTATGTTCTCTCGGCTGAGAATCCGTCGTTTAAGGCGAACAGCGCGCCGCACACATTAACCCTTACCGTGGCACAGGACTGGATGAGCTCCAGTGGGCTCCCATCACTCGCAAACCCGCCCCCGCGTGACTAGTATTGCAGGGCCCTGGTCGGTTCCGCCCTCCGATGGGTGAGCGCATGAACTCCTTGCCTAGAACATAACGCCTGGTGTGTGTGATGGGCGGCTGGTGGATCGCGATGTTGTTGAAGTTCGGCAAGTTGGCTTGCGGGGCCGATGCGGGAACAGCGATTCCTCACCCTTACGAATCCGTGTGAAAACACCGTTGGACCGCTCCCTTCGGTTACGGCTGGTATAACAGCATACCGAGCCGCGGCCACAGCGGATGCCTTATACTCACGATTCGGCTGGCGCCGTCCCGAAAAGTTCGGTGGTATCGACACGAGTGTCGATACGGCACGCAGGAGTGCGTGCGCCACATTGGCCGAACAGCACGGAAGAATTCCTGTGGCTTGTGACTTGTGAGGCTGGGGCGCGAGATCCCTCGACTCGCTTCGCGGCTCGGGAAGACAGGGACGTGATTTTATGCCTAGCGCTGCTGGTGATGATCCGAATTTAAGAGCTTGTCGCCGTCCTCATCCTTGCAGGCGGGTGATTCGGCGAGCGGCTCATTCGACGGCGCGATCACGTGCGCGAAGTTGGTCCACGGCTTCACGAGCATTTTCGGATCCTCCACCGTGACCTGATACGCGAGGTTCGCGCCATCCGGCCAGAAGCGTTCGATCACATGCAGCGCGTCGGAGTGGAGGTAGCCTTCTTCGCCGAACCAGCTATCGCTGACGAAGTTCGTCGTGTCCACCACCAACGTGTCGCCTTCCCAGCGGCCCACGGCATCGCCATAGTAAGAAGGATTCGCGTTGGCGTTGTGCGCGCGGCCGTCGGTGGGTATCGCGCGGTAGGGGTCGCCTGAGACGTCCTCATAAAAGAAGATCACTTCCTTCGGCATTTGCACGATGCGGCGCGGGGAGCCGATGCGCGGAATGCCGGGGCGCGCGCAATAGAACACGGGATCGGTCTTGCTCTCATTGGCCGCGAGGTATTTCACCTTCTCCTGAAACTCCGCCTTGTATTCGGGCGCCGGAGTCCACGGGAGGGCTCCCTTCACGTTTTCGAACACGCGATGGCGCGCGGATTGATCGAAGGACGCCGTTGTCGCCTGGCCATTCACTACGCGCTTCAAGGCGCCCGGGGGAAGAGAGATGGCGAAGGCCCACAGGCCATTGAAATCGGGATGGCCGTCGGCCGTGCGGCGGATGTGCGCGGTCACGCCGCTCGCGCCGGGAGCGGGTTTCTGCGCGGGAGATTGGCCCATTGCGAGGGCGATCGTCAAACAGGCGAGGAGAGCGACAACAGGTCTGTTCATAGGCTGCCCCTTCTTCACGGTTATTAAGACACGGCTTCACGGTCATTAAGACACAGCCTGCGCCGGAGCACAATGGTACGGGCGAGCGGCCGTTGCTTGTTAGGCGACGCTACTTCGTATTCATGTGACCAGTGTCTTTTTCGTTTTCACAATAGGTTTCGATCAGGTCGGAATCGGCCAGCAGATGCGCGGGCACGTGTACGCGCCACGGTTTCACGTACGCCTTGGGATCTTCTATGGTAATGTCCATCTCCAGGTGGCCGAAATCCTTGCGCGTGAAGCGCTCGGTGACCTTGCCTTCTTCGGTCTGCGGATGGCCCTTGCCCGTGTCGATCCAGGCCTTGCCGTTGAAGCCCGTGGTTTGGATCACCAGCGTATTGCCTTCCCAGTGGCCTACGGAATAACCGAGCCAACTTGGATTGGGATCTTTCGGGAGAGGGCGGCCGTCCATATAAACCTGGCGGAACGTGGAGTTCGCCGAGGTCTCATAGAGCAGCAGGTAGAGTCCGTAGGACGGCACGATCTTGAAGGGATGAACCATGCCGTTCGACATATTCATGCGCGGCACGCCGGGCGGCATGCACTGCACCATGAGGTCGCCATTGTGGAGGCTGGATTCGCGCTCGTGCTGCAGGGCCGCGGCCCACGGCGTCATCATGAGCTCGCCGGGCTTGAGGTCCTTGGCGAGGTCGAGGAAATAACCTTCTTCGCTTTCCCACGTGCCGGCAAGGTTGGGGTGGCCGTCGGGGAGCTTGGGAACCGGAGCGGTCATGTTTACTTTGCCGTTGGCGGTGCGCGGCGCGCCGGGGGCTTTGTAGCCGAGCCATTGGGCGGGAAGCATGGGGGACGCGACGCAAACGGCAGCGGCGAACAGATACTTGCGGGCGAGGCGCGACGGTTTCATGACTTGTCTACGCTAGCACGGAGGAGGGTGGAGGAAAACCGCCCGGCGCGGGACGGGATTTAGAAAGCCCCATGCGTCAGCTTGGGGCTCTGGATATCGTGAATAAGTTCGTAGCCCCGCGCTCACGAGACGGGCGTTGGATCGCTCCCTTCGGTCACGGCTCGGCGGCGGCGTTATCTTGAATCCATAGCGTACCGAGCCGCGACCAATAGGCGATCCTGTGCCAATACTTTTACACAGACTCTCACGCACGGGACTTTGATCTCGAACGACTAGCGCTCGCCTTCGGCTTCCGCTTCGCTTGCGCCTCTTGGGCCCATTGCCAGCGCATCGGCAATTATTTGCTCGGCGCGTTCCGCGTCGCTTTTCGCCACGCGAATTTCCTCGGAGAAGTTGGGCAGCGGCGAATCGCCGACCAAAACCGTGGGGATGCCGCTGGATTCCAGGAGCTGCTGAACGGTTTGTACCTCCATTTCGTTGGTGCCGCCTTCGGACATGCTGAACACGGTTACGAGATCGTCTTCGTTGTTAGGAGCGGAACGTAGGTCCATGCTTTGAGCATACTTCGTTCGGGGAATATCGGCCCGTGGGCTAAGGCCCTTCGAGGAAATGTCCGATGTTCATAATGAACAGGTTCTTTAAACAATTCAATACCCGCGTAATTCGCGCTAATTACGCGTACACCGATGCGCTAATGTTCCCCGAGGAGGCAGAATGCAGCGTTTGATAGCAGCAGTACTTTGCTTGGTGATTCCGGCCGTGGCCTTTGCTGCGGACAGCGGGTACAAGGTCACCTATGACGGAGGTTCTGTGCCGGACCTAAAGACCGGCACCGGTGTCAGGCTCCATTTTGACTCCGACATAATTCAAATAGTCAACGGCAAGGCAAGCGTGATTGACATCAAGCCATCAACAATCACCGAGATTAGCTATGGGCAGGATGTGCATCGACGAGTTGGCGCGGCAATCGGTCTTGCAGTCATCTCGTTCGGCATAGGGGCGTTGATGGCGCTCACCAAATCAAAGAAGCATTTCGTCGGACTTACTTGGGTGGACGGTGATAAAAAAGGTGGCTTTGCAATGCAGTGCGATAAGAACGACTATCGCGGCGTTTTGAAGGGATTGGAAGGGATAACCGGTAAGAAAGCTATCGACTCGGATGCGTTGACCGTCAAGAACTAGCCGGTGTTTCATGTGTACGGAGGCCCCGATCGGGCCTCCGCCGTGACTTACCTACTTCAGCTTGTCCGCGATCTTGTCCAGCCCCGCTTTCGCGCAGGCTTCGTCCATGTCCCAGCCGGGGGCTCCGCTGACAGCGATCGCGCCGATGGTGTCGTTGCCGACTTTGATCGGCAGGCCGCCGCCCATGTCGATGGTGCCCGCGATGGGCGGATTCGGCTCCGTGCCTTCTAGAAGCGGCGTGGGCATCGCGGTCTTCTTCGACCAACCCTCCACTACGTCCTTCGAAGGTTTGCGATAGACCAGCGCCGTGTAGGCCTTTTTGTGCACTACCTCCAGACGATGCAACATCGCGCCGTCATCCTGCATCTCGATAATCGTGCGGCCTGTGGCGTCCAGTACGCTGATCGCGCAGTGATAATTCATTGACCGGCACTTGTCGAGAGAGCCGCGTGTCATGGCGAGTGCCATGTCGAGCGAGATGGCCTTTTGAGGGATGAGTCCTTGTTCAGCGCGCGCGGTGGTGGCTCCGAGCAGCGCCGTGAGAGCGGCGAAAGCGGCAAAGGTGGTGGTCTTCATGGATGCTCCTTTTCGATTTGTCATGTTATCTCATTTGGAGACGAGGAAACAGGAGTCAGAAGTCAGGAGATAGAATGCGAACGTATCGCCGCATAACACTAGCTTCCGGGGTTGCGCAAATCTAGGGAGATTGGGGACCTCAGCGCGCCACTCAGCAAAGCTCACCGAGGAGTTCGGCTCCTGACTCCTGACTTCTTACTTCTGACTCCTTTTCCCTCGCTAGAATAGTCCCTGTGAAAGTTTTCTTCATCGGGATGCTGATTGGCTGGATCGTGCTGCCGGCTGCGGTGTTCATGTATCTGCGCTTCGGATACGTGCCGGTGGCGGTGAATGGGCCGGTGATTCCGTTCGAGCAATTGCTGGCGGGCGCGGCGGTGGAGGCGAAGATTGCGCGCGAGGCTCCGGCGAAGGCGGGGTTGCCCGCGACCGAGGAAAATTTGCTGGCGGGCGCGAAGGTTTACCGAGAGCAGTGCGTGGACTGCCACGGCCTGCCGGGATCGTCGAAGACGAACGCCGCGAAGGGCATGTTCCCCGATCCCCCGCAGTTTTTTGAACGCAAGGTGATGGGCAACGACCCAGTGGGGCAGAACTATTGGGTGGTGGCCAATGGCATCCGGCTGACGGGCATGCCGGGATATAAGGAATCGTTGAGCGAAGAGCAGATGTGGCAGGTGGCGCAGTTCGTCTCGAATCGGAGCAAGCTGCCCGCGAGTGTGGAGAGTGCACTGGCGGCGAAGTAGATCGACGAAGCGGAGTCTCTTCCCTTCGCGGGGCACACTGCTGGACCCCGGTGTGCTGAGGATATCCGCATGCGATTATTACCGTACGCTTCCGGCGTTGCGCTGATTCTGTTTACTGCTCAACAGCGGGCGGTTGGGCAACAAGTTTCCTTAGGGGTGGCGGGAGGTTTGCGTGCCACGAACGAATATTCCAGTGACTTCGGCCCCTCCGCCGAGTCCAAACGCTACATCGTGGGTCCTATGGTGGATGTCAGTCTTCCCAAGCATTTGTCGGTGGAGTTCGACGCATTGTACCGGCGCATTGGGTTTACCGCGTCGAGCGGCTCCTACCTGTCCGGAGGCAGTATCACACGGGAGCGTGCAAATTCGTGGGAGTTCCCGCTAATCCTGAAGTATCACGTGCCAGTGCCCATCCGTCCTTTTGTGGGCGTTGGATGGGCGCTGCGGAACGTTAGCGGGACGGACGTGTCGTCAGGATCGGTTCTCACCGGAATAACTACAGACCCGCCGTCGTCTACCTATACATACTTTTCCAATCAGCGAAGTCCGACGAGCTACAGCGACACGCACGGTCTGGTGTTCGCCGGAGGCCTGGACTTCAACTTGGGGCACGTTCGTTTGTCCCCTCAGATCCGCTACGTTCACTGGGTCAGTGCTTTCGAGAACGTCCATGGCAGCTTCAGCGTCACCGGCTACTCCTCCAACCAGAACGAGGTCTTCGGAGTTCTAGGATTATCCTGGACGGTTGGGCCTCGGGTTCGTTAACGTCTTCCCGACGGTGGAATCCTATCTTCCAAGAATCATAGAGGGCGGCGGTCCTCGCGAAAAAGTGCCATACTTTTCAATAGGAAAAGTGGGATTTCCATTGGTCATAAACGTGCTACCAAAATAGCGATGTAGTGTCTCTTGTTGGCGGGTCGGCATGAAAGAGCTGAAACAACAGTTCGGGAATGCTTTGCTGATGATTGTGACGGTGGCCCTGGTGGTGGCCGCCGCGATCAATTTCCAGCAGCAGAGCCGTTTCCACCTGCCCGACGACGGCGTCACCTGGATTGAGCAGCAGCACGGCTCCGAGCAGAACTCCTCGATCACGGCGGTATACGTGGCCGCGGGGAGCCCGGGGCAGAAGGCGGGCATCCGCAAGGGCGACGAACTGGAATCGATCGCCGATGTGCCGGTACAGCAGGCCGAAGACGTCACGGCGATCATGGCTCGGCTGGGCGCCTGGAAAAAGGCCGACTACAAGGTGACGCGCGACGGCATCGAGGTCACGTTCAACGTGATTATCGGCGAGGCCGAGCGTGATTCCACGCTCTTCTATCAATACGCCGTAGGGCTGGTGTATCTGGCTATCGGTTTGTTTGTGTACTTCCGGCGCGTGGGCGCGGCGCGATCGTTACACTTTTTCTTTTTGTGCCTGGCGAGCTTCGTTCTCTCGACCTTCCATTATTCGGGCAAGCTGAATAATTTCGACAAGGTCATTTATCTGGGGAATCTGGTGGCGGGGTTCCTGGCGCCGACGCTATTCCTGCATTTCTGCTGCATGTTCCCGGAGCCGCAAAAATGGATCCGGCGCAAGGGGATGTTTGCGTTGCTGTACGTCCCCGGTGCGGTGCTGCTGGCGCTGAATCTCGGCTTCGTGTACGGATGGCTGGCGAGCGCGGCTCCGCTGTTGGAAACGCGATGGCTGGTGGATCGGGTGTGGCTGGGATTCCTCAGTGCGATGTATCTGGCGGGCGGCGCCGTGCTGACGGTACAGCTGCGGCACGCCGAGGACGCGATTGTACGGCGGCAATTGGTATGGCTGCGCAACGGCGCCGTGATCGGGATACTGCCGTTCACCTTGTTCTACGTGATTCCGTTTATCGCCGGCGTGGTTCCGACGCACGCGATGAACCTGGCGGTGCTTTCGCTGCCTTTTATCCCGCTTACGTGGGCGTACGCGATTCTACGCTACCGGCTGATGGACGTCGACATCATTTTCCAGGAAGGCTACGTTTATACGCTGGCAACGCTGTGCGTCGTCGGTGTGTTCTACGGCCTGATCTTCTCCGTGCGCGGCGCGGGCGAGCTGAGCGGCACGGCGATGGTTGCGCTGATCCTGATCGCCGCGTTCGTGTTCCAGCCGATCCGTAACTGGATCCAGGAGCAGATGGATCGCTACTACTTTTATAAAGATCGTTACGATTACCGCCGCACGCTGATCGAGTTCGCGCGCGAGCTGGGATCGCCGACGGATCTCGGCGAGATGCTGGAGACGGTGGCGGACCGCATCGTGCGTACGCTGGGCATCCGGCACGTGGCGTTCTTTGTTCATGACGAGAACGACAACGAATTCAAGCTGGAGCTGGCGAGCAATCGGCAAGGCAAGCAGACCGATCATCTGCCCTATGGCTTGGACTTGAGCTTTTTGGAATCGCGTCCCGATAAGCCGTACCTGTTTTTCGAGCGCACGCGCAACATGCTGGACGTGGTGTCGCATCATTGGCCCGTAACGGTGCGGCGGACAATTGCGGAGCTCGACCTGACGTATTACCTGCCGTGCGCGGCGCGCGGCCGCACCATCGCCTACCTGGGCGTGGGCCGCACGGAGACGGGCGATTTCCTTTCGAGCGACGACGTGGAGCTGTTGATCACGCTCTCAGGCTACGTCGGCATCGCGATCGATAACGCGATGCTTTACCGGTCGCTCGAAAATAAGGTGGAAGAGTACGAGCGGCTGAAGGAATTTTCGGAAAATATTGTCGAGTCGATTCATGTGGGCATTCTGGCGGCCGACCTGGAAGGTCGCGTGGAGAGCTGGAATCCGCAGATGGAGAAGCTGACGGGCGTCCATCGCGGGGAAGCCGTGGGCCGGTATTTGCGCGAACTGTTGGACGAAGATCTGTGCCTGGAATTGAACCGCTCCGATAAAGCGACCGGCATTCATAACATTTACAAGTTTCCGATGAGGGCTCCAAGGCGCGAGGCGGGCGCGGCGATCAGTACCGTGAACGTGGCGGTGGCGCCGCTGGTATCGAAGGAAGGGTCGCACATCGGGCGGCTGATTATTTTTGACGATGTAACGGATCGCGACGAGATGGAGCGCCGCCTGATTCAGACGGAGAAGCTGAGCTCGATCGGGTTGCTGGCGGCGGGCGTGGCGCATGAAGTGAACACGCCGTTGGCGGTGATCTCGACGTATGCTCAGATGCTGGCGAAGCAGATTGCGGGTGATGCAGAGAAAGCGCCACTGCTGGAAAAGATAGCCAAGCAAACGTTCCGCGCGAGCGAGATCGTCAATTCGCTGCTGAATTTTTCGCGCACCGCGACTACGGAATTTGTGGGCGTAGACCTGAATAAGGTGCTCACCGAAACGCTCACGCTGATTGAGCATCAGTTGGCGAAGGCCGCGATCGAGGTCAAGGTTGCGTTCGACGAGACGCTGCCGCGCGTCAAGGGCAACACCGGCAAGCTGCAGCAGATTTTTCTCAATCTATTCCTCAACGCTCGCGACGCGATGGAAGCGGGCGGAGTGCTGGCCGTGAAAACCCAAGCGAGCGATGGGGTGGTGCGCGTGACGGTGGCCGATAGCGGCTCGGGGATCGCTCCGGAGCATCTGGCGCGCGTGTTCGATCCTTTCTTCACGACCAAGGCCGCGCGGCGCGGCACGGGCCTGGGGCTTTCGGTGACGTACGGCATTGTGAAGGAACACAACGGCGAAATCGAAGTGAACAGCGAAGTGGGCGCGGGCACACGCTTTGTGGTGACGTTCCCCGAAATGGCCCTTGTGCCGGAAGCGAGCGCGGCGCGGACCAAGTTCGAGACATTCGAGACGCCGGTGGCGGCCCGAACGGTGCCTGCGTTTTCGACGAATGCGGTTTCCAGCAGTTCCACTGAGGCGGCTAAGGTGCAAACGGCATCTGTTCAGGGCGGTGCTTCGTTGCGCGCAGATGGACGCGCCGCTGTGGGACCCGTTGTCGCGAGCGGTGCCAAAAATATCCCCAAGCCTTTTATTCAGTGAGTCTCTGACCCGTTAATGGACACAACTCTTCCCGATTTGCCGCCGGATATAGACGCCGAGGAACGTTCGCGCGGCTCCATTCTGGTGATTGACGACGAACCGGACATCCGCGAAAGTCTGGAGGTGCTGCTGGCCTCCGAGGGCTATCGCGTGACGCTTGCGTCGAACGCAACGGAAGGCCTGAAGCGGCTGGAATCCGCGAACTACGACCTGGTCTTGCTGGACCTGATGATGCCCGATAAAAGTGGGCTGGAAGTGCTGGACGAAGTACGCGTGCGCGATCAGGACACGCCGATTTTCCTGATCACCGCGTATGGCTCCGTAGAGACGGCGGTGGCGGCGCTGAAGCGCGGCGCCAACGATTATTTTTCCAAGCCGTGGGATAACGAGAAGCTGCTGATCGAGATCGACCGGATGATCTCGAAGCGACGCCTGGAAGCCGAGAACGAGCAGTTGAAGCGCGCGCTGCATGAGCGCTCCAGCTTCCCGAACATCGTTGGCAAGAGCGACCGCATGTTGAAGATCCTGGATCTTGTGGCGCAGGTGGCATCCAGCCGCGCGACCATTCTGATCACGGGCGAAACGGGTACGGGCAAAGAGCTGATCGCGAACGCGATTCACGCGCATTCGGCGCGCGCGGATCGTCCGTTCGTGCCGGTGCATTCGGGATCGGTACCGCCGGATCTACTCGAAAGCGCGTTGTTCGGCCACGTGAAGGGAGCGTTCACGGGCGCGGTCACTTCGCGTAAAGGATACTTTGAGACTGCGGATCGCGGGACGATTTTCTTCGACGAGATCGGCACGATTTCGCTGGAGACGCAAACCAAACTGCTGCGCGTGATTCAGGAGCGCGAGTTCATGCCGCTGGGCTCGACCGAAACGGTGAAGGTGGATGTGCGCATCGTGGCGGCGACCAATGCGGAGCTGAAGAAGCTGGTGGAAGACGGAAAGTTTCGCGAGGATCTGTATTACCGGCTGAACGTAATCAACATCGCGCTGCCGCCGCTGAGGGATCGCAAAGAAGACATCCCGCCGCTGGTGGATCATTTTTTTACGAAATATTGCCGCGAGAACGAAAAGCTCCTGGACGAACATCGGCGCTCGCGGCTGGAGTTCGATTCCGAAGCCATGCAGGTGCTGATGGATCATACCTGGCCGGGCAACGTGCGCGAGTTGGAGAACGTAGTGGAGCGCGCGGTGGTGCTGGCGACCCAGCCTCCGGTGCCGGCGTCCGTCTTGCCGGATCATTTGCTCGAAGCGCGCGGTCTGCGCATCCGTCGCGACGACAGCGGACACCTGCCGGCGGACGCGTCGTTGTTCGAACTGGTGGCCGACTACGAACGCCGCAAGATCATCGAGCAGATGGAAGCGTCCGACTGGAGCCAGACGGCGGCCGCGGAGGCGCTGCGCATTCCGCTTTCCACGCTGAATCAGAAGATCAAGCGCCTGAACATCGAAGTCCGCAAGCGGACTTCGTCCTGAACAGAGGGCACTCCTAGCTGCCGTGAACGGCTTTGGCTTGGAGCGCATCGCTACAATAAAAGTGTGCCCAAAGTTAAGTTCGTGAACATCGACCGCACGGTCGAGTTTGAGTCGGGGAAACTGCCGTATGAGCATCATGGGAAGCCGGAATCCCTTCTGGATGTCGCGCTGAATTTCGGCATTCAACTGGAGCATGCCTGTGGCGGAAGCTGCGCGTGTACAACGTGCCACGTGATCGTCAAGGACGATACGGACAATGCCTTGAGTCCTCCCGATGATGACGAATTGGATCGCCTGGATATGGCTCCGGGGTTGACGCTGCACTCGCGACTGGGATGCCAGGCGGTGGTGACAGGCGACGTCGTGGTAGAGATTCCTTCGTGGAACATCAATTATATAAGTGAAGGCGGCGGGTCCTTGAATTTCGGTCCAGACTCGATTCCTCCGCCGAAGAAGTAAAAAGAGACGTAACAAATTGTTCGTCGCGTCCGTCTTCCCGATCGACACTTCTGATTTGCAGTTTCGCAGCGAATGCTGCGAAGCTCCCGCGACCAATGCAACCTATTCCAAACTTGCGTCACGTTCTCTTTCCTGTTGATTTTTCCGGGCAGACGAACATGGCTGCACCGTATGTAAGCGCGTTGGCGCATCGCTTTGATGCGAAGCTGACGCTGCTATGCGTGGTGCCGCCGATCTGGGCCGGCCGCGGTCCGCGGCCCGATTATGCCAACGATCTGGAGATCAGCACGAAGGCGCGGCTGGAGGGAGCCTTCGTTGCGGAAACGCACGGATTGCAAGTGGAGCGTGTGGTGCGATCAGGCGAAGCCGCCGAGCAGATTATTTCCTTCGCGCGCGAGAACGCTGTGGATTTGATCATGATGCCCACGCACGGCCACGGAGCCGTGCTGGGCGCACTGACCGGATCAATCGCCGCGAAGGTTCTGCACGCTGCTCCGTGTCCGGTGTGGACGGCGGCGCATGCGGCGGAGGCGAATCCGCGTAAAATCCCAGAAAAAATTATTTGCTGCGTGGAAGGCATCAGGGAGAGTGTCGGCCAGATTCGATGGGCCGTACAGTTCGCCGAACTGGTCGGGGCAGCTTTGGAATTACTGCACGTGACGCCTCCTATTTCCGATTTCGCCGCCATACGCGCGGAAGGCGAGCTGCAGGAGCAGCAGCGCAAGGCCGCTGAAGCCCGCATCGAAGCGCTGCGCGCGGAAGCGGTCCCCAGCGTGGCGGCCGACATTCCTTTGACCGTGCTGGTGGGGTCTATTGCCGATACAATCGCGGAACGCGCAAGCGAGGAAGATGCGGATCTCTTGGTGATCGGACACGGTCGAACGGACCAGACGCTGGGGCGCCTTCGCACCGAAACGTACAGCATCATCGGGCAAGCAGCCTGCCCTGTTCTTTGCGTTTGATGAATCGCCTGGCGTTTTAAGCCTTGCCGATTTTCGCGCTGGCCGGTTGCGGTTCGTGCCCACGCTTGTAGACAAGAATGGAGCGGCGATAGGTGATCACCGGCACTCCGTCCTGATTGAAGCCCGTGGTTTTGACTTCCACCACGCCCATGTTAGAGCGCGACTTCGAGGAGCGCGCGCTGAGGACTTCGGTCTCCGCATAGAGCGTGTCGCCTTCGAAGAGGGGATTCGGCAGGCGGACTTCATCCCAGCCGAGATTCACAGCGTGGCGCGAAATATCGGCGACGGAAAGCCCAGTGACGATCGCCAAGGTGAGCGTGGAGTTCACCAGCGGCTTGCCGAATTCGGTTTGCGCCGAATAATGCGCGTCGAAGTGGATGGGGTTGGTGTTCACGGTCAGCAGCGTGAACCACGTGTTATCGGTGGTGCTGATGGTGCGGCCAAGTTCGTGGCGCATTACAGTGCCGGGCACGAAATCTTCAAAACAGCGTCCCATGGAAGGCTCCTTGAAAAAGAACTAAGACTTGAGGCCGAGCTCGGCCAGGATTTCTGCGGTGTGCTCGCCGAGTGCCGGGATTTTTCCCATGCGCGGCGAGGCGTGCTGCAAATTGTGAGGCGGCACCAGCGGCGGGGATCGCGCCCACGGGCGAATCGGCTTCGGTCCAACGTCCGCGGGCGGCGAGTTGGGCGTGCGCGACTACGGCGGGGATGTCGTTGAGTGTGGCGTTGGCGATTTCGGCACGCTCCAATCGCGTGACAATCTCGACGCCGGTGAGATGAGAGAAGTATTGTTCGATCCACGTTTCGAGCTCGGCGCGATTTTTCAGGCGATCGGAGTTGGTGGCGAAGCGCGGATCGTCGGCCATCGCCGCGTTTTCGAAAACGGTTTCGCACAGGCGGCGCCATTCGCGCTGATTCTGGATGGCGAAGGTGACCAGTCCATCGGCGCATTTGAAAGCTCCATAGGGGACGATGCCGCTGTGGCGGATGCCGACGCGCGCAGGGACGGACCCGGTTCCCAGATATTTATACATTTGCGGTGCGGTCCATTCGACCAGACATTCCAACATCGATATATCGATGCGCTCGCCTTCGCCGGTGCGATGGCGCTGCAGCAGCGCGGCGAGGATCGATGAATAGGCGTACATTCCTGAAGTGATGTCCGCGATGGAAACGCCGACCTTCGCGGCGGCCTCCGGAAAACCCGTGAGGCTCACGACGCCAGATTCGGCCTGCACCAACATGTCGTAGGCTTTCTTATCGCGATAGGGACCATCGGGTCCGTAGCCGGAGATGCCGCACCAGATCAGGCGCGGATTGCGCGCGTGGCAGGCATCGTAACCGAAGCCGAGGCGCTCCACGGAGCCGGGTGCGAGGTTGTGGAGAAAGACGTCGGCGCGATCGATCAGCTCGCGGCATGCCGCGCGATCGTGATCCTGCTTCAGATCGAGCACGATGCTACGCTTACCGCGATTGAGCCACGCGAAGTGGCCGGAGAGGCCGCGCAGGTCGCCGTCGTAGTCGCGCGCGAAATCGCCGCCATCGGGACGTTCCACCTTGATGACGTCGGCGCCGAGATCGGCGCATTGGCGAGAACAAAACGGCGCGGAGACGGCTTGCTCCAAAGCGACAACGCGTATGCCGGAGAGAGGAAGTTCGGAGGATGACATCGTTTTAACAAGACCAAGTTTTAACAAGACCAGATTTTAGAAAGAGCGCGGCATGCCGAGGACATGCTCGCCCACATAAGAAAGAATCAGATTCGTGGAAATCGGAGCCACCTGATAGAGGCGCGTCTCGCGGAACTTGCGCTCCACGTCGTAATCGGCCGCGAAGCCGTAGCCTCCGTGTGTTTGTACACAGACGTTGGCCGCCTCCCAGGACGCATCCGCTGCCAGCAGCTTCGCCATGTTCGCTTCCGCGCCGCAGGGTTGGGCCGCGTCGAACAGGCGGCAGGCCTCCCAGCGCATCAGGTCGGCCGCGCGGACGTTCGTATAGGCTCGGGCGATGGGAAACTGCACACCTTGGTTTTGCGCCAGAGGTCGATCGAACACGACGCGGTCCTGCGCGTACTTGCGCGCGCGGTCGATAAACCAGTAGCCGTCGCCGATGCATTCGGCGGCGATCAGGATACGCTCGGCGTTCATGCCATCGAGAATGTAACGGAAGCCTTTGCCTTCCTCGCCGATCAGATTCGCCTCGGGGATTTCGAAGTTGTCGAAGAAGACTTCGTTGGTTTCGTGATTCATCATGGTACGAATGGGGCGCAGAGTGATGCCCGGTCCCGCGTTGCCCTGCAAGCCTGACGCGCGCAGATCGATGAGGAAAACGGAGAGGCCGTCGGTTTTCTTTTTCACGTCGGCCAAAGGGGTGGTGCGCGCCAGCAATAGCATGAGATCCGAATGCTGCACGCGTGAGATGAAAACCTTTTGGCCGTTGACCAGGTAGCGGCCGTCTTTTTTTGTGGCGAAGGTTTTGATTTTGGTTGTGTCAGTGCCCGTGGTGGGCTCGGTGACGGCGAACGATTGCAGACGAAGTTTTCCCGCGGCGATTCGCGGAAGATAGCGCTGCTTCTGTTCCGGCGAGCCGTGTCGCAGCAGCGTTCCCATTACGTACATTTGGGCGTGGCACGCGCCGGAGTTCGCGCCGGAGCGATTGATCTCTTCGAGGATGACGGACGCTTCCGTGATTCCCAGTCCGCCGCCATCATACTCAGTGGGGATCAGCGCCGCGAGCCAGCCGGCTTCGGTCAGTGCACCAATAAATTCTTCCGGGTAGGACGAGTTCTCGTCCACCTTCTGCCAATACTGATTGTCGAAGCGGCTGCAGAGGTCGCGGATGGCGCGCCGGTACTCCTCGAATTCGTGGACGCGCGGGTTGATGTCCTTCATTACGCCGTCTTTCATGCGGCTCCGGAGGCACGTTCGATTCCGGAAAATAACTTCGCGACGTCGCGGCAGGATTCGATGGAGCGCGCCGCTTCGAGCGCACTCTGCGCGACGGACGAGCCGAAGCGCGGCTCAATCAGCGAGGTGAATTTCGTTTCGAGCAATGCGGTTGTTACCGGGTTTTCAGGATTCCCGCGCGGGAAATCCGCCTCGCGAGTTTCGACTTGGCCGTCCCGATACGTCACCTTGATGCGCACAGGCCACGACGCGGGATAGCGTGCGGTTAGATCGTCTACGGCTTTGATGGAAATGCGCGGCAGGAGACGGGCGATCACGGGTTCGCGCACGCCGTCCGGGCCAAAACGGGTGTCGCTGAATTGTTCAAGGCCGCAGCTCCCTTCGGCGAGAGCCGCCGCGACCGTGTAGGCCAAACTGAAACGCGCTTTCGATGGCGACGATGGATTGGCTTCCTTCACAATCGCGAGACCGGGTGCGTAGGTTTGTACTTCAACGGATTCGATCAAGTCTATGTGGAGAGCGGCCCCATCTTTATGACCGCGGCTCTGGTTGCGAATATCGATCGCCATGTCGATAGCCGTGTGCGTGTGGCCGCAGCAGGCGTGCATCTTGTAGCAATTCTCGAGAATCTTCCAATGCTGGCCGAGCCCATCGGTGAGGCGCGAAGGATCGTGCGATTCGCTCATGGCGCGAAAAAAGCCGCGTTCGCCTTCCAGGATTTTCGACGCTCCGGTGAAGCCTTCGCGTGCGAGATCCGCGGAGAGCAATCCGTTGAACGCGGCCTTCGCCGGATGCAAAGGCTTGCTCATGGCGCCATCGGCGTTGAATTCCCACAGACCCGCCGCTTGCGTGCCCGCGCTGCCCAGCGCGTCGGTCATCTGCTGCGGATTCAGTTTGAGGATCGATCCGGCGGCGGCCGCGGCTCCGAAGGTGGCGGCGGTTCCGGTGGGATGCCAGAAGCGGTAATGGCTGGGATTCACGGCCTCGCCGATGCGTAGCGCGGCTTCGTATCCGACAACGACCGCGCAGAGAAAAGCGCGGCCATCGGCGTGTTCGCGCTCGGCGCACGCGAGTGCGGCCGGGATAATGGGCGCGGCGGCGTGCAGGGTGGCTCCGCGATGCACGTCGTCGAGCTCCAGGACGTGAGAAGAGACGCCGTTGGCAAGGGCGGCTCCTTCGGCGGACGAGCGGGCGGCGCCGAACACGGTGGCTTCGTTCGAAGATCCGAAGCGCGCGACGATTTTTTGCATGGCGCGGGCGGGAGGCTCGGACGATCCGGCCATGCAGGCTCCCAGCCAATCGAGAACGGCGCGCTGCGCTTCCGCGCGAACAGCAGCGGGGAGATCGTCATACGTGGCTGTCGTCAGGAAGTGAGCCAGTGCGCGGGTCAAGTGTCCATTCTCGCAAGGAATTGGCCAGTGTGTGATGGGATGGGTCTGCGAAGATCAGGCATGTATCCCTGGCTGACGAGACTCTGTGAAGAGTGTGTGGCAAACGCGACGAAGGTACATGGCAAGCCCACCGGTCAAGGTGGGGATTACGATTCCTTATGGAATTTGGGTCTCCGGTCTCGCGACCGGGGCTGGCCGGCCGCGGATGACCAACCGACGTATTCGACGATGACGCGGGGCGACTAGCCGTGCACCGGATGCGGCTCCGGCCGCACGATCGCGGGCTTCTTGCGTTTGAAGCGCGAGCCCAGGCTGCGGAAGCGCTCCATGTAGATGTAGATGACGGGCGTGATGTACAGCGTCAGCAACTGCGAGACGACCAGTCCGCCAACCACCGCGAGTCCCAGAGGACGCCGCGCTTCGCCGCCCGCGCCCTGGCCCAGGGCGATGGGCAGCGTTCCGACCAATGCGGCCATGGTGGTCATCATGATCGGGCGGAAGCGAACCAGACAGGCTTCGATGATGGCGTCGGCGGGAGGCGTGCCTTCGGTGCGCTGCACTTCCAGCGCGAAGTCGATCATCATGATGGCGTTCTTTTTGACGATGCCCACCAGCATGATGATGCCGACGAACGAGTAGATGTTGAGCTCGTCCTTAAACAGGATGAGCGTGAGCAGCGCGCCCAGGCCCGCCGAAGGCAATCCGGAAAGAATGGTCAGCGGGTGTATGAAGCTTTCGTACAGAATACCGAGCACCATGTAGATCACCAGGATCGCCATGGCGAGCAGCAGGCCCATGCCCTGCATGGACGACTGGAACGCGGCCGCCGCGCCCAGGAATGTGGTGCGGATGGTGGGCGGCAGGGAAGTGCGCGCGGCATCCTGAATGCGCGCCACCGCGTCGCCCAGAGCCACACCCGGCGCCAAATCGAAGGCGATGGAGACGGCGGGCGTCTGGCCCATGTGGTTGACGCTGAGCGGGCCGACGGTCTGGCGCGGGGTGGTCACCGAATCGAGTGGAACCAGCTTGCCGGTGAGCGAGCGGATGTACAACTTGCTGAGGTCGCTGGGGCCGCGCTGATACTGCGGCAGCCACTCCATGATCACCTGATAGTCGTTGGTGGGCGTGAAGATGCTGGAAACCTGGCGCGCGCCAAAGGCGCTGTAGAGCGAATCCTGAATCTGATCGGCGGTGACGCCCATGGTGGCCGCGCGGTCGCGATCGATGTCGAGCGTCACGGTCGGGCTCTGAATCTGCAGGTTGCTGTTGACGTCCACCAGGCCGGGGATATCGTGCATACGGCGTTCGAACGCCGCCGCGCTGCGATAGAGCTCCGTCATTTCCTGCCCTTGCAGCGTGACCACGTAGGCGCTACGGGCGGCGAATCCGCCGATACGAACCACGGGCGGATTTTGCAGATAAATGCGGCCTCCGGGGATTTTCGCGAGCTTGGGACGCAGTTCGGCGATGATCTGATCGGCAGAGAGCGCGCGTTCGTCGCGCGGCTTCAGGCGAATGTTGAAGTTGTTGCCGTTGCCGGCCGACGCGCTCACCGTGAAGACGTCCACGTTGGGGTCCTTCTCAATAATTTCGGCGGCGGCGCGCTGCGTCTTGATCGCGTTGTCGAACGCGGTGTCCTGCGGCAGTTCCGTTGTTCCGGTAATGAGGCCGCTATCCTGATTCGGAATGAACCCGGTCTTCGCGATGCCGTACAGATAGACGGTTGCCACCAGCGTCCCGGCGGCCACCAACAGCGTGATGAACTTCTGGCGGACGACGATGTTCAGCGTCCACGCGTAGCTATCGCGCCACATATCGAACGCTTTTTCCGTCATGCGGAAAAGCGCGTTGTGGTGTTCGGAGGGTGGTTGTAGGAAGCGGCTGCACATCATCGGCGTGAGGCTTAACGAGATGATTCCGGAAAGTACGATGGCCGTCATGATGACGATGGCAAACTCATGAAACAACCGGCCGATGATTCCGCTCATGAACAGAATCGGAATAAAGACGGCGGTGAGAGACAGCGTCATGGAAAGGACGGTGAAGCCGATCTCGCGTCCGCCTTCCAGCGCGGCTTCGAACCGCGTCTTGCCCATTTCCATATGCCGGACAATGTTTTCCAGCACGACAATGGCGTCGTCCACCACGAAGCCGACTGCGAGCGTCAGCGCCATCATCGAAAGATTGTCGATGGAGTAATTGAAGAACGACATCACCGCGAAGGTCCCGACGACGGAGAGCGGCAGCGCGAGAGAGGGAATGACGGTGGCCGAAACGTTGCGCAGGAAGACGAAGATCACCAGGATGACCAGCACCATGGCCAAGCCCAGCGTATATTTAACGTCCTGCACCGATTCGCGAATATTCTGCGACCGGTCGATGTAGGTGTCCAGGTGAATGGCGGGCGGAAGCTGCGCACGGAATTCCGGCATGAGCGCATTGAGGTGGTCCACGATCTCCACCGTATTGGTGCCGGGCTGCTTGTAGATCGCCAGGTTAATGCAGCGGCTCGTCTTGCCGTCGCCCACGAACCAGTTGATCTGCTTATCGTTCTGGATCCCGTCCTGGACGTCTCCCAAATCCTGCAGGCGCACCGGCGAGCCGTTGCGGTAGGTCACGATGATCGGGCGATACTGCTGCGCGGTTTCCAACTGGCCCTTGGCTTCCACCGTGAATGCCTGCTGCGAGCCGTACAGGGTGCCGGTGGGGTTGTTGGCATTGTGCCGATTGATGGCGGCCTGCACGTCTTCGAGCGAGATGCCGCGATTTACAAGCTTGTCCGGATCCAGCTGGATGCGCACGGCGAATTTTGCCTGCCCGCCCACAGCCACCTGCGATACGCCGCTGGTGGTGGAGATGCGCGGCGCCACGATGGTTTCGGCGTATTCATCGACCATCGTGGCCGGCAGCGAATCAGAGTTCAGCGAGATCTGCATGATCGCCTGGTCGGCGGGGTTCACCTTCTGCATGGAAGGCGGCGCGGGCATGTTCGGAGGCAGCTTGCGCGAGACGGCGGCGATTCCGTTCTGCACGTCCTGCGCGGCGGAATCGATGCCGCGATCAAGAGAGAAGGTAATGGTGATCGTCAAAAAGCCGCGGCTACTGGCGGAGGTCATCGAGTCCAGGCCGGCGATGGTGGAGAATTGCCGTTCGAGCGGCGCTGCCACCGAAGAGGCCATGGTATCCGGACTCGCGCCGGGAAGGTTGGCCTGCACCTGGATGGTCGGATAATCGATGTTCGGAAGATCGCTGACGGGTAAGGACCTATATCCGACAATGCCGAAGATGAAGATACCCATCATTAACAGCACCGTCATCACGGGCCGTTTGATAAATAGTGCGGTTAAGTTCATTGCAGGGAAGTCTACCCAGTTTATCGGATTTCCGAAGCTATAGCATGCGCCTGGGAAGACGGTAAAACGGCTGCATCAGTCCGGAATCATAAACGGCTGGGCGCGTCCGGCGGCTGCCGCAACCGCCTCGGCCGCCAAATAGCCGCTGCGTACGGCGCCTTCCATGGTGGCGGGCCAGCCGGATCGCGTCCAATCTCCCGCAAGAAAGAGATTCGAGACCGGCGTTTTCGACACGGGACGAAAGGCCTCCAAGCCCGGCTTGGCGGAAAAGGTGGCGCGAATTTCCTTAACCACGTGCGCCTTTTCAATTTTGGCTTCGTGCACCGCGGGGAAAAATTCGGCCAGCTCGCGCAGAGCCAGCGCGATCACGTCGGCGCGCGGCATCGCTGCCAGACTGCGCGACGCGCTCACTACCAGTTGCAGGTAACGGCCATCGCGTTTGTTGAACATCCACTGGATGGTGCGGTCCAGCAGAGTGGCGTGAGGGAGATTGGTCACCGGGCGGTCGAACCACAGGTGAATGCCGGTGATGGGTGAATGCTCGAACGGAGCGAGGTCGATCGGCAAATCGGGAATCACCGTCGCGACACGCTCGAAGGGCAGCGCGCTGACGTAGAAGTCGGCCGTGTGTTCCTGTTCGCCATCGGGACCTTGCGTGACAACATGGCGAACCGTATTGTGCTGCATACAGGCCTGAAAAGACGTTCTCCAGAGTTACGCGCTCCACGGGCGTTCGTAGGCGCAGGCGCACATTGGGGAAGCGTTCCCATATTTCAGTGCTGTAGAGCTCGCCCAACGTAACACCGGGGATGCCCATTTGATAAGAGTCCGTTCGCGCGAGGAACCCGAGTCGGAACACCTGCAAGCCGTGCGCGGCGGCCATGCGGTCCAGTTCCTCATTGATGGCGCTGACCAGAATCTGCCGCCAGAAGCGTTCGATGGCGCGCTCGGGCTGGCGCTGCTCGCGAAGCCAATCGAGCATCGAAATGCGATCCAGGTCGTCGCGGAGGCTCTCGCGATTGACGGCGAGAAGGGCGCGGCTCACGGCGAGCTTCTCACGGAAATTCAGAAACGTGAGTTTCAGAAAAGATTCGGTGAAGTGCGCGGGCGCCGGCAGGGCACCGGCTTTAAGCGTGCTGGTGCGGCCGCCTGGCTCCATGAACGTGAATTCGCGATGGAACGTAATGCTCTGCTGCACGCCCAGACGGCGGTAGAAATCCAGCAGATTGTGACAGCAATGCAGCAGGATGTGCTGGCAGTTGTCGATACGCTCGGTTTCGCCGCCCGTCCCGATTTCGTAGGAAGTCGCCCGGCCGCCGGGGAAAGGGCGCGCCTCGAAGAGCGTGACGGAGTGCCCCGCGCCGCCGAGTGCCGCCGCAGCGGCGAGTCCGGCCAGACCTCCGCCGATTACGATTACTTCAGCCATGGAAAAGGGATTCCTCGCGTCCGGCGAGTGCGTACTTTAAGTATGGCATTCGAATGGGCGAGCGTTCCGGTGAAGGTCACGAGTGGTATCCTGCGCCGTCCGTCGCGAGCGGGACGCGACCAAACTTCCCCGTGGCGGCGCCCAAAACTTCCCGGGAAAAATTGTTATACCTGAAGTTCACGTCTTATACCTAAGCTCGTTTAACTGAGTTCGTTCCGATGGATGCCGCCGCGACTTTGAACCATGATGGTGGTCACGAGCCTTGGCTAACGGCCAACGGCATGATTGTCTGTGTGGCCACCTGCAAGTTCCTGGTCCACCTTTACGCTGCTCGAACCTACGGATATTTCGTCGACGAACTGTACTACATCGCGTGCAGCCGGCATCTGGATTGGGGATACGTCGACCAGCCGCCGCTGATAGCGTTGATCACCTGGATCGAGCGATCGCTCCTGGGCGATTCACTCCTTGCCATCCGTCTATTGCCCGCCATGGCCGGAGCGGGCGAGGCAGTCTTGACGGCACTTATCGCTCGCGAACTGGGCGGCACGTGGTACGCGCAGGTGCTCGCCGCTCTTGCGGTCCTGGTGGCGCCGGGTGTCCTTGCGATAGACAACTTCCTGTCTATGAACGCATTCGAGCCGCTCTTCTGGATGGGCTGCGCATGGCTATTCGTGCGCATCCTGAAAACCGGCAACCAAAAGCTCTGGATCTGGTTCGGCATCCTGGCAGGATTCGGTCTCGAGAACAAGTATTCGATGCTGATCTTCGGAGCCGGCCTCGTTGTTGGGCTGGTCCTGACCCCGCAGCGCCGCTTGCTCGTCAGCCCTTGGTTTTTGATCGGCGGCGCCGTGGCGTTCGTCATCTTCCTGCCGAATCTGTTGTGGAACATCCGGCATCACTTTCCTTTTCTTGAGCTACAGGCCAATATTCGGCGCAGCGGGCGCGACGTTCCTCTCGGACCGTTGCAGTTCCTTGGTCAGGAGGTCCTGACCATGAATCCCCTTACGTTGCCTGTCTGGCTGGCGGGACTCTGGTTTTTCTTCTGCACGAAATCGGGAAGACTCTTTCGGGCGCTGGGCTGGGCTTGGGTTTTCACAGCGATCATCATCGTCGGAATGAGTCCGCGTGTCTACTACCTCTACCCGGCCTTCCCGCTATTGTTCGCCGCCGGTGCTGTCGTCTGGGAAGTTCGGTTCCGCAGACAGCCCGCATGGCAGAAACTCGCTTGGCCGATGTCGATGGTTGCGGCGGGCGCTGTGCTTGCGCCGCTCGCCATTCCGGTGCTCACGCCCGAGAGCTACATCCGGTACACAAAGGCGCTGCACCTTGGCCAGCCCGCGATTGAAACCCACAGCCTCGGCGCGCTGCCGCAGATCTTTGCCGATCAATTCGGATGGGAGGAAATGGCAGCGACGGTGTCGCGGGTCTATAACGGCCTGGAACCGGGCGTCCGCGTCACAACCGCGATCTTCGCGCAGAATTACGGACAGGCCGGCGCGATCGACTTCTTCGGCGGAAAATACGGCTTGCCGAAGGCCATCAGCGGTCACCAGAACTATTATCTATGGGGATTTCGTGACTACAACGGCGACAGCATGATCGTGTTGGATGAGCGGCAGGAAACCCTGGAACAGATTTTCGTTTCCGTACAGAAAGTTGCGCGCGTGGAACATCCCTTTTCGATGCCGTACCAACACTTCGATGTATTCTACTGCCGCGGGCTCAAGGTGCCCATGCAGGCGCTGTGGCCGCGCGTCAAGAAGTGGAATTAGCGGTCAGCCAGTAGTACAGGCCCACAACAAGAAGAGAATTTTCGGGGATCTTACGAACGGACAGGGACGGGCGAGCGGCGGCCACCGCCACCCCCGTTGGTGAGCTCGATTGCAATCCACAGAACGATCGCGATGAAAAGGAGGTCGGAGGGTTGAAAATCCATTATTCAGCTAAGTATGAAGCATGAAGCTGTCGCAGGCAAGTACTAAGGTGTTTAGTACTTTGGTTCGAGAAACGCGCGCGAGCCCGCTTGGGCGCGTTTAACGCGTAGCTATCGAACGGGCACGTCCCAACTGTCGCACGACATTCTCCATCAAGCGCAGTCCGCAATTGTCGTCTAGCGAGAGGATCGATTCGGGATGAAACTGTACGGCTTCCATCGGCAGTTCGCGATGGCGCACGCCCATGATGACGCCGTCGTCGCTTTCGGCGGTGATTTCCAGAACGCTCGGGAGCTTCTCGCGAATCGCGTAGAGCGAATGATAACGGCCCACGCGGAATTCCTCCGGCAGACCGGCGAATACGCCCACGCCGCGATGGCGGATCAGCGAAGGCTTGCCGTGCACGGGATAGCCGAGCACGCCCAAGTTCGCCGCCGAAGGCCTCCACCATGCCCTGCAATCCCAGGCACACGCCGAAAACAGGAACGCCGAGGTGCGCCGCGTGGCGGATCAGCTCGGGCACGCCGAAATCCTCGGGACGGCCGGGACCGGGCGAGACCAGAATCAGCGACGGATTTATCTTTGCGATCAGATCCAGCGGGAAGCCGGAGCGATAGGTCATCACTTCCGCTCCGGTTTGCCGCGCGTAGTTCGCCAGCGTGTGGATGAAGCAGTCTTCGTTATCCACCAGCAACAGCCGCACGCCCGCGCCATCCTCGGCGCGCGGCGCGAAGGCGGGCTCGGCCTTTTTCTCAGCGTTGAACGCGCGGAAGAAGCCGGTGGCTTTCAGCCAGCACTCGCGATCTTCGCTGGCGGGATCGGAATCGTAGAGCAGCGTCGCGCCCGCGCCGTAGCGCGCTTCGCCGTCTTTCAGATGAACGGTGCGGATGGCGATGCCCGTGTTGATATCGCCGTCCATCGAGATCATGCCGATGGCTCCGCCATACCAGCCGCGCGCTTCTTTCTCCAGATTCTCGATGGCCTGCGCGGCCCATTTCTTGGGCGCGCCGATGATCGTTACCGCCCACATGTGCGTCAGGAACGCATCGAGCGAATCGAACCCTTCGGCAAGCGTCCCTTCCACGTGATCCACGGTGTGGAACAGGCCCGCGTAGGATTCGATCAGGCGGCGTCCAATCACTTTCACGGAGCCGGGCACGGCGATGCGCGATTTGTCGTTGCGATCGACGTCGGTGCACATGGTCAGCTCGGACTCTTCTTTTGTCGAATTAAGCAGCTCGCGGATGTTGTCGGCGTCCTGCAGAGGATCGCCGGTGCGGCGCGCGGTTCCCGCGATGGGGCAGGTCTCCACGCGGCGGCCTTCCACGCGCACGAACATTTCGGGCGAAGCGCCGATCAGTTGCTCGTCGCCCAATTGCAGGAAAAATTCGTAAGGGCTCGGGCTGGCGCTGCTGAATTTTCTCGAACAGCTCCGAGGGGCTGCCGTTGTAGGGCGCGCGAAACGTCTGGCGCAGCACCACTTCGTAGAAATCGCCCTGCCGCATGCCTTCGCGCACGGTTTCGACCTTGGCCATGTACTCTTCGGGCGTATGATCGCTGACCGGCGCGGGCTGGGCTGCCGCCGCGTCGGATTTCCTTGCGCGCTTGAGCCGGTATGCGAGCGACGCCATTTGATGAGCGTGCGACAGGCCCTGTGTGGACACTCCGCCGCGCGCGAAATCGAACTGATAGCGTTCGATGCGCTCCTTCTTGCGATCCATGAAGTAGATGTCGTCGCACAGGAACAGGTGCAGGTCCTTCACATCGTTGCGCGGCAGTTTTTGTTCAATCGGGTCGAACTGCAGCAGCAGGTCGTAACCGAACGCGCCCACCAGCGCGAGCCGCGCGGCCAGCGGATGCTTGAATTCCTGTTGCAGGGCGCGCACCACGGAGAACGCCGACGGCTGTTTGCTGCGCTCCTCTTCGGGGAACAGCGCGGGCAGAGGCTTAAGCTGACCGAGTAGCGCTCCGTTCTCCTTCGCGAAATGCTCCCAGTGAGGATGCGGCGCCAGCACCGGCTCCAGCATGGCGATCAACGTCTCGCCGCGCGGATTCAGAGCGCGAATCGCGACCTCGCGGCCCTTGCGCGATCATCTCGATAGGCGGCGCGACGGCGGCCACGTCCCAGCGCGAATAGCGCCCGGGAAATTCGTAGCCGGAGGAAAGATAAATGCCGCGCTGCGTGTCGAGCCTTTTCAGGAGCCTGTGCAGGCCGCGGCTGTACGACACATGAGTAATGTTTCGTGTGACGACAATACCGCTCGGTGTCGTGTAACTTTCCAGGCTCATAAGAAGTGCTGCGGAGGGGCTTAATTCGAGGATATCACCTCGCACCTATTCGCTTATTTTTTCGCGCCCAGCAGAAGGGAAATATCCACCGCGTTGCCCATGGCAGCGTAGCCCGCGCGATTCGGATGGAGCTTGTCGCCGGGGCCGCCTGTCGTGCTTTCGGGCACGAACTCCGGGCGCAGTTCGCCGGTCTTGGGATCGAGCGTGACCTTGTCGAAATCCGCCACGCCATCGAACAGATTGGACGTGCGGATGAATTCGTTCAGGGCTTTTCGTTTCGTGTCCGTTTCCGGCCCTGCCGTGGGAGCGCCGACCGCTGAGGTCACGGTGGCGCCCATGATGCGGACGCCGGGAATTTTCGCGCGCAGGCGGGCGACTACATCGCGCATACCCTTTTCCACCGCCTCGACGCTTTCGTTGTTGACACGATTGAAATCGTTAATGCCTTCCAGCCAGATCACGGCCGAAACTCCCGATAAGCTAAGCACGTCGCGCTCCAGGCGCATGCCTGCGGATGGTCCACCGGCGAACGGCTTTTGCGGCGTGTATTCCGGCGGGCCCACGACGCGATTGCCGCCGATGCCCGCGTTCACGATCGCGACGCGGTTGCCCAAGGCCGCGTGCAGACGGCGCGAGAGAACGTCGGGCCAGCGGTCGTCGCCGTTCAGCGTGGAGGCTGTGCCGTCGGTGATGGAATCGCCAAACGCAACAACGAGGCGCGCGTCGTTGGGCGCATCCATGTCCACTGCGTTGAGGAAATACCACGACGTCGTGCTGAACGGGAAAACTATTTCGTCCTCCTCGGCGCTCCAGGCAACCGGTTCTTCGCCCTGCTGTGCGCCCTTGCCTGGGGCAGTGAGATACGAGGTCGTCAGCGCCTTGGCGTGCCACGTCATCGGGCCGCTTTCGCCCACGATGTGAAAGCTGACGGCGAGTTTGCGGCCCGTAAGGCTCGTGGGCGGTAGGCCCGCGAAGTTGAGCGCGATGGGATCGCTCCACGCGGATTCGCCGGGCGGAATTGTAACGGACGGTTTGCCGCCGAAGGTTGCCGGGCGGTTCGTGCCCGACACGATTGCCGCTCCGCTCAGTTGCAGTCCCGCGTATGCGCCGTCGAAGGTGACCGCCTTCGTTCCCAGCGCGTTCGATAAACGAATTCGCGCCCGTCTACCCCATACATCGGGTTTTATGATTAGCCGGAAGCCCTGGTCGCGAGCGCCCACCTCCGGCGATGGGAACACCGCCGTGAGCACCGGCTGCGCGGAAGCATTACCGGAAGGATAAGGACCTTGCACCGATCCGGTCCACGCGGTGATCCACTTCGCGTGTGCCAGCGGCAGCGAAAACAACAGCAGGAACGCGGTTCGAGCGGGTCGCAATGTCATAAAGACTCAAACGAATTCGGTGAAGATTTCGTTGGATACCAGAATGCCACGGTTGGTGAGACGCACACGCGACCCTTCGCGCTCGGCCAATCCGTCATCGAGCATGCGCTGGATAACGCCAGCGAAATCGCCGCGCGGCTCTGTGGCTGGTTCCATGGTCACGCCTTCGCGCAGACGCAAACCCAGGAACCATTTTTCGCCGTGCGGGTCGGCGGCGACGCGCTCTGGAGAAGGAAAGCCGGCGATGTATTCGACGGCCGTTTCTGGATTCTGCCAACGATCGGTACCGTCGAAGGAATGCGCGTCCGCGCCGAAGCCGAGGTACGGCTCGCGCCGCCAGTATTTCAGATTGTGGCCCGACTCGTGCCCCGGGCGCGCGAAATTCGAGATTTCGTAGCGCTCGATGCCGAGCGCACCCAGGCGCTCCGTAGCGATTTCGTAGAAGGTCGCGACGGCGTCGTCGCTAGGCACGTCCATCGCGCCGTAACGTGGGCCTCCGGCGATCAGCTCGCGACCCAGGCGCGAATCGTCATCGATCTCCAGCATGTAAACCGAAACATGCGGTGGATTGAGCCGCGCGATCCAATCGAGAGACGCGTTCCAACTGGCTTCGGTTTGCGAGGCGAGTCCCGCGATCAGGTCGATGTTGATGCTCGCGATGCCGGCGTCGCGGAGCAGCGCGACCTCGTGCTCCACAATTTCGGCGGAGTGTTTGCGTCCGGTGCGCGCGATTTCCTGCGGCACGAACGATTGCACGCCCAAGCTCACGCGATCGATCCCGGCGCGCCTCCAGGCAGCGGCTTTCTCTTTCGTAACGGTTCCGGGCGCCGTCTCCATTGTTGCTTCGGACCACATGGGTAAACTGCCTGTGCGCGGAATGGCGCGCAGAAGTAACGCCAGCGCTTCGGGATCCATCTGGCTGGGCGTGCCACCGCCGAGGTACACGGTCTCTGGCATCCAGGGCCATTGCGTGCGGGCGATTTCGTCGCGCAGCGCGGCAAGGTATTTCGGCTCCAGCTCGCGCGGCAATACGCCGGATGCGAAGTTGCAGTAGGTGCACTTCTGCGCGCAAAAAGGATACGAGATGTAAACTCCCGGCATTCAAAAACTGCGAACTAGAGTTCGACCTTCGTGCCTAGCTGCTTCCCGACCGCGTCGTCGATGATTTCCACCAGTGTTTTTCCACCGGTTACGAATGCACGCCGCTCCGGGTCCCAATCGAGCTTGTAGCTTTTCATGTGCGCCGATACCCAAATCTGTTTCACAGGCGCGTTGGGACTCACGACGAACTTGGTGGAAGAGTCCTCGAACTCGATGGCCAGCGCTCCGGCGTTGAAGTCGGCTTCAAACGGATGGTCTTCCATGGCCCGTCCCAGGCGATCGTACAGGTCTTTTAGCGCCTCGTCGGCACGGGTTTGAAATTCTTTATCGTCCATTATTTGGTGTCGCGATCTTCATTGCAGCGGCAAACTCATATTCTCGCGCAAGCCGGCGCAAAATATCCGGCAACTTTCGCCGAAGCTGCTTCATCTGTTACGCTTGGACCGTTCGCCCTGTATGCAACCGGCTTGTATCCGCCACACAGACCTCCCCGGAACATCCCGGCTGTTCGCCGATTTTACTTATCATTTTGATAAGGTTGCGGACTTTTACCGGCATAATCCCCAGGACCCGCATGCCCTGAAGAAGGCCGCCGCCGATATCGATTATCCGGCCGATCGCAGGAGTGCGCTGGTGAAAGCGCTGGCCGCGCAGAACGCCGGTGGTAATGATCGCAGCGCGGAATCGCTCCGGAAGCTCGCTCAGCCGGGAACGCTGGCAGTGGTCACCGGGCAGCAGGTGGGTTTGTTCGGTGGACCCGCCTACACCATATATAAGGCGCTGACAGCTGTGCGGCTGGCCAAGCGCCTGAGCGATCAGGGAACTCCCGCGGTGCCTGTATTCTGGCTGGCCACGGAAGATCACGATTTCGCCGAAGTGAATCATGTGTGGATGTTCAACACGGCGAGCGAATCGCAATTGTTGCGCGCCGAGGCCAACAGCCATTCCGCGCGCCAGAGGCCGGTGGGTTGGATCGCGATCGACAAGCCTCCCATCAATGAGCTGCGCCGTGTTCTCAAAGGAATGCCGTTCGCGGACGAGGTTCTCGCCGCGGTAGAGCAGGCTTACGCCCCGGGCGTGACCCCTGGAACTACAATGGGCGCGAGCTTTCAGGCGCTGATGCAATCGCTGACGCGGAACCTGGGGCTCATCTTCCTAGACCCGCTGGACCCGGCGATACGCGCGATCGCCGCGCCTCTGATCGCCAAGGCGGTGAGGTCGGCCAAAGAGATCAAGCCGCGGCTGATCGAACGCGACAAACAATTGCAGGCCGCGGGATATCACGCGCAGGTGCACGTGGACGCGCAGACCTCGCTGTTCTTCCTCTTGGAAAAGGGCGAGCGGGTTCCGGTGCGGCGCAAGGATTCCGACTATTCGGACCTGGCCGATCGTGCGGCGGAAGTCTCGCCGAACGCGCTGCTGCGGCCCGTGATGCAGGATTACCTGCTGCCGACGGTGGCCTACATTGGCGGACCGGGCGAGCTGGCATATTTGGCGCAGTCCGAAGTGCTGTACGATGCGCTGCTGGGGCGCATGCCCGTGATGATGTCGCGCTCCGCATTCACGCTGCTGGATGCGCGTTCGGTGAAATTGCTGGAGCGATATAAACTGACCGTGGAACAGGTGATGGTGCCGGAGCATGAACTGGCGGATCGCGTGGCGCGCGCGCTGGTGCCGCAAGGGCTGCAAAGCTCGTTCCAGACGGCGGCATCAAACGTCAACGCGGAGATCGATCGGCTGAAGGCGCAGTTCGAGGCGTTCGATCCCACGCTCGCGGCGGCGCTCGGGACGAGTCGCGCGAAGATCGCCTACCAGCTCGAAAAGATGCGCGCGAAGACCGAGCGGGAAGCTCTGCGTCGAAATCGGCAGGCGATCAGCGACGCGCATCATCTGGAAGCCATGCTGTTTCCGCATCGGCATCTGCAGGAACGTTTTTATTCGATCCTTCCATTCCTGGCGCAGCATGGGCTGGGCTTGGTGGATCGGCTTTACGATGCGGTGGAGGCGGAGTGCCCGGACCATCGCGTCTTCGCGATCTAAGGCCCGCGCGCCCCGCTCATTTTGCATTCGCGGCACTCTCCTCTTTTTAAGCGACAATCGAATTCATGCGCGTCAATAAAGTGAAGCAGGCCCTGAAGGAAGGCAAGCTGCAGTTGGGCTGCAGCGTTTCGATGATCCGCTCGCCCGAGATCACGCGAATTCTGGCGGCGGCCGGCCTGGATTGGACGTACCTGGATTCCGAGCACGGCGGCTTCGATCTGGAAACGCTGCAGGATCTGGCTCGCGCAGCGAACGACAACGGCCTGTGTCCCATTGTGCGCGTCGCGGAGTTGACCTATGCGCTGGTGGCTCGCGCGTTGGATTGCGGTGCGCAGGGGATTTTGTTCCCGCGCGTGGAATCGCCGGAATTGCTGGCGCAGGCAATCTCCTGGACGAAGTTTCCTCCTATGGGCGTGCGCGGCCTCGGTTTGCAGCCCACGCATTTGAATTATGAAGCGCGTTCGATGCCGGAAATCATCGCGCACATGAATGAAAACGTGATGGTGGTGCTGCAGATTGAAACCGTCACGGCCATGAATCGCGTTGATGAGCTACTGTCCGTTCCCGGCGTGGATGCGGTGATGGTGGGCCCCGCCGATCTTTCCGTTTCACTCGGCGTGCCCGGGCAATTCGAGCATCCGTCGATGATCGCCGCGATCGAAAAAATCCGCGACGCTTGCCTGCGCCACGGCGTGGCCCCCGGCATCCACGTGCGCTACGCGAAGCTAGCCACGTATTGGCGTGATCATGGACTGACGTTCCTTAGCTGCAATAGCGAAATCGGGTTCCTGCTGGAGAAGGCCCAGGAAACCGTCAAGATTTTGCGCGGCTAGCCCCACTCGTAAGGGTGGGGATTCCGATTCTTTATCGCTGCCAGCGGCGATCTATAAAGGCTCGCGACGCGGATGCATGCCATTGCATCTAACATGGTGATATGCGAATTGAAATCGCCGGAATGCATTGCCAGGCATGCGTTGCGCGCGTGCGCAAAGCTCTCGAAAGTATCCCGGATGCGCGCGTGCGCGAGGTGGAAGTCGGGTCGGCGAACGTAGATCTCGAACCCGCGCGCCAGGAAGAAGCTCTGAAAGCGATCGAAAAGGCCGGCTATCAACCTCATATAGCCGCATGAAGCGGGCATGCCTGAATCGGTAACCATCAACGTGGGCGGCATGGTCTGCGCGGCGTGCCAGGCGCACGTGCAGAAGGCGCTCGATCAGACGAACGGCGTCGCGAAAGCGGCCGTCAATCTGATGACCGGGCAGGCGCAGGTGTCGTTCGATCCCCGGATCGTCGAGCCGGAAAAGCTACTCGAAGCGATTCGCGATACCGGCTACGAAGCGGCGCTTCCCGCAGCGAATCAGACCGCGGCTCAGGAGCAGATCGAGCGCGACCGCGAGCAATCGGGCGAAGCGCGCAACCTCGCGGTGAAGGCCGCCGTAAGTTTTGTATTGGGCGTCGCGGCGATGACCGCTCCCATGCACTGGATGCATCAGTCGTGGTTTCGATATGTGCTAGCGGCTGCGACCGCCTTCGTTATGATCTGGGTCGGGCGCCGCATTTATGCGGGCGCGTGGAAGACCACCATTCACGGCTCCGCGGATATGAACGCGCTTGTCGCGCTGGGTACAGGCGCGGCGTTTCTATATTCGCTGGCGGTGACGATCGATCCCGCCTTCTTCGAGGCGCGATCCGTGACGGCGGACGTCTACTATGAAGCCGCAATCCTGATTCTGGCGTTCGTCACCGCGGGCCGCGCTATGGAGGAGCGTGCCAAGCGCCAAACCGCGAGCGCTCTTCGCAAGCTCATCGGGCTGCAGCCGTCGATGGGGAATGTTTTACGCGATGGCACGGAACGCTCCATCGCGATCGCCGATGTGACCCACGGCGACGTGCTCGTCGTGCGGCCCGGCGAGCGGATTCCCGTCGACGGGGAAGTGCTCGAAGGGTCCAGCTACGTGGACGAATCGATGCTGACGGGCGAGCCGGTGCCGGTGGCGAAATCCTCGGGCGCCATGGTGGTCGGCGGCACACTCAACACCACCGGCAGTTTCCGCTACCGGGCGACTTCCCTGGGCGACGCCAGCGTGCTCTCGCGTATCGTTTCGCTGATGCGCCAGGCGCAAGGCTCGCGCGCCCCGATCGAGCGGCTGGCCGATCGCATCAGCCGCATTTTCGTCCCTACGGTGCTGGCGCTCGCCATCCTCACGTTCGTGGGGTGGATGATCGCGGGCGGCGCTACCGGCGCCGCAGCGGTGCGCGCGGCTGTCAGCGCGGTTGCCGTGTTGATCATCGCGTGCCCTTGCGCCATGGGCCTGGCCGTGCCCACTGCGGTGATGGTCGCCACCGGTCGTGGCGCGGAAATGGGCGTGCTGGTTAAGGGCGGGGAAGCGCTGGAGAAGCTGCGCAAGATCGACACCATCGTGCTGGATAAAACCGGAACGGTGACTGAAGGCAAACCCGGTGTGACCGGCACGAGTTTGACTGACGATGCGCTGCGCCTCGCCGCCGCTGCTGAAAGACCGTCCGAGCATCCTCTATCGCGTGCGGTTGTGAGTTACGCCGAAAGCCTCGGCATCGCGGTGCCCGAGGCTCTGGAATTTAGTTCCCTCACGGGACGCGGTGTGCGCGCACGCGTGGAAGGCCACGCGGTTTTGTGCGGCAATGAACAACTGCTGCGCGAAAACGGCGTCGATCCAACCGATAGCATGAGCGGTGCTTCGGGGACAATTCTCGTCGCCATCGACGGTGCTTTTGCCGGAACGTTGACGGTAGCCGATCCCCTTCGCGCTGAATCCGCCGCCGCGGTACGCGAGTTCCAAAATCTGGCGTTGGATGTCGTCCTGCTCACAGGCGATCGTCAGCAAACCGCCGAAGTCATCGCGAAAGAGGCGGGCATCGGGCGTGTGGTGGCTGGCGTTCTGCCCGAAGGCAAAGTGGAAGAGATCCGTCGGCTGCAGCGGCAGGGAAGAACGGTGGCCATGGCGGGCGATGGCATCAACGACGCTCCGGCGCTGGCGCAGGCTGACGTTGGTTTCGCCATGGGCTCTGGAACCGATATCGCGATGGAGGCGGGCGACGTCACGCTATTGGGATCGGGCCTCAGCGGCGTGGCCCGCGCGATCGCACTATCGCGCGCCACGTGGAAGGTGATGCGTCAGAATCTCGGGTGGGCGTTAGGTTATAACGTGATCGCGATTCCGGCCGCGGCGTTTGGATTGTTGAGCCCCGTGATCGCCAGCGCGGCGATGGCGATGAGCTCGGTCAGCGTGGTGTTGAATAGCCTGCGGCTGGCAAGATTCGGAAGAAACGCAAGCTGACAATCACAGCAGCCTCAGTACTGCATACACAACCGGAACCGCGAACAAGCTCGAATCGATCCGATCCAGCCAGCCGCCGTGACCGGGTAGCGTTGTGCCGCTGTCCTTCACACCCGCGCCGCGCTTGAACGCCGATTCGCACAGATCGCCGATTTGTCCCGCGACGTTCCCCGCCGCCGACGCGACTAACACTTGTGTTAGCGTTGCCTCAGGAATCAGGTAGTGCGCGTATACAAAGCCCGCGAGCATCGATCCCACCACCGATCCTATCGAGCCTTCCCACGTCTTCGCGGGACTCACGAGCGGAGCCAATTTGTGGCGGCCTATTGCCTTGCCCGTATAGTAAGCGAACGTATCGCCCACCCAGCTCAATAGAAACGCGAGCATCAGCCAGTGCGCAGAAATCAGCCGCAGTTCCATGGCTGCGCGCCACGCGCCAAAAATATACACGACGCCCAAAGTCAACGCGGCCGCCGATGGCAGTGCGTCTTTCAGATCGACGGAGCTTAGCGAGAGCGTCATCGCCGCCACGGCGATGAGCATCAAAGTTAACGCAGGATCCGGCGAAAAGAGCAACGCGGCTCCCGCGACAATGCCGGGCCACGCTCCCAGTTTCAGTGCCTCCACGCCTGTGCTGCGAGCCAGGTGATGAAATTCGTAATACGCCAACGCGCCGACAACGTTCAGCGCGGCGCGAAATACGTAAAACGGAGCGAACACGATGAGCCAGGCGAACACCGGGATCATCACCAGGGCGGTGAGGATGCGCTTCATAGCATCACGGATTTCATAGAATGACGCGCTTCATAGAAGTGACGCGCTTTATTGAGCGGAGATTTCCAGCGCTCCCGTGCCGGTTACAGCCCCCGTCACCTCAGCCCTCGGTATTTCGCGCGACCCGGCCAATCCGCCGAAGCGGCGATCGCGCTGCTGATAATCGAGGATGGCGCGCAGCAGGTCGGCGCGCGTAAAGTCCGGCCACAGCGTGGACGTCACGTACAACTCGGCATAGGCGATCTGCCATAGCAGAAAATTGCTGACGCGCATCTCGCCCGATGTGCGGATCAGCAGGTCGGGGTCGGGGATACCCGCCGTATACAGGTGCGCGGAGATCGCCTGCTCGTCGATGACGATGTCCGCGTGCTTGGACTCCTCCACCAGCGCTTTCACTGCGTCGACGATCTCGGCGCGCCCGCCGTAGTTGATCGCCAGGTTCAATTGCATACCGTCGTTCGCGGCGGTCTTGTCGATCGCGGCCTGCAGTTCGGCGCGCACTTGCGGAGGCAGCGCGTCCAGGCGTCCAATGGCCGTCAGCTTGATGTGCTTCCGTTCAATTTCGGCCAGTTCTGTTTGCAGGTAGGCGCGCAGCAGCCGCCAGAGGACGTCTACCTCCGTGCGCGGGCGCTTCCAGTTTTCCACCGAAAACGCGTAGAGCGTCAGCGCCGTCAGCTTCATCTGCGTGCAGGTTTCGATCACCGTGCGGACAGTGCGCATGCCGGCCTTGTGTCCGGCCACGCGCGGCAGATTGCGGCGCTTGGCCCAGCGGCCGTTGCCATCCATGATGACGGCCACATGCGCGGGGAGGCGCTCGGGATCGATCGCTCGAGCCAGCGCTTCCTCCTCAGTGCCGGGCCGCACTGCCTCCAGTAAAGCTTGCATGCGCAAGCACCATGGTACGAAAAAATGAGACGGAAAATTTGACGTGCCTGTAGCGGTTCGCTACCATATATCTGCGGGGTGGAGCAGTCTGGTAGCTCGTTGGGCTCATAACCCAAAGGTCGAAGGTTCAAATCCTTCCCCCGCAACCAATCTTTAAAATTTAATCGCCCCAATCCTAGCGTGCCGAAAACAAGGCGTTACCGGGGCCGCCTATTTTGAGCTTCTGTTTCGGAGTAGTACACCATATGCTGCACCAACGGAGACGGCCCCGTGCCTCTCCAACGTGCTCGGCACTACTTCGCTGCCAGCGCTGCTTCAATAGCAGTAGTTAGTTCCTTCGCTTCCGGTTCTACCGGCGCATCGAATCGTGCCATTACTCTTCCATTGCGATCCACCAGATACTTGGTGAAGTTCCACGGAATCTCCCCGCCGGTTTTCGGATTCGCCGTTTTGTCCGTCAGGAATCGATAGAGCGGAGCCTTATCATTTCCCGCCACCGAGATCTTACTGAACATTGGAAACGTGACGCCGAATTTGGATTTACAAAACGCGCCGATTTCAGCGTTGCTACCGGGCTCCTGTCCCCCGAAGTTGTTGGCCGGAAATCCGGCAATCACCAGGCCGCGATCCTTGTACTTCAAGTACAGCGCCTGCAATCCTTCATACTGATACGTGTAGCCGCACTGGCTGGCCACATTGACGATCAACATAACCTTGCCTTTGTAATCGGCCAGCGACGTGGGCGTCCCGTTGATCGCGCTTACAGTGAAGTCATGAACGCTTGAGGCGGCGAATGCGGTGGTTGTCATCAGGAAGGCTCCCAGCAGATATTTCATGGCTTGATTCTACTACCGCTCCTCCTGTAGCGTGCTGCGAATAGCGGGCTATGAAAAAAAGGCCCGGTATTACGCTGACGGGGCGCTGCTGGGCAATATATTCCGTCTCATCGGCGAAATACGCGTAAAAACTTCCTCAAGCCGCATAGGGATCTCCTTTGCGAGTTTCTGATTCCAGACGAGATATGAAGTTCGGCGACTGACGTGCCTCTTTCGGAGTGTAGTCTTTGTCCGGGGTTTAAAACCTGGACCTTTAGGAAGGAGTACAAAGAAATGAAGTTCCAATGGCTTAAATCGCCGAAGATTTGGGCTGCCGCGTGCGGAGTTGCACTCGCCTTCACCATCGCCACTCACGCGAACGGCGACGGATGGGACAAGCAGACCGTGCTCACCGTGAATCAGCCGATACAAATCACAGACACGTATCTGGATCCTGGAACGTACGTGCTGAGACTGGCCGATATCGGTTCGGCGCGGCACGTCGTTCAAATTTTCGACGCCGATCAGAGACACATCATCAATACGGTAATGGCGATTCCTAACTACCGCCTGGAGCCGACGGGGAATTCCCGCTTTGCATTCTGGGAAACACCTCCCGGATCCGCACAGGCTCTTCGCGCGTGGTTCTATCCCGGCGACAATTTCGGACAGGAATTCCGTTACCCATCTCACTTAAGGCAGCTGGCGTCGAACACGCCGCCGCCCACGCTGGCTCCCGCTCCTCCAGCGGCCCCAGCAGTGACCGAAACACAAAGCTCGCAGTCTACGGCGACTGCTCAGCCGGTTGCGCCTGAGCAACCAGCACAAGTCGCGCAAGCGACGCCCCCTCCCGCGCAGGAGCCCGTGGAAGTAGCACAGAATACGCCGCCTCCGACACCAGCGCCCGCGACCCCGCCGCAGGAGTTGCCTAAAACCGCGACCCCTTATCCATTGATTGGCTTGGCCGGATTGTTATTTCTTGCAGGCTATGGGTTCATCCGACCCACGCTTGCACGGCGCGACGAATCCGCTTAAGGACGTGAAGACTCGCTAAAATCAATTCGGACGAGAGGAGTACGAACATGAACCGGCGTCTGGCACTGAGAGGTATGGTTGCCGGCGCCGGTTCTCTGTTCACCCGGCTCTTTGCGGAAGAGACCTCCACTTTTCGCAGCGATGTTCAGCTCGTACTGTTAGACGTTAGTGTAAGGGACGGCAAGGGCGGCGTTGTCGGCGGGCTCTCCCGATCGAATTTCATGGTGTTTGAAGACGGCCGTCCGCAGCACATCACAGCTTTCGATAACGAGGATCTTCCCGTAACCATGGGCATCGTCCTCGACGAAAGCCGAAGTATGACGCCCAAGCGTTCCCAGGTACTCACGGCCGCGGAGATGTTTATTAGAATATCGAACACCCAGGATGAAATGTTCGTTCTCCACTTCAATGACAAAATATCTTTAGGGCTGCCGGATGGTGTGGATTTTTCGAGCAATTTAAATCAATTGCGCACCGCTTTATATAGCGAGGTGCCGGACGGTAAGACGGCGCTCAACGATGCGGTACTGGCGGGGTTGGAACATTTGAGGTTAGGCACGCGCGAGAGGCGGGCGTTGGTCGTCATCACCGATGGCGGCGATACCGCCAGCAAACATACTCGCGGCCAAATGCTGAACGCGGCCACCAGCAGTCTCGCGACGATTTATACGATCGGGCTATACGAGCCCGACGATCCCGATCGTGACCTCTCGATTCTTCGCCAGCTCGCACGTATCAGCGGCGGCGAAGCTTATTTTCCGAGCGAGCCTATGGAGATGGGAGCCACCTGCCGTCGTATCGCCAATGATATGCGAACACGCTATACGATTGGCTATCCGGCGCCGTCCGGCGGGCACGCTCTGAGGCACATTCATGTGGTGGCTTCCGTAAAAGGACGCTCGGATCTGATGGTACATGCCCGCAACAGTTATCGTTATGACGAAATCGCAAGCCGGAGCAGGCCATAGAGCTCTCCGTTGGATAAAATACCTCCTGCTGATCGCTGGCCTCGCCTGCATTGGGCTGTGGGCCGGTTCGATCACCACGCTCATTGCGTGGCAGGATTGGCAAAACTGGGTTTTCGATCGCAAGATCGCCGGGCAGCCAGAATCCATCGGCGCATACCTCAGGGATAAAGAAGCAATGCTTTTTCGTCGACCTGCTCCACCTTTAGTGGTGTCCTCCGTGACGAAATCGCCGTCGCCAGTTCCCAAGAATGTTCCTAAAAATACAGTGGCGGAGAACACAGTACTGGGCCGCATCGTGATTCCGCGGCTCGAGCTGAGGACAATCGTTCGCGAGGGCGATGGCCAGGATACCCTGCAAGTTGCCGCTGGGCACATTCCGGGCACGGCATTTCCAGGACAGTCCGGAAACGTGGGCGTCGCAGGACACCGCGACACCTTGTTTCGTGGCCTTCGCACTATTCGCCAATACGATGTAATTCAATTTCAAACTTTAAACAATCGCTTCTATTACCAGGTTGAGTCGACGCAAATCGTAAAACCTCAGGATGTGAGTGTTCTAAACCCGAAGCAATACGCCGAATTGACCTTGGTCACTTGTTACCCATTTGATTTTCTTGGTTCCGCTCCGGACCGCTTCATAGTCACGGCCCGGCAAATACCCGCTCCGGTGGATCCCGAGCCGGAGGACGATCAGCCGCGTGAAGACGGCCAGCAGGCAGAGCGTGCCGCTCCCCCGTCGGTGGCTGTTACTGCGCCGCCGGAGCCCGCCCCGGCTCTGAGCCGGGCACACAGAGATGACACGGCTTGGAACCGAACGGACACCGGCAAGGAAATCTTTACTGTGGTGAAGGATCATAGCCGCCAACTCGCTCCCGGTATTTCTATCGGCATCACGGACGTCAATGCGCCGGACCGCCGCGTGAACGGCTGGATGTGGCTGCTGGCTGATCGCCGCACGATCTGGCTGCGGGATCAGGCGGCCGGCCAGCCCGTGGTGTTTTATAGCGCCGGAGACGGCAGGCGGCATGAACTGCGAATCACGAAGGTTACGGCGAACTCGGCAACCGGTTATTACACACTTCTCCCACCCGAATAAAGTTCCGTGGACCATGAGTCCGTTCGCAAAGGACACGAACTCCTAATCCGCGCTCACTTTCGTGTAATCGCAGCAGTTTGGTAATGTAGCGATATGATCGCCTCCGAGCCGCGACGGTAATGGAGCGGGGTCTTCTTCTCGAGGGATCCAGATCACCGACCACGCTGACGGTCTGTCGTACACTGGCCTCGAGAGCCCAGCGCATGATCATCGACATTCACCCGCACGTTATCAGCACGGACACTGTCCGTTATCCGAACGCTCCCGTGGGCGGCCACAAGTCCGATTGGTCGCGCGAACGCCCGGTCAGCGTCGAACAAATGATTGCTGCGATGGATCAGGCCGGCATCGCCAAATCCGCGCTGGTGCAGGCGTCCACCTGTTACGGTCACGACAATTCCTACGTGGCCGACGCCGTGGCCGCCCATCCTGGCCGCTTCACGGGCGTCTTTTCGATTGATCCGTTGGCGTCTGACGCGTCTGAAAAAATTCGCCATTGGGTGGGGCGTAAGCTCACCGGAATGCGTCTGTTCACGGCGGGCAGCACCACCAGCCAGTTGGATTGGGTGGACGATCCGCGCTCCTTCCCTGCGTGGAACTGCGCGGGCGAAGTAGGCATTCCCGTCTGCATGCAGATGACGGTGAAGGCGATTCCCCAGCTCACGAACATGCTGAAGCGCTTCCCGCAAGTGCGAGTGATTCTCGACCATTTGGCGAAGCCCAGCTTGTCCGACGGACCTCCCTATGCCTCGGCGGCCGATGTCTTCGCGCTCGCGCAATACAAGAATCTTTATCTGAAGCTCACGCCCCGCACCGTGGCCGAAGCGAAAACCGGGAACGCCACTCCCGGCACCTTCTTCCCGCTGCTGGTCGAAAAGTTCGGAGCCGAGCGCATCGCCTGGGGCTCAAACTTTCCTGCATCGGGAGGAACGCTGCCAGAGCTTCTGCACGTGACGCAGGAAGCGTTGTCCATCTTATCCGCCGGCGAGCGCGATTGGATTTTCTCGAAAACCGCATTGACGCTCTATCCGGCTTTGGCGGAAAAGAAGGAGCGCGCCGATGCCTGAAATGATGCCTGATACACAGAGTGCCCTCACGTTGAAGACGCTGCTAGCCTCATATCCCAACACCGCGGCGCTGCGAGACGGCAAGTTGACGTCTCCACTCATCCACTTCGACTTCGATCCAATCAAAACAGCGAACAAAGGCTTCAAAGCGCTGGTGCGCGAACAGAAATTCGACATCGGCGAACTCGCGGTCTGCACGTTCCTGCAGGCGAAGGCCTACGATAAGCCCTACGTGCTGATGCCCGCCACGATCGTCGCGCGCGGCCAGCACCACACCATCTTCTACAATCCGAATCGCGGCCATCTCAACCCTGCCGATCTCAACGGCCGCCGCGTCGGCGTACGCGCCTACACGCAAACCACCGGCGCTTGGTTGCGAGGCATTCTCGAAGAAGATTACGGCGTGGATTTTAAATCCATCCAGTGGATCACGTTCGAAGCACCGCACCTTGCCGAGTATCCCGACCCCGCCTGGGTGAAGCGCGCGCCCGAAGGCAAGGAGCTTCTTCCCATGCTGCTCGCGGGCGAAATCGACGCCGCGATTTTCGGCAGCGAGAATCCCGAGGGCTTGGCCCCGATCATCCCCGATGCGAAAGCCGCCGCCGAACAATGGGCCGCGCGTCATGGCGGCATCCCGATCAATCACATGATGGTGGTTCGCGAGTCCATCACCCACTCGCACCCTGAAATGGTGCGTGAAGTGTTTCGTCTCCTCAAGGAAAGTGCGCAGGCCGGAGGAGAGCCGGGCGGCCCGGGCTCGCTGCGTTTCGGCATCGAGGCCGTGCGCCCCTCGCTCGAAACAATCATCGGTTATGCGGAGCGCCAGGGCCTGATCCCGCGGCGTTTCGAGGTCGACGAACTTTTCAACGACGTCACCCGTTCCCTCAGTTAATGGCACAATAGCGAACGCAGCATGGCCACAGCCCACGCCGACATCAAGACGGTTCGCCGCTCGCGTCCTCTATATAAGGATCTGTCTATCCAGATTCTGCTCGCCATGCTCCTGGGTGCGCTTGTCGGCTACCTGTGGCCGCAATCGCGCGGACTCCATGAAGCCGCTCGGCGACTTCTTTATCAAACTTGTGCGAATGCTGGTCGCACCCATCATCTTCTGCACCGTCGTACACGGCATTGCGAGCGCCGGCGAAGCGAAGCGCGTGGGCCGCATCGCCGTCAAAGCCTTTATCTATTTCGAACTCGTCACCACCTGTGCACTCGTCATCGGCCTTGTGATGGTCAATGTCTGGGCGCCCGGCGCCGGCATGCATGTAGATCTCAGCTCGCTCGCCGGCGGCCAGGTCAAACCAACCAAGCCCGTGGGCATTGCCGATTTCCTTCTGCAATTCGTCCCCTCGAGCGCCGTAGGAGCTTTCGCCGATGGCGAAGTGATTCCCGTTCTCTTCTTTTCCGTGCTGTTCGCGTTCGCGCTCCTCGCGCTCGGTCCCAAGGGGAAGTCTGTCGTGGACGGCGTCCAGGCTATGGCGCAAGTCTTCTTCAAGATGATCGCTTTCGCCATGTACGCCGCGCCTATCGGGGCCTTCGGCGCTATCGCCTTCACCGTCGGTAAATTCGGCCCCTCCTCGCTCCTCGCGCTGGGTAAACTGGTCGCCGAATTTTATACCTGCTGCCTGATGTTCGTCGCACTCGTGCTTGCGCCCATCGCGTGGGCCGCCGGCATCAACATCCTTCGCCTCATTCGCTATTTCGGAGCGGAGCTCATGATCGTCGTCGGCACCAGTTCGGGAGAAACCGTTTTCCCGCAGCTCAACTCCAAGCTTCGCCAGCTCGGTGTCGATGAATCGGTCGTCGCGCTCGTCCTGCCCACCGGCTATTCGTTCAATCACGACGGAACGTGTTTGTATTTCGGTACGGTGTGCGTATTCCTCGCGCAAGCCGTCGGCATTCATCTCTCGCTCGGCCAGCAACTGGGCCTGCTCGCCACCATGCTATTCACGTCGATGGGCGGCGCGGGAGTCGCCGGCTCGGCCATCGTCGTGCTGGCTGCCACGATCACATCCACTGGCATCATCCCGGTGGCGGCCATCGGCCTGATCCTCGGCGTGCACCGCCTGTTGTCGTCCGCTTTTGTGCCGGTCAACGTGCTGGGCAACGCGCTCGCCACCATCGTCATCGGCCGCATTGAAAAGTCGGTTGACTTCTCTACGCTTCAGTCCGAACTCTCTCGCGGCGCTCCCGACGCGATTTCGTAATCGATTGTCGCTACAATTTCGATCTGTCGTCGTACTGCAGTCCCAGCGCGGTCACCTTCTGGCGCCACCCATAAATATCCAGCCCACTCTCGCCCTTGGCGAGCCTTTCGCGCGTGACGTTCTCTTTCGCCATGCGCTGCTCGGCCGCTTTCAAAACGTCCGCGGCTTCTTCGCGCTTCACCACGACGACACCATCGTCATCGCCCACCACTACATCGCCCGGCGAGATCTGCGCGCCCGCGCACACTACCGGAATGTTTACCGATCCCAAACTGGCCTTCACCGTTCCCTGCGAGCTCACAGCCCTGCTCCACACCGGAAACTTCATTTCCGAAAGCCCGCGAATATCGCGGCAGCCCGCCTCAATCACCAACCCTCGCACACCGCGCGTCACGAGCGACGTCGCCAACAACTCGCCGAAGTATCCGTCCGTGCAGTACGACGTCGGGACGACTATCAAGATGTCGCCCGGCTTGCACACTTCCACCGCGACGTGAATCATCAGGTTGTCGCCCGGCGGTAGCGACACGGTCACGGCGGACCCCGCCGCGATCGCGCCCGCGTAAATCGGGCGCATGTACGGCGCCAGCAGTCCTCGTCGGCCCTGCGCTTCGTGAATCGTCGCGACGCCGGCTTGCTCCAGCCCTCGCATCACCTCTTCCGGCGCGACGTTCGTACTTCGTAATGACGATCGGCTTATTCACTCCAATCCTCCGTCACCAGCGGAAACACGCGCTGATACGCCTCGCCGTACTTCATGCCGCTACGGCTCGAATTGCGAGCGCCCTGCGCCCCCCTCTGCAGCGCCACGCGCTCGTAATACGCCCACAAATGTTCCTGCGCGGCCATCACCTGGAACGCCGCATACTTCTTTTCCCACACCGATGTAATATCCAACAGGACTTGCGGCTTCCATTCGCACTGCTCCGGCTGATGCGGCTCGAACAGAAACACGTCCGGTGCGCCGATCACCGGTACCGACGGCTCATGCCCGTGCGCTTGAGCAATCACCCGCGCCTCTTGCGCGATATGCGTCGCCATCGGATGATCGAAGTTATACGGATCCTTCAGCGAATGCGTCAGGATGAACTCCGGCCGCACCTCGCGATACAGGTTCGCCAATTTGAACAGCGCCTCGTCGGACACACGCATCGGATAATCGCCCACATCGTAGAACAACACTTCGGCGCCCAGAATCTCCGCCGCGCGCTGAGCTTCGTCCTTCCGGTCGGCCTTCACGCGTTCCAGCGTCATGCCGGGCTGGCGCCACAACTTGGCGCTCTCGCCGCGTTCGCCGAAGGAGAGGCAGACCACCACCATCCTCCACCCGCGCGACGCATATAGCGCGATCGCTCCGCCCGCACGCCACACGAAGTCCGCCGCGTGCGCGCTCACCACAACCGCTGTTCTTTTTTTCTCCATACGGATTCAGTGTACGGCACGTTCGTCTGCTGCCAAAAGCTCATCCGCGATCTGTGTAATTTTTCGTCACGCCCCCGCGTCTCGTGTTATTCTGCTGTTTTCTCTTCCCTCTGCATGCCCAAAGCCCCTGTTCGCACTCCTCGCATCGATCCCGAATTTGCGCTCTTCAAAATGGAGATCAAGCGCTCGAATATTCATCGCTACGGCGTCTATGCCGGCCAGCCGATTCCCGCTCGTCGCAAGGTGATCGAATACACGGGCGAGCGTCTCAATCGCAAGCAGGCCAAGGACCGCGACCGCGGCAAGTATACATATCTATTTGCGATCGACGATTATTGGACGCTCGACGGCGCCGTCGGCGGCAGCGGTGCCGAAATCATCAATCACAGTTGCGAGCCCAATCTCGTCGCGCGCATCATCAAAGGCCACATCTTATATATGAGCCTCCGCCCCATCCGCCGCGGCGAGGAGCTCCTGATCGATTACCACTTCGCGAAAAACGGCGATAAGACGGCATGCTTCTGCGGCGCCAAGACCTGCCGCGGCATCATCGAAAAGTAGCGCCCGTGTATATGGCCAGCCCCACCTGTCAAGGTGGGGATTACAATTCCTCATGAAATCCGGATCTCCGCTCTAACGATCGGGACTGACCAACCGGATTGCGCTGGCTTTTCAAAGAGAATTGTCAGCCAGGGATACCGCTTTGTCTTCCGACGCGACTAGGCCGCCGACCGGTCCTGCTAATATATGAAATCAGCTTCTTCGCCTAGGGAGGATTTTTTCGCATGAACGACTGGGGTTTCGCGCAGACCGATCCATCGCAGGAGTTGGCACGCGTGCACACGTTCTGCGTCAAGAAAATTCAGGACGGCCAGGACATCCTCTTCAACATCACCGTCCACGAATATTACACGCCGCGCGATCCCGCGCGACCCTTCTTCGCGCAGGCCGATAAGGAGACCAACCAGAAAGTGGCCCCCTACACGCCCAGCGGTTGGGGCCAAACGCTTTACGAGGCCCTCTCGCGCTGCGTGAAGGAAATCCACCGCTTCCCCTATCAAGGCTAATTCACGCCGGTGCTCGCCAGCCCATCTGTGGCGTTAAAAAGACTCCGTTGGCCCGTGAACCAACCGATAGTCCGCGAACGAGCGGCAAGTCCCGCACGGTCCACTAGCGCGACTTTGCTTCTCTTCCGTTGTCCTTAAAATTGATTGCGAAATACGGGTAATTATAATTCGGGCCGGTCGTTGTCCACTCCAGGAACTCGCCTCCCATGAAATGCCCCACGCCCACTCCGACGTTCACGTGCCGGTTCAGTTCGTACCACGTATACACGTCTACTTCGCGGCCCAGATGGGTGCCCGATTTTCCGGTCGCGTCCCGAACGATCGCTACTCCCGACGTGTTGTACGCCGCGTCGGTCGCGCTGGCCAGCCAAAAATCCAGGAACTGGCCCGTGACGCTCCACCGGTGCCGAGGCTCAATCGTCAGGCCCGCGCGCCCGGCGACGATGTTCTGCCACCCGAACTGGTCGGAGATTCCGAAGCGATCGTGCGCCGTCGGATACATCGTGTCGAACGTTCCGTGTCTTCCGTCCGTGGGACTCTTGTCGCCGCTTGCGTAATCGTATTGTGCGAAAACGCGCGGCGCCGCCCACAGGCTTGCGATCCGATAGCCTGCGCCTATCGACGTGCCCCACGCGCGGATTTTATCCGCTCCATCGCGCCCGCTCTCTCCAATCCATTCCGCCGAATAGTCGAGCGTTCGCAAGCGTCTGGCCTTTGAACCGCAGCCCGTAAGCCTGTTCATCTTGCCTGCCGGTCTTGTTCGCGCCATCCTCTGTCGCCACCTTCGGCTCTACGCGCCAGATCACGAACGGCTCCACAACGGAATTCGGGACCAGCCGCTCAATTCCTCCATACGCCCCATAAATATCGCTGCCATCCAGCCGATGGCTGATTCCCTCCGCCTGCGGCACCACCGCCGACGCCGCGAAGATTCCCGCGCGATATCGGCCCTGGTGAAGATTCGCGACCACCGCGTCATACGATCGCCCCTGGTTGCGCCATTCCGAATCCGCAAGGATCGTATTGTTGTAGTTGATCAATTGCCGGCCCACCCTGATGCTGTACCATTGCTTCTCCGGGTCGCCGATTTGCGCATACGCCAGCTTCAGGTCCCATGCGTTCAGGTTCGGCGGACCCCACGGAGGCTTTTCCATGAACGGCCGCGCATCCTGCATCTGGGCCTGAATCCGGAACCACGCCACCGGCTGCAACGTCATCGTGAGACGCGAGCGAACCAGCAAATACGAATCGTTGTTATTCAGCTTGAATCCGGCATTGTGATATCCCTCATACCGGAATCTCTCTTCCCAGCCGAAACGGATCCATGCGGGTAGTTGCCGGTTCAGCAGCAACGCCGGCGCGAAATCCGGGAAATCGTAGGGAGCCGCACTGCCGAACGTCCGGTAAGACGGCCCGTTCAGAAAACTCAAAGGATTTGACGCCGGACCCGTAATGTATCCGCCCGCGTATGCACTCGCCCCATGCTGCGTCGTGACGTCGTCCTGCGCCCATCCGGGAACCGCTACGGTGCATAAGGCCGTCGCAATCATCGCTGCAGGCCCCCCCGTAAATCTCAACGACCGGCGCAGTCTGCCCGCGAATCTTGAAAACCAATCCGCCTTACAAACAGATTCCACGGGCTTTATTGTTCCTGGCTGCATGTCCGAGCGATCTAACTTATGAATGTCTATAGACAATCTTTTATTATGACGGCCAACGGGTCAATCTCACTATTCCTTACATCGGCGGGACGCTTTACAAAATTCATTCGCATCTTGACCATCCCTTTACGGCTTGCGTCTATCCTGGGTTATCAGATTTGGATATGAAAGATTTCGGCGAGCGGCTTCGGCGCAGCGCGTATCCTATGGAGACACTACCTCCGCGGTGGATCTCCTTCGTGCGAAAATGGGCGTCACGGTCGTTCGCGATTTTCACGCACAGGGAGCACCGCCATAGGCGGCCGCCCCTCGGTCCCGGCAGCAACTTGTCTCAAAGCGCTAGCCGGTGGTGTGATCGGGATGCTATATTAGTCCGCTGTCCATTTTAGGGCGGCATCGTTGCGGCGCCGGTAGTTTAGGAACTTTTATTCATGACCTTGGCACACGTACATATTCTGTTAAATCATTTCCCCACCATCGGCATGATCGTCGGCATGGGCCTGTATGTTTTGGCCCTGATCTGGAAGAGCGACGATGTAAAACGCGCCAGTCTCGCCGTCATCTTTGGCATCGCTGCCATCGCCATCGCAACTTATATCAGCGGCAGCGCGGCCTTCAGTGAAATTCAGGAGATGCCCGGCATATCGAAGGAAGCGGTGCAGGCCCATCAGGACGCCGCCCTCCTGGCCCTGGCTTTCATGGAACTCGCCGGCATCACGGCATGGCTCGCGCTATGGCAATACCGCCGCATCGGACGCATCGCTACGGGCATTCAGGCTATGGTTCTGGTGCTCGGTCTCGTTGCGCTCGGCTTCATGTCGGACGCCGCGAACATCGGCGGCGAAATCCATCATCCCGAAATCGTCATGGCGAAAGACGCGGCCGCGCACAAGGCGGCGCTCGGGCACGGCTTCCTGAACGCGGAGGCCATTGGCGCGTTCGTTACGGGCAAGCCGTGGATGTGGCCCACCTGCGAGACGCTGCACTTCGTGGGTCTCAGCCTACTGCTCGGCGTGGTGCTCGCCGTAGATCTTCGCATGCTCGGTTTCATGAAGGGCGTCTCGTTCGCCACCTTGCACCGGTTGCTGCCGTGGGGCATTCTTGGCTTCGCAATCAACGTCTTCACCGGGATGTTTTTCTTCGTCGGCGCGCCGGAACAGTACACCATGAACAAGACGTTTTATTGGAAGATTCTCTTCGTGATGCTGGCCGCCATCAACGGCCTTTACTTCACGGTGCTGGACGAACCCTGGGTGCTCGGATCAGGGGATGAGGCTCCGCTCACTGCCAAGGTAATGGCTGCCTCGGCCATGGCCCTGTGGGTGGCCGTTATGTTCTGCGGCAGCATGCTGCCGTTCCTGGGCAACGCGTTTTAATCGGCTGGCGAGGCCATGATTCATTCACGATTTTTCATCCGAGGTGTGGAATGTACCTATTAGGTCTGACTGTCTTGGGACTCGTAGTTGTGGTCACGGCCGTGTTTGCGTTGGTGGCCTACCTGATCGATCGGGGCGAAGCGAAACTCGAAGAGAATATGCACGGCAGGTAGTTCTCGGAGCGGCCGCCCACGGGTGGGGCGAGATATTATGCACGAAGGTGGCGTTATTTTATGATTGCTTTCTTAACTTCGCTCGAACAGCTTCAGTTCAGCGTGTGGGTGCGCGAATCCGGTTCCGTCTGGGCGTTCCCGATGTTTCTGTTTCTGCACACGCTGGGTATGTCGATCGTGGCGGGCGGCGCCGCCATCACGTCGCTCGCGCTGCTCGGTTTTTGGCCGAAGACCGCGCTGAAGCCCATGGAGAAAATGATACCCATGATGTGGGCCGCCTTCTGGCTCAACGCGGTTACCGGCACTGTTCTGCTGATGGCCGACGCCACCACCAAGCTCACCAATCCCGACTTCGGCATTAAGATGATCTTCGTCTTCGCCGGAACCTATTTCTTCTACCGCATGCGCACAGACGTCTTCGGCGATCCCCAGCTCGATCACGGACCCGTCCCGGCGAGAGCGAAAACACTCGCCTGGGCATCTCTGGTGTGCTGGTTCGGCGCCATCGTCGCCGGCCGCTTGCTGGCATACGTCGGACCGGTCTCCGGCCTGGGCCCCGGCAGCGGCCAGTAAAATCGACGCGAACCGCCAGCCCACCCGTAAGGGTGGGGATCTCCTTCTGGAATTTGGAGGCTGATCAAGTGGCCCGCACCAACTTTTCACACAGACTCGACAGCGGCTCGCTAAGAGAACCTTTCTGCGCGATTGTTATCGTTGAAGCATGGCTGCCGATGACGATATCCGCTACCCGGTCGGGCGCTTCAGCTTCAAGGACGCCTACCGTCCGGAAGACCGGCCGCTATTTCTAGCGCAGCTCGCCGAAGCTCCTTCCATCTTGCGCGCCGCCGTCGCGGGCCTCTCCGACTCCCAGCTCGACACGCCTTATCGCGCCGCGGGATGGACCGTACGCCAGGTTGTTCATCACCTCGCCGACGCACAACTGAATTGGTACATTCGCCCCAAACTCGCGGTCACGGAGCACGAGCCCATCACGAAGACTTACGCCGAGCAGCTATGGGCCGAACTCGCCGATGCTCGCAGCGGTCCCATTGAACCCTCGTTGCAAATTTTCGACGGCGTCAGCGCGCGGTGGTGCCTCTTCATGGCGTCGCTTGGCCCCGACGAATGGTCGCGCAAATTCGCGAATCCGGAATGGGGCACGTTAACTGTCGAGGACGCTCTAAGGGCCATGGCCTGGCACTCGCGCCACCATACAGCTCACATCACCGAACTGCGGAAACGGTCGGGCTGGTAAGCGCCCGGCCTTACCTTACACTCGCGCCAGTTCGAACCTGTAGTCCACTTTATGGAACGGCACCGGCATGCCCCACTGCGTCGCCACTTCCTGAGAGCGGCATTCCGGCAGCTCCAGCACCAGCGACGATCGCACCCCGAACGCGACGTCGTTATTTAGATGCTCGTCGCCTTCGGGAAATAATTCCGTCACCAGCGTGCGATAGTTTTCCGCGGCGATCTTGAAGTGAAAATGCGCCGGCCTCCAGATATTGCGCCGCGTTGCCTCGAGCATTTGCCCGCCCGGTCCGTCCATCGGAGCCATGTAGCCCAGCGGCCGGATGGTCTTTAGCGCGAATTGTCCTTCGCCATTCGTACGCAAACGGCAACGCAGGCGGTGCGCGCCTTGAAGCTCGGGCCGTTGCAAATCATACAGGCCGTCGATGTCGGTCTGCCATGCTTCCACCTGCGCGCCCGCCACTGGCGTCCCGTCACTCGCCAGCACTGTCCCGGAAAAGAGCACCGGAACGCCGGGCAGCGCGCCCTCCGGCGTTGTGCGCAAATCCACGATGTGCGACGGCTCCATCGGCAGCCCGTCTTTGAAGAACGGACCCAACTGGCTGAACGCCGTCTCGCCCTTCGCGCCTCCGCCGTTCATCATGTCGACAACGGCGGACAGCCCCAGAACATCGGAGAACATGATGAACTCGCTGCGGCGGCTGTCGGAGACTTTTCCGGCGCGCAGCAGCGCATCCATCGCGAAGGCCCATTCTTCGGGCCGCAGCTTCACGTCCCGCGCGTATGCGTGCAGGTGGCGCACCAGCGCGCACATCAGTTCTTTTAACCGAGGATCAGGTGTTTCGTCGAAGACGCGCGTCAGTGCTTCCGTCACGTTTTCCGGCGATAAGTCGCGCATGGATTCCTCGAAGGCCTGTGCTTTTGCGGTGAAGTCCGAAACTACGGTTTCCAACCGGCCGGCGCGGGCATCTGGATCGCGTTGCGGCCTGCTAGAATCGGCGCGGCGAATTTCTGCACTACGGCCTGGTGCGCCGGATGCACCTGATACGCCTGCCATCCCGCCTGATCCTCGAACAGCGCGGCCAGCGCCCAGTCAGCGTTGCCGTCGCGGAATGCCAGGTCCGTGCCCATGTGCAGCGCCTTGAGCTCCGGAATTGCGGCCGGCAGTTTCGCCATCTCGGCGGTGACGGCGGCCACCTGGTCTTTCGTGGTGCCCTCTTTCCATTTGAACAGTACGATGTGCAGAAGCATGTGTGCGTGGTTTCCTTATAAGACCTTTCCGCCGCGGCGGGATGAGGCTCTCACCAGTGTAATCAGTCGCGCAAGCGCGTGCGATAATCGGCCCATGGGGAAACACCTGGTCCTTGCCATGTCGCTGGGGTGCCTGATTTTCGGACTCAGCGCGAAGCCGGCCCTCGCGGACGATCTGACGAAGCTGAAGTTCGTGGTGACGAATGACTCGGGCAAGCCAGTCGATCGCGCCGACGTCGTGGTGAAGTTCGTCGCCGGGCGCTCTATCGTCAAACTGGGAAAGAAAATCCGCACCAGTTGGGAAATTCGCACCACGCAGGAAGGCACCGCTGAGGTCCCCGAAATTCCCAAGGGCAAAATTCTGATCCAGGTGATCGCCAAGAACTATCAGACGTTCGGGCAGACCTTCGATGTCACCGAGGATGAAAAGACCATCGAAATCAAACTGAATCCACCGCAAACGCAGTACACGGCGCACTGAGCAGGGAAGAATTCAAAAGATACAAGTTAGGAGATAGAAGAAAGCAGAGCTCCGAATATTCTAACTTCTATCTCCTAACTTCTACCTAAATTCTTATTTCTCGAACTGTCGCGCGAAGTTGCCCACGTCGATCGAATCCACTTGCCCCTTGACGCGCTTGTACTCTTCCTGATTGGCCAGCGGCCCTACGAGAACGCGGAAAATTCTATCGGTCGGCCCCGGCGCGACGAAGGACACCAGCCCGTGCTGGCGCAGCCCTTCGGCGATGATTGTCGCCATGCCTCTCTCCACCGCGCCCACCTGCAGATACAACGCCCCTTTCTGTGGATTCGCGAACAGCGCCGAGCCCTTGCTGTCCTTTACGTCGGGCAGCGTGGCCGCGCCGGTTTGCGATTCACGAGCTTCCAGGCTTGTGTTCGCCTTCGGTGCGATCGCCAATGTGTTGCTCGCGGCCGACGCTACTTGTGCCGGAACATTCGTCGTTTTCAGCGTCGTGTTAGACGTCGTTGTAGACATGGTGCCCGGCGTCGCGCCTGCGGCGCCTACCGTGTACGGAACGCTGGCCGTTTTCAGTGCGGCCGATGCGATTGCGGTCGGCGTAACGCCCTGCTCCGAAACACTCGCCTTAGCGGCTGCCTCAGCAGACGCCGGCGCGGCGGTTGCCTGCGGAACCCCTGTTTGGGGCACGCCTGTTTGGGGCACGCCTGTTTGAGAAATGCCTGACGCTGGAACGCCGGCTTGCGAAACCACCGAATCAACGCGCAGCGGAGCCGTCGCCTGCGGAATGGAATTCGAGGCCGCCACACAATTCATTGCGGAAAGTTTTCCGGCGAAGTACGCGCCACCGGCGAAAATCGCCACCACTACTGTTCCCGCGAACAGGCAGCTGGCAATCTGGCCGCGCCCTAACACCAGTTCGTAGTCGTTGCGCGTTTCCGATGCCTGCTTCGGCGCGTCGGGAACCGCCGTCGGGGAAAACATTCCGCCGGATGTGGAGGCTGCGGCGCCTGCGGCGGCGGCCCTTGCGCGTTGGGTTTCCTGTGCCATTTGGGGATTTCTTTCCTGCGGCTCTGCAGGTGCCGATTTGGGACCAGCCTCCGCGTGCCGCAATTCATCGAGCCTCACGCCCAGCGCCGCAACGCTGCGCGTTACTTCCGCCTCTTTTGCCCCGTCCTGTACTCTTTTATTCCAAGGATTTTGGCTGGTTTCGGGCGCAGCCTGCAGATCGAATATCGAGCGCATCATTGGTACTATCGGCCGCCGCGATCTACGGCTGTAGTGCCGTCCTATGGAAAAAGTAAGGTGAAACGAACAATCCTCTTTAGGGATGTTTCCGAGAGCTTTACTAGGGGAATTACGGGGAGCTACAGATTGCGTTTCAGGTAATTGCAGATGTGGTAGCCGTCCAGGAACTTGAACGGCGTTTTGCCCACGGTGTAATGTCCGCAGGGCAGCACCACGGCCTTATAATCCATGCCCAGCGCCTTCGCACGTTCCACCACCTGCTCGGAAAAACGCAGCGGGAAAGTGGTGTCGTAGCGCGCGTAAATAAACAGCGATTTTTTCTTCAGCGTCGCGTAGCGCTCGATATAATAGCGGCGGGCTGATCACCATCCAGGCATCGCGCAATTGTTCCAGCGTGATATCGCCTTCCAGGCTTTGGCGGATGTGCTGCGAGGAAAGCCCTTCCCACACCACGTCCGCAAAATAAGTGGAGCAGTGGTTGAAAACGTTCACCTTCGATCCGCGGATCATGCGCGCTCGCCAGGAACGCATAGCAGGAGCCCAGGCTGGTGCCGCACAATGCCGATGTTCTCGTGCCCTCCTGCAACCAGCCAATCCACCGCGCTGCGCGTGTCGATCACGGCCTGCCGTGTGGCGTCGATGGTGCGCGCGACGTTCGACGACACGGCATAATCGGCGCGCTTGAACTCCGCCGGCATGCGGTAATCGTGATACGGCAGGCTCAGGCGCAGCGCCGAAATCCCCAGCTTCGCCAGTCCGGCACACAGCGCATTATGCTGCGTCACCGAGGCGTTCCAGTGCGGCAGCACCAGCGCCGCCACGCGCCGCGAGCCCGGCTTCACTTGCGCGGGAAACCACTGCCCGTGCACGCGATTATTTTCCGGATGCGGCGTTTCCACTGCGCTGGTGAAGCGCAGCAGGTTGCCGTTGAGTTCGAAATCGGTGGGCGTCGTGTACGCGAAAAACTCGTCGCTCGATTCCAGCGCGGCGCGGTTGAGCAGCTGTAAATATGAGGCCGAATCGTGCCCGTTCTGCGGATTCTGTTCGCATACCGGCCACTTGTCTGTCCACTCCAGGCCCCATTCGAATGGACGCACCACGCGGTCGGTGGCGGCCAGGCACAGACGGTCCTCCCAATCATACATCCATTTTGCGTACAGCTTTCCGCATGAGTCCTTGCAATACCAGTTTAAGGGAGTCACGAAGTGCGGGTCAACGGCCGAAGGGCGGACGGTAGCACGGGCGGCTTTAACGGCGAGAACCGGTTCCAGGCGGGCGCGGCGTGTCGGAAGGAGGCGGGCAAAAAAATGCGCGCCGGGATATTTTCCGGCGCGCTTTAATTCAATGCAACAACATCAACCAAGGAAGGAGACTCAAGACTCGAAAAAACAGAAACCTACTGGACCGTCAGCGGTCCGCCCGCGGAAGACGCCGGGACTGCAACTGCCGCGCTCAGGACTGCGTGCGGAATTCGTACTGCTGAATTTCAATGGCGGCGCGGCCTTCCTCGAAGCGCACCACGCGTCCGCGCGCCACCAGCTTCAGGGCGCACTTGATCGTTCAGCTGGGCGGGCCAGCTGATGGAAACTTCCAGGCGCCGGCCGGGAAGCAGCATCTGGTCGGGCGTAAACAGCACGCCGGAACTCGAAATATTCAAGGTCTTGCCGTCGCCGGCTTCTTCGTCGCCGCGCTTGTTCAAGACCCGGAATCGGACTTCGCGCTCGATCGGGAATCGGTCCGAATGCCGGCGGTCTTGATGTGTTTCTCGTTCGGGCTCACTCTGTCAGGTACCTCGCTCTATGAGTTTCGCCCTCAGCGTGTTCCCCAACAATGGGCAGTACGACTCATTTGCGGCGCCGGTACTCAGGTTGTAAGCGACTAGACCGGTTCAAGGTCTTTTGCCAGGCTAGGACTTCTTGGCGCTGCTGCGCGGATCTCTGCCAGACGCTGGGAGATACGCTGCTCGATCCCGCGCTCGGTGGGCTGGTAGAACTCCGTCCCGCGCAGCTTGTCGGGCAGGCATTCCATCGTGTTCATGGCGTCGTCGAACTGTGCGCGTGCTGATAGTCCGCGCCGTAGCCCCACTCCTTCATGGGCTCGCGTGGGCGCGTTGCGCAGTTGCATCGGCACCGGCTCGGCGGTGGACTTCGCCACGGTCTCGCGCGCCGCGTTCAGCGCCCGGTAGGCGGCGTCAGACTTGGGCGCCACCGCCAGATAGAGCGCAATCTGCGCCAGCGCCTGATCGCCTTCCGGGATGCCCAGAAAGTGGACCGCCTGCTGCGCGGCCATGGCCTGCTCCAGCGCGCGCGGGTCGGCCAGCCCGATATCCTCGATCGCCATGCGCACCAGGCGCCGCGCCAGATACAGGCGGTCTTCGCCCGCTTCGAGCATGCGCGCCAGCCAATACAACGCCGCATCGGCGATCGGACGAGCGCACGCTCTTGTGCAGCGCGGAAATCAGGTTGAAATGCTCCTCGCCCGCTCTTGTCGTAGAGCAGCATCTTGCGGCCCATCACCGACTTCCACCGCCTCGCGCGTGATCAAGCACGCCATCTCGCTGTGCGCCACCGCGGCAGCCAGTTCCAGAAGTTGTACGCCGCCCGGGCATCGCCATTCGAATAGACCGCGATCTGCTCCAGCAGATTCGCGCGGCGCGGCAAGTCCGAGCACTTTCAGCGCCCGCTCCAGCAGCGTGACGATTTCCTCGGGCTCCAGCGCCCGCAGCGCGTAAACCTTCGCGCGCGAAAGCAGCGCCGACACCACTTCGAACGACGGATTCTCCGTCGTCGCGCCAATCAGAATGATGTCGCCGCGCTCGACATAGGGCAGAAACGCGTCCTGCTGCGCCTTGTTGAAGCGATGGATTTCATCGACGAACAGCACCGTGCGCCGGCCCAGGCGGCGTGCGCTCGGCATCCGCCATCACGCTCTTGATTTCCTTGATGCCGCTGAGCACCGCGCTGAACGGCACGAAATCGCATTTGGTCAGGCGCGCGATCAGCCGCGCCAGCGTCGTCTTGCCCACGCCCGGCGGCCCCCACAGGATCAGCGATTGCAATTCATCGCGCTCGATCTGCGCGCGCAGCGGTTTGCCGGGACCTAAGATATGCTGCTGCCCGACGAAGTCTTCGAGCGTCTCGGGACGCATGCGCTCGGCCAGCGGACGATGAGGATCGTCTTCGCGTCCCGGAGGCGTGGTGTCGAACAAACTCATAGGCTCGTCTTCTTGTAAGAGTCGAGTAGACGCTGGGCCTCATGCGAGTTGCGCTGGCGGCGCGCTTCATACAGAAAGATGCCGGCGGCCACGGCCGCGTTCAGCGATTCCACTTCGCGCATCGGGATGCTCACCGCCGTGGCCCGTGCCATGAGCATTTCGTTGATTCCGTGCCCCTCGCTGCCGATCACGATCGCGCAAGGTTTCGCGAAATCGGTCCGCTCAACCGGCATCCACCCTCCTGTGCGCGGTACGGCTGCGTAAATGGTCAGATCGCCGAGGGCATCGACATCCGCGTCTCTCAGAATAGGGAGCCGAAACGACGATCCAGCCGAACCGCGCAGCACGCGCGGATGAAAGGGATCGACAGAGCCTTTTAGAAAAATCGCGCCCGTCGCGCCGAACGCTTCGGCTACGCGAACAATTGCACCCGCGTTGCCCGGGTCCTGCACGCCGTCGAGAATGACAATCAAGGCTTCGCTCGCCAGCATCCGGGCGAGATCGGCCGCCGGAGGCTTCACCAGCGCGAGCACGCCCTGCGGCGTTTCGGTGGACGAAAGCGTGCGAAAAACTTTGGCGCTTACCTGGCGCGGCTCGACCGCGTGAGAAATCGTTTGGACCAGCTTCAGTTCCGGCCTTGCGGATTCCGAAACAATCACGGCGCGAATTTCGCAGTTCGCCTTCGCGGCTTCCTCCACCAGATGCGGACCTTCAGCCACGGCGAAGCCATCGTCGGTGAGCGTGCCGCGCTGCACCGCGCGGCGAATTTGTTTTACCAGCGGATTGTGTTCGCCGAGAGAGTCCACGTATACAATGATTCTGAGCCCGAAAATGGAGGAAGGCCGGGTGGCCCCGCCGCGTAGCTCGCCGCCACTCACGGTGCGAGCGGTATGTTCGCGCCAAGCCCAGCATATCGCAGATGAATCGGAGACTGATCCCGATTGCAGCGGGCGCGCTGCTGTTGATCGCCGCTCTGGTGGTCGCAGACACGCTTGCGTCCGCGTTTCAGATCCGGCGGCAATCGGAGAACGATGAAGCGCGTCCCGTCGACGTGATCGTGGTGCTGGGCGCGGCTGAATACCGTGGGCGTCCCTCGCCGGTTCTACAAGCCCGGCTCAATCACGCGCTGTTTCTTTATCTGCAGCACATCGCGCCCCGCATCCTGACGACGGGCGGCGCTGGAGGCGATCCTTCATTCACGGAAGGCGCCGTGGGCCAGGCTTATCTCACGCAGCACGGCGTTCCCTCGGAAGCCATCCTCGTGGAGGATGAAGCTTCCACAACCGCGGCCGAGACGGCGGCGGCCGCCGAGATCATGCAGCGCATGAATTTGAAATCATGCGTGGTGGTGAGCGACGGTTATCACATTTATCGCGTCAAGAAAATGTTGGAGGCGCGTGGCGTCGAAGTTTATGGTTCGCCGCGGCCTTCCACGCCCGATCCCGGATGGCATCAGCAATGGTTGTACGTGCGCCAGGCGTTGGCGTATCAACTATGGCGCGTCGGGTTGGCCGCGTAGTCGCGCTCGACTGATAAACTCGAAGTTGATCGTCATTCTAAACCTAGGGTCTCGCATTTGTTGGCAATCTTGTTTAGTTGCGAATTCCTCCATTGCAGATTCTCCACCGCATCGACGATTGGTTCACCGCGATAGAGCGATTTGGAGGCTCGATCGCGCGGCGCAAACGGCTCGCTGTTGCGCTCTGCGGTCTTCTCGTTCTGATCGTTCGTTTGGCTGAGCTGCCCTGGATGCCGGCGCCCGAGCCGCGTGTCCGCGATGAATTTTCCTATTTGCTGGCCGCCGATACCTTTGCTTCCGGCCGTGTGACCAACCCGCAGCATCCCATGTGGACGCATCTGGAATCGATCCACATTCTACAGACGCCGACGTACATGTCGATGTATCCTCCCGCGCAGGGTCTGCTTCTCGCACTGGGGCAAAAAATCGCAGGCGTACCATGGATCGGCGTGCTGCTGGAAATGAGCGTGTGCTGCGCGGCGTTGTGCTGGATGTTGCAAGCATGGCTGCCTCCAGGCTGGGCGTTTTTCGGTGGCCTGCTGATCGCGATGAAGATCGGCGTCTTTACGTATTGGATGAACAGCTACTATGGCGGCGGCATCGCCGCGTTAGGTGGAGCTCTGTTGTTCGGCGCGCTGCCGCGAGTTATGCGGCGTGCGAACTTGCGCGATGCGTTGCTGCTGGCACTGGGACTGGCGATTCTCGCGAATAGCCGTCCTTATGAAGGGTTCATCGCTGCGATTCCCGCCGCGGGCGCGCTCATCTGGTGGCTGCTCCGGAGCCGCGCGAGCGACGCAAGCGCGGGATCGAAATGGCTGAACGTGGCGTTGCCGATCGTCGCTGTGATGATTGTGACGGGCGCCTGGATTGGCTATTACAATTGGCGCGTCACGGGGAATGCTCTTGTGATGCCGCAGACGTTGAACCGGCAGCAGTACGCGGTCGCTCCGTACTTCATGTGGGAAACGCTGCGCCCCGATCCTCCTTATCGCCATGAGATCTTGAAAAAGTTTTACACGGAGTGGGAGAGCGGCTTTCAATTGTCAGATCAACAGGACTCGTTGGAAGGCTGGCTCGCTTCGGCGAAAGAACGGGTGTGGGCCGTCTGGGTTTTCTATTTGGGAACGGCGCTGACGTTGCCGCTGCTGATGTTGCCCTGGGCGCTACGCGACCGGCGGATGCGATTCTGGGCGTGCGCCGCGCCGGTGTTCCTCATTGGATTAGTGCTGGCTCGATTCACCCAGGCGCACTACGTCGCGCCGATGATCGGCGGATTGTACGTGCTGTTGGTGCAATGCTTCCGTCACCTGCGGCACGCGGCCGGCGAGGAAGCGGGCGCGTGGATGGTGCGCGCGATTGCGATTGTCGTGGTTGTGGGCTTCGTCCGCAATGCGGCCATGGCGAATCCTGGCACCGCTGCCGCGCATCCTTTTGAGCGAGCCGTCGTAGAGCAGCACCTGGAGCAAATGCCCGGGCCGCAACTGGTGATGGTGCGCTATGGCGAGAATCATTACCTGGATCAGGAGTGGGTATACAATCACGCCGACGTGGATCACGCGAAAGTTGTTTGGGCGCGGGAGATGTCGTTGCGGTCCGATAACGTGGACCTACAGGCATACTTCCACAACCGCACCTGCTGGATTCTGGAGCCCGATGTGGATCAGCAAAAGCTGACGCCGTGCCCGCCACTCGCAGCTCCCTAGCTAGTACTTTCCGCTAGCTTAAGCAATTCGCGCACCGTTCGCCAATTGCGCGCCGTCGCGGGAACGCCGAGACATTTCTCGGCTTTCGTCGCGAGCTTTGAATTACCGAAGCCATCGGGAGTATGCAGGTAGAAAAATGGACCGTCTGTTTTCCAGCCTTCGGAAGGTAGTTTTACGGAATCGAGCGCCCCGGTATCAATGGTTTTCGGACTTTGATCGAGAAAGAAGAGATGCAGGCTGCGGCCATCTTCGTCATCACCCTCGGGAAAAGGATTGGCGGCGATGGCTTTCGCTAGATCGTCTTTCGAGACGGCGATCACATGCGGTCGGAAGTCGAAGGTGTCTTCAATTGCCGAGGCAATTGCGTTGGCCAGCTTCGGTGCGGGGCCTTTAGGACCACGGAAAACCGCGTTGCCGCTTTGGATATAGGTTTTGATATCGGTGAGGCCGAGCGTTTCGAGCAGCGCGGCGAATTGTTTCATCGGCAGCTTGTGGTTGCCGCCGACGTTCACGCCGCGGAGCAGGGCGATCCAGACTTCCGTACGAGGCATCAGTCTGCGTTTAGTAGCGCCGGAGTACCGCGATCAATTTGCCTTGGATTTGCAGGCGCTCGCGGTTCACGAAGATGGGTTTCATCGTCGCATTGGCGGGCTGCAGGCGGACGATGCCGCCTGGCTCGCTATAGAAGCGCTTGAGCGTGGTTTCGGCGCCGTCCACCAATGCGACTACGATATCGCCGTTGCGGGCGTCCGAGGCTTTTTCGATCAGGACGTAATCGCCGTCGCAGATATGGTCCTCGATCATGGATTCGCCGCGCACCTTGAGCGCGTAGGTGTCGGGATCGCCGGTGAAATCCGAAAAGCTGAGCGTATCTTCGCCCGCGATCGCCTCCACCGGAGCGCCGGCGGCGATACGGCCTAGCAGAGGAACGTCCTGACGCTGCGCAGCGGCGTGCTGAGCCGGCATGGCGAGAATGCCCTGCTTGTGTTGCCGCTGTTCGTTGTAATACTTCGGCGAGATTTCGAGCGACCGGCTCTGGTTGAACCCGCGCTTCAGATAATGCTTGGTTTCCAGGGCGAGGATGTGCTTGTGCACCGTGGCCAGCGACGCAAGGTTCATGCCCCCGGCGATTTCCTCATAGCTGGGGCTGTAGCCGTTCTTTTCGAGGAAACCGGAAAGGAAATCGAGAAAATCCTTCTGCCGCTTGGTTAAGGCCATGGCAGCAGTATAGGCGAAGAAAAAGGGAATTGCAAGCGAAAACGAGTACAGAAAAGGCTGTAGCCTTAATGCGTTGTAGGTTTTCAAAGACCGGTTTTTAGGGGGCGCCCCCGAGCCGTTTTCGCTCTCCGGCAGAGAGGCTATCGTTTAAGGTGAACGCGCACCGCCCGTATGCTCGTCTGGCGCGAGGCCTTTTATTACCCGTTGGGCTCGGGACCGTTGTTTGCGGCGAACGATGGCGCTGTCCGGAGTTAACGCAGCCCGGCCGCGGACCATTTTAGATCGGTCCGATCTCCACCACACGCAAACCCGCTGCGAGTGAACCCGGGAAGTCGCTCTTGGTTGATCCGGCCCTCTGGTGGAAGAGCGCCCGGACTCCTTGGCTAAAACATAAGGGGTGGTTTGTGGAGTGCGGCGGAAGGGGAAGTGAGAAGCGGATGAGACGGGAATGGGGGATGATGCTTGGGAATTATGTGTGATGGCGAGCAATGTAAGAGTCCGGACTCTCTATCTGGCCGATTTCGTCCGAGAGGCACAGCATGACGATAGCGTTTTGCGATCTTGATCCGCTGTCTTTTAGGCTTGACTTTCGCACCTCAGAGTCAGGGTCTTGTTGGGACCGTCATTTTGAAGAATGACAATGAATTTAGCGCTTGTGGCTCGAACTGCTTCTAAACGCGGCTTAAGGATCTCTATAGCGAGAGATAGAACGTATCGTACCGCAGGGCTTGTGTCCGAGATTCCGGTTTGAATCACTGCTATCACTTGGCCCGGGAGGCGTTGCCAGTTCTTGAACCAAGCCTTCGAATGTCTGGAACTACGCAAGGACCGGCAAATTGCAGCTTAATCGGACGAAGCGGTTGGCTATTCAGCGCCGTTCAGCACCGGTCCGAGCGCTTTAGCACGCGTCAACGGAGTAACTCTGACAGTATGGTTCGCCATGACCGTCCTGTGGAGCTGAGCAGCGGACCAGGAAGCCGTATTGACCGGTCATCATGTCGACCACGCGACAATCTGAATCATCTGTGCATCTTACTCGCATGTCATTTTCGGTATATCTTCCGGGTGCGGCCTTGATGAGCATGAAGTCGTAATTAGTGAGCCTGAAGCAATCCGCTGATGAGTCCCGATTTCCGACCTGGATCCAGCTTGCTGTCGCGATGGAGCGTCGAAGAACCGCGCCTTAGCACATCCGAAACATGAATTGATCGCTTCCCTCTGCACTTCCGGATTCGGCGCCTTTCGAAGATCGCCGCACTCGCGGTTTGAACCAAGTCTTTGCTGGCCATCCGCTCGACGGTCAGCCGTGATGCGGCTGTCCGATCGGAACTTGCAGCATCGAGTATCGCGAATAGCCAACGCCGCGATGTGGCGATGCGTCTGCTGAACCTAATTTCATAGGCGGCCTCAAGTATCAGCGGTGGAATTCGTGTTGAACGCCCATGTGTCCGCCTGACAGATTGCTTCGCGCGGGGTTACGAAGTTGCATTTCGTGGGTCGGCGGCGCGAGATCCCTCACTTCCATCCGGCATGAACCATAGCGGGCGAAAGTCGATTCCGACTGCACCGGCGTGACGACTCCACGGCGCTGCTCATCGCATTCGCGGTTCTGTGACAAATAGGACGTTACGGCGAGAAGCGAGATCTTTCTATTTCACTGATATGCCACGCTCGGGTTGCCGTGGCACGACCTTAGGGACTTCTAGGCGGTGCCTGCGCGCTGGAGTCTTCGGGCTGACGCCCAAGGGTTGGATGGCCGAATCAGAATCGCTCCCCGATCACTCGACGTTGCGGTGGCTGTATCGAGCTCGGGTTGCTAGTGCTTGACTGTCGCGGGATTAGGAGGTTAGTTTGGCTCGCACGCGCCCGTCTGCGAATAGTTGTCAGCAAATTCAGGGTGGGCAAATGCGGTCTGCGTCGGAAAAACAGCAGATCCCTCACCCGCTGAGGTGAGATTGGCGATGACAACGTATTAGTGATTGATATCTAGTTCTTGCCAGGCTTCGTGGAGACCTTGGCGTTGCGGCGAGGCGGTATGTGCGCGGGCGTGATCCCGTCGGCCTCGGCGGGACTGGCGCAGTTCGGGGTCGTCTGTCTGTTTGCGGGGCGCGGTTCTTCCTTCTTCAATAGCAGCCGCACGCGGTCGAGCAGGACGGCTTGGGTGAAGGAGCGGCGCAACTCGGCGGGCGAGTGCTCGGGCTCATCCACGATTGTCAGCAGGGCGAGTTCGGGATGGCGCTCGCGCAAGGGCTCGGCGATGCTGGCGGCTTCGGCCGAGGGTGCGATGAGAAGATCGATGGGCTCGGCTCGGAATTCGGCCAGGGCGAGGGCCTCGTTTGGATCGGCTGCTTCAATCAGGTTGAGGCCGTTGGCCTCGAAAAATTTGTGGAGCTCGGAGCGGACCAGCTCGCGCGGCTCGATTAACAAGACAGTCCGCGTTTGCGAGGGAGCGAGGGCGGCGCTCGCGGCTTCGGGCTCCACCCAGCGCGGCAGCAGGACCTCGAGACAGCGGTTGCCACTGGTGCGGCGCACGGAGAAGAAGCCGTTGTGCTCCGTGACGATGTTGTGGGCGACGGAGAGTGTCATGCTTTCGTCGTCCTGCGGGACGGGGTCGAAGGGCGCGTCGGATTCCGTGGCGGGCGTGTAGGAGAACGCGAGGCGGACATAACCGTCGGGCGAGCTGTCCGGATATATTGGCGAGCCGGCCAGGTTCGCGCCCATACTTATGCCGGGGTTTGCGCCTGGGTTTGCCCCGGGATTTGCCCGGTGTTGCCCTGTGGGGTGCTCCGGGCGTTGCCCCATGTGTAGCGCCGATGTTTGCGCCGGGGATTGCTCCGGTTTTGCTGTCAGGCGCTCCGGTTTCGATGCGGATCTCGCCGCCCGCGGCCGACATGCGTCCGGCGTGCATGGTGAGATTCATAAGGAGCTGCTCGAACTGGCCTTCGTCGGCGTTGACCTTGCCGGCGTGCAGCGCGGGGCGGACGGTGACGTGGATGCCAGGGCCGGCGACCGTTTCGAGGAGCTTGGTCATGCGGCGGAGCACGCCGTTCGGGCTGAGCACCGTGGGATTGCCGGGCTGGCGCTTGCCGAAGCCGGCGAGCTTGCGCGTGATCTGCTCGGCGGCGGCGGCGGCCTGGCGGATTTCTTCGGCGGCGGAGCGGGCGGGGGAGTAGTCGGCGAACTGCTGCAGGAGGCGCTCGGCCTGGGTGCGGATCACGGTGAGCAGCGTGGTGTATTCGTCCACCACGCCGGCGGCGAGGCGCGCGGCGGCTTCCACTTTTTGCGACTGTTGCAGCTGCTGCTCCTCCCAGCGGCGCTGGCCGACGTCGCGGAGGCTGAGGACCGAGCCGATCGCTGCTTCGCTTAGGCGGACGGGGGCGGCGGAGCCTTCTACAGCGACGCTGCGTCCGGTGCGCGTGGTGAGCTGCGAGTGGCGGCCGAGCGAGACGGCGGCGTCGCGCAGCATCGCCAGGGGGACGGGGCCTTCGCCTGCATTGAAGGGAGCCGCGGGCGGGGTGGACGCCGTGGGAGACGACGCTGTGCGCGTTTTCTCGGACGTAGAAGAGTTCGAGGCATGGGGCGAGGCATTGTTCGAGGCACTGTTCGAGACGTTGTTCGAGACACTGTTCGAGACATTGTTCGAGGCTTCGGGCGCGACGGCCAGCGGCGCGACTTCGGCGAGCGGGTGGCCCTTGGCTTCGGCCTCGGTCCAGCCGGTGAGCGATTCGGCGGCGGGATTCAGCGTGCGCACCTTGCCCTGGACGTCGGCGACGACAACGGCGTCGGCCACGGAGCGCAGGACGGCCGTGAGCCAGGCTTCGCGCTCGGCGAGCTCGCGCGCCATGGTGTGTTTGTAGGCGGCGATTTCGATGGACGTGTAAAGCGCGGCGGGGGCGACGGGCTTGACGATGTAGCCGTACGGCTCGGCGAGCTTGGCGCGATCGAGCGTGGCGCGGTCGGCGTGCGCGGTGAGGAAGACGACGGGGATGGCGAAGCGGCGGCGGATGATTTCGGCGGCCTGGATGCCATCCATGCGTCCGTCAAGGCGGATGTCCATGAGCACAAGCTGGGCGTGAGCCGCGGCTTCCACGGCCTCCTCGCCGGTGGAGACGGTGGCGACGACGCGGTGGCCGAGTTGCTCGACACGCTGCGCGATGTCGCGCGCGATCAGGCCCTCGTCTTCAACCAGCAGTATGGCGTAGGAGTTTGGGTTCGGTTTGGGTTGCATGGCTTGCATGATTCTCTTGATGCCTTTCTCCCTGAGTGGGGGATGTAGAGGGAAATGTCAGGCGGCAAACTGCGCCGGAGCCTTTTCCGGCGGCTGCGTTTTCGATGGTGAATTTGCCCCGCAGCTGGCGGGTAAGAACGCGGACGATGTTGAGACCGAGCGATTCGCGGGATTCGTTAGGGAGAGACGCGGCGAGGCCGACGCCGTTGTCGCGGACTTCCATAAAGATACCGGCGGGATTGCGGCCACCGGCGATTTCAATGGAGCCCGGACGATCGGCGGGGAAGCCGTGCTTCAGCGCGTTCGAGACCAGCTCGTTCAGGATCAGCGCGGCGGGGATGGCGCGATCGACGCCGACGGGCAGGCGCTCTATATTCAGGTGACACTGGATGCGCGCGGGTTCGGTGCCGCTGGGGTTCACTCCGTAGGCGTGCATGAGGTGGTTGGCGAGGAGCGCGGCATGCTCGGCCAGATCGACCTCGCGCAGGTTGCCGGCCTGATAGAGCTGCTCGTGGATCAGGGACATGGATTCCACGCGGTTCTGGCTTTCGCGAAGAGCGTCGGAGAGGCGGGCGGCGTTGTCGTCCCCGGCGAAATTTTCGGCCTGCATTCGCAAGAGGCTCGCGATCACCTGCAGGTTGTTCTTCACGCGGTGCTGCACCTCTTGCAAGAGGGCGTCCTTTTCGTCCAGCAGGCTTTGCTTCTCGGCGAGGAGCGCTTCTTTTTCCGCCAGCAGCGTTTCCTTTTCGGCCAGCATGCGGGCCAGGCGGTCGCGCTCCGATTGCAGCGCGCGGAGGAGGCCCACTTTGCCGGTGGCTTTTTCGATGGCGAGGCGGAGGCTTTCCGAGGTGATGCGGTCCTTGACCAGATAATCCTGGGCGCCGGCGCGCATGGCTTCGGCCGCGACTTGTTCATTGCCCAGGCCGGTGAGCATGACGACGGCGAACTCGGGAAGATCGGTGGACGTGCCTGTGCGGAATGACCCCGCGCCCTTGGTGACGCTGCGCAAATGGTGGGCGCGGCGCTCGGTTTGACTGTCGTCAAGACGGCGGAGGAACTCGACGCCGGTGAGATCGGGGAGCTTGTAGTCCAGCAGGAGACAGTCCGGGCGGCGTTCCGAGGCGGCGCATAGCTCCAGACACAATTCCAAACCCCGGCGGGCGCTGGGCGCTTCGACGAAGTCCAGCTGATCGCCGTATTCCTCTTGCAGAAGGATGCGGCACAGAGTCCGGTCGGCGGAGGAGTCGTCTACCATTACAACTCGCACAACTAATTGGTGGGCCGGGAGTAAGGAAGTTCTCTAGCGGGATCGCCGATGCCCGGATTTACCTGGGAGGGTAGGCCGGAGGGAGCAGGGGAGTGCGGGTAGTGCGGGGGCTAAAAAAGCAGATTGATACCCCCAAACAGGTGAGGGATGTTTTGTTTGGGGGTGCGCAGGGCCTGGAAAGGGTCGGCCTATGGCTTGGCGTGCGCGGTTTCGTGCTCGGCGTCGGCAGTCTTTTTAGGTGCGGGCGCAGCTTGCTCGGGCGCGATTTCGCTATTGACGATGAAATCGGGCGGCAGGGCGGGTCCCCAGAGGTAGATGGAATCCTCGGGCTTGTAGTGGCCGGGCTTCCAATCGAAATTTTTAGGGATGTAGTCGATGTCGCAGGTGTATTCGAAGTAGCTGCCCCAGGGGTCGCGGACGTAGTGCGAGAAATTCGAGCCCAGCACGTGCCGCAGCAGGCCCCATCCGGCGTTATAGCCCTTGTCGGCCATCTGCATCGCGCCCAGGCCGACTTCGTTGATCGTATCGACGCCCCAACTGGCGTGATGGAAGCCGGGCGCGGGCGAGAGCGCCACGGCGAGCATATGATGATCGCTGCCGTGGATGCCGTGCATGAACGCGATGGCATCGCCGCCGCGATCGGTCAGGTGCAGGCCGATGACCTGCGTGTAGAATTGCACGGCGCGGTCCACGTCGGTGGTGAAGAGCAACACGTGGCACATGCGGCTCGGCCGGATATCGGGCACTTCGGCGCGCATGGGCGCTCCACGGACGCCGCCGGGCGTGGAGCTCATGGAGAAAGACGTTTTCTGATCGGGCGAAGTTTTTTCGCAGACCTGAATCTCGATCAGGTTGTTGTCGTGATCGCGGAACCAGAGGCTCGCGCGGTCGATGCCGGGAGGCGGATCGAGGAGGCGGATGCCCGCTCTTTTGCAGGCGCTGGCGGAATCGCGGGAAGTCCTCTTCATAGCAGCCGAAGGAGAGATAGCGGAGGCTCTTGTGGTCGCTCTCGTTGATGGTGGCCCAGGTGTGATCGCGGCCCTTGGTCTTGAGGACCAACTTCGCGGATTCGGCCTGCACGTCCATGCCGAAGCTTTTGTAGAAATGATCGGCGACGGAGAGGTCCGGCACGTTGAGGCTGAAGTGATCGACGGAGTGGACGCCGAGCTCGCCGGGTTGGGCGTCGGGCGGAATGAAACGTCCCATTTGCGTCATAAAGGCTCTCCCCCGTCCGCTCTGCGTCACCCAGGCGCGCGGACCTTAGTGAATTAGTTTACTTGACTTCGTCCTTGATCGGGTTGCGCAGCAGGCCGACCTTTTCGATTTCAATTTCGCAGACGTCGCCGGCCTTCATCCACACCTGCGGTTTGCGGAACAGGCCGATACCGGCGGGTGTGCCGGTGACGATCACGTCGCCGGTTTCCAGGCGCACGGCTTCGCTGAGGCGCGAGACAAGCGTCGGGATGTCGAAGATTAAATCCTTCGTATTGGCCGACTGCATCACCTTGCCGTTCAGGCGCGTTTCGAGATGCAGGCCGACGGCGCCGGGAGGAAGCTCGTCGGCGGTGACGAAGTCGGGTCCAAAGCCGCCGGTCGCGTCGAAGTTCTTGCCGAGCGTCCACTGCTTGCCGCGGGCGATTTGATAATCGCGGACGGAGCCTTCATTGAAGAGCGCGTAGCCGGCGATGTGATCGAGCGCGCTCGCCACGGGAATGTGGCGGCCGGGCTTGCCGATGATCGCCGCGAGCTCGCCTTCGTAATCGAGCTGCTCGGAGACCAGCGGGCGGAGCATGGGCTGCTCATGGCCGATGAGGCTGCTGGCGAGGCGGATGAAGAAGGTCGGGTAGTCCTGCTTGTCGAGCTTGTTCTCGTCGGCGTGGTCCTGATAGTTCATGCCGACGCAGACGATCTTGCCGGGATTGCTGAGCGGCGGCAGATATTCGAGGCCTTTCGGATCGATGACGCGTCCGGTTTTCGCGAGCGCGGTTGCTTGATCGAGGCCTTTCTGTCCGGCTTTTAAAACGCCGAGAAGATCGAGCCCTTCGAGATTCACGAGGTCCGAGCCACGGCGGAGGGCGAGGCCGTGGGAACCATTTTGCTTATAGGAAACGAATCGCATGCCGTCTTTATATGGTACTGCGGTGTGGCCAGAGTTGCGAGCGTGATCCCCGGGACGTCCAAGCGTTGTATCAACCGCAGGCATTTGGCGCGCAAAGAGTCCTCATACGAATTCGTATCTGCGTTCGCGATGGACTTCTGTGGCTCGCCTGAGAAATTGAGACTGTCGTATCCGCTTCGTATGGCACACGCGCTAATGATCGATCTGGCTTGCCAACGCTCGACGGGATCAACTATCCGATCAATCTCTCCGGCTCAGCATACGCTACACGGGTATTTTCTGCGTATTCTCGATGGGAGACCACATCCTGCCGTCCATGGCGATCTGAATCGTAATGCTCGGACGGCACAGCGGATCGATCCGATGATTCCTATCAACGCACTGGATTCAGCGGCCATGTCCAAGATTAGGCTCTCGCTTGACGGATTTGTTAACCTAAGAAGTCAGGCTCCGGGCTTCGTGCAACGTGTGGCTGCGAACCCCGCCAGGTCCGGAAGGAAGCAACGGTAGTGGTTTAACCCGTGTGCCGCGGATCACCCGGGGTCTGGCATATTTCCCCGCACTTTACCCATGTACCAGGTCATCGCCCGCAAGTATCGGCCGCAGGCATTCGACGAGCTGATTAGCCAGGAACACGTCAAGACGACGCTGGAAAACGCGATCAATCAGAAGCGCATCGCGCACGGCTACATTTTTTCGGGCCAGCGCGGGACGGGCAAGACAACCGTCGCTCGGATCTTCGCGCGCTGCCTGAATTGCATCAACGGGCCGACGGCGACGCCGTGCGGCGTGTGCGCGAGCTGCACGGAGATTGCGTCGGGCTCGGCGATCGATGTGATCGAGATCGACGCGGCGTCTAATCGCGGCATCAACGAAATGCGCGAGCTGCGCGAGAGCGTTCGGTTCCGCCCGGCGCGCGACCGCTACAAAGTCTTCATCATCGATGAAGCGCACCAGATCACGAGCGAGGCGTTCAACGCTTTGCTGAAGACGCTGGAGGAGCCTCCTGAGTGGGTGGTCTTCATGCTGTGCACCACGGAGTCGCACAAGATTCCGGCGACGATTCAATCGCGCTGCCAGCAGTTCAGTTTCCGGTCCGTGGATTTCGCGGAGCTGATGGCGCGCATGGAGTGGATCGCCGAGCAGGAAGGTATCACGGCGGACGCCGAGGTGCTGAGCGTGCTGGCGCAGGCGGGCGAGGGCAGCGTGCGCGATTCGCTATCGGCGCTGGACCAGGCGATTGCCTGCTGCGGCAACTACGCTGAAGGCGAGCGAGGTGCGCGAGCTGCTCGGCATGTTCTCGCTGGATTCGCTGGCCGAGGTGGCGCGGGCGCTGGCGGCCCAGGATACAACGGAAGCCGCGCAAAAGATGTTCGCCATCGTGGCGGAGCTGGAGGCGAACGGCCGCAGCCTGCAACATTTTTCGCGCGAGCTGGCACGGTATATTCGCAACCTGCTGGTGGTCCGCATCGCGAAGAGTCCCACGAGGCTGGTGGCCGCGTCCGACGTGGAACAAAAGAAATTGGCCGAGGCAGGGGCTCCGTTTAGCGAGGAAGATCTGACGCGTTATTTGCAGATCACGCTGGATAATTTCCGGGATCTGCAAAGCTCGTTGCAGCCGCGGTTCCATTTGGAGATGGGGCTGCTGCGGATGGTGCATGCGGGGAAGCTGCAGCCGATTGAAGAAGCGCTGGCGGAGATTTCGGGCGGAGTGCTGGTGGGAATGCCGGTGGTGCTGCGCCGCTCGGTAGTTCGGGTGCGGGATCAGGCGGAGCGGCTTCCGGACCTGCGCGATCGGCGGCCCCGGCGGGATCGCGCCCGAGTTATGCGCCGCCTGCAACGTCATCCAGACAGTCTGCTGCTGCGGTTTCTCCCGCTGCGGTTGAATCGACGGGTACTGTTCAAGCAATCGCCGGCGGCGATTTTCGCGCGCGTCTGCACGCCGCGTTGAGCGACGCGAAGATCACGCACATCGCCGATGCGCGTGGAGCATTCGAGCGTGGAAGAGACGCCATCGGAAATCATATTCACCGCGCCGAAAATGTATCAGATGTTTCTCAAGCAGCCGGATCTGGATGCGGCGGTGAAAAAACTCGCGGGTCGACCGGTGAAAATCACGATCAAGGTGGGCGATGCGGGATCGGCTCCTGGAACTGCTCCTGCCGTCGCTCTGTCTGCCGCAACGCCTAAGTTACCTGAGGACGAGGCGACGACGCGGGCGCTGGAGAATCCCGAAGTGCAGCGGTTCCGGGAAGCGTTCCCGGATAGCCAGGTGCGGACGGTCAGGAATTTGAAGGATCGGTGAGGAGGCGTCGACATGAGTGTCGACGCGGCACGCACGAGTGCGTGCGCCACGGGGGCTCGGCTGGTGACACAATAGGATTACGTATGAAGATGCCTGGAAACATGCAGAACATGATGGCGCAGGCCCAGAAGATGCAGCAGAAGATGCAGGAGGAGATTGCGCTCATCCGCGTCGAGGGCTCGTCGGGCGGCGGCATGGTGACGGTGAAGATGGACGGCCACAAGAACGTCACCGGCGTGAAGATCGACCCGGAGGTGGCGGGCGACGTCGAGATGCTGCAGGATCTGGTGCTGGCGGCGTGCAACGACGCGACGAAGCACGTCGACGACGAGACGAAGTCGAAGATGAGCGGGATGCTGGGCGGCATGGGTCTGCCTCCGGGATTGTTCTAAGCGCGATACTAATTCGTCATTCTGAGCGTGCAGCGAGGAATCTGCATTTGCGCTCGATCAAGAAGAGAAAGCAGATCCCTCGAATCGCTTCGCTCCTCGGGATGACACGAGATGAGTAGAAGAAGCGTTCCATCGAACTAGAAGCTTTTGAACGTGATCAAATGGACTTTGCTGCACCCCTACAACGCCTGATCGACGAGTTTCGCCGCCTGCCCGGCGTCGGGCAGAAGTCCGCGCAGAGGCTCGCGTTTCATGTGCTGCGTTCGTCGCGCGACGATGCCGCGCGGCTGGCCGAGGCGCTGATCGACGTCAAAGACAACCTCGGCATCTGCGCCGAGTGCAACAACATCAGCGATGCCGAGCTGTGCCCTTACTGCCGCGATCCGCATCGCGACCGCTCGCAGATTTGCGTGCTGGAAGAGTCGCACAATATTTTGCCGATCGAGACGACGCGCACGTTTCACGGCATGTATCACGTGCTGAATGGATCGATCTCGCCGTTACGAGGGATAGGCCCGGAACAGCTCAAGATCAAGGGCCTGCTGGACCGCATCGCCCGCGGCGAAACGCAGGAAATTATTCTGGCGACGAATCCCACGGTGGAGGGCGAAGCTACGGCCGTGTATTTATCGCGGCTGCTGAAGCCGCTGGGAATGAAGGTCACGCGCATTGCGATGGGGATTCCCGTGGGCAGCGATTTGGAGTTTTCGGATGAAGTGACGATTTCGAAATCGTTGGAGAATCGGCGCGAGATGTAGGGCGGAAGAGTCGAGATGAATCTCGACTCAGCAGGCGTTGGCCGCCTGCGCCACGTCAGGCTACGAAATTACGGTAAGTGCGCCCGCTTCGCTCACACCGTCCGCGGTTAGTCCGCCGACGCGGATTTCTTCCATCCGGTTCGCCTCACGCGGTTTCGCGAACGCGACCTTCACGAAGTTGCTGCTTAGTGCGGTTCCGTTATCGAGTGTGACGCACGAAAGCGTCTTGCCGATGAGCGAGCGGCGGAACTCAAGATTCTTGTGGGCGCCTAATTCGCGCAACGCCTGCGTGCGGTCGCGGCGGATGCGCGTGGGGATTTGCTGGGTCGATTCGGCTGCGGGTGTTCCGGGGCGTTCGGAGTACGTGAACACATGCAGGTATGTGAACGGCAGGCTTTCGATGAACTGGTGGTTCTGTTCGAACTCGGCATCGGTCTCGCCCGGGAAGCCGGTCATCACGTCGGCGCCGACGGCACAATCGGGCATCAGGGATCGCGCGGTGGCGATGCGGTCGGCGTAATGACGGGGGCGATACTTGCGATGCATGCGGCGCAGCACCGTGTCTGAGCCCGATTGCAAGGGCGCGTGCACGTGGCTCGCGATGCGCGGCGACGCGGCCATCAGTTGTAGCAGTTCGTCGGAAAAATCCATCGGCTCGACGGAACTGAGGCGCAGACGCTCGATGGGCGTTTCATCCAGCAGGCGACGCACGAGTTCGACAAGACGCGGTTTGCTTTTGGGATCGCCCGTGAAGTCGCGTCCCCAGCGCCCGAGGTTGATGCCGCTGAGCACCACTTCGCGATATTTCGCGCCGAGCGTGCGGACCTGCTCCACCACGCGATCCGGCGGCGCGCTGCGGCTCTTCCCGCGCACGAAAGGAATGATGCAGAAGGAGCAGCGGTTGTTGCAGCCGTCCTGAATTTTCAGATTGGGACGAGTGCGGTCGCCGATGGCGTCTTCGACGGGCGCCGATAGAAAATCCGTCTGCGCAAAGATATCGCCGATTTCGATCTGCCCGTGATAGTGCTCATCGGCGAGGCGAAGCTTGTCACTCACCAAATCCGGAATGCTGGCTTTGTGCGAATTGCCGACAACCAGCGTCACGCCTTCGAGCGCGGCGATTTCTTCGGGCGCGCGCTGCGCGTAGCAGCCCGTGACCAGAATGCGAGCGTCGGGACGCTCGCGGTGAATGCGGCGCACGGTCTGGCGGACTTCGTCATCGGCCGTGGCCGTCACGGTGCACGTGTTTAGCACGACGAGGTCGGCCGCACGCAGGTCGCTCGCGACGAGGCCCGTGGCGGCGAGCCCGGCTTCGATGGCGGCTCCATCGGCCTGCGACGCGCGGCATCCGAAATTCTTGACGAGGAAGCGTTGCACCTATACCGAGTTTAGAGCATCGCCTGGCTTACGAGTCTGTGTGAAGACACCGTTGGACCGCTCCCTCCATTGGTCGCGGCTCGGCGGCGGCGCTGCCTTGAATCAATAGCTACCGAGGCTCTTACGCCCGGGGTCGCACGGGGAAGGCGGAGTGTTACGGGATGATCCGATCTCTTGCGCGGCGGCAGGCCGCCGATGGACGCACATGGCGGATCGTGTCCTCTCGCAGCAGGAAATCGACAATGTATTCAAGAAGCTCCGGGAGAGCGACGATGATCCGGAGAAGAAAGCGCAAATATACGATTTTCGCCGCCCGGACCGCATCGCGAAAGATCAGCTGCGCGCCATTCACCTGCTGCACGAAAATTTCGCGCGCAACCTGGCGTCCAGTCTATCCGCTTATCTGCGTGCCTACGCGGCGGTCAATCTGGTGAGCGTGGAGCAACTCTCGTTCGTCGAGTTCACGCAAATCCTGCCGTCGCCCACCAGCCTGATTGCGCTGGGACTGAAACCATACGACAGCAACGCCGTGCTGGAGATCAATCCCTCGCTGGTGTTTCCGATTCTGGAAATGCTGCTGGGAGGCACTGGCAAAGCGGCGGTGAAGATTGAGCGCGAAATCACGGAGATCGAGCAGAGCATCTTAGAAGGGCTGCTGCGCATCATCCTGAACGATCTGCGCGCCACATGGAGCGCCGTCGCCGCGATCGACTTCTCGATTGAGGCTCACGAAACCGAGCCGCAGCTGTTGCAGATTCTCGCACCGAACGAAGCCGTGGTCGCCATCAGCATGGAAGTGCGCATCGGCGAATCGTCCGGGATGATGAACATCGGCATACCCTCGATCATCGTCAAAATGCTGCGGCAGAAGTTCGACCAGCAGTGGAGCGTCCGCAAGACGCAATCCACGGACGATGAGCAGGCGCGGGTGCTACGCCTGATACGGCCTTCCACGATTCATCTGGACGCGCGGCTGGAGGGCCCGCGCGTGGGCGTGAAGGAACTGCTGGACCTGCAGGAAGGCGACACGCTGGCGTTCGATTATCCCATCGAGCGGCCTGTCGATTTCCTGGTAAACGGCCGCCTGAAATATCGAGGCGAGGTGGTCGTAACCGGCCGCAAGCGTGCCTTCAATGTTTTGGAATTGGTCAAGGAGACCTGAGCGGAGCGGCCGTTGCCGTGTCGCCGCGCGCTGGCGCTATTGATTCTGGCCGCTCTGACGCTTGTACCGATTGAGCGAGTAGTTCTGCGCTTCGTTCGCCGCGTCCGAGCCGGGCGCATACACCATGGTCTGGTTGTAGGCGCGAACGGCTTCCTTGTGGTTGCCTTTCAGGTCGTAGATCTGCCCCAGGCGCAGCCACGCGTAAACGCCGGTGTTCAAATCGAGCGTATTGGCCTTGGCCGTGACGGCCTGAATATCGGATAGCGCGTGATCCAGATCGTTGTACCAGAACAATAGGTTGCCGCGCGAGTACAGAATCGTTTCCTCGGGCAGGCGGTCGTAGCCATTCGCGCGCTGCTTTTTGAGCTGATCCACTTGCGAAAGCACGGCCAGGGCCTTGTCCTTCTCGCCGAATTCGCCATACATCTGCACCAGTTCCAGGCGCAGCAGGTAATTGCGCGGATATTTTTGAATCAGGTCTAAAATGTACGGCACCGTTTCCTTGGGACGGCGCTCGCGGCGTAGGATCGCGCACAAGATGACGGCCGCGTCCGCCTTATTGGACTTGCCTTTTTCGGCGACCGTGCGCAAAGTATCGATGCCGCGGTTGCGATCGCCGACGTAACCCGCCAGGAACCCCAGCGTCTTCCAGATCGGCGGAAGGCTGCCGATGACGTAATCGTAAACGCCCTGCATCAACCGGGCATCCACGTTCGATGGATCCAGCTCCGTTACGCGATTGTGAGCCTTGCGGGCCGCGGTTGCGTCGCGCAACGCATCCATCCACGCCTTGTGCACCAGGAAATGGTAGTTGGATCGCAGGCCGTAGCTTACGCCTTCGGCGTACAGCGCCTCGGCGTCGTTGGGATTCTTTTGCAAACGGGCGTCGGCGAGCGTGATGGCGCGCGACAGCGAATCGAGCAGTTCCTGCTCATCCGCCTTGCTGATCTTCATCTCTGGTCTTCGGAGGAACGGATTGTTGCCCGTGACCATTTGCGTTTCGAGCGTCCCCGTGCGGAACATTTCGCGATAAAGGATGGTCTGCGCGACGTGATTCAGCGGCTCTGGCGAATTGGGATTCGCGGCGGCTTCGGCGCGGAAGACCGACAATGCGTCATCGTATTCCAGATTGTAAAAATGTTGGAAGCCCGCGTCCGCCGTTGCGTCCGGTGTTTGAGCGACAAGCAGCACGGGCGCAATGGCGAGAAGCGCGACGAACCCAATTGCCCCAGTCGCGCGGGTAAAGCCTAGAGCTGAGACGCTTCGACGCATACGTTCGATGGCTGCCCCTCTTTATGGTCGTCCAATTGTTTGCGCTCGTCCAGCCGCTGCAGCGCCCACTCGGCGTGCCCGGCCACCACCGGACTCTCGTGCTGCGCCAGAAGCTCTAACGGCTCCCGAAATCGTTCGTGAGGATTGGCTCCCATAGCGGTGGCCACGTTCCTCAAAAAACCATCGTACTTGGGACGCGTTACGGGCGTATTCCGATACTGCTGTTCGAATTGTTCTTTGCTCAAGACCGCGAGCGTCTCTAACGGCGGCGCCGTCTCGTAAGCAGCGGCAGCGAACGCAGGATCTTCGGTCGACGGCGCGCGCCGGTTCCACGGGCAGACGTCCTGGCAGATGTCGCATCCGATCAAATTGTTGCCCATCGCCTCACGAAATTCTTCCGGGATCGGACCCTTCAGTTCCAGGTTCAGGTACGTGATGCAGCGTTGGGCGTCGATTTGGTATCGGGTCGCACGTTCCGCGCTCGCCTGGCTGCTGCGAAGATGTTCTTGATCGGGGACGAACGCCTGTGTTGGGCATGCGTCGATACACCGCGTGCAGCTGCCGCAGCGATCGGCCGGCGGCGTGTCGGGCGCGATCGCGAGCGACGTGAGCAGCTCGCCGAGAAAAAACCAGGAGCCCAACGGCTCGTTGATAAGGCAGTGATTCTTGCCGATCCAGCCGAGCCCGGCCTCGCGCGCATAGCTGCGTTCCAGAATCGGCGCCGTGTCGACACAGGCCTTCCATTGATGCGGCTCATGCTGGGCGATCCGCTCGGCCAGCTGCTCTAATCGCTCATGCAGGACGTCGTGGTAATCGCGTCCCCACGCGTAGCGTGAAAATGTGCCGTAGTGTGAAAATGTCGCGTGGTCCGGCGACGTCTCCCGCGCGTCGGTGTTCCGATTCGCGGGTGCCTTCACGTGATAGAGTTTGCCGACGCAGATGACGGAGCGCGCACCCGGTAGCAGGTTTCGCGGATCGCGTCGCTTTTCGGCGCGATGGTCCGTGAGGTAGCCCATGCGGCCGGCCATGCCCGCATCGGCCCAGGCTTCGTAGCGCGCGAAATCGGCCGCCAATGGCTCTGCCGCGGCCACGCCGGCAAGCTCGAAACCGCACTCCCGAGCCAGTTGCTTGATCATCGCCGCCTGCACGCTTTCATCGTAGCCCGGATCGTGCGACGCGTCGCGCAGTGCGGCGCTCCGGAGCCTCTCCGCGCCATAGCGGAGGTGTTATTCTCGGTGATGAGAGAGGCCGAATTCTTGAAACTGCGCGGGCTCGTGGTCGCGTTGGGCGGTCTTCTGACGGTGTTCGGGACGCTGTACGCGTTTCAAAAACCGTGGCGCGAATACCCCGGCGTGGAATACAACAATTTTCCCGCCCCCGCCGACGCGCAGGTGCCCTCCGAGTGGGTTTTCGCGCGCATCATGTATCCACCCGGGCCGCTCGATGGCTATAGCCGCACTGGTCGGTTTACCGGCGATTACCGTCTGGGCCGGTCGCTGTGGACGCAGGACTATCCGCGCGCCGATCGCCATCTGGTCCAGGCTATGCGCCGGCTCTCGCGCATCGATACACGCTCGGTGGAACAGGTGGTCAGTCTCGACGATGACGACGTTTTCAACTATCCGTGGATCTACGCCGTGCAGGTGGGCGAGTGGGGCATGACGGAAAAGGAAGGCCTGAAGCTGCGTGAGTTTTTGCAGCGCGGCGGCTTCTTCATGGCTGACGATTTCCACGGCAACGAAGAATGGGCGGAGTTCGAAAAGCGTATTCGCTTCGCGCTCCCCGACCGTCCGATTCTGGAGATGCCGGACGACGACGCCTATTTCCACACGGTCTTCGATATCGCCGATCGTCCACAGACCGTGGGCTGGGAGCATTTGGGAGAAGGCTGCAAAGCCTGTTACGACGGCGGCCGCGGCGCCCACTGGCGAGCAATTTACGATGACAAAGGCCGTGTGATGGTCGGCATCTCTTTCAATTCCGATATGGGCGATTCGTGGGAGTACGCCGATAATCCCGTCTATCCCGAGCGTATGAGCGGTCTGGCGATGCGCATTGCGGTGAACAGCGTCGTGTATGCCATGACGCATTAGCGTCACGTTTCGCAAGCTTCTTGAAATCGATTTACGACGCGACGGAGACAGCCACTTCGCGGACATCTTTCACGCGCGACGTCTGAATAATCCCGTGCAGAGGATGGACGAACTCCATTTTCATGCCGCGTCCAATGAAGCGCAGCTTCAGCATGGGCGTGCCCCAGGTGGACCCGGCCAAATGTACGCGCACGGGATGCGGACAGATGTCGGGATGGCCGGAAATGGTGATTTCGCCGTTGCCTTCGTAGACCACGCGATACGTATGGTAATGCGTGATGACTTCGAGCTCGGTGCCCGAGCGAAGCTCGCCCACATCCACACCGCCGTCGATCTCGGATTGGCAAATCGCCCGGTTGATCCGGTCGTCGAAGTTCGGATGCGGCCTGTATAAGGTTTCGGGGGTCACGCGTTTCCGTATGTACTATGATGCCAGCAAAACCCAACCGGTTGCATCTGGCTCGCCGGCCGCCTGTGCGCCGGTTTGGCCGCTCAACATTTGTTTCCTGGTTACCTATTTCATCGGCCGTTTCCCGGGGTGCCGATACATTTCAAACGTGTTGCACGCGAAATAATGGACTCCCCTTCGGCGATCGGGCACAATGAAACTTATGCCGCATGGGACTCCTCATGGAACTAAGTTCCGCATCGGCCTAGTACAGACCAGCTGTGCGATGGATCCGAACGAGAATTTGGCGAAGACCGAATGGCGCATCCGCGAAGCCGCGGCCCAGGGGGCGCAGGTGATCTGCACCCAGGAGCTGTTCCGGTCGCAATACTTCTGCCGTGAAGAGAACCACGCGAACTTCGCGCTGGCGGAGCCCATTCCCGGCCCGTCCACCGAAAGCCTGGGCGCGCTGGCCGCCGAGTTGGGCGTCGTGATCGTGGCGTCTTTGTTTGAACGCCGCGCGGCGGGCCTGTATCACAACACCGCTGCGATTATTGGCACTGATGGCGGCCTGCTGGGTATGTATCGCAAGATGCATATCCCTGACGATCCGCTGTACTACGAAAAGTTTTACTTCACGCCGGGCGATCTTGGCTTTCTGAATTTCGATACGCCGTTCGGCCGCATCGGCGTGCTTGATTTGCTGGGACCAGTGGTATCCCGAAGCCGCACGGCTTGCCGCGCTGGCCGGCGCGAACGTACTTTTCTATCCCACTGCCATCGGCTGGCATCCGGCGGAGAAAGCCGAGTTCGGAGCCGCGCAGTTGGACGCGTGGAAGACCATTCAACGCAGCCACGCGATCGCCAACGGCGTGTATGTAGCGGCGGCGAATCGCACGGGATTCGAGGGGCCTCCCACGGCCAGGCCTGATGACACGGGCATCGAATTCTGGGGATCGTCCTTCATCTGCGACCCGTTCGGGCAGGTGATCGCCGAGGCGTCCACCGACAAAGAAGAGATTCTGATTGCCGAATGCGATCCCGCGCGGGTGGATGAAACACGCCGCCACTGGCCTTTCCTGCGCGACCGGCGCATCGACGCCTACGGGCCGATTTTGGAACGATGGCGCGATCAATAGACCGGGGCTCGCCCGCCGCTGGAGCCCCATCCGTCAGGATGGGGAAATCGCCGCGTCAACTTGGCTTCCGCATGCCCGCCGAATGGGAGCCGCACGAAGCCACTTGGCTCGCCTGGCCGCACGAGAAGTCGGACTGGCCCGGCAAGTTCGCACCGATTCCGTGGCTCTATGGCGAGATCGTGCGCTTGCTCGCGCGCGTGGAGCGCGTCCGCATCCTGGTGGATGGCGAGGATGGCGAACAGGCCGTGCGCCGCGTGTTGAAGAAGACGCATGCGGACATGGCGGCGGTGGATTTCTATCATCACGCCACGGATCGAAGCTGGACGCGCGATTTCTGTCCGATCTTCGTGACGCATGAATCCGGCGAAGTCGCCATTACCGATTGGGAATTCAACGGCTGGGCCAAGTACGACAACTACAAACGCGACAACGCAACTCCGAAGAAAGTGGCGGAGGAACTAGGTATGCAGCGTTTCGCGCCCGGGCTGGTGCTGGAGGGCGGCAGCATCGACGTAAACGGGGCAGGGAAGCTGCTGACGACCGAAGAATGTTTGCTATCGGACGTGCAGGCCCGCAATCCGGGCCTTTTGCGTCGCGATGTGGAGAAAGCACTGGCCGCGAATCTCGGCGCGACGGACGTGATCTGGCTCGGCCGCGGCATCGAAGGCGACGACACGCACGGGCATGTGGACGACATCGCGCGGTTCACCTCGCAGGATACCGTTGTCGCGGCCGTCGAGCGGGACAAATCAAGCAACAATTACGAGCCGTTACGCGAAAACCTCGGGCGCCTGCGCGAACACGCCCGGTCACGCAGAGATCTAAACGTGGTCACTCTGCCATGCCCCGAACCGGTTTACTTCGCAGGCCAGCTTCTGCCCGCCAGCTACGCGAACTTCTATATCGCGAATCGAATGGTGCTGGCGCCGATGTTCGGAGATCCCAACGATCGCGAGGCATTGAATACGCTGGCCCGCTTGTTCCCGGATCGCGAAGTAATCGGAATTTACTGCCGTGATTTAGTGCTCGGGCTGGGGACGCTGCACTGCATGACGCAGCAGCAGCCGGCGTGAGCTATCGCAAGCCCTTCCAGATTGCCGCGAGCGTCAGCACGAAGCTCTTCAACGGACCTTCGCCCGCGATTTCAGCGAGATCTTTGCGCGTCACAGGATTGTGACTGCGGCGGTACACGTAAATGCTCCGGTGATCAGCGTCGATCAACCACGCGAGTTGCACGCCGTTCGAGATCCACGCTTCCATTTTTTGTTTCGCCGCTTTTAACCGATCACTAGGCGAAATCACTTCGATCACGAATTCGGGCGAGAGCCGTAGGAACTCATGGCGTTCGGCTGGCGTCAATTGCGCGAGCGACTCATTCGAAACCCAGGATGCATCGGGCGAAAGCGCCGAGCCGTCGGGCAAAAGAAACTCCACACTGGAGTCGAAGGTCTTGCCAATGCCGTTCTCAGCCGACCATCTCGCCAGTTGCCCGAGTATCTTGCCGTGGCGATAGGAAAGTTCGCCGCCAGACGGCGGGATGATGACAACTTCTCCTTCGGAAGTAAGCTCGCATCGCAGATTAGGGTTCACACGGCAGAATGCAAGGTAATCCTGCTGGGGAAGTCCATCTTCTCGTCCGAAGATGAGCATTACCGTCTCGCACTCGGGCAGCTCAATGGAACGCATGACTCAATTCTACCGGCAGCCTTTATACCACGGGAGCTGGGAGAAATTGGTGGGCCAGAAGAAGACGGATTAGAAATAATAATTGAGCCGACTGCGGAGTGATGTCTTCGACAAACAGCGAGACCGTGAAGGCATGTCTATCGCCGGTTTAGCGTCTATGCTGTGGCGTTCTTCCTGGAGAAAAGGATCAGGAACAGGGGGAAAAGAATGCCGACCGCCGTCACTCGCCAGCCCGAATAGCGCAGGATGATGCCAATCAGAATGAACGCGGGCACTGACACGTACGCGGTGGCGCGCACGAGCATTGTTGCCAGCGGCGCCCCGACCAGCAACGCGATGCCGGCTGCCAGGAGTAATGCGCCAGCTACGACGCCAAGCGTGCCGACTTCGAGTGGTTGAGTCAGGCTCTTTAGGATGCCCTGATAAACAAGTTCCTGCATTCCGCCGGCGGTTTCGAGAGCACCGAACACAATTGCCAGCAAAGCGATTGGCATTTGAAAAGGCATTGAATCCTCCTATGCATAACTCACAAACCGAGCGCTAGTATATCGGCGGTCACCGAAGATTGCAAGCCAATAATCAGGCGTGTAACTCAGCGCAGAGAGAAGCTAATCAGTTCAGAAAATAAAGTTCAGTCCGCCGCGGACCGCTCTTGGCGATGCTGTCAGCACGCTGTGTGGGCCCATGGGCAGATAGCCTTGGGCGAGCAGGTTGCGCAGCTCTGCGGTGAGCTCCATGCGCCACGGCAGAATGTTCGGCAGTGGCTGCCGGATATAAACATTCGCACCGACGTCCTGATTGATTCTTTGCGCCAAAAAAAGATGCGTGGGAATGAGCGTGCCGGGATCGGTCCAGCCGTAATCGGCCGTGATGCGCGTGCCCGTCACGGGAATCACCGTCGTGGTGCGGATCGTGATCCACGGCACCTGCTTGGGCGCCAGTCCTTCCGTCATGTCGTGCACTTCGGCGCCGCGTGACGCTATCAGAGCGCCCGTCATGCCGGCAGCCAGCGCCAGTTCGAAATGATCGCCCAGCATCTGTTTCACGCCGGCGTCGAAACCGGTGCGCTGGTAGGACCCGACGTTCAGGATCACGCTGTTCGAATTCAGATCCGGCATCAGGTTCCCGGCCGGCAGGCTGGCGTCTGGCGACGACAGCATGAACGCCGCATTGGAAACCACTTCGCGATAGGCGCCAGCCGTGTACGTGCGCGAGCCGTCCACGCGCTCATAGCCGATTTCGAAATCCTGCGTGCGTTGCACCGCCACGTGATCATTCGACATGGACACGCGCGGAACGTAGGACAGCGCCGTAAGATCCTGATCCAATTCGCCTTGCTTGGCTCCCTCCAATCCGCCGCTGCCGCGCGCGCCATCGCGAGCCAGAAGTTCGGCAGGCGGCGCACCGGAGCTGTACGCCACGCGGATGCGGCCCATCTCGCCGCCATCGAACGTCAGCCGCGCGAACGGACTCGCATAGTTCAGATGGTCCAGGTAAGTGATCGAATCGTAGTTGAAGCCGTAATCCAGCTGGATGTTTTCGGTGATTTCCATCGAATCGAGAATCGCCACCGACATGGTCCTCAACGGGGGAGCGCTATCGGTACCGGCCACGATTCCCGAGCCGCGATTCGCCAGGTACAACTGGTGCATCGTAAGCACTACCTCGGGGCTGGAACCGTCGGGGGACGTGCGCGCATAGCTGGTGCGGAAGCCCGCGCCCGGCGTTGCAGGATTGTTGGGCGTATACGCCAGGTTTCCGCTGAACTGCACGCGGCCGGAATTTGCCAGCGACGTGGCCAACGCGAACGCCGTGCCCAGATCCTGGCCCGCGCCGTCGATGAACGATTGTCCATCGCCCGCCGAAAGCTTCAGCACGCCCGTGGTTTCGGAAAAATTGGCGGCCAACGCTCGCGACGGAGTTGAAATCGAATCCGGCAGGAACCTTAATATAGGACGCGTGGCCTGCGACGATCGCAGGATCCATTTCCAGTCGTCCGTCATCAGCGTGCCGCGCACTTGCCCGGGAGGCGCCAAGGTCACAGTGCTGAGGATGCTCGCCAGGCTGATCTCCAGCCTGTTTTCCGAGTTCGGCAGCACCGCGATGTTATGGCGCTCGGCGGGCGCGAAACTCGCCAGGATCACGCGCAGCGAATAGATCTCGGGAACCAGTGCATCGAACCCGAAGCGGCCCTGCTCATTCGTCAGGACATGGTTTACCATCTGGTCGTAGCGATTGTAAAGGTAGACCGTAGCGCCCATCTGCGCCACGCCAGTCGCATCGTGAACCGTGCCGAGGATTTGGCCCGTGAGCGTATCGGGAGACGCCGCGTATGCGCTTCCCGCCAGCGATAGAGCCGCCGCCAGGATTGCGGCACGAATCCCCGTGGCTATCACTGCCGCGCTCAGGCGGCCCGTTCTCCGGAGCAGAGGCATCCGCAGGTGCATCATGAATAATCCGGCTCCCTGGCCGGAATCACTGACTGCCGGTTTAATACCGGCCCTGACCTGTCTATGTTACCGTAAAGTTCGCCGACGGGGTAAGCGTCTGGTTCCGCTTCTTGTCGGTCACTTTCATCTTTAGCGTGTAATGGCCCGGCTCCAGCGTTTGCAGCGGGAGCAATTTCTCCACGATGATCTGAGACGCCGCACCGGGGCTTGCGCTGATATCTTCGGTGTATTCGAACACCTTCTCATTCGAGCCGGCCTTGACGATCTCGTAGTTGATACTTCCGTCGGGCTTATGCGTCTTCTCGTCGGCTTCGAAGTTGTAAAGCTGAAGATAGATGCCCAGCTTCTCGGTGTGCGCAAACGTCTCGTTTACACGCGGGCGTACCTTTGAAGTGCCGATCACAAACTGCCCTGCGCCGATGCTGCGCGTCGGAACTTTTTCGATCAGGTCCGCCAGAATCAACGAACTCTGGCCCAGCGTGTTATCGTCCAGGCGCGGCACGTCCAGCGCCAGTTCGAAGTTAGTCGTATTGCCGCCCACAACGTCCTTCGCCGCGATGTTCAATCGATAACGGCCCGGCTGCAGCGGAACCACTTTTTGATAAATCGACTGGCCCTGCACGGCCTGCTGCAGCAGATCGGTGGGGACGTCCACGCTTACCGTGTCTTCAAACCAGTTGACCGGGCGGCGCGTCATGGATGTGATGCGCCCGTACAAATTCACGGTCGCCGTGGAGACTCCGTCCTTCTGCTTGAACTGCAGGTCCTTGCGGTCGAACTGAATGGTGACGTTCGTCAGTACCGAGGAGCCGGTGATCGGAATGAAATCGGCGCGTACCTTCATGGGCAGCAGGTTGTACTTGATGCTCGAATTTACCGCCGCTTCCAGGTCTTTGAACTTCACCGCGGGCGGCGCCTGCAGCTTCGCCAGCCGCTCGATGCGCGTAAATTCGTTCATGCTTTCGGGCAGCGCCTGGTTGCCTGTGCCCAGGTGCGTTCCGTCGGTGCGCTGGAAGCGCTGCGTCTTGTCGCACTGGCCCATCTGTTCGCACATCGTCAGGCCCGCGCCGGGAACCATCAACAGCGCGTCTTTTTCCGAAGGATCGGTGGTCAGGTGGAACTCGCCGGTCATGGTCGTATCCACAAACTCCATCTCGACGTTCGTGCCGATGCCGTCCAGGTAGCGATAGCGCCACTGTTCGTACGGATACATCGACGTCGTGCCGCCGCCTTCCTGAATGTCGCGCTGCTCTGTGCCGCCGTTGTGCTGATCGCGCTCATCGGGAGCGCCGTACTTGATATAGATCATGCCGCGGTCGCTCTTCCAGCCCGGAATGCCGGACGCGAAGTTATCGTTGGCGTAAGCGATACGGCGGTAATGCTCTTCCCGGTACTCGTTTTCCTCGGTGTCGGGACTGGGGTCGCGGCGCAGCCAGAACTGTTCGATGAACTGTTCGCGCTCTTCATCCGTCTGCAGCGTCTTGAACGCCTTCTTCTCTTCGTCCGTGATAATGTAGACGACGTCCTCGTCCAGCCATTTCTTAAACGGCGTTTCCAATTCCTTACGGAGCTTTTCCTGCTGCTTCTTGCGCTCCTTCTCGGTCATGGGCTTGGCTACGGTCGCGTCCTTGCGCTTGGCACCGTTGTTGGCACCTGAGTCCTGCGCCGCGACGGGAAGCGTTAAGCAGCCGAACGTGGTCGCGAAAATGAGGATGGACTTGAGCCGCATAGCTGTTACACCTATTGTTCGATTCTACTCTCCCGCTGAGACGGCGGCAATGGGGTAGGCGTTCCAGAAACCTGTCCCTCGTCCGAACGAGATTGCGTGAAAAAGCATGCGGCAAACGAAACCAGAGTATATGGCAAGCCCCACCTGTCAAGGTGGGGACTACGATTCCTTAAGAAATTTGGATCCCGGTCTCACGACCGGGGCTGACCAAGTGGCCTGTGCTAACTTTTTATACAGCGTCGGACGGGGCGTTTTCGGGTGCGTCACGTTTCGAACGTATACAAATGTGGCGGAACCCAAATCGCCTCATGTTATACTGATGCTTACGCCTTCGTCCCGGCAAGAGACAGGCGGCCCGGGACTAGGCTTCCTAATAAATAGTTCTGGCTGCTTTCGCGGGGGCCATTCCCATCGGCTGTTTAGCCTTGTTAGTGGGATTGTGGCGGTGCGGACAGGTGGCCGAGTGGTTAATGGCAGCAGACTGTAAATCTGCCGCTCCTTGCGAGCTACGGAGGTTCGAATCCTCCCCTGTCCACCATTGGTTTTGATTTTGCCGTTGTAGCTCAGTTGGTAGAGCGCGTCCTTGGTAAGGACGAGGTCACCGGTTCAATCCCGGTCAACGGCTCCAGGTTTTGTTTACGTTCATTCTGAGCGTTCCCCCAGTTGGGGGTTTCGCCGCTCGAAAGGAATTGTATGGCGAAGGAAAAATTTGATCGCAGCAAGCCGCACTGCAACGTGGGGACGATCGGGCATATTGATCACGGGAAGACGACGTTGACGGCGGCGATCACGAAGACGTTGGCGAAGCACAATCCGAAGGTGGCGTTCCGGAGCTTCGATTCGATCGACAATGCGCCGGAAGAAAAAGCTCGTGGTATCACGATCGCGGCGGCGCACGTGGAGTATGAGACGGCGAACCGTCACTACGCGCACGTGGATTGCCCGGGCCACGCCGACTACATCAAGAACATGATCACGGGCGCGGCGCAGATGGATGGCGCGATTTTGGTGGTGGCCGCCACGGACGGCCCCATGCCGCAGACGCGCGAACACATTTTGCTGGCTCGTCAGGTGGGCGTGCCGTACATTGTTGTGGCTTTGAATAAAGTCGATATGGTGGACGATCCGGAGCTGCTCGAACTGGTGGAGCTCGAAGTGCGTGAGCTGTTGACCAGCTACGGATTCCCGGGCAACGATCTGCCGGTGGTGAAGGTATCGGCGCTGGGCGCGCTGAACGGCGAAGACAAGTGGGAGAAGACGGTGGACGAGCTGATGGAAGCCGTCGACAAGTACATCCCGCAGCCCAAGCGCGACATGGATAAGCCGTTCCTGATGCCGATCGAAGACATCTTCTCGATTCAGGGGCGCGGCACGGTGGTGACGGGGCGCATCGAGCAGGGCGTTTGCAAAGTCGGCGAGGAAATGGAAATCGTCGGGTTCCGCGACACGCGCAAGACGGTGGTGACGGGCGTCGAAATGTTCAAGAAGCTGCTGGATTCGGGCATGGCGGGCGACAACGTCGGCCTGCTGCTGCGCGGCATTGAAAAGAACGACGTGGAGCGCGGGCAGGTGGTCGCGAAGCCCGGGTCGATCAAGCCGCACAAGAAGTTCAAGGGCGAAGTTTATATTTTGAGCAAGGACGAAGGCGGCCGTCACACGCCGTTCTTCAAGGGATATCGTCCGCAGTTCTACTTCCGCACGACGGACGTGACGGGCGTGGCGCAGCTGCCGGAAGGCATGGAGATGGTGATGCCGGGCGACAACGTGCAGCTGGTTGTCGAGCTGATCACGCCGATCGCCATGGATAAAGGCTTGCGGTTCGCGATTCGCGAAGGCGGCCGCACGGTGGGCGCGGGTACGGTGAGCGAGATCGTCGAGTAAAGAAAAACCAGATTCCGAGCCGCGATAATAATGGAGCGGGCTCCATCAAAAATGGAGCGGAATCCGTCAGGTAGCAAGGAACAAATATTATGGCGCGCGAACAGATTACATTTCAGTGCACCGAGTGCAAGCGGAAGAACTACACCAGCATGAAGAATAAGAAGACGACCACAGAGCGTCTCGAAATGAAAAAGTTCTGCCCGTTCTGCCGTAAGCACCACCCGCACAAAGAGATTAAGTAACGCCAGAGGCCGGGACCGGGCCAGGCAAGGTGTGCCCGATTACATTTATACGGATGTTTTCGGGTACACTGTTAAGGCTGGCTATTGGCCCCGCGCCGCTGGCCGCTTCATTAAAGGGGCATAGGCTAACGGTAAACCAGCGGTCTCCAAAACCGCCTTTGGGGGTTCGAATCCCTCTGCCCCTGCCATCGTCTCCAGTGGCTTGGCGCGATAGGTTGTGTGGAAGCGCGGGGCGGCGAATTTTCGTGAAAAGGTTGATTGCGTGAAGCCCGCAAGGGCGTAGCAGGAATTATGGCTGAAGAAACAAGCGTGATGAAGAACGTGGGCAGCTGGCCCACCCGCACCAAGGATTACATCGAGGAATTGCGCCTCGAAATGCGCCGGGTGAGCTGGCCCAGTTGGCCGCAGGTGCGCGCCACCACCGGCGTCGTCATCTTCGCCGTGTTTGCCTTCGCGGCCTACTTCGCCCTGGTGGACACCATTGTCCAGCGCGGCATTACGAAACTGTTCGATACGTTTACCAAGTAACATCTATTAATGGCCATGCCAGAAGATCTCCTACCCGAGCAAAGCCCCGAGCAAAGGGAAGACGGCGAAAGCCAGTCGGAGTCCGCGACCGCGGAAGCGACGCCGGCCTCGGCCACCGATCATGAGGGCGAGCACCCCGAAGCCGAAGCCGCCTCCGACGCCCCTCCCAAGAACTGGTACATCATCCACGCCTACTCGGGATTCGAGAACAAAGTGGCGGAGTCGCTGCGCACGCGCGCCGAAGCGTTTGGATTCGCCGACAAAATCGGCCAGATCCTCATTCCGATCGAAGAAGTGGTCGAGCTTCGCAACGGCAAGAAGGTCACCAGCAAGCGCCTGCTTTATCCAGGCTACGTGCTGGTGGAAATGGAAATGAACGACGAGCTGTGGCACGCCGTCAAGGCCACGCCGCGTGTCACCGGTTTCGTGGGCGGCGGCGATAAGCCCGTGCCGCTCTCGGCCGACGAAGTGAACTCGGTGCTCTACGGACAGCAGGACACCAGCAAGCGCGTCCGTCCCAAGCTCAAGTTTGAGAAGGGCGAGAACGTGCGCATCGTCGACGGGCCGTTCAGCAGTTTTTCGGGCAAGGTGGACGAGATCAATCCGGAGCGCAACACGTTGCGCGTGCTGGTGACCATTTTCGGCCGCTCCACCCCGGTGGAACTCGACTTCTTGCAGGTCGAAAAATCTTCATAACGAAATTCGTAGAAACAGGAATTTACCATGGCAAAGAAAGTAACCGGTCAAGTTAAGTTGCAGATCCCCGCTGGCAAGGCGACACCCGCGCCGCCCGTCGGCACGGCGCTCGGCCCGCAGGGCGTCAACATTATGGAGTTCTGCAAGGCGTTCAACGCGAAGACGTCGGCGAAGGATCAGGAAGGTCTCATCATCCCTGTGGTGATTACGATCTTTTCCGATCGCTCATTCACGTTCATCACCAAGACGCCTCCTGTGCCCGTGCTGATCAAGCGCGCCGTCAGCATCGCCAAGGGATCGGCCGAGCCCAACAAGAACCGCGTCGGCAAGATCACGCTGAAGCAAGTGGAAGAAATCGCCAAGATCAAAATGCCCGACCTGAACTGCTTCTCCGTGGAATCCGCGATGAACTCAGTGAAGGGCACCGCACGCTCCATGGGCGTCGACGTAGTTTAAATAAAAGTACAATTTGCGCGCTTGGTCGTCGCGCTCGCCGCCATGCTAGAATTCCAAGCGAATTGGAGGCTGCCGTGAATCGATTAGCGCCGCTTATTGCAGTTGCGACCGTCGTTTTGGCAGTCCCCGCATTTTCACAAGATACCAGTCTGGGCGAGTCGTGCGACCTCGCCGCGCTTGGTGCCAAGGATACACAAGCATTCCTTGCATTCGACAAAGAGCTGCGAGCCGTTGTCGCCAAACAAGACGCGGTGGCAATGGCCCTGCTCGTGGACCATCCGCTTCGTGTGGGTGATCGTGCTGGCTTCGACTACTATTTGGACGATCCGGGATCTTTTCAAAACCGATATCAGCAAATATTCACGCCAGCCGTTCGCGACACGATCCTAAAGCAACCGGTGGAAAAGCTCTTTTGTAATTGGACTGGCGTGATGTATGGCAGCACAGGCGTTGTTTGGTGCACCCTTTGGGGGACCATTTTGTCATCGGAACAGTTAACCTCAATTCGATCTTGCCCTTTCCAAAGGGCAAGCCCCCCGGTGCAATTAAGTTCATCTGCGAAACCGATAGCGAGCGAATCGTTATCGATACGGGCGCGAATGGGGAACCGCGATATCGCGCTTGGAACAAACCGCGTCTGCTCACCGAGAGAGCTGACCTGACTATCGCAAGCGGGGAAGAGAAATCAGATGGGTCCGGAACATGCGCCTACCCGATATGGACGTTCACCAATGACAAAACTAAATTCGTCGCAATGGGAGTGGGGTGTTTCCCAGACGTCCCTCAAGGGGCAAGAGGCACGATAGGGCTGTCTCTCGACGATGGGCTATCCGCTGAAAAATGGTGTTTCTGACGGCTGGCTCCTGCGCCCATCCGCGCGACTACTTCACCGATTCAATAATTTGAATCTCGCGCTTCAGCAATTCATTCACGAGCTCATCCACCGAAAGGCCCTTTTTTCCCGCCCGCTCCGTTAGATATTTTCCAACCTCGTCCTCCAGATACACTGGCAGCCGAATCTCGGCATCGGGCCGATAAAACTTGCCACGTTCGGCTTTACTGAAATCGTATTCTGGCTTCATCAGAGTTTCTCGTACGCCTGAATCTCTCTGCGTGTTGGACGCCTTGCGGAGATTAATCTCACGCGAGCAATCCCGGATTCTTGTTCGTCAAACGTGTGCACGACGATGAGATACCGTCCTTCGGCATCCTTCCCCAGAGTAATCCAACGCCGCTCGTCTTCGCTGTGATCGTCGTCGCGTATCGTCAGACTCAAGGGATCTCGAAACACTTCGGTGGCTCGCGGGAATGCCACCGCGTGCCGGGCGAGATTCGCAATTGCCTTCGCTAGATCCCACTCGAATTGGTAAACGAATGCCGCCATCGCCAACTTGCCTGCGGATCTAGTGAAAAACTCAAGCGGCTTTTCTCAAATTTCCTTCATATTTCAATTTCCACACCGTGCTAGCATCTTGTTCGACACGGCGCGATTCGGGGATCCGCCGCCGGGGAGGTTTCCCATGTACAGGTCTTCCATGCAGACGACCAAGTCTTCTTTTAAGGCCACCGTACGAACTCTCGCCTGCGCCGGCGCGCTCGCAGCAAGTTCGCTCATCTTGAACGCCGGTCCGAAGCCCGCGCAGCCGCCGCAGCCGAATTCCACGCAGCAGCATTGCGACGAACTCACGCGCCTCAATCTTCCGGGCATCACCATTCATTCGGCCACGATTGTGCCATCTGGACCCTTCCGTCTTCCCAACGCGCGGCCCGACGCCGTTCCCTTCAACGTGCCGGATTTCTGCCGCGTCATCGCCGTCGTCCGCCCCGAACTCGATTTCGAAATCTGGCTGCCTCAAAAATGGAACAACAAGTATGAAGCTGTGGGCAACGGAGGCCTCGCGGGCACGTTCCCGTTCAACGCCATGGTCGATCCACTGGAGCGCGGCTATGCGATCTCCAGCACCAACACCGGCCACATAAACCTCAACGGCGGCGACGCCACCTGGGCTCTGGGCCACATGGACCGCGTCATCAATTACGGTCAGCGCGGCGTGCATGAAATGGCGCTCGCCAGCAAAGCGATCCTGCAGCTCTACTACGGGCGCACACCCATGCACTCCTATTTCAACGGATGCTCCTACGGCGGCAAGCAGGCGTTGACAGAGGTGCAGAAGTATCCCGAAGATTTCGATGGCGTCATTGCCGGCGATCCCGCGAACTGGACCACGCGCCACACAACCGCCGGCCACATGTGGGTGACGCAGGCGCTCGACGGCGACGCGTGGCTTTCGCCCGCGAAGGTGCAGACACTGGCCGATGCCGTCATAGCCGCCTGCGACGCGCTCGATGGCATTCGCGACGGCGTGCTGAACAATCCGCGCCGCTGCCATTTCGATGCCGCGACGCTTCTATGCAGGGCGGGCGATTCCACCAACAACAACTGCCTCACCGCGCTGCAAGCGGAAGCTGTGAAGAAAATCTGGAGCGGCCCGCGCGATGCCGACGGCGATTTGCTCTACCCCGGCATCGAGCGCGGCGCCGAAGGCGGCCCCACCGGCTGGCTGCAATGGGTAACCGGCAAGGAGCCAGGCTCCGGCGGCCACACCGGTCTCGGCCTGCCATTTCTCAAATACATCGTTTATGAAAATCCCGACTGGGATTACCACACGTTCCGCTACACCGCGCCGGCTGGCCTCGAAAGCGACGTCGAATACGTCCAGGACAAAATTGGCGGCATCTTCGACGCCGTCGATCCCGACCTCCGCCCCTTCCGCGCGCACGGCGGCAAACTCATCCAGTACCACGGCTGGGCCGATCCCGACATCCCGCCGATGAACAGCGTCAGTTATTACCAAAGCGTCATTCACGCGGTCAGCGGTTCGCGCCCCGACGCTCTCCACGATACGAAGGACTTCTACCGCCTCTTCATGGTCCCCGGCATGAACCACTGCGGCGGCGGCGCCGGCACCTCGCGCTTCGACGTGCTCTCCGCACTGGAGCAATGGTCGGAGCACGACAAAGCGCCCGAGCAATTCACTGGCTCGCACTTCACCAACGGACAAGTGGACCGCACGCGTCCCATCTGCGCCTACCCGATGGAGGCGAAGTACAGAGGCTCCGGTTCTACCGACGAGGCGGCGAACTTCACCTGCGCGCTGCCATAGACCCTAGCAGACCGCGCGCGCGAAGCGCCTCTTTCCTGTAAATGGAAAGCACCAGCAGAAATCCCTAGCGGAAATCCAAAAATTTATGCCGAAGAGCCCCTTCGTAATCCGCCCTGGCGGCCATGCCGCGCGCGAATTTCTTCCTCTTGAAATGCGCCGCTTCCCAGCCATCGATCTCAGCTACTGAGTGATTCACAGAAGCGAGAGCCTTTTCGTCGAGGATGGCTGCGATCCATTCGTCGACCGCCATCTTGTACGCGGCCTGCTTTCGATCTAGTTCTGCGAATTCAATTTCTTTTCTTTCTTCCACAACGCTTCCCTCTCTGCACCGGCAGTTCAGGATAGCCAGAGCAGATGAAAAAACGATGTCAGGCCCGAACGCCTACGTGTGTTGTTCACGAAATACTACAATCGCGTTCTGCGTATCCAGCCCTGCCCTAGAAAAAAATGCCGTCCCGACGTGATAGACACAATGAGGTATCATAAGAGAAATCGAAATGGGGATTTTGATTTTTACGATCGGGGTGATCGTAGCAGGTGCGCTCGCGTATTCGCTACTGTCCATCGTTGCCGCGTGGCGCTACGTCGCGACGTCTTCGCCCACAGCATCCTCCCTTCGCGAGTTCATCAGCGTCTTAAAGCCCTTGTCCGGACTCGACGAAGGCCTGGAGCAGAACCTGCGCGGCTTTTTCGAACAGGACTATTTCAGCTCGACGGCGGCGCCGCTCTTCGAATTGATTTTTGCCGTGCGCGATGAATCCGACCCCTGCGTTCCCCTGGTGCGCTCCCTCTGCGCCGAATACCTGAACGTGCCGTCCCGGCTCATCCTCACGGGCGAGCCCCCCTATGCGCACGCAAAAGTTTACAGTCTTTCTCGCATGATGGCAGTGGCCGAGCACGAAATCATCGTGATGAGCGATAGCGATATCCGCGTCACGCGCAATTTCCTGCGCCACATCGCCGCTGAGTTCGCCGATCCCCAGACCGCGCTGGCCACGTGCCCCTATCGCGCCGTCGCCGGCCGAAGCACCTGGTCGCGCATGGAAGCCGAAGGCATGAACACCACCTTCTGGCAGGGAGCCTTCACCGCGAAACTGCTCGAGGGCATGACCTTCGCCGTCGGCCCCACCACCGTCGTGCGCCGCAATTGTATCGACGAAGCCGGCGGCATCGCGAGCCTCAAAGATTACCTCGCCGAAGATTTCGAGCTCGGCCGCCGCATGGCCGCCGCCGGGCATCACGTGATCCTTTCTTCTTATGTGGTGGAGCACCGCATCGGCAGTGAATCCGCCGCGAAGAATTTCGAGCATCGCACGCGCTGGGCGCGCACCGGCCGCCGCTCGCGCCGCATTGGATATTTCGGGCAGGTCTTCACGTATCCTCTGCCGCTCGCGCTGTTGCTGTGGGCTTTACTCTTGTATGTGCGGCATCCCATGCCCTGGTGGCCCGTCGTCGTCGCGACCCTTGTTGTGCGTGCCATCTCCGCCTGGGTCACTTCTTCGCTGGTGCTGAAGGCCCGCATCAACTGGCTGTTGCTGCCGCTCGAAGACATCCTCGGCTTCATCTTCTGGATCGCAGGCTTCTTCGGCAACTCCATCACCTGGCGCGGAAGAACCTATCGCCTCGACCGCGAAGGCCGAGCGATCGCCTACGAGCTGGAGCCGGAAGAGCAAGCCGTCGCTTAGCAACTGCCACGAACGCGGCCTCACGACTCACAAACTCGTAACTTCTGATCCCGATTTTCGAAACCGTTCGACGATAAACCCGTCTCAACGAAATGTCCAATAGAACGGGTAACTCGTTCGCGGGAATAGCTGCTGCACTCTTCGTCTTGCCGGTCGCGGCGTTCGGCCAGCAAGTATCATTCGGCGTGGTTGCTGGTACAAGCGTCACGCCGGACTATCATACCGTTGGTGAACAATATCAGGATTCCGATTTTCCGAACGGCCTTTCTACATTTGTGCGGTATTCCGGGCCGCGAAGTTTCATCGGTCGCGCGAACGCTTTATGCACTATATCCATTGCCGTTTGCATCTCAGGGGCGCTGAGCGGCGACCTAGCCGACAGGATATTTAGGACATCTGCGGCGGCCTCGTCGCCCATGCCCGCAAGCGTTTCGTCGCCACCCTGCATGGGACTGGTAAAGGTCATCCACCACGCTATGAGGGACTGTCGATACTGCCGGGGGTTGATTTGGGAAAAGGCCCTGCCTCCCTCCACCCGCAAGATGGGTGCCGGTGTTAGGCGCGTTGGTTTGGCCGTATCCGAATGCGCCTACCAGAATCAATGTAAAAGCTATGTGGTGTCTCTTCATACATTTAATTTGTCACGTAGACGTCTCCGTTACTATTGTAAACTGAGCCTGTATTATATCCTGTGGCCGTACCATACCAATATTGGGTAGGCCTAACAGGATAACTATCGTTTCCTATAACAATGTCCAGATCTTGTTGTCCGAATCGATACCCAGTGAAACCGTAGGGTGAAGGCACGCACGTCCCCACTGGCACGTCATAAAACTCCGCATTGGAGTCGGCATACTTGGACGACTGACTCCAGCTGTTTGGCCCGACGTCGCCGCTATAGGCACTCGTGATCGTTCCAGAGGGACTATAGAACGTGTCTGATTCGTAAGGCTCAAGACTGACGTTGGAATTTGGCAAAACCACTGAGCCGCTCGCACCGGTAATTCGGCGGTGCACGCTGATTAGAAACGGTCTCGTTTCAGCTTGGGCTGGCCACGGCGGACGACAAAACAGGTAACCAGTCGGTTTGTCTAACCTCGTAATCGAATTCTGGGCCGACCTGTACGGTATTCACGTACCAGACATTGTCCAATACCCGAGAGAGGCGCTGGTTACCTCCTGCAGATCCTGGAAGTTTCCGTTGGCGTCGGCATAACCTTCGGTGAAGTATCCGATCGAGCCGCCGTTCAATGTGTATGCTAATTCAATCTCGGCGCCGGCGGCGGCTCCCGTTATATGGAGTTCCCAGTAATCATCTACTACGATATTCGGCGATATCGCAGGGCTCACGCTGAAGTTCAGAAGCTCAAAGTTTGCGCCGACAGCGCCAAAGCGGTCACGGCACCTAAAAAGAGCCACTTCACCAGCCAATTGCGTTTCCGTCCGTTCAACACATTTACTTCCTCCTGTTCCTTCGATGTCGTGTATCAAGATCGCCTTCTCACGATCTCGCCCACCTTCCCTTTGTACGACAGGAGCAGCAAATCTGTATGCGCCTGTTGCTGCTGTTGCCGCAGCAAGGAATTTTTCTTCAGGTATTTGGGAGGATTCCCCGACGCCGAGCCATCGCAATATGGCTTCGCGCTGGAATCGCCATTGGCGGCAACCGATTGGCGGGTAGTTTTGAGCATTCGGCCCACAGGCACGATGTACCCTCTGGGATACGGCCGAGCGACATGGCTCCGTTCTAGCCGTTAGAAGGGAAGCAGGCAAATTCACGGAGCCTCCAAATCTATCGGATTCTCGTTACTGATCGCCGCATCCGCTACAACCAGAGGGAATTTGGATGAGCCCGTTACGGAATCTTAGCGCCGGTTCCGGTCCACGTCAAGACAAATAGGCAGGGTAATCCTTTATTAATCGTCGGCATATGTCTTGCGATTATCGATTAAATACAAACCCTGCGCTTCCATTTTTCCCTAGCCGATTCCGTCCATTACCGCCGAGCCGCCACATCGATTGTGCCTCCGCTCAACCACATCGCGCTTGCACCAGCCACGCTTCCCACAGCCGACGCCCTATCGTTTAGCTAAAGAGACTGAGCGCTCCTCCACCAGAGAGCCGTTCCATCCAAGAGCCTTTTTCTAGATAAATTGCAGCGGGTTTGCGTATGGTGGAGATCTGACCGATCTAAAATGGTCCGCGGCCGGGCTGCGTCAACTCCGGACAGCGCCATCGTTCGCGGCAAAAAACGGTCCCGAGCCCAACGGGTAAAAAAAGGCCTCGCGCCAGACGAGCATACGGGCGGTGGGTCATTCACCTAAAACGATGGCCTCTCTGCCGGAGAGCGAAAACGGCTCGGGGGCGCCCCCTAAAGCATTGCAACGCCGTTCTTTGACAAAACCGAAGGCGACTATTTCGTCCGCCAAGCCCTTATTCCTGCGAATAATCTGGTGTTAAACGCACTACTCAACACCATGGCCCTTTCGCGGACCCGATCCGCCGCAGTCTACGGCATCGAAGCCCATTTCATCGACGTCGAGGTGGACATGTACCCCAGCTCCCAGCGCGATTTCATCACCGTGGGCATGCCGGACACCGCTGTGCGCGAAAGCCGCGAGCGCGTGAAATCCGCGCTGATGAATTCCGGGTTCGGTTATCCCAACAACGGCGTGACCATCAATCTCGCGCCGGCCAACGTGCGCAAGGAAGGAGCCGGTTTCGATCTGCCCATGGCTCTCGGCATCCTCGGCGCGATGGGCAAGGTTACGCTGCCTGACGATCACCTTTTCGTGGGTGAGCTTTCGCTGGATGGCTCGCTCCGGCCCGTGCGCGGAACGCTCTCCATTGCCGTGGCCGCGCAGCGCTCGGGCTTGAAGAACCTGATCGTACCTGCCGACAACGGAGCCGAAGCGGCCATCGCCGGCGGCGTGCAGGTGTACGCGCTGCAGCATCTGGCCGAGGTGGTGAACTTTCTGCACGAGAAAGAAAAGTTTACGCCGCAGCCGCGCTCATGTACTGACGGCATCCTGCAGCCTGGGTCGCCACTGCCGCAATACCTGCCCGATTTCAAAGACGTTCGTGGACAAACCACCGCGAAACGCGCACTCGAAGTGGCGGCGGCGGGAGCGCACAACGTGCTCATGATCGGGCCTCCCGGCTCCGGCAAAACGATGCTCGCGAAACGATTCCCGACCATCCTGCCGCCACTCACATTCGACGAAGCCATCGAGACCACGCAGATTCACAGCGTCGCGGGCACATTGCCCAGAGGTGTGGGATTGCTCACCATGCGGCCGTTTCGCTCGCCGCATCACACCGTGTCGGAAGCAGGTCTGGTGGGCGGAGGCGTCGGCGTGCCGCGTCCGGGCGAAGTGAGCCTGGCGCATCACGGCGTGCTGTTTCTCGACGAGATGCCCGAATTCCAGCGCAACGTGCTGGAACTTCTCCGCCAACCCCTCGAAGACCGCTGCGTCACCATCGCGCGCAGTGTGATGACGCTCTCTTTCCCCGCAAGTTTCGTGATGATCGGCTCGATGAATCCCTGTCCCTGCGGCTTTCATGGCGACCCCACGCGCGAATGCCATTGCACCGGCGCGATTATCCAGCGGTATCTCGCGAAGCTCAGCGGGCCGCTGCTTGATCGCATCGATCTGCACATCGAGGTTCCCGCGGTTCCTTATCAGGAGCTGCGCGCGAAGGAAGGCGGAATCTCATCAGCCGACATGCGCGAGCGCGTGTGTGCCGCCCGCACGATCCAGCAGCGTCGCGGATTTTATAACGCCATGATTCCTTCCAGCGAGTTACTGAAATTGTGCGAGCTGGACGCCGCCGGAGAGCGCGTGCTCGAACTGGCCGTCCGCCGCATGGGCCTGAGCGCGCGGGCGCATGACCGGATTCTTAAAGTGGCCCGGACCGTCGCGGATTTAGAACGCTCGGACGGCGTCAGCTCGAAGAACCTGGCGGAAGCCGTCCAATACCGAAGCCTGGATCGCACGTATTGGCAATAGCCCGTTTGGCAATAGCCGTTGGACATGCGTATCTAACCCTTGACACGAACCGCCAGAAGAGCATAATGCCCGGTAGGAGGCCGTAACGTATGGGCAGAAAAGATACCGTTCGCACCGTCCTCGAAAAAAAGGGTGGAACTCTCTATCACGTCGCCCCGGAAATGCCGGTTTACGAGGCGCTGGAAATCATGGCCGCGTGCGACATCGGCGCGCTGCTGGTAATTTCCGGCGCGCAACTGGTGGGCGTTTTTTCGGAAAGAGATTACGCGCGCAAAATTATCCTGCATGGCAAAGACTCGCGCGACACTTGCGTCAGTGAGGTGATGACCACCGATCCGGTGACCGTTCATCCGGACCTGACGGTGGACCACTGCATGGAGCTTATGACCAAGTTCCGCTTCCGGCATCTGCCGGTGATGCAGGACGGGGCTCTGCTGGGGGTGCTCTCGATCGGCGACATGGTGAACTGGATTATCTCCAGCCAGAACGAGGAAATCGAGCATTTGAATCATTACATTGCAGGAAGCTATCCGGCCTGAGCGGTTCCTGTAACGAAGCACTTACCGGGCGCGTTTAACATAGTATAGTGAGGCTATTTTTGGGCACGGTACCCCTCTGCGCCGTAATCCTGTTTTTCTCCAGCGACGCCATGCAGGCTCAGGCCACTGAAAATGCGGTGGTTCCTGAGGGAACCTCCGCGCCGGCGACGACCCAGAGTCCCGCTCCGCCCGCCGCTCCGCAACAGGCGACGCCTATCGCGCCGGGTCAGGCGCAAGCGCCCGAGCAAGCAATCGACAAACGCATTTTTGGCGTCCTGCCGAACTATCGCACCGCGAGCGGCACGGCTCCTTACATGCCGATTACCGTCAAGCAAAAATTCTAGATCGCGGCTCAAGATTCTTTCGACTAGCCGGTGTATATAACCGCGGCGCGTTCGCGGGGCTGTACCAGATGGAGAATCAGAATCCGTCGTTTGGGCAAGGGATGGAAGGCTACGCGAAACGTTATGGCGCCGCGCTGGCCGATCAGGCGATTGGCAACATGATGACCGAGGGAGCCATTCCCTCGCTGATGCATGAGGACCCGCGCTATTTCCGAATGGGACCGGGCAAGTCGGCATGGCACCGCACGCTGTATGCGCTGAACGGGGTAAATCGCGCGAAGTTCGATTCCGGCAAATGGGGATTTCAATTATTCCGAGTGGTTGGGCAATGGTTCGGCGGTAGCAATTTCCAACCTGTATTACCCGAGCGACACGCGAAACGTGCACGACAACGTCGAGAAGCTGCTGGTAGCCGTGGCGACGGACGCCTTCTCGCAAGTGTTGAAAGAATTCTGGCCGGATATCAAGCAGAAGTACTTTCATAAGAAGAAATCCGCGCAGTAACGCCGCGCCAGAGGCGCGCGTCGCGTTTTGCGCCTGGTTTTCAATCTTTCGCGCTCCCCACTTTGCTACAATCCGTTTCGATGAGCACAACGGACTTTACCCACCCAGCGCTTCGTTTTCGGCAACGCGCACGTCAAAGGCATGGAAGGATATCGCGAGCTTTACCGCCGCGCGGAGCAGGATCCGGAGGCGTTTTGGGGCGAGATCGCCGAGCGCGAAATTCACTGGTTTCAGAAGTGGACGCAAGGTGCTCGATTGGAAGCCTCCCTTCGCGCAGTGGTTCGTGGGCGCGAAAACCAACGTCTCCTATAACTGCCTGGACCGCCACGCGCCGTCGCATCGCAAAAATAAAGTCGCGATTCTGTGGGAGGGCGAGCCGGGCGAGCAGCGGGCCATCACGTATCAGGAATTGCTGCGGCTGGTGTCGCGCTTCGCGAATGTGCTGAAGGTCGCGCGGCTACAAGGCGGGCGACCGCTCCATCATCTATATGCCGATGATTCCCGGAGCTGCCCATCGCCATGCTGGCGTGCGCGCGGCTGGGAATCACGCATAGCGTGGTGTTCGGCGGATTCTCGGCGGAGGCGCTGAAGGCGCGCATTCAGGATCTGGGCGCGACGGTGGTGATCACGGCCGACGGCGGTTATCGTCGCGGCAAGGAAGTGAAGTTGAAGCCCGCCGTGGATGAAGCGCTGGCCGAATGCCCGGGCGTGCGCGACGTGATCGTATATCGGCGCACAGGGTCGGAGATCGTCGATGCAGGCGGGCCGCGATTCCTGGTGGCATGATCTGGACGCGGCACTGACGGGTCCGGAAGCCGAGCATTGTCCCGCCGTGCCGCTCGACAGCGAGCATCCCTTATATCGTGCTGTACACGTCCGGCACCACGGGCAAGCCGAAAGGCATTCTGCACACCACGGGCGGCTATCTGACGCAGGTGACGGCGACCATGAAGTGGGTATTCGATTTGCGGGACGAGGATACTTATTGGTGCTCCGCCGATATCGGCTGGGTGACCGGGCACAGCTACATCGTTTACGGGCCGCTGTCGGCGGGCGCGACGTCGGTGATGTACGAAGGCGCGCTGGATTATCCGCAGTTCGACCGCTGGTGGCGGCATCATCGAGAAGTATCGCGTGAATATTTTCTACACGTCGCCCACGGCGATCCGCGCGCTGATCCGTCAGGGCGATCAATGGCCGGATGCGCACGATCTGTCGAGCCTGCGCCTGCTGGGCTCGGTGGGCGAGCCGATCAATCCGGCGGCGTGGGAATGGTATCACCGCGTGATCGGCAAAGGCCGCTGCCCGATTGTCGATACGTGGTGGCAGACGGAAACCGGCGGGATTATGATTTCGCCAATGCCGGGGGCGGTGGCTGTGAAGCCAGGGTCTGGCACGCTGCCCGATGCCGGGAGTCATGCCGGATATCGTGGATTTTCACGGCCGTACACTGGAGCCTGATCATGAAGGCTTTCTGATTATGCGGCAGCCGTGGCCCGGAATGATTCGCAACATCTGGGGCGATCCGGAGCGCTTCAAGGAACAGTATTGGAGCAAAGTTCCGGGCGCGTATTTCACGGGCGACGCCGCGCGCTGCGATCACGACGGCTATTACTGGATTCTGGGGCGCGTCGGACGACGTGATGAACGTCAGCGGCCATCGGCTGAGCACGATGGAAGTGGAATCGGCGCTGGTGAATCATCCGGCGGTGGCGGAAGCTGCGGTGGTGGGCAAGCCGCATGAGATTACCGGGCAGGCGGTGTGCTGCTTCGTCACGCTGAAGAAGGGCGAGTGACGATCACGAGGTGCTGGGCAAAGAGCTGCGCCAGTGGGTGGCGCACGAGATCGGTGCATTCGCACGTCCCGAAGAGATTCGCTTTACCGATGCGCTGCCGAAAACGCGCAGCGGAAAAATCATGCGGCGCCTGCTGCGCGAGATCGTGACGAATCACACAGTGACGGGCGATGTGACGACGCTGGAAGATATGAGCGTCATCCAGAAGCTCGCGGCACAGCAGGACGAGGAGTAGTTCAAACTTTTCGTAAGCCCCAAATCGCAACGTCCAGCGATTTGGCGAAGTGCAATAACGGGGGCGCACCTTGCAGATCGATCCCTGCTGCGTGTGCGACCGTATTTTCTTCGATAATGGCTTCGGCTTCAAACAACGGCCATTGAATATGGTGCACCTGCGCTGCGTATAGATCACCGTGGGCGTCGACGCTGTACAGGCAGTAGCGCTCGGTCAGGAAATCGAGCAGGGAGCTGGGCCGCGCGGGACGAACCGGTCGGTAGTGTCCGCGAAACGTGGCGGAAGGTGCCGCTTTGCGGGTACGCTGGCTCGCATAGTGTATCCAGCCGTCGCGCTCCTCGCATGACATTTCGGCATTCATGTAAGGGAGATGGAAAAATCTCCGCGCCGTCGCGACCGCCAGCGCATTTGTCGCTTCGAGACTCCAGAAATATACGCCGCCACGATCTGCAGGGCCACGCTTTGGGCGCACGTAGGTTCGCAAGTTCAACTCCGGGAACGCCGAGGTGCCAGGCAGCGGGGGCACGAAGTGAGGATGAATATCCGTCATGCGAAACGGAACGACGGCTACATAGGCTGAGCCTTCAAAAAGATCGAGCTCAAGGCAATCCGGAATTAAGGGACGCAACGCGCGGGGTTCAATGGGCCAATGCGCGAATAACAGATCGCGCCAGCACTGCGCCATGAGCCAAGGGCCGGTGGGCAGAGGCCAAGGACGATGGCTGGTCTGGGCCAATACGTCCGCCATGCGCATACGTGGCTTTCATGATAGCCGACAAACTGAGGTTTAAATCCCGGGCGGATTACTTTTCCGGCTCGATCGCGTAGTAGCCTTTTCGGGCTTGCACCTTGTAATCCTTGTTGCCGACGCGGAGATCGACCTTGTGATAGGAGCCGTCTTTTTTGGGATTGGGCGGCGTATAGGCGATCACGTATTGTGAGCGCATCTCTTCCTGGATGGCGCGGAAAATGTCGTCGAGCGTGAGCTTGTTGCTCACGGGGAAGACCTGGCCGCCGGTTTCCGACGACATGCGGCGCAGCTCGCTTTCGCCGCTTCCGCCACCGCCGAAAGAAATGCTGCCGAAGCCGCCGCCGTACGCGGCGCGGTCTACGTAATAGATGCTGTAGATGATCGAATCGGCTTTCTGCGCGGCTTCGATCGATTTGTCGCGTGAGATTTTGCTGCCAGTGTCGACGCCATCGGTGATCAGAATAACGGCTTTGCGTCCGACCTCGGTTCTCAAGCGCTCGTTCGCCGCCAAATAAACGGCGTCATACAGTACGGTGCCCGCCTGATTCTGCATCGTGGGCACAGGGCCGGGTTGCAGACCGCCGACGGGGACGCTGAGTCGCAAATGGTTCAGGCCTTCGCGCAAAAGGCGCGGCGAATTGGTGGAATCCTGCAACAGTTCGCTTTCGGCGCCGAACTGGATCAGGAACGCTTCATCCTTGGGTCGCAGAACCTTCGAAAAAAACTGGTCGGCCGCGCGGCGTTCGATATCCATCAGGCGCTCCTGGCTGGCGCTGGTGTCCACCAGCAGGCCGATGGTGAGCGGCAGATCGGTCTCGCGCGTGAAGTTCTTGATGGTTTGCTCTTTGCCGTCCTCGAAGATCTTGAAGTCCGACTTTTCCAGATTGCCGATCAGCGCGCCGCTCTTGTTGCGTACGGAGGCCAGGACGTTCACCAGATCGACATCGACCTTGATGACGTCGCTATCCTGGGCGGGGAGCGAGGGCACGCCGGCGAGCAGGGGCAGCAACAGGACAAGAACAGTTGGCCGCATACTTACAATGTAGATGTTTTGGCGGGCGATGGCGTTACAACGAAGTGGGCCGCCTGTCCCGGCTATGAGAAGCAGATCCCCTGAGCCGGTCGGCTTCGCCCCCAACGGACACGGGCCCCTGAAGCGGGATTCGGCACAACGGTTGGACCGGCGGGAGTAAGAAAGAATGAAGAAAGCGATTCAGCATTTGAAAAAGGCCGACCCGGTGATGGGCGCGATCATCGAGCGGGTGGGGCCTTATGCTATTGAGTATCGCGAGCCGGAATTTCAGACACTGGTGCGGTCTATCGTGTACCAGCAGTTGAGCGGTAAGGCAGCGTCGACGATTCTGAAGCGGCTGCTGGAGGCGGCGCAGCCCGCATTGGGGGCGGGCGAAAAAACGCCCGGTGCGATTACGCCCGAGGCGATCCTGAAGCTGCGTCCACAGAAGATGCGAAAGCTGGGGCTTTCGCAACAGAAGACGGATTATATTCGCGGCCTTGCCCGAATGACGCGCGATGGCGAGATTCAGTTCGAGCGCCTGCACCAGATGGAAGATGCCGAGATCGTTGCGCATCTGACACAGGTGAAGGGCGTGGGCGTGTGGACCGTGCAGATGTTTATGATGTTCGCGCTGCGGCGTTCGAACGTGCTGCCGGTGGGCGACCTGGGCGTGAGGATGGCGATGAAGAAGGCCTACGAGCTGGAGGAGTTGCCGAAGCCGGCGGAGATGGAGCGCATCGCGGCGGCGTGGCATCCGTGGTGTTCGGTCGCAAGCTGGTATTTGTGGCGAAGTCTGGAAGGACAAGCCGCGTTGTGATTGGCGTTCGTGAAGTATAGTTGATCGATGCTGCAAGACAGGAGCGTTAGAATCATGCGGAAATCATGGGCGGTTGTGGCTGTGCTGGCCGCGGCGATTGCATCGGCGCAAGCTCCCGCGGCGAAAAAGGGTCCGGGCGGGGGCGTCACGCCGAACGCGCTGTTGGATCGTCCTGAAATCCGTGTGCTTCGCACGGAGTTGCTGGCAGGGGCCGTGCGCGCCGTGCACACGCATGACGACGTGAAGTTTCAACTGTTCATGCCGATCACGCCGGGCGTGGAGCTGACCATCGGGTCGGACAAACCGGTGATGGCCGAGCCGGGGCAGGCGTACCTGATTATGAAAAGCACGCCGCACGGTTTTCGGAATACGACCGGCGGCTTGGCGATGGTGTACGAGGTCTTCGTGAGAGACGTTCCAGCCGCCGCGAATCGTCCGGCTGCAGGGGATCAACCTGCTGCCACGGAGCAAGCCGCGGATCAACCCGCGGATCAAGCTGCGAATCAAAAAGACGCGCTGGAGGCCGTGTTGGCGTTGCTGGCGCATCAGGAGCCCGGGCCGGGTCCGGGCAAATAAACAACGGTGTCGGCGATATAATCGTCTGGATGGATCTGTACGATGAAATCGTGCGTCTGCGCAAGCTCGGGCAGAAGTGCGCCGTGGCGACCATCGTGCAGGTGAACGGGTCCATTCCGAGCTACGAGAGCGCCAAAATGCTGGTGCGCGAAGACGGCTCGATCATGGGCACCGATCGGCGGCGGATGCGTGGAAGCCGAGGTGTGGAACGCCGCGCGCGAGGTGATCGAGACCGAAAAGCCGCGTCACCTGACCTTCAGCCTGGGCCAGGAAGCGGCCTACGACAACGGCCTGATCTGCGGAGGCCAATTGAACATTTTCGTCGAGCCCGTGATTCCGCAGCCGCGCGCCTTTATTTTCGGCGGCGGGCACGTTTCCAAGAGCATTTCGAAGATCGCGAACATGGCGGGCTTCGCCACGTCGATCATCGACGACCGCGAGGCGTTCGCCAACGCAGAACGCTTTCCCGAAGCCGACGCAACATACGCGGAAGAGTACGAGGACGATGTTTCCGAAGCTGCCGGTGACACTCTTCGAGTTACATCATCATCGTCACGCGCGGGCATCGCGACGATATGCGCGTGCTGCGCTGGGCGGTGAACACGCCGGCGCAGCTATATCGCCATGATCGGAAGCAAGCGCAAGACCATCTCCGTGGTGCAGGAGCTGGAAAAAGAAGGCATCCCGCGGCGACGCTGTTCGATAAGGTGTTCGCGCCCATGGGCCTGGAGATCGGCGCCGAGACGCCGGAAGAGATCGCGATCTCGGTGGTCGCCGAAATGATCGCGATGCGGCGCGCGCCGGATGTCCGACTGGCGGCAGCTTTCGAAATCGATTTTCGCGCACGACGAGCTGAAGGCCCTGTTGAAGTGATCGCCGGGCATCATCCTCGCCGCCGGCGCTTCCAGCCGCATGGGGACGTCCCAAGGCGCTGTCTGGACTATCGCGGCGAAACATTCGTGGGGCGGTTGGTGCGCGTGCTTTCGGCGTCGTGCGATCCGGTGATTGTCGTGCTCGGGCTATCACGCGGAGCGTGTGCTCCCGGCGATCGACTCCTTGGCCGTGCGCCCGCGCGTCGTGATCAATCCGGCGCCAGAACGTGGGCAGTTGAGTTCGTTGCAGACGGCGTTAACAGAGCTGCCGGAGCAGGCCGAGGGATTCATGTTTATGCCGGTGGATTGCCCGGCGGCGGAGCCCGAGACGGTGGCGCGCGTGGCGGCGGCGTTTCGCGCGCGCGATCCGCTGATTCAGTTTGTGGTGCCGCAATATCGCGGAAAGCATGGGCATCCGTTGTGCGCGTCGCGCGCGATTGCAGAGGAAATGCTGGCGCTGCCTGCGACGGCGCAGGCCCGCGATGTGGTGCACGGGCATGTGGCGGAGACGCTCTATATCGATGTGGACGACCCCGGCATTCTGACGGACGTGGACGATCCGGAGCGCTACCGCTTGTTGGTGGAGAACGCGACATCAAGAGTCGGCGAGAGAAACGAGAAAGGCGGCGAGTGAAACAGGCAGCCGCTGAAACAGGCAAGGAGCCACGCCGCGCGATGAAGCGAATTCTATGGATCGCCGGTGCGGTGCTGTTGGTGGCCGCGATCGCCGCGCCGTTCCTACCGCTTCCGTTCCTGCGGCCGACGATCGAACAAGCCCTGGCGAATCGACTGGGTCGGCGCGTGACGATTGACGAAGTGTCGCTCTCGCTACTGGCAGGGCCGGGCTTCGCGCTGAGCGGCGTCACGATTCACGAAGATCCGCGCGCGGGTATCGAGCCGTTTATTTATGCGCCGACGGCAGACGCCCGCATCGATCTGCTGGGCTTAATCGCGGGGCGGCGCGGATTTTCGAGCCTGCGGCTGGCAAACACGACGCTGAATCTGGTGAAGACCGACGCGGGCCCGTGGAATTTTCAATATTTGCTGGACAGGCGTTTGACAGATGCTCCGGCGCTGCATCTGCGCGGGACGCGCGTGAACTTGAAGGTGGGGCAAACGAAAGCGTTTTTGTATTTCGACGATGCCGACGTCGACGTTTCGGCGGGCAGCCAAGGATCGTTGGACGTAAACTTCGCGGGAGCGCCGGGGCGCACGGATCGCGCGGCGCAAAATCTGGGGCGCGTGTTCGTGCGCGGCTCCTGGGCGCCCGCGGCGGCCGAGCGGCCCCTGAACATCAGCGTGGAACTGGAGCCGAGCGCCTTCGACGGGATTGCGAATCTGTTGGGGCGAACGTGGTTTTCCTTGCAGGGCCAGGTTTCGCTGAATGCGCAATTGGCCGGTTCGCCGTCGCGACTGACGATCGCGGGAGAGATGCAACTGGACGAGGGACGCCGTTCCGACTTTCTTCCGAATCGCGACGCCGTGTGGAAGCTGCCGTATCGGGGAACGCTGGATCTTGCGGCGGGAAACCTGGCGCTGGAGACTGTGCCCGACCCGAAGGGCGAAGGGCCGCTGGCCGCGCAACTGGAAGCGGCAAACGTTTTGACATCGCCTGAGTGGAGCGCGTCCGCCGAGTTAAAAGAAGCGCCCCTGGCTCCCTTTGTTGAAGCGGCGACCCAGATTGGTGCTCCGATCCCGGATCAATTATCGGCGCAAGGAATGCTATCAGGCACGGTGAGGTATGACAATCGCGTCGGCTTGGCGGCCGATCTGGAAGCGGGCGATGCGGTGTTTGGTTTTCCGAACTCGCCGAAAATTCATGCGACGATTCCGATCCGAATCGCCACGCAAATTGTAACGTTCGGCCCCACGACGCTTACAGTGCCTCATTCGGGCCTCGCGGACGACACGCAGAGTGCTCAGTTCGAGGCGCGGTATAAGTTCGACGGCTCCTCCGCGGCGGATGTGCGGGTGGCCACAAGAGGGATCGAGATGGGCGCACTCCATTCCCTGGTGAGCGCTCCGTTATTGGAGCCGGAACCTGAGGGTGCGCGGAGCGACGCGCGGGGATCGAAAACCGGAGACGTCGAAGCGGGCGCAGTGGATGCGAGTGACCCGCCAAGGAGCGTGTGGCGCGGAACGATTCGCTATCAGCGCACGAATCGCGACGAGGAGTGGACCGGCGACTATTCGGTGGAGAATGCGCGACTGACGCTGCAAGGTATCGCCGGGCCGATCCACGTGCAATTCGCGAGCATCAATGCGGCCGCGGACCGGTGGAACGTGACTAAGATCAAAGCCAACGTGGGTACTATTGCATTCACCGGCGAATATCATTTCGATCCGAAAGCCGCAAACGCGAGCACGAACATAAGAGAAGACGCGAAGGCGGGCCGCCCGCAGCGATTCAAGCTGCAAGTGGCCGAAGCATCGGCGGCGGAATTCGCACGGCTGTTGAAACCACTGCTGGGACGTGCTGCGGCCAACACGCAGCGCCCGCGTGGAGTGGCGGATTGGCTGGGGCAAATGTCATCGGAAGGCACGCTGACGATAGACCGGCTGGATGTGGGCGATCGCCGATACGCGGTGGATGCGGCCCGCGTGCAGTGGGACGGGCCGTTGCTGCAGGTGTCCTCGATCGCGATTCGTCCGCTGAATGACGTGGCGGGCGTCGCGGCGACATCGCTTGCGGGCAAAGTGACGATCGATTTTTCGCCGCAGGACGGACACGTTTCGCTGGACCTGGCCGAGCACGGCAAGCCGGTGCAGTACGCGGGTTCGGTTGTGGCACTCATGGCGCCGCCTGAACACTGAGGCTTCTCGTGTCTCTTAATGACGAGCCTTACTGGCCTCCTCCGCCGTCCATATCGAGACTCCACGAACCGAGGGCCATGTCTTTGCGGCCCGGCGCGGTGAGGATGGGCTCGACGCCTGCGACCAGCGTGATCGCCGTGATTTGATCCGGCGCCGTGCCTTCGGTGCTGGAAACGATAACTGCGTCACCGGGTTTCAAATCGGCCAGCGTGATTTTCGCCGCGCGATCGAGCATCTGCTGCAGGTCGGTGCCACGGTTCGTATTGGGGGTGCCGCCTGCCGGAGGTCGATTGCGCGCGGCAAGAGATTGCGCCACGTCCATGGGTAGTTTGCGCAGCACACTGTCCGGATTGATTATTACGATCAATAGTTTCTTGCCATCCAGGTTTGTGACGCGCGCGATGCCTGCGGCAGCGTCGATGGCGTTCACGGTGGCGGCAATGGTGTGAAACGAGCCGGAGACAATTTCTTCGGCCGTCAGCTTCGCGCCGTCCTCGGTTTTGTCTCCGCGGGCGCGCACCTGATCGCCGATTTTGATTGTGGCAAGTGTCGAAGGCTTCGCGTCGGCGAACTTGACGGACCCGGGAGCGTAGCGCCGCACGACGGCGTTCTTCGCTGCAACAATGACTAGCGGACTGCCGCCTGCCGCGCCTCGCGCCGCGATCGTAATTTCATCGCCGTTGATGGCGGTCACGGGGCCAATCACGCCGCGGCGATCCCAATCGGCCTTATCCTGCGCCTGCTTATTGGCGATGTCGGTCTTTGACATCACGATGACCAGGACGGCCGTGAGCGCCTTCTGATCCGCGGACGGCCGGCCGCGGGCCAGCACGCGATCTCCCACGTTGAGGTCGGCGATCGCAATGGCGGTCGCGTTGCGCAGGTCCGATTCACCGGGCGCGACTTTGCGAAAACTCGCGTTGGCCTGGATGGTGATGGACACATCGGCTGCCGGCGTCCGTCCTGAGCATGATTTCGCGGGCTGAGACGTCGATTTTCGTGACGACGCCCACGGTGTTGACGGCGGCCGGCGCCGGAGCCTGGGCGTGCGCGATGAGCGCCGCGGCGGAGAAGGCGGCGGCGAGCAGGAAGAGTCTGTGGATCGAAAGCGTCATGCGATGCGACCTCGCTCAGTTGGTCAGGAGCCGATTTCCATGGTAAGCCAAGATGCGACATGACAGCGGCACTAAATGCGTCTGCCTCACATTGCGCCAAAATATTCCTTGACATGCAAATGCGCGCATGCTAAAAATCTAGCATGTGGAATGCTAAGAAAACAGCATGGAAAGTCTAAGCCGCCGGGAACGCCAGATTCTGGACATCCTTTACAGCCGCGGGCGCGCCACCGCCGCCGAGATTCAAGCCGCGCTGGTCGACGCGCCGAGTTATTCCGCGATTCGCGCGCTGCTGCGCATTCTGGAAAACAAAGGCCACGTAAAGCATCTGGAGGACGGGCCGCGCTATGTGTACGCGCCGCGCGTGGCGCGCGGGCGGGCGCGAACGGCGGCGGTGAAACATCTTCTGCAGACATTTTTCGACGGCTCGGCGGCGGATGCGGCGGCCGCACTGGTGGATGGCTCGGCCGCAAAATTATCTCTCGAAGAACTGGACCGTTTACAGGCGCTGATTGAGCGGGCGCGTAAGGAGAATAAATCATGACGAGTCAATTGATCGACGCCACGTTGCGAGCCACGGTTGTGCTGGCAGCTGCGTGGATCGCCACCAGGATCCTAGGCCGGGCGTCCGCCGATATCCGCCATCGAATATGGCTGGCCGCGCTGATGATCGTGGCGCTGCTTCTGATCCCGGTGCCGGTTCCCGATCAAATGCGAGTTGAAATCGTAAGCGGAGCGCGTGCGGCAGGTATCGGCAGCGCATCGAACAACTGGCCTTCGCTGTTGCTGATCGCCTGGGCGGCCGGGATGATATTGCTTCTTGTGCGGCAGGGAGCCGGGCTGGCGCGGATGGCCCGATTAACGCGGAGGGCGCGACGGCCGGACGGCGATCCTATTTTGATCAGCGACGAGATCACAACACCCATGACGTGGGGCGCATTTCGTGCCGCCATTCTGGTGCCTGCGTATATGGAGCAGTGGCCCGCCGCGAAGCGCGCCGCCGTCGTCCTGCACGAGCGCGCTCACATCGCGCGGCGAGACTGGATGTGGCAGATGTTCGCTCACGGAGTGACCGCTGTGTTCTGGTTTCATCCCCTGGTGTGGGTGGCCGCGACACGGTTGCGTTTCGAAGCCGAGCGGGCCGCCGACGACAGAGTGCTGGCCGAAGGGGTCAGCGCTGCGGATTACGCGGACCGGTTAGTGGAAGTGGCGCGCCAGATCCGTCGCGAAGGCGGAATGTTTTCGGCTGCTCTCTCCGGGGTATCGATCGCCATGGTTGAGCCGTCCGCCTTGCCGTCTCGCATCGACGCGATTCTGGATTCGGCGCGCTCGCACGCTCGCGCAAGTTTGGCGCACCGGGCAGCGGTCCTGATGGCGTCCATGCTTTTGTTCCTGTCGCTGGCGGCCGCCCAAAACTTGGAGGTTTATAAGGTCACCGACCTCAGCGTTCCTCCGCGCGTTGCCTCCAAAGTGGAGCCGAAATACACGCGCCAGGCCCGCGCTGCAAAGATCCAGGGGAAGGTTGTGCTCACGATGGTTATTAAAGCGGATGGACGCGCCGACCAAATCCATGTCGCGCAGTCTCTGGATAAAGGACTGGACGCGAATGCGATCACTGCGATTCGCAAGTGGCATTTCGAGCCGGGAAAAAAAGACGGGAAAGCGGTGCCCGTAGCCGCTACGATCGAAGTCAATTTCAAACTGCTTTAGTTGGTGCGAGAGCGGAGGCGTCGAGGTCCACGCCTTCCCAGCGGGCGACGACGGCGCAGGCGAGGCAATTGCCAAGAAGGTTCACGGAGGTTCGCGCCATGTCCATCAACGTATCGACGGCGAGAATGAGCGCGACGCCTTCCGCCGGCAAGTGAAATGCGGCGACGGCTCCCGCGAGGACGACGAAAGAGCCGCGCGGGACGCCGGCGATGCCTTTGCTCATCAGCATCAGCGTGAGCATCATGGTGATTTGCGCGCCGAGCGAAAGAGAGATATTGGCGGCCTGCGCGACGAAGATCGACGTTAGCGCCAAGTACAGAGTTCCGCCGTCGAGATTGAAGCTGTAACCGGCGGGCAGGACGAAGGAAGCGATGTGGCGGGGGACGCCGAAGCGCTCCAGATTTTCGAGCGCGAGAGGCAGAGCGGCTTCGCTGGATGCCGTGGAAAACGCAATGAGAAAGGGCGCGCGCGTGGCTGCGGTGAAGCGCGCCACGGGAATACGGGCGAGATAAGCCACGGCCCCGAGCACGACGACGACGAAAAAGACTTCGGCGGCCCACAATGTGCCGACCAGTTTCCCGAGTCCTAGGAGCACGTTCAAGCCGTGTTCGCCCACTGCGGCCGCGATGGCGCCGAACACACCAAACGGCGCGGCCCACATTACGTAGTCGGTATAGCGAAACATCACGGAAGCGAGCGACTGACAGACGTCCAGCACGGGCGCGGCTTTCGCGCCTATGGTGGCGCAGGCCGCTCCAAAGATCAGCGCGAATACGACGATTTCGAGAACGTCGCCGCGCGCCATCGCATCGATCAGGCTAGTGGGGAACGCGTGCTCGATCATGTCCTGCACGTTTGCCGAGCCCACGGCAAGACCCGCGGAAAGGGGCGGGACATTCAGCGAGATTCCCGCGCCGGGGCGCACGAGATTCGCGAAGCCGAGGCCGACGGCCAGAGCGATGGTGGTGACGATTTCAAAATAGACGATCGCTTTGAGGCCGATGCGTCCCACCACTTTCAGGCTGCCCGTGGAGGCGATACCCGTGACGAGCGTGGCGAAGATGAGCGGAGCGATGATCGATTTGATCAGACGAAGAAAGATATCGCCGAGGATCGCCGTTTTACGCGCCGGGTCGGGAAACGCGGCGCCGAAGGCGACACCCAACGCGAGCGCAATGAAGATCCACGACGTCAGCGAGGGACGCTTCATCGTCGCGATTCTCCTGTTCCAGGCTTCGCCGGCATGGCGCGATCAGCGGCCGCCCCATTGCAATTTCGCGCGGAGCACGTCGAAGAACATCAGGTCGGGCGGTTGGATGAGGCTGACGGTGTGCTCGGAATGGCGGCACACAACATGATCGCCGCGCGCCATCAGCTCGCCCACCTGGCCGTCGACCGTGAAATACGTGGGCACGTCGCTATCGACAGTCACTTTGATGACGGCGGAATCGGGCACGATCACGGGACGATGGGTCAACGTGTGGGGACAAATCGGAGTGACGCACAGCGCGGCGACGGTGGGAATGACGATGGGTCCGCCGGCGGCAAGCGAGTACGCCGTAGAGCCGGTGGGCGTGGAGATGATCAAGCCGTCCGCCTTGTAAACGGCCATGAAGTGATTGTCGATGTGCACTTCGAGATCGATAATGCGCGCGATTTCGGCTTTGGCTAGTGCGACATCATTGAGAGCGTCGAACTGACCCGCGCATGCGCCGTTGCGCCACAGCTCGCAATGCAGCATGTGGCGGCGTTCGATGCGGAAGTCGCCGTTCAGGACGCGCTCCAGTTGGGAGTACAGCGAGTTTACGGTGATGGATGTGAGGAATCCCAGGCTGCCGAGGTTGACGGCGAAGAGCGGAATGTCGCGGCCTCCGACGGCGCGGGCGGCGGAGAGCAGAGTGCCATCGCCACCGAGCACGATCAGGAGCTGCGCGCCTTCGGCGACGTCGGAGCGCTCGAAACTTTTTGCGGCGCCCGATGGGGAAGCATAGGCAGCCGATTCAGAATCGAGCCGCGCTGCGATGCCGCGCGCGCTCAGCCAGGAAAGAAGCTCCGGCACGAGGGTTGCCGCGCGGTCGGTGTGCGGCTTCGAGATGATGGCAACGGTCTTGATGTTAGCGCCGGGCATAGAGTAGAAATTCCCGATTGCCTTCGGCTCCGCGAATGGGACTCTCGACAAATTGCGTATGAAACCCCAGCTGTTCGACGGCCCCGCGCACGCGATCGCAAGCGGCCTGGTGCAACTCCGGTTCCTTCACGATACCGCCTTTGCCCACCTCGCCGCGTCCAACCTCGAACTGCGGCTTCACCAAGATGACCATTGCGGCCGCGGGGGTGAGCAGAGGAACGATGGCCGGAATCAGTTGCGTGGCGGAGATAAAGCTGGCATCGCACACGGCGAAATCGAAGCGCTCGGGGAAGTCTTCGGACTTCAAGAAGCGGGCGTTGAGGCCTTCGCGCACGACAACGCGCGGATCGTTGCGCAGTTTCCAATCCAGCTGGCCATGGCCCACGTCGATCGCCCACACTTTCGCCGCGCCGCGCTGCAACAGGCAATCGGTGAAGCCGCCGGTGGAGGCTCCCACGTCGAGGCAGGTGCGGCCCGCGACGTCAATGTGAAAGGCATCGAGCGCGCCCGCGAGCTTGTAGCCGCCGCGGCTCACGTAGGGCATGCGTTCCAGCACATCGATGGCGGCGTCGGTCGCAACGCTTTGGCCGGGCTTCTGGGCTTTTTGTCCGCTGACCGTGACTTGACCCGCGAGAATCAGCGCTTGCGCTTTTTCGCGCGATGCGGCGAGACCCCGCTCCACCAGAAGTTGATCGATGCGGGTTTTGGCGGCGGGCTTCATGCGTGTCAGGAGAAGGAGCGCATGTCGCGCGTCACGCTTTGCGATGCACGACGAGATCGGCGAGCTCGCGCAAACGCGTTCCGCGATCGTCGAACATATTTAATGCCAGATGCGCAGCGAGGCGCTCCTCTTCCGCCATGCGCCGCGATTCCTCAATGCCGTAGACGGCGGGAAAAGTAATTTTGTGCTGCGCGGCGTCCTTGCCGGCGGTTTTGCCGAGAGCTTCCGACGACTCTTCGACATCCAGAATATCGTCGACGATCTGGAAGGCGAGGCCGATGTGCTCGCCGAAGCTCGTGAGGGCGGCTAATTGCGCGGCGTCCGCGCCCGCATAGATCGCGCCGATGCGAACGCTGGCACGTAATAGCGCTCCAGTCTTGGCGCGATGAATGGATTCGAGCAGTTCCGCGGTGGGATGCTTTCCCTCGCCTTCGATATCGTTCACCTGGCCGCCGATCATGCCGCCCACGGTGCCGGAGGCGGTGGCGAGCTCGCGCACCAGCTCAATGCGGCGTTCGGCGCTAACGCCGTCTAGCTTCGCGAGGACTTCGAAGGCGAGCGTCAGGAGCGAATCGCCCGCGAGGATCGCCATGGCTTCGCCGAAAACTTTATGGCAGGTGGGACGGCCACGGCGGAGATCGTCGTTGTCGAGCGCGGGGAGATCGTCATGAATCAGCGAATAGGTATGGATCATCTCCAGCGCGCAGGCCGCCGATTCGATGCCCACCGGCGCGTCGGAAACAGTTTCGGCCGCAGCGATGGCGAGCAGAGGGCGAATGCGTTTCCCGCCCGCGAACAGGCTGTAGCGCATGGCGCGATGGATGGTCTGGGGATTGATCGACTCGGCTGGAACCCAACGATCCAGAGCGGCGTCCACTGCTGTCTGTTGAACCGCCATGTAATCGCGAAGGGTCATGAAAGGGGCCTTGATTATTAAGATGAGGGATTCAGCGGCGTCGCGTTACGGCTTGCCGGGGCCAAACGCACGCGGCTCCAGCTTTTCGCCGTCACCAGCGGCTCCCGCGCGCTTCATCAGAATTTCGACGCGCGTTTCCACCTCTGCCAATTGCTTGCGACACGCCGCGCTGAGCCGGGTGCCGCGCTCGAATAATTCGACGGCTTTTTCGAGAGAAAGATCGGAGGCTTCCATCTGCTTGACGATGCCTTCGAGCTCGCGCAGCCCGGCTTCAAATGTCGCGGTGGTGGTGGGGTTGGGAGGAGCGTCCGACATGAGACTCTTTATTTTAGCGAACGTGTTCTGTGCGTGGCGGCGCGGCGGGCGAAGAGGGAACCTGCGTTCGTGTTTTGAGGCAGCAACGATCTGCAAGGATTTTCGCCGTTTCGGCGCGTAACTCGCTGAGTCGAGCGCCTGCTTCACGCGGATAACGCCGATCCCCGAAGACGATCATTTATGAACACGTTCAAATAATCCTTGACATCAGAGTTGAACAGGTTCAATCTGTACTTGAACACGTTCAATTATGCCAAGTACAAAAGCTACCCCGAAAGCCGAAGAAACCGGCGGCAAGATCCTGGACGCAGCTCTGGAGTTGTTCCGACAGGAAGGCTTCGACGCCGCGAAGATGCGGGATATTGCCGAGAGAGCCGGCGTAGCGACCGGCGCCGCCTACTATTACTATCCGTCGAAGGACGCGATCGTGATGGACTTTTATCGGCGGGCCAGCATTGAAATGCAGCCGGAGATCGAAGCGGCTGTGGAGCACGCCAGTGGTCTCGAAGAGCGCTTGCGCGAGTTGATTCGGGTGAAGTTCACGCACTTCGCTCCGAATCGAGGCGTTCTGCGCGCTCTGTTGCGGAACGGCGCGGACCCGAAGCACCCGCTGTCGCCCTTCAGCGTTGAAACCGCCGAGATCCGTTCCACCGACGTGAATTGGTTCCGACGAATTCTGAAGGATGGAGGCGTGCGTGTCCCAGGGGATCTGGAACCGCACATGCCCGAAGTGTTGTGGCTGTTCCAGATGGGCGTGATCTTCTTTTGGATCACGGATGATTCGCCGGGGCAGAAGCGCGCCGGGCGATTGCTGGAATTGAGCGTCAAGGTGGTGGTGGCGCTTCTGAAGCTTTCCGGATTGCCGCTCACACGCCCGTTGCGAAAAGTCGCGGTGGAGCTAATTGAGATCGTCAAGGGGGGACAACCATGTTGAATTTCGTGAATGCGAGGTGGGCCCGTTGCGCCGGGCTGATCGTAATGGGGCTGATCGTAGTCGGAGGGGCGCGGCTATTGATGTTCGGCGGAGTTTACGGCATCGCCTTATTTGTGGCGATACCGATGATTTTGGGCGCGCTTGCCGAATGCTTTCGAAAGTCCGCCAGCGCCGGTGGCGCGGCTATGGCAGGCGCCTTGACCGTGCTGGTCGCTAACATCGCTCTGCTTGTCGTCGCATGGGAGGGTGTCATATGCATTGCGATGTCGCTACCTTTGACGGTCGCGCTTGACCTGGAGCGTCCTTTGTTCACGCAGCAGGTGAGTCGACGGGACGCGGCGAGACCACGGCATTTCTTCTGCTATTGCCCCTGAGTGCCGGCACTCTTGGCTTCGATTTAACGGCGAAACCGCCTGTGTTCGAGGTCAGCACCTCGGTCGATATCGCTGCGACACCCGAGCAGGTATGGAAGCACATGGTCGCGTTTCCGGAAATGGCCGCACCCGAAGAGTGGTATTTCAAGACCGGTATCGCGTATCCGGAACGTGTGTCTATCGAGGGAGCGGGTGTGGGCGCCGCGCGGTCACGTGAATTTTCGACCGGGCCTTTCGCTGAGAAGATCACCATCTGGGATGAGCCGCGCCTGCTTCAATTCACGACGACCGAGAGTCCCGCGCCGATGCGCGAATGGAGCCCGTACGGCAACATAGAACCAAAACATCTCCATGGATATTTCCTCTCGAAGCAGGGACAATTCCGGCTTACGCCGCTGGCGAATGGACACACGCTGCTGGAAGGAACCAGCTGGTATCAGCACGGTCTGTGGCCTTCGCAGTATTGGAGGCTGTGGACGGACGCGATCGTCCACCGGGTTCACACGCGGGTGCTGACGCACATCCGCGCGCTGGCGGAAGCGGATGAAGTGGCCCGCCGATAACGCTTGCCATGGTCACGTTACAAGAAATCACCTTAATTCACGCGCCTTGTGAACGCTGCTTCGATCTGGCTCGAAGCGTGGAGGTTCACTTGGCTGGGAATATTCATTGGGGAGAGTCCGCCGTCGCGTCTGCCGGCGTAACGTCGGGACTTATCGGCATCGGACAACGCGTTACGTGGCGCGCGAAACACTTTGGTCGATGGCAGCGCCTGACCAGTGAGATCACGGAAATGGACAAGCCAAATTATTTGCAAGACGTAATGATCGAAGGAGCGTTTCGGTTTATGAAGCACGACCACATCTTTCGGCCGCTCTCTGCGGGCGAGACGGAGATGAAGGATGTGTTCTCTTTTGCCGCTCCCGTGCCGGTTGTCGGTCGTCTGGTGGAGATCATTGTTCTGCGCCGGCACATGCAGCGACTGCTGCGCGAAAGAAACGCGGTTATTAAGCAGATCGCGGAGTCAGCGGAGTGGCGGAGATATCTGCCGTCGTGAAAATCGTTATTCCTGGCGGAAGCGGACAGGTCGGTCATATTCTTGCCCGTCATTTTCATGAGAATGGTCACGCGGTGACGGTGCTTAGCCGCACTCCGCGTAGAGCTCCCTGGCGCGTGGTTGTTTGGGACGGCGTCACACCCGGCCAATGGATTGCCGACGTAGAAAAGAGCGACGTATGTATCAATCTCTCCGGGAGAAGCGTCAATTGCCGCTACACGGCAGCTAATCGGAGGGAGATCTACGACTCGCGCATACGAAGCACGCAGCTCTTGAATCAGATTGTCAGCTCCTTGCAGCGGCCTCCGCGACTATGGGTGAATGCCAGCACGGCCACGATCTACCGGCATGCCCTGGATCGCGCGATGGACGAGATCGACGGCGAATTGGGTGATAATGAGCCGGGCGCTCCGGACACGTGGAACTTTTCGATCGGCGTCGCGAAGGCATGGGAGGAGGCGTTCTTCTCCACGGCCGTACCGTTGACACGCAAAGTGGCGATCCGCAGCGCAATCACTTTAAGTCCCGATCGAGGTGGAGTTTTCGACGTGCTCCTCGGCCTGGTACGGCGAGGACTGGGAGGCGCGCAAGGGTCGGGGGCCCAGTTTGTTTCGTGGATACATGAAACGGACTTCGTGCGCGCGGTGGACCTGCTGATTGCTCGCGAAGAGTTTGCCGGAATCGTCAATCTTTCCGCTCCGAATCCGCTTCGCAATTCTGATTTCATGCGAGGCCTGCGTGACGCATGGGGCACGTGTGTCGGGCTGCGCGCTCCCGCATGGATGATCGAAATCGGCACATGGCTTATGCGGACCGAGTCGGAACTCGTGCTCAAAAGTCGTTGCGTGGTGCCCGGTCGTCTTCTTGCCGCCGGTTTCCAGTTTCAATTTCCTGAGTGGCCTGCTGCAGCCAGTGAGTTGGTTACTCGCGTCCGCCAGATCTCATCCCCGAACTGAAGAGCGAAAGAATCTAGTCCATTGACCGCTTTGATCGACGCAATCGGTGCGAAAGGAACTTTTTTGAGATGGACAACGCGCCCCTTGACATTTCTTGAGATATTTTCGTTCCATGATAAACTTGTGCGTATGCACGTGATGAGCAGCCTCCCTTTCGTGACGGCAAACGCTCTACTGTGCTGCCCGGTATTGCAGGTTCTTCAAAATACGGGCGCGTAGCTCAGTTGGTTAGAGCGCCTGCTTCACACGCAGGAGGTCCGGGGTTCGAGTCCCTGCGCGCCCACCATCCTTCGATCAGTTTCGTCTACCTGGCTGCGGCC
>CAVOVW010000002.1:0-131477 GCA_963699945.1 Terriglobia bacterium
GCACCGCCGTGACCCATCGGGCGGATCTTCCACACTCTAACCCCGGCAACAGTTGTTGTTCGGGGCGCTGCCAAGCGCGGGCGCGTCGGCCGCAAGATCGCGAACGACAACTTAGGCTTGGCCTTCGGTGACTTCCTGGCCGAAGCTTGCCGGAACCTTGTCCAATTCACGCACGGAGCTATCTACATCTGCATGTCCTCGTCTGAAATCGACACGCTTAAACGCGAATTTGTGGGCGTAACCAGGTCCGGGTGGTGGTGAGAATCTTTGAAACGGAGCGGACGGGACACGGTGGCTTTCCCGGTCAGGCCGGTTTCGAACGCATCGCCGATCTCGGAAAGCTCCTTCTCCCGGATAGCAGCGAACTCGGCGGCGGTAAGTTCCTTGCCCTGCCGGTACCACTCTTTCCTGCCATCGGCATGTTCAACAGCGGGTCCGTCTTCCCGATGCCGCTTGCCATTCCGATACCAGCTCTTGCCAAGAGGGCCATCCATCGCCGGGCCGTCGTCACGGTGAAGCTTACCGTCGCGATACCAGGCCGCCGCACCTTTTGCGGGCCATTCTCTGGCAGGGCCGTCCTCACGATGAAGTTTGTCTTCTTTGTTGCGCCATTCGAACGAGCCGTCCGGCCGGACCGTCCGGACGGAAGCGCTTTCGCCGTCTTGCTTCACAGCTAAATTATCTCTTGGATGGCCGTGAGGCCGCAGCTAGAAAAGAGGGAGGGGTGTGGCTATTGCAACGGCGCGAGCGAATAGCTTGTGCTGCGCCCGCCTTCGGGGTTTTGAAGGAGGATGGCGTGTTCGACGAGCGCGAGAATGTCGCGATGCGCCGTGTCCTGCGAGCACTTGGCGAGTGTGGCGTATTTAGAGGTCGTGAGCTTGCCTTCGAAGCCGTCGAGCAGGCGGTTGATGACGAGCCGCTGACGGCCGTTGATCTGAACGTCCTTGAGCCGCTCCCAAAACTTGCGCCTTGTTGAGCACGGCGCTTAAAGTCACCTTGCGCCCCGTCGATGGCGCGGCCAAGGCAGCCTTAGGAACCACTCCATCCAGGGCGTGATATCCATGGTGCCTTTCTGCGTCTGTTCCAGAATGTCGTAATAAGTCATTCCGCTCCAGCCGGATTTGCGCCGACATGCTGTAAAAGCGCTGCGGGCTATGTTCCGAACGTGCGAGAGCCATGTCAGCGATGGCGCGCGCAATGCGGCCGTTGCCGTCGTCGAACGGGTGAATGGTGACAAACCAGAGATGGGCTAAGGCCGGCCTTCAGGACAGCATCGATTTTGGAGCCCACCTCGAACCACTCCAGGAAGGCGCGCATTTCTGCATCGAGCGCGGTCCGCCTTCGGCGCTTCGAAATGAACGCGCTCATGGCCGACGGCGCCGGAGACAACCTGCATCGGTCCCGTGCTGTCATCGCGCCAGCCGCCGGTCTTGATCTTCGTCATGCCGCTGCGTCCCGTGGGGAACAGGGCAGCGTGCCAGCCGAACAGGCGTTCAGCGGTGAGCGGCTTGTCGTAGTGGCGCGTGGCGTCGAGCATCATCTCGACGACGCCTTCGACGTGCCGGTCCGCGGGTTTCAGTGCGCCGATGTCGATGCCGAGACGCCGCGCGATGGACGAACGGACCTGGCCCGCATCGAGCTTTTCTCCTTCGATCTCGCTGCTCTTGAGAACATCGGCGGTTAGGGTTTGCAGGACAGCTTCCTGCCGCAGGTCAAATCCCAGCGCCTCCATGTGCCCGATCAGGCGGCCCTGCCGGTGACGCACCGAGGCGAGGAGTTCGGCCAGCTTGTCCGCGCTCCAGTGAAACCGGGGCCAGTCTTTGAGCTCGTGGATATACATTCTCCGCACCTCTTGCGGAGATTATACCGCGAAATCTCCGCATCCTGTCCAGATATTCTCCGCGTGCTTGCGGAGAATAGGCCTTCTAATCTCCGCAAGGTGGGTTGTTGGTTAAGTTTTTCAATGGGATAGAGGGAACGGCGAGCGGGGGCGCATCCGGCGTGAACGCCGGACCGGGCTCTACTCGCTGGCGCTCACCGAGCCTCCGATTCCGGAGTCTCGGCCCGTTCGGGTGACGATCCCTTGCGCGTAGCGTAACGGGAATCGAACCCGCTTCGCGCCACCTGAACGATCCCTTGCGCGAAGAAGGAGTTGATACTTGCGCAATTTGAGGCTTCGGCTCTATAACGTCCGAAGGTCGGGCGGCGTTAAAATACGGCTTCCCGAACATTTTTCCTTCAAGCGGAAGTGACATGGCGAAGAGGCTATTTACAGACAGGCAAGGGATGACGGCCCCGCGCGTCAAGGAAGAACTCGATGCAGATACCGCAAAAGGGCTGCTGTCGATTATCAAGGCCCGCGTTGACGAAAACTGGTTCGGCGAAGCATTCCCGATGGAATGCCAGGACGGCGGTCACGACATCGGTTGTGATGCCGGTAAGCTTGGCAGCGCGCTGGCGGCGTATAAGGTTATCCAGCCGTGGGAGTGGCCCAAGACCAGTGGGGAGTGGCCCAGTCCCAAGAAAGAGGCTCTGCCAACCGATCCCGAAATATTCGACCTTATCGAATACCTGTATGAGCACGCGGCCCTGCCTGAGGCCTACGGCTCTCACTCATTTTTTAGTCACGACCACCTAAAGTACGACCAAGCGGCAGGCCGCGAAAAGTTCGCTGCAGACATCAATCGCGTATTCGCCCGCAACGGTATGGCCTTTGAGCTTGTAGACGGCGAAGTTACCCGCATCGCGCCAACAGGTCTTCAGGAGGCACTGGCGGAAACGGTATTCAAAACCGGTGAGAGCGATCTTGATCGACTGCTCGAAACAGCGCGCGAAAAGTTCTTGAATAAATCTCTCGAAGTCCGCAAAGAGGGCCTCGAAAAACTCTGGGATGCCTGGGAGAGGCTCAAGACCGTTGAGCAGGGGAAAGACAAACCGGCGCAGGCCACCGCAATTCTCAACAAGGCGGCCAAGGAGCCCGTCCTGCGCGAGCGCCTTGAAGTCGAGGCGAAAGAGTTGAACTTCATCGGCAACAACCTGATGATCCGCCAGCCGGCCGAGCAGCAGCTTGTATTGCGCCAGCGTCTTCGGCTTCACGTCGTCACGCGCATCGAGGTAGCGCTCGATGCAGTCGTCCAGCTTGGGACCGTGGACCGTTTCATCCTTGCTGGCGGCGCCGAGAGAACGGAGCTTCGCTTCCGCCGCCGGCCAGTCGCGCACACCGAGCGCCTGGCGCGGATATTTCTCCGTGTCGGTGCTCCCGGTCAGCCAGATCGGGCAGTCGCAGTCGGTGAAAAATTTCTTCTCGGAGGCTGTAAGCTTGAGCTTGTGGACCCTGCAATCGACGGAGTGTCGGCGGTAGATAGAGAGGGGCACAACCGGATTATACACCCGGTTTTTGTACCACCCTCTGTACAACGGGCTTTTCAAGTCCTGTAAGTTATTGATTCTAAGAAGGTTGGCTCCCCGGCATGGATTCGAACCACGATTCACGGCTCCAAAGGCCGCTGTCCTACCATTAGACGACCGGGGAACATAAGGAAGGCTAGACTATCGCCAGTTTAACATGGGTCGTAGTCGAATTCACGCGCAGCGCGCGCGGCCGTCACCACTCCGAGTACGGCGTGCCCTCCAGGCTCTTCAGATCCGACCCGCTGCGCACGTCGTAAATGCCCGGCTCGGTCTGATCCACGCGACGTCACCGCGTCTTCCATGATCATGCGCCAGGTCTGATTGTTGCCCGTGATCGGATCGAGCGGAACCGCGCGCAGATAGCCCTCGATCCACCAGATCCTGCAGCGTCTGCGGAGCTTTCTGCTTATCGAAAGTATATTCGTCGATCACCGTCCGCAGCGTGAACAGATTGTTCTTCAGCAGCTCTCTTTGGTGCGCAGATCGACTTCTGATACATCGGCACGGCGATCGCCACCAGCATCGAGATGATCGCCATCACGATGATCAGCTCGATCAGCGTATAGCCTTTTTCACGCGACGATACCTTGCCGGGCTGTGCGCTCGTTCTACGCGCACAACGCCTTCGCAGGCTGTGCGCTGCTGCCATGCGCCGCGCGTTCGATCATATCTTACTATCACATCACTTATCGGCTCAGCTAAATCGGCATCACCATTCCGAATAAGGCGTTCCATCGCGCGCCCGCTCCGTGCTCTTCGTGTAGACATCGAAAACATTCTGCCCTCCCCAGCTCTGCGACGCCGGGTCGTCCTGCATGCTGCGCATGCCCCAATCCGCGTATTCGTCATCGGATCGATCGGAATGCGCCGCAGAAACTTGATCTTCTTGCCATCCGCGCGATCTGCAGCAGCTTCACGCCTTGCACCAGTTGGTCCAGCGTCTCGGGATACCCATCCGTGCCGAGCTTCACTTCGATCTTTCCCGCCAGCGCGGCATCCTTATAATCGTCGATCGCCTTGCGAATCTCGCGCAGCGAGAACTGCAAGTCGCGCTCCTTGATCCCGCCGCACTTTATAGCGCGCCAGCGGCACAGCCATCGTGGTCAGCAGCGCCATGATCGTGAACGCCACGATCAGCTCCATCAGCGTCAGTCCGCGCTCGCCTTTCTTGCGCAGCACGGGCTTCGATGAAATCAGCACGGCCATGACTCCAAATTACCGCTTTACCCGGGCCACCTGATCCGGCGCCGTTTCCGGAATTTCCGGCGGTGCCCCAGAGCTCGTTACTCCTGGGTTCACAGCGCCCGGGCTCATCAGGGCATCGCTGACCGATTCCTTCGATACTCCTGGACTCACGGCCGCCGGGCTCATGAGAGCGTCGCTCACCGATTCCTTCGATTCGTCAGGAGCCTCCTTCCTCGCCGGCGGCGGGGGCAGGGAAGCTCCGTTCACCGGTCCGTTCGGATGCGGCGAAGCGTTCTCAGCAGCGGGCGCCGATTTCGGTGCGGCCGGTTGAGCTGGAATTAGCTGCGGGGGAAGGAGCGGCGCCGGACTCACTGGCACCTGGATCACAACCGTGGAATTCGTCTGTGGCGAAACCGACGTCAGTCCTTGCACCGGTGCCGGCGTCCCCTGCACCGCGGCGCCTTGTCGGGGAGCGGCAGGCGCTGCAGGAACCGTTCCCGGAGTTCCGGGCGCCGCCTCTTCGTCCGCCTTCGGAGCGTAGTTGATCTTCACCACCTGATCGGTTCCCGCGTAAATCCCGCGCAGATTCTCGGCCGTATAATCCGGCGTGCGCACGATATGCGGAACCAGCGCGATCATCAAATCGCTGCGAATCTTGTCGTTATGATCGCTGCCGAATAGAAACTTGCCCAGCACCGGAATGTTCACCAGCCCGGAATCCCGTTGTCAGTGTTGTGTATCCTGCGATCTGGCTCAAGCCGCCCAGAATATTGACCTCGCCTTCGCGCAGGCGGATGTCGGCGATGTTCGCCTGCTGGCCGATCACCGGCTGTGAAATGCCGCCCGATGTTCACGTACTGTCTGCACGCTGGACACGGTCACTTCCATATGCAGCGTCACTTCGTCGGCCGAATGCACCTGCGGCGTCATGTCGATGTTCACGCCCACGTCGGCGTAGTTGAACTGCGTGGAAACCAGCGCCGCCGCCGTCCGTTCGTCTGGAAGCTGCCCGTCGCGTATGGAATGCGGCTGCCGATCTTCAGCGTCACCTTCTGCCCGTCCGACGCGCGCACCTGCGGCTTGTTCAGCACCTTGGTCCGGCTGTCGGCTCAGCATCGCCTGCAGCAGCCCGCCGGGCAAGCGTGGTCGCTGAACTGGTTGCTGGAAATTTGCGCCAGCCCGGATAGCGGCACCGTTCCCGCCGAGCTAGTGGTCGGCGTGCCCGTGGCGGACGTGCCGTCGACGTGGTGTACAGTGGTACGTTCCGAGTGTGAACGTGATGGGCACGTTCAAGCCCGCCGTGCCCGCCGACGCGATGGTCGCCGCCAGATCCCGCGTGCGGTCGCTGTTGAGCTGCATGACCATCACATCCACCACCACTTCGGATTTCGGCTTGTCCAGATCGTGCACCAGCTTCTCGGCCAGCGCGACTTTGTCCACCGTGTCGCGCACAATCATCGCCCGCTGCGCGTTATACGTGAACACGCGCCGGATTTCCGCCACCGTGCGGATCGCCGTCGCGATTTCCTGGAACTCCTGCACCGACGTCGCATTGGTGACGTAGAAAACCTTCACCACGTCGTCTTCGTAATCGCGCCGCTTTGTCGACGTTGTCCTCGGCCACGAAAATGGTTGTCGGACGTGATCGGCTTCCAGAACGTGTGCGTCAGCGTCGCCAGATAATCGAACGCCTGATCGGTGGTGGCAGTTGCTCAGATCCACGTTGAAATTCCGCGCCGGCGCCATGATACTGCGAATCGAACACCACGTTAATGCCCGCCAGCTTCCCCACCGTCTCGTACAGCACCTTCGGCGGCTGATTATTCATCTTCAGCATCGGGATCACCGCGGTCATCGGCTTCAGCTCCGGCGGCGCCATCATGGATTCCACTCGCTCCTCCTGCGCCTTTTTCGCCCGCTCCGCCAGCGTCATCCCGGCCTCGTCCGGTTTGCGGCAGTCGCCCGCATCATGGTTTCCGTTTGCTGGATTTCCTGTAGCGCGATGGCCGACGCCGGGTCGGCAATCAGACCTTTCTCGAACTCGCGCAGCGCCTCTTCGTATTTGCCCGCTTCGCGCGCCTTCTGCCCCGGTGGACGTGCACCTGCCCGACTTCGAACCGCGCCTTTCGCATCGCCGCCATGTACGACGTGTTCTGTGGGTCAAGCGCGAACGCCTTTTCGTAGAAGCCTAGAGCCGCGTCCCAATCGCCATGGGCTTCCGCCAGGCGGCCGCTTTCCAGCAGCTTTTCGCCATTTTTCGTTTTCCCGGCCAGACCGCCCGATGTCGCGATCAGCATCAGCGCCAGCGCGCCAAAGGTGATTAGGTGTTTAAGTTTCAGCATGTTACCAGGTATCGATCGTCGCCAACAGGTGCGCCGGCACTCCGGCATTACAAATCTTGACGGTTTAGCCTCGTCCGGCGTGGATACCAAAATGCCCCGGTGGACCGAGGACAACGGAACCCCTTCCCGCTCTCGCGAACACGCCATCGACCCTCTACACTAAAAACAGTACTCCCGTGGCCGACAAATCCGCCGACAAATCTAAAGACGCGATCAAAATCCTCAGCGATAATCGCACCGCGCACCACAACTACTCGCTCTCCGATCGCATGGAGGCCGGGCTTGTCCTATCGGGCACCGAGGTCAAGTCCGCGCGCGACGGGAAAATCCAGCTCAAGGACGCTTACGGAGAAGTCGCTGCCAATGAAGCCTGGCTCTGCAACGCCCACATCGGCCAGTATTCGCACGGCAACATCATGAATCACGAGCCCGTGCGCAAGCGCAAACTCCTTCTCCATCGCGAAGAGATCACAAAACTCCAAAAAGCCACGCGCGAAAAAGGACTCACCCTTATCCCGACGAAGCTTTATCTGAAACACGGGCTCATTAAAGTGGAGCTCGCCATCGGCCGCGGCAAAAAAATCCACGACAAGCGCGAAAGCGAACGCGAGCGCGAGATGCAGGACGAAGCTCGCGCAGGCCTGCGCCGCCGCACCAAACAGTAGCAAGCGTGGTTCGCCTGCTGACGAAAAACCACACAACTGGCGAGCCCCACCCGTGAGGGTGGGGACTACGATTCCTCATGAAATGTGGATCCCCGGTCTTACGACCCGGGGCTGACTGCGTGGCCTGAATCACACGGCTCTAACGCGTGAGTCGGCGCCTGAAAACCCCACGCTTTCAACGTGAGGACCCAGCAGCCAGGGTTAGTGGCGGTTATGCTCGTTTTGGAATTCCTTGAGGCGTCTCACGTCGTCCGCCAGCACTTGGCGATCGCGCGCGGCAAGCCTATCATCATTCGCCGACTTGTCGATCGAATCGATCACGTCGTTCATGATGCCGTTGTCCCACCGTCCATGATCGAAATCCGCCTGCATTTTGCTCAACTCTTCTTGCGTTTTGCTGAGCCGCGCTTTTTCCCGATCGGCTGCACGGCCGCTCCATACATGGTCCAGATCTGCTCTCACCTCGGTAAAGAGATGCTTCCGCCAAGCCTCTCCATGAAATCGAGTATCGCGGTCGTGATACCAGTCCTGGCCTACCAGGGTCATCGCCGCCGCTGCCAGAACCAGGCCAGCTTTTAGAAGTTGCTGCATGAGAATAAACCTCCGAGTCCCTATTACAGCAAGTTTTTAGCCATTCCGTGAGTATTTTGACCGCATGTTAGGAATATGCGAAGCAATGCGCAGGGTTGCCCACAACGCTGGTGGTCGTGCCTTGCATGTCAGGTAAAAGTTTTCCGGATCAGGGCAGGAATTTCACATGGGCCCTGAACCACGCCCTATAGCCGCCGCTCAGTTTCGTTGAGGATCTGTTACACAAAAATGCGTTGGTTTAACATAAGACGTGCCGCACAATAACGGAGACGAAACGAGCGAGGTTTTGGGCGCGTTCACCTGCAACATATGCGGTGACCGCAATTCATCCAGCGCGCCCTTGACGGATCGTGAAGTCCCTACGTGTTCGACGTGCCACTCTTCTATGCGGTACCGCGCGATCGTGTTGGCATTGTCCCGAGCTCTGTTCGGGCTGGATCTTCCGCTTCCGGTTTTCCCGAAGCTAAAAAGCGTTCGAGGCCTGGGCATTAGCGATTCGGAAACTTATTCGGTCCCCCTGGAAAGCGTTTTCAGCTACACGAACACCTTTTATCATCGTGAGCCGTTCCTCGATTTAATGGCGCCGAACGAGAGCGACTTCGGCAAGTTCGACTTCATCCTCTGTAGCGAGGTCCTGGAACACGTGCCCACACCGGTGGAGCGTGCGTTCGCTACTCTGAGCAAGCTATTAAAGCCAACCGGAGTTTTGATCCTCACCGTCCCTTACTCGCTGGATCCGGAGAGCATCGAACATTACCCTGGACTTGCAGAATCGGTATTCGCGCAGGTCGGCGGACAAATGGTTCTGGTGGGGCGCCTGAAGAACGGCGAGTACCGCGTGTTCGATAAGTTGACGTTCCATGGGGGCGCCGGTTCAACCTTGGAACACCGGCTTTTTTCGGAGAAGAGTCTTCCCCGATATCTCAGCGATGCAGGGTTTCCGATTGTGCAGTTCGAATCTAGTGGAAGCCGGGAGTTCGGCGTCGCCTTTCCGGACCCTTGGTCGCTACCGATTGTTGCCAAGCGGGCTCCGTTCGCGCTATCGGCGCACGGCGTCACGGAGCTTGTGGAACAGATCGCCATACAGCGTGGTGCGCTCAACAACTCTCAGTGGCTTCGACTCGGAAGAGCGCTTGGGCTGGGTCCGAAACTGCCCAAGGCTCCCGCCAAAAGCTAAAATCTCCATCGGCGCTGGCGATACACTTTCGTTTCGTTTGCCGGAGTGGTTCGTTAGCCGCCGCCGCAAGCGATTTTGAAGACATGGTACACGGGGCGGCCGTTGGAATCTGGAATTGTTTGGATGGAGGTTTCGTGGCATCCGACTGCGGCCGCGGCTTCGTCGAAGCGCTTGTGGATGCCTTCGAAGAATTCGCGTTTTTCCGCATGTGTGATGAAAAGCGCGTCCTTTCCGGCCATCATTTTTATCGCGTCGCGGCTCTCTGCGGCGGCCACGCCGGGCGCGAAGAATTCCTGAACGCTGGGCATGGAGAGACGGCCATTGCGGAGGACATACAGCGGATACTGAATGCCCCAGTCCAAAACATAGATAGTCTGGCTGAGAGGAAGCGCAGCGGAGAGCCGGTTGATGGCGTCGGTGAAGGGCCCGTCGGCGCCGTTGCGTTCGAACTGCACCAGATATTGATTCAGGACCAGCAGGTTCGACGCCACTAGAATTGTACAAATGCATGCCGCCACCCACTTCCATCGCAGAGATGAAATCACGATGGCGACAAACAGCTGCGGAAAGGGCCACAACAAGACCGCGTGATGTTGGGATGTTCCCGCGCCCCGCGTGGACGCCATCAACAACCACGCGACAGCGGTGAACACGATACAGAAACGGGCCGCGCGGGATCGCCACCACAACGGCACGGCCAGCAATGCCAACGCGGCGGCGTAGTCCATGTATCCTTCGTGATGATCTCCGAAGTGGCGGCGAATCCAAAACGCGGCTTGCCCCAACACGGAAGACGGCGGCTTGGGATTGTCATAATATTCTTCCGAAACTAAAAATGCGAAAAGCCCGGAACCGTTCAGCGCCATGTCAAGCTGAATGAACTTTGCGGGCACCGCGGAGGGTTCCAGGTGAGCGTTCGAGTGAAATGTCACGCTCTGGTGGCGGGCATTGTAGACCATCAGCGGTAGCGCTCCGGCAACGAAGCACGCGGCCGCGAAGAGCATGCGCCGAGGCGTCGCCAATTTTATAATGTCGCGCCAGAAAACCAGGCTGCCGCAGATCAGTCCGGCGAGCGCCCATCCGAACACGGCCTTGTTCCAAAGGGCCAAGCCGAGGATAAAAAATGCGAGAAGAAGGTCCCGGGGAATGTGTTCGTGGGCGTATTTGATCAGAAAGAAACAGGCTGTCACGAGGAGGAGATGTTCGAGCGCGACCGGTCCCCAATCGAACGTATCGGTGAGCAGGAATGTGGGATCGCACGCGAGCAATAGAGCAGCGACGGCCGCGGCCCGTCGTCCCGCCGATTTTTCGGCCATGTGAAAGAAAACAAAAACTGTTAGAGAGGCCACAAGAACCATCGGGAGCCGCATTACCCAGGCTGCCAGCATTGGATGGCGTACGATGCTGGAACGAAAGGCCACGAACAGCGGCCAATACAGAAACGTTTTGAGCGCACCCACATACGTCATGATCATTAAGGGAACGTTGTGGTGGAACAGGTGGACCCGGAATACTTCCGCGCCGGGCTGATAGTACGGCAGCGTGAACAGCGTCTCGTCCATCTCAAGACCGGCATAGGGAAGGAAGACGCAGCCGACCAGGATGGGCAGGCAACAACAGACCGCCAGCCAGAGGCGCAACTGAAGAGTTTTGGTCAAAGAATAAGGATACGATTCTCGGCGTGAACTGGGCGCGGTGCTTTGTTAATAAAAGGCTTTATCAATAAAATAAGATGACCATGAACATCCTAGCGATCGGCGCGCATCCTGACGACATCGAATTCGGCTGCGCGCACGTGCTGATTCAGGAAGCGCGGCGCCGGAATCGTGTGAAGCTCTTGGTGCTTTCGCGCGGGGAAGCCGCGAGCCACGGGACACCCGAGAGCCGCGCGGAGGAAGCTCGAGCGGCAGCGGCGCTGATACGGGCCGACATCGAATTCCTGGACATCGGCGGCGACTGCCACATTCAGCAAACGCACGACAACGCTTTCGCGATCGCGCGCCAGATCCGCGAGTTCCAGCCGTCCATCGTTCTGGCTCCGCAAACGGAAGAGAATCAGCATCCGGATCATGCCGTGGTCGGAAAACTGGTTCGCGATGCCTGCCGTTACGCGCGTTACGGAGGGCTGGAAGACCTGAAGCGCCACGCTCCGCATTCGGTTGCGGCGTTGTATTTTTATGCGATCACGCAGAACCTGGCCGACCCCGACGTGATCATCGACATCAGCGATGTGGTCGCCGAATGGGAGGCCGCGATGAAATGCCACGCGAGCCAGATGAGCACGCGCAGCTATGCGGACCTGCGTATGTCGGCGGCCCGCAATTTGGGGTTGTCGATTGGCGTGGAGTATGCAGCCGGATTTGCGGCCAACGATCCTATCCGGCTAGCCGCGCTGTCTGACGTTGGGCTGTCGTCGCGGCACTTCTAACGCTGGCGTTTCCGTTCGAGCGAATTCAATTCTTGGATCCACGGCGGCGGCGTGCGGGAGAGATGGTCGTCCCAACTTTCGACGAGTCGGCCCGTTCGAACATCGTGCAATTCATACGAGCGCCGCTCCGATTCGGCTCCATGAAGCGCTGTCGAACTGAAGCCGACCTGCTTTCCATCCGCGAAGAACTGCCAGGCCACGATGATGGGCCAATGTGAAGGGGCGATCGTGCGCGCAATCCTGCCGGATCGATAAAGCACCAACGCCTGAGGCACTGTATACGTGGTGCCCGCCCGGTCTTCGATTAACCAGCCGGCAGTCACTTTATCTCCAGCCAGCTTCGGGTCGCTGACCGCCTCCGACGATCGCCTGATCGCAGAGTCTCCGCCCGTCGAATCGACTACGTGAATGTCGCCGGTGGCCGGCTCGATATAAATTCGGGCGAGTGTTGGCGCCTGAGCGAAGAGCGCCGCTCCGAGGATCAAGCCCCCTAATACGAGATGCCTAAAGCCGATAGATGCCATTCAGTTAACTCCCATAAGCGAAGCGGTCGCTTTAAGCGTAATCGGATGGATAAGGGCGGGAGATCAGCCAACCTCGGCGATACAGTCGATTTCCACCAGCACATCCTTCGGCAGGCGCGCGGCTTCGACGGTGGCGCGTGCGGGCGGGTTGGTGGTGAAGTAGGTCGCGTAGACTTCGTTCATGTGCGCGAACTGGCTCATGTCTTTTAAATAAACCGTGGTCTTCACCACGCCCTCCAGCGAGGACCCAGCAGCTTCAAGTACTGCCTTCAAATTTTCCAGTACACGCCTGGTTTGCCAGGAGATATCACCCTCGACAATCGCACCGGTGGCGGGGTCCAGAGGGATCTGGCCGCTCAGGAATGCCAGGCCATTGGAGATGACCGCCTGCGAATACGGCCCGATGGCTTTGGGGGCGCGGTCTGTCGAAATGATTTTTTTCATAAGAAAGATCCTCGTGGAAAGAAAAGGTGTTGGATTAAGCGGCGCGAGATCCCTCGACTTCGCTCGGGATCACAACGGGCGCAATGTTTGGAAACTATTTCCATTGGATTGTCCCCACCAGATCACGGGCGTTGGTGAGGTCTTCTTTCGCCAGGAACGCATCCAGCTCGTCGGCGATACGCACGGGCGATTGTGGATCCCAGAAATTCGCGGTGCCGACTTCTACGGCGGTGGCTCCGGCGATCATGAATTCGGCTGCGTCTTCGCCGGTGGCGATGCCGCCGAGCCCGATAATCGGAATTTTCACGGACTTCGCGGCTTCGTAGACCATGCGCAGCGCGATGGGCTTGATGGCGGGACCGGATAGCCCTCCGAATCCGTTGCCGAGACGCGGCCGGCGCGTATGCGGATCGATCGCCAGAGCGACGAAAGTATTGATCAGCGAGATAGCATCGGCGCCGGAATCTTCGACGATCTTCGCCAGCCCATCAATGCGCCCGATGTTCGGCGAAAGCTTGACGATCACGGGCCGGCGTGACACATTGTTTACGGCTGCGCGCGCGGCGCTGATCACTTCGCCGAGCAGCACGGGATCGTGCGAGAAGAACATGCCGCCGTGCGCGGTGTTGGGACACGAAACGTTCAGCTCATAGGCGGCAATGCCCTCGGCGTCCTCCAGGGCGCGGATTACCTCGGCGTAGTCCTCGATGGCGTAGCCGAATACATTGGCGATGATCGCGGTGCCCAGCTTCCGGGCGTCGGGCAGCTTTTCGCGCGATGAACGCCTTTACGCCCACGTTCTGCAAGCCGATGGAGTTCATCATGCCGGATTCGGTCTCGAACAGGCGAGGCGGGGCATTGCCCTCGATCGGCTCTCGCGAAAGACCCTTGGTGACGATGGCGCCCACCTTGTGAAGGTCGGCCAACTCCCTCAATTCCACGCCGTAGGCGTAGGTCCCGGATGCGGCAATGATGGGCGTCGCGAGCGTGAGGCCGCAGAGGGAAGTGGAGAGCCGGGAGGACACTGGACACAGGTTAACACTCGGGTTAACACCCGTTATTATCCAGGCCGCAAGCAGACACTTTTTCGGGCCGGCGTAAGGGGATAGGACTGAGCGCTTCAAGTGACTGATACCACAGCCATCTTAGATATAGTACCGGTGGGTCAGGCACCTACAAGCGAAGCGGGGAAAGTAATAAGGTTTCCCGCCGATGGTTCGGGTGCCGGATTCAGTGGACCATAAGTATTGTGAGTAGTCTTCTACCCAAACACAGGACGCTGGCATCCCGGTTCTCGCTCTTCATCGGGCTCCTGCTGGTATGGGTGGTGATGGTGGTGCTTGCGTGGGACATCCACACGCACACGTTCAGCCTGGGAGAAGGCATCCTGCTGGTGGCCCTCGTGCTGGCCGTGGCGTTCATGATTTCACGGTTCACCATTCGAATCCTGATCCGGCCGCTGGCTCTGCTGCAGCAGGGCATCATATCGGTCCGCGAGGGCAAGTTCGAACCGATCCAGGTGAGCCGCACGGACGACGAGATCGAGGACCTGGGCAACAGCTTCAACCGCATGATCGACGAGTTGCAGCGCACCAACCGCGAGATCAATCAGCATCGCGATCTGCTGGAGGAACGCATCCGGCAGCGCACCGAAGAATTGGAAAACGCGATGCGGACGGCGCTGGCCGCCAGTCAGGCCAAGAGCGACTTCCTGGCCAACATGTCGCATGAGCTGCGCACACCGATGAATGGCCTGCTGGGCATGCTGGACGTGACGCTGGACAGCGAGCTGCAGGGCGAACAGCGCGAAAACCTGGAAACCGCGCAGCGCAGCGCGTATTCGCTGCTGGCGCTGCTGAACGACATTCTGGACCTGTCGAAGATAGAAGCCGGCAGGATGATGGTGGAAAAGATCCCGTTCCAGCTGCGGACGGTGCTGGACGATTGCATCAAGTCGTTCCAGCCGCGGGCGGCGCAAAAAAAGATCGCGCTGCATTTCAATATCGACGCCGCCGCGCCCGCCACCGTTATGGGCGACCCGCTGCGGCTGCGGCAGATTGTCACCAATCTGCTGTCAAACGCCATGAAGTTTACCGAACGCGGTTTTGTCGCGGTGAGCGTTCGCACCGCACCCGTCGAAGGCAGCGCGGAGACGCAGCAGGTTTCTGTGCAGGTGCGCGACACCGGAACCGGCATCGACAAAGACAAGCTGAACGCGATCTTCGAAAAATTCACGCAGGCCGATGGCAGCATCACACGCAAGTATGGCGGCACGGGCCTGGGCCTCGCGATTACGAAGCGCCTGGTGGAGCTGCAGGGCGGCCAGGTGACGGTGGATAGCGAGCCGGGGATCGGAAGCACGTTCACCATCACAGTGCCTTACCAGGTGATCGAATCGGCCGACGACGACGGCAATTCGCCGAATGCGCTGCCGGAGAAAGCCGCCGCCCATGCGGAACGGGCCGCGCGGGCGCCACGCATTCTGGTGGTGGAAGACAACATCGTCAATCAGCGAGTGGTGGTGGCCGTTCTGCGCAGGAAGAATTATCACATCGAGCTGGCGGCGGACGGGCGCGAAGCGCTGGGCCTGCTGGAATCGTCCGAGTCCTTCGATTTGGTGCTGATGGACATTCAGATGCCGGTGCTGGACGGTCTGGAAACCACGCGCCTGATTCGCAAAGACACTCGCTGGACGGCGCTGCCGATTCTGGCTATGACCGCCCACGCGATGAATGGCGACCGCGAACGCTGCCTGCAGGCGGGGATGAACGGCTACATTTCGAAGCCGATTCAGGCCTCGCACCTTATCGCCACTATCGAGCGCGCGTTGGCCGAGGCCGCTGCGGAAACAGTGGCGCCGGCTGCCGTCTCCAACCCGGCCGGGCCGGCGGCTTACGATCGTCACGCCTACGATCATCAAGCCATGGTGGGCGATCTGCTGCGCGTGTTCCTGCACCTGGCTCCGGCGCGGTTGGAACGCCTGGAGACCGCTGCCGCCGATAGGGACAGGACCACGCTGTCGGCCGAAGCGAGAAAAATCGCCGCCGCGGCGGACCAATTGGGAGCTCTCAATCTCAGCGAATGCGCCGTCCGCATCGAGAACGCGGCCAACCGTGGCGATTTCACGAATCTTAACGACGACCTGAATCGTTTGCAGGCGGAAATCTTCGCGCTGGAAGCAACGGTGGTTTAACGGGCAACGCCTGTGGTTGCAAGTCGCCGATCAATCGGAAGACGCCGCCTGAAATTTTAAGCGGCGGGCGCCGGAAGGAGCGAAGCGTAAACCTTCACGATGGCCGGATAGCAATCGCAGGCGGCCGATTCCAGACCGGCGCGATCCGTAACGGTGAGCTTCCCCCGGACATATTTTATAAATCCAGCCTTCTTCAACATGCCGGTGGCGACGTTTACCGTCGCTCTCCTCACTCCCAGCATGTGTGACAGAAATTCCTGCGTGAGAGGGAAAGTGTCTTCGCCCGCTCGATCATGCGTCATCAATAGCCACCGGGCGCAGCGCTCTTCCATACTGTGAAGCCGGTTGCACGACGCACCATAGAGGACCTGCCGCATCAACGCGTACATATGCTCGTGGACCAATATCTGTATGCGGGGATGATCCATCGCCACTTTCCGAAAAACGTCGGCGGCTATGCGCACCGCGGTGCCCGGTATTTGAATAAGATTCAGTCCAATCGCGCCCTTGGCTTGAAGAATCTCCATTCCGCCGACAATCCCTTCGTTGCCGATGGTTGCCATCTCCATTTGAGGCTGGTCACGACTGGTGACCAATAGAGAAAACATGCAGGTCAGAGGGAAATAGACCGCTTCGACTCGCTCATCCTGACGCAGTACGCGCTTCCGAAACTTCAACGTCACAATCTTGGACTCCCGGATCACGGCGGCATAATCTTCGGGGTCCAGCCGAGCCAGAAACAGATTTGTCTTCGGCGCGGAACTCTCGGGCCGTTCAGGCTGCTTAGGCATGCATCGCTCCTTGGTCGTGTCACGACTCTGCAGGAGCGCTGCCCGGTTGGAGAGCAGCGGGGCTGGAAAGGGTAACTGGCTACAGTCGCCTTAAGTGTCTCACACGGCCACTCTGCTTAAATGTCCGCTGACGTTCAAATGCGAATGAGCGGTATCGGTCAGATAACCTGTTGAATCAATTCTTTGCGGGATTGACTAAGGTACTTTAACCGACGAAGATAAGCACGTAGCCACTGGAACGCGTGAAACGCAGCAGAGCAAAGTATGCCTATCCACGAAAGCAACGATCAAAGCCAACTGACCCCTGAGGATCAAATCCGCACGCGGGCGCATGAAATCTGGCTGGAGCGCGGCAGCGCATCCGATGGGGACGACGTTCAGGATTGGTTGCTCGCGGAAGAAGAGATTCTCGGTAAGACAAAAGAAATCTAACCCCCCTGGTCGACGGGGGGGGGGGATATGTCTAAGTGTGTCCGCTGCGGCGCCGAAACCAGCCTTTACAGCAACGGCGTGCCAATATGCCCGGCGTGCGACGAGAAGCCTGAGCCGGCACCTGCCCCGTCCCACAAAAAACACGTCCGCCCGGAAAAACCTGGAACATCAGCGAACGAATCGGAGGATTCCTCGCGACACGGTTGCCCACGATGATAACTAAAGAATCAATTCCCAAACTGCCCTGTTCGGAACGCCTGAGACTTTCAAACGGTGTGACGACAGCCGTCAAAATGTTGTACACGGCGAAAACCGAATATACGCAGGCTGTAAAACAGAAGATAGATGCTGGACCCTATGCTGCCGCACTCACGGATGCGCGGCGCGCGGAGCGATCTGCCGTTTCGGCTCTCGATAAACACCGAAAAGAGCACGGCTGCGGGCTTGGATAAATCGTAGATTGTAGCCGTCTGCTCCGTACGCGAGTCCAGGCCTCCGTTGTTCGCGGCCATGCTTTGCAGTAGACTGATGCGAGTGCCGGCTATTTGAAACCGAGCACGTTTCAAGCGGCAACAAGGAGGCGTCATGACGCATCGCGGTTATAAAAAGTTTGCGGGAGTAGCGCTGGGCTGCGTGTTCGCGTTGGCGACGGCGCCCGGGGCGTGGGCGCAGGGAGGCGAGCCGGCGGCGCGCTTGTCCGCTCCTCCCCTCTTTATGAAAGTGGAGTGGGTGCGGCCCGCGGCGCAGGAGAACACCAAAGTTCGTTACATGCCGATCCAGGATAATATCGCCGATTCGAACGTGCTGATCTCGTATTACGGGCCGGGCGCGAAACAGGTGCTGACCACCGGCCAGCCGAATAGCGCGACGGTTCCTTACGGCATTTGGTCGGGCACGGCGGAGACTCCATTCGCGATGACGTTCAAGCCGAAGAACGGCAATTACGTGGATCTTACCGGCCTCGCCAGCATTCGCTGGTGGACCAAGACGTCGGGCTTCCATGAGGTTCGTCCGGTGCTGAAGCTGGCAAACGGGACGCTGATCGTGGGCGACGTCGGGTTCCAATCGATCACGAAACTGACGGTCGGAGAATTCGCGCCGGCCAGCGTGCACTGGATCAAGCTGGATCCCGCGAAGATCGTAACGCTGAACAGCGGCCGCGAGGCGGCCAATCCGAGTGGCGAGATCTGGGTCCCGAATCCGGACCTGAGCAAAGTGGAAGAAATCGGTTTCGTGGACCTGATGCCGGGCAGCGGCCACGGCACCGGCGGATGGATCCAGTTGGGCAACATCGAAGTCTATGGGAAGCCGGTCCCGCGGGTTTCGGCCTCGAACTAGGAGGCCCTGCGCACAAGTGGCCGACGGCCTGCCGCGGCTCCGAAACATTGCCGCGATATGGCGTTCTGCCGAGCCGCGACAGTAATGGAGTGGGGTGCATTGGCTCAAAGTGACCACGACTTCAAGCCAGCGCAGGCCCCCTTCGAATAGTAATTTGGTACTCCTCGGGCACTCCTGGACAGTGCAAAAGTTTGGGATTTTAGTACCAGTACGACCACCAAGCGCGGTGCGGCAGACGTGGCAATAAATACCTTGATGCGCAATAGCTTACCGGTTGAGCTTCAAGTACCACTCGAGCAACTGCTCTCCTGTCCAACAAATTACCCCTGGCTTACTCAGGACGTATTCGAACAGCTCCTCGACATAGCCGATTCGGTGCGGCACGCCGGAGAGATAGGGATGCATGCTGATGCACATCACGCGTGCTCCGTGCTGTCCTTCGTGATATAGCCGGTCGAACTGGCGCATGCCGCGCTTCAGCCATTCGTCGGAGGCGTGCTGGCTCACGGCCATCATCGGCACGTCGTTGATGTCCACCGTGTAGGGCATCGCGACGACGGAACCGTTCGTCGTGGCGATCTCGCAGGGCTGATCGTCGACAATCCAGTCGGCTACGTATTCGATGCCTTCTTCGGCCAGAATGTCGATCGTGTCGAACGTCTCTGTCAGTCCGGGGCTCTCCCACCCGCGCGGCGGTTTGCCAGTGAAGGCGCGAATCGCTTCGATGGTCTGGCGGATGGCCGCGCGCTGATCTTCCAACGAATGCATGGGAGCCTGCAGGAAGCCGTGTCCCATAAATTCCCAGCCGGCTTCCAGCGCCGCTTGAGCCACGCGCGGATATTCCGTGCACACCGATCCGTTGAGAGCGAGCGTCGGCGTAATTTTGAAAAGCTGCATGCATTCGTACAGGCGCCAGAAGCCCACGCGCATGCCATATTCATGCCACGCCCAATTGGGAAGATCGGGCTTCAGCGGCTGGCCCATGGGCGGAGGCAGCACCGTCCGCGGCATGTTGCGATGAATGTCCCAAACCTCCACGTTGATCATCGGCCAGATGACGATGCGCGCGGAATCGGGCAACCGCAGCGGCGGGCGGTCGATGATCGCGGAATAAGAGATACGTTCTTTCGGAGTTCGGACCATGCGGTCATTATCATCTATGAAGCATGATCAACCACGACACGCGCTGGCCCAATAGCACCATGCGCGGTGGAGGGCGGCCACGACCACATCCGCATCGCGCGCATTTTCAATCGTTTTCGTTTGGCGATGCGAATGCATTTTAGAGGGCGTGGTTCGGGAAGCAGTAAAAGGAGAACGGAAAATGAAACGGACAATGGTTAATCAGATGATGTTCGCGAGCTTGTTAGGAATGTCGCTGATGGCCGGCTCGGCCATGGCGGCGGTTCGATTCGGAGTCGGCGTGAATTTCGGCGTGCCTGCGCCTGTGTATGCCGCTCCCGCGCCCATCGCGGTTGCCGCACAGCCGCCTTGCCCCGGTCCTGGCTACGTTTGGGTCGACGGCTTCAACGGTCCGAACGGATTTGTCGCCGGCTATTGGGCATTGCCTCCGTTTGGCGGCGCCTATTGGGTGGCACCGCGCTTCGACGGCGGACGCTTCGTCGCCGGATTTTGGGGCGGCACGCGCGTGGCCGATACTCGCACGATCGACACGCACACGAATTTCCGAGCAGTTCCGTCCAATGATCACGACGGACACTTTAATGCTCGCGACAATCGCGCCGGAAATTTCAATGGACACTTTAATGGAAACTCGAACGGCCGCGGCGACGATCACGGGCGCAACTTCAGCCGCTAGTCGCTAGCGCCACAGACAAGGATGCATCGCCGAGCGGGCTGGCTTGGGAAACAATTCCCGGTCAGTCCGCTCTTTTCGCGTCTGTAGGAAATGTCCTTCTGTCGCGGGAGGACGTCATGGCAAAATTTCCTTCGAGAATCTGTTTCCGCTGCGCGGCAGGCAGATGCTCAATCGCATAACGTAGCGCTGTGCGCGGCACGCGTGCGTAATTCGCTTCGAGAAACGCCAGCAGTGTTTCCCGCGAATGCCGTCCCGCCTCACGCAGCATCCATCCGACGGCCTTGTGCATCAGGTCTTCTTTATCGCCGAGCAATTGCTGCGCGATTTTGTAGGCGTCTTCGGTGTCGCCTTTCGCGATCCACGCATGAGTCGCGACCATCGCAATTCGTCGCTCCCATAGATTCCTGGACCGCACCAGTTTGTACAAAGCCTTTCGCGATTTGTCGCGCAAATGCTCGCCCGCCAGATGTTCACCAAGAATGTAGCGCGCGGATGAATCCACCAGATCCCAATTGTTGACGCGCCGCCTATTTTGCAGATAGAAACGATACACACGGCCGCGCTCGCGGGCGGCGCCTGTCTGATATTGGACAACCAGAATCATGAGCCCCGTCAGGCGGTCTTCGTGATATTTCGATTCCAGCAGCTTGCCGATTTCAGGCAGCGGTAAATCGCGAAATTGCCGTGCGATTTTGCGTTGATCGGGCACGCGAATACCAAGGAAGATGTCGCCTTCGCCGTACTGGCCGGGCCCGGTTTTGAAGAACGTCGCCGAGGACTTCGCGCGGCGCGGGTCCGCGACCTTACGCAGCGCGAACTGAACATCTTTTGCAGTGACTTGCAGGGGGCGGGGCATTGAACGAAGGGGATCTGGCGGAGAGGGGGGGATTCGAACCCCCGGTAGAGCTTTTGACCCTACGACGGTTTAGCAAACCGCTGCTTTCGACCACTCAGCCACCTCTCCGCGATGTGTACTCAGGGACCTTCTCGGATGTTAGCATACACGGCCAGCGTTTTTAAGTTCGCGGGCGGCCCCCAAACGTGAAGTTGCCGTTGTGTTTCGAAATTCGCCGAGGTTATTCTTCCTCTTCGCCGATCTGCTGGCTCAGATAGCGCTCATAGCCGATCTCGCCGATCTGGAAGATCTGCGCTTCCAGCCAATCGACGTGTTCCTCTTCGTCCTTGAGGAGCCTCTCGAACAGCTCTCGCGAAGCGTTGTCGCCTTCGTCGCGTGAGATTTTCACCGCCCGGTTGTACATGGTAACTGCGTCGATTTCCAGCTTCAGATCGCTTTCAAGCTGTTCCCTTACGTTCTTGCCCACGGTCAGGGTCATCGGTTCCGTCATCTTGGGAGTGGCGTCAAGGAACAGGATCCTCTCGATGATCTCCTCGGCGTGTTTCATTTCATCAATAGACTGCTTCCTGATGTAGTCGCCGAGTTTGTCGTAGTGCCAGTTCTCGCACATTTCGGCGTGAAGGAAGTATTGGTTGATGGCCGTCAGCTCCTCCCTCAACGCTTCATTCAAGACCTCGATAACTTTGGGGTTTCCTCGCATAAGGCATAGCTTCCCTTATTCCGTGCGCGCAAGTCAATGTGCGAACGAGAAATCGGCGGGCCCTTCCGTCCTTCGACTAAAGCCGCCAAAACGAAAATGCTCACCCGAAGGTGAGCATTTCGAATTCCCCTGTTATCAGGCAGGGGGATGTACATGGGAGAATCGGTCTCGACGGACGCAACCGTCAAAAACCGGTTAGTGATTGGATATTAGGACGTGCGGCCAATGAAGTCAAGGGAAAAACTTGGACTTTCTAAATCAACTCTATCTGTATGATCGGCAGTGGTTTAGCAGAGTAGTGCCCGGCGCGGCTCTCATGGAAAATTCTTGCGTCGGAGGCTTCCGCTCGCAGCGGTTTTGCGCCTAACAGACCGGATTTTCGAGGCTTACTGGCTGCTGCCCCGGCGATCGATGCTCAGGGTGATCATGGCATCCGGATCGTCCCGTTTTGAGAGCTTCCGGCGCATAAAGCGCAAACCGGCGTAAGCGAGTCCGGCCACCACGCACAATAAGATGACGATACCCGCCAGTATAAACATGCTGATTAACTGGCCCGCAAATCCCTTGATCTCGTTGACTGGAACTTTCTCGTTTTCAGTCACCTGCGCCTGGTACGTGATTTTACCCAGCAATCGCTCGGCGGCATCCGGATCGGGAGCGTCCAGCACGATCGCCACCAGCGGTCCGGCGCGCTTTACGGCAGACTTGGCGATCTTCTCGAAGTCCACCTGTCTGTTCCCGGGCCATGTTCGGCGTGGGGTAATCGAACAACACCAAGGTCATTAAGCCTTTTGGAGTGTTGTACTTGCCGAGCTGAGCCTCCGACCCGTAGCGAAAAGCCGCAGTGGATGGCGGAATTTCCGGCGCGAACCGTTGCAGGGAAACCGGGCCCAGCAGATACCGCTCGGAATTGGGCACCAGACCGTCCTTGGGAAGGGCAGTCGCCAGTAGCGGCAGGGGGGAGTTCTCGAACTTCGGCAACTGGTTGTAGAAGTGGGTCATGTCGGCGTTATCCGGCTGACCCCCGGTGAATTGGATGACATAATTCCCGTATTCGAAGATCACGCCATCGGATGTAGTGACGCTCAAGGGCGCAAAGGTGGCGGGCTTGGCTCCTGGTGGCCTCCGGGACTCGAAAAGGGCCATGGCGCCCGTGGAATCGTGCGTACGCCAGCCTGTAGCCGTGAACTGCTTCTTGGTGGCACCCTCCCCCTGGACGTAGACCGCCTGTTCGCTGGCCTCCAGGCCATATTCTTCGTACAAAGGGCGATCAGGAGCCGAAAGCGTGGTCGGGGCGCGTTTCTGATACATGCCGATCTGATCCGGAAAGATCGGCGCCTGGGCGAAAAGAGCCGTCGGGAGGCTTAGAACGCCTAGCGCGGTCAAGACCAGCAATAGGCTTAGTCTCTGGCCCCCCGCCCCTCCTTCTAAGCTCCGTGGCATTTTTTGTATTTCTTCCCGCTGCCACACGGGCAGGGATCGTTGCGGCCCACGCCCTTATCTTTAGCGAGCACCGGCTGCTGAGCGACAGCGCCTTCGCCGCCGACAAATTGCAGCGCGGCCATTTCCTTTTCCTTTTTGCGCTGGATATTACGGGTCAGATCGAGCACCGAATTCTGCGCGGCCTTTTGCGCGGCGCGATCGGCGTCGCTCGGGCCGATACTCGCCACGCCCACAGGCTCGCCCTCTTCGTCATCCGGCTCGTCTTCCCAGAGTTCCGGATGCGGAACGTTCTGCGTTGCGTCTTCGGGAGCGCGCTGCAGGAAATAGAGGAAGCGTATGGTCTCATCCTCGATGCGATCCATCATGTCCTGGAACAGCGTGTAGGATTCCTTCTTATATTCGATCAGCGGATCCTTCTGGCCGTACCCGCGCAGCTGGATGCCTTCCTTCAGGTGATCCATCGACAGCAGGTGATCTTTCCACTGGTTGTCGATCACGTTCAGCATGATCATGCGCTCGGTTTCGCGCAGCAGCTCGGGGCTGAGCATCTCTTCTTTTTCCTGATAGCGCGCCAGAAGCTGATCCAAAATGCGCGTTTCCATATCGCGCCGGTTCAGTTCCTTGAGCTCTTCGGAATTGATGCGCACGCCGAACTGATTGAGAATATCCGTCTCCAGTCCGTTCCAATCATATTGTGTGGGATGCATTTTGGCGGGGCAGCGCATATCGACGAAGGAATTGAGAATGCCCTCGACGATTTCTTTGATGTGATCCTTCTGATCCTCGCCTTCCAGCAGCTTGCGGCGCATCGCGTAAACAGCGTGGCGCTGCTTGTTCATCACGTCGTCGTATTCCAGGATGTGTTTACGAGAAGCAAAGTGTTGCGCTTCCACGGCCTTTTGCGCGCCCGCGATGCGTTTCGTGATCAGCTTGCTTTCGATCGGCACATCTTCTTCCATGCCCAGGCGCAGCATCAGATTTTGCATCTTGTGCCCGCCGAAAATCCTCATCAAATCGTCTTGCAGGGAGAGGAAAAAACGCGCGCTGCCGGGGTCGCCCTGGCGTCCCGCGCGTCCGCGGAGCTGATTATCGATGCGGCGCGATTCGTGGCGTTCGGTGCCCACAATGTGCAGCCCGCCGAGACTTACGACGTCGTCATGCTCGCCCGCGGTTTGCTCTTTGTAGCGCGCATAAACGCTATCCCATTCCTCGCGCTCGGCGGATCCCACCGCGGCGGTTTGCAGCATGTCGGGATCTTTGCTTTCCTTGCGAAAATGTTCTTTCGCCATGAACTCTGGATTGCCGCCCAGCAAAATGTCAGTGCCGCGGCCGGCCATGTTCGTCGAAACCGTGACCACGCCTTTACGCCCCGCCTGTGCGATGAGGAACGCTTCCCGCTCGTGATTCTTGGCATTCAGCACTTCGTGCCGCACGCCGATTTTCTTGAGAATCGCGGATAGCTTTTCGGATTTGTCGACGGACACGGTGCCCACCAGCACAGGCTGGCCCGTGTCGTGCCGCTCCTGAATTTCCTTGGCGGCGTTGCGGAATTTTTCTTCCTCCGTGCGGTAGACGATGTCTTCCAGCTCTTTACGCGCCAGCGGCCGGTTGGTGGGAATCTGCACCACTTCCAGGCCATAGATCTTCGAGAATTCGGCGGCTTCCGTGTCGGCCGTGCCGGTCATACCGGCCAGCTTTTTGTACATGCGGAAGTAATTCTGGAAGGTGATCGTCGCCAGCGTCTGGTTCTCGCGCTGAATCTTGACGCCTTCCTTTGCTTCCACCGCTTGATGCAGCCCATCGCTCCAGCGGCGCCCCGGCATCAGGCGGCCGGTGAATTCGTCGACGATGATCACCTCGTCGTCCTTCACCACGTAGTCACGATCGCGCAGGAACATCACGTTAGCCTTCAGCGCCTGCTGCACGTGATGGTTCATATCCATGTTGACGGCGTCGTATAAGTTGCTCAGGTTGAGCAGGCGCTCCACCTTCAAGACGCCTTCCTCGGTCAGCGCCACCGTGCGCGTGCGCTCTTCCACCGTGTAGTCGCCGGTGGTCCATTTCACGCCGGGCTCTTTGCCCTCGATCACTTCGCCGCGCACCAACTGCGGAATGATGCGGTTGATGCGGTAATACTTGTCGGTGGATTCCTCGCTGGGGCCAGAGATGATCAGCGGCGTGCGCGCTTCGTCGATCAGAATGGAGTCCACTTCGTCGACGATCGCGAAGTTGTGCAGCTTCAGCTCGGTAGTTTTTCCATCGGCTGACATGCCGCTTTCCGGCTTGAAAAAGCGCTGCACGCAATCCGAAAGCCGGAACTTCATGTTGTCGCGCAAATAGTCGAAGCCGAATTCGTTGTTCGTGCCGTAGGTGATGTCGCAATGGTAGGCGTCGTGGCGCTCCTCGTCGCTCAGGTCGTGGACGATGTTGCCCACGCTCATGCCGAGCGCGCGATAGATGCGGCCCATCCATTCGGAATCGCGCTTAGCCAGGTAATCGTTCACCGTGACGACGTGGACGCCTTTGCGTTCCAGCGCGTTCAGATACACGGCCAGGGTTGCCACCAGCGTCTTACCTTCGCCGGTTTTCATTTCGGCGATTTTGCCACGATGCAGCACAATGCCGCCGATCAACTGGACGTCGAAGTGCCGCATGTTCAGAAAGCGGCGGCCCGCTTCGCGCACCGTCGCGAAGGCAGGGATCAGCAGATCGTCCAGCGACGCGCCCTGCTCGATCTGTTCGCGGAACTTTACGGTTTGCGCCGCCAGTTGCTCGTCGGTGAGCGGCTGGATCTGCGACTCCATCGCGTTGATCGCAGCCACCATCGGCCGCAGTGCCTTTACATCGCGGTCGTGTTTGGTGCCAAAAACTTTGGCGAGAGCGTCTTCAAGCATTCTTTTCCTCCACGTCTTTGCTTCACCCGCTACGGTGACGGCCTACAGTGACCATTTCCGGTGACGTGTCCGGTTACGTGACGATTGGTTGGTATTGCCGCGAGGGAAGGAGGAAAGTCAGCAGCGGAGCAGGAACATGTCGGGCGCATCCAAACCTGCGCGCAGATCATCGCGCAGCATCCAGCGGTCGCGCACCATCCAGATGGAGCCGCGCAAACTGGTCCAGCGCAACGCGTCCCATCCGAGAACCGCCTGCGGACGCGCATGCGCCGGGTTCGCCGAATCCGAAACGGCAGTAACCAAGACGAGCAAGGTCACCAGCGGATGGAAGAAGCGCGCCGAATCCGCCGCCAGCCGCTGTTCGGATGCGCTGGTGAGGCGCCCGTAGACAGCCGGTTCGGCAAACAAAGGACTGCCCAACGCCAGCAGGCCCATCAAAGGACCCAGCCCGCGCAGCAGCCTGGTGCGGATTGTCCGGCGAGGTTTCATGCCGTAAGTCTTTGCAAATGGCGTTCTTCCGGAAAGTGCCATTCTACGGGGAGTTTAACACATCGCTCCCTGGAGATATAGATTCCCGGAAACTCGAAGCGATGCGTCCCACTTGCGGGCACAGGGTCGCCAGCCGCTGACTGCCCCTCATTTTTAGACGCCGAAGTGCCGATATGGTACTCAGCGGCGCGACAGGCTAGGCCTGGACAATTGGCCTGGGCCTGAGGAGTACTCGGGTCAAACCCGGAAATGACTCAGTAATTTTTCTCGGGTTCTCCCGAACTCTCCCCATCACGCCTTAGGGGCGAGTCCGCTTAGTATTGGGCGGTATGGAGTCACATTGTTGCTCGGATGAGGGCGTCGTCCCGGAGTTCATGCAAGATTATGCGATTTAAAACGGCAATCAGCAACAATCGGCGGCGGAAGTCCGGCGGGCAGGCAATCGTGGAAAACGCGCTCACGCTGATCCCCATGCTGACCATGATTTTCGGCATGACCGATTTCGGCCTGATGATTTTCCGCTGGACTACGCTGCAAAACGCCGTTCGCGAAGGCACGCGCTACGCCGTGACGTTTCAGGTGGAATCGCGGGCACGGCCAGGACAAGTCCATCCAAGACCAAGTGACCGGCCTACGACTTCGGCCTGGTCAAGACAAGCCGACAGCCCCAAGACGATCTACGTGAAGTATTACAACCCGATCAGACTTTGCCCAGGTCACTACCAACGGAAACAGCCGGGCAATGTGGTTCAGGTTTCCGTTCAAGGAGTTAAGTTCAGCTGGATCTCGATCCTCAACGGGACTTGGTGGTCGACCAGCGGCAACAAGTCGCTGACCTTGAACGTCTATGCGTCCGACATTTTAGGGCGGCTACCCGGTAGGCAGTGACCAATAGCGCGCGAGTAACAATAATGAGCAAAATCCAAATTGCATCCCGCCGGCTCCTGCGCCAAAAAGGGCCAGGAGTTCATGATGTTTGGATTGCTGATGCTTGTTCGTATATGTACCCCTGCTGTCTGTGGATGTTCGTCATGGGCATGAGCATGATCATCAGCATTCAGGCGAATAATCTGGCGCGAGACATGGACAACATGTACATCCATGGCACGGATTTTTCCACTTACGGAGCCCAGCAGCTTGCCCAGTTGGTGGCGACGGGTCTGGATCTTGAATTTCCTGCTTTCGGCGCCACCAGCGGCGTAACGAACCTAAATCAGGCGAAGAACGTCGGGAGCTCCGGCAACGGGCTCATATGGGTAACACAAGTCATGTATGTCGGCGCCACAACCGACCCTCTTTGCCAAGTCGTGGGCGCGTCCAACTGCGCAAACCACGATAGTTTCGTGTATACCCAGCAGATCGAGTTCGGAAACTCGACGTCTGACTTCGCAAAAGGACACGAGCGTCGGCTATTACACCGGATCGGGTCATCACGTCATGCCGGTGTGATCAGCGAGCCCCGTAACCGACAGTTCCGCGAAGCTCGGCAGCACATACCAAACGGCGATGGCAGGCCTGTGGCAAACCACTCAAACGGCCAGGCCAGCCTGGTCGACGGCCAAACTATCTATGTCGTCGAAGCGTTTTTCCAGACGCCGACGTTGAACATGGGGAGCATTTATAAAAGTCCCGGAACTTACGCCCGCTATTTCTTCTAGGAGCGTCCAGATGATTCAGTCCACCAAAACGAAAACGCGGTGAAAGCGGCAATTCTCTATTTCTCGGCACTGCTGGCGCTGGTCTACATTATTCCCCTGATGGGGCTGTCCATCGATACCAGCTTTCATTTATGCCGTGAAAGGCCGTTTGCAGGCGGCCGTCGATGGGGCGGCTTTGGGCGCCGCGCGCGCGTTGAATCTGGGACAAAGCCTTACAGGCGCAACAGACCAGCTGCCGCACAGAATGCCGTGAACTGGTTCTACGCGAATTTCCCTCCCAACACGTGGGCAACTACCGGAACGGTCATGAGTACGGCGGGCTGAGAACAACAGCCGACCGCGGGTTTCGGAAGCACCGGACAAGCTGTTCAACATCTATCCGGACCCAGTAATCGCCCAGTTGGATCATGTGGACGTTATGGCCTCCACGAAAGTACCGACTTGGTTTATGCATTGGTTCGGCATAAATTCGACGAAGCTTACCACCAGCTCCTACGCAACTCGCCGCGCTATGGTGGCGATGATGGTGTTGGATCGATCCGGGTCCATGTGCAAGGTCGGTGGCACGCAGAATTCGCCGTGCAGCTTTACAAACACCAGTTATCCATGCCACGACATGATCCAGGCGGCCAAGTTATTTACAGGCCAATTCGCCGAGGGCCGTGACTACATTGGGATGATCAGCTTCGCTCACAACGCTTACGTCCATACGCCACCGACGCAAAGCTTCCAAACGACATTAGGCTATACGGCCCAAGGCATAAGCGGCACCGGACAGATCGACAACATTGTCTGTAACGGCGGAACCAATACTGCACAGGCTGTGTCGCTGGGGTATCAGCTTCTGTACCAGACCGCGCTGCCGGGAGCTTTGAACGTCCTACTCCTCGAAACGGACGGGTTGCCGAACGCCATGACTTCGAGCTTCTTCGACCCCAGTAACAACAAGTTGCTCATCACCAGCACCAGTGGCTGCAAGGATACGGCCGGAAAGACGCAGTCCAACGGCGGCTTCGGCGCGTCGGGCTTCGCGGTGCCCTCCAAAGTCCCCAATTGGACCGTGGGCCTCACACTGAACGCATCGCCGTTTTTGACGACCAGCGGGGCTTATTCCAACGTACCAGCGGGGATGATCGGTACGATACCCTCCTCGGACACCAGTTCCCCCGGCGATTTCTGGATGATGGATTACTACTTCACCTCTTCCACGGCCAATAATTTCGATACCTACACCACGAGCGGATCGGATTATTTACAAACCGCAAATGGTTGCGGCTTCAACGCCACGAGCGCCACAAGCCCCGGCTACTTCGGAACCACTCCGCCCGATATCGCGTTATGGCCGACCGCCGATGTCTATGGGAATAAAACCAATCCGACCGGCGCTTACAAGACAGTATCGACGACCGGGGGCTACCCAAACGCTACGAGTTGGACCCAATATCATAATTCCGTTCTGAACGCGACGGATAATTCCGCGTACGTAGCACGCACGAACGCAACCATCCCTGCTTACGTCATGGCGATCGGGCTAGGCGGCAATTCGACCACCGGACCTGTGGATCCCATCCTTATGCAGCGCATGGCCAACGACCCGAACGGCGACGAATTCAATACCACCGGTCCCGACACTGGCGGCGCATACTATCTGCCCTGCGCCCAGGAAACTGGATGCGTCACCTACCCCGATCCCCAACTTCAGGGCACCTTCGTTTACGCGCCAACGACGGCTCAACTTGGCCCAGCTTTCATTAAGATCGCTTCGCAGATTCTGCGACTGAACAAGTAGCGCAGCCGCGGTCCGCACAAGCACCGTCACGGCGGCAGAAGCTTCCGGCTTTGGCTGTTCGCTATAATGGAGCTGGATGAATTTCGAACAAGCCATCGTTCAGCTTCAGGACACGCTGGTTGTCGTGGCTGAGATCCAGCGACGGCAGGCGGCCGTGCAAAAAACGCAGGCTGAACGGATCGCGGAGTCGGAAGAAACCATGCGCCTCCACACGCAGCGCATGAATCACATCGACATGCGTCTCGCGGAGATCACGGACAAGTTGGACGGGCTAATCGGATTCATCGACGGGCAGCACCCGAAACAATAACCGGTGCCCAATGTACCCCAAACTCTTCCAGTACGGTAACTTCTTTATCCCCACCTACGGCGTCCTGGTCGCCTTGGCGTTCCTGGTAGGCCTGTGGGTGACGCTGAAGCTCGCGCGCCGCACCGGCGTCAACGCCGAGCTGGTCACGAATCTGGTGGTCTATACCGCGCTTTCCGGGATGCTTGGCGCCAAGCTTCTGATGATCATTTTCGATTGGGATCACTTCCGCGCCGACCCCGGCGATATATTCTCGTTTGCCACTTTACAGGCCGCGGGCGTTTATCAAGGCGGTCTGATTCTGGCGATCCTTACCGCATTCCTGTATTTGAATCATCACAAAATGCCCTGGCTGCCGACGTTCGATATGTTCGCGCCGGGCGTCGCTCTAGGACATGCCATCGGCCGCCTGGGATGTTTCTCGGCGGGCTGCTGCTGGGGCAAAGAAACGACCCTCCCATGGGCCATCACGTTCCGCAATCCCCAGGCCAACGAACTTACAGGCGTGCCTCTCCGCGTCCCTCTGCAGCCTTCGCAACTTTACGAATGCGCCAGCGAAGCGATTCTCTTCGGCTTCCTATGGTGGCGTTTTGGAAAAGAGCACAAGCCCGGCACGATCATCGGCCTGTACCTGGTGATCAGCTCCATCATGCGGTTCCTGATCGAATTCACACGCTTTCACGAGCAGGCGCTGCCCTTCGGCCTGCCTCTTTCCATCACGCAATGGATCTCCATCGGCCTCGCGCTCGCGGGCGCCGTGATCCTGTGGTCGCCCGCCGCGCGCGCGTCTAAGGTAATTCCCTCACCGGCGCACTAAAGAACGCCAGCGATTCCGCCGTTCTAATGAGAGAATGAACAGCCTTCGTACGCCGGGACGTTTGCGTCCACGGCCGGGTAACCGGCGCGGCTTCATCCTCATCGCGATGTGCGCGTGCATGTTCCTGCTGATGGCCGTGATCGGCCTGGCCTTCGATCTCGGGCGCGTCTACATCGCGCGCAATGAAGCGCAGGTGTTCGTCGACGCCGCCTCCATGGCCGCTGCCCAACAGATCGACGGCACGCCTGCGGGACTCGATCGCGCGCGCGCCGCCGTCCGCCGCCTGCCGGGTCGCTGGAATCTGGGAACTGAGGCGTTTCGCGACGTACAAATCGAATTCGGCGCGGACACCGTGCATTGGGAAGCGAAGCCCACGGAAGCGGGCGCGGTGCACTTCGCGCGCGTCACAGCTCCTAATAACCGAATGGGCATTCTGTTCCTGAGAGCCGTCGGCGGTCCCGAAAGCTTCACCGTTCCCGCGCACGCCGTTGCGGCCACGAATCCAGTGAGGTTGGCCGAATGAGCGACGCGCGCAAATCCGAAACCCGCGCGAGCCAAAAAGGCCACGCGATGCTGGAGCTGGCAATCGTCGCCGGCGTCATGGTCTCTTTCCTGGTCGGCACCTTTCAATTCGGCTATTCGTTTTACGTCTACAACCAATTGGTCAGCGCCGTGGGCAACGGCGCGCGCTACGCCGCTCAGCGCACCTACCGAGCCGCATCGCCCGACGATCTGGAGCGCGGCAAAGCCGCCATCCGCAACATGGTCGTCTATGGCGACGCGCAACCGGCTACGGGAGCGATCCCGATCGTCACCGGTTTGACGCCGGAGCATGTAAAGGTGGATTGGGTGGCCGAAGACGGCAAAGCGCCCGACGCCGTGGACGTCTCCATTCACGATTTCACGGCCGCCTCGGTCTTCAAGCCGATTACGTTCGATGGCAAGCCGTTCGCCGAATTTCCTTACGTGGGCCGCTACGCCCCGGCGGAGCGTGAGCCGTGAGTTGCGTCTCCACAACGCGCCGCCGAAGTGACCGCGGGCAAAGTTTTGTCGAAAGCACGTTCGTCATGCTGGCGTTCTTTGCGCTGCTGTTCGGCGTGATCGATTGCGGACAGATGCTGGTGGCTCATCAGGCGCTGGTGGAGCGCACACGCGTCGCCGTTCGGTGGGGCGTTGTGCATCCCTGGGACGGCACGGGCGATCAGGTCGCGAATCTCATTTTATATAATCAGCCCACCGATCCTCCCGCCGCAGCGGACGGGTTCCTCGGCTTGAAGCGCGAAAACGTTCGCGTGACCTATCAGCCTGCCAGCATCCCGCGTCCCGATGACGAGATGCTCAGCGTGGCGGTGGTGAACTATCGCTACCACTTCATCTCGCCCTGGATCGCGCAGGCGCTGATGAATCCGCGCCCCGTACTGATTTCCGCGCCCATGGCCTATCGGGCAACCGCCGAGCGATAGCAACCGGCCCGATCGACAAACCGTCAACAGCTTCCCCGTGTCATTCCGAGCGCAGGAGGATCTGCTTTTGATCTTCTGGTTGAGAGTGACGTGCGTTCGAAACAGCATGCTTGCTATCCTGTTTTTTGGCCACTCTTAAACCTTTCCAACCCTACCGTTATTCTTCCCAGGCTGGCGATCCGGCAAAACTACTGACCCAGCCCTACGACAAGATCAACCCCGCGATGCAGGCGAAGTACGTTGCCGCCAGTCCCTACAATCTGGTGCGCGTAATCCTCGGCGAGCGCCGCGATACGGATACGCCCGCGGACAACGTATACACGCGCGCCGCGAAGTATTTTGAAGACTGGATGAAGCAGGGCATTCTCGCGCAAGACGCCGCGCCCGGTTTCTATGCCTACTTCCAGGAATTCGAAGTGCCGGATTCCGGAGAGAAGCTCACGCGCAAGGGCTTCATCGGCCTCGGCAAGGTGGAGGACTACGAAGCGAACATCGTCTTCCGCCACGAAAAAACGCTCGCCGGTCCGAAGAAGGATCGCCTCGAGATTCTGACGCACACCCGCGCGCACTTCGGTCAGATTTTCATGCTGTATCCCGATCGCGCGGGCGACGTCGATCGCGAACTGGACGCCGCGCAATCCAGTAAACCGGTGCTCGACGTCGTCGACGATTACGGCGCGCGACACATTCTCTACGCCATCACCGATCCCGCGCGCATCAAGCGAATTCAGGAGCTGATGGCTCCGATGAAATTGTTGATCGCCGACGGCCACCATCGCTATGAGACGGCTCTGAACTATCGCAACCTGCATCCGGACGATCCCGCCGCGCAATACGTGATGATGACCTTCGTCAATATGTATTCGCCCGGGCTCCGGATTCTAGCAACGCATCGCGTGTTGAGCAATCTTGATTCAGCTGCGGTCGATGGTCTGCTTTCGCACGCGCAAAGCCCCTGGACCTCGCGCCCGTTCGCTTCGCTCGCGGATCTAAAGAAGGAACTGGAGACGCCCAAGCCGCAATCCGTGCGGATCGGCGTTGTAACTTCCAAACAGCTCTCGCTGTTGGAGCGGCCACGCAAACAGGACGAGATGGACGTGCCCGTGCTGCACAACGAAATCCTCGGCGGCTGGCTCGGCATCAGCGAAGAAGCGGTGCGCGACGAAAAGTTCATCCATTACGTGCGCGGCATCGACGCGGCGGTAGCCGACGTCCGCGAAAAAGGCGCGCAGATCGCGTTTCTGCTGGAGCCGACGCCCATCGACGACATGGCCCGCATCGCCTTCGGCGGCGGAGTGATGCCGCAGAAGTCCACCGATTTTTATCCGAAGCTCTTAACCGGTGTGACGATCTACAAGCTGTAACCGCCGCGCACGCCGCGCGCACGCTAGAGTCGATCGGGCCCTCCCGGGCAGGGATCTCCTTGGCACTTGAGGAGGCCGGCCTTGCGGATATCCTTTTCAAGGATGCCGAGTTCGCGATCACTGTCCGGCTGCAGCAGCAGTCCCTTTTCCATCGCTTTATTCGCAGCCTTCACGGCCAGTTCGTAATAGTTCGTAAACGTGCCGTAGCGTTCTTCCAGCGACAACCTCGGATCGCCCTTCGCCAAGCGCTCCGCCTTCGTCTTCGCAAACGGAATCGTCCCCGCCTGCAACTGGCATTCCTGACCCTTCAACAGTCCGCTTGCGATAGGATTCCAACCCGTGTATGTGCCCAGCGGCACATCCAACAACAGAGGATGAATCCCGGCGATTTCGTTCCCATCGGCGTCCACCTTAGCGGCCAGCGTCGGAATCACTTGCTTAATTTTCGGCGGAGCGAAATCGATGATCCCCGAATGATCGTTGTAGCGGAAACGCGGGCCGAAATCGTAGTCAAGCACCGGATTCAACACGCCATCCGGTGTGGGAGCTCCTGGAATTTTCGGCCATCCGATGGCAGCGGCCGTTGCGGCGACCAGCGTACCGTCGCTCACGCGCGGATACGCACTGGGCGGAGGCGGTGTTCCTTGGTTGATCCAATCCCGCATCGCGAAGAACAGCGCACGCTCGGTCTCGAACCACGGCAGCGGATTCGCGGGCAGCATGCATCCCTCCACCGGCGGCTGCTCATAATTAAAGTTGTCGGTGCCGCCCGTGTGATTCGTGCTCGACATGTAATAGCGGCGCACGTTCGCCGGCAGCGGAATATCGTCCTTGCCCGTCGTGCCTGCAATCCCCAACGACCCTTTCACAAAAAAGAAATCCGCTCCGCCATCTACTTCCATAACAAGCGGGCAGGTGTTCGACGTGCGGCAGCGATGCAGCAAGCCCCACGATGGCCGTCCGCGCACCTTATCTGTATAGTCTTCCCACCACGCCGGACCATCGGCTACAGGATCATATAGCCCCGCGATATTTCCCGGCTGCGCGAACCGGATGTTGAACGCACCCGCATTGGCCGACGCGTCGAGAAACGCTCCGTCCCAGACTTTGCGGCCCGCTTCGTCTTCATTGAAGCCGAGGTTGATGAAGTCGCGCATCATGCGCGCCGGTTGCGACACGCCGAAGCCGATGACATGGCGGACGGCGCCAGCCAGCGGATTCGCGGTTCCATCTGCGTCCCGTGCATCGTTGCGAAAAAATGAAACAACATCGCGCAACGCTGCAAGCCCGACGCCCAGCACGTAAGGATCTTTCGCCGTGTACACCAATTGATAAATACGCGCCGTCTCGAACCCCTTTTTCAGACAAACGCGCGTTGGATCGGGCTTGCCGGGAAACGGCGTCGTGCGGCAGTCCGCGAACGCCCACTCCCTGCTGGGAATCGCTTCGACGCCGCCACTTTTGCCCGTGTTCGTTTCGGACGTCTTCGAAATCAAAGTGGCCTTCGCTGTGTCCAGGCTCAGCGGCGTGCGCCCAGGGCCGGGCAGGGAAGCGGTATTCTGATTCGCGGAAAAATTCACCTGCTCGTATCCAGGAACATTCGCCGCAAAGCGAACTGTCACTGGCCCCGTAACGGGCGAGCCATCGGAATTCTTCGCGATCGGCACGTCGATCGCTTCGCGCCCTTGCGTCGCGCCTGCCAACGGCATGTCGCCTTGCCAGCCACTCGCCAGAATCATGGTGCCGCCCGAGGAGTACGGAAATCCGTCTCCCGGATCCGTCGCATTCGGATCGGGCGTCGCCGCGGCCAGCACGAATTTCGTGAAGCGCGCCGCAAAGCGTACGTTGCCGCGATTCACCACGTCATAGACAAGGAAGCCGGTGGACTTCGTCGCGTCCACTGGCTTGAGCAGTGAAAACGTTGTCGTATAGGAAACCTTGCCGTTCGCATTGCGCGGCGCCAGCTGGATGTCCGTGATCACGGCATTATGCTTGTCCGCAGGATCTAGCTCGCCCGTCGCCGTTCCGCGCACGAGTTCGTACGTTCCAGCTGTGCCAAACGACTGCCCTTTGAACGCAGGCGTCTTGCTGGTAATCGTGATGTGGATTACCTTGGCTTCGACAGCGAAACTGCTCCACAGGGCGACCACCAAGGTCATAGAAAGTCCGATATTTCGATTCGCCATATCTGCGGGGAATCATATGGTATGTCGATCGTGTGAGTCAAGGCTGCCATTTGCAGATTGATGTGCTATCCCAATAGCATGAGCTCGAATATCACTCGCCGCGACTTCGGACGCTTTGCCGTAACCGCTGCTGCCGCCGGTACACGACGACTCTACGCGGCCGGGACAAGCGCACACGCAATCGATGAGGCTCTGCGGTCCAGCATGCAGCGCCGCGGCATTCCGGCCGTTGTGGCGATGGCCGCGCGGGGTGGTTCGATCCTCTACTCCGGCGCGTTCGGCACGCGCGACGCGGCCTCGGCCATGCCTGTGGATATGAATTCGGTGTTCTCCATTGCGTCGATGACCAAAGCCATCACCACCACCGCGGCTTTGCAATTGGTGGAGCAGGGCAAGCTCAAGCTCGATGAACCCGCGGCCCATCATCTGCCGGAGCTCGGCAAGCTGCGTGTGATCGCAGGATTCGATGAGGACACCGGCGACCCCATGCTGCGTCCCGCCGCGCAGCCCGTAACGCTTCGGCATTTACTGACGCATACCTCCGGCTTCGCCTACGTTACCTGGAACGAGAAGATGTTTCGCTACGCGCAGAAGACCGGGACGCTCGACGCGGATTCCATCACCGATCCGCCATCTCCGTTGGTCTTCCAGCCTGGCACGGGATGGCAATACGGCACCAGTCTCGATTGGACCGGCAGGATGATCGAAGTCGTCAGCGGGAAGTCGCTGGAGCGTTATTTTCAGGACAACATCCTGCAGCCGCTTGGCATGAAAGACACCAGTTACTTCATGCCGCCCGAAAGGTTCGATCGCTTCGTGGCGTCCTATCAACGCATGCCCGATGGCACCATGGTTCCGAGCCCGCGCGTGAAACCCGCGCCGCCCGCCCGGCCCACCGGCGGAGGCGGATTATATTCTACGGCGCCCGATTACATTCGCTTCACCCAGATGATTCTAGGACGCGGCAGTCGCCGCATGGAACACGGCGGCGTGGTGAGAATCCTCAAACCGGAGACCGTCGCGCAGATGAGCCGCGATCAGATCGGATCGCTGGGCGCCGGCAAAATGCCCAGCTTCCGCCCGGAGGACTCCGCGCCCGTCGATATGCACCCCGGCGCGCAGGACAAATGGGGCTTCGGATTTCTGATCAACACCATCGCCTACGACGGCGGCCGTTCGGCGGGAAGCCTCGCGTGGGCGGGGTTTCGCAACACCTATTACTGGATCGATCCGCACAAAGATGTCTCCGCCGTCATCCTGATGCAGTTTCTACCGTTCGCCGATAAGCAGGCGATCGGGATGCTCGCAGATTTCGAACGCTCCGTGTATGCGCATATCAAAGGACGCAGCGGATCAAATCAGGCTTAAATCCCAGGCCTAAGCCTTAGGCGGGAACACGCGACCGTCGCCTCTCGTCTGTCGATCATAGAGACGAGGAATGCCAGCGGAAGACGGCCATTTCTTTTCGGTGTCCTACGATACGGTCACAAAGATTCTTTCCGGAATTTTGTGCGCCTTTCTGCTCGCCGCCATGCTTGTGATTCATAACCTGTTCGTGGGCGCGTTTCTAATCCTCACGTTGTTCCTGGGCTACGCTTACTCGCCACGTGGATACACGATCGCGGGCAAAACGATCATCGTGCAGCGGCTTGCAGGCGACGTTCGCGTTCCGCTCGAAAATGTCCGCGATATTGCGGCGCGTCGCGCCCGACGATCTTCGCGGCTGCATCCGCCTGTGGGGCAGCGGCGGACTCTTCGGTTACTATGGCTTGTTTCGCACTTCAACGCTCGGCAAATGCACCTGGTACGCCACCGATCGCAAGAAACTCGTCGTGCTGATCGCCGAGCGCAAGACAACCATATATAGTCCTGACGACATCGAAGGATTTCTCTCGGCGGTTGGCGAGCAGGTACCCATTCCTAGCGGCGAATTGTCGATCGCAAGTAGGCCGGAACTCGAAAGGACACTTGTACACGGCCGAAGCAGCGCCTTATGGATCGGATTGGTTGTGGCGATCGCAGCGGCGTTAGGTGCGCTGGCTGGCGTTCTTGCCCTGATAAACCATCGCATCCGCTGAAGCCTTGCATCCCGGGCCGATTTTCCTCATTGGGCGGGCGAGATATAGTGGAAACCATGCCCACACGTAGAACTGTTCTCATGGCTCCTCTGCTACAGGCCGCGGCGTCTTCGGTAAAAGGCGCGGAAAAGGGCGGCAAGATGACGCTATGCCTGCATCAGAATACTTCTGCCGGAGCCGGATATCGCAAGTCGCTCGAAGGTTGGGCGCGCGCGGGAATCAAACAAGTGGAGATCACATCGCCTCTTCTCGACGAATTTTTGAAAACGGACACTCTGGCAGCCGCGCGAAAAGTGGTCACCGATTTGGGGCTCACCGCCGTTTCCTGCTCGCCCGGCCAGAGCGACTATTGGAATCCAACGCCAGACCGCAGCGCCAAGCTCGACACGTTCAAGCGTCGCTGCGAGCAATACGCACCGTTCGGCATCAGGAAAATTTACAACCCCGCGAACACCGCTGTAAAAATCACGCGCGACGATTACAAAGGCGGTGTCGATATCATTCGCGAAACAGGCGAGGCAGCCAAACAATTCAACATGCTCGCGATGATCGAGTTCACGCGTGCCTCCGGTTTTTATTCCTCCCTCGCCACCACCGTTAAACAAATTCACGCCGCCGCACATCCGAACACGAAAGTGCTGTTCGACTTTTATCACTTCTGGTCCGGTCCCAGTAAATTCGAAGATACGGATTTGCTAGAGGTGGGTGACGTGGGGCACGTGCACTTCCAGGACGTGCCGGGCGACATCCCGCGCGAAATGTTGGACAACACCACGCGGCTGATCCCCGGCGACGGCATCACGCCGAAAACGAAAATCCTGAAGAAGCTTGCGGAGAAAGGCTATTCCGGCCCGGTTTCCGTGGAGCTGTTCCTGCCCGAATTCCAGCAGGGCGATCCCTACGAAGTCGCGAGCCAGATTCGCATGAAGGCCGAAGCCGTTCTGCATCAGGCGAAGGTAGGATAGTCCGCGATGCTCTACACGTTTACTTTGGGCATCTGCGTCTCGGGATACCGAGTGCCCGCCGCCGCATCCGGCGGAAACGCTGCACTGAGCTCCGCAACTTCCTCGGCGCTCAGCGTGATGTCCGCCGCCGCGGCATTCTGCTCCAGATATTTTCGCCGCTTGGTGCCCGGAATCGGAATGATGTCGTTGCCTTGGGCCATTACCCATGCGAGAGCGAGCTGCGCCGGCAGCACGCCGCGAGCTTTCGCCATCGATTCAACTGTCGCCACAAGCTCCCGATTGCGCGCGAAGTTGTCGCCCTGAAAACGCGGCGAGATCTGGCGATAGTCGCCTGCGGGAATGTCGGCCTGCGACGCGAAAGCGCCGGTCAGAAAACCGCGTCCCAAAGGACTATAAGCCACCAGCGCGATTCCATGGCGTCGCGCGGCCGCCAGGTTTCCGTGAACTTCGATATCGCGCGTCCATAGTGAATATTCACTCTGCAGTGCCGCAATCGGATGAACCTTCGACGCGCGATCGATGCTCGCGGCTGATGCTTCTGACAAACCGATATAGCGAACCTTACCCGCACGCACAAGATCCGCCATCGCGCCGACGGTCTCTTCGATCGGCGTATCGGGATCCACGCGATGTTGGTAGTAAAGATCGATGGTATCGAGCCCCAAGCGTTTGAGGCTCGCGTCGCACGCGGCGCGCACATACTCAGGACGCCCGTTGATCGCCTTCACCGGCCCGCCCGGTTCGCGAATCATGCCGAACTTCGTCGCGAGGAACACACGGTCGCGCTTGTCTTTGCTCAACCCTCGCATCCACGCGCCGATCAACTCCTCGTTCTTGCCCGATCCGTACATATCGGCGCTATCGAGAAACGTCACGCTCAATTCCAACGCCCGATCCAGCGTCGCAATCGATTCCTGATCATCGCGGCCCGCATAGAACTCGCTCATGCCCATGCAGCCCAGGCCGATCGCCGATACCTCGGGCCCATTCGTTCCTAGTCGTCGCGTATTCATTCTTTTATTCTATGTGTCCAAACAAAAAAAGGCGGACCCGAAGGTCCGCCTTTTTCACTCACAACTAACTTCCCACCTACTCGGCCAGCGTTTCCTCGCTCGCCGGCAGTTCGGCCTCGGAGAGCCCGCCCGCATACAGCGCGCGCGTCTCTTCGTCGTAGCCCGGGATCGCGTCCAGCGGCGCCTCTTCGGCCACCGGCTCTTCCACCACGTCCTCGCCCGCGATCTTCACGGTGCGGTAGTAGTCCATGCCGGTGCCCGCCGGAATCAGGCGGCCCATGATGACGTTCTCCTTGAGACCGCGCAGGTAGTCGACCTTGCCGTTGATGGCGGCTTCGGTCAGCACGCGCGTGGTTTCCTGGAAGCTGGCTGCGGAGATGAACGAATCCGTCGAAAGCGACGCCTTCGTGATGCCCAACAGCACCGTCTTACCGGTGGCCGGGCGCCCGCCCGCTTCCATCACGCGAGCATTCTCTTCGCGGAACTTGAACTTATCGACGACTTCCTCAGGCAGGAATTCCGAATCGCCGATATCGTCCACCTTCACCCAGCGCATCATCTGGCGTGCGATCACTTCCAGATGCTTGTCGTTAATGTTGACGCCCTGCAGACGGTACACTTCCTGGATTTCGTTCACCAGGTATTTCTGCAGTTCCTTTTCGCCCAGCACGGCCATGATGTCGTGCGGGTTGCGAGGACCATCCATCAGAGGATCGCCCGCCTTAACGCGCTCGCCTTCCTGCACGTTGATGTGCACGCCGCGCGGGATCGCGTATTCCTTCGCTTCTCCGTCGTCGCCCACAATGTTCAGCTTGCGAACGCCCTTGGAGATTTCGCCGTACTTCACGATGCCGTCGATCTCCGCGATCACGGCCGTTTCGCGCGGCTTGCGCGCTTCGAACAATTCCACCACGCGCGGCAGACCGCCGGTGATGTCCTTGGTCTTGGTAGTCGCGCGCGGGATCTTTGCCAGAACGTCGCCCGCGTGGACTTCGTCGCCATCGGCGATCGTCAGGTGCGCGTGCATCGGCATGAGGTAACGCTTTTCGTCATGCTTGCCGCCGCCGTTCGGACGAACGATCAGCGCCGGTATGCGCTTTTCGTCCGGCGAATCCGTCACCACCCACTGCGAGCGGCCCGTGATTTCGTCCACCTGCTCCTGCATGGTGAGACCTTCCTGCAGGTCTTTGAAGTGCACCACGCCGCTGACTTCCGTCAGGATCGAGAACGTGTAGGGATCCCATTCCAGCAGATCCGCATTCGCCTTGATCCGGGCGCCGTCTTCGTAGTAAATCTTCGCGCCGTAAACGACCGGGTAGCGTTCTTTTTCGCGGCCCTTGTCGTCCAGAATGGCGATGATCGAATTGCGGTTCATCGCAATCAATTCGCCCTTGGCATTGCGCACCGTCTGTACCGCGTGGAACTTCACGAAGCCGTCGGACTTGGCGTCCTGCTTCGATTGTTCGGGCGAGCCCGACGCCGTTCCACCGATGTGGAACGTACGCATCGTCAACTGCGTGCCCGGTTCGCCGATGGATTGAGCGGAGATAATACCTACCGCTTCACCACGTTCCACCATGCGGCCCGTAGCCAGGTTGCGTCCGTAGCACAGCATGCAAACGCCGCGCTTCGATTCGCAGGTCAGCACGGAGCGGATCTTCACGCGCTCAATGCCGGCGGATTGAATCGCCGCCGCCAGATCCTCGGTGATTTCGTTGATTCACCTGGACGATGACGTTGCCTTCGTAATCGATCTGATCTTCCAGCGCCACGCGTCCCACAATGCGGTCGCGCAGCGGCTCGATGATCTCGCCGGATTCGATGATCGGCTCCACGTAGATGCCGTCGCTCGTGCCGCAATCGGTCTCGGTCACGATGACGTCCTGAGCCACGTCGCACAGGCGACGAGTCAGGTAGCCGGAGTCGGCCGTCTTCAACGCCGTGTCGGCCAGTCCCTTACGGGCGCCGTGCGTCGAAATGAAGTACTGCAGCACGTTCAGGCCTTCACGGAAGTTCGCCGTGATCGGTGTTTCGATGATTTCGCCCGACGGCTTGGCCATCAAACCGCGCATACCGGAAAGCTGGCGGATCTGCTGTTTCGATCCGCGGGCGCCGGAGTCGGCCATGATGTAAATCGGGTTGAGGTAGCGGCCCGTACGGTCGTCCTCTTCCATGGTTTTGAACATTTCTTCCGAAACGCGTTCCGTAACCTTGGACCAGATCTCGATGATCTTGTTATAGCGTTCGCCTTGCGTGATCGCGCCTTCCTGATACTGCGTCTGCACCTCGATCACGGCCTTTTCGGCGTCTTTCACCAGTCCGGCCTTCTCACCGGGGACGATCATATCGTCGATGCCGATGGAGATGCCGGCGCGCGTGGCATAGTTGAAGCCCAGCTTCTTCACGTCGTCCAGCATGCGGACGGTGATGGCGCGGCCGTACTTCAGATAGCAATAATGCACCATCTGGGCCAGGCCCTTTTTCTTCAGCAGGCCGTTGATGAACGGCATTTCGTCGGGCAGCGTGTCGTTCAGAATTACGCGGCCTACCGTCGTGTCCATGTACTGCTTCACGAACACGATCGGCTCTGTGTGCATCAGGTTCTGGTTGTCGAACGCCTTCACCAGATCGATCACCTTGCCGGTATAGCGCAGCTTGATCGGCGTGAGCGATTCCACTTCGCCCATTTCCAGCGCAATCAGCACGTCGTCCATCGAGGCGAACGTGCGGCCTTCGCCCTTGGTTCCCACGCGCGCTTTGGTCAGGTAATACAAACCCAGCACCATGTCCTGCGTCGGAACGGCAATGGGAGCGCCGTGCGCCGGCGAAAGAATGTTGTTCGACGAAAGCATCAAAGTCGTCGCTTCAATCTGTGCTTCGGGCGATAGCGGAATGTGGACCGCCATCTGATCGCCGTCGAAGTCGGCGTTGAACGCCGTACACGTCAGCGGATGCAGCTTGATGGCCTTGCCTTCCACCAGGATCGGCTCGAACGCCTGAATGCCCAAGCGGTGAAGCGTAGGAGCGCGGTTCAACAGAATCGGATGATCCTTGATGACCTCTTCCAGAATGTCCCACACCACCGGATCCTGCTGCTCGACCAGTTCCTTCGCCTGCTTGATCGTGGTGCAATGGCCGCGCTGTTCCAGGCGGTGATAGATGAACGGCTTGAACAGTTCGAGCGCCATCTTCTTGGGAAGACCGCACTGGTTGAGCTTCAACTCCGGACCGACGACGATCACCGAACGGCCGGAATAATCGACGCGCTTTCCGAGCAGGTTCTGGCGGAAGCGGCCCTGTTTGCCTTTGAGCGTATCCGAAAGCGACTTGAGCGGGCGATTGTTCGCGCCGCGCAGCACGCGTCCACGGCGTCCGTTATCGAACAGCGCGTCCACGGCTTCCTGCAGCATGCGCTTTTCGTTGCGGACAATCACGTCTGGCGCGTGCAGGTCGATCAGCTTCTTCAGACGGTTGTTGCGATTGATGACGCGGCGATACAGATCGTTCAGATCGGACGTCGCGAAGCGGCCGCCATCCAGCGGCACTAAGGGACGCAGTTCCGGCGGGATCACGGGGATCACGTCCAGAATCATCCACTCCGGCTTGTTGCCCGATTTACGGAAGCTTTCCGCCACGCGCAGGCGCTTGGCGTATTTCAGCTTCTTCTGCTGCGAAATCTCGGTCTTCATCCGTTCGCGGATGTCGAGACTGAGGGCTTCGCAATCCACCTGCTTCAGCAGTTCCTTGATGCCCTCGGCGCCCATCATGGCGACGAACTTGCCGGGGAATTCCGAATCCAGCGCGCGCTTGCGCTCGTCGCTGATCACTTCGGCTTTCTTCAGGTCCGCCACGTCGCCCGGATCCACGATCACGAACGCTTCGAAATAGAGCACGCGCTCCAGTTCACGCAGCGTGATGTCCAGCAAATAGCCGATGCGGCTGGGCAGGCCCTTGAAGAACCACACGTGCGAGCAGGGGCTGGCCAGCTCGATGTGGCCCAGGCGCTCGCGGCGCACGCGCGAAAGCGTCACTTCCACGCCGCACTTGTCGCAAATCACGCCGCGATGCTTCATGCGCTTGTATTTGCCGCACAAGCATTCCCAATCGGCGATGGGTCCGAAAATACGGGCGCAGAACAAACCGTCGCGTTCCGGCTTGAACGTACGGTAGTTGATGGTTTCCGGCTTGGTCACCTCACCGTGAGACCAGCTGCGGATCTTTTCGGGCGAAGCGAGCGAAATGCGAATCGAATCGAAATCGGCAATGACGTTGGAACGATCGTAAGGGGAAGATCGGTACATTTATAAGCTCCTCGTTTCGTGTTCTCGCACTTGCTGGCTAATCCGCAGCCAGAGCGGTATCCGCGATGTCGACCTGTTTCTTCATCAGCTCGACATCGAGGCACAGAGATTGCAATTCGCGGATCAGCACGTTGAAGCTTTCCGGCACGCCGGGCTCCGCCGCCGCCTCGCCTTTGACGATGGCCTCGTAAATCTTGGCGCGGCCATACACGTCGTCGGACTTCGCGGTCAACAGCTCCTGCAGCACGTACGCTGCACCGTAAGCTTCCAGCGCCCACACTTCCATTTCGCCGAAGCGCTGACCACCGAACTGGGCCTTGCCGCCCAACGGCTGCTGCGTAATCAACGAATACGGTCCAATGGAGCGCGCGTGGATCTTGTCGTCCACCAGGTGGCTCAGCTTCAGCATATAGATGTAGCCGACCGTGACCGGCTGCTCAAACAACTGCCCGCTGAGGCCGTCGAACAGACGAACCTTACCCGAACTCGGCAGGTTGGCGTCCTTCAACTGCGTCTTGATGTCCTTTTCAGTGGCGCCGTCGAACACCGGCGTAGCGAAGCGGACGCCCAAAGCATGCGCCGCCCAGCCCAAGTGGGTTTCCAGAATCTGACCGACGTTCATACGGCTGGGAACGCCCAGGGGATTCAGCACGATCTCCACCGGAGTTCCATCCGGCAGATACGGCATATCTTCTTCCGGAACGATGCGCGCGATCACGCCCTTGTTGCCGTGGCGGCCGGCCATCTTATCGCCGACCGAAAGCTTGCGCTTCATCGCGATATAGCACTTCACTTGTTTAATGACGCCCGGAGGCAGCTCATCGCCCTTGCGGAGCTTGGCCACCTTTTCGTCCGTGATCTTTTCGAGCACGGCGATCTGGCGCGACGTCATCTCTTCGATTTCGTCGATCTGCTCGTTCACGCGCGGATCTTTGTCCTTCAGGCGAAGGCGCTTCAGGTCGCGCGCGCGCAGCTTTTCGATCATGTCGGCTGCCAGCTCGGTGCCTTTGCCCAGCAGCTTCTTGTTGGTCTTTTCGTCGTGCAGATCGGCCAGGATTTCCTTGCCGGCCAGCAGACCCGCCAGGCGCTTGGTGCGCTCATCGGTCAGAATGCGCTTTTCGTCTTCCAGATTGCGGCGAAGGCGTTCTTCGGAGCTTTCCAGAATCAGCTTGGAGCGCTCGTCAAGCTCGGCTCCCTTACGCGAAAACACCTTGCAATCCACCACCGTGCCTTCAATGCCCGGCGGGCAGTAGAGCGAGGCATCTTTTACGTCTCCGGCCTTTTCACCGAAGATCGCGCGCAGAAGTTTTTCTTCCGGCGTCAGCTGCGTTTCGCCCTTCGGCGTCACTTTGCCGACCAGAATATCGCCCGGCTTCACCGTCGCGCCGACGCGAATAATGCCGCTCTCGTCCAGGTTCCGCAGGAAGCCCTCGGCGATGTTCGGAATATCGCGCGTGATTTCCTCGGGTCCCAGTTTCGTATCACGCGCATCCACTTCGAATTCCTCGATGTGGATCGACGTGTAGTAGTCTTCCTTGACCAGCTTTTCGCTGACCACGATAGCGTCTTCGAAGTTGTAACCGCGCCACGGCATGAACGCCACCAGCACGTTGCGTCCCAGCGCCAATTCACCGAGATCCGTGCAAGGACCATCGGCCAGCACCGCGCCCTTTGCCACGCGCATGCCTTGCGCCACAATCGGTTTCTGGTTGATGCAGGTGTTTTGGTTCGAACGCTTAAACTTCGTCAGCGTATAAATATCGGCGCCCACTTCGCGCGATAGCTGACCCTCATGATGAGATCCGCCGTCCACGCGAACAATGATGCGTTCGCTGTCCACCGAATCCACGATGCCGGCGCGTTTGCAGATGACTACGGCGCCCGAATCGCGCGCTGTCACGCGCTCCATGCCGGTGCCGACGTACGGAGAATCGGCGCGCAGTAGCGGAACCGCCTGCCGTTGCATGTTCGATCCCATCAACGCGCGGTTCGCGTCGTCGTTTTCGAGGAAGGGAATCAGACTGGCCGCTACCGAAACAAGCTGCTTCGGGCTGACGTCCATGTACTGAATCTCGCCCACATGCTTCAGCACGAAGTTACCGGCCTGGCGAGCGTTCACCAGCTCGGTCGTGATCCTGCCTTTGTCGTCGACAGCCACGTTCGCCTGCGCGACCACGTACTTGTCTTCTTCCCACGCCGACAGATAATCGCAGTGGGCTTCGAATTCGGCGGCCTGTTTCTTGGCGCCCTTATTGGCCTTCTCTACATCGGCGCGTGTGATTATTTGGCCGACCTTATATTCGGTCTCGCCTGGATTCGTGATGCGGACATCGTCCGCCAGCACGCCGTCCTTCACGCGACGGTACGGGCTCTCGATGAATCCGTAATCGTTGATCCGCGCAAAGCACGAAAGCGAGCTGATCAGGCCGATGTTCGGGCCTTCCGGCGTCTCAATCGGGCAGATGCGGCCGTAGTGCGTCGGGTGTACGTCGCGGACTTCGAATCCGGCGCGCTCACGCGACAAACCTCCTGGTCCAAGAGCCGAAAGACGGCGCTTGTGCGTAATTTCGCTGAGCGGATTCGTCTGATCCATGAACTGCGATAGCTGAGACGATCCGAAGAATTCGCGGATCGCCGCCATCACCGGCTTCGCATTCACCAGGTCGTGCGGCATCGCCGTCGACATTTCCTGGTACACGCTCATCTTTTCTTTGATGGCGCGCTCCATGCGCACCAGCCCGATGCGGAACTGGTTTTCCAGCAGTTCGCCCACCGCGCGCACGCGGCGGTTGCCCAAGTGATCGATATCGTCCACCGAGCCGATGCCTTTGCGCAGCTTCAGCAGGTAAGTGATGGTGTGGATGAAATCGCCGTGATCCAGGATCTTGCGATCCAGCGGCGTTTTGTTCTGATTCGCCGGATCTTCCAGCCACGACTGCGGCGCGTAATCCGCGCGCTCGTGGATCTTGATGTTGAACTTCATGCGGCCCACGCGCGAGAAATCGTACTTGCGCGCGTCGAAGAACATGCCCTGGAACAACTGCGTGGCCGTATCCACCGTCGGCGGATCGCCCGGACGCAGCTTGCGGTAGATCTCGAGCAGCGCGTCGTTCTGCTGCTTCACCGGATCTTTGCGCAGCGTCACGGAAATGACGTTGCCCGCTTCGTCCATATCGGGGAAGAAGATGTCGAACGTCTTGATGCCTGCGTCGATCAGCTTCCCGGCGATGGCCGTGGTCAGCTCGTGATTCGCTTCAATCAGAACTTCGCCGGTATCCATGTCGACCACGTCGGCCGCGACATAGGCGCCTTCCAGATCGTTCGGCGCGCACTCCACCTGCTCCAGCTTGTTCTTGATGATGTCTTTGTAAACGCTGTTGGTGATCTTGCGGCCCTGCGGCACCACGCTATCGCCGCCCTTGGTCGTGACGGCGTGCGAAAGCTTGTGGCCGATCAGGCCGTCGGAAACCTTCCAATACAGCTTCTTGTCTTTGATGACAATGTCGCTGCACTTGTAGAACGCGCGCAGAATGTCGGCGTCCGTCTTCAAGCCCAACGCGCGCAGGAAAACCGTGCCGTAGAATTTGCGTTTGCGGTCGATACGGACGTACAGCAGATTCTTGGTGTCGTACTCAAACTCCACCCAGCTTCCGCGATAGGGAATGATCTTGCCCAGGTAGTAGCCTTGCGCCTGCTGGCGTTCGAAGAACACGCCGGGGGAGCGATGCAACTGCGAAACAATGACGCGCTCCGTGCCGTTGATGATGAACGTACCGTTGTCCGTCATCAGCGGGATTTCGCCGAAGAATACTTCCTGCTCTTTGATGTCGCGAACGGTCTTCACGCCGGTTTCCGGGTCCTTATCGAACACGGTCAGGCGGATGGTTACCTTCAGCGGAGCCGCGTACGTCATGCCGCGCTCTTCGCACTCCGGCACGTCGTACTTCAACTGCAGATCCACGGGATCGCCGCAGCGGTTGCAGAACGTGACGATGTTCTTGTTAAACGTGCCGCAGCGATGGCATAGCACGTCGCCCAAATGGAACGGATCGGTCTTGATAGTCGCGCCGCAAGCGGGATTGCGGCAGGTGGAACGCAGGTGATGCAAGCCTTTGAGGTTTCCGCATTTGCATTCCCAATTGCCGATGGCATAGTCGACGAATTCCAACTGGCTCAAGCCGCGGAAATCGGAAATCGGGAAAACGCTTTTGAAAACGCTTTCCAGCCCGGTGTCATCGCGCTCGCTTGGCAGCAGGTCCATCTGCAGAAAGCGCTCGTAGGATTTCTTCTGAATCTCGATGAGATTCGGAATCGGGATCGACGTCTTGATCTTGGAGAAATCGACTCGTTCACGAGTCAGGGGTGTAGCAGTATTTTCCATTATTCAATCCTCGATTTAGCAAAACGGCACGCGCCTGATGGCATCAGGAAAAAAGCCGCGCGTCGGCAACAGGAATAGCCCGAAGCGTTGAATCCGGGATCGGACACACTTCGGGCGACTAATTTTTTCGCAGGGCAAGCCCTTGCGGTAGTTCTGACGAACTGCCGAGCAGTACGGGTGGGCGCCAAATTCACCTTAGCCTGACGGGCTGTTCAAAAGCACAGCTCCCGCACAGCCAGCCACTGTGCGTTAGTCCGGTAAATTAATCGTAACAAAAGCCGCCTGCTCGCGCAAACGGCCTTTTCCGGAGCCAGCCGCCGCCCGCCGAAGGCCAAAGCCCTCTACCGGCAGCGGGTGCCAATTTACTTAGATGCTTACTTTACCTCTACGGATGCGCCCGCGTCGGTGAACTTCTTCTTGATGGTCTCGGCTTCTTCCTTGTTCACGCCTTCTTTTACGGTCTTGGGGGCGCCGTCCACCAGGTCCTTGGCTTCTTTCAAGCCCAGGCTGGTCACTTCGCGAACCGCTTTGATGACGTTGATCTTGTTGGCGCCCGCCGCGGTCAGAACCACGGTGAACTCGGTCTTTTCTTCCACCGGAGCCGCCGCCGCGCCGCCGCCCGCTGCCGGAGCCGCCGCCACGGCCGCAGCCGCAGCCGAAACGCCGAGCTTCTCTTCAAGAAGCTTCACGAGCGAAGACGCCTCCATCAGCGTCAAGCCCTGAATCTGTTCCGCAATCGCATTGATGTCTGCCATGTTATTCCCTTCGAGTTTTCAAAAATATCTTGCAGCTAGCCACCGGCCCACAGGGGGTTGGTGGTTCCCTACGCCTGAAACTTGTTTTCCTTGACGCCCTGATCGATGACCACAGCCAGGTCGCGACCCACTGCGTTCATCACCGTCACCAAACGCTGCGCCGGGGCATTGATCAGCCACAGCAGCTTCGCGTAAAGCTCTTCCTTCGGAGGCATCGTCGAAAGCGCCGTGATGCCCGTAAGATCGATGACCCGGCCTTCCACCAGCCCGGCCTTGAACGTGAACGCCGGATTCGTCTTGCCGTAAGCCGTCAGTGCCTTGGCCAGCGCCACCGGATCGCCCGATGTATAAGCCACCGCGGTCATGCCCTTCAGGTCCTTCAACAGATCCGCCGCCGCCGACCCCTCGCCCGCCTTCTCGGCGATGCGATTCTTGATCACCTTATAATTGGCACCCACGCCGCGGACGGTCTTCCGCAGCTCGAAATCCTGCGCCACGGTCATTTTCTCGTAGCCGGTGAGGAACACGGTGCCGCTTTCGGCCAGCTTCTCACGCAGCGCGTCGAGATCTTTCTTCTTTTCCGATTTCTTCTTCATTTTGAAATCCTTAGCCCAGTAAATTGAAGCCGGAACCTTATCCGGAACCCGCCGCCTTCAGCTACGCAGTCGCTTTAAGATTGTAAGGCGTCACGTCGAGCTGAACACCAGGGCCCATAGTGGAGCAAACCGTGACGCTCTTCACATATTTACCCTTGGCCGCCGAAGGCTTCGCCCGAACCACCGCGTTCAGCAGCGTGGACGCGTTTTCCACCAGCTTCTGAGCTTCGAAGCTGACTTTGCCCACCGGCACGTGGATCACGCCGGTCTTGTCGACGCGGAACTCCACTTTACCGGCCTTCACTTCTTTCACCGCGTTGGCGATGTCGTTGGTGACGGTGCCGGTCTTCGGATTCGGCATCAAACCGCGCGGGCCCAGCACTTTGCCCAGCTTACCGACGCTGCGCATCATGTCCGGCGTCGCGATCAGGGCATCGAAATCCGTCCAGTTCTCGGTCTGGATCTTGGTGACCATTTCCTCGCCGCCCACGATATCGGCGCCGGCTTCGGTGGCTTCCGCCTGCTTCGCGCCGGACGCAATCACCAGCACCTTTTTCGACTTGCCGAGCCCGTTGGGCAGCACCACCGTGCCGCGCACCATCTGGTCGGCATGCTTGGGATCCACGCCCAGCCGCATGTGCAGCTCGACGGTCTCGTCGAATTTAGCGAACTTGATTTTCTTAACCAGCGGAACCGCCTCTTCCAAGGCATAGGGCTTCAGTTCCACCTGATTGAACGCAGCAGTATATTTTTTGCCGATTTTAGACATGATATGAATGGTCCAAACGGCCAAGTCCTAACACAACTCGGCCTCCCAAATAAAACGTTGCAAAATAAGAATACCAAACGGGCAGTGGATTGCGCAACTGGGCCCCTAAGACGTGGCGCACGCACTCGTGCGTGCCGCGTCGAGACTCCTCTCGACGCCTGCCCGAGTTGTCAAAAGCGCCCCAGGTATCGATACGAGTGTCGATACGGCACGCATAAGTGCGTGCGCCACGTCCTGCCGTCTCCTGCTCCCACCCGAAACCTATCTGGAGGATTTGCGCGGAGCGAAATTCCAGCGTAGCCTGAGATCAGAGATGGCGACGACCACAAGCTCCGCACTCATGACTTGGGAGGCCTTCGAGAGGCTCCCGGACGGCGACGGACTGCACCGCGAAATCCTTGAAGGAGAGCTGCAGATCTTGCCTCCAGCAAAACTGAATCACACACGAATTGCTATGCGGGTCATTCGGGCACTGGCCGCGTTGCAAGACCAAGGGCTCGGGGAAGCCCTTCCGGAAGCTGGCTACAAATTGTCCGACGACCCTCCGTCGTGGGTGCAGCCTGATGTTTCCTTCTTGCGTTCCGAACGGTTGCAGAACACTGGCGAAGGCGCTTACGCGGTCGGGGCCCCTGAACTCGCCATCGAAATCGTTTCGCCTTCCGAAACCGCAACCATGCTACAGCGCAAGGTGGAGCTCATGCTCGGCGCCGGCGCACAGGCCGTTTGGGTGATTTATCCAGATTCGCGAACTGTCACCGTCCATCTTCCCAACGGCACGTCCACTACTCACGGCATAAGTGAATCACTCACCGCACCGTTCCTCGCTGAAAATTGGACGCTCCAGGTCGCCACGATTTTTGAAGGCGTCTAAACCGCTATCGAGCTCACCAACAGAACCGCGAGAGTCATCGAGCGGGCTCGGCGAGCCGCGAAACTTTCGCGACAACCCCGGGTTTCATATGCATGAAGCTCCTAATTCCCGCTCTCTTCGCTCTCGCCCTGACGGTTCACGCCGCCCCCATCGACGGTCACTGGACCGGTCAAACCTCAATCCGCAGCAAGAAAAATCCAAACGTAGTAACCACCGCTTATGCCCTGGATCTCAAGACCGATGGCGACGCGCTGACCGGAACGGTTAGCATCCAGCGAGCCAAAAAGCCCCGCATCGCCCCGATTCAAGACGTGAAGATAGACGGCGACACCATCCATTTCACGACCGTCAACAAAGCAGATAAGAAATTCGATTGGACGCTCGCGCTCAACGGAGATCAGTTGAAAGTATCGCTGTGGCGTGAAGGAGCGAAGCGCACCCAGCAGTTCGTCGCGATGCGGGCGAATTGAAATTTGCACCGGCTATTGCCGCTCAAAAGTCATCCCGCGAGCATTCACCGTAATACGGCCAGCCCGCCGACAGAGTGATTTGCGTCCCGTTGGAATTGAATCGTGCCGAAATCGTCGTTGGCAAATTCGTCCTGCGCAACTGGAGTTAATTCAAACGGGCGCCGCTTGCCTACTTGTAAACTTAGGCGCTCTCCGTCGATCGAGATCCCGTATGTAGCGTCGATTTCGCTGCTTCGATAAAACCCGCGATACATGGCAAGCTCGGCCGGCCCATAGTGTGGCGCTTCGACGCGCACTCCCTCGAAAAACACGCCGCTTTGCATTTTTAGAGTGGCTTCCATCGAACCGGTTGCGTCGTCGAAGGTAATTATGCCGGTACCGAAATCATTGAACTGATTCGGACTAATGCGATGGAGTTTCCCGCCCCACGCAATCAGGCTGCCGTCGGACGCTGTGAATGAATAAACAATGTGCCGCTCCGGATCGAGATATCGGCCCACAAAACGACTTGGATCAACAGACTCATTTGCGCTCGCCGAAATTTCGGACGCCCCCTCGCGGAAACTACCTTTCAAATAGATATCCGCCATCTGCCGCGCAAAGTTGTGCGGCACGGCGCTTGCACGTTGCATAGACAGATGAACGTGAAGTGTTGCCCGGGGAATCGAAGGATTGCGCTGCGGTACCCTCCGAAAGCGCCATCGTGCTGCACGGTGGGCAATCCACGATAAGAACCCATTTCAACGCCCATCGCGTACTCCGTCCGCAGCCCATTGTTTAATGTGCCGTAGGACTTCAATTCTTTGATCAGCGTGCCCCGGCCAAGCGTGTCTTTGTCGAAGTTCCTGTCCCAGAGCAGAAGATCGTCAACGCTGCTCATCACGCCGCCGGCTCCGACGATATCCCAATTTAATGACCAGTTGACGACAAAGCCGCCCTTGGCATTGGGCGAGTAGGCAGGGATGCGTCCGGGCACGACGCGTGTACGGTCATCGTAATACTGGGTGTGAATCATCCGCAGCGGATCGAAAATGTTCTTCTTCGCGAAGGCGGCCAGCGATTGTTTGGTCGCCCTCCCCACCGCCTCGCCCAGGAGAAAGTAGTTCGTGTTGCTGTACAGATACGCATCGCCAGGAGCGTTATTCAGGCCCTTCTGCCGGGCGATAAGGTCGAGAATCTCGTCCTTTGAGAATGGCTCTGACCCATCGCGTCCGGAAAGATAGGTCAGGACTTCGAAGTCTCGCAGCCCACTCGTATGGTGAAGCATCTGACGAAGAGTAATGCTGCGTCCATAGTAGGTGGGCAGTTCCGGAACGTACTTCCGGATGTCATCGTCAAGCGCTACAAATCCCTGTTCCGCCGCGAGCAGGACAGCAGCCGCAGTAAATTGTTTTGAGACGGAGCCCAGGTAGAAAACGGATTGTGGCGACAGGGGAACTCCAAGCTCCAGGCTGCCCATGCCGTAACCCTTGCGATACACAAAATTGCCGTCCCGTATGACACCGACCGCGCATCCGGGAGAATCGGGCTTATCGTACGAAGCGAAGATCTTATCAACGGCTTGCTGCGGAGTTTGGGCTGCGAGAGTCCACGAGATAAGGAATAAAAGCGCGCCGGTCGGAACTGGCCTCATCGGGGCCCCTCCTCTTCGCGGAACCTGCTCGCCGCCGTAGCCGTGCCTTTTACCGTCGCGCCCTCTTTGACAATCGCTCCGCCGCCCACGAATCCGATGTGCTGCAAGGGCTGATCACTGGCATGCGGTAGGCCGGAATCGGGGAGTTCAAATCCACGCGGACAAAAGGTGGGTGCGGCATGGCCGTGTACACTGTACGTATACACTATACACGACCGCTGAACCACATCAAGCCGTATGTTTTGCGGGGTTCCGGGGAGGGGTTTACTCGCCCGCTCTTATATAGGAGAATCCGGCTTCCTGCTTGCGCACCAGCTCCGCCGCGCCGGAATCCACTTCGGTGGCGAAAGTGTAGATGTCTTCGCTCTTGATCTTCCGCTGGCGCATGGAATTCTGGCATGCTGCAAGAACCACGCCCCCGGCCGCGGCCTCCTTCATCCGATCCTGAAAGACGGTGTCGGTCTTCAACAGTGCCATGATCCCTCGACCGTAGAACACCACTTCGATCTGGACATTGTCCTTTCCAAACGCCTTCTGCAAATTCCCGATGTTGCCGAAAAGCTGGTTCCACGATTCGTCGTTGGCGACGTTCATCTGCAGCACCACTTTGTGTTTGGCCCCGGCGGGCGCGGCTGTCTGCGCGGGCGCGAACGCGGCCGACGAAAGGGCGAGGACGAAAGCAAGCGCGGCGGTCTTCATGTCGAATCTCCCATCAGAGAATACAACGGAATCAGGATCACCAGCGTACCCGCCATCGGTTAGTCTTGGCCATCGGCGCGGGCTTGGTATGATGAGCTTTCCCCTATGAGTCCAGCCTGGCAGAATCTCGCGCCTCTATCCGAGGCCGTCACGAACAATATTAAGGTGGAAGTGCTGTCGCAGTATTCCGCGCAGAACTCGCATCCCGCACAAGGCGAATGGGTGTTTGAGTATACCGTGCGGATCACCAATCTTGGCGCCGATACCGTTCAACTGGTAAGCCGCCACTGGATCATCACCGACGGGGCCAGCCAGACGCGCGAAGTGCAAGGCCTCGGCGTGATCGGCGAGCAGCCCGTGCTGGAGCCGGAGCAATCCTTTCAATATTCTTCCTGGTGCCCTCTGCCCACGCCCTACGGCAGCATGCGCGGAACGTATCGCATGGCGCGCACCGACGGCGAAACGTTCGACATCGAAATCGCACCGTTCGGCCTGAAGGCCCGCTACACGGTTCACTAGCAGGTTGCGTAGCGCGGGCGGCCACGCCTGCCGAGTCGAGAGTCGTCTCGACTCTTCCCCGCGCGACGATAACGACGCACCCGAAAAGTCGGCACGACTGCCGACTCGGCAGACCTGGCGGTCCGCGCCACATCTTCGCCCGCAAAGCTCGAAGGAGCTGTTGTTTCGGCGCTATTCTATTTACCAGAGGCTGCCATGCGCATTTCGATCCTGGCCGTTCTGCTGACGGTCGCGCTCGTGCTTGCAGACGACACGTCGTCCGCGCCGCGCGATGTATATTCACGGTCGATCGCCGAGTGGCGCGCTGCGAGCGAGGCCGGGCTCAAGGCCGATGACGGCTGGCTGACCGTTGTCGGGCTCACCTGGCTGAAGCCCGGCGAAAGCCGCATCGGGTCGAATCCGGCGAATGAAGTTGTCCTGCCGAAGTCTGCTCCGGCATTGGTCGGAACGCTGCGGCTGGCGAGCGGAAAAGTAATCTTCAAGCCCGCGCCTGGCCTCGCGCCGAACGCTGCGACGATCAACAATCAGCCCGCGCGCGAAATGGAACTGCACCCAGATATCGATCCTATGTATACACGCGTCGCGGTGGGCCGCGTAAAATTCTTCATCATTAAACGCAACGACGACACCGGCGATAAATTCGGCGTCCGCATCAAAGACAACGACAGCGCCGCGCGCCGCGAGTTCACGGGCAAGAAATGGTTCCCGGTGGATCCGGGGTGGCGCGTGAACGCGCAGTACATTCCTTTCGACAAGCCGCGTCAACTTACTTTCAATACCGTCGCGGGAGTGAAGGAAACCGACGAAAGCCCCGGCTACGTGCAATTCCAGCGCAACGGCAAGGATTACCGCATGGACGCCGTGGTCGAAGATAACGATCTGTGGTTTATCATGCGCGATGCCACCAGCGGCAAATCAACCTATGCCGCGGCTCGCTTCCTTTATACGGAGATGCCGCGGAACGGCCTGAAGCAGGCTGGTCCGGTGATGATCGATTTCAACAAGGCCGAAAATCCCCCTTGCGTGTTCACTCCGTACGCCACCTGCCCGCTGCCGCCTCCGCAGAATCGCTTGACGCTTGCGGTCACCGCGGGCGAGCAGATGTACGGGAAGCAGCACTGAGCGTCCGCGACACTGAGCGTGGGCGACGCCTCAACTAGCGGATGCCCGCTCATTGACATTCGCGGTTCTGTTGGGGCGCGCTTCCGTCTACTCTAAACAGAACCGCGACAGTAATGGAGCGGGCAGGCGCTGACGGCGCCGAGTGTATCCGGATTTGTCTTTTAAAGGTGACTAATATCACGTAAAAACACCAAAAATGTCTTTGTGCGGAATGTTGCGCGACCCGACTATCCAAAACTAGTGCGGTCAATATTTTAGTGTTTAACTTCCGAAAAACGCCGTGATTTAAGCGTTTTAAAAAGGCTCCGGAAGGGGTAGGGTGCGGAAAATCGCGAGACGCGCTCCTAGGGGCCTTTACGCGCCGGGAATCGATATTTCCAATTTTCTTCGCCCCGCCATCCGGAAACGAACTCTGATAACATGCTGGTGAACATGCGGGTGAGTCGCGCTCGGATCGCCATTTTCGTTGGATTCGCTGGACTGCTTGCGCCCCTGTCCGCGCCAGTGGGCGCATCCGGACCCGCGCACGCCGCGGACTCGCGACGGCAAGCCGAACCTGGCCGCGCCCGCGCCGCGCTTGAGCGGCAAACCGGATTTATCGGGCGTGTGGGAGGCAGAGCGCCCGAAGCCCGACGCCAAATTTTCATATCTGGGAGCAGGCACAGCCGATCCTTTCGGGTTGCAGATCGATGCGTCGGACGTTGCTGACATACATCGGAACGTTTTTAATGGAATTAAGCGCGAAGAGGAACCGCTGAAGCCCGAGGCGCTCGCCATCATCGCCCGGCGCCAGAAGCAACAGCCGCCCCAAGTGCACTGCCTGCCCGTGGGTATACCCGGCATCATGACGATGTACGCGTTCAAGATGATTCAATCGCCGCGCGAGCTTCTGATGTTGGGAGAGGCCTCCGACCCGCCGCGGCAGATCTTCATCGACGGGCGCGCGTTGCCGAAAGATCCTGACCCAACCTGGATGGGATCTTCAGTGGGGAACTGGGAAGGCGACACGTTGGTTGTGCAAACCACGGGCTTCAATGAGCAGGGCTGGCTGGACAACGTCGGCCACCCGCGCGGCGAGCACATGCTGATCACCGAGCGTTACCACCGCCGCGATTTCGGGCATATCGATTTGGAAATCCGCTACGAAGATCCGAAATATTACACGCGTCCGTTTATGAACAAGACACGCTAAACCTGATTCCCGATTCAGACGTCATCGAGTTTGTTTGCACGGAGAACGAGAAGGACGTCCAGCATTTGGGGAGGCAGTGAGAAATCCGCTGTAGTGTTACGTTGCTGCTTCGGTGAAGTACTGAGCAAGGGATTTCAGGGATGAAGCGGCGGCGTCCCGCTTCGCCTCGGGCGAAAGTACCAATTCCATTCGATCGACTTCGATCTCCCGCAAGTAATCGGCGAGCTCGTTCTGAGATGCTCCGCGTTCCAACAGCTCATAAACGCCGAAAATCGTACGAATCATATTCGTCGGCAGCCTCCAGTACAGCATGGACCCCAATCGGGTCCCACTCCTCCATCAAAATCCGTCGAATGCGGCGTCTGATTTCGCGTGATCGCTCTTTATCGACCATATCGCTGTCTGCTAAATCTTCTGGACGCGCCGCAGCGTGTACAATTCCGGCTTCACCGCGGCGTCGCGGAGGCGTTTCCAATCGTCGAGCACGTGAATCAGGCGGCCGGTAATGTGATTGGATTCCTCGGACGCTAAAAACAGAGCCAGCTCGATCTGTTTTTCGGCCGGGACGCCGCCGGTGATGCGGACGTGCTGCGCGTCTTCCACTTCGCGCCAGCCGGCGCGATCGCCTGCGGCCAGGACCTGATCCGTCATGTGTGTATAACTGGCGCCGGGCGACATGCAATTGATCTGGACGTTGTGGTCGCGCAGCTCTTCGGCCAAGCCTTCAACGAGCCCGACGACAGCGGCCTTCGTTGCTCCATACAGCGCGAAGTTGGGACGCGCCTGCGATCCTTGGCCGCCGGTGAGAACGATGATTTTGCCTTTGCGGTGCTGAATCATTCCCGGCAGCACAGCGCGCACCACGTTCATCACGCCCAGCAGGTTCGTACTAATAATTTCGTTCCAGTGCTTGGGATTCGATTCGGAGAAGGGACCCGCATGACCAAGCGTCGCGGCGGCGCAGACCAACACTTGCGCCGGACTGCCGAACTGGACGCGCATGCGCTCCACGGAAGCGGCCACCTGTTCGTAATCGGCTACATCAGCGCGGATGCGCAGGGCGTTGCCGCCGCCGTGCTCGATTTCCAGATGGCACAGGTCCAATTCAGGCTTGCTGCGTGCCAATAATCCCACGCGCGCGCCGCGTGTGGCGAACCCGATGGACAAACGTTTGCCGATGCCTCGGCCCGCACCCGTCACCAACACCGGTATGGTTTTGAAGGACTGGATCGACATCAGGTTTAGAACCTAGCATCACGTTAGTACAAAAAACGGCACGACGGTATAACTAAATTCGGCTATCTTTCGATACCCGGCGCACGATAGGCCTCGCCATCTATGACGGAAAAGAGAGACGTTAGTTCACCCGTTATCTTTCATTTTCCCTAGGTGATGCTCGAGTAGTGGGCCCGTTTGAGCCAATACACCCCGCTCCATTACTGTCGCGGCTCGGTAAAGTCTCCGGATTGCAGCAGTGTTTCGGAGCCGCGAGAGTCATCGAGCGGGGATAAATGACTTTGGCGAACTGGCCCACTACCGACGCTCGGGGTTGCATCTATTGGTAGTCGCAGGGATCGTCCTCGACCTCGGTATCGAGCTTCTTAAAGTAGCGGGTGTAGCTGTACGGCTTCGCCAGCGTTTTCGGGTCCTCGGCCGTCATCTTGTATTCAAGGTATTGACCCGACAGCACAGGGCGAATCCGTTCCACCAGATGCAGCGCGTCGCTATGCTGCGCGCCTTCGCTGTTCAGCCAGGTTTGGTCGTTGAAGCCGATGGTGTCGATCACCAACGTGTCGCTTTCCTTATTTCCTTCCGCTTCGCGGGACCAATGGCCCACGGCGTCGCCGAGCCAATTGGGTTCGAGTTTCGCGGGATGCTGGCGCGTCATATAAATGCTGTGCCGCTGGCCATGAGCGAGATCCTCGAACAGCATCGTCACCGAGGTTTTCGTCTGCACGATTTCGAGCTTCACCTGCTCCGCCGCCATCATGCGGAATTGGCCCACAGGCTGGCAGAGCTTCCACGGGTCGCGCTTCAGGTCGAACGTTTTTGCTTGCTGGGCGGCTTCGGGGAGAAGGGAAATCGCGGAGGGCGAGCCTTGATTTTTCAAACCTCCTGGAAGAGTGGCGCTTGCGGGGATCGCTTGATAGACGCCTTGCAGGTTGGGCGGACTCACGGATTTCGGCGCGGTTTGCGCGGAGCAGGGAAGCGTGGCGAGCAGTGCTGCGGCGAGCGCCGTGACCAGTGTAAAGATTCGCGTTGCACCGCTCCCCGCGGTCTTGGCTCGGACGGATATCGCTGCTCGGGTCATTGGGCTGGCTTAGCTTCCTGTGCTTGTTTCGCTGCCTTTTCCTGATCGCGCTTGATCGCGGCGTTGCGGAACTCGCGCCACGTGTCAGGGTCCTCGTTGCAGATTTCTTCGGGCATTTCGTTGCTCGCCTGCTTCGCGAAATAGCGCTTATAAGTGTAGGGCGACGTGAGCGCGTGGCGATCCTCCACCGTGATGGTGAATTCGAGGAGGCCGTCCTTTACCTGGCGGATGCGCTCAATCATGTGCGCTTCTTCGGTGTGAGGCTGCATGCCTCCGAAGAGCCAGGACTTGTCGTTGAAGCCGATGGTGTCGATCACGAGCGTGTCACTTTCCCCCGACTTTTCCCACTTACCGACGGCGTCGCCGTTCCAGGTGGGGAGCAGATGCTTCGGGTGGTCGCGATCCATATAAACGCGCTTCACGCCCGCGGTGTTGATATTGCTAAAGACCATGAGAATGCGGCCGGGTTCCTGGAGCCAGGTAAAGATGCCGGCCATGACGGGATAGCGAAACATGCCGGTGGGCAGGCAGACCTGGCCCGGATCCTCGGCGATGCCGTCGGTGGCTTCCTGGCGGGCCTTGGCCCACGGCTGCAGATGAGGAGTAACTAACTTGTTGAGCTGCTCGCCGGGGTACTCCTGCTTAAAGCCGGTATCGGCTAGTTGGCGCGCCGTGGCGACGCGATAGTAGCCGCTCCAATCGGGGTGGGCGTCTTGAGTATCGGCCGCGAGCGCGGAGCCGACCGGAAGCAGCGCAAGTGTGGCCGCAGCGAAGGTGCGAATCAGATTCGTTGCCATCGTTTGGCTGGGCCTCCAGCAGGCAAGTATACAACGGCTGCGCTTGGAACCCTGGCCTGCCGGAGCTCAAGAGGCAGTGGGAATTATTTCGCCAGCGCGGGTAGTGTCGTGAACGTCAGCGCCGGTGGCGTGCGGATCCCTACTACACCGATCGTTCCATTCGCCGGCTTACTAAATTCAATCGTCCCGCGAATTCCCGCTGTGATCGGATATTTGTCGGCGACCGTGAACGCCATATGGGCATTCGGGGCAAAACTGAGAGTTTCTGTAGCGATCGGTGCTCCGGTCTCGTCCCGTACGATAACCGGGACGCTGGTTGCCTGCGCCGAAACGCTATTTACTGCTATCCCCGTCACGGTGCCGTCCGCATTATCGAAGGCCATCACGAATCCCGCTGCGCTGGTCCGGTTTTCCAGGGGCACGACGGCCTCCTGGCCATTCAGATTGTAACGGAAGATGACGAATCCTCCGACGTTCCCGGTGGTGGTGATTTGCGCGGAGCCAATCGTCGCCAAAGCGTCGGATTCAGCCCCGACGCTCTGCACGATGAGACTTGCCCCGGCGGCAATCGTCTGCGTGGTGGAAGAGGCAAGCGTGCTGGGTGGTCCTCCGGTTTGCTGAAACGAGAGGGGAATCGGTAGAGGAGCGCCGGTTCCCGTTGCGAAAAATTTTAGCGTGGCCTGGGCGGCAGCCGTTCCCGCATTGACCAGCACGAAAGTTGTCTGCCAACCCGCGCCGGTTGCGATGTGCGCGATGCTTCCGCCGTTATTGCCGGAAATGGCTATCGCCGGGACCGTTGTCATGGTGAAGTTATCGTTGAGCGGCACGGCGCGAATACCCAGCACCGCGATCTGGCCACCTACAGGAGCGTCGAACTCGATCGTCCCCCGGCGACCGGCTGTAACCGGATACTTGTCTGTGAGTACAAAGGAAGTGTGTGATCCCGGCGCCCCTCCCGACGCCATGGAGAAACTGGTTCCCGGATCGCTGATCACGGCGCCGGTATCATCGCGGATAACTACGCCGACGCTGGTGGAGCCGGTGGCAAACTGCATTTGCACAGCCACCGCCAAAGAAATCCCGTTCGTATTGTCAAACGCCAGAACGTAGCCCCGAGCGGTTCTGGTTTCGAGCGGCACAACGGCTTCCTGGGCGTTGGGGAGCAGGCGGAATAGCGCGAATCCATCCATGCCTGGCGACCCGGAGAGCATTCCGGAGCCCGTCTGAGCCGGCGGATTTTGTGGTCCCCCGGATGCTACATAGAGGAGGGCGTTCGCATCGACCACGCGTTCGATCTGAGCCCCGAACACGGGATCGGGGTATGAAGGCTGTTGCGGGAAATGCAAATAGAGCCCCGCACCGGGTGCGCCTGGCAGCGGCGTCCCGGAATCGGGCGGCAGGTTCATCAGAAAGTGTCCCGCGGTGGAGGATTTGTTTATCAGGACGAAGGTGGTGCTCCACACGTCCTGCGCCGCATAATGCGGCATGGTTCCGATGGGCGCGGACCCGGGGTACAAAGGCGCTACAGCGGCCATCGCGGAGTTCTGTTCGATGTAAAACGGTTTGCCGGCGATGGAAATCGTCGCGCTTCGTTGAAGGCCGGTTTGCGGCAGAAGGTTTAGGACGAGTCCAGGAGGTTGAAAACTCGTGGGACCCGTTATCCAGCTAGGCAGGTTCGTAACAGTCCCTATGCACGGCATGCCGCCAGGCAAGCCGTTCGATGTCGAGGGTCCCAGCACGGGAACCCCGAACATAGTCCCACCGGCTCCGATAATCGATCCCGCGACGTTAGGAAGGTCGTAAGAGCAGATTGCGAAGCAAATCTGAAACGAAAGACAGGAGGTGACGATGTAGCGAATCCCAGTCATGATGGGGGATTGTACACAGTCGGTATCAGGGAAGCAATGGCCGTCCCTCGGCCCGGTGGCCTGGGTGTTTATCGTGCTTGATACCGTTAAGAGGTGGATCGCGAAAGATTCAAAAGTTCTTGCCTGAAAATCGATAGGGCTAAAGAACATTGGAGGCGCTTGAGCTTGAAATCGCGACCTGGCTCAACCGTACTCCGTACGGGGTCATCAAGAGGTTCGACTCCGAGTCCGGCCGCCACAGCCTGGTCCTCGACGTCAACGGTACGCCCGATTTCGAGAGGTATGCTCTCATTGCTGGGGATTGCGCGCAAAATCTCCGTTGCGCTTTGGACCACCTGGTGTACGCGTTGGCACTGGAGAGTCCGAACGGGTTACCCTCCAATGAGCGCGTTCTCCAGTTCCCTATTTCCAATTTACCTGACGATTTTAAAAGTCAGCGGTATCGGATTGCATCGTTGACGCAGGGGGCGCAGGATTTCATCGAAAGCAAACAGCCCTATAATAGAACGCACCCGGAACTTCCTCCCATTGCATCCGTTCTAAACGACTTCAATAACATTGATAAGCATCGCTTGGTACACGTCACATACACCTCCAATTCATCTGGGAAGCTCAGCTTCAAACGGGAACACGCCGACGGAATTTCGCTGACAGTATGGACCAACATGCCCCTTGAAAACGGTGATGAAATCGCACATTTTTTCTCCACATCGAAAACGGAGGTGCCCGATAACTTCGCGATAACCCTCGCGGTTCTCGTTGAAAAGAATTGTCTACTGAGCAGCGAAGCGCGCTAAGTCTGCGGTTGTCATCGCGCCGGCGAAAAGCAGATCCTTCATCCGCTAGGCGGGATTCAGGATGACCCGACCAAGGGCGCTGGGGTTGATCCTTTAAAAGCGGGATTCAGGATGATCCGCATGAGGATGGCGCCGGGACGAACGAAGCCGCGGGGTCCTGGGTCCTAAGTGCTATTCTCCCGTTATCGGAGCAGCTCGCGGTAAGTCGCGATCTTCTAGGAGCTATCTCTTTGTCAAGAAAGGGTTTGAAGCACTTTCTGGCCGTGACCGTTCAATGCCAGATACCCCCATCCGATGCTCCTAACGCCCTTTCGCTTCAATGGTGTAGCTCTAGGTACCAGACCGTCTTTATAATGGTTTTTTAATCCGTAGGTACCTCACGCACAGGGAGAAACCGACTTGACTAAGCCAATCAAGCATGTCGAAAAAGTAATCGCGATGGCGGCCAATGTGGGCTGGCATGTTTACGACACGATCAATTCGATCAACCCGAACCCTTCGTTCACGCCGAAGTGGTCCGACAAGCCGCTGCTGAAGAGCTGGGAGAAGCAGAAGCCGCAGCTCGGGTGGCCGCGCGAGACCGATTCGCTGTGCCCGAAGTGCATCCCCGAGATTCGCCAGCAGATCCTGGACGGGAAGCTGCCCGTCGAGATCCTGCGCAACGAAAAAGTCGGCGAGATCAAGGCGCAGATCATCGAGCGCGACGGACAGATCCTGATGGTGAAGGAATGCCCGACGCACGGTAAATTCGAAGACGTGATGGCGATGGACCCGGCGTTCCTCAAACATATTGAGGAAGTGTTCCCGGGCCGCGATATTCGCTCGCATAATGACGAAGGCTGGCGCGATCATGGCTCCTCGACCGTGACGCACGGGCGCGGATCGGTGCTCACGATCGATCTGACGAACCGCTGCAACATGATGTGCGATCCGTGTTTCATGGACGCCAATCAGGTTGGCTTCGTGCATGAGCTGAGCTGGGAAGAAATCAAGTCGCTGCTGGATAACGCGCTGAAGGTGAAGCCGCGCCGCCAGATGTCGGTGCAGTTCTCGGGCGGTGAGCCGACGCTTTCGCCGTACTTCCTGGACGCGATCCGCTATTGCCGCCAGATCGGTTATCAGAGCGTGCAGGCCGCGACCAACGGCATCGAGTTCGCGAAGAAACCGGAACTGGCGAAGCAGGCCGCCGAGGCGGGCTTGCGCTACGCGTATTTGCAGTTCGATGGCATCGGCAACGAGGCCAATTCGCATCGCGCCGTCGGCAACCTGTTCGACGTGAAGCTGCGCGCGATTGAGAACCTGCACAGCGCGGGCGTCGATATTGTGCCGGTGATCACGATCATCAACGGAGTGAATAACGAGCAGGTCGGATCCGTGATCCGCTTCGCGCTGGATAATCCGAAGAAGATTCCGTTCCTGAGCTTCCAGCCGGTTTCGTTCACGGGCCGCGACGAAGCCATCACGCCGGAGCGCCGCGCGGCGCAGCGCTACACGCTGTCGCATCTGGCGCACGAAGTGAAGAACATGACGGGCCTGGGCGAGCCTACGCGCGACTGGTTCCCGATCAGCTTCATGAGCACGTTCTCCGACTTTGCCGATCTGGTCCACGGGCCTTCGGCGGAATGGGGCCAGCTTTCCTGCGGATGCCATCCGAATTGCGGCATCGGCATGGCGGTGATGTGCGACAAGGAAACCAAGGAATATCGCCCGGTGACGGCGTTCCTGAATGCCGATCAGCTGGCCAAGGACGTGGCCCGCATCAACGACGGCGCGCGCAGCAAGAAGATGTCGGTGCTGGGCGTTTCGCTCGCGCTGCTGCGTAATTACAATCCTTATGAAGCTCCCACGCACTTCCGCCTGGGCGATTTGATCGCCAAGTTCGACAAGTGCTTCGGCATGACGAAGAAGAAGTACGGCAAGGTGACGGGCGACCGCACCATGGCCGACATCGAACAGCGCCGGCGCGATCGCTGGAACTTCCTGTTCATCGCGGGCATGTGGTTCCAGGATCTGTTCAACTACGATTTCCGCCGCACGGAGCAGTGCATCATTCCTTACGCCACGCAGGAAGGCGAGATTTCCTTCTGCGCGTATAACACGGGCGTGGGCTGGCGCAACATCGTCGAGAAGATGCACATGACGGCGTCGCTCACCAAGTGGTACGAGGAAAAGGGCCGCCACGAGATCATCGCCGGTGGCAAGAGCGTGAACCTTCCGTCGAAGGAGCATCAACTGGTGCTGCGTGCCGACGACGTCAACAAGGTTCGCCAGCATGACTTGGACGACAAGGGCATCGCCAAGACGGCGCGTGAAGAGAAGACTCGCGCGCGCGACGCCAAAATGAAGGAAGCTGCTGAGAACGCGCAAATGATGAAGCTCTATAAGGAGCACGTTCTGGGCGAGAAGCCGATGGAAGGCGGGATCGTGCCGATCTCGGCGATCGCTCCGGCGGCTCCGAAGGCGGAGAAGAAGGAAGAAGTCGGAAGCTTCGGCGATTAGTTTTTAGTTAGGCTGAGTTGGAAGGGCTGCCCGGAATCGGGCAGCCCTTTTCTATTTGTGGAATAGCATCTCGCGCCTAGCGACCGTTGCGATTAGACCGTCTTCCGTTCCGAACAGTGAGTACGCGTTGATGTTCATCGAATCCAGGCGTTTCAAAAACGTTTCTCTTAGCAAAAGTGGGATCTCGATCTCGACGAGTTCACCTTCGGGTCCAAGTGCGTCATCAATGCCGCTCAGGTGGTCAACGAACCAATTATTCTACGGGTTTTCCCCCGAAACCGATGCACATTGTGTATTGACATTGTTGGAGAATGTGTCTGGCATGCGTTCGCATGTACGGACCGATCACAAACAAATGCGCGCTGTTGACGCTACCGTGCACTGAGTCTTGTCGAAGGCCGTAAACGCGAACATTCTGAGCGCCGACCGGAGGGTTATTAAACGCGAAGAATGCGGCCACATAGGGTGACACGGTCCAATCTAACAAAGGCGAAGGGAACCCATGATGCCTCAAGTACACCAAATATTCGATGAGGCCTTCTTCTTGGTTTAGAATCGCATTCATCCACGTAGGATTCTGCTGGAGCTTGCTGCGGAACGACACCGGGTCTTGGAGGCGGGCCCAGCTTCGGGAGGTCAAAGATTCGACGGCCGACTGGATCCTCCAAATGCGGTCGTAGTAGATCATGAAATCGGAATCGTTGCTCGAATACTCCTTTGGGTAGGCCCGTTCCAGCGAGTTTCTAGTCCCCAGGTAGCGTTACCCACGCCACGGAAAAGGAGCCGCGTTGGCCGCGCAGAGGTCTCGCTCTTCTCGCGAATCTCTTCCAAGGTTTTTTCAAACGCTGCCCAATGGCCACCGCAATAGTTTTGATTGACATTTATATCAGAGTACTAAGATAGGAAAGCATCATGACTACCACGTTTTCTACGCGCAGAAGAGTCGAGACGACTCTCGACTCGGCAGGCCTGGCGGTCTGCGCCACGTCGCTGACCGGAGGCGCTACGCAGCATCAGGATCGTTCCTTTGCGTGGCGTGGCGGAAGTCACTTACGGCAGAAGTTTCAGGGTTCGATGCGATCGGGTTCGATACACCCGAAAGTCCCGCTGATCGAGCGTGAAAACCGTGTCGATCTTTTCCCGGTCTGCCAAGTGGACGAGCGCGGCGTCGGCCAACTGGGGTCGCAGTTTTGCGTACTTTCTCATGAGGGCGGCTATCTCGGTGGCATCGTTTTCGTCCAGAGTCAGGATCTTGAAAATGCCGTCATTCGCGCTTTCTAACATCCTCTCGACCGCGAGGGGACGCGAACGTAGCATCCAGGCCGCCTCTGTGAGCACAGGCCAACACGTATAGAGGGGAGGCTCCAGTGAATCCCAAATCTCCAGGCACTCCGTATGACGCGAGTCATCTGGTGACAAGCAGGCCAACCAGTGGACCAGTGTCCAGCAGAATTCGAGTCACTTTCCTGTGCCGAAGCCACGCATATACTTGGGATTCGTACTTAGATCGGACGGAAGCGCCTTGGCGATTCCCACGAGGCCAAGCTTGCGAGCCAGATCAAGTGCCGATTCGCGTTTGGGCTCCTCCGCAAGATGGGCTTCCACGGATTCGCGCACGAGCTCGGATTCGGTCTTCCCCGCCAACTTGGCGCGCCGCGCCAGACGTGCCTGGAGCGAGGCGGGGAGTCGCACCGTTATGCGTTTTGCCTGGCGGACCTGCTTCATAATTGGATTCTAACATGTCGGACATTTATATTCGACGTCAGACATTCTATTCCTCGTCCTGGCAGAGGTTCTCTTCGATCTCCGCGTTGAGCTTTTCGAAGTAGCGCGTGTAAGTGTACGGCTTCGCCAAAGCCATTCGATCTTCGGCGGTCACTTTATATTCGAGATATTTACCGCCGAGGATGGGGCGGATGCGCTCGATCAAATGCAGTGCGTCGCTGTGCTGCGCGCCGCGGTCGTTGAGCCAGGTGCGGGTATTGAAGCCGGTGGAATCGATCACGAGTGTGGCTCCCTCCCATTTGGCGATCTGATCGCCAAACCAGGTTCCTTTCGACGCCTCAATGTTCGGATCGGGAGCGGCGACGGGCCCTTCGATGTGGGCGCGGTTCAGATAAATAGTTCGCATGAGTCCGTGGGCCACGTCTTCATAGAGCATCGCGAACACGGTTTTTTCGGGCGCCAGCTCCACTTTCGTGCCTTCGCGGGCCATCATGCGGAATTGGCCAACGGGCTGGCAGGTGCGCCAGGGATCTTCCTTGAGGTTGATCGCCTTCGACTGCTGCGCGGCTGCGGGCGTGAGCGAGACTTCGTTGGGGGAGCCGGTGTTTTTGAGTCCGCCCGGCAGCGTGACGCTGTTGGGGATGGATTGGTAGACGCCGGCGATGTTGGGTGGCTGTTGTGCGGAAACGTGTGTTGTATAGGTCAGCGTTGCGAAAAGGAGCAGCGCGAGATCCCTCGACTTCGCTCGGGATGACAAAGGGTGAGGTACGCGTGGCTTCATTGAGCTACTTCACCTCGCTGGCGCGCTGATGCAGGAGCTTTAGCTCGTCGTCGCGCCATTGCTTCCACATGGCGATGTCGTCGGCGCAGATGTGCTCCGGGATTTCGATGGTTTGCCGCTTGTAGTAGCGCGTGTAGGTGTAAGCCGATGTGAGCGCGTGGCGATCCTCGACGATGCCGATGAGCTCGAGGTAGGTGTTGCTGTTGTGCTCGATCTGTTTCATGCGTTCGCGCAGATGCGTTTCTTCGGTATGCGGCGTCATGTCGCCGCTGAGCCAGGATTTGTCGTTGAAGCCGATGGTGTCGATGACCAGCGTGGCTTGCGGGCCGTCACCTTCCCAGTGGCCGACGGAATCTCCGTTCCATGTGGGACGCAGGTTGCGCGGATGATCGCGCGTGAGATAAATACGGCGCACGCGCGATGTGTTCGCTTCCCAGAACGACATGATCACCTTGTCAGGCTGCGGCAGCATGAGGAAGTTGCCGGAGAAAGGAGTGCCGGGCGCGCGCAAAATGCCGGTGGACATGCAAACTGCTCCGGTGTCATCGGCGACGCCGTCCGTGGCCTGCATTTTAAGCTTGGCCCAGGATTGGAGATGATCCTTGACGGTTTCGTTCAGGTCGGGATTGACGACGTTGAGGCCGGTGAGATCGCGGCCGCGGGCCAGCATGTAATAGCCGGTCCAATCCGGGGGCGCGGCTGAAGCCACGGCGGTCAAACCAAGGAGGGCAATGAGAATCGTTGGCTTCGTCGGCATTTCCGTGCGGATGCTCGATTCATTTTACTGATTGTGGCGGCCGGGTTAGGCCCCCCGCCCTACGAAGAGCTTGATTGACCACTCGGCTGTATCCCCTGGCTTACGCCCGGGGTTGTATCGGAGGCGCGAGGGGTTTAGTTTTTCGCGATGGGGCGCTTGTTGTTGGCGCCCGAAAGCTCTTTGCAGTTGTAGGGCACGTGAGGTTCGTTGGAAATTTCCATCATGTCACGGCCGGTGTAGGCGTTCACAAGGTAGAGCGGATCGTCGGCGCGGTATTCGCGAGTGAGCCGCTTGGTGGCGGGATCAAACGTGAAGCGCTCTACGGTGTGCATCTCGCCGCTGTGTTGCACGCCGTTGATCGGGATCAGGACGCCGGGCAGGAAGTCGACGGTATCGACCACGAGCGTTTCGCCGTCCCACTTGCCGATGGAATCTCCGCCGCGCGAGGGCTTGGCGTTCTTGGGATGCTCGGTGCGGTCCATGCGGATGGTGCGCACCAGATCCATGTAGCCGTAGGTGAGCGTGATTTCTTTTTCGGTCTGCTTGATTTCGTTTACGTGGCGATCGTGCACCCAGCCGAACAGGATGTTGGCGGGATCGCACTTGATGGCGGGATCGTCGAAGGGCTGATCGTACTTGGCGGCGGCGAGTTTGCCGGCTTCCGTTTCTTCCGGTCGAGGACCTCCGCGTCCGGGTCCACCTTTTTTGCCTTCGAATCCGGGACCTTTTTTTCCTTCAAAACCGGGCCCGGGACCACGTGCGCCGGGGCCGCGTCCCTCGACGCCGACGCCGACCCACGGACCGTTCAGGTTGGGATGGCCATCCGACAAAAAGGCGGGCCGGTTCGCGTTCGTGGCGAGCGTGGCCAGAGGATCGGCGCCTCCCTTGGTGAAGTCTTCGGCGCGGCCGATTTCGCGGCCGTCCTGGCCGATGAACGAATTCATATAGCAGACGTCCGCTTCGTTTTTGCCGGGAGAGCCCTTGAGCAGAACTTGTTGTCCGGGAACGAGCGTGGTGCGCGTCCAACCGACACGCCGCAGGGCTATGACGGCAGGAAGCTCGCAGCGGCCCTTCACCTGTTTGCCGTTCGGGTCCTGCATGGTGAAGAAGACGTAGGCGTGAGGATTGACGAACTGAAACTGCGTGACCGTAACCTTCCATTCAATGTGCTGCGTGAGGTCGTAGGCCGACGAAGAATGATGCGCCGCCGCGGTGGATGCTGCCATCATCGCGATGGCCGATAGAGCGGCGATTCGTCCTCCGAATGGGGGGAACTTGCAGGATGTTCGTGTCACTTATCGTCGATGCCTTTCCGTCAAATGCGCCGGCGACTGAGCGCGCGCGCCGATACAAGCGCGGGTCGTCACCGCACACAATCGTAGCGGCGGGACGTTAAGGGTCCGTTCATCGGAGCCTTGATTTTTGTTAAGGAAGTGTAAAAGAAAGAACGCGGGAAGAGGTCAAGGCACAGATGCGTTCAAGGGAGTCCGAACGTCAGTATCCTGAGCTCGGAGATCTTGCCTAGCGGGGGGCCGCGCGATGATGTCGTTACTTGCGCGCGCCGCGCACAGTACCCTTCAGCTTCGACTGGCGGAGCTTGCGGGCCTTGCGCTTGGGCTTGCTGATGATGAACGTGCCGCTGCCTACGTATTGGGCGGAATAAAGTTTGTCGTCTGCCATGAGAACTTTCATTATAGCGTAGTTGCGGCTTTGGAAACGGGTCAATTGGCGACGGGCTCCGCCCGTTTTTCACTCCGCTCGATGACTCTCGCGGCTCCGAAACACCCCCCGTAAGATCATATGGCGACTGCTACCAGTACGCGGCAGTTATGGAGATGGCGCGGTCGGTTTACACCTCCCCTTTTGCGCGCGGCTCGGAACGTATAAAATTGTGAGCCGTGCTTCCGATTCGTACGGCTACGCGTTTTGTGATTCCGTTAGTCTTGTTGCTGGTGCCGACGCTTGGCGCGCAGTGGCTGGACTATCGCACGCCGGGGATTCCGCGCACCGCCGATGGCAAGCCGAATCTGAAGGCTCCTGCGCCGAAGATGGCCGATGGCACGCCCGATTTGTCGGGCATGTGGCGGCCGGAAACGAATCCTTACAAGTTCGACGTGGTGCAGGATCTGAAGGACGAAAGCGTTTTCAAGCCGGCGGCGGAAGCTCTGTTCCTGAAGCGCGTGGACGATTTTCGGCGCGACGATCCGGTCACTGGTTGCCTGCCGGGCGGGCCATCGGACATGCTGAATACGGGCTACCGGATTATCCAATCGGCGGGCGTGACGGCGGTGCTGTATGAAAGCGGCACGGGACGGTATCGCCAGATTTATACCGACGGCCGCAGGCTTCCGGAGGATCCGAATCCAACGTGGCTGGGGTACTCGGTGGGACATTGGGAAAAATTGGGGGAGGGCGACACGTTCGTCGTGGACTCGGCGGGTTTCAATGACCGCACTTGGCTTGATCGCGCGGGGCATCCGCATTCCGAACTACTGCGCGTCACCGAGAAATTCCGGCGCGTGGATTTCGGGCACATGCAGTTTCAGATTACGTTTGACGATCCGGAAACGCTGACTCATCCGCTGACGTTTTCACTGACGGCGACATACGAGGCCGACACGGACATGCTGGAAAATGTTTGTAACGAAAGCGATCGCAACCGCGTGCACATGATCGCCACGGCGGGTAAAGGCGTCCAACTGAGCCCGGCTGCGATGGCGAAGTACGTCGGGGCGTACGATTTTGTTGGCGGGTCCACTACCGTGGCCGCGTTCATGGGGCACCATCAGAGCGTGACGATCGTGAACGGTAGGCTGTATCTGAACGCGCTGCCGATGATTCCGCAATCGGAGACGAAGTTCGAATCGACGGGCGCGGTGGCGGAGTTTGTTTTGGATGGGAGCGGGAAGGTGACGCGTTTGGTGCTGGGCCAGACGGAAGGCGCGTCGTTGTACGACCGGAAAAAATAACTTCCAATTCAATCTACACGTCATCCCGAATTGCGAAGCGCATGAGGGGCCTGCTGTTTTTGCGGTTCGTTGCTTGGTGCCCGCTCATTGACATTCGCGGTTCTGAAGGGCGCCCCAAAGCAGGCCGCTCACCGGCTCTTTTCAAGCGCGCACAACGCTGAGAGACGCTGTGCGCTACGCCGGATTCGGGATGACGCTGTTTATGATCTATGCCAACGCTTTGCCGTACAGCACGAGTAGGCGGCTCCATGCCTTCTCGGCTTGAGGCTCGTTGTACACCTGCGAATCCGGCGGGCACCAGCCGTGGGCGGCTCCCGCGTATACTTCGATCTCGGCGGGGATGTTCGCTTTCGCGAACGTCTCTTTCAGAACGTCCTTTTCGCCGGGAGTGCGCATATCGTCGTTCGCTGCGATGGCGATGAGGTATTGCGCCTTGGTCTTCGTCGCCTGCAGATGCGGGCTGTTGGGCTTATCCGTTGCCAGGACGCCGCCGTGGAAGGATGCGACCGCGCCGACGCGATCGGGCACGGCGTATGCGGTGCGAATCGCGATGGTTCCCCCCATGCAATAACCTTGCGTGCCGATCTTCTTGTTCTTGGCTACCGACGGCTGCTGATCCAGCCATGCGATGAACGCCTTGGCATCCGTTATATGAGTGGTTTCGTTCAGGCTTTGCGCCAACGGCATCAGCTGCGGAATGGGCGTGGCCGACCCCTGCGCCGAGGTGGGGGCTTTCTGCGTGCGATAGAACGGATTCGTCACCAGCACCGAATAGCCCGATTCGGCGAGGCGCTTCGCCATGGTGCGGAACGCGGGCCGGAGGCCGAAGATGTCGGTCCAGATCAGAACGCCGGGGGCGGTGCCGGTGGCGGGATGCACGAAGTAGGCATCGGCGACACCATCGGGCGTTTTCACGTTCACGTCGGCGTCAACGACGGCTGCGGCATTCGCGACCTGCGGCAGCATCATCGATACGCCCGCGGCCAGCATCGCGCCGAATTGCTTGCGCGTTACCATATGCTGCGCTTCAAATAACTTGAGGTCTTCCTCGAAATGGTCTTGATCGCACATAGCGGCTCCTTCTTCGACTTGGTGGATTTGACGTACGCCGTCTTGAACATTTTATATCTTCTATAGCTTGGCCGCGCGCCGACGTGGCATGGAAAAAGGGGGCGGCGTGCTACGCTGGTGGCGGAAAATGATTCGCCGATTGCTTCTTGCCGCGCTGGCGCTTTCTTCCCCTTTGGCGGCGCAACCCCGGATGGCGCTGTTCAACGAAGTGGACGGCATCGTGCGCACACTCTCGGAAATCACGGGCTGGCAGGTGCGGCGCAAAGTGCCGTCGGAGATCCTGACGCGCGAGTCGTTTCGTAAATCGGTGGAAGATCACACGAAGGGAAAATCGGCCGAGAAGGAGATCCGCGCGGAAGAGCTGGCTCTGAAAATGTTCGGGCTGGTGCCGCAGGATTTCAGCCTGGCGCGGGAAACGGTGGACCTGCTGGACGAGCAGGCTGCGGCTTTCTACGATTATAAAAAGAAGCGGCTGTTCATTCTGGATTCCACGCCTCCCGGAGCGGAGCAGCGCATGGCGCTGGTGCATGAACTGGCGCACGCACTGGCGGATCAGCAGCATCCGTTGGGCAAATATTTGAATAAGGGCTCGCCCGATAGCGACGAATCCACCGCGCGGGAAGCCGTGATGGAAGGGCAAGCCACGTGGCTGACTTGGGCCTATGAATCGAAGCTTGCGGGAGGTGCGGCGGAGGTGCCGCCGGACGTCCTGAAGGAACAGGTGGACGATGCGCAGGAATCAGGCAATTTCCCGGTGCTGACGTCAGCTCCTTTATATGTGCGCGAATCGCTGCTGTTTCCTTACGACGAAGGCGCGCGATTCCAGGATGCCGTTTTCCGGCGCCTGGGGATGAAGAGTTTCAACGAAGTGTTCGACCAGCCGCCCGCCAGCACGCAGCAGGTGATGCACGCCGAAGACTATTTCGAACATGTGGCTCCCAAGGAGCTGATGCTGCCCTTGCTTTCCGCCGAGATCGGCCCGCACGCGAAGGAATATCGCGATCTGATCGGCGGCAACGTGGGCGAGTTCGACCATGAGATTCTGCTGCGGCAGTTCACAGATCGCAAGACGGCGGACGCCGCGTCGATCCACTGGCGGGGCGGGGAGTTCCGCGTGTATGAACGGAAGAAGGATGGCGCGCCCCTCCTTATATATGGCTCCGAGTGGGATTCGCCCGGGGCGGCCCGGACGTTCTTCACGCTGTACGAACGGGTGCTCGAGAAAAAGTGGAAAAAAATGCACGTGGATTCCCGCGCGCCGGACGAAATTAAGGGCGTGGGCGACAACGGCCGATTTACGGTACGACTGGCCGGAACCTCCGTCCAATCCGTAGAGGGAATGCAGTAAGGTTCTGAGTAATCGACGGCAAAACGGCGGCATTTTTGTTCGATTCGGATCAGGTCGCCGCCGCACACTTTGCCCATTGGTTTGGAGTAAGCTGTTAAGAGCCGAGGTAAATCAAATTTATGCGACTTATCGCTTCCGCCTTTCTGGCGCTCGCCGCTACCGCATTGACTGTTCCCGTGATCGCGGCTCCTCCTGGAGGAGCTCCGCCGTATGCGCCGGGCACGCCGCGCAAATCGCCGGAATTCACCATCACGGATCCTTCCGGCAAGCAGGTGCTGATTTCTTCCTATCGAGGCAAGGTGCTGGTGCTGCCGTTCATGTTCACCACTTGCCCGCACTGCCAGCATGAAGCGCAGATGCTGACGAAGCTGCAGCAGGAGTACGGCCCGCGCGGGCTGCAGGTGCTCGGCACGATTTTCAATGATGCCAACGGCGCGATGGCGACGCAGTTCGTGAAAGAATTCGGCATCGGGTTCCCGGTGGGTTGGGCTACGCGCGATTCGGTCATCAGCTATCTGAACATCCCGGTGATGGATCGCTGGGTGGTTCCGCAAGTGGCCGTGCTGGATCGCCGAGGCACCATCGTCGCGCAGACCATGTCGACGGGGACGCCGGAACTGCAGGACGAGGGCTACATACGGGCCCTGGTTGAGAAGCTGCTGAAGGAACCTGCCACGGGCGGCGCTCCCACGTCTGCGGCGGCGAAGAAGCCGGCCCCGGCTCACAAGGCCAACTAATCTAAGAATTCGTTACTCGTTTTTGAGAAGCCTCGCTCGAAAGGGCGGGGCTTTTGCTATTTGCGGATGTTGGTAAAGTCCATGCGTTAGCTTGGGGCCACTTGCATGCGCCGAGAGTTTGCTCGCCGAGGACTAGCGTAGGGCGGCCGCGATCGCTTCGGCAATCAGCTTCCCGTGAAAGCGCCCGTTCTCGATGAAAATTTCGTTCGTGTGCATGCCTGCTACCAGCACGCCCGCCAGATAAATCCCTTTACGATCGCTTTCCAGCGTCTCTTTGTTTGTGTTCGGACGCGCGCTGGTCGGGTCGAAGACGATCCCATGCGCGGCTAGAAATTCCGTGTCGGGTTTGTAGCCGGTCATCGCAAATACGAAATCGTTCTTGATGGTCCTATCGCCGTCCGGCGTCACGATGCGGACCGAGTCCTCGCGGATCTCGGCGACGTGCGATTTGAAATACGCTGGAATCTCGCCGTTCTTGATGCGGTTTTCGATGTTTGGCTTGATCCAATACTTCACGTTCTTGTGAATCCCTTCGCCGCGATGGACCAGCGTGACGCGCGCCCCGGTCCACCAGAGTTCTAAGGCCGAAATGGCCGCAGAGTTCTTTGCGCCGATCACCAGTACGTCGTGGTTGTAATACGGATGCGCTTCTTTGTAATAGTGAATGACCTTGGGCAGGTTCTCGCCCGGCACGTTCAGCATGATGGGCACGTCGTAATAGCCCATGGCGAAGATCACTTTCTTCGAGGCATACGTTTGCGGGCAACTGTGGGCGTCCACGGCGTGTGTCACGAACGCTCCGTCGTTGCCCGTGGTGCGTTCCACGCGCTGGTATTGGCGGATATCGAGCTTGTAGTGCTCCGACACGCGACGATAATACTTCAGCGCCTCGCCGCGCACGGGCTTCTCGTTCAGCGACGTCATGGGGATGTCGCCGATTTCCAATAGCTCCGGCGTGGTGAAGAACACCATGTTCGTCGGATAGTTGTAGAGCGAATTAACGACGCAGCCCTTGTCGATCAGCACGGCGCTCACGCCGCGGCGCTTCAGCTCGATGCCGCAGGCGAGCCCCGTGGGTCCTGCACCGACAATGACGACGTCGAAGGTTTCCATAAGGCCGTTACAGCATTCCTTCGACGATCGCGTAAACGTCGGCCAAAGCTTTCTCCAAGCCTGCAGGATCTTTGCCGCCGGCTTCCGCCATGTCGGGACGTCCGCCGCCCTTGCCTCCGACAGCCTGTGCGACGGCGCCAGCTAATTTACCTGCGTGGACTTTTGCCGTGAGATCCTTCGTGACGCCGGAGACGATGGACACGTCCGAATCTTTGGCCGAAGCGAGCACGACCACGGCGCTCTTCCACTTATTGCGCAGCGCGTCGGTCAGTGTGCGGAGCTGCGCGCGATCGAATCCGTCGACCCGCGCGGCCAGGACCTTGGCGCCTTTAATCTCGCGAGCCTGTGATTCCAGATCGCCTGCCTCAGCCTGGGCGGCTTTTGTTTTGAGCTGCTGCACCTCCTGTTCGAGGACTTTTTCCTTCGCCATCAGCTTTTCGATCTGTTCCACCATTTCGTCTTCCGAGCTGCGCACCACCCCCGCGACACGCGCCAGTTGCGACTGCGTGTCCTGAAAACGCTTCAGCGCGCCCTCACCGGTGACGGCTTCGATGCGCCGGACGCCTGCCGAAATGGAACCTTCGTAGACGATCTTGCAGACTCCGATATCGCCCGTGCGCGAAACGTGCGTGCCGCCGCAGAGTTCCTTGCTGAAGATATCGCCATCCGGCTCGTCGATCGAGACGACGCGGACTTGATCGCCATATTTTTCGCCGAACAGCGCCATCGCGCCGGTCTTCAGCGCGTGATCCAGATCCATCACGTCGGTATGCACTTCGCGATTGGCGAGAATCTCCTGGTTCATCAGCCGTTCGACTTCGGCGATTTCGTCGGCGTCCATCGAGGCGTAATGTGTGAAGTCGAAACGCAGGCGGCCGGGTTCCACCACGCTGCCAGCCTGTTTTACGTGCGTGCCCAGCACCTTGCGCAGCGCGGCGTGCAGCAGGTGCGTGCCGGTATGATTGCGCATTGTTGACGAGCGCGAGTGCGCGTCCACGCGAGCGATCACGACTTCGCCGGTGCTTCGGGGAGCGCCGTCGACCCATTTGATTTTATGAAGTGTCTTCTTCGGGGCGCCGTACATCGCCCCTTCGACGTTCGCGATCACGTTGCCCGTAGCCTTCGAAATGAGCACGCCGGTATCGCCGACCTGACCACCGGATTCCGCGTAAAACGGTGTGCGATCCAGAAAGGCTTCAGTCTCGGACGCAAGCTCGATTCTCGCTTCGGTTTCCAATGTCTCTCGTCCCACGAATTCCGTTATCGGAACGCCTTGCAACTCCGGGCGCGCGGCCGCTTTTTCAGCGCCCTTCCAACTGGCGCGTGCGCGCGTGCGCTGCTTGTCCATCTCCATTTCGAAGCCCGTGAGATCGACGCCCATGCCGCGCTCTTGCGCCATGTCCTGCTGCTCTTCCAGCGCGAGGCCGTACGTGTCGTAGAGCTTGAATGCGACGTCGCCGGGCAGCAGTTTGTCCCTGGCCTTCGCGGCTTCGTCGTAGAAAACTTTTTCGGCCACCTGGAACGTAGTCGCATAGCGCCGCTCTTCATCGCGAACCACGCGTGCGACGCGTTGCACGCTTTCCATCATTTCGGGATACGCGTCGGCCATGTGCTCGGCGACGAACCCGGTCAGCTTGTAGAGATATGGCTCGGTCGTGCCGGTCATGCGGGCGTTGCGCATCGCGCGTCGCATGATCTTGCGCAGTACGTAGCCGCGGCCTTCGTTCGAAGGCAGCACGCCGTCATTGATCAGGAAAGCAGTAGCGCGCGCGTGATCCGCGTTGATGCGCAGCACGGTGTCGATGCGCTGATCTTGTTCTGTGTTTCCCGCGCCGTAGGTTTTCCCGAGTAGATCGGCGCATTTGAGAATGATCGGCTTGAGTAGATCCGTGTCGTAGTTCGACAGGACGCCCTGCATCACGGCAGCGATGCGCTCCAGTCCCATGCCGGTGTCGATCGAGGGGCGGGGAAGCGGATTGAACTTGCCGCTGGTGTCGCGATCGTACTGCATGAACACCAGATTCCAGATTTCGACGAAGCGACCTCCGCCGTCATCAGGAAACTTTTCGTTCTCGCGGCCGGGTGCGGCAGCCTCGACGCCCAGATCGTAGTGAATCTCTGAACAAGGGCCGCACGGGCCGGTCTCGCCCATCTGCCAAAAGTTGTCTTTTTCGTCGAGGCGGAAGATGCGATCCTTCGGCACGCCCGCGACTTCTTGCCACAACTTCTCAGCTTCGTCGTCCTCGCGAAATACGGTGATATAGAGCTTGTCCTTGGGCAGGCCGTATTCCTTGGTGATCAGCTCCCATGCGTAGGCGATCGCATCCTTCTTGAAATAATCGCCGAACGAAAAATTCCCGAGCATCTCGAAAAACGTGTGATGGCGGCGCGTGTAGCCGACGTTGTCGAGATCGTTGTGCTTGCCGCCGGCGCGCACGCACTTTTGCGAAGTGGTGGCGCGCGAATAGTCGCGCTTTTCCTCGCCGAGGAAAATGTCCTTGAACTGGTTCATGCCCGCGTTGGTGAACAGCAGCGTGGGGTCGTTGGCGGGCACCAGCGACGAACTGCGCACCACGCGATGGCCGCGTGCGGCGAAATAATCCAGGAATTTCTGGCGAACTTGGGAACCTGTCATGGGATTTTTCTATTTTCCCACGACGACGCCGATCCAGATCGTACGCGTGTCGGCTACCAGCCGATTGGTTTGCCTTTGTTCTGCTCGTCCAGCCACTTTTGCAGCGGCGCGAAATAATCGAGGATCGCGGTGGCGTCGATCTGGCGCTGGCCCGTGATCTCCTGCATGGCGTCCTGCCAGGGGCGGCTCACGCCCATGGCGAGCATGGTGTCGAGCTTCTTGCCCGCGTCCTTGTTGTTGTAGATGGAGCAGCGATTCAGCGGCGTGGAGGAGTTGCCGGGGCATCCTGCGGCGGCCGCCAGCGCGCGGTGAAACTGGAACTGCATGATGAACGACAAAAAGTAGCGCGTGTAAGGGACGTTCGCCGCGACGTGATACTTCGCGCCGGGATCGAAATACGATTCGCCCCGCTCCATCGGCGGCGCGACGCCCTGATACTTCAGGCGCAGATCCCACCATGCCTTGTTGTATTGCTCGGGCGTGATTTCGCCCGAGAAAACTTTCCAGCGCCATTGATCGATCATCAGGCCGAACGGCAGGAACGCAATCTTCTCCATCGCGCGTGCCAGCAGCAGGCCGATATCCTTGGAGGCGTCGGGAGCCTTATCCAGCAATCCGATCTTCACTAGATATTCGGGCGTGACGGAAAGCGCGATCGTGTCGCCGATGGCTTCATGGAATCCGTCGTTCGCGCTATCGCGGAACAGATACGGCTGCTTGTTGTAGGCGCGTTGATAAAAGTTATGGCCCAGTTCGTGATGGACCGTGAGGAAATCCTCTTCCGTAATATCGATGCAAAGTTTGAGACGCAGGTCATCGAGGCTATCGAGATCCCAGGCGCTGGCGTGGCATACGACGTCGCGGTCGCGAGGCTTGGTGAACATGGAGCGCTCCCAGAAAGTGGGCGGCAGCGGCGCGAATCCCAGCGAGGTGAAGAAGTTTTCGCCATAGTGCACCATGTCCAAAGGCTTCGTATTGCGAGCCGTTAGAATCTGCGTCAGATCGTAGCCTCGGTCGGTGTCGGCAGGCGCGACCAGGTTATAAACGTTCGACCAATCCTGCGCCCAAATGTTTCCGAGCAGATGCGCGGGAATCGGCCCGTTGGCGGGAACGACGTTCGCGCCATATTTTTCGCGCAGCTTCGCGCGCACATACGCGTGCAGCGAAAGATATAAAGGACGCACCTGCTCCCACAGCCGATCCACTTCCTTGGCGAACTCGTCGGGCGGCATGTCGTACTTCGAGCGCCACATCGCGCCGGTGTCTTTGAACCCGAGCTCGCGAGCGCCTTTGTTCGAGAGCTCGACGAAGCGCTGAAAGTCCTTGCGCATCGGCGGCGAGATGGTGTGCCAGCCGCGCCAGGCGTCGAGCAGTTCATCGGGATTACGGCTGCTGGCCATCACGCGCGTGATGGCTTCGATATCCATGCACGGCTTGCCGCCCTCGGGGCAGTACTTCCCTTTTCCATATGTTCCTTCGAGCGAAGCCGCGAGCCGCGTTACCTCGGCGCTCTCGGCAGGATTCGATGGCGCGGCCAGCACAAGGCCGTTCTTCAGCAGCTTCATCATGCGCGCCATATCCGGCGGCAGCTTCACTTTGTCGAAAGCGACGGCGCCTTTGGCGAGGCGCACACTTTCGGCGATGGCCCTTTCGTCGGCTCGCGCGGCGACGGCCTCTGAGTCGTCCGTAATGTAGGTGGACTTTATCCAGTCGGCCTGACTCGCATCCAGGTTCAGGTCGAAGAGCTTTTTCTGGGCGTCGTCGAGAAACTTTTTGGCATCCTGAACGGTTGGCTGCGCGCCAAAGAGCGTTGCGCTGAAAAGCAATCCGGCTAGAAGGGGCGGGGCAAAGTTACGAAGCGGCCTCATGAGGCCATGTTACAGCTATCCAAACAAAAAAAGCGTGGCCGCCTGGAAAGGCAAGCCACGCTTCACGGAGGAACAACTTCGATTACGCCGCTTTGGCGGTCGGTGCCGCGATCACGAGATCCGGCAACATCACGCGCAGGACGTCTTCCACGCGATCCGCGAAGATGAACGTCATCTCGTCGCGAACTTCCTGCGGAAGATCACGCAGGTCCTTCTGATTCGCTCGCGGCATGATCACGCGCTTGATTCCAGCACGCCGCGCCGCCAGCACTTTCTCCTTGATGCCGCCGATGGGCAGCACCAGGCCGGTGAGTGTCACTTCGCCGGTCATCGCCGTATCGCTGCGTGCGGGAATGCCCGAGTACAGCGAGGCGAGCGCCGTGGTCATCGTGACGCCGGCCGAGGGTCCATCTTTCGGGATGGCGCCCGCCGGCACGTGGACGTGCACGCCGGCCTGCGTGAACTGATCGACCTTGAAGCCGAAGTCCGGCGCATGACTCCATAGATAGCTGCGAGCGATGCGCGCGGATTCCTGCATCACTTCGCCGAGCTGGCCGGTGATGGTCAGATCCTTGCTGCCGTGCTGCAGAGCCGCTTCGATGTACAGCACATCGCCGCCGGTTTCGGTCCAGGCGAGGCCGGTCACGACGCCTGCCGGCATTTCGCGCCGGGCTTGTTCCTGCGTGAAAGGCTCCGGTCCCGAGCATCTCGACCACATCTTCGGTCTTGACCGCTATGGGACCCGTCGCGCCTTCCGCGAACTTCAGCGCAATCTTGCGGATCACGCGGCCGATGGCCTGCTCCAGGCGCCGCACGCCGGCTTCGCGCGTGTACGCCGAGATGATTTTCTTCAAACCATCTTCCGTGATGGTCACCTGCTCCGCCGTCAAGCCGGTTTGCTTGAGCTGGCGCGGAATCAGGTAACGCGTGGCGATCTGCGCCTTTTCCTCTTCGCTGTAGCCGGAGAGCCGCAGGATTTCCATGCGGTCCAGCAGCGGCGCGGGAATCGTATCGAGTGTATTCGCCGTGGTGACGAACATCACCTTCGATAAGTCGAACTGCAGGTCGAGGTAGTTATCGCGGAACGTCTTGTTCTGTTCCGGATCCAACACTTCGAGCAACGCCGCCGCGGGATCGCCGCGGAAATCGCGGCCGAGCTTATCCACTTCGTCCAGCATCAGCACGGGATTCGCGAACCCCGCGCGCCGCATCGCCTGAATGAGGCGACCGGGCATCGCGCCGATATAAGTCCGTCGATGACCGCGCAATTCGGCTTCGTCATGCAAGCCGCCGAGGCTCATGCGCTCGAACTTGCGGCCCAGCGCGCGTGCGATCGATTGCCCCAGCGACGTTTTGCCAACGCCGGGCGCGCCCACGAAGCACAGGATCGGAGCCTTCGCCTCGGGATTCAGCTTCAGCACGGCCAGGTGTTCGAGGATGCGCTCCTTCACCTTGGTGATGCCGAAGTGATCTTCGTCCAGCACCTGCCGCGCCTGCTTCAGGTCGAGGTTATCGTCGCTCTTCTTGTTCCACGGCAGCTCGATCACATATTCGAGCCACGTGCGAATGATGTTGAACTCGGGCGATGCCGAAGACATCTTCTCCAGCCGTCCGAGCTCGCGTTCGGCTTCCTTGCGTGCCTCGGCGGGGATGTCGGCCTCTGCGAGGCGCTTGCGCAGGTCCTCGGTCTCCTGGCCGTTTTCCTTTTCGCCCAGCTCCTGCTCGATGGCTTTCTTCTGCTGCCGAAGGATGTACTCCTTCTGCTCTCGCGATATTTCACCGCGCGCGTCTTCGGCGATCTTGTTGCGCAGGTCCAGCACTTCCACCTCATGCGCCAGCCAGCCGTGCGTCAGCCGCAGAGCTTCCAACTTTGAGGGACTCTCCAACAACGCCTGCGCCTTCACGGCTTCCAGGCTGAGCAGCGATGCCACCAGGTAAGCCAGCCGCAGCGGATCTTCGTGCGCCGTGAACATCCGCGCGAGTTCCTGCGGAGTTCCTGTGGGCGCCTGAATGAAGTTGGCGAGCTTCGTGCCCAGTTCCACGATGGACAGCGTGAGCGCTTCAATCTCGCGCGAGCTATCGTCGGGCGCGGGCAGATCCTGGACGCGCGCGGAAAGATATGCCGCGCCGTCGCCCTTGCTCTCCTCCACCTTTACGACCACCACGCGCTCCAGGCCGATCACCATCACTTCAATGTGATCGCCCTTCGAGCGGGCCACCTTGCGGATGGCCGCGCGCGTGCCGATGGTAAACAATTCGGCGGCGTTCGGCGCTTCGTGCTCAGGATCGCGTTGCGCCACCACGATCACTTCTTTGTCTTCGGTCGCGAGAGCCGCTTCCACGGCGGCGATCGATCCCGGGCGCCCCACGGTCAACGGCATGAACATGCCGGGGAAGAGCACCGAGTTCTTCAGCGGCAGCAACGGCAGCGTTTTGATTTCCGGTTTCAATATCTCACCCATGGCTTTTTCCTTCTCCCATTAAGATGCGTCGGCGTGCGCTTTCGATTCTTCCTTCGGCCCGTCCTTCGATTTGCGAGGCGAGCTGACCGCAAAAGTCAGCTCACCATCCTTTTCGTCCAGTTCCACGTTTTGTCCATCGCGAATTTCACCCGCCACCAGCCGCCGTGCCAGGGGCGTCTCGATCTCCTTTTGAATGGCGCGCTTCAGAGGACGCGCGCCATAGGCCGGATCGTAGCCCACTTTCACCAGATGCTCGCTCGCCGCGTCGGAAAGCTGCAGCGTGATGCGCCGCTCTGCCAATCGCGCCTGCAATCCGGCAAGCTGGATGGTCACGATCTTCTTCAGGTCCGCTTCCGTCAATCTGTGGAACGTGATAATTTCGTCCACGCGATTCAGAAACTCGGGACGGAACAGCCGCGTCAGCTCGTCCTTCTGCGCGTTCGACGTCATGATCACGATGGTGTTTTTGAAATCCACCGTGCGGCCCTGGCCATCGGTCAGGCGGCCGTCGTCCAGCACCTGCAACAGCACGTGGAAGACATCGCTGAATGCGCTTTTTCGATTTCATCCAGCAGCACGACGGAGTAAGGACGCCGCCGCACCGCTTCCGTCAGTTGTCCGCCTTCGTCGTAGCCGACGTAGCCGGGAGGCGCGCCCACCAGGCGCGAAACCGTGTGCTTCTCCTGATACTCCGACATGTCGACGCGGATCATCGCGTGCTCGTCATCGAACAGGAACTGCGCCAGCGCGCGCGCCAGCTCGGTCTTGCCCACGCCCGTCGGTCCCAGGAACAGGAAGCTGCCGATAGGCCGCTTCGGATCTTTCAACCCTCCACGAGCGCGCAGCACAGCATCGGCCACGGCATCGACGGCTTCATCCTGCCCCACCACACGCTTGTGCAGTTCCTCGGGCAGATGCGTCAGCTTCTGGATATCGCCTTCCAGCAGTTTGTTCAGAGGGATGCCGGTCCAGCGGCTCACCACCTGCGCGATGTCCTCTTCGTCCACTTCCTCTTTGATCAGCGTCGTCTGCTTGTCCGCCGCCTCGATCTGTTTTTCCAGCGCCGTCAGTTTGCCGTACTTCAGCTCGGCGGCTTTGTTCAGATCGTAGGCGCGCTCGGCCTGTTCGATGTCCAGCTTCACCTGCTCCAGTTGCGCGCGCAGGTCGCGCTGTTTTTTTAGTTGCTTCCTGGTCCGCTTGCCATTGGGCGCGGAGTCCGGCTGTTTGCGTCTTGATCTCGGCCAGCTCTTTCTCCAGCTTCTTCAGCCGCTCTTTCGACGCGCTGTCGGATTCTTTCTTCAAAGCCTCGCGTTCGATCTCAAGCTGCATCTGGCGGCGCGTGGCTTCGTCCAGCTCCGCCGGCATCGAATCGATCTCGGTGCGCAGCTTCGCGGCCGCTTCGTCCACCAGGTCGATGGCTTTATCGGGCAAAAATCGATCGGAGATGTAGCGATTGCTCAGCACCGCCGCCGCGACCATCGCCGAATCCTTGATCCGCACGCCATGATGCAGCTCGTAACGCTCGCGCAGGCCGCGCAGGATGGAGATGGTGTCCTCCACCGAGGGCTGATCCACCAGCACGGTCTGGAAGCGGCGCTCCAGGGCCGCGTCCTTTTCAATATGTTTGCGATATTCGTCCAGCGTGGTTGCGCCGATGCAATGCAGCTCGCCGCGCGCCAGCATGGGCTTCAGCAGGTTGCCCGCATCCATCGCGCCTTCGGCTTTGCCCGCGCCGACGACGGTGTGCAGCTCGTCGATAAAAAGAATGATGTTGCCCTCGGCCGATTGCACTTCCTTCAGCACGGCCTTCAGGCGCTCTTCGAATTCGCCGCGGAACTTCGCGCCCGCGATCAACGCGCCCATGTCGAGCGAGACGACTTTTTTATTTTTTAAACCCTCAGGCACGTCGCCGCGCACGATGCGCTGCGCGAGCCCTTCGACGATGGCCGTTTTGCCGACGCCCGGCTCGCCGATCAGCACCGGATTGTTCTTCGTGCGGCGCGAAAGCACTTGGATCACGCGGCGAATCTCTTCGTCGCGGCCGATCACCGGGTCCAGCTTGCCCTGCTCGGCCAGCTTCGTCAGATCGCGGCCGTATTTCTCCAGCGCCTCGTACGTCGCTTCCGGATTCTGATTCGTCACTCTTTGCGAGCCTCGCACTTCCTGCAGGGTCTTCATCAGGCGATCGCGCGTGATGCCGAACTCCTTGAAGATCTTTTCGTCCGTGGCGGCCAGCACCACGTGCTCCACCGACACATATTCATCCTTTAGACGCTTGGCCTCGTCCTGAGCTTTCGTCAATAGTTGCTGCAGTCGGGACGTGACGTATACCTGATCGGCCCCTCCGCCGCCGCCCGAAACCTTGGGAAGCTTGTCCAGTTCCTGCGACAGGCGCCGATGCAGGCCTTCCAGGTTCACGCCCGCCTTTAAAAGGATCGAGGACGCGAGGCCGCCCTCTTGCTCAATCAGCGCGAGCAGAAGATGCTCGACATCCACCTGCTGCTGCCCCCTTCGGATCGCCTCCGATTGGGCGGCGCGGACGCCTTCTTGTAGCTTTTCAGTAAATCGATTGAAGTCCATAATCTTGCCGACCTCGTGTAGTCACTATAACGCGTTAGTGTAATAGAGTGCAATAATCTTAGTTGTTTGATGTCAAATGTTGGATAAAAGTTTCACCATCAGTCTTACGACCAGATTCTAAACAACTAAGTCGGCGGGAGGACATCCCGGCCGCGCCTGATTTTGATTCCATCCATGGGGCTTCTAAGGTCCGGAGCCGGATGTCTCGGGCTCCCGGCTACCAGTTAAGCGATTTTGCCCTACCGCCTTGGGACTATGCCCAATGTCTTAAAGGGTGGTATGGACGGTAGTATAAGCCTTGAGCGGTTGAAGTACCGCGTTGGGGGACCGGTCCATATCTATGAAAAACGGAGTTTTATCAGCGGGAGGGTCGAGGCACGGGCTGGCAGTCGCCTTTTCTGTCCTGGCTTTAATGGCGACGGCGGTTCCGGCAAAGGCGAACCTAGTTTTCAACGGCAATTTCGAAACGATGAATACATCGACGGGCTCGGGCGTGGGAAGCAAGTATTGCCCCAGCGTCGCCAGCGGGACCGCTTGTATGAACGGCTCCAGCCTGTTCATGGACGTCAACAACGATGGTGCCAACGGATCGAACGTCGCCGGTTGGGGCGTAAGCTGCGTCCCGGGCGGCGTGGTGACGCCTTGCTCGGTCAACAACCAGGTTCTTACGGTTGTCTTTCCGATCGCCGGCAATACCGGGTTCTCGCAGGGCACGCTCGGCTACGGGAATCATTGCAACGATAGCCAGCTGGCGGCGGCCTGCAACACGGGACTCAACCTGTATGGACCCACCGCCGGCGGCACGAACCCCAACGGCTACATCCCGGTGAGCCCCACCGGCGGCAATTACGTGGCGGGCGATGGCGACCCGAATTTTGAGGCGTCTTTCTCGCAAACCATCACCGGCCTCACCATCGGCGGCACTTACACGTTGACGTTCTATCAGGCGGGCACGAATCAACAGTCCATCAACGCCAATACGAACGAGCGGTGGCAAGTGACCTTCGGATCGAATACGCAGTCTTCCACGGTCATGAATACCGGCGACGGCGCCAATGCCGGCGGCTTCAGTTCGTTCTCGCCCTGGTCGCTGCAGACCATGACCTTCACGGCGACCAGTGCCAGCCAGGTGCTGACGTTTATGTCCACCAGCACCACGCCCGGCGCGCTGCCTCCCATTGCTCTCTTAGACGGCGTTGACCTGGAATTGAACTCGACGACACCGGAGCCGTCCGCCGTCTTATTGGTTGGCGGAGGCATGCTGTGTTTGTGGGAGACGGAGAATGCGGCGTTTGCGCGGTAAACGGCGCTAAGCGAAAGTGCCCGCATCTGGCAGGGCCGCCTATTCGCCATCGCCATTTCTTCCGAAAGACAAACGGAGATGGGATTTTCCACCAAGGTTTACCAGCACCTTCTGCTCTACCTGGCGGACTTTGCGCGGCTGTGCCTATGGCTGGTCCTTCTGGTCGCGATCTTCGGCGCCCTGGAAAAGATCTTCTCGCTCCATAAACAGAAGCTCCTCCGCGCGGGCTTCTTTCGCGACGTTGCGTACTACTTCATCAGCGGATTTTCCGCCAGCCGCCTGCTGATCCTTCCGATGTCAGCCATCGCCTGGGGAGTGCATCAGGTGGTTCCCGCCGGTCTGCAAGCCTGGACCGGCGCACTGCCGCTGGCCGTGCGCATCGCGGCATCGATGATCGTCGGAGAGATCGGCTTCTACTGGGGCCATCGCTGGTCGCACGAAATCCCGTTCCTGTGGCGCTTTCACGCCGTCCACCACAGCGCCGAGGAAATGGATTGGCTGGTCAGCTCCCGCTCGCATCCCGTGGATATCGTTTTTACGCGCCTGTGCGGCTTCATTCCGATGTATGTGCTCGGCCTCTCGCGGCCTCTGGCAGGCAGTGTGGACGCGGTACCGGTCGTCGTAATGTTGGTCGGCACGTTGTGGGGCTTCTTCATCCACGCGAACCTGAAGTGGCGCTTCGGGCCTCTGGAATGGTTGATCGCGACGCCGGGCTTTCATCACTGGCACCACACCTATGAGCAGCCGCTGAACAAAAACTTCGCGCCCATGCTGCCGTGGGTCGACTGGGTTTTCCGCACGCATTACGCACCCAAGGGCGAATGGCCCGCGCGGTACGGAACACAGACAGCGGTATCGCCCGATTTCGTGGGGCAATTACTAAATCCTCTTGCGCCGGCCTCCCGTGAGGTGGATGGGGAAACCCAGCCCGTGCTATCTGAGACAGCCGCGCCGCCTTTCGAAACCAGCGCTCCGCTTCTGAAATAAGCGATACAATAAGCGCTCGCCGCGCCCTCGCGTTACCGTGTACTGGGTCGCGAGCGATCGTCTATCGAGGAGCGTCATGCCCAATCTTGAATTGAAGGTTCCGCCTCCCGCGGTCATGTTGATGCTTGCGATCTTGATGTGGCTGACGGCACGGGCTACGCCGCAGTTCGGGTTCGCGTTGCCACAGCATGATGTCTTCGGAATTATTATCTTTGCCATCGGATTAGCTACCGGCATGACAGGCGTCGCGACATTCCGCCGAGCCAAAACCACGGTGAACCCCACGACGCCGCAATCATCCTCCTCGCTCGTGACGTGGGGCGTGTATACGATCACCCGCAATCCCATGTATTTCGGAGGCCTGGTGATGTTGACCGGATGGGCGGTTTTCCTGTCGAATGCGCTGGTCTTCCTGTTTCTTCCCGCATACATGCTTTACATAAATCGCTTCCAAATCGCACCGGAGGAGCGCGCGCTCACCGCGCTGTTCGGGAAAGAGTACGCTGCTTATCGTGCCCGCGTGCGCCGCTGGATTTAACCGCCCGTACCTGAAATTTCTCCGTCCCGAGAATTCCCCGAGAATGCAATCACCGCGGCGCCACTATCTCTCCAGGATTGTTTCCACCAGGATTGTTTACATATGTTCGGCACACTCTTTGACTGGCTTCGGCATCGCAAACGCTTGCACGTCTGGAGCCCCGATCTCGCCTCAGGCCGCCGTGGAGAAGACCTGGCGCATCGCTACTTGCAACGCCACGGCTTCACGATCGTGGCGCGTAACTATCGGCTTTCGTCGGGCTCGGCGGAGACCGATGTAATCGGCTGGCAGGGCGGTGAACTCGTCTTCGTCGAGGTGAAGACGCGGCGCAGCGCTGAGTTCGGCCCTCCCGACCGCGCCGTGGGAGAAGAAAAACGCCGGCACATCCGCCGCGCGGCCCGCGAATACGCCCGCAAAACCAACACGCCCATGGACCGCGTCCGCTTCGACCTGGTCAACGTGATTCTGAGCGACCGGCCGGAAATCGAATGGCTGCGGGGCGCGTTTTGAGGGGTGAAGTCGCAGTCTACGGTTGGACCCTCGTCCCGCCGATGGAAGGATAGCTGCCTGATCTGGCAGTCACCCGCGCTATGCTGAATGACAAACCTTCGAGTGAAATCCTCGCACTGGTTGATGACCGCCTCAGGCCCGAACGCTCGAGGCCCGAACGCATGAAGCCCGAACGCATTAAGGATGATATCCATTCGAATCCGAAGCCCTTGCCACAAAAGGACGCCCCACGGACGAGTACCGACCGGCAAAAACGCATGGCCCTGTGGATGGTGATCGCCTTCACCTTGCTGGCGTCTGTTGCGCAAATCTTCATCAAAACGGGAGCGAACGCGCTCAACAAGATTCCGGCGGCCAGCGTCACGGCGCTCGCCCTCGGCTCCATGCATTTCCAGATCAGCACGACTGTGTTCGCGGCCGTCACCAGCATCCCTCTTATGGGAGGCCTCGCACTTTACGGCATCGGCGCCGTGATGATGGTGTTGGCCTTGCAGCATGGCGAACTCTCCGTGTTGTATCCCGTCATCTCGCTCTCCTATGTTTGGGTGGCGATTCTCTCCGTGGTGATTTTTCATGAGCACATGAATGCCTTTCGAATAGGCGGCATCGCCGTGATCATCGCCGGCGTTGCGATCCTCGGGCGTAGCGGCAGCCGGAGCGCAAACTCATGAACACGCCTCTCACATCCGTCGCCTGGGTGATGTTCGCATCGTTCATTGGAAGCCTTGGCTCTGTCGGCCTGAAGGCCGGAGCCAGAAACCTGAAGTTCACCATCCCGGCACTCGCGACCAATTGGCAACTGATGGGCGGCATCGCGGGATACCTGATCTCGTGGGTCTTCTTCATGCTGGGCATCAAGCATGGCGACCTCAGCGTGCTGTATCCGATGGTCTCGCTCGGCTACGTGTTCACGCTGTTCTGGTCGAAGCTGTTCTTCGGAGAGGCTCTGACCCGCTCGAAATTCGTGGCGCTGGGTCTGATTCTGGTGGGCGTCGGCCTGCTTGGATTAGGGACGCGCTAAACCGCTTCCTTCGGTCGCGGCTCGGGTCCGCACTGCAAAGCGGTCATGGCCTCGACAACGATTTCGAAGCCGCCTAAATCCGCGCCAGATCGTCGGTCGGCATATTCCCTCCGCACAGCACCAGCACCACGTGACTCCCCGGCCCGAACTGTTCCTGTAGCCGATCGGCCGCCGCCAGCGTGCAGGACGCAGCAGGCTCCGTCAATATCTTCAGCCGTTCCAGCAGAAATCGCAGCGCCGACAGGGCCTCCGCGTCCGAAACCACCGTCACGCTTTCCAGCATCTCCTGCGCCATGAAAAGCGTTCGTTGCGACGGCGCGGGCGCTCCCAGGGTTCGCGCGATGGAGGTGATCGCTTCCATGGTGACAATTTTTCCCGCCGCCAGCGATTTCGACATGCAGTCGGCGCCTTCGGTTTCCACGCCCCAAATACGTACCGACGGTTTCAGAGCTTTCACCGCCGCGGCGATCCCACCGATCAACCCACCGCCGCCGATGCTGGCGATAATGTCGGTCACCTGCGGAGCATCTTCCAGTATTTCCAGCCCGATCGTGCCCTGACCGGCGATGACGTCGAGATCGTCAAAAGGGTGGATGAACGCCCAGCCGTCGCGCTCATACTCCGCCACTCGGTCGAACGCCGTGCGCACGTCGGGCGCGAAGAGGATATCGGCTCCGTAGCCGCGCGTGGCGTCCACATAGTTGCGCGGTGTGGACTCGGGCATCAGCACCACGGAGCGCAATCCCAGCATGCGCGCCGCATACGCGACGGCTTGCGCATGGTTGCCGCCGCTCACCGCCACCACGCCCTGGCAGCGCTCCTCCGGCTTCAGACTCAGGATCTTGTTGAATGCGCCGCGCACTTTGAACGAGCCGGTTTTCTGCAGCACCTCCACTTTGACGTAGACATTGGTGCGCAAATGTTCGCTCAGCGCAGCGCTGGACCACAACTGCGTGCGCTTCACGCACGGCGTGATCTGCTGTCGCGCCCTTTGGATTTGAGAGAGCGTGGGCGTCTCGATCATAGAAGCTTCAGTGTAACGTGTGATACTGCTGGAGCATGAGCTCGAATCCACTCCCTACCGAACCCCCCGCTAAAAATCTTACGAAAGAATGGACCATCCGTTACACGGGCGATGAGTTTTTCACGGCCACGGTTCCCAGCGGCCATGAAATCAGGATCGACGTAAAAAGCGGACGCCGCGCCGCCGCCGGCCCGCTGGAGCTGTTCATCGCCGGCCTCGCCAGTTGCACCGCGGCCGACGTCATCTCGGTTTTGCGGAAAAAGCGCCAGCAAGTGACTTCCTATATCGTCGAGGTTCATACTCAGCGGCGCGAGGATCATCCCCGGGCGTTCACCCGCATCGAGCTCAAGCACATTGTGCGCGGCAAACAAGTTTCGCCGGACGCCGTGCGGAGGGCCATCGATCTTTCGACCAACACATACTGCAGCGCCGTGGCCACGGTACGGCCGACGGCCGAGGTGGTGACGAGCTTCGAGATCGAGGAAGAGTCGAAGAACAGCTATGGTATGGTTTGCGTATGACAATTACGCTCAGCCTGGACGACGGCGTCGTATCGATGTTGCAGCACGTGCGCCGGAAGTCGCATGCGAGCTTTAAGAATGTGGTGAATCAGGCTCTCCGGGAGGGTTTCCAACGAATGAATCAGCCGCAGCTTGGCGACCAGCTTTCGCCCAACGTGATAACTTTAGGTAATGAAGCTTCCGCCCCGAATCGAGGCCAAGCCCGACGTAATGATGGGCAAGCCCTGCGTCAAGGGAACCCGGATTCCCGTGTATCTGCTTCTGCAGAAAATGGCAGCGGGCGAGACCACTGAGGACTTGTTAGGTTTCTACCCGCAATTGGCTCTGGAAGACCTGCGCGCCTGCCTGGTCTACGCTGCAGCGCTTGCGAGTGAAGAAGTAGTTCTCGCGGAAGCGTGAAGTTCCTCTTCGACGAGAACCTTTCGCCGCGGCACGCCGCGCGTCTGCGCGATCAGGGTTACGATGCGCTTGCGGTTGTGGAAGTGAATCTCGGCGGGGCGGACGATGGCACTGTGCGGGCCTTCGCGATTCAAGAGGCGCGGACGCTTATCACTCTGGATGCCGATTTCGGAAATATTCTTCGGTTCCCCGTCGAAAACACGCCCGGCGTTATTTGGCTTCGTTTGCATCCTCCACTCGAGACGAAGATTCAGGAGGCTATCGCGAGATGCCTCGCGATAGCTAAAATGGATGACCTTTCGGGCAAGCTCGTGGTTGTGGATGAAGACAAAATCCGGATTCGCGGAAAGGGCCGAACTGTTTAGCGGGTCCCGCGCTTGATAAACTAAAGCTGAAAACGCTATCCTAATCAGTTACCTCGCATTCCACAATTCCGCAGGAGCTCTGACAGAATGTCCTCCATTGATGTCCCCCTAACAAAGAGGGGGTTCGGCGAGACGCGCCGTACCGATAACTGGTGGGTCGAACCACTGCTTATTTTCCTTGGTTATCTGGCTTTCATCATCTACGCCAACTGGTCGCTGCTGACCCCCAAAGAATTTCATTACGTCGGTGGCGGGGCGGATTATCTCTCGCCCATGTATTCGCCGGTGCTGACCCAGGAGGGGCCCGTATCCGCTTCCGGCCTCACGAACGATCCGGGACCGACGCCTTCGTGGTGGCCCAGCTTCATGCCCATCACGTTCTCGCCCGCGATGCTGATCCTGATCTTCCCGCTGGCCTTCCGCTTCACCTGCTACTACTATCGCGGCGCTTATTACAAAGGATGGTGGATGGACCCGCCCTCCTGCGCCGTCGGCGAGCCGCGCAATAAATATCTGGGCGAGCGCTACTTCCCGCTGATCATGCAAAACGTGCATCGCTACGCGCTCTATGCGGCGATCGTGTTCATCTTCATACTGTCCTACGATGCATGGCGCGCCTTCTGGTTCGGACCCGAAGGCATGAAGCACATCGAAGTTCATGTCGGAACCATCGTGATGCTGCTGAATCCCATTCTGCTCGGCCTGTATACGTTCGGTTGCCACTCGCTGCGGCATCTGATCGGCGGCCGCAAGGACGTGCTTTCGGATTCGCCCGCTCGCAAGAAATGCTACGACTGCGTGTCGGGCTTGAATAGGAACCACATGAAGTGGGCGTGGATCAGCATGTTCTACGTCGGCTTCGTGGACCTGTACATTCGCATGTGCGCTTCCGGCACCTGGCCGGATTGGAGAATTCTGTAACCATGGCGGACTATCCGATTCACGAATACGACGTCCTGGTGGTGGGCGCGGGCGGCGCCGGTTTGCGCGCGGCCATTGAAGCATCGGGCCTGGGATGCAAAACGGCGGTGGTGACAAAATCGCTGCTCGGCAAGGCGCACACGGTAATGGCCGAAGGCGGCATGGCGGCGGCCATGGGCCACGTGGACGATCGCGATAACTGGCGCGTCCACTTTGCGGACACCATGCGCGGCGGCCAATACCTAAACAATTGCCGCATGGCCGAGCTGCATGCCAAGGAAGCTCCGGCGCGCGTGCACGAGTTGGAAGCCTGGGGCGCGATTTTCGATCGCACCAAAGACGGCCGCATTCTGCAGCGCAACTTCGGCGGACACCGCTATCCGCGGCTGGCGCACGTGGGCGATCGCACCGGTCTCGAAATGATCCGCACACTGCAGGATCATGGCATTCATCAGGGCATCGACGTGTACGCCGAGACCACCGTGGTCAAGCTGCTGATGGATGGCGACCGCTGCGTCGGCGCCTTCGGTTACGATCGCGAGCGCGGACGCTTCCTGGCGTTTCAGGCCAAGGCCGTGGTGCTCGCAACCGGCGGCGTGGGCCGCTCCTTCAAAGTCACCAGCAATAGCTGGGAATACACGGCCGATGGCCAGGCGCTGGCCTACAACGTGGGCGCGTCGCTGCTCGATATGGAATTCGTGCAGTTCCATCCCACGGGCATGGTGTGGCCTCCTTCGGTGAAAGGCATTCTCGTCACCGAGGGCGTTCGCGGCGAAGGCGGCGTCCTGAAGAACAGTCAGGGCAAGCGCTTCATGTTCGACGATATTCCGGAGAACTATCGCAGCTCCACCGCCGACAATCCGGACGAAGGCTGGCGCTACACGCAAGGCGATAAGAGCTCGCGCCGTCCGCCGGAGCTGCTGACGCGCGACCACGTGGCCCGCTGCATCAATCGCGAAGTGAAAGCCGGACGCGGCAGTCCGCACGGCGGCGTGTTTCTGGACATCGCGTGGATCAAAGAGAAGCTCCCGAATTCGGTGGAGCACATCAAGAAAAAGCTGCCCAGTATGTATCACCAGTTCAAGCAGCTGGCCGATCTGGACATCACGCAGGAGCCGATGGAAGTGGGTCCCACCACCCACTACTTCATGGGCGGCATTCAAGTGGACGGCGACACCCAGATGTCGAGCGTACCGGGCTTGTTCGCGGCCGGCGAATGTGGAGCGGGCTTGCATGGCGCCAATCGATTGGGCGGCAATTCACTTTCGGATCTTCTCGTGTTCGGCAGACGCGCGGGCCAATACGCCGCAAAGTTTGCCAAGGAGAACGGTGCCGGCAGACTCAACCGAGCCGAACTGGACGAGACGGCCAAGCACGCCCTGACGCCCTTCGATCGCGGCGCGGCCGGAGAAAATCCATTCGCCATCCAGGCCGAGCTGCAGGATGCGATGCAGGATCTGGTCGGCATCGTGCGCGTCGAAAGCGAAATGCAGCAGGCCCTGCAGAAAATCGCGCAGCTTCGCGAGCGCGCGCATCGCGCCGGCATCACGGGCAATATCGAATACAACACGGGCTGGCACACAGCTCTCGATCTCGAAAACATGCTGGATATTTCCGAGATCATTACGCTCGCAGGCATCGAGCGCAAGGAAAGCCGCGGCGGCCATTTCCGCGACGACTATCCAGGCAAGAGCGACGAATGGGCCAAGTACAACCTGCGCTTTACCAAGGGTCCCGACGGCAAACCCCAATTGGAGCGCGTTCCCGTAATGCCGCTCACGGATGAAATGAAGCAGGTGATCGAGGAGAACAAGTAACCATGTCGGAAACAGCGAAGTCGACCGCACCGCTTCCGAAGAGCGCCATCTTCCGCATCTGGCGTGGCGATCGCGGCGCGGGCAAGTTCGTCGATTACAACACGGAGATCTCCACCGGCATGGTGGTGCTTGACGCGGTGCATCGCGTGCAAGCCACCGTCGCGAACGATATGGGCGTGCGCTGGAACTGCAAGGCCGGCAAGTGCGGGTCCTGCTCGGCGGAAATTAACGGCAAGCCGCGGCTCATGTGCATGACGCGGCTGAATCAACTGGATCTAACGCAGCCGGTGACCATCGAACCCATGCAGACCTTCCCTCACGTGAAGGATCTGGTTACGGACGTCTCGTGGAACTACGAGGTAAAGAAAAAGATCCTCCAGTTCACGCCGCGCAAGCCCGACGCTCCCGATGGATCCTGGCGCGTGCAGCAGGCCGACGTCGATCGCCCTCAGGAATTCCGCAAGTGCATCGAATGCTTCCTCTGCCAGGACGTCTGCCACGTACTGCGCGATCATCATTTGCACGATGAATTTATCGGTCCTCGTTTCCTCATATATACTGCCCAATTGGAAATGAATCCGATCGATGCAGGCGACCGCATCCCGGCCCTGAAGAATGATTACGGTATAGGCTATTGCAACATCACGAAATGTTGCACGAAGGTATGTCCTGAAGAAATCAAGATTACTGACAACGCGATCATTCCCTTAAAAGAGCGCGTGGTCGATGTTTTCTTCGATCCGGTCGCAAAGCTCTTCCGCTAAGAGTCGCGGCGCGATTCACAAACATCATGGGGCGGGGACCATCGCGGCCCCCGCTTTGCTTTTCTAGCGCACGCTAACGCGCGTGATGCCCGGGCTTGGCTTCACCGGGCGGTTTGAAACCCGTCTGCGTCATTGGGACCGCTTGGGCGTACCACTGGTCGGCTTCTTTCTGAGCCTGCTCCTTCGCGATGCCATAGCGTTCCTGCAACTTGCCGATCATCATGTCGCGTCTGCCGCGAATCTGTTCCAGATCGTCATCGGTCAGCTTGCCGAAATGCTGCTTCGCCGAGCCTTTGAATTGTTTCCACTTTCCTTCGATCTGATCCCAGGTCATGCATATCTCCTTCTAGTTAAATGTGCCGCGCGTGTCGCACGGCCACGGGGCCGGCGCTCTTCACACGGCCGTAGGTTAATGTGCAGATGGTTTGCCAAAACGCAGATCGTTCGCCCAAATGTGGATTCATCAGCTTGGAACGCCTCGCCCCCACCGGGCGGAATTCTTTTCTCTGCTGATGCAAAAAGGACGCGGCAAAAAGTTCCACGCACTGCTATACGCTCTCGCTCCCAGACGCGATAACGATGGAGTCCGCACCGCCGTGGCGTTTCGATTACGCCTTCAGGATGTGAACAGCCGTTTCAAGTCACATTCAGTCGGGCCCGTAAGCCCGTATGAATCAGTTTATTTGAGGGGTGATCTAAGCGTTCGCGCCAGCCCACGCCTTCAGCGCCACCGGCAATGTGAAATAAAACGTTGAGCCGGATCCCGGCTCCGAATCGAGCCAGATCCGTCCTCCGTAACGCTCCACCAGCCGCTTACAAATCGCGAGGCCTACACCGAGCCCTTCGTAGTCTTCACCGTGCAAGCGGCGGAAGACTTCGAAGATTCTGTCGTAGTGCTCAGGCGCGATGCCGATGCCGTTATCGCGCACCGCAAAACGCACCTCGCCGCCGCCCGTAACGGCCGATATACGAATGCAAGGCGCCACGCCAGGCGTGCGATACTTCAGCGCGTTCGCCAGCAGGTTCTGGAAAATCTGCAGCAGCGGGCCGGCTTCGGCGCACACCACCGGCAGCGGATCGATCTCGATACGCGCGCCATTCTCCTCAATCGACGCATGCAGCGTCTGCAAGGCTTCCTCCGCGGCGATCTGCGCGTTCGTCACGTGGTCATGCTCCAGCGGCTGCATCATCGCGCGCGAATAAGCGAGCAGCCCATCGATCATCGCGCTCATGCGTTCTACGCCCTGCTGGATGTAACGGGCGAACTCCGCGGCCTGTCCCTCGTCGGGAGCTTTCCCGTTTTTGCTGCGTGATCGCCGAACCAGCAGGTCCGTATAGCTCGATATCGTGCGCAGCGGCTCTTTCAGGTCGTGGCTGGCGGCCCAGGCAAACTGCTCCAGGTCCACGTTGGAGCGCTCCAACTGCTTCACGCGGTCGCGCAGTTCGGCATTGATCCCGAGCAGTTGCCGCCGGTAATCGGGGAACAGCATGTCCCACGGTTCCGGCGATCCGCCTGGAATTTCTATGCCCTGATCGGCCCGCGTCCATTCGATTTCATAGCCGCCTTGCCGCAACAGCTCCGCAATGCGCGTCGCTTCGTCCGCCAGGCTGCCGGCGATCACGAATTTGAGAGGTCTTCCCGCCACGAAATCTCGTGCGCCGGGCGGCAAACTTTTCTCACGCGGAAACAGGATACGCGTGATTTTGTCGCCAAAAGACCCGGGTGCACTGTAGCTGCCCAGTACAGGAATGGCTTGAGTTACGGGTACTGGTTTAAAAATTGCAGCGATAACAAAAGAGGTATTTAAGATGGCTGGACATGCTGAACCGTTACCCGGCCTCGCTGGCCAAATGGATCTGGTAGCCGCTCCTCCCGCGAGGCAGGCTTATCAGATTCTTCATTTCGCGTTTGTCGTTGCGCCCATAGTCGCAGGTATCGATAAGTTCTTCCACCTGCTCGTAAATTGGGATCAATATGTAGCTCCGTGGATTGTGAGGATCTCGCCGATTTCGGTGCACAGCCTGATGCTGATTGTCGGAGTCGTTGAGATCGTCGCCGGTTTGATCGTCGCCTTTAAACCCAAAATTGGGGCGTGGATTGTTTTCGCATGGCTGTGGGCGATCATCATAAACCTGGTTTCGTATCCAGGGTTCTACGACATTGCGCTCAGAGACTTCGGGTTAGCGCTCGGCGCTCTCGCCCTGGCGCGGTTGAGCCGCGATTTCGAAAGCGCGCCGGCATCCAAACCGTTGGTCGGCTAGCCTGCGATTCTCAGCCCGTGCTTCTCCAGCGATTTCGCCGATCGCGTGCGCCGCGTCTCCTCCATTCGTTCGCTGGCCGATTGAATGGCCTCGTCGAGGGATTCGCCGCGCACTTCTACGCCGCCCCAGCTAAACAGGATCGCGGCCTGCCCCAGCATCCGCAGCTGGAAGTCCCATAGCTTTTGCGCGATTTCCCCCAGCCGCCGCTGCGCCGCCGCGCCTTGAACCTCCGGGAAGATCAGTAGGTATTCGTCCGTCGCCGAAGCGCACGCGAAATCGCGCGGCCCCAATAGCGACTGGACCAGATTCCGCACTGCCGTTGGAATCGATTCGTGGCACGCTGTGCGCGGCGTCTGTTCTCTCCTCATGCTGATTCCTATGGAAACCACTAGCCCGCTGATCGGTCGGCGGCTTTGCACCAGTCGGCCGAGTACATACCCGTCGTGGATGCCGGCCGGCAGGGGAAGTTCGCCGACGTGCGCCTGCACCTGTTCCCACGATTTGGAGGATTCTGGCGATGCCGCCCGCCCGTTTTTCGGAACCGCCGCAGCCAACGGCGCTCCCGACGTCGGCGGCCTCTGCGTTCGCCGTGACGCGGAAGCAAGCGCCGTGATGAGGGTCACAGGCACCACGATTCGATCCGCGGGCCGGTGCTGCGCCAACAATTCGGCCCAATTCGTTTTCGGATGCGGTGCGTTCGTACTCGCGGAAGCAGGTACTTCCGGGTTTGCGCGCTTCGCGGAAGGCTCCCCGACCTTGGTGTTGACGGATGGGTTGGGCATGGAAGTGATGTCAACGGACTGTGAACTTTCAGAAACTGCTGCTGCTCTCTGTTGAGCTTCGAGAGAAGCAGGAAAAGGAATCGGCTCGTGCCGCATTTTTGCGGAAGCGATCGTCTGCGCCACCAAAGTCATTGCTTCGGCGGTAATCGTGCGTCTGAAACTGTTGGCTGCCTTGTCGCGGGAAAAATCGTCGTGGCGCAATCCGTTATACGGAGACACGCAGTTATGCGGACAATGGTCGTGCGGTTCCGTGCCCGAACCCGGATCGTTCCTGCTGCGCATCCTGACAAGCTGAGCGGCGAGCTCCATTGCTCACTTAGTCTATGGATGCGAGGGCCCGAGAGAAATAGGAAACACTTACCTATTTCCGCCAGTACGAAGGTTCGGGCGTCCACCCTGTCGTACTACGGGCGTGGTACTTTCCGTGTGCCGGTTTACACATTGAGCACACGTTGAGCCACACCTCGACTCACACCTCGCGCCCGCCCGCAACGCGAACTATGTGGTCACCAGCGTGTAGCCGCGTTCCTGCGCGCGGTTGACGGCCACAATCCCCGCCGGAACCATGCGCGCGTTCGCGATCAGGTTCGCCGTCAGTTCCTTATATAACGCCTCGGGGCTGATGCCCATCTTCTTGGCCGCCTCGTCGGCGAAGCCATGCGTGGCCATGGCGCATACCGCGAATTGCACACCTTGCTTGGTAAGGACCGACGATTGCACGCCGAAGCTCGGAAGCTCCCTGCCATAGCCCGTCGCATTGAAGATGTTCATCGTGGGGGCCTCTTTCGTGTGTGGGTCTTGCACCGCGGACATCTCCGCCAACGCCTTCCCATATTTGGCCCACATAGCGTCGTTGAATGCGAAGGGCGTCGAGCCGTGCCGCGCAATAATCACGATCGCCAGTTCGTTGCTGTCTAATCCATAATCGTTTTTGTTCGCGACCATGAAGTTGTTCGCATAGAGAATCGCCTCGCCCATGCCCTTGAACGTCGTGGTGTCGAACACCAGACGGTGCTTGCCCGGCACCTTGTCGAACCAATCGTCTTTTTCGTGCCGCGCCGCCTGCCATCCCGTCGGAGCCGCTTTTTGCTTGGCCAATGCTTTGCCCGGAAATGCCACGCCCGAAACCGCCGCTATCGATGCGAGTCCCGCGCGGCTAAAGAAAGAACGCCGTTGAGATAGGGAGTCTCCACTCATGCAACACCTCATTCGCTTCAGATGAAAAACTAGCATCAGGTTATCACGCCGACACTCGCGTCGCGAACAGCTAGCGCCAGGCCGACGCGGCGACCTGCAGGATCTCCCGCGGAGTATCGCCCGAACTCTCGCCCACACGCTTGCCTGAAGATTCCGGCTGTCCCAGAAATCGCAGCGCCGCGCGCAATAGCTCCGGCGCGCGATCGGGATCAATCGGCTCTGCGCCCGTCTGCTTGCTGAGCTTCTCGCCCGCTTCGTTCGTGACGATGGGAATGTGCCGGTACCGCGGAATCGGATAGCCCAGCAGCGTCTGCAGCCGATTCTGCCACGGCGTGGACTCCAGCAAATCCGCGCCTCGCACAACGTGCGTGATCCCCTGCGCCGCATCGTCCACCACTACGGCGAGCTGATACGAAAAGAGGCCATCGGATCGCCGCACAACAAAGTCGCCCAAAGCTTTTTCTCGCGAAGCGCTTTCTTGAGAGGCCGCATCATCGAATCGCACGCGCCAACTCATAGGACGCCCCGGCTCCTTCGGTCCCCATCGGCACGTGCCCGGATAAGGACCCTCGCCCACATCTTTCCGCGAGCAGGAACAAGGATAAGCCGCGCCCATTTGCCTCAGCCGCTCCAGCGCCGCAGCGTAAGCCTCGGTGCGCGTGCTTTGATACAACACTGGCTCGTCGGAAACCATGCCGAACGCTTCCAGCGTCTCCAGAATCAGTTTGTCAGCGCCTGCGACCGATCGCGGCGTGTCCACGTCCTCCATGCGCACAATCCACGCGCCCCCTTGCGCGCGCGCATCCACATAACTCGCGACGGCCGCTACCAGCGAGCCGAAATGCAAGCGTCCTGTGGGAGAAGGAGCGAAGCGTCCGCGGTAGGTCACACTCTTATGCAGGAATCAGTCAATCACTTCTCCGCCGGCAATCATTTTTCCGCCGTCACTTCTCTGCTAACCAGGCCAGGAACAATCCATCGGGCTCCACGTCTTCCCAATAGGAGATCGGTTTGCTCGACACGCGGCGGCAATGCTTCTTCAGCATCTTTTCCATTTGCTTGCGCCCGAACCAGCGCTCCCACTCGGGAGTCTCCAGCCGTCCCCAGGCTTCCTTATTTTTATCAATGATCACAATGCGCCCGCCCGGCTTCACGATGCGGCACAGCTCGGCCACCGCCGTTTCGATGTCCAGCGCATGTTCCAGCGATTCGGTCGCGTACGCTCCCTGGCACGATGCCGTCGCCAGCGGCAGCGCAGTCAACGTTGCCGCCGCGCGATGAATACCCTCGGGGACATGCGCCAGCATCGCCTCGGCAAGATCCAGCGCCACCACCTGCGCCCCGGGGCTGCGCTCCTTCACCAATCGCGCGAAGCGGCCTTTGCCGCAGCCCAGGTCGGCCACGCGCTTGCCGTTCAAATCGCCCAGATGATTCAGCACCAGCTTCACGTGGTAAATGCGCGGATCAATGGTGGAAGGGAAGTGCTCCTCGTTGCGCGCCGCGTCGTTAAAGAAGGTGCGGATGTCCTTCAGCGGAGTCCGCGCGGACGCTGCCGAATCGGTTTTCTTGAATCTTGAAAAGAATCCCACGTCGCTAGTAACAGCGTAACTCGGTTGCGCGTAACGCCGAAATGAGTCGTCAACCGCCGACACCCCACTCCTACTTAAAAAATAAAATCGATATCGCCCGTGTAGCGTCTTCCGCGATGTCCAAAAAAGTATCCCAGCGCCGGATCGTCGACGTTCATATGCACGGCCTCCGGATTCAAATGATTCGTCAGATTGAAGAAGCTAAGCGACGGACGAATCGCATACTTTTTCGACACCTGAAAGTCCCGTGCGATGCGCGCGTCCAGGGATACGAACGAAGGGTAGCGGTTACTATTCGGTATGCCGGCGTATTGTTGCAACGCCGTCAGGTTGCTATAAGGCAGCCCTGTCCGGAATTCAAACGTAGGCGCCAGCTGGAACTTGCTGGGCAATTTCAATACGCCCCACATCAGCACCCGATTGGGAACATCGGTACTCAGCGTTCCATACGCATTCGGTTGAATCACAGGCGCGCTGAGCGTTCCCAGGAACTTTCCGAAATCGTTGAGGTCGCCGCGCGCAAGGCTGTGGGCGTAAGAGAAAAACAATTGCCGGTCCTCCCGCAGAGTGATCAGCGCCGTCACGTCGAACTGGCGGTAGCGCGAAACGCCGGATCCGGAGAGCAAATACGACCCCGTAGCTGCCGTCGCGTCTGGCGGCACCACATCCATCACCACCAACCCGTCGGATTTGTTGTCCAGGTAAGTCGCCCTGAGTTTCAACTTCTTTGTAATGGACTGCTCAATCTGCAAATTCCAAATCGTACTGCGCGGCGAAAAATTTCCGTCGATGGGTGCCTGCGAAACAAACGGCCGGCGCACGCGGTTCTGACCCAGCGTATTTAAATAAAGGATCGGCCCGTTCAGGATGCTGCCATCCGGCGCATAGTCCGTGATGACGCGGTCCGGATACCGGTTGAACGCGTACACGTTTAGCGGCACGCGATCGTAAAAGTAGCCATACCCGCCGCGTAGGATGGTTTGCGTCGGTCCCGGGATTCTCCACACAAATCCAAATCGCGGCGCCACGCGCAGCGTGCCGGAGATTTGCTGCGATGCCGTGCGCACCCCTGCATCCAGCGCGAGCGACGGCGTGACGATCCAGTGATCCTGCACGAAGTAGGACTGCTCCTGGTCTGAGACGCTGAACGTCTGGGCGGGCCGAAAGCTGATATTCTCCAGCAGCGCGCCTGTCGAATCGACAATGTCGACGGGCCTTCTCACAACGTTGCCGCTATCTTCGCTATTGGCGAAATCGCCGCCGACTTTGATTTGATGCGACCCCCATTTCTGGATGGGAGAGAACCCATAGGTCACCGCGCCGCTCACCCGCGATGCGCTGCGGCTCTGGTCCGAAAAGTAGTTGCCGGAATTGCCCGTCGGGCTCATCACAAAATCCGCCGTGCCGCGGCCCCACGTCGCGCCGTCGAACTGCGTCACGGAAAAGTGCGTCTCTAACAACCCGCGCCAAATCGTCAGATGATCGATCAGCGTGCCGGTATAGTTGTGCGTCCCCGTGTTCGGCGTGGTCGGCAGCGGATTGAAAAAATCCAGATTCGGACCCGACAACTGCTGCGGAGCCAGATGCACCGTCGCCGTAATCAGGTTCTTCTCGGACTGCACCCAGTCCACTTGCGAAAACGAATTCCAGCCCTGTTGGAATTGCTGATTGAACGGGAACGGCAGCGTATACACCAGCGTCTTGTGAAGCGAGTATTCGCCGCCTTCGGAGAAAAACAGCTTGTCTTTGATCAGCGGACCTTCAAAACTCAGTCGCGGCGTTTCGTCCTTAATACCGCGCATGTGATAGCTGCGGATTCGGAATCCGGGCGCCGCGTCGCTCAGGTCCCATTTCCATTTTTCGCCGCCGCGCTTCGTCTCCACCGAAACCAGTCCGGCCGTGAACCGCCCGTATTCGGCCAGGTAGGCCGTCTGAAATACGTTGATCACTTCGACGCTGTCGATCGGGATAGTGGTGCCGAACTGCCCCGTCGCCGGGTCCGTCACATCCGCCGAGTTCACCAGCAGCGCGCTGCGGCTTTCAGGACTCGACGACAACACCAGGCCGCCGCCTGGCTCGCGAAACACACCCGGAGTCATGGGCAGCGCGTCGGACACCGTTGCCGGGCGATTCGCCAGTTCGCGCGCTGCCGAAGGAGGCAGCGTGTTCGGAACGGCCGCGTTGGTTTCCACTTCCGCCACCGTGCCGTGCACTTCCACCGTATCCGTTTGCGAAAGCAGCGGCACCATCTTCAACTCCACTGCGAAGTACGGGCCGATCACGTTCACGTCGCGCTCTTCGGCCTGCGCCAGTCCGTTGCGCTGTGCGGTGATCGTATGCGCGCCCGGCCTGATGCCGGCGAACAGAACATGCCCGAACGCGTCGGTCTCGCCGCGGGCCGTAGGACGGCCTTCTTCCAGCACCTGCACCACGGCGCCGATCACGGGATGCCCGCTCGCGTCCACGGTCGACACGTCCAGACGCAGCGTGGGCGCCTGTGCATAGGCCATGACGCCCATCAGCGCAAGCTCCACCCAGAAGATGCTCGCAAGCCGATTCAATTCGGTTGTAATAGGGTAAGCATAGCCTGCTTGCGCCCGTCAGGCTAGTTTTTTTTGACGGGTTCGAAATGGCGAACGTACTGGCTATCGCGCCTGCGCGGTCTGCGCCGGCTTGCCCGCCATCAGCAGCAGCTCGGCCTTCGTCACAATGCGGCCGTCGCCCGGCGCGTGAATCGGAATGATCATTTCCGGATCGATCTTCAGCGTGTCCAGCAGCTCAGCGAAGTGCGGATGGTACGGATGAATCGGGTTCGGCGTCGCCGTCGGGCGCGTGGGCTGCACGTTGAACTCGTCGGCCTCTACCAGGATGCGCTCCTTCGGCAGCCACACCATCATCATGCCCGCGTTATGCAGACTGCCCGTCACATGGTGCAGCTCAATCGTGTGGCCTCCGCCGGTCATGACTTTCTTTTCCGTCACCGTCTCGAACACCGGCTTCTTTTTCGCCTGCGCGTAGCGATCCGGAGTCAGCGAATGCGGATCTTTCCACACGCGCTCGAAATACGGCTTGTTGATCGCGTTGGTCACGATGATCGCGCCCTCGGCCACGAACGGCCGCAAGCCCGACGAATGATCGATATGGTTGTGCGTGTTGATCACGTATTTGATCGGCTTGTTGGGAATCGCCGCCTTCGCCGCGTCGATCACCGCGATGCCGCGCGCCTCGCTCTGCGGACCCTCGACGACGACGATGTAATCGCCAAAGTCCACCGCCAGGCACTGATATGCACCCGTGATCAGGAACACGCCGTCCGCGAGCTTCTTCGCCTGCGCGGGCGCCGCCGCAGGAGGACCACCCGCAGCAGCCTGAATGCTCACGGGTCCGTTGACCGTCACGTTCGCCACGTTCAAATCGAGAATCGGATAGCCGCCCTGCCGCTGCACCATGTGCATCGGAAATTGCACGCCGTTGACGGCTTTGTAGTCCGTGTATTCGGCCTCCCAAGGCAGATCGCCTAACAGCGGATTATCGATCTTCGTCGAAATCTTCTCCACCAAGTTCTGCGCGTTGATATAGCCCATCACCGGAGCTTTGTTCTCCCCAATGAACGTCACCACTTTATATTTCTTGCCGCCCATCGACGCGCTCTTGACCGTCGCGTTGGCCTTCATCGCCGCGTTCAAAAATCCCTGCGGCAGCATCACGATTTCCAACTGCTGCGCCCACGGCGTGTTCGCGCCGACGACGATCACCTGATCCTCCGGCCGTTCGCCCACCACCGGCTGCAATCCGCCCCCGTGCGGAGGATTATTCGCCTGCGTGCGGATGCGATGCATCTTCGTCGCCGGCTGATCGAAATTCACCTGCCGCGTGTAACTGGCGTCGTTGAATTTCGGCCACGCCTCGCTCGGACTGAAAGCCTGGCCCAACACGAAATCCGCGCCAGAGCCCGAATACTCCACAGTCTTCAGCGGCCCCATCGCCTTCTGCGCGTCGCCCAGCACCGCTTTGGCATCCTGCGCCGAAGCGGCTTGCATGGCCAGCAGCCCAATCGCCGCGGCCGTCATCATCACGCGATTAATGTTCATGGCACCCCTTTCCCGAACCAGTGTAAACCACGCGTCATCCCGAATCGCGAAGTCATCGTTTCCGCTCGATGACTCTCGCGGCTCCGAAACACTGCTGTGAGATGGCGATTTTTCCGAGCCGCGACAGTAATGGAGCGGGGTTCATTGGCTCAAACTGAGCCACTACTTAATTTCTTCTCCGCTACCATGGACTATACAGTGCCCCGTCTCTTCCTCATCGATACCTTCGGCTTCATCTTCCGTGCCTATCACGCCCGCGCGCGTAGCGGAGCGCCGCCCATGCGCACCTCCACCGGCATCCAGACCGAGGCCGTCTACATCTTCCACAACATGCTGAAGCGTCTGCGCGACGCTTACAAGCCCGAATACCTCGCCGCCGTTTTCGAAAGCCTCGGTCCCACGTTTCGCGACGAGGCATTCGCCGAATACAAAGCGAATCGCACGGAAACCCCGCCCGACCTGCTCGATCAAATCCCGTGGATTCGCAAAACGCTTGAGGCGATGGCTGTGCCCGTGCTCGAATTCGACCGCTTCGAAGCCGACGACGTGATCGGCACCATTGCGCGCCGCGCGCCGGAGCAGGGCATCGACGTCGTCATTATTTCGAGCGATAAAGACATGCTGCAACTGGTCAACGATCATGTCACGATGTTGAATCCGATGAAGGACGACATGGTCTACGATGCCGCTCAGACCGAAAAGTTCATGGGCGTGCGGCCCGATCAGGTGGCGGATCTTCTCGCGCTGAAGGGCGACGCGGTCGATAACATTCCCGGCGCTCCCGGCATCGGCGAAAAGGGCGCGCTCGCGTTGATCCAAAAATTCGGCTCTGTCGAAGGCGCGTTGGAACACGCCGCGGAAGTCGAACGCAAGATGTATCGCGAGAGCCTGCAAAACAATCGCGACCTGATCCTATTAAGTAAGAAGCTCGCGACCATTCACTGCGACGTTCCGGTTTCCTTCGAGCCCGCCACGCTCGCCGCGCGCACGCCCGATCCAGCCGCGCTGCGCGAGCTCTATCAGACGCTGGAGTTTCACCGCCTGCTTCGAGAAATGCCTGTCGATACATCGCCCGCGGCCGCCGCTGCTCCTATAGAAGCCCGCGACTATAAGTCAGTCGGAACGGAAGAGGAGTTGTGCGATTGGTTATCAGTATCGTCGTCCGCGTCGCCTTCGAAGCCAGGCCCGGTCGCGATTGCCTTCGCCGATCGTCTGCCCACGATCCCTGTGCCCGAAGATCCCTCCGAAACTCTGCTGGTTCCGGTGCCGGAAGAATTGCCTCAGGAAACTTTGGCGCTTGCCTCGGCCTCCGGCGTCGTGCGAACGCTCGCGTCCGACGCACTGCCGGAGTGCGTCAAGAATGTTCCAGATCTTGTGGCGCACGATGCGAAGTCCATGCTGCATCATTTCGGCGAGCTTCCCAATCTGCGCCACGACGTAATGCTCTACGGCTTCCTGTTGAATGCCGATCCCTCGGCCTGCAGCCTCGCGCAGCTCGCCGAGAAATATCTCGGCGGGCGCGTCGATGCGGATCTCGCCGCGCGCGCCGATTCAATCCTTCAGCTCGATGCGAAGCTGCGCCCTCTGTTAGACGCCTCGCTCACGAATGTCTACGAGACCATCGATCTGCCGCTGGTCGGCGTACTCCATCGCATGGAAAAGCTCGGCATCCGTATCGATCACCAGCAGCTCCGCACGCTCAGCACCCGCATGGATGCCGAGCTCGCGCGCCTCTCCACTGCGATCTACGAAATCAGCGGCCACACGTTCAACATCAACTCGCCGCAGCAGCTCGGCAAGGTGCTGTTCGAGGAGATGGCTCTTCCGCCTCCGAAGGCCGCGCGCGGGAAAGCGGTCTCCACCGCGGCCGACGTGTTGGAAGAACTCGCCGCGGATTATCCCATCGCGGGGCTCGTGCTCGAATACCGGCAGGTCGCAAAACTGAAAGGCACGTATGCCGACGCGCTGCCCGCGCTGATCGATCCCGCGACCGGCCGCCTGCACACCACTTTCAACCAGACCGGCGCGGCCACGGGCCGCCTCTCGTCGAACAATCCGAACTTGCAAAACATTCCCATCCGCACCGAGCTCGGTCGCGAAATTCGCGCCGCGTTTGTGCCGCGCCCCGGACGCGAGTCCGGTAACGGCAAAGACTGGAAACTAATCGTCGCCGATTATTCGCAGATCGAGCTTCGTCTTCTCGCCCACATGTCGCGCGACGCCGTGCTGCTGGACGCGTTCCGCAACGGCGAGGACATCCACACGCGCACCGCGGCCGAAGTCTTCGGCGTGCCGCCGCTGATGATCACCATCGAGCAGCGCCGCAATGCCAAGGCCGTCAACTTCGGCATCGTCTACGGGCAGACGCCTTTCGGCCTCGCGCAGTCCATCGGCGTAGATCGTAAGGAAGCGGAGATTTACATCCGCGCTTACTTCACCCGTTACGCCGGCGTCCGCCGGTGGCTGGACGCGACCATCGCCGAGGTTCGTCGCACCGGCGTCGCAAAAACGATTCACGGCCGCCAGCGGCCCATTCCCGACATGGACAGCCGCAATCCCAACGCGCGCGGCTTCGCCGAACGCACGGCGGTCAACACGCCACTGCAAGGAACAGCCGCGGATTTGATCAAGCTCGCGATGATCCGCATCGACAAGAAGCTGGAAACGTTTCAAGCTCGCATGCTGCTGCAGGTTCATGACGAGCTGGTATTCGAAGCGCCGCCCGAAGAAGTGGACGACGTCGCCGCACTGGTGAAGACCGAAATGGAAGGCGTGGCGAAATTGGAGGTGCCTCTTGTCGTCGACGTGGGCGTCGGCCCGAATTGGCGCGACGCGAAATAGAAATCGCGCTTGCGATGCACGAGAATTTTGAAGTTGCTATAAGCTGAAGCGCTAACTGATTCACAATGTGCCAAAAACATTTTCCCGATTTGCGGCACGGGCACCTTTTGGCGTCACGTTGATATCTACCGTGTAATCAGCAAGATACAAACATGAGCCTTGCGGTGCGATCTACGCCACTTTGACGGGTCGGGTAATGGGTAAGGTGCGGAAATCGCCTGCGATGCAGCCACGCGCTTCTAATCGCTTCTGGAGGCCATTTCGCAAAATGTTCGCTTGCGCCGTTCCGCGACGTGCATCGGCTGGCGCTTGCTACATTGGTGTGGTGCTCCGATTCGTCGCGGCTTTTTTACTCTGCATGACACTCCACGCGCAATCTCCCCGCAAAATTTCCGATGCTGAGGTGCTTCGCGTCCACAAGAGCGCACTTCTGATCGATACACACGATGACATCGCCAACGAACAGGCTGGTGACGACCGCGAAGCCGCCGGTTTCGACATCGGCCTAAATGCGCCGAAAGCTCACACCGATCTTGCGCGCCTGAAACGGGGCGGCGTGGGCGCGGTTTTCTTCGTCAGCTATGTCGCAGGCAAGTACGCCGGCAACGGGGCCTACGATCGCGGCATGTCTTTCGTCGATTCCATCCATCACGACGTGGTGGATCGCTATCCGAACGATTTCATGCTGGCTCGCACCGCCGCCGAAATTGAAGCGGCACACAAGCAGGGCAAGATCGCAGCGTTGATCGGGCTCGAAGGCGGCCACGCCATCGAAGACAGCTTAGACAAGCTGCGCGAATTTTACCGCCGCGACGTTCGCTACATGACGCTGACGCATACCAACACGAACAACTGGGCCGATTCTTCCGGCGATATCGACAAGCCCGGCGTCGCGCACCACAACGGACTTACCGACTTCGGCAAAGATGTGGTTCGCGAGATGAATCGGCTGGGCATGATGGTCGACATATCGCATACTGCGGATAAAACATTTTGGGACGCGCTCGAAGTCAGCCGCGCGCCGATCATCGCCTCGCATTCAAACGCCCGCGCATTGGCCGACGTGCCTCGCAATATGACCGATGAGATGATCGTCGCGCTGGCCAAGAAGGGCGGCGTGATACAGGTAAATTTCAATTGCCCATTCCTCACGACGCAGAAGCCGCCTCACGCGACGGTCGCCGATGTGATCGCGCACATCGATCACGTCCGCAAAATCGCGGGCATTGACGCGATCGGAATCGGCAGCGATTTCGACGGCATCGAGTGTGCGCCCCAAGGCCTCGAGGACGTTTCGAAATTTCCGAATCTCACGCGAGCGCTGCTCGAAAAGGGCTACTCCGCCTCCGACATTCGTAAAATCTATGGAGGAAACATTTTGCGGGTCATGAAGGCGGTGGAAAAAGTTGCGGCCAAACAGTAGCCTCGCCGCCGTAATTGTTGCGGCGACGCTCACGATCACCGGCTGTTCGGGCCCACCCCCGCCGCCGCGCGTGTTTATCGATCCGGGTCTCGCGCCGCTCATCCCTCCCGATACGAACGTGCTGGCAGGCGTGCGCGTCGATTTGCTTTCGAAGCATCCCGCGTTTCCTCTTATAGTCAAACAGCGCGCGGTGCAAAGCTTCGTGGAAACGTCGCGCATCAAGCCCAAAGATCTGTGGCAGGTGATGTTTGTCTCGAACGGTCGCGACAGTTTTTGGACGGCGCGCGGCAAATTCGCCAATGAGCTCATGGCCCCGGACCCGAATCGCTACGGCTACGCCGGCGGACGCTTCGACTATAAAGGACTCTCGATGGTCGGCAATGAGGCCGAAGCGTTGATGTTTATCAACTCCACCACGACGGCCGTAGGACCCGCGCCAGTCCTTCGCGCTCTGATCGACGCTCGCGGGCAAATGAAGGATGTACCCGCGAGGTTCGCGCCGCTGCTGTCGCAGATTCCTTTGGAATCGGAAGTGTGGGGCGCGTACGCCGGCGGTCCAGTAGATCTCGATCTGCCCGGTAACTTTGCGAACTTGCGCAACGTGTTCGCGCTGCTCCAATCCGGCACGTTCTATATGAATGCGAATACCGGACTCCACCTGGTCGCCTCGGGAACATCGCCTTCCGAAGCCAGTGCGCAGCAGTTGCACGACGCCCTGCAGGGCCTATTCGCGTTGGGACAACTCACCGGACAACAAATCAAAGCCGAAGTGACACGCGAAGGTACGCACGTCACGGTAAAAGCTGACGCCGGATTCTAAAACGTACGCGTGCCCACAACCGCGCGAAGGTCTTCCGCTCAGTTATCATAATTGGTCGGACCCCCTTGGAGGACTTTCATGCGCAACCGCCGGATTGCCGCGGCATTTTTATTCACGCTCGCTCTCGCGCCTATCGTCGCGGCGCAGACTACGGAGACATATAAGGTCCGCTTGTCGCCCGTGGCGATGGATGCCGCGATGAAGAACGTGATCGCCGGCGATGGCATGGTCACGGCGACGCTGAAGGGCACAAAGTTCACCATCACCGGAACGTTCGAAGGCCTGAAGAGCAACGCGACGGTGGCGCACATTCACCAGGGCACGGCGCCGGGCGTGCGCGGAGCGCCGCTCTTAAATCTGACTGTCACGAAGGCGATGAGCGGCGACCTCTCGGGCTCCTTCGACCTGACTCCCGAGCAAATCGAAAATCTTCACAAAGGCCGATGGTACGTGCAGATTCATAGCGAGAAAGCGCCTGCAGGCAATCTGTGGGGCTGGATTGTAAAGTGAGCCTTTTAAGTAGTAGGAGAGCACTCATGAAGAAGAGCATTCTGATTTTGATGGCAATGGCGGCCGCGGTGTCGCTGGCGCAAACGCAGCAGCAGGCCGAGGCTGGACGTGCGCTCTACAGCGCACGATGCGCGACATGTCACGGCGTGGACCTGGGCGGCGGCGAAGGGCCTCAGCTTTCGGGCGCGAATTTCATGGCGTCGTGGGGCACGCGTTCATCGAAAGAGCTGATCACTTATATTCAGGCGTCCATGCCTCCCGGCACCAACAAGCTTGGCGAACAGGACGCGCTCAACGCGGCATCGTTCGTGCTCGCCGCGAACGGCGTGGCTCCGGGAACGGAGGCGCTCGCCGCCACCACGACGTTCGTGATTCGCGCGCGCGGCAACGGCAAGCCCGCGATTCCTCTTGCGGCAGGAGGTCAAGTGGCCGCGGCGGGCGCGGGTCCGCAGGGAATCACCGTCGCGGGCAAGGTGAAGAACTACGTTCCGGTCACCGACGCGATGCTGCGCAATCCCGATCCCGGCGACTGGCTGATGATCCGCCGCAACTATCAGGCCTGGAGCTACAGCCCGCTGAACGCAGATCAACACTGCCAACGTGAAGGATCTGCAACTGGTGTGGTCGTGGGCCATGAACGATGGCGGCGCGAACGAGCCCACGCCGATCGTCCACAACGGCATCATGTTTCTGGCGAACACCGGCAACATCGTGCAGGCGCTGGACGCGCGCACGGGCGAGCTGATCTGGGAGAATCGCATCGGCCGGAGCAATCCGGATGGACTGGGCGCGATGCGCAGCCTGGCGCTCTATGAGGACAAGTCTACATCGCCACCACCGACGTGCGAATCTGGTCGCGCTCGACGCGCGCACCGGCAAGATCGTCTGGGAGACACGCATCGCCGATCCGGCGAAGGGCTACAGCAACACCAGCGGTCCGCTGATCATCAACGGCAAGGTGATCCAGGGCATGGGCGGCTGCGATCGCTACAAGGAGACCGGCTGCTTCATCAGCGCCTACGACGCGCAAACCGGCAAGCAGCTCTGGAAGTTCGAAACCGTCGCGCGCGAGGGCACTCCGGGCGGCGACACCTGGGGCAAGCTGCCGAACCTGCTGCGCGCGGGCGGCGACACCTGGATCACCGGCAGCTACGATCCCGAGCTCGATCTGACCTATTGGGGCGTGGCGCAGGCCAAGCCGTGGATGCGCGCCATCCGCGGCACCAACGGCGCCGCGCTGTACACGACTTCGACGCTGGCGCTGAAGCCCGACGATGGGACGCTGGCGTGGTATTTCCAGCACGTGCCCGGCGAATCGCTCGATCTGGACGAAGTGTTCGAGCGCGTGCTGGTCGATGTCGGCGGCGCAGAAACTGCTGTTCACCATCGGCAAGGACGGCATCCTGTGGAAGCTCGACCGCAAGACCGGGAAGTTTCTCGACTACAAGGAAACCGTCTTCCAGAACGTCTTCGACAGCATCGATAAGAAGACCGGCGAGGTGCACTATCGCAACGACATCGTCGAGCAGCAGCCCGGAAAGTGGGTGCAGTCGTGTCCCATCACCGAAGGCGGCCACAACTGGCAGGCCATGAGCTACCACCCGCCGACCGACGCAGCTGATCATTCCGCTGAGCCAGAGCTGCATGGAAATGTACGGCCGCAGAGATCGAGTTCAAGGAAGGCAGCGGCGGCACGTCGGCCAACCGCCGCTTCTTCGAGATGCCCGGCACGAACGGCAACATCGGCAAGCTGGCCGCCTACGACGTGAACACGATGAAAGAGAAGTGGAAGCTCGAAGCAGCGCGCGCCGTTTCTGACCGCGGTGCTATCGACGGCCGGCGGCGTCGCGTTCGTCGGCGATCTGGACCGCGTGTTCCGAGCCGTCGACGTCGAAGACCGGCAAGATGCTCTGGCAGACGCGCCTGGCGACATCGGTGCAGGGTTTCCCGGTGTCATTCACCGTCGGCGGCAAGCAGTACATCGCGGTGACCACGGGCCTCGGCGGCGGCAGCCCGCGGCAGGTGCCCGGAGTGATCGTGCGGCGACGTGCATCATCCGGGGAGCGGCAACGCGATTGTACGTGTTTGCGCTGCCGGATGGGAAATGACGTCGCGGCGCTAACAGCTTCGTCAATGAGCATATTGGATGACAGTTCCGATCCTCCGCTAACGGATGAGGAATTTGCAGAAGTCGTGGAGAATGCCAAGAGTAGACTTCGGCTATGACACCATCGCTTTGTGCTTTCTACGGTGATCTTCGTTGCATTTTGTGGATGGGTAGCTTTATTTTCTAAAGGTTTTCCTTTGCACCCTTGGTGGGAGCCGTTCGGCGAGATATTAGTGTTGATGTCGCTTGTGGCGTTATTGGGTTCGTATATTGCGGAGCTCTGGTATGGGGCGCTTGGTCGATGCTTCGCGATTTGAAGAAGAGTAGGCTTTAGGTTTTCAAGACGAAAAGGCAGACGCTCTAGCGCCCCCTTCCCCGCAGTCATCCTGAGCGCAGCGAAGGATCTGCTTTTTGGTGGCGAATGAAACAACGCTCGTACTACGTCTACATTCTCGCGAGCCGATCGCGCGTCTTGTACTGCGGAGTGACGAATAACTTGGAACGCCGTGTTCGGGAGCACAGTCTGCTAAGGTCGAATGCTTCACGAAACGGTATCGAGTCGACCGACTTGTGTACTTCGAAACATTCCGTGAGGCTCGCTCCGCCATCGCTCGTGAGAAAGCGATCAAAGGACTCCTTCGGGCGAAGAAGTTGGCACTCATTGAATCGGTGAATCCGACTTGGGAGGATTTGTCGGCGCGGTGGGACGACACCGACTACAGGCCATCATCATAGGCTGCCGCAAAAAGCAGATCCTTCGCTGCGCTCAGGATGACTGGGGTAGATTTGACGTACAGCTCGATGCTAACTGGCAGAACGAGTCTGGCAGTCTAGGCTCCCAAAAATGAAGAAGGGCGAACGCTTTCGCGCCCGCCCTGTCGAAATGCACTTCTTGTTGAAGCCTACTTATATTCCGTCTTAAATCCAGGCAAACTCCACATCATCTGCAGGCTGCCCGGCATCCAGTGGAATTCGGCCATCATGACTTTGCCGATTTCTTCTTCGCTTTTTTTCTGCTTCATCAGCTGCGCGACGCGCTTGCTTTCCTTTTCCACGTCGTTGCGATAGGCGAGCAGGCCCATCTTCGTCGTCACTGCGCCGTGGCCGGGGATCACCGTGTCGAAGTCGAAGTCCTTCATCGCGGCATCGAGCGTCGCGGGCCAATACTTCAGGCTGCCGCCGCCAGGATAGTCGATCAGCGGCGTGTTTCCCGCCATCAGATCGCCGGTGTGGAGCACCTTCAGCGCCGGGAAGTACACCACGGCGTCGCCGCCGGTGTGGCCGCGGCCTTCGAAGCGCGCCGTTACTTCCTTGCCACCCAGGTAAACCGTTGTATCGTGATCGAACGTCACGCGTGCCGGAACCACGTTGGCGGATGCGTTGGATTGCTTATGCTCCACGATGTTCTTGTGCGATTGCGTGGTGGAAATGATTTCCGCGCCCGCGCCGTACATCTTGGCGTTGCCGCCGCTGTGATCCTCGTGATAGTGCGTGCTGATCACGTACTTGATGGGCTGGTTGGTGACGGTCTTGATCTGATTCATGATCGCGTCATGGTCGTAATCGAATTTGTCGTCGATCAGGATCAGGCCTTCGTTAGTGACGTAGACCGCGACGTTGCCGCCGTCGCCTTCAATCTCGTAAAGGTCGTCCTTGATCTTGTTGATCTTCAGTTGGCCGGCCTGCTTCGTGGCCTGCGTATAGGCCACGGCCCCGATCAGCAGCACGAGGATGACGGCCGGAACGTATACAAGTAGTTTTCGTTTCATTGGGGTTAAATATACCAAGTTTCTGTCCTCTCATGCGGCAAAGCCACAAACCACGTCATCCCGAACCCCGCTTTAGCGGGTGAGGGACCTGCTTTAGTGGCCCTCCTCGGCAAGATCCTCCCACGTCGGGTTTGTTATCTCGATAAGCGCGACCTTTTTCTCGCGGCGCCAACCCTTGATTTCCTTTTCTCGCGCTATCGCGGCTTGCGGAGCATGGAATGGTTCCGAATGCACCAGGCGGTGTACGCGGTATTTTTTCGTGAACTCAGATCCCTCGCCAATCTTGTGTTGGCCTATACGGAGATGAAGATTGTTCGTTACGCCCACATACAGGACTCGAGACTTGCTTGCAAGAATGTAGACGTAATAGCGCTGGTCTGGCACGAGGCGATTATACCCGGAGAAAAGCAGGTCCCTCACCCGCCAAAGCGGGATTCGGGATGACGCGATTCGTAGGATTGGGATTCGTTGCTAAAAACGCAGTTTAAGTCAAATCTTTATTTCGTGAAATCATTCCGATACACTGTGCCGCCCTTCATCACGAATTTCACGCGCTGCATTTCCGTGATGTCGTGCAGCGGGTCGCCGGAGACGGCGACGATATCGGCGTAGCTGCCTTTCTCGACGATGCCGACTTGTTTCCCGAGATCGAAATTCAGTCTTTCGGCGGCGGTTAGCGGTGGCCATCTGCAGCGCCTGCGCCGGAGTCATTCCCCACTTCACGAAGAGGCGAATTGGAACGCCTGCACGCCGTGGCCTTCGGTGTAGGCGCCGCTGCCGAAGACTTTCTTTGACGCCTCGCGGCACCAGACGCTTGAAGCTCAGTTCGGTGAGAGCGGAAGCGCGTGTACTTGCCGCCGGTGGCTTTCAGATCGCTTTCTTCCAGCTCGCCGATCAGATCCCATAGCGTCTGCTTCACGGGGCGCATGCTGCCGTCGGCCAGGGCTGCTTGAACAGGCGAATGGTTTCGTCGTCCAGCCCCGGAGCGCCGGTGACGCCGACGATCACGTGCATCGGCATATCGACGCCCGCGGCGAGGCAGTTGCGCAGGCCTTCGCCGCCATAGGCATGGCAGGCGACCTTCAGCCCGCGGCGATGCGCCTCATCGACGATCGCCTGATTTTCTTCCAGCGTGAGCGACGGCACGTTGATCATTTTGCCATCCGGCGTGAACGCGCCCGCCCCTTGCGGCGAAGGATAGCCGCCGCCTTCGTAGTCTTCGGTCTCGTAGATCTTGATCCAGTCAACGCCGTAGTGCGAATGCTCGCGCACGGCGGCGCGCGCGGGCCACGGCGCGTTGACGTTCGGCACGAAGTTGCGAACGACGGCGTGCCGGCCCGTAGCCGAAGGGCACCGGAGTTGACGGTGAAGGATATGGCGCGCCCCCGCGTGGAATCAACTGCGGTCCGGCCACCTGCAGGCGCGGGCCGGGGACCAGTCCTTTGTTGATGGCGTCGCGCAGTTCCACGGTCGCGTAGGTATATGGCGAGCCCATGTCCTGCAGCGTGGTGAAGCCGGCGTACAAATCTTTCAGCGCGTAATGCAAGCCGACCAGCGTGGCGCGGCCGTCGTTCGGCTGCTGGTCCTGCATCAGGTGGACGTGGCGATCGATCAGGCCGGGCAGCACGGTGGCGTTCGACTAGATCGATCACGCGCGCGCCTGGAGGAATCTGGATGCTGGTCGGCGGGACCCACATCCGATGATGCGGTCGCCCTTGATGAGGATCACCTGATTCGTGAGATTGCGTGCCGGCGCGCGCGATCGAACAGCGGCCCGCGCGGATCGCGACGCCGGCGGCGGGAGGCGGCTGCATTTCCATCTGCGAAGCATTGAACGGTCCTGCGGCGGGGCGCGGAGTTGGTGCTTGCGCGAACGCGAGACTACATGCGGTGGTTACAAGCAAGAAATGAAGGGAACACGGCTTAAGCATCACGATATCCTTACGCGGGATTATGCACGCGAGACGCGCAGATGCCAGTATATCCTGTGGGCGAGGCGTCCGAGCGAAGAAAAGCAGATCCTCTTGAGTTCACGAATCGCCGCGCTCAGGATTACCTTTATATGGAAGGGCGCACTTGCTTTATTTCGGCTTCGGCGGATACTTCTCGATCGCCTTGCGCACCATGTCGTCGAGCTTGCCTGCGATCTTCGTGGCGTCGTCCTTTTCCTGACTGGCGATGCCGCGCCAGACCAGCGAGCGTGTGGTGGGATCGCGCAGATCGATGACGAGCGTGCCTTCGGCGTAAGGGACGCGCACGATGCGTGTGCCCCAGCCGCGCCAGCCGGCGGGATAGGCCTCGGTTTCAAGCTTGCGCTGCGTGCCGAAATGATAGCGGACGTTCAGATCGGAGCGCGGACCCGTCGTGATTTCCAGGCCGCGCGCCGAGAGATCGCGAATGATATCGTTTTCGATCTGCTTCTTGACAAGCTCGCTATTCAGCGCCGGATTCTTGCTGTTCAGCGTGCCCATGCGGATGGCGAACGTGTGATATCGGGAGAAGTCGGCGCTGCCGTCGGACTCCACTGTGATTTTTTGCGCGAACAGGCAGGGCGCCAGCAGCAGAACAAGCGAGAGCTTTGTCATGATCGGAACTTTATCACACTCCTTATTTGCAAACACACAGATGCGCAAAGAGTTGCGGCGTGGCGCGCCTGGCTGCGCGGGCGGGCAATCCAAAGCGGGCGCGAACCACGTATAATTCCGCAATGAGCAATTCGGCGGCGGGGAAAGCGGCGCAGGATGCAACGGGACAACCCATGCCCCAAGCCATGCAATGCATGGAGGTGTGGGGCGGCAACCAGCTTACCGAGCGCGGCGTGGTGTTCGGCGGCCTGGATGCGTGGGTGTACAGCAAACCCTATGCGGGGGATCAGCACGGCGGCGACGTTTACTATGCGTCCAGTTGCGCCACGGGCCGGATCAGCCGCCTGCTGGTGGCCGATGTTTCCGGGCACGGGAAATCCGTGGCTGCGGTGGCTGCCGATCTGCGCACGCTCATGCGGCGGTTCGTGAACCGGCTGGATCAAGCCGAGTTCGTGAGCCTGCTGAATGAGCAGTTCACGTCGGCGTCTAAGATGGGAACGTTCGCGACGGCCGTCGTCACCACGTTTTTCGCGCCCACGCGGCGATTGATGCTGTGCAACGCGGGGCATCCGCGGCCCATTCTGTTTCGCGCGGCGGCGAAGGAATGGAAGTTCCTGGGTCACGATGGGGCGGCTCGCACAGCCGGGGCCGGTGAATCTGCCGCTGGGGTTGATGAGCATCACTGAATACGATCATTTCGACGTGGAGCTGGAGCCGGGCGATTGCGTCGTGACTTACACGGACGCGTTGATGGAATCCTACGACGCCGATGGGGAGATGCTGGGCGAAGACGGCGTGCTGAAAATTCTGAGGCTGTTAGGAGAGTTGCCCGCGGAGAAGCTGACGGCGGCGCTGCTGGGCGAAATCGAATGCCGGTATCCGAAGAATCTTTCCGACGACGATGTGACGGTGATGGTGGTGCGCGCAAACGGCGGTGCTCTGCGATTCAGTTTGCGCGACAAGCTGCGCGCGGTGATGCGCGGCGCGATGGCGACTTTGAGATCGCTGAGCCCTGGAGCGGAGAGGGCTCCGTTCCCGGATTTGAATATGGCGAACGTGGGTGGTGCGATTTTTCCGGCGCTGGCGAAGAGGTGGCGGGCGAAGAACAGTTAAATCGCAATTTGGAATGAATCGGCAAAAAGCAGATCCTTCGCTGCGCTCAGGATGACCAGTTCAAAGGTGAGGCATCTACTTCGTCCACTGCTCGATCCAATCGAGACCGTGTGATACCACAGCACGCTGTTCTGCGGCTTCAGCACCCAGTGGCCTTCGTCGGGGAACAGAGCAGCTTCGACGGCACCTTCTGCAATTGCAGCGCGGTGAACAGTTGCAAGCCCTGGCCGACCGGCACGCGATAATCCAGCTCGCCGTGGATCACCAGCGTAGGCGTCTTGAAATCCTTCACGAAATAGCTGGGCGACCACTTGGCTGTACAGCTCCGGGTTGTCCCACGGCATGCCCTTGAATTCCCACAGCGGGAACCATAGCTCCTCGGTTTCGCGCCGCCATGCTGCGCAGATCGAAGACGCCGTCGTGCGAGACCAGCGCTTTGAAGCGCGTGGTGTGGCCGAGCATCCAGTCGACCATGTAGCCGCCGTAGGAGCCGCCCGCCGCCGCCATGCGATCGGTGATCGGCGTAGGGCAGCGCAGCGACGGCATCGACCACCGCCATGATGTCGTCGTAGGCTTTGCCGCCCCAGTCGCCATTGATCTCGTCGATGAACTTCTGCCCGTAGCCGGTGGAGCCGCGCGGATTCGGCATCACGACCAGATAGCCGGCGGCGGCGAACACCTGCGCGTTCCAGCGATAGGTCCAGGATTCGCCCCACGCGCCTTGCGGGCCGCCGTGAATCAGGAACAGCACGGGATATTTCGTGGTGGGCGAAAAATTCGGGCGGCTTGACGATGAAGGAATGGACGCGCGTCTTATCGGCGCTGTCCACCCACATTTCTTCCAGCGGCGTGAGCGTGCGTGCCGGCCAGCAGCGCATCGTTCAAGTGCGTGAGCGCGACGCCGGTGCCGCCGCCCGAAGTCGCGCGAAAGATCTCGATCGGGCGCGAGCCGCTCTCCTCGGTGTAAATCATGGTGCGGCCGTCGGAGGTGAACTGCACGTCGTCGAGCGTGGATGCTCCGCTGATGATGCTGCGCGACGCCGCCGCCGGTAGCGCTGAATCATTTGCAGGCCGGTGCGGCCGCGATCCTCCACGGTGAAGAAGAGCCGCGTGGAATCGGGCGACCAGGTGAAGCTGTCCACCCAGCGGTCGATGGTGCTCGGTGAGGTTCGTGGTCTTGCCGGTGGCGCGCTCCAGCACCATCAGACGCCAGCGGTCGCTTTCATACCCGGCGCTGAACTGCGAGCGGAACGCCAGATATTTTCCGTCGGGCGAATAGAGCGGGCCGATCGTCGCCGCCGGGGCTCGATGCGTGATCTTTTTCGACATCGCCGCCGCCGAGCGGCACGACATAGATATCCGAATTGGTGCTGGTGGCGGGGTTCGGGTCGGTGTTCATGGCGAAGGCGAGCTCGATGCGAATCGGGCGAGATGGCGTAGCCGTCGCGGGCCGCCGAGCGAAAACGGCGGCACGTCGATCGCGCCGGGCGTCAGATCGCGGACGCCGGTGCCGTCGATGTTCGCCACCATGAGATGCTGGCGGCGCTTGCCCTGCCATTCGTTCCAGTGGCGGTAGAGCAGCGAAGTGTAGATGCGCGCCTTGAGCTGGCTCTTCGCGTCGGCGTCGAGATTGCGTTTGTTGCAGGCGTCGTCGAAATTGTCGGGGCCTAGCCGCAATCGGGATAGACGCTGGAGAGGAAAACGATCTTCTTGCCGTCGGGCGAGACCAGGAGGCCGCCGGCTTCGGTGGAAAGGCGGGTGATCTGGCGGGCGTTGGAGCCGTCGGCCGATCATGGCCCAGATTTGCGAGGAGCCGCCGCGATTGGAGATGAAATAGATCTGCTGCGAATCGGGCGACCAGCGGGGCGTTCGTTCATCGTGCCGTCGCGGGTGAGCTGGCGCGGCGCGCCTCCGTCGACGGGCACCGCGTAAATCTGCTTGGGCCTGGCGTTCTTGTCGAGGTCGATGGATTGAACGGTGAAGGCGACCGTCTTGCCGTCGGGCGAGATGGCGGGATCGCCAATGCGCTGGACGCGGAGAAGCGTTTCGACGTCGAAGGGGCGTTTCTGCGCGTAGGCGGACGCAGCAAGCGCGAACATCGCGCAGCCAAGCGGGAGGATGGATCGCATCTGAGACTATTTTAGCGAGATTGACGGGTGAATCCCCTGGCTCAGAGGTCTGTGTGAACACACCGTTGGACCGCTCCCTTTGGTCGCGGCTCGGCGGCGGCATTATTTTGGATCAAGAGCATGCCGAGCCGCGACCGTTTTTCACACGGTCTCTCACGCAGGAGATGCGGGCCGTTGCGCGCTCTACTTCAATAGCGGGACGACGTCGGTGAGCAGCCGCACGATATTGCCGCGCACTTTCTCGCCTGCGGCGAGCACTTCTTCGTGCACCAATTTCTCCGGCATGATGCCGGCCGCCATGTTGGTGACGCAGGAGATGCCCAGTACTTTCATTGCCAGGTAGGAGGCCATCGTCGCTTCCAGGATGGTGGACATGCCCACGAGGTCCGCGCCGATGGCGCGCAGGTAGCGAATCTCGGCGGGGGTTTCATAGCTGGGGCCGAGGAGGCCGGCATACACGCCTTGATCGAGGTGGCATCCCTTCGCTTTCGCGCACCGCTGCGCGATCTCGCGATATTCCACCGAATAGATCTCACTCATATCGGGAAAGCGCGGCCCCAGCGAATCGTCGTTGGGACCCAGCAGGGGATTCACACCCGTGAGGTTGATGTGATCGGAGATGAGCACCAGATCTCCGGGCCGATAAGAAAGATTGATGCCGCCCGAAGCGTTGGTCAGGATCACGCTTTTCACACCGCGGCGCGCCAGTTCGCGAATGCCGAAGACAACCTGCGCCGGCGCGTAGCCTTCGTAAAGATGCGCGCGTCCTGCCAGCACGATAACGTCCGTCGAGCCGACTCTGCCCGTGACCAGCTTGCCCGCATGGCCGACGGCCGTGGATGCGGGCCAGCCTGCGATGTCGTTATAAGACGTTTCGGTGCGCGAAGAAAGTGTTTCGGCGAATGCGCCTAGACCACTGCCCAGTACGACGCCGATCGGATTTCCGCTCATTGGCCTCTCCCACTAGCGGCGTACCCGGCCGCGCTTGTTTACAGGCTACCTGTAACTACTCGTACGAAGCAACAGGGAGCCGCACTACAGCAGCATCCCCGCGATGCAGGCGGACATGAAATTCGCCATGGTTCCGGCGGCCATTGCTTTCAATCCGAGCCGCGCCAGGTCCGAACGCCGCGTGGGAGCCAATGCGCCAATGCCGCCCACCTGCATCGCCACCGAACTTAAATTCGCGAAGCCGCACAGGGCGAACGTCGCGATGACGAACGATTTGTGATCCAACTGCGTGGTCAATTTTCCCAGGTCCACGTACGCCACGAATTCGTTGAGGATGAGCCGCGTGCCCAGCAGATTGCCGACGGTGTTCGCGTCCGCCCAGCGCACGCCCATAATCCAGGCCACGGGCGCGAAGATGTGTCCGAGAATTCCCTGCATGGTCGGAGGCAGCCAGCCGAAGCCGTACACATTATGAATGGCGCCGAGGATTCCGTTGGCCAGAGCGATCAGCGCGATAAACGCGATGAGCATTGCGCCGACATTTAGCACTAGCTGCATGCCGTCCCACGCGCCGCGCGCGGCGGCGTCGATCAGGTTGACGCCGGGTTTTTCCACTTCGATTTTCACGCTACCCGCGGTGGCGGGCTTTTCGGTTTCCGGCATCAGGATTTTCGCGAGCATCAGGGTGGCGGGCGCGGTCATGATGACGGCCGTGAGCAGATGCTGAAACTCGACGTGCGCGATCAGCACATAGGCCGCCATGACGGAGCCGGAGATGTGCGCCATGCCGCTGGTCATTACTGTAAATAGTTCGCTCTGCGTGAGCCCCGCGAGAAAGGGACGGATGGTGAGAGGCGCTTCGGTCTGGCCCATGAAGATGCTGGCCGCGACGTTCATGGATTCCGCGCCGCTGGTTCCCATGACGCGCTGCATCACCACGGCCATGGCGCGTACGAAGATTTGCATCACGCCGAGATAATAGAGGATCGCGAAAAACGAGGCGATGAAGATGATGATGGGCAGAACCTGAAACGCGAAGATCACGCCGAACTGATCGCTGGGGGCGCCCAGCTTTTCGCCGAACACGAACTTGCTGCCCTCGCCCGAATATTCGATCAGGTGATTGACGCCGCGGCCGATGGCCTGAAAAACTTTGCCGAAATCGGTTTTCAGAACCAGGAACGCGAAGCCGAACTGGAGGCCCAGGCCCCACAGGATGATGCGTGGACGGATGGCGCTGCGATTGTTCGAAAACAGAACCGCGACTGCGAGAATCACCACAAGGCCGAGCAGGCCTGTGAATCGGTCCATACGCTATGTTAGCCCAAGGGCGAGAGCGTGAGCCAATGCATCCCGCTCCATTGCTGTCGCGGCTCGGTTAGGTCGCCATGTTGCGGCAGTGTTTCGGAGCCGCGAGAGTCATCGAGCGGGGATAAATGACGCCACCGCTTTTGCGAACTGACGCACCACCAGAGAGTGCAGCGGCCTCAGCCGACTCTTTTAGCCGACTACTTCGAGAATCAACTCGCGGCTTTCGGGCGCGGTGCTGGAAATGCGGAAGGCGTCTTCCACCAGCTGGGCCGCTTCTTCCACATTGTCTTCGCGCGTGTAATACAGGCGGCAGAGCACGCCGCCCGCGTCGATCTTCTGGCCGACCTTCACTTCGAGAATGACGCCGACCGCGGGATCGATGGCGTCTTCCTTCGTGTCGCGGCCCGCGCCGATCATGGCTGAGGCTTGCCCGATATATTCGGCATCGATCGCGCTGACGTAGCCGGCCCGCGGCGATGTGATTTCGCGCGCGCCGGTGGCGTTGGGCAGCAGCTCAAAGCGATCCAGCACTTGCGCGTTGCCGCCCTGCGCGGTGATCACTTCCTTGAACTTGCGATAGCCGGAGCCGTCGAGCAGTTTCTTCTGTGCGAGCTCGCGCGCTTCTTCCAGCGTCGCCGTGACTTTGCCGAGATGGATCATGCGCGCTGCGATTTCCAGCGAGAGGCGCGTGAGATCCGAGGGGCCCGCGTTTTGCAGCGTCTGCGAAACTTCCATCACTTCGAGCGCGTTGCCGATGGCGAAGCCCAGCGGCTGATTCATATCGGTGATGAGCGCCTGCACGCGCTTATCCGCGCGGCGTCCAATGGCGACCATCATCTGTGCTAATCGGCGCGCGTCCACCTGACGCTTCATGAAGGCGCCCGCGCCCACTTTTACATCGAGCACCAGCGCGTCGAGCCCGACGGCCAGCTTCTTCGACATGATGGACGAAGCGATCAGCGGAATGCTTTCGACCGTGGCCGTGGCATCGCGGAGCGCATAGAAGCGCCCATCCGCTGGAGCGACTTCCGGAGTCTGTCCGATAAACGCGAGTTGATGCTGCGCGAGCTGCGCGCGGAATTCGTCGATGGAAAGGTCCGTGCGGAAGCCCGGAATGGATTCCAGCTTATCGAGCGTGCCGCCCGTGTGACCCAGCGCGCGGCCGGAGATCATGGGAACAACTACGCCCGCCGCGGCCGCGATGGGCGAAGCGATCAGGCTGGTTTTATCGCCGACGCCGCCGGTGGAATGCTTGTCCACTTTGACGCCGGGGACCGAAGAGAGATCGACTGTGCTGCCGGAAGCCAACATTCGATCCGTGAGGGTAGCGACTTCACGCTCCGTCATGCCGGAAAAAAAGACGGCCATGAGAAACGACGAGGCCTGATAATCGGGAATGGTACCGGACGTGTAGCCATCCACGATGAAGGAAATTTCTTCGGCGGATAGTTCCTCGCCGTCCCTCTTACGGTGAATCAGGTCAACTGTGCGCATTAACACTGAGGGTAACATCTTGGATAACTGCTTGTAAAGGAACCCTGTTATTTCGTTAACGGCGGATTCGGAGGCACGGGTCGGCGGTGCATCACAACGGCCGAGGCGGGCGCCTTGGCGCGGAGCGGGCTCCGCCGTCCATCGTCAACCGCGCGGATGCGGCGTGCCGAAAATGCGGCTGGCGTAATCGATAGTACTAATCCCGATCAGCGCGGCCACCACCCAGGTGAGCACTGCCACTTCCCAGTGCACGGGAATGTGATTGAGCTCGCCGATGCGGAAGCATATGAAGGCGATTTGCACGAAGGTGCTGGCCTTGCCCCAGATGGAGGGCGGGAAATCGCGGCGCTGCTTCGTTAGATAGAACGCGGCGGCCACCAATAGGATCAGGAGATCGCGGCCCAGGACCACGTAGGCGAGCCATGGCTCCATCAGTCCCGCGAGAAGCAGCGTGATGAACATGCCGCTGAGCAGAAGTTTGTCGGCGATGGGATCGAGATAGGCTCCCAGGCGGGAAGAGGCTTTGTAGCGGCGCGCGATGAAGCCGTCGGCGATATCGGTAAGGCCGATGATGATGAAGAGCCAGATGACTTCGGTGTAGTGGTGCGTCCAGACCAGCCAGAAGAGATAAGGCGTCGCGAGGATGCGCGCGGCGGTTAGCAGATTGGGAAGATTCTTCACGCGAGGGAGTCAGAAGTTAGTTTAACGGGCCGCGGAGCGCTGTGCGCTAGAGACAGTGTGAAAACTATTGGCACTGGACCGCTCCCTGTGATCGCGGCTCGGGTCCGCTGTTGATTCAAGTAACGCCGATGACGAGCCGTGACCGAAGGGAGCGGTCCACTACGAAACCAGCGCGTGGGCGACTCGTGTGGCCAGTTGATCGAAGCTGATGAGCTCGTAGAGCGTGGGATCGGACATGATGCGGTTCACCAGCGCGAAGTGCATGGCGTGGCCGGCGCGCTCTGCGATCACGTGACCGAGCAGCGGCTTGCCGATCAGCGCGAGATCGCCGATCAGGTCCAGCGCCTTGTGGCGGCAGCATTCGTCGGGGAAGCGGAGGCCGCCCGGATTCATAATCGATTTGCGATCGAAGCACACGGCGTTATCGAGCGTGGCGCCGCGAATGAGACCCATGTTGCGCATTTGCCCTAGCTCGTATTCGAAGCCGAAGGTGCGCGCGGGCGCGATGCTTTCGGCGTAGCCCTCGGGCGTCACTTCCATCTCCAGAACCTGGCGGCCCACAAGCGGATGTTCGAAGTACACGTCGCAGGTGAGAAGAAAACGGTCGGAGGGAAGAATCGTGATGCGCTTGCCGCCGCCTTCGACCGATACGGGCCGGCGGATACGCAGAAATTTCTTGCGGCGGCGATACTCGCGGATACCGGCGGCGTTAATGAGATCGACGAAGGGCCGGCTGCTGCCATCCAGGATGGGCACTTCCAGATTGTCGATTTCGATATAGGCGTTATCGATCCCCATGCTGTAGAAAGTGCTGAGGAGGTGCTCGGTGGTGGAGATCAGTACGCCCTGGCGCATCAGGCTGGTGGCGTAGCTGACCTTCTGCACGTAGCGCCAACTGGCGGGTATGGAGAAGCGGTCCAGGTCGGTACGGACGAAGACGATTCCCGTGGAAGGAGGGGCGGGGGCGATACGAATGCGAACCGGGACTCCTGAGTGTAAGCCAACTCCAGAAGCCTCCACCGGCCTCTGAACGGTTGTTTCAAAACGCAATGATTAAGCCTCCCACGGGTGCGGCTAAGAAACCTTCATAATAACAAACGCGTGTACTTTTGGGAACGGTTACTTGGAACAAAAAAAAAGAGTTGTTGGTTTTTGAATGTGTCGGATCGGACACACGAATTACTTGGGCTGTTGTCAATTAGACACGTTTTTGCACCAGGATAAATCCTAGAGCGAATCCGGTCCGCTATCGAAGTGCGCGCTACCAGCCATCGGCGACGATCGGGGTGACGGACGTATAAGTGTTCCCCGTGGCACGCAGGCCGAGGACGTTCATATAATAGCTGCCGGTGAACACGGCAAATCCCTGGCTGTCGGCGAGCTGCGGGTACCGGCCGGTCAGCAGGAACGCGGTGTGGCCATTGCCCGGAAGAGTGATGTTGTCGGTCAGGATCTGGGTGCCGTTCATATCGTATATAGTGACGCCGACGGTGAGCGGCGTGGAGAGCCACGAATTGGCGAGGGCGACGCCGGTCACAGCCGTGGTGCTGTCGAAGGGCAGCCCGAATGTGGTATCGGCTCCGGTGTCGAGCGGGCAGGAGGCTTCGACGAATTGGCTGCCCAGCGGGATGCCGAAGACGGCGCTGCCGGCCACGGTATTCTCGGTGATCAAAAGTGCCCAGCCTTCCAGGACGGCAGCGGATGCGCCCGTGGTTTTGATGATGGCCGATCCGTGCGCGGCGAGCGTTCCATAAAGTGCATCGGCGGCGGTGCCCGGTGTTGGATTCGCGGTGGTGACAAGCGGCATAGGGTTGCCGTCGTCGCCGTAAAAATAAAGCACGTAATCGGCGGGCGTGGAATCGAGATTGATTAATGTGATGGTGGTTTTGGTGCCGCCTCCGTCGACGATCTGCGCGAGGGTGCCACCGCCGGCATAAACGATGTCCGAGGCGAAGGCGGGCAGGGAAACGCAGGGTGCGATCAATAAGAGGGGGCCGACGAAAGAAAAAAGTTCTCGGAAGAGTTTGCGAAAAGCCATCAGTGGGCTTATCGACGCGGGCACTTGCGGTAAGAGAAGGGCCCACCGGCCCGCGTTGAGAATTTCCGGTAGCCCCACGATAACAAGTCTCTGTGAAAATACCTTTGGACCGCTCCCTTCGGTCACGGCTCGGCGGCGGCGTTACTTTGAATCAATGGCGTTACTTTGAATCAATCGCTACAGCGAGCCGCGACCATAAGAACGGTGCAGCGCCAATAGTTTTCACACTGAACGCGGTAAATGAAAAAAGCCCTGTGGGTGAGCGCGGGGCTATAAACGGACACGGGGCTGAATCGGTGCACTCCGGTCAGTTCCCGCAGCCGGCGTATTGTCCGGTGTTGTTATAGACCTGGGGATTACACGGCACGATCGGCGTGATGGACGTAAATGTCGTATCCGTAGCGCGCAATCCGAGCACTTTAATGATGTAGGGATTGGCGCTGGAATCGCGGCCGGTGAAAACCACCGTACCTTTTTGGCCGATAATTTGCGGGTACTTCGTATCCAGCATAAACGACTCATGCCCACCGAAAGGCAGAATTTCTACCGGCACTTCTCCGGCGGGCACCGGGATCGCATTACCGTTTTGATCGAAGAACGAAACGTTTACGTAAGCGGTCTGATTTGCACCGTTCGTCTGCGCGTTCGCGTCGGCAATGGAATTGGCGAGCGCGACGCCCGTCTGGGCGCTGGTTGCGCCGCCGGTTTCGTCGAACGGCAAACTAAAAATGTAATCCTGCCCCGTGTCTAAAGGGCAGGAGGCTTGCGCGAAGAGTCCGCTGGCCAGCGGAAGACCGAAGACAGCGGAACCGGCGATCTGGTTTCCCACCGAGGTCACCAGGCCCAACGAATTCTCGGCGAATTGGCCGGTCTTCAGCACCGCATAGCCCGAGATGACGGTAGCGCCGCCGCCGTTCGTCTGGATGATGACGGAGCCGTTCGCCGGAATCGCTCCCGTGAGAGAAGAGCCTGTGCGGCTGCGCCGGCTGTGATGGTGCTGAGCGTCATCGGTTGGCCGTTGTCGCCGTAGAAGCTCAAAGTATATGCGGCGATTACATTAATATCCGCGTTCACGAGCGTGATAATCGTATTCGTTCCGCCGCCGTCGACAACCTGCGTGAGTGTTCCGCCTCCTGGATACACGATGTCGGAGGCATGGAGGACGGGTGCAAATAAAAAGGCGGCGGCTGCCGCCACTGAAGGGAGACTCTTCCACATAACAGTTATGACGCGGCCTTCCGAAAACGGGTTGCTTTGGCTACGGATAATTTGGTGTGCCATGTTCAGTTCCTCTGGTCGGAAACAGCAGGCGTCACAAGGAGCGTCTGTTGCGAAAAACTAACGGCAACCGCTCCCTGTGGTCGCGGCTCGGGTCCGCTATTTCTACGGGTCCGAGGCGCGACCGTGCGGAGCGGTGTAATGTCGGGCCGGAACTCGGACGGACTGCTATTTGCTGTTGCCGCCGCAATGGCCGCCGGCGCAGCGATTATTTTCTTCGCAGACGTATTCGATCAGGCCATCCTTGTCCCATTCCGGTTTCGCATGAATGGTAAATTCCTGCGACCATGGACCGACGAAAGTTTTCGGATCATCGATCGTCAGATTGTACGAGAGCGTCTTGGCGTCTTTATATTTCATGCGCTCGGTGGTCTTCAAAGCTTCCGAGTGCATCCGGTATTCTTTGGGATTCGTGTAGAAGTAGTCGTCGAGCCCCCAGCGCTTGAAGCCGTTCGTCTCGATCACCAGCGTGTCGCCTTCCCAATGCCCAACGGGATCGCCGTAGAACGTCGGCTCAATATCTTCGCGGTGCTTACGTCCGTCAAGAGGAATGACGCGCGTCATGCGCTGGAACTCATGCACCATGACCAGGTCGTTTTTGGTCTGGAAAAATTGCATGGCGTTCGCGGAGAGCATGCCGGAAGGAAAACCGGCGGGCAGGCAAAAATCGCGCGGTTCGTCGTGACGCGGATCGCCGGTGCGAGGCTCCAGGAAGGGCTCGCCTCCGGGCTTTAACGCCGCAAAGTTTTTGCGATCAAAGATAGTAGCCGAGCAGTGGCACTGCTCGCCGTCGGACTTGGGCCATTCATAAGTGCCCGTGAAATTCGGCTTGCCTTCGGGTGTGCGCGGAATACCCGCGGGAGCTTTATCCTGCGCCAAGAGAGGCCACGCCAGAACAGCGGCGAGAGCAAGAATAGAAATTCGAACGGCGCTCGCGAGGGCGTTTGTCACAGAGATATTCATGGCGGTCTCCTGAGCTCGGTTATTGTTTCTTCTTGCCGGCTTCGTCCTCGTTGCCGGCGGTGAAGACGCTTCGCCCGTCTTCAAAGGTAACTTTCGAGCCATTGGCGTTGTTGGAGCCGTCTTTAGCCTTAAAGCCTTCGACGACAACCATCATGCCGGGCTGGATGGAACTGCGAGGAACGCCGCGGCGCATTAATTGCCCGGGGGCGCCGCCGGAAAAGGCCCAATTGGTGACCGTACCGTCGTCATTTTTCACGTCGACGTAAAACCAGATGTGCGGGTTCTGCCATTCGACTTTGGTGACGGTGCCGCTGACTTTGATCGGCTTCGCGGAATCAAACTCGGCGGCAAAGGAATGATGAGCCTGAATGCCGGTGACGAGTCCCGCCAGGAGCAGCGGGAGAAGGAGAAGCTTTTTCATGTTCATGCCTCTAACAAATTATGGCGTATTGCCACCAGATTTTGTAACGCCAGCCTGACGGTCCCATTGTCGCAAACGGTTGCGCGGAAGGCGAGGGTTCGCAAGCAATCGTAAAATGAAAGCGTGGAGAGCCCGCAAGAGGCGGTCGGCTTGTGCGCGACGTGCCAGAACGCGAAGATCGTGCGCTCCGACCGCGGATCGCTATTTTACCGCTGCGAGCTCTCGGCCACCGATCCGCGATTCCCAAAATATCCGCGGCTGCCGGTGTTGCAATGTGACGGATATGTCCCTGTAATATGACATTGCTGGTGTCGTATGACCGGGTGCTCCTCTTGCAAGGGGATTGCCACATTAAATCGTGAAATAAAACGCAAAGCTGCCCTATAATCGTGCTGTTCGTCTCAACGAATGGAACATCCGAATCAAAGGAGTATGTATGAACAGAGTCCTCGGTTCTGCGATGTTGCTTCTGGGCATGTCGGCTGCGCTGATGGCGCAGGTCGGGGCAGTCCCGGAGGTTGGTGTATCGAATGGCGCGTCGGCCCTGGCGCTGCTCGCCGGTGTCGTATTGGTGTACCAGACGCGGAGAAGAAAGTAGTCGGAGAAGGAATCAGTCGGAGGATAACGCTTTAAAGCGTGCGGCCCGGATGCGAATCCGGGCCGCTGGTTTTTTGTCGCCTTCAATATTCAGACGGGCGTTCGATGCGATCCACAACAAGAACTTCAACAGGACCGCGCGTGACAGAATGTATTTAGGTCTGCGGCGGGGCGCCGCTATGGGTTGGGCTCTCGCCTAGACCGCGGTGACGTGTGGCTGGCGAGTGATCAATCACGGAGAAAAGTAAACGTAAGCGCATTCGGTGATAAACTGATGCGTAGTGATTCTGCGCCCGTAGCTCAGTCTGGATAGAGCGTTTGCCTCCGGAGCAAAAGGTCGTAAGTTCGAATCTTACCGGGCGTACCA
>CAVOVW010000003.1:0-400554 GCA_963699945.1 Terriglobia bacterium
CCGTCAAAGTGGATACCCGCAGCAGGACGGACAGGCCGATTCTAATCCAGGGCGAATCATATTGGGCTCGACCTCCCCAGGCCGAACGCCAGATTCGCTCTATTTTCCTGCGTAGGAATTGTGCATAAATGGCGGACGATGAGTCCAAACAGGGCGGCCAGGGGCTTGTGCTACGCGATATCCCACCTCAAGCAGAACGTCTAAATCCTCCACTGCGCCTGCCAAGTCCCAATCCGGCTTCACCTGGTCTGTCGGTTTGTGGTAGGTCGTGCTGATAAATTCGCTGCGCCGCTGTTCTCCATAATCCGCGGGCTTGCCCACATAATCGATCCCAGGACTAGTTGCCAGCGAAGGGATGCCAGCCATCGCGAACTCCACATGATCCGAACGCCAGTAGAACCCTTCCACAGGATCGGTATCGCCCGTGACCATTCGGCCCTGCCTCTCCACGGCCTGCTTCGCGAGCGCATCCAGCGAGTTCATGCCCTGACCGAGAACGCTGAAGTCCTTCGTTCTCCCCCAGCCCCAGTTGCTGAAGTAATCCAGATTGATGTTGGCCAGGGTTTGAGCCAGGGGATACAAGGGATGCTGCACGTAATACTTCGCGCCCAGCAGGCCACGTTCCTCTGCCGTCGGCCACAAGAATACGATGGTGCGCTTCGGCCGTTTCGGAAGTTCACTAAATGCGCGGGCGAGTTCCAGCACCCCTGCTGTACCCGAAGCGTTATCGCTCGCGCCGTGGAAAATGTTTTCGCCTTGCCGGCCAAGGTGATCCCAATGTGCTGAGTAAATGACGTACTGATTGCGAAGAACGGGATCACTGCCTTCGATTTTTGCGACCACGTTCTTTGACTCGATCTCGCGCACACGATTTCGCGCGCTGCCCGTGATCGTCGCGTTCAGCACGACCGGCCTGAACTCACGCGATAGGGCGTCTTCTCGTAGTACATTCAGGTCCAGCCCTGAGGCCGCGAACAACTCGAGAGCCTTCTCGTAATTCAGCGCTACAGCGGCTGCGATTCGATCCGTAGAAGAAGAATCTCGCACGATCATAGCCTCCTGCAGCACAAACCGATTCGCCCCGGCGCCGGAGCCTGGCGGACGCACGGGAAAGCGGCCCGGCGGCCCGTCTCTCAGCGTGATTACGGCAGTTGCCCCATGTGCCTTCGCAATATCGGCCTTCACCACAGCTCTTCCGTACCATGAGATCCCGGAACCCAGGAACATCTTCGGATCGAGTTTCGTTGGGTCCTTCGGATCGGTAACGGGCGGATCGCCATCCAGCAGCACCACGGCCTTGCCCTTCACGTCCAGACCTTTGTAATCATTCCAGCCGTATTCCGGCGCGACGATACCGTAGCCGACAAACACAATTTGCGATTCTGGAATTTCGATCTTTGCGACCGGCTGCGTGGAGGAAACTGTGTAATCCTCCGCAACCAGGGGGAGTGTTGCATCGGCCGCTTTGATCGCGACCTCACCGCCATCCGAGGTAATGCCCCAAAGCGCCACCTTCTGTACGTAGCTGCCGTCGGGATTCCCGGGGCTGAGTTTCATGGCGCGGCAGGCGCTGCTGATGTAATCGACCGCCTTCTCTTCCGCGGGTGTCGCTACTCCCCGCCCCTCCAATTCATCGGAGGCAAGCACGCGGATATGTTTTAGCACCCCGTCGGGTGTTATCGCCTTCCACGCTCGCGGAGGGACCGGGCTTTGGGTGGCGCCCACGAGTAATAACCCGGCGCCCAGACCGATCATAGCCGTCAACCGATCGGACACTTGGTTATGGTCGCACACGCTCCAATTGAACGGTTATCGCCTCGACCTCGCGAATTAGCTCTATTTGCGGTGGACCGCGCAAACGGCCTCATCGTTGCAGTGGCGGCTGCGCGTTCCGGGTGGATCGTCGGCACTCGGGCACTCAAAGGATGAGTGGCTTGACTTGATAGGGCCGCGGCGGTTGGCGTGTAAAAGTCGGTCGCCACATGGCCGTAAAACGCTAGGTTCTTATCAAAAGCGCCCCGGCGTGCAGTTCTGACGCGCTACACGTAGAACTGGTCATGGCTGTCCCGAAGTCGGGTTCTGGGACGTTATCAAGCATTATCGGAAGCCCAAGCCTGCTTGTAGCCGGTCGCGACGCCTCAGTTCTGGCATCTCCTGGCGGTTGTAAGTGCGTCCGCACCATGCTCCCGCAACCATCTGTCTATTTCCTCTTCTTTCAGGCCGTCCGGGAGGTCAAGAAGGTCCACGAGGTGCATGCCCGGCGTGGTCGGCAGGAACCCGCATTCGCCGAGAATCCTTCTGCACCGCTTGGTATCTATGCGCCCCTCGTACAACGAACTGCAGAAGAATATAAGATGCGGCGGCTCGCCGGGCGCGAGGCGCTCCTCCAGCTTGAGAAGCCTCTTGCCAATAGCTTTCATTCGGATCTAGCTCCCAGCCGGCCGGGATCGCGTTGGCGACCACTCTATGAGCCGTTCCAGCTCTTGCCTGCCGTCGGGATGGACGATTACTACTTGCCATACCTTGGGCTCCGCGCCAGGCTTCAGTTGCTCTTCTAGCTTGTTCAACCGCCGCGCTAGCGTCCTCGTCATTTACTTTTCCTCGTATCCCCGCGCTTCCCGCGCGTTGGCTCGCCTAAGGGCAGTTCGATTGTCCAGTCCGGGCGACCCGGGACTCGTGACTCTCATCACCAGCACATTTTTCTCCGGCGGCGCCAATGCGGACTCCACCCGTTCAAGGCGGCGAAGGAGGCTCTGTTTCACTTTTTCGATGCCTCCGTGGCACGTTCCAATTCGGCCATGCGCGCCTCGAGGTCCTGTAATTCGATCCCCTTTTGGACATGAGCGAGCACGCTGTCGGCCGCCCGAAGGCGAACTGAGGCAGCAGTGCCTTGATCCACCATAATCTTTGCAATTGTGGAAACGGCTGCGGTGGCCATCTGATGCAGGCGGGCTATCGCTTGGCCGTAAGCGGAACGCCTCGCCGTACGGTATTCGGCGTCGAAGGCGGGCTCTTTCAGCCATCGATAGATCGTGCGGGAATCCACGCCCGCTGCTTGGGCTGCCTCTTCAATATTTCGAGAAGAGAGCAGCGCGATAATCGCCGCTTCCTTTTTAGGCTCCAATTCTTGGGTCAGATCAGACATTTCAAGACACCAAATGACATGCATGGCCCGGACGGCCCATCTGAACGCGGTAATCGCCAGCCCTTCGCCAGAGCCGATTTCCCGCACAATTCGCTTGCATGTACGGGCCACCGGAGTGATTCATGTGATCGCGGAAACACCCGCCAAAGGAGAATATATGATCGCGATTGCTGAAGAAACCACCGAGCCGAAAGCCAAAAAAGGCGCTCGTCGTGGCGCACAGAGCGCCAACGCTGCGTCGAAGAAAGCCAAATCGGACAAAGCTGCCACTTCCGCCAAGAAGGCGCCCAAACGGGCTAAGACCGCCGACGGTGCCCGCGACGGCAGCAAAGCAGCAAAGGTGCTGGAGCTGCTCAAGCAGGAAGGCGGAGTGACGCTGAAGGCCCTGATGAAGGCCACCGGCTGGCAGGCGCACAGCGTGCGAGGCTTCCTGTCCGGAACGGTTGGCAAAAAGATGGGGCTGACGCTCACGTCCACCAAAGGCGAGGATGGCGAGCGGACCTATTCCCTGAAAGCCTAGGTCGTCCCTAGTTCGTTCATTTTGCGCCGTTGGGCATCCGCCTGGCGGCGTTTTTCTTGGCTTCATCGGCTTCCTCGCCTTCGCCCGTAGCGCCGACCCCGCGCCTGATTCTGGACAGCAAAGGGTTCGCCCTCAATTACGATTGGCTCGCGGTGCACCCAGTTCGCATCCCCCTTCTCAGGATCAAATCCGTCGCCTCGCCGACCCTCGACGATGTTGATCGTGCAAGTCACCTGCATCATGGGAGGCGGCAGAAGCTCCTCTTCCAGTTGCTCGATTCTCTTCAGAATCCTCATATGGTGGGACCTCCTCTGTTCTCCAAGACTTCGGTCATTGCATCGAACTCCGCGGCACTCAGGTGGTAGTTGGTCTGCGCAGGCGGTGGATTCTGCCGCTGCCGTTTGGTTTGAAAATAGTCGCCAACCACCGCGGGAAACCAGGCGAACCGCCGCGGGCCATTGCGGGTTCCATAGCGGAGGCCACGTTCCTCGCGTAAGTAGCGGAGGCACTCGATCACTTCCGACTCGGACGCGCCGCCTGAAGCGTCCATGAGGTCCACGACTAGCCGGTCCTTTGGGTAAATCCGTTCCTCATCGGGCTGCTCCTGCATATAGTCCGCGAGGGCCTCTCTCAGTGCTGGGTAGGGTTTGCACTCATGCGAGGAAACTCTGGTTGCGCATCGCGGTTTTTGCGATGCGTGACCAGATAGTCTAAGTCGCATTTTCTCTTCAGTAGGACTCTCTTCTGTCTGACTCTCTTTGGGTGAACTATCGTTCACCCCGGGGGGCGAATGATCGTTCACCCCCCTCCCCGAACGATAGTTCACCCCCCCTCTCGAATATCTCGTGCCAGAGAAACTCAAATTCATTGCTTGTTTGACCGCGACCAACATAGCGATCGATGCGTCGGATGAGCTTGGCCTTCTCCAGTTCCGCTAAATACTTTTGCGCCTGCCGCTGGCCCACGCCAATCTCTTTCCCGAGAGTAGAAACGGTGGGGAAGCAGCGGCCATCTTCGCCGGCATAGCGCGCGAGCCGACCATAGGCCATCTTTGCTCCGCTGCTGACTGCGTTTGAACGTGCAAGCGCCTCAGGGATAAATAACCCCGTGAACATGCGGTACGGATTGAATACTTCACCGGGTTCGGGAGGGCGGTTCATTGGGTCGCGTGTGTTCCTGTTCCGAAATTCTGAGCTCCTCGTACCAGTCCGAGAGCGCCAGCACAGGCCGGCAACGTCGGGATTGCCTGCGAGCAATTCCGCTTCGATGGCCGCGATCTCGCGGTGGCAGCGTTCGACGTCCATTCATGCCGCTGCTCCTGCGCGCTCGGCCTTGATTTCCTCGAACGTCCGGCCATCGCCTCGAGCGTGGCTTTCTTGCCGCTCAGCTGTCTGCCAGCGCTGCGACGACGACGTCGACGTACTTCGGATCGAGCTCGATGCCGTAGCAGACGCGCTCGGTCAGTTCCGCCGCCGCGAGCGTGGTGCCGCTGCCGAGGAACGGCTCGTAAACCAGTTCGCCGCGCCTGAGTGTGGTTCAGGATCGGGCGCCGCATCAGCTCGACGGGCTTCTGCGTCGGATGATCGAACTTCTCCTCGTCCGAGCCGCCCATGATGAACTTCGGCGACGGCGAATCCCAGATGGTCGAGTTCTCGCCGGCCTTGCCGAACCACGGCGCGTTCTTCTTTCGGACGTACCAGCAGGGCTCGTGCTGAAACCAATAATGCGTCCGCGTGAGCACGGTGCGGCCCTTGTTCCAGATGATCTGCTGGTGATGCAGGAAGCCGATCCGCAGCAGGCCGTCGAGCACTTCGCGCGTGAACTTCGATGCGTGCCAGACGTAAGCGACCTCGAGGCTGGGCACCAGCGCGAACGCCTCCGACCAGTCGGCGCGCGTGTCGCCGGAGATGGTCGTCTCGGTGTGACCCGTCGGTGCGCTGCTTCATGTAGCTCGGCTCGGCCGGCGCCGCAGCCGTTCAGGCCGGCGCGATCGCGCCACTCGGAATCGAGTTCGATTCCGTACGGCGGATCGGTGACCATCAGCCGCGGCTTGCGCTCGCCAAGCAGCCGCGCGACGGCTTCCGCGCTGGTCGCAGTCTCCGCACAGCACCCGGTGCGGTCCCAGCAGCCAGAGATCGCCCAGCCGGGACACCGGCGATTCCGGCAGCGGCGGCGCCGCGTTCGCTTTCTCCTCGTCGTCGAGCGCCAGCAGCTCATCGATCTCGCTGGGATCGAATCCGGTGAGACTGAGATCGAAGTCCGCTTCCTGGATTTCCTGAAGCTCCAGCGCGAGCAGCTCCTCGTCCCAGTCGGCCCAGGTCACCGAGCGGTTCACCATCAGCCGGAACGCCTTCACCTGCGCCGGCGTCCACTCGTCGCAGAGGATCACCGGGATCTCGGTGATGCCGAGCTTGCGCGCGGCTTTGAGCCGAAGGTGCCCATCCACGACTTCGCCGTCGCTGCGGACCAGGCAGGGAATCTTGAATCCGAACTCGCGGATCGATGCGCACATGCGATCCACGGCGGCGTCGTTCTTGCGGGGATTGCGAGCGTAGGGAACAAGCTGTCGATCGGCCAAGTTCGACTGTTCGTGGCTGAACTGCGCTTATGCATACACCTACCTCCCAAAGAATTGATCTGGAAGGATCCTTTCGGAGGGTGCGCTTTGCGCTGGCCTGTCGAACCGAGCCTCTGCGTTGATTATACGCCAAAACAATCGCGGTAGCGAATGTTCCGCCTTTGTCGGAAAGCGGTTACCGAACGGTTACCCCTCGCGTTCGATGGACGAGCTAAGTCATTGGTCACCCTTACAGCGCTGTGCCGTGCTTTGACCGTCCCAGAGCGACGCGATCAAGAGCAGCGTGTTGGTCTCATCGTCACGCCGTTGCATTTCTCAGTGTTCTTCGACCTGTTGACCGTTATCCGCGTTAGCGTCCACGGCTCGCTGCACAGCGTTCTTGCGAGCCACGCGCTGCGCGCACAGTAGCCGCCGCGCATTTTTGTCAGCGCGCAGCTCCTTGCGCTCCGAAGATCAGCATCTGCACGTCACTGGGGGGAAACTGGGGGTACCCAGGGGTGAAGGAATAGGAAATTCGGGTAAGGATGGGTAATTCGATATTGATGCACGCACTGTCAGCGCGTGGGCGACAAATGGCGTGTCGTCAAAGGGTTATGTTGAAAATGAAGGGTTTAATTTGGCTCCTCAGGTAGGATTCGAACCTACAACCCTTCGGTTAACAGCCGAATGCTCTACCATTGAGCTACCGAGGAGCAACGGGGCGGGCGTACTCAAACCATTAAAACAAAGGCGGTGGGCGGTGTCAATTTTTGGACGGCCGATTGTGCTTGCGCGATTCGCGTCTGGGCGCCCATGGCGCAGCGACTGCGGCTCGAAATTCGTCAATTTGCCGGTGATTTGCGAATGTTAAGATAAGACCCGGATTCATCGCCCCGGAGAGTATCATCATGCGAAAGCCGAAGAAGGCCAGCGTCGATCGCCGCAATTTTTTGAAGAGCGCCGGAGCGGCGGCTTTTGCCGGTGGCGCGGTCGCGCCGCAGATCGCCGCTCAGCAGCCGCCTGTGACCGCTTCGCCGCAGCGCAGTGTGACGCCGCTGATGACGAAGGAAGCCGAGAGCGCGATGCCCGCGTCGCTCGACGTGCTGGAGAATCAACGCCCCGGATCGGACTTCATGGTCGATGTGATTAAATCGCTCGGCTTTGAATATGTTTGTGCGAATCCCGGGTCGAGCTTCCGCTCCCTGCACGAATCGCTGCTGAACTATGGGGGCAACAAGGCGCCCGAGTTCATCACGTGCTGCCACGAGGAATCCTCGGTCGCGATGGCGCACGGTTATTTCAAGATCGAAGGCAAGCCGCTGCTGGTGTTGGCGCATGGAACCGTTGGGCTACAGCATGCTTCCATGGCGATTTATAACGCCTGGTGCGATCGCGTTCCGCTCTTTATCATCCTGGGTAACACGCTTGATCTCACGGTTCGCCGTCCGGGTGCGGAGTGGGCGCACAGCGTGCAGGACGCAGCGGCGATGGTGCGCGACTACGTGAAGTGGGATGACAATCCGACATCGCTGCAGCACTTCGCCGAGTCGGCGGTGCGCGCTTATAAGACCGCGATGACCGTTCCGCGTGAGCCCGTGCTGCTGGTGGCCGATCTCGGCTTGCAGGAAGCCGGCATCAAGGACGAAAAGGCGCTGCACATTCCGAAGACGATTTTGCCGACCATGCCTGTGGGCGACGCCGACTCCGTGAGCCAAACGGCGCGCGCATTGGTGAACGCCGAATTTCCCGTGATCGTCGCCGATCGCGCGGCGCGCACGGCCAACGGCATGAAGCTGGTAGTGGAGCTTGCGGAGCTGTTGCAGGCGCGGTGATAGATCAAGGCATCCGCATGAACTTCCCGTCGCGGCATTCTTTGAATCACACCGAACGGCGTCGCGCCGTTCTTTCAGCCGCCGACGTCGTCCTCGGCCTGGAGTGCGACGATTTCTGGGGCACGGTCAACGATTATAAAGATGTCCTGATCCGCCACTCGGAGCCCATGACGAAGCCGGGCACGAAGATGATTACCATCAGCGCGGGTGATTTGTTCATTCATTCGAACTATCAGGATTTCCAGCGGCTGCCCGAAGTGGATCTGGCGATCGCCGCCGATGCGGAAGCAACGCTGCCGTTGTTGATCGAGGCGTGCCGCAAGCTGGTCACCAGCGATCGGCGCATTGCATTCGAAGCTCGCGGCAAGAAATTGGGCGAAGCCCGCATGGCCGCGTTGGACAGAGCCCGGCAGGAGGCCGCCTATGCCTGGGACGCCAGCCCTGTCAGCACCGCGCGCATGGGCGCGGAAATCTGGAACGTAATTAAGGATGAGGATTGGTCGCTGCTTTCCGCCACCGATCATTTCAGCCGCTGGCCGCAGCGCTTGTGGGATTTCACCAAGCCTCACCAATTCATCGGAGGGCAGGGAGGCGCGGGCATCGGCTATGGAGCTCCCGCAGCCGCAGGAGCCGCGCTGGCTAATCGCAAGTATGGCCGCCTGAGCGTGACCATCCAGGATGACGGCGACCTTATGTATGCGCCCGGTATCCTGTGGACCACCGCGCATCACAAGATTCCGCTATTGAGCGTGATGCACAACAATCGCGGCTATCATCAGGAGCTGATGCACGTGCAGCGCGTGGCGAACGAACACCAGCGCGGCATCGCGAATATCAGCGCCGGTTTGAAGCTGGTGGATCCGCCGATCGATTACGCGAGCGTCGCGAAAGGCATGGGCGTGTTCAGCAAGGGGCCGATTACGAATCCCAACGATCTGGGTCCGGCACTGCGCGCCGCCGTGGATGTGGTGAAGCGCGGCGAGCCTGCGTTGATCGATGTGGTTACGCAGCCGCGATAGAACGCGGCTCACGTACTTCGCGCGTCGCGTCGAGAGCCGGTTACACCTCAAAAAGTTCAGGAGGTATCGACACGAGTGTCGATACGGCACGCAGGAGTGCGTGCGCCACATCGGACGGGGCTATTTCTTTAGCTTCATTTCTTAAGAAGTGTCACATCCGACGTGCTCACCTTGCGTGGTGCTGCGTCCAGATTGAATTTCACTTCCAGCAGGTTAAACGCAGGACCGGGAATCAGTTCGACAGTCCCTGTAATGCCGTCGTTGGTCTTCAGCGAAAAGACCTGATTGCGCGTGGCCTGCAGTGGACCATTGAAGGTGAACCTCACGCTGGGTTCGCGTGTGCGCCCGACGATGAACGCCGCGCTCACCATTCCCTGTACCTGGCCGTTGTCCACCTTGACGATCACGTCAAACATGGTCGGCGGTTCTCCGGAATAAGTGGAAACGCCTTGCGTCCAACCCCAGGACCCTGTGTAGCGTGCTAAGGGAACGGGCGGCTGCACACTCGTCGCTGCGGCAGCAGTGCCGCCTGAAGCTGGGTTGGCGATGACCGGATTAGCGATCACGGGCCCAGATGCTCGCGGGCTGGCAGGTTGGTTGGGTGCAGGCGAACGAGGCGGAGCGGCGGCCGGCGCTGTGTTGGCGGAGGCGGCTGGGTTGGCAGAAGAGCGAACCGCTGCGGTGGGTTGGGCGACCCTGGCCGGCGCGATGGACGATACAGCAACGGCCGTGCTTTTGCCGCGCGCTCCCTCGGCCAGTGAACGATAGTACGCCGGCCACGCCTCGATGATCTTCGTTTCCGCGTCCGCCGATTGCTGGAAGCTTGCGGCAATGGCATTCGAGTTTTCGGTCGCGCCCATGCGAGCATGCTCTGCTGCAGCGGCGGCTGTTTGCGCGCCGGCTGCCGCTGCTTTCCGCGCGGCGGCGGCATCACGAACAGCCAGTAATGCGGCGCGTTCCTTCTCCAGAGCCTGCCGCAACTGGCGGATGCCTTCATCGGGATCGCTGCCCAGCACCACGATGTTCTTGGCGAGTGCCGCCTCCTGCGTGGCGACGATATCGTCGGCGGCCTTCGCGGCGGAAGAGTCCGCCGGCAGTTGCATCGGTTGCAGGCGCTGCGCCGCTTCCTTCAACGGAGCGCTCTGCGCCTGGAAGAAAGCCTTGCGGGCCTGTTCATATTTCACAGCGGCTGGAGATGCCGCATCCGTTTTCACGGCAAGCAGTTCACCGGCTTTCGCCGCGTCCACTTCCAGGTTCGCGCTGGCGCTCTGCCACGCGGTATACGCCTCACGATATGCATCGGGAGACTGCGCCAACAGCAGGCCGCACGCGGCGCCACCGACGATGGGGAGGAGCAGGCGCCGGTGTCTCAATTGGCCTTCTTTCCTCCGGACGTCCCGCCCGACGGCCTGGGCGATGGAGCCGCCGTTGCCGCACCTGTGAGCTGACATTCGATCTGCGCCCGCGTAATGCGCGCCGCATAATATTCGCGCCAGCGGTTGCCTTCGGTGGTCAGCGCCTGCCGCACTTTTTCAATGGCGCGCTGTCGCGCTTCCGCGGTGCTGGCGATTTCCGTCAAGCCTGCCTTGGATTGCTCGGCGAGCTTTTCGCGCGCCACCGCACGCACGGCGGCGTCGCGCTTCGCCAGCGCGATGGGCCCCAGCAGGTTCACGGCATCGCTCAGCGCCCACTGTTGCGCGGCACTTTTGCGCACGTCCACGAACTGTTGCGAAACATACGCGCGTTCCTTCTCCTCGTCGGCGCTATCCTCTTTCGCCGCATCGAGTCGGGCGTCGTAATCCGCCAGCAGTTTCTTCGCCGCCGCGGCTTGTTCCTGCGATTGCGCCGCCGCATCCTGCCAGTAACCCACCAGCGCCGAAAAACGGGCGTCGGAGGCACGCGACACTTCCTCGATGGACGAGCGTACACGCGCGTCGCACGGCAACAATCGCGCGACTCTTTGTTCCATGCCGGAGGCGAGCGTACTCCACTCGGTATTTCTGGTGTCCGCGGTTTGGGCGAGGTCCAGCGCGTTGGAGTTCGGCCCCGGCGGAGGATTTTGCTGGGCCCATCCGAAACACGCCATGAACGCGGCGACCAAGCTCGCAGCGGCGATTCGTGACGCTGGAAAAAGACGGAATGGTACTAGGAGGACCACTGACAAAAGCTTAAGGAAGGTCAATGGAGGATGTCAATGGCACCGCCAGTACATACCCGGTACAGACCTTAGTTAAAATGGTATTTTGCAGGAACAGTGGGAGGTCGCATGGCAGCAAATCCGCGCCGGCAGTCGGCAGTGGTTGAAATCGGGAACACCGCATCATCCGGAAGCAGTGCAGCGCGCGTCAAGGTGGGCGGCGGCAATCCGATTGTCGTTCAGTCGATGACCAATACCGATACGGCGGATGCTCCGGCGACGGTCAATCAGGTGATGGCGCTGGCGAAGGCCGGGTCCGAACTGGTGCGCGTAACGGTCAACACGGAAGATGCGGCCAAGGCCGTTCCGCGGATCGTTGAGGCGCTGGATAAATTCGGCGTGCGTGTGCCGATCATCGGCGACTTCCACTACAACGGGCATCTGCTACTGAAGAAATATCCGGATATGGCTCGCGCGCTGGCGAAATATCGCATCAATCCGGGGAACGTCAATATCGGCAAAAAGCACGACGACAATTTCCGCACGATGATCGAGGCGGCGGTGGAATACGACCGGCCGGTGCGCATCGGCGTGAACTGGGGATCGTTAGATCAGGCGCTGCTGACGCGCATGATGGACGAGAATAACAAGCTGGCCGAGCCGCTGGACGCGAAGATGGTGACGCTGCGGGCGATCGTCGTAAGCGCTGTTGAATCGGCCAAAGCCGCCGAGCAGTACGGGCTGGCCCACAACAAAATTATTTTGAGTGCGAAGGTCAGCGGCGTGCAGGATTTGATCGCGGTGTATCGCATGCTGGCGGCCGAATGCGATTATCCGCTGCACCTGGGCTTGACCGAAGCGGGCCTGGGGGCGAAGGGGATCGTGGCGACGTCCATCGCGCTGGGCGTGATGCTGCAGGAAGGGATCGGCGATACGATTCGAGCGTCGCTCACGCCGCTACCGAATGGCGATCGTACGGAAGAGGTGATCGTCTCGCAGCAGATTCTGCAATCGCTGGAGCTGCGCAGCTTCACGCCGCAGGTAACATCGTGCCCCGGTTGCGGACGCACGACGAGCACGTTCTTTCAGGACATGGCCGACCAGATCCAGACGTATTTGCGCACGCAGATGCCGGTGTGGAAGACGCGCTACGACGGCGTTGAAGAAATGAAAGTTGCGGTGATGGGCTGCGTGGTGAATGGTCCCGGCGAATCGAAGCACGCGAACCTCGGAATTTCGCTGCCGGGAACGTTTGAAGATCCGGTCGCGCCTGTGTATGTGGACGGCAAGCTGAAGTGCACGCTGCGCGGAGACCACATCGTCGCGGAGTTCATGGAGATGCTGGATCAGTACGTGGATCGGACGTACGCGCCTAGGGCTTTGGAGCCGGTTGGAGCGTAGACGTGCATTTATTTCGGCTGGCCAGGGGCTGAAGCCGTGGTGGCAAGCTGAAGCTTGCTCCGCCGAAGAGTGACCGGTCGCGGCTCGGTCGGCCCTCTGATTTATATTCGCAGTTTCTGTTCCTATTTTTGCCCGCTCGTTGACATTCGCGGTTCTGTTCCTTTTTGCCCGCTCATTTACATTCGCGGTTCTGTTGATCATTTAGGGGGCGCCCCTTAGCCGTTTTTTACTCTCTCGGCGGAGAGGCGATCGTTTTAGGTGAACCGCGCACCGCCCGTATGCTCGTCTGGCGCGAGGCCCTTTATTACCCGTTGGGCTCGGGACCGTTGTTTGCCGCGAACGATGGCGCTGTCCGGAGTTAACGCAGCCCGGCCGCGGACCATTTTAGATCGGTCCGATCTCCACCATACGCAAACCCGCTGCGAGTGGACCCGGGAAGTCGCTCTTGGTTGATCCGGCCCTCTGATGGAAGAGCGCTCGGACTCTGACTAAAGGATAGGCGAGAGCGGGCCGGCCTTGCGGTTGGCGAAGCGCGAAGTGGTTGCATGGAAGGGAAATCGAGCGAGGCCGATTCGTGTCAGCTGCAAGTGCGCGTGCACTATTAATACCAAGAAATGATCAGGCCATGAGAAACGGCAAATGTGGCGATTGCGGGACCGCAGAGTTTTATGAAAGCGAGATAGCAGGCAGCGGCGCCGACCAGAGTTAGATAGTCCCGAGGCGATAGGCGTCCTAATTCCAGCTTGTATTTTCGACGCGCCACAGCGGAGACAATCACAGCAAGCATGAAGGCGATTATGAGCAGTCCAAGGCCTGTGGCCTCTTCGGCTGTGAGATACACCAGCGAACCGTGATTGTTTGACCGATAGACTCTGCCCGATTCCGGGTGTGGTTGATCCGGACGCGATCCATGGTAGTCGAAAAAGACCCACAGGAACGCCAAAAAACTCACGATGCCCAGCGTGAGAACGGCGCGCTCGACCAATCTTCCCCGGTTCATTGCGCTATCATCGGCAGCTCACGTTAAAAACTTCTTGGTCTCCCGCAGGAAAATCTCCAACTGATCGTGATGCAGCCAGTGGCCTGCATTATCCACCTTCACGATTTGCCGATCCTTGACCTGCTGCGCGAGCGGGTCGGTTTCCGGGTCGCGCGCGAAGCTCTGGCGTCCCCAGAACATCAGGGTGGGGCAGGCGATGTTGCGCAAAAGTTCGGCGGCGTCCTCGGGCGAGACGATGAATGTCGGCAGGAAGCGCACGAAATTATCGAACTTCCATCCGATGGAGCCGTCGGCGTTCCAGTTGGTGCCGTGTAGCGTCAGGTGGCGGGCCACATCATCGGTCAGAAACTTGTTCGCCTCTTTCATGCGAGCTACGGCGCTGGCGAGATCCGGATAATGATGCGGCTCGCGTTCTTCGCCGCCGCGCGTCTTCTCGATCCACTTGCGCATGCGTTCGGGGGCGGTGCCTTTGCGATCCTGAATGGGCAGGCCGAGGCCTTCGATTGCCACCAGCTTCTTGACGCGCTCCGGGAACGTGCCCGAATAGAGCAGCGTGGTGATGGCGCCGAGCGAATGGCCGATCATATATATAGGTCCCTTGCGAATGATGTCGGCGAGGGTCGCGAGGTCGAGCACGTGCTCGATCACACTGTAGGTGGCGCCGGGCGCCCAGGCGCTGTTGCCGTGGCCGCGCAGATCGACGGCGTAGACGTGGAAGTGTTCGCGCAGCGCGCGGGCCACCCAATCCCAACTGCGGGCGTGATCCAGACCTCCGTGAACCAGAAGCATGGGCGGCTTGCCTTCGGTGCCCCAATCCCAAAACTGCAGCTTCAGGCGATCGGAAAAGAAGAAGTGCGATACGGGTTCCAGGTTGTGATTCATGGGGCGTGTGTTTTTATTAGACCGTGAATCCGATGGGGCGATGTGTTGGCTTCGGGCAAAAAGCAGTTCGCTGGCGCTCAGGATGACACGGTGGGGTTGGAGGTGGGCGGATGTGGTGATCTTAGCGGCTCTATCCCCGGCTGACTCCCGGGCTTGTCCTCACGCGCCGTGATGAATGCCGGAAGGATGTACGTGAATGCCAGCGAGCTTGTAGGCATCGATCAACGCGCCGACCGCCGGTCCATACTTGGGCGGATGAACCTTCGCGTCGCCTTCCAACTCGACGATCAGGCGGAAGCGCTCGCGCAGAAGGTCGCTGCTAAAGACGCCGCCTATATAGGATACGTGCGGTTGCTCGCCCAAGTGTTCGCCGCGATGGAAAAGCTGGCGGCGTACGGCGGCCACGTACATGGCCAGCGATTGCGCCGCGCCCATCAGGATCTCGCGAGCCACGGGGTCGCCCTTTTGCGCGACTTCATCCACCAGTGGCGCGAAGGATGCTATGCGCGAACGCGGATATTCAGGCGTATAGAAGCGATGCAGCAGGTCATTCGAATCGCTCACGGCGGAGTCATGCGCGTTGGTCGCCGCGAGGAGCGCGTGGGTCAAAGCGGTGGCGGGTCCCCATCCTTCGTGATAGCGGAGCATGGCGCGCAGAGCCTGGCGAACGATATCGTACGCGCCTCCTTCATCGCCCATGGCGTAGCCCCATCCCCCGGCGCGCGCGGTTTTGCCCGCGGCGTTGCGCCCGTAGGCAATGGAGCCGGTGCCCGCGATGGCGATGATGCCGGGCTCGCCGGCTATGGCTCCCGTGAGCGCGACGTGCGCGTCGGTGGTTACGTGGAGATGAGCGGCCGGAACAATTTCCCTTGCGAGCGTTGTTTTATCCTGGGGACCGCCGCTCATGCCGAGGCACGCGGCTTCATAGTGAACGCCTGTGCATCCCGCCGCCTGCTCGGCCGCGCGTACCGCGGTCGCCAGCGCCTCGAGGAAACGCTGGCGCGCTTCGGCCGCGCTGACATGATTGCATGGGCCTCCGCGGCCGATTCCTTTCACTTCGCCGGTTTGGTCGCCGATCACGGCGACGGTGCTGGATTGACCGCCATCCACGCCGAGGAACCATTTGTGTGAGTCGGTCGCGGGTGGCATTGGCATTGAAGGCTACTATAGCGTCCTTTGTCCGCTGGACGGCGCTTACGGCTCTGCGTGAAAAGTTAGCGCAGGCCCAGTTGGTCAGGCTGGGTCGTGAGAGCGGGGATCCAAATTCCATCAGGAATTTAATCCCCACCTTGACAGGCGGGGCTAGCCGCGTCGCCTGTCGGGACTTCTGTGGAGACAACTTGAACGGATGCGCGTCTAACGAAGGAGACGCCAAGTCGGCGACGCCGAGCATAAGACTCCAAAGCGCCGCATGTTAAATTGAAAGAAATCGCCATGAAATCGTTTTTACTTGCCGTTGTTTTTGGATGCGCCCTATTCGCGCAAACGCCCGCGCCCGCGCCACCGGCGACTGCCGCGCCCACTACTGCCGGACGAGCGCCGGGGGCATCGCCGGTTCCCTCGCAAATTCCGAACGACACGGTGGTGGCGAAGATCGACGGCAAGGATGTAACGGCGGGTGACGTGTATTCGGCGATCCTGGCGATGCCACCGGAGTTCGTGCAGTTGTACAATCGCAATCCGCAGTACGCGGTGCAGCAGCTTTTCATGATGCGCTTTCTTTCCACCGAGGCCGACAAATATAATCTGGCGGAGCGCGCACCTTATAAGCAGCAGTTGGAAGCGCAGCGCGACAATGTTCTGGCGGGCGCGCTGCTCGGCTACATGCAGGATCACTTCCCGGTGGAAGACGCGACGATCCAGAAATATTACGACGAGCATCGCACGACGTTTCAACAGGCGCAAGTGAAGGAGATCATGGTTCGCTATAAGCCTGTGCTTCCGCCGGGAACGCCGTTCGAAGCGGTGGCGCGCGCGGACGCGGAGGCGCAGGCGTTTAACGTGACTCGCAATGAGGAAGAGGCCAAGGCGCGGGCGAAAGAAGCGTCCGACAAACTGAAAGCGGGCGCCGAATTCAAGAACGTGGTCATCGATTATTCCGACGACAAGGCCTCCGTGACCAAGGGCGGCGATATCGGCGTGGTGGGCGTTTCCAGCACGCATCCGGAGGAGATCAAGCGCGCGGTGGCGAACCTGAAAGCGGGCGAACTCAGTGAGCCGATCCGAACGCCGAACGCCTACGTGATTCTCAAGGTGGAGGAGAAGACGCAACTGGAGCTGCCGCAGGTGCAGGAGCTGATCGCGACCGACTTGCGGAAGCAGCAAATCAACCAGTGGTTCCGCGACGTGACGGCGCGCTTTCAGCCGACGGTGGTGAATCAGCAGTTCTTCACGCAGCCGGCACCGATCCCGGGCGGGGGACCCGTTCCGGTATTGCCGCACTAGCGTGCCGCTCCCTCCTCTGGACGGGAAGCCGATCCGCGTCGCGATGCGGCGGTCGCTGGGTTCGTATCATGCGTCGACGTCCATACCAAAGCGAGTCATCCTGCTGGATCGCGGTGTGCTGGCGCTGCGCGGCGAGTTCGAACGCATCCTGATCCACGAGCTGTTTCATTTTGTTTGGGTACGGTTATCGAACGCGGCGCGGCGCAACTGGGAACTGGTGCTTTGCGACGAATTCACACGCGGAATTCGCGGCGAGTTGGGCTGGAGCAGTGAATGGCGCAAGGGGACGTTGGAAATGGACAACGCAGAGGCGCGCGATGCCCGGTGGCGTCGCTATGCTTGCGAAAGTTTTTGCGATACGGCGGCGTGGATGTTCGCGGGGCTGCGATCGCATGACGAATTTACGCTGCCGGGGCGGGCTCGCGCGGCGCGGCGCCGCTGGTTTCGGGAGCGACTTTTTCCTGGCGGAGGCTTGCGCGGGTGGTCCACCGGGTTGCGCGTGTGAGGCGTATAATAAGGTCGGATGGCGAAATCACTACATCGACTCGCTTTCGCGTTGACGCTGGTCCTGATCATCGTGGGATGCACCACGGCCGAACGCGGCGGCAGTGTCCGCGCGGAGAAGGAGCGCAAGGCGGCTCCCGCGTTCAAGCTGAAGGCGTCCACGGGCGAAGAGCTTTCGCTGGACAGCCTGAAGGGTAAAGTGGTTTTGCTGAACTTCTGGGCCACATGGTGCGGCCCCTGCCAGGTGGAAATTCCCTGGTTCATCGAATTCCAGCAGAAATATAAGGACCGCGGGTTCGAAGTGGTGGGCGTTTCCTTCGACGACGACGGCTGGATTTCGGTGCGGCCGTACATGGCTGCGCACAAGATCAACTATCCCATGGCCATCGGCTCCGACGAACTGGCGCAGCTATACGGAGGCGTGGATTCACTGCCCACCTCGTTCATCATCGACCGCAACGGCCACATCGCCGCGAGGCATCTGGGGCTAGTAGACAAACGCGACTATCAAGATGAAATTCTCAAATTGCTGGAAGATCCGAAAGCCTCGCTTCGTCCTGCTGCCGGCGGCGATGCTGCTGGGCTCGCTTTGCTTGTTCGGCCAGGCCAACGTCCTTAACGTCGCGCCGCTGCGAAAAGTTACGGTTCCGGCCACCGGTACGGCTGACGCCTCGGTTTCCCTTCAACTTCGCGACGGCTTTCACGTGAACAGCAACACGCCGTCGGATGAGTATTTCATCCCTCTGCGGCTGACGTGGAATCCGGGGCCGGTGGAAGCAGTGTCCGTTACATTCCCTAAGCCAAAAATGGAAAAGCTTGCGTTTTCCGATAAGCCCGTGTCGATCTTCTCCGGCGATTTCGAGGTCGTGACCAGGTTCAAAGCCGCCCCGGGGGCGTCGCTGGGCCAGAACGTGGTTACAGGAAAACTTCGTTTTCAGGCATGTAACGACCGTATGTGTTTACCGCCGAAAACGATTGATCTGTCTCTTCCAGTGGAAGTGACAGCACACGCCGCGAAGTAACAGCGTGCTTGCGCGGCGCGGCCGATTTCGCGGCCAATGTTGCACCTAGCGCACTCTGCGCGTTTCTGTTGGGCCGACTGATATGAGCTTCTTCCAGCGCGCGCGTGACTTCTTCCATCAGCGGGATGGCCAATTCGCGCATGTCGCAATCATAGAAAGAACGCAGCGTCGTCATGATGCGGCGCGTGAAGGGTTTCACCAGGCTGAGATTCTTGCTCGCTCCCAGTGTGATGACGGCATCCACTAGCATGGCCTCATCGCCCAGCACGGCCAGCAGGCGGCGCGGCTTAGCGCGCACGGCCCGCACCACGTCCTCATGCCAGATAGGCGCATAGCGGCGCGATAGTTCGGCGCGTCCCGCTTCGGCCAGACGCACGCGCGCGGTTTCCAGAAGATCGCGCAAGGGACGCTGCATCAGCTTCAGCGCTTCATCCAGCATGCCAATGTCGGCGATGTCGTAGGTGAATTCGGTTTCCGGCACGCCGTGGCAGGGACGCAGGGCGTGATACACCAGCAACGGCCACGCCGCGGCGCGATCCTCATAGGCATCGATATCGCGGAAGTAAATCTCCAAAGCTTTGCGCCGCAGGAATTCCTGTATGGCGACGGAAACGCCGCGCCACGTGCGGAAATAGTAACGCTGGCGTTCCACGGGAGCGCCGGTCCATGCGTGGTGGCCTCCGACTAAATCTGCCACGGAGTCGCGGAACACAGCCGAGGCATTAGTCGGCACGTAGCGGATCGCGCGGCCTTCGCGCACCAGTTCGAGAGTGCGCAACATTTCGGATCGCCGCCGCCACTCACGCAGGTCGAGGAAGGGGAGATGAAGCTCCATCGGCGGGACGAACTCCGGCGCGGCGGGCGGCGCGAGCTCCTGCGCGAATTCCTGGGCGAGCTCTGCCACACGCGGCTGCAAGAGCGGGTCCAGCTCCTGAAGCGAAACCGGTGTGCCGGCGTCGCAACCATTTTCGCGGCGCCAATAAAGGTGAAAGATGTTTTCCATGGGATTGATTCCTGCCCGATACTAAACCGCGCGTGCAACATTTTCGCCGCTTTACGTCTTGCAACTCGTTTGCATGCAATATATGGAGGTCTGAAAAGCCTTGTGACTGCCAATCTGCTACGCTCGTATTCAGGGCGCTGAACGATTGGCATGACTGGCAAAGGAATTCAAAATTCGCTCAGGCTTCGAGGCATTCGCCTCACACGCCAGCGGATGATTCTGCTCGAACTGCTGGATGGCTCCGGCCGGCACCTGGATGCGGAGAGTCTGTACCAGCTGGCCAAGGAAAAAGATCCCAAGCTGAATCGCGTGACGGTGTATCGCACGCTGAAGCTGCTGAAGGAAGGCGGCCTGATTGACGAGCTCGACCTGATGCACTGGGCGGGCGATCAGCACTACTACGAAACGCGCCTGAAGCAGGAGCACGCGCACTTGATGTGCCTGCGCTGCGGCAAAGTGGAAGAATTTTTCGGCGAAGCCGCTGCAGAAACATCGAACATCAGGTGGAGGCGAATTTCGGTTTCCGCATCGCGTCGGCGCGCACGGAAATGGGCGGCTATTGCCCGGATTGCCATAGCGGCGAAGGATCGCGAGGCATCCCAGCCTCTGAGCGCGGTGGGCTCTTCGGGCGAAGGTTAACATTCGTGCCGAATTCTCCCGCCCACTTACCGGACGGGCCGGCGCGGCTCTGCTTGTGCTGGCGCCTTCGGGCCAGCGCAGCCGCGTGGAGATCGATCGCATCCCGTTCAGCATCGGCCGCCAGCCCGGCAACGGACTGGTGGTGCGTGACAATCGCGCATCGCGCCAGCATGCGCAGATCGTCTACGAAGGCGGCACGTATTACATCGAAGATCAGAACAGCCGCCACGGCACGTGGGTGAATGGCGAACGGGTGGCGCGCCGCGCGCTGCAGAATTCCGATCGCATCGAGCTGGGCGTGCGCGATTCCTACCAGCTGACGTTCACGTTGGACAAAGCCGAAATCCATCGCCTGCTGGATCAGTTCGCGGCGACGTCGCATCCGGGCGACGATGGCGGCACGGGCGAACTGGTGAAGCTGCGCTCGCTGATGGAAGTGGCGCGCGCCATGCACAACGGGCTCTCGACGCGACGACGTGCTGACAGCCGTAGTGGACGCGGCGCTGGCCGTGACGGGATGCGAGCGCGGATTCGTGCTGCTGCGTAAGAATGGCGACCTGGAAGTATCGACGGCGCGCGATCAGGGCGGACGGCGTGCTGGATCCTTCGGACTTGCGCGTGCCGACTTCAGTGATCCGCAAGGCGCTCACATCGCGCCGCGATCTGCTGACGATGTCGTTCGATCCGCTGGAGCAGCAGAAGTTCCAGCCGGAGGCGACCGTCGCGCTGCTGGAACTGCGCAGCGTGGTGTGCGTGCCGCTGATCCGGATCCAGAATTCGGCGGGCGAAGAAACGCGCGCCGTCTCCGCGGCCGAGGACACCGTGGGCCTGATCTACATGGATTCGCGCAAAACGCCCGCGGATCTTTCGGCCGGCAATCGCGAGATGCTGCAGACGCTGGCGATTGAAGCGTCGACGATTCTGGAAAACGCGCGGCTGCTGGAAGAAGAGCGCACGAAGATCCGTATGGAAGACGAGCTGAAGATCGCACGCGATATCCAGCGCGGTCTGCAGCCCACGGTGCTGCCCTCCACCGGCTGGTTCCGCGCGGCGGGTTCGAGCACGCCTTCGACGCAAGTGGGCGGCGATTACTTCGATGTCCACAAGATTTCGGCGGACGCGTGGATTGCAGTGGTAGCGGACGTATCGGGCAAGGGCGTCAGCTCCGCGCTGCTGGCGAGTTTGCTGCAGGGCACGTTTTTGATGGCGTCGGGCGACGTGTCGCACATCGGGCCGAGTATGTCGCGCCTAAATGAGTTTTTGCTGGACCGCACGGGCGGGGAAAAATACGCGACCATTTTCTATTCGCTGCTGCAGGCCGACGGCAACCTGATCTATGTGAATGCGGGCCACTGCGCGCCCTTTCTGGTGGGTCGCGACGGCCGCCTGCGCGCATTGCAGACGAACGCCATGCCGGTGGGGATGATCGAAGGCGCCCAGTTCGAAGTGGCGCAGGTGAAGATGGAGCCCGGCGACAAGCTGGTGATTTATAGCGACGGCTTGACCGAGGCCGAAGATCCGGGCGGCGGCTTCTTCGATACCGAACGGCTGCGCGAATGCCTGAAGAAAAACGCCACGATGAACGCAGCGGCTTTGCACGCGGCGATTCTCGCACGCCTGGACCGCTTCACCGCAGGCGGCGCGATGCGCGACGACATCACCACGGTTGTTCTGGAATACGATCCCGCATCGTAATGCGCGTTTTGTATCTGGCGGCGCACGGCGGCTTCGCGCATGAAAAAGTTCCTTTGGGCGGCGGCGGCGCGGTCTGCGACCACCTGGTAGCGGAGTGGCTGCACACGCGTCCTTTCGAGCTTACCCTGATCACGCCCGCGGTCCTGGGCACGCGCGCGCCTTCAGGAAGCGAGCTGGTTCGTTTTAGCGAGCGCGAGTACGGGCGCTTCTGCCGCGACTTCGAGCGCGCCGCGACCGCCGAGGTATTGCGCGCCGATCCTTCATCCACCATCGTGCTGGTGAATGATGTGTCCGAAGGGCCGAACTTCGCCGAGCTGGCGGCGCGCGACTTTCGCATCTTTACCATTTATCACGTGGATGTGGTGGCGTACGTTTCGTCCATTTACTTGCGCGGATGGATCCGCCCGGAGACGTCGGTGCGCTGGTATCGGCGGTTGAAGCCGCTGCTGCCGCCGCTTTCGCGATTGGTCTGGGAGAAGCAGGAAGCCAGCGTGCGTCACTCGCGCGGCCTGATTGTTCCTTCCGAAGACATGCGCGCCACTTTGCGACGTTGCTATCCAGAATGTCCGGCGGAAAAAATTCACGTCGTGCCGTGGGGCGTGTGGGAGCCATCGCCCGCGCCGGACGAACCTGGCGCCAGCGCCGCGTCGCTGCGCCGCGAATATGGCATCCCGGATGACGCGCTGGTGCTGCTAACGCTGAGCCGCATTTCTCCGGAGAAGGGCCAGCACCAGCTACTGCGCGCGTTGCAGGAATGGGAACGCCGCGTCGATTTTCCCCGCCGCCCGCTATGGCTGTTCGTATGCGGCGAGGCGGCTTACATGCAAGGGCAGCGTTACTTCGAGCACCTGAAACAGTGGGCGTCCCGCCTGCGTCGCACGCGCGTGATTTTTCCGGGCCATGTGACTGGAGCGCGCAAGCACGCATTTTTTAACCTGGCCGATTTGTACGTGTTCCCTTCCACGCACGAAAGCTACGGACTTACGCTGCTGGAGGCGCTGAACGCGGGCCTGCCGGCGGTGTGCCTGGATCACGCAGGGGCCCGCAGTGTGATGCGCGAGGAATTTGGCCGGATGGTGCCCCCCGCCGGACTACGCGCCGCACTGGCGGAGCTGCTATCGGACGAGGTCCTTCGCCGTAAGATGGGCGAGGCGGCGCGGGTCTATGCTTCGACGCAGCGCTTTTCCGAATCGGCCGCGCGTTTGGCTTCGCTGCTTATCGAATAAATAGGCCCCGCGCGACAAAAAAAAGGCCACTGGAGCATGTACTCCCGTGGCCCGGTTTATTGAACGAACGCGCCTACGCGCTCGCGCCCATCTGGCCTTCATCGGCCGAGGGTCCATAGATGGAAGGTACGGAAACGTTGTTCAGGCGCAGGTAAACCGAAAGCTGGCCGCGATGATGAATGATGTGATTCATCATAAATACGCGCACCACAGCGACCTTCGGCATGGTCATCAGCGTCTTGCCGTCCTGCAGGAGTGACCAGTTGGACATGTATTTCGCGTCGTCGGCCGAGGCCATGGCGGCGCGCGCACCGGCGACGTTTTGATCGAATTTCGCCAACACCTCCGCGCGTGACTTCGCTTCCCACGGCTTGAAGTTGGCCATGTCCAGCGAATCCATCGTCAACCCCGCGACGCCGAAACCCGGCATTTCGGCCAGGTGCGACGCCAGGTGTCCAAGCGACATCGATTTCTCGTGCGGCTTCCAACCGAACTTATCTTCAGGCACGCGTTCCAGTGTCCTTCGCGTGGTGGCCATTTCTTGATCGAATTCAGGCAGCAATGCAGCGCTGATGCTCATGAGGTACCCTCCGCACAAATTGTAATACGGAACGATCTCGCCCCGATGACAACGCGAGTTTCGGCCGACTTGTGCGCGGCGACCCTTCCTCGCGAGCACGCTGCGATAAACTGAAGCTATCCGTTCGCACTGAGTGCCACCCATGGACCAAATCGGGCGCTACAAGATCGTAGGCGAGCTCGGACGAGGCGCTATGGGCATCGTCTTCAAGGCGCAGGATCCTGCCATCGGCCGGATGATCGCCATAAAAAGCATCCGCTGGGGCGAGCTGACCGAGGAATCCGAACGCGAACGCCTGCGCGAGCGCCTGTTTCGCGAAGCGCAATCCGCCGGCATTCTTTCGCATCCCAACATCGTCACGATTTACGACATCGCCGACGAAGGCGAGATGGCGTACATCTTCATGGAGCTGGTGAACGGACCATCGCTGGAAAGAATGCTGAAGGGCGACCAGGCTCCGGATAAAGTGACGCTGCTCAACCTGCTGCGACAAACCGCTTTGGCGCTGGATTATGCGCATACGCGCGGCATTATTCACCGCGATGTGAAGCCCGCCAACATCATGGTGCACGAAGACGGCAGCGCGAAGATCACCGATTTCGGCATCGCGAAAATCGTTTCCCAGAACATGACGCGCGCGGGCACTATCATGGGCACGCCCAGCTACATGTCGCCGGAACAGATTCAGGGAACGAAAATCACGGGCCGCGCCGATCAGTTCTCGCTGGCCGTAATCGCCTACGAGATCCTCACCGGCGAGAAGCCGTTCAACGCGGAATATTTGCCGACGCTGTTGTTTAAGATTGTGCGCGAGGCACCCCCTCCGCCGCATCGTTTGAATTCGACGCTGTCCGTGGACGTTGAGCCGGTGTTGCGCAAGGCGCTATCCAAAGAGCCGCTGGAGCGTTTCGAAACCTGTACCGATTTCGTCAGCGCCCTGGCGGCCGCGTGCGCGAATACGCTATGGGTGCCATTGCCGCGTGGTGCAAGCTCCCGCACGCCCACTGCCGGAACCGACGGCAAGATCACCGCGCGAAATGTGGAGCTGTATGCGGATACAGTGGCGGCGCGCCCCGAAGAGATCATCTCGCTTTCGCCGGAGATCGCGGATGCACCCGTCGCAATCGGAATCGAAAAGCGCGTAGAAGACGTCGAGGACGCTCCGGTGGGGGAACCAGCGACCGGGCCGCCTATGCAGGGGCCATCGGAAGTATCCGCTCCCGAAGAAAAGGCCGCGAAAGAGTCTGCTGCGGCGAAGGCCGCCGACTGGAAAGCTGCGCGAGCGATAAGGGAGGCGCAGGCCGCTCCCGTGGCAGAGCCCGTTATTCCGGTTGAATCCGTGGTTGCTGCTGAGCCGATCGTTTCTGCTGAGCGCGTCGTCGCGGCTGCTGAACCCGTGGTCACTATTGAGCCGGAAGGAGTTTCGAAAACGCCTGCGAGTTCCGAATCGCCTGGAATTATTCTTCCGGCGGCGCGCGTTCCCCGTTCGCGTCAGGATCCCCCACCTAAGGGACATGGGCTGCGCAACGCGTTTCTCGGATTGGTTGTGGCGCTGGCGCTGGCCGCCGTCGTTTTGTATTTCATGCGCGGATCATTGCCCGTCGTGGGATCGTGGCCGGGGTTGACGACATCGCGGGAAGCTTCGCCTCCGCCGGTGTCCGGCGCTTCGACGCCGCCGCCGCAGAAAGCGGTCGCGCCGCCTCCCCCCACCGATTCCGCGCAGACGGGGACGCCTGCCTCAGAGAATGCGGCGCCCGCACCCGCGCCGAAGAGCACCGCGCCCGCGACGCCGCCGGCGGAAACGCCCGCGACCCTGATGGCGTTTCAGTTAACGACGACGCCCGCGGGAGCGCAGGCCACGGTCGATGGCTCGCCGGATCTGCAGTGCACGTCCCCGTGCTCGCTGAGCCTGCCGCTGGGCCGCCACACGATTCAAATTCATCGCGACGGTTTTCGCGACGTGCAACGCGTGTTCAATCTGCCGGACGATCCGGGGGTGATCGTCGCGCTATCTCAGGCGACCGGCGTGGTCAGCCTTTCATCCACGCCGCCGGGGCTTGCCATCATCGTCGACGGAAAGGAACAAGCGCGCAAAACGCCCGCCAGCCTCTTACTGCCGGTGGGCGCGCATAAGATCGCCATTGTGAAAGACGGCCAGAAGCAGGAGTTCACGGTGGATGTGCGCGACGGCGTGGTGGTGGAGCGCAGTATGAATTGGGGCAACTAGTGAATTGCGGCGGCGAGATCGTTAGGCTTACCAGTCAGGGCTAAAAGGAAACACAGGAGCTTCCGCCAGCCCCCCTCGTCAGACCGGCGATTCAAATTCCATAAGGAATTGAAATCCCCACCTTCACAGGTGAAGCTAGTCGTGCGCGGAGGCGTCCAGGAACGCGCGCAGGCGATGGCTGCGGCTGGGGTGGCGCAGTTTGCGAAGCGCCTTCGCTTCAATCTGGCGGATGCGTTCGCGCGTCACCGCGAAATGCTGGCCCACTTCCTCCAGCGTATGTTCGCTGCCATCCTGCAGACCGAAGCGCATCTTGATAATTTTTTCTTCGCGCGGGCTCAGCGTCTTCAGCACTTCCGCCGTCTGCTCGCGCAAATTTAAATTGATCACCGCTTCCGAAGGTGACACCACGCGCCGGTCGATGATGAAATCGCCGAGGTGCGATTCTTCTTCCTCGCCCACCGGTGTCTCCAGCGAAATCGGCTCCTGCGCAATGCGCAGCACCTTACGCACCTTGCCCACCGGCAGTTCCATCTTCACGGCCAGCTCTTCGGTGGTAGGTTCGCGCCCCAGATCCTGCTGCAACATGCGCTGCATGCGAACCAGCTTGTTGATCGTCTCGATCATGTGCACCGGGATGCGAATGGTGCGTGCCTGATCGGCGATCGCCCTGGTGATCGCCTGCCGCACCCACCACGTGGCATACGTGGAAAACTTGTAGCCGCGCATGTAGTCGAACTTGTCGACGGCTTTCATCAGGCCGATGTTTCCTTCCTGGATCAGGTCCAGGAATTGCAACCCGCGATTGGTATAACGCTTGGCGATGGAAACCACCAGCCGCAGGTTCGCTTCGATCAGTTGCTTTTTGGCGGTGTCGGCTTCCTGCTCCCCGCGCTCCACAATCTGCAGCGTGCGGCGCAGTTCCGCCGAAGACGCACCGGATTCCTCTTCCATCTGCTGCAGCTGCTGAGCATGCTGCCGCATTTCCTTGCGTAAAGTGGACGCCAGCCCGTGCGCGCCGTTGTCGGCCGTTTCCAGTTTCCGCTGCAGTCGCGCGATGTCTTTTTCCACGGGACGCAGCGCGTCCACGGCGCGGCGCAGGCTTCCGGCAAGTTCGCGGCGTGTATAGGAAGAGAACAGGATGGTGCGGATCAGCCGGGAAATGACGACCATAGTGCGCGAGAGGCCCCAGCGCAGCGAGCGGTGCATCTTCGGTTTCATCCCGCGCGAAATGGCTTGCAGCTTCTGCCGGAACTGCTGCGCTTTTTTGTAATTCCTGTCGATCTCCGCGATCGTCGCCAGCAGCTCTTCCGCCTGCCGGACCACTTCCTCGTCGGTGACCACCAGCTCCGGCATGATCAGAATGTCGCGGATGCTGTTCGCGTCCTTGCGCAGCGTTTCCGGCATCACCAGAATTTCGCGGATCACCAGTGCGGAGCGTGACAGCGCCTTACGCACCGCCGTCTGCCCGTGCTCGATTCTTTTCGCGAGCTCCACTTCACCTTCGCGCGTCAGGAGCGGTACCGCGCCCATTTCGCGCAGGTACATGCGAACCGGATCGTTGGTTTTATCGCCGAAGTCCTGGGTGAGATCGACTTCCTCGAACTCTTCGGTTTCTTCGGCTGTTTTCTTGTCGAATTCGACTTTGGGTTCTTCCAGAATCTCGACGCCGGCGGTGTCGAGCTCTGCAAGCAGATCGTCCACTTCGCGACCGCCGGGGAAATCTTCACCCAGCATCTCGTTCACGTCGTCATACAGCACGTAGCCTTTTTCTTTGCCCGTGCCAATGAGCTTGTTGAATCGACCGGTCTTTTCTTCGCCCGCCACGCTGGTAACTACCCTTTAATTACGCTGACTACGACCCTGAATTTGAGACTTCGTTCCCCAGACATCGTTAGTGTACAACACAGCCGCCACGCGTCATGTTGCGCCGCCATCGGCTGGGGGACTTGCTTCTGTCTCTATTTTGTGAAGCTCTGCAAGCCACCCCAGTGCCTCTTCCACGTTCCCGCTTCGCTCGGCGATTCTGACGCGATCTCTCATCTCCGCGATCTGCTTTCGCCGGAAATCCTCATCCAGCCGCCGCAGGCACGCTTCGGCTTGTGCTAAACAAGCGTCGTCGTCACCTATCTCATCGGCAGCTACGATCTCATGCAGTAGGGCCCTGGACGCCTCGCCCAGGCGCCCATCCAGCGTCGCGAAAGAGACCGCGGCGCCGCCTTCGGACAAAATCCGCAGCGCTTCAATGATCTCGCGGCTCGAGAAATGCGCCGTCATCGCGGGCGTGAGCCTGGGCAGAATATCCCGCCGCGCGGCGTCGTTCGTTACTAAAGCGTTCAAAAGGATCCGCTCTAACGGCGGTACTTCGGGCCTGCTTTGTCCCGCGGGCTGTGCTGTCGCATTGTGCCAGCCGCGTGCCGATCCTGATCCCGGAGCGTCCTGCGTCGCTGGCGTCTTTCTCCCCCAGCGGAGCGCCGTTCGATAGACGCGCGCTTGAACTGATCCAGCACCAGCCCAGGCTCCACGCCCAGGTATCCGGCGACGTCGTTCGCCACTGCCGCGCGCTCCAATTTATCCGGGATGCGCTGCACAGCGGGCAGTAGAAACTTGAACGCGTCAATGCGCCCATCGGACGAGCGCATATCGAAACGCGCACGCGCGCGGTCCGCCAGCCAGTGGAAATATCCCGGCGCGGCATCCAGCTTGGCGCGATACGCGTCGGCTCCATTTTGTTTTGCGTACTCGTCGGGATCCAGGCCGCCATCCAGCGCCAGCACCTTCACGTGCAGGCTTTCGTCCAGCAGAATTTGCAGCGCGCGCTCGGTCGCGTTCGCGCCTGCATCGTCGGGATCGAAATTCACCACCACGGTATCCGCATGCCGATGGATGGCGCGCACCTGCGCATTGGTCAGCGCTGTGCCGCAGCTTGCCACCACCTCGCCGACGCCCGCTGCATAGACGCCGATCACGTCCATGTAGCCTTCCACCAGCACCGCGCGATTCGCCTTGCGCATCGGATTACGCGCGCGATCCAAATTATAGAGCGTCTCCGTCTTCTTATATATAGGGGTCTCGGGCGAGTTCAAATATTTTGGCTGATCGTCCGCGCCCAGCGCGCGTCCTCCGAAGGCGATTACTTTCCCCGATTCGTTATGGATGGGAAACATGAGGCGCCCGCGAAACACGTCGTACAAGCCCGTGCCCTCCTGCCGGCGCCGCACCAGCCCGGACGCTTCCAACTGCTCCGGCGTGAAATTTTGCTGGCTCAATCTTCTTGCCAGCGCTTGCCCTGCCGGATCGGAAAACCCCAGCTCGAATGTTTGAATCAGTTCCTGGGTTAGCCCGCGCTTCTGCAAATACGCGCGAGCTTCGGAGCCCGCGGGCGCGGCCAGCGCGCTTTGGTAAAACTTCGCCGCGATGTCATGCATCTCCCGCAGCGCGCTTTTCAGCCGCGAATCGGCGTCCACATATTCGTTGCGCTTCGGCATCGGGATGCCATGGCGTTCGGACAGATATTGGAGCGTCTCGAAAAACGTCATCCCCTCGATCTCCTGAACGAACTTCAAGAGGTCGCCTCCCACTCCACAGCCGAAACATTTGTAGAACTGCCGCGCCTGGTTGACGTTGAAGGACGGCGTTTTCTCCTGGTGGAAGGGGCATAGTCCCAGGTAGCGGCCGGTCGAGCCGACGCGCTTCAGGCGCACGTAATCGCCGACGACCTTCACGATGTCGATGGAAGATTTCAGCTGCTCGACAAAATCCATGCGGGCTGACCTAGGGGGGTAACCAGATTATGGCATGCGGCCCGGTGTCACGTGACCGTCATCCTAACGAATTGGCTTTCCGGCATGGCCTGATGCGATCCTAAGACTCATCGTATGCGGGTTGCCCAATGGAGTTTCTCACTACTCTTATGCGCGTTCTTCCTGGCGGAGCCGCTGGCCGCCCAACTGCCTTTCTATACGGACGATCCCGCGGTGACGGAGCCGTTCAAATTCCATTTCGAATTCTTCAACGAATATGACAAGCTGCAGCGTCAATATCCGAACCTGCATCAGAATACTTCCAACTATAAGTTCAACATCGGCCTGCCGCACGGCCTGGAAGTCGACTTGGATTTTCCGTATCTGGCCATTCTCCGCGCGGTGGACGCTCCGAACTCGACGGGTGGAGGCGACCTGGACCTGGGCATCAAATGGGAATACCACAAGGAAACGCCGCGCGTTCCCGCGCTGGGCGTCAGTCTGTACATCGAATTTCCTACCGGCGACGCCACGCAGCAGCTGGGTTCCGGCCTGACCGACTACTGGCTGAACTTCGTCGGACAAAAATCTCTTAGCGACAAAACCAGGATCAACGCAAACCTCGGCTATCTGTTCGCGGGCAACAGCAGCACCGGCGTGCTCGGAATTGAAAGCGCGCGAGGCCACGTGTATACGGGCGGCGTTTCGTTGCTGCATGATTTCACGAAGCGACTGACGCTGGGCGTCGAGGTTTACGGCGGATACACGGACAACGATAATCTGAGTCGAACCCAATTGCAGGCCATGATCGGCGGCGAATACGAGGTTCGTCACGGACTGAGCGTGACGTTCGGCGTCCTGGGAGGCAAATACGTTGCGAGCCCTCTGTTCGGCGCACAGCTAGGGTTCTCGGTGGATCTTCCGGATCTGGTGCGTCCGCCCGCGCCGAGTCCGCTGGTGGGGCGTTGAGTAGCGCAGGAGTCAGGCCCACCTGTCAAGGTGGGGACTCCGATTCCCGTGCGCGACTTCGTCAATAGCATTCATCAAGAGTTAAGTTCGAGCCGTTACCATCGACTGTCGTTCAAAGGAGAAACGAAATGGCCTGCAATCCCGAAGTGCTGCGAAAAGTTCCGCTATTCGCTTTGTTGGATAACGACGAGACGGCTCTTCTGGCGAGTCAGGTTGAGCTCAAGACGTTCGCCGCCCGCCAGCGCATTTACAAAACCGGCGATCCCGGGACGCAGGCGTATGTGGTGACCTCGGGGAGAGTCCGCGTTTCCACCGTGGATGACGATCATCAGGAGGTGATCGTCAACGAGCCCACCGACGGCGAGTTCTTCGGATTCGCCTCGATGCTGGAGGAAGTGCCGCATCAGACGACGGCCGTCGCCTTGGAAGATACGGAGTGCCTGGAGATTTCACGCGACGACATTGCCGTCTTGCTCCAGCGGAAGCCGCACGCGGGAATGGATCTGCTGACGACCATGGGACGCCAGCTTCACGCGGCGCAGGAGCTGGCACGTATGCGCGCCAACCGCAATCCCAACGAATTGATCGAGAGCGAATCCACGCTCGGCGAGCGCGTCGCCGATGCGGTGGCGCGCTTTGGCGGATCGTGGTCGTTCATCATTTCGTTTGGCGTCGTGCTGGTGGTCTATTCCGGCATCAATATTGTGCTGGACAAAAGAGCGTGGGATCCTTACCCGTTTATCCTGCTCAACCTGTTTCTCTCGATGTTGGCCTCCATTCAGGCACCCGTGATCATGATGAGCCAGAATCGCCAGGACACCAAAGACCGGCTGCGCGGCGAACTCGATTTCGATGTCAACCGCCGCGCCGAGTCCGAAATCAAAGGTCTGTCGCGGAAGCTGAATCTTATGGATGAGAAGATGGACGACGTGATGGCGCTGTTGCGCGACAAGTAGGTGTTCTTGCAGGGCAGTGATCCTGCGACGCGCCGGTGATACACTACGCGCATGCCACGTTCGCTAGCCATATTTGCCGTTGCTGCCGCCCTCAGTCTGAGCCTCGCTTCCGTGAATGTATTTGGTGCCGTCACCAAAGTCGAAATCACCGAACAGTCCGACCTCCCGATCGCCGGAGTGGAGCGCATCCAGGCCATTGTCCATTACGCGCTGGACCCGAACAACGCGGCGAACAAGAGCATCGTCGATCTGGACAAAGCTCCGCGCAACGCGAAAGGTATGGTCGAATTCGCGGCCGATCTGCGCATCCTTCGCATGAAAGATCCGAAGAAGCGCAACGGCACCATGATCGTGGAAGCGGCCAATCGCGGCCACGTCTCGCTGCCCGAAATCGGCGTGCCCGGCAAGACCAATCCCATGCGCACGGCGAAGGACGTCGGCGATCCATGGCTGCTGCAGGAAGGCTTCACACTGGCCTGGGTCGGCTGGGAATTCGATATGAAGCCCGATCCGGATCTCATCAAATTGTTGAACGTTCCCGTGCTGCGCGGCATCACCGGTCCGGTGCGCGCGCAGGTGCAGGTGGATGCGAAAACCACAACGTCATCGCTAGCGGATCGCGGACTTGCGGCATACGTCGTGGCCGACATGAAGGGCGGCACCATGACCGTGCGCGACGGATACGACGGCGCGCGCCAGACAATCCCTCGCGGCGATTGGCACTTCACCGCCGACGGCACCAGCGTCGAATATCCGAAGGGCTTCGAGCCCGGTCGCATATATGAGGTTGTTTACACGGGCAAGGACCCCGTCGTCGCGGGCGTAGGGATGGCGGCGTTTCGCGATTACGTTTCCTATGCAAAGAAGCAGGGCGAGATCAAATACGCGATGGCCTACGGACCGTCGCAGGACGGTCGCTTCCTCCGCAACTTCGTGCGCGATGGTTTTAATGGCGACGAGCAGGGTAAGCGAGCTTTCGACGGCGTGTGGGCGCACATCGGCGGCAGCGGCATTGGCAGCTTCAACGTGCGCTTCGCGCAGCCTTCGCGCACGCGCTGGGATTATCCCACCGATCTGCCTCCCTACACGCCCGACGGCTTGCTGGCAAAGTCGCGCGCGGCGGGCGTCGCTCCGAAATTATTCCTCACCAACAATTCGAACGAGTATTGGAATTCCGGCGGATCGCTGGTGCACACCACTACGGACGGCAAGCGCGAGATTCCGCCTCCAGCCGACGCGCGCATTTACTATGTTGCCGGCACGCAGCACGAAAGCGCCTCCGCCGCGCCCACGGCTGCCGTGCAGTATCCGTGGAACAACATGCAGGTGCGCTGGTTCATGAACGCGATGGTGATCGCCATGAACGATTGGATCACGAAGGGCGTTGAACCACCTCCATCGCGCTACCCGAGTGTGGCCGAGCTCACCGATCTCGCGGGCCTGAAACTTCCCAAGCTCACTGGCGTTCATCCCCCTGCGCGGGTTTATCGTCCGCGCACGCTCGATTTCGGCCCCGACTTCCTGACGAAGGGCATCGTGTCCTTCGAGCCTCCCAAAGCAGGCGCGCTGCTCGTGGCTCTAGTCCCGCAGGTGAACGACGACGGCAACGAAATCGCGGGCGTACATCTCACGCAGCTCACAGTGCCTCTCGGCACATATACAGGATGGAACCTGCGCCAAGCAAAGATCGGCGCCTCCGATGCCACCTACGTGAACATCGGTTCGACATTCCCATTCGCTCTAACGAAGGCCGATCGCGAAGCCGCGCACGATACGCGCCGATCCATCGAGGAGCGCTATAAAAGCGAAGCCGATTTCCTGGCACGCACACAGCTTGCCGCGCACGACCTGGCCAAGCAGCGCTTCATTCTGAATCGCGACATCCCGCACATTATGGAGCTCGCGAAGACACATTGGCGCGAGCTGCACGCGCAGGTATCGGCGAAGAATTAGTGACGACGCCCACTCGCGACTCGCAGACACAAGATCCGCGGAGCGGCACCAGCGCCGCCCTAATCGCCGCGCGCCTGGACCGCCTGCCCGTCACGCGAGCCGTGTGGATCCGCGTCATCCTCCTTTCGCTCGGCGGCTTCTTCGAGTTTTACGACATGTTCTTCACGGGCTACATCGGCCCGGGACTCGTCCGCAGCCACATCCTCACGCCGACGTCCGGCGCGTTCTTCGGTTCCACGGGCTTCGCGAGCTTCGTTGCCGCAATGTTCTCCGGACTCTTTCTCGGCACGTCGATCTTCAGCTTCCTGGCCGATCGCCTGGGCCGCCGCGCCGTCTTTACTTATTCGCTGTTGTGGTACTCGGCGGCCACGGTCGTCATGGCGTTTCAGAACGACGCCTTTGGATTGAACCTGTGGCGATTCATCGTCGGCATCGGCGTGGGTGTCGAGCTTGTCACCATCGACGCGTATCTCTCCGAAATCGTGCCCGCCCAGTTTCGTGGCCGCGCCTTCGCGTGCAACAACGTGATTCAGTTTCTGTCAGTCACCGTCGTCGCGTTTCTCTCGTGGCTGCTGGTCCCGCGCGCGCCCTTCGGACTCGACGGCTGGCGCTGGGTGATGCTGATCGCCGCAGTCGGCGCGATCGTGGTCTGGTGGATTCGCCTCCGCGTGCCGGAAAGCCCCCGCTGGCTGGCGCGCCATGGCCGCATCGCGGAAGCCGAGCGCATCATGGACCAGATGGAAGCCGAAGCTCTTTCCGACATGGGCGCAGACGGAGGCACGCTGGCTCCGCTCGCCACCTTGCCGGAGCCCGAATCCACCAAGGGAAGTTTCGCGGAAATCTGGAAGGGTCCCTACCTGCGGCGCACCATCATGCTGTCGATCTTCAATCTGGCGCAGGCCATCGGCTATTACGGCTTCGCCAACTGGGTGCCCACCATGCTGGTGAAGCAGGGCATCACGCTCACGAACACGCTCCTTTATACGTTCCTCATCGCCATTGCCGCGCCGTTCGGTCCGCTGCTGGCCGGGATTTTCGCTGATAAAGTGGAACGCAAGTGGCAGATCGTCGCCTGCGCGGCCACGGTCGCCGTTTCCGGCACCCTCTTCGGCCAGACCACCTTCGCGCCCGCGCTGATCTTTTTCGGCGTGCTGCTCACGCTCTCGAACAACACCATGTCCTTCGCGTTCCACACGTACCAGGCCGAACTATACCCCACGCGCGTCCGCGCGCTCGCCATCGGATTCGTCTATTCGTGGAGCCGCCTCTCGGTAGTCTTTAGCGCCTTCGTGATCGGTTTCATTTTGGAACGCTTCGGCGTAGCAGCCGTTTTTCTATTTATTTCCGGAGCCATGCTTGTGGTCATCGCGGCCATCGGGATTATGGGACCTAAAACCAACGGCATCGCTCTCGAACTAATTTCCGAGTAGACCTTTAGTACCAGTAAACTTGGCTGGCATATGCCAGTAAGAAATTCCAGTACCGGGTACGTGCGGAGTAGTCATACAGGATTGTTTTCAACGTTTTCAGTTGCTCCGCGCGAATGCTCACTTTGGAAGTAAAAATGCTAAATGGTCGCTGACTAATGCAAACGCAGGTGCAGCAACGTCACCCTCGGGCGAAGTCCGAGAGGTGTCACCAAATGGTGAACATCCTTCGCGAAAATTTCATCTACTCCGAAAAACGCGCGCGGGATTTTGTGTTTTATGCCTTGGAGGTCGCTCTGGAGCGTTCACACGGCCAGACAGCGCGACCCTTGCTCTCAAAGCTGACCCGCGAGGTCACGGAGGGGGCGCGCCTGGCGGCGGAAAAAACCGGCTACGAATTCGCGACCTGGGAGACCACCACCAAGGCCGTGATCAATTCCATGCTCGGCGCCGGCGTCCTGCTTTCCGAAAACGGAGTGCCCGTGCGACGCGATGTGCGCGCGCAAGTGACGCCCATCTTCGAATTGAAGGCGCACTACCGAGATTTGACTGAAGCGTACCTGCTCGAGTGGTTGATCCGTAAATTGGGTGACGTTCGCACGCGCGATCACAAGGCGCTGGCGCACGCGTTGTTCCGACAGTTCGATCCGAATATTTCCGTCGACGATCTGGAAGACCGCGTTGTGGCGCTGCTCGCAACCATGGCCGATCGCGTCATCCTGCGCGAAGACGGATCGTACGCGGCGCGCATCGCCTGACACGCTTTCCCGCTAAAGCTTATTCAAGATCTCCCGATGGTATTGCCAGCAGTCTAGTTCCACCTCCCGCCTTCCTGCTTGCCGCTTTCCGCGCGGCCCATGGCCGCCCGCTCCGCGTTCCCCGTGTGCGCGAACCCGCGCATACCAACCGCGGTGTCAAACGAAACGACAAAAGGAGACCACCCGGATGAAGTGTCTACCCGCACGCGCGCGCCGCGCGTCGTTACTGAGACCAGCATTTAGCCCGGCCTTTCGGCCGATCGCACCACGCCCGAGTTCGAGCTGCTGGATCTTGCTCGCTCTCTGTTTCTTCCTGTGCGCCGCCGGAGCGTTCGCTTCCGCGCCGAATGTATACGTGGCGCAAACCGCCGCAGGCGACACCTCAGGCAGCTCCTGTGCCAACGCCGCCGCGGCTGCGTTTTTCAACACTTCCTCCAGTTGGGGATCTTCCAGCACACAGATCGGACCCGGAACCACCGTGCACCTGTGCGGAACCATCACCTCCACGCTCACAGTGCGCGGCAGCGGTGCCAGCGGTTCGCCGATCACGATCCTTTTCGAGAGCGGAGCCGTGGTCCAGCAGCCCGTTTGCAACACCAACACCGGCTGCCTGAATATCTCCGGCCGCAACTACATCGTCGTTGACGGAGGTTCAACCTGCGGATGGATCGACGGCGCGCTTGTCGCGTGTAACGGCACCGTGCAGAGCACGCTGAACGGATCGCCGGGCGGCGCCTTGTCCCGGAGGCGCGTGTACCAGTCAGACCGATAGCGCCGGCATCATGGCGACCGGCTGCGGCAATTGCGAGATTCGCAATCTCAATATCGCGAATATCTACGTTCACAGCAGCATGTCGGACACGACGAACTTCAGCCTGAGGCCCAGCGCCGTGTATTGGGACAACGAGGGCGACTCCGTGCAGAACTTTCTGTTCCACAACAACGTGGTGCACGATTGCAGCTGGTGCGTGATGTACAACTACGGCAACGATACGAACTTCCAGTTCTATAACAACGACATTTCGAACGCCGCGCACGGCATCATCCTGGCCGGTTACGGTCCGAACGCCGCGTCGGGAATCAAGGTCTATTCAAATCACATTCACGATTACGCCAATTGGGACACGGGCTCGGCCGACGCGTTTCACCTCGCCGGCATTCACGCCTACGGAACGTCAAACTCCCACACCACCGGCACGGAAGTTTACGACAACCTCTTCGGCGGCCCCGTAACGAACACCAATTTCACCGCGCACATTTACATGGAGAATTACAATTTCGGCGCGCTGGTCTATAACAACGTTCTGCTCCAGCCTTCTTCGGGCACGCCATCTTTCGGAATGATCGCCGTAGGCGGAGGATCCGGCGGCCCTGGCCCTTCGGTGTACAACAACACCATCCTGGGCGACGGACACGGCATCTGCATCCTGGTGAACAACGTCGCGGGACCCGCGCCGATCAGCGTGACCAACAACCTGTGCTCCGGGCAGGCCACCGGCATTTACTACTATTCGAAAGGCACCTTCACGGTCGATTACAACATCTACGCGGGCCTGGTCGGCAACAACACGTTCTACAACGGCTCCGGCTACAACAGCACGCTGAAGAGCTGGCAGACAGCCACCGGCCAGGACGCGCACTCGCAACTTGTTTCATCGGCCAACGTGAATTCCGACGGCACGCTGCAAGCCGGATCGCCCGCCATCAAGTGGGGAGCGAACCTCGCTTCGCTCGGCATCAACGGGCTGAATTCGGATTTCGCGGGCACGCCGCGCCCCGGCCCGGGCACCTGCGGCACGCAAGGCAGCGACGCCGCCTGTTGGGACGTCGGCGCGTTTGAGCTGGGCGGCGCGGGCAGTCCCAGCAAATTTACGCTGACCGTCTTGAACGGCTCCGGTGGTGGTACCTATGCCGCAGGCGCAAGCGTCACCATCACGGCCAACACGCCGCCGTCGGGGCAATCGTTTCTCGATTGGACCGGCGCCTCCGTGCAGAACGCCACCGCGTCCAGCACCACGCTGGTCATGCCTTCGTCAAACACGACGATCACGGCGAACTTCACCGCGCCTGTCATGTATCCGCTCACCGTCGTGAGTGGATCGGGTAGCGGCACCTATGCTCCCTCGGCCAGCGTCTCGATCACGGCCGATCCGGCGCCGTCGGGTCAAACGTTCGCGAAGTGGACGGGAGCGGCCGTGCAAAATGCCAACGCCTCTGCCACCACGCTGGTGATGCCCGCCGCGGCCACCACCGTCACGGCGACTTACGCAACCAGCAGCACCGCACAACGCCAACCGGTCCCGGCTCGGGCACTCCTGCGACGACCCATACCCTCACCGTCGTGAACGGAAGTGGGGATGGCACTATGCGCCCGGAACCTGGGTCACGATCACGGCCAACGCCGCGCCCTCCGGCCAGGTCTTCTCGGAATGGGTAGGCGCGAACGTGCAGAATGACAACGCCATCGTGACGAAGCTTCGCATGCCGAATGGGAACGTCACCGTCACAGCCCGCTATCGCAGCAGCGGTCGCCGCAGACGCTAGAAGCGGCCGGGAGCCGGTGCTTGTCGGAGGGCATCGGCTCCCGCAACGGAACCGCGAATGTGAATGAGCGGGCATTCCACCCGCCGGCCGTTCGCTTAGGCCGTCGTTTCAGCCTCGACGAACTCCACTCGAGCGGATGGCTCGGGCACGGGAGTGCCGTGGAGCCGCAAGCCTTCAATCTGAAACGGAATCGCCTCTCGAATCAGACGATCTGTTTCTTCGCAGGTTTCGGCGGCAGCGACACAGCGGGGAAGATCGCGAACGTAGGCCCGTACCCTGTCTCCGATCTCTCAATGACCACCGCGTAGCGTTTCGTGCCAGCTTTGCTCATTTCAAGTCCTCCCGCGTGAGTCCGGCTCAATCTTCGGCGAGAATTTCTTAAAACATCTCCATCTGATCTCTATCCTCAGCCGCCCGCCTCTCCACCGGCTTCCGCTTCACCGAGCCTCCCACCACGCCCAACACAACCAATTCCTTCAAGGCTTCTTTGGGAATAAAAAATCTCTGCCCCGCGAAGGACGCCTCCGGCAAAATGACGTGGAAACCCGGCGGCTCCACCAGCACCAGATTATTGGGGATCATGCCCTCCGACGTGTCGCCGTCCTGGAAAGTCAGCCGCACCCACAGGCCCGGCGTCTTGGGACGCGCGCCGTAGGCCCGGTTCGGCTGCCATTGCGCTCCATCCTCGAAATCTTTAACAAAACAAACGGCCTTGACCTCGGAATAGGGCACCCGCGCCAACGTGCCGGAGGGTGACAGCAGTTCCACGCAATCCCGTTTGAAGCCTTCGGGAGTCTGCACGAAACCCGGCACCGGTTCCCGATCGAACCGCGTGACGATGACCTTTTTGTTGACCGACACTAAGTTTTCTCAGCCTCTGGGTCTTTAGCTACCGGCGTGGGCCAGCCCGCATCCGCCTTGAAAATGGCGCGGAGAGCGGGCCCTCGGGGCGCAGATATCCACAGCTGTCCGTCTTTTGCGGACTTTTTATACACTTCTGCTTCCAAACAATTTCGTAAGTATTGTATCATTGGCACGATGAACGCGACGCCATCGGTGGCCCGGCCCATTTCCGGAGCCGTCCAGTCGTTTCTGAACTATTGCCGTGTGGAAAAGGGCTTGGCGGCGAACTCGCTAAGCTCGTATGCCCTTGATTTGCAAAAACTTACGGCTTATACACCGAAGCCGGTCCGGGATCTGGAGGAAGCCGACCTGGGCGGTTACGTGGACGCTTTGTACGCCAACGGCCTTTCCGCCCGTTCCGTTGCGCGCCACATCACCACGCTGCGGGGCTTCTATCGCTTCCTGCTGGAGGAAGGCGAGGTGGACCGCGACCCCACGGAGCGCCTGATTCCGCCGCGCCAATGGTCCACGCTGCCAAAATATCTGAATCGCGACGAAGTGGAGCGCCTGCTGGCCGCGCCCGCGACCGATAAGCCGGCCGGCCTGCGCGACCGGGCGATGCTAGAGCTGCTCTATGCCACCGGCCTCCGCGTATCGGAGCTGTGCGGGCTGGAACTGACGTCCGTCCAGCGCGAAGCGGGCATCCTGCGCGTCACGGGCAAGGGCAACAAGCAGCGGCTGGTGCCGTTCGGCCAGGCGGCCGGCGAATCCATCGACCAGTATCTGGAAAACGGACGCCCCGCGCTACTACTAAAGGTCGACCCAGAAAGGCCAGATCGAAATATCTGTTCGTCACCTCTCGCGGAGGGCAGATGTCGCGCCAGAGTTTTTGGAAACTGCTGCGCGAGTTTGGGAATAAAAGCGGGCATCACCCGCACGCTGACGCCGCACGTGATCCGGCACAGCTTCGCGACGCATCTGGTGGAGGGCGGCGCCGATTTACGCAGCGTGCAGATCATGCTGGGTCACGCGGATATTTCAACAACGCAGGTCTACACGCACGTGGCACAGAAACGCTTGCGGGAGACCGTGGATCAACATCATCCCCGCGCGTGACTCCCCTTAACGCGTGGCGCTATAGTTTACGGAAGGGCGGGACCGAATGAGCGATTACATGTTCATGCTGGAAAGCCACCTCAGCGCGGATCAGTTCCGCGTGGTAGGCAAGATGCGCGACCTCGCGGCCGACGCCGGCCTCAACGTCTTCCTCACTGGCGGCGCCATCCGCGACATGCTGGGAGGCTTCCCCGTACACGATCTCGACTTCACGGTGGAAGGCAGCCCGCAGAAGCTCGCCAAAATCGCCGAGAAAAAATTCGACGCTAAAATCACCGGAGCGGACGATCATCACAAATCGGTGCACATCCTGTTTCCCGGAGGCGTGACCGTGGAGCTGACCATGGCGCACCAGGAAAAATACGCGAAATCCGCCGCGAAGCCGCAGATTTCGGCCGCCGTCATTCATGACGATCTGCGCTCGCGCGATTTCACCATCAACGCGATTGGTCTTTCGCTGAATCGCGCCTCCATCGGGCTGCCCATCGATCCCACCAACGGCATCGGCGACGTGGAGCGCAAGGAAGTCCGCGCCATTCACAACTATTCCTTCTACGACGATCCCGCGCGGATGCTCCGCATGATCCGGTTGAAGGTGCGCCTGGGTTTCACGATCGATGAGCGCACCCGCCTGCAATATGAAAACGCGCGCGAAGCCGAAATGCTGACGCGCATTTCGCCGGAGGCCTTGGGCGCCGAGCTGCGCGCCGTGGCCGACGAGGTGAACGTGGCGGACGTGATACAGGCGCTGGCCGATGAGAAGCTGCTGGACCTGTACTCGCCGGTGTTAGGCGCAAAGCTCGACATGGCGGCGTTCGCGAAGCTTCAGAAGGCGCGCCAGATGGTGCCCGTGGGCGCGGACTTCAAGATTCACTCCATGCCGCTGTTCCTGGAAGTGCTGCTCGCGAAGCTGAATGCCAAGGAACGCGCCGCGCTGATCAAGGCAGCCGACATCTCGCGCGGAGAAGTGACCGCGTGGCAGAAACTGGCGGCCGTCGCGAAAAAGCTGGAGAAGGATCTGAAGAATGCGAAGCTAAACAAGGCCTCGCAGTTGTATTCCACTATCGTGAAGGCTCCGGGCGAAGCGGTGCTCTATCTGGTGCTGAACTCCACGCAGCGCATCGTGCAGGATCGCATCAAGAATCATTTCCAAAAATATCTGCCCATGTCGCTGGAAGTGACGGACGAGCTGGTCTCCGCCGCCGGCGCTCAGCCCGGCACGCCGAAGTTCCAGAAGGCCAAGGAACAAATGATTCTCACCAAGCTGGACGCGCGCCCGAAGAAGGTGGCTCCGGTAGAAGAGCCCGTGCCCACGCCGCCCATGTCGAGCTTCGCCCGCGGCCCCAGTGTCCGGCACGCGCGATAACCGCGCTGTGGATGCAAGTGCGCGAGACTAGAGGTCAGAGGCCGCCATGGAAGTACCACTCTCTCCAGATAAAGAAGCTCGCCTGCATATGGTAGCCGCGCGTACGGGCAGGGGTGCGGCGGAGCTTGTGGAAGAGGCTGTCGACCGGATGCTGGAGTACGATGCGAGGTTCGTCGAAGCCGTCGAAACGGGACGCGCTGCCGCCCGCCGCGGCGAACTGCTCGAACACGATGAAGTGGTGGAGCGGGTCGAGAAGACGTTTCGCGAATAATGCGCGTCCGCTGGACGGCACCTGCCGCTGACGATCTGGTGCGGATCGTCGGTTACATAAAGATAGATAATCCCGCCGCAGCGCGGCGCGTAGCTCAAACTATTTTCCAAGGCGTGGCGGCGTTGAATCGCTTTCCGCGCCGTGGCCGAAAAGGTCTGGTTACGGATACGCGCGAACTTATTTTTAGTCCGTGGCCCTACATCGTTGTGTATGAAGTTCTCGACGAAGAGGTGCGCGTCCTTCGCGTCCGGCACGCCGCCCGGAATTGGCCCTGATGCTCCGAAAGCAGGCCTAACGTTTTATGCTGGAACTTGACACCTGAGGTGAATGCTTGGACATCGATCCCCGCGAAATACGGCAGCGATTTGCCGAACTGACCGACGACGCGCTGCTCGCCGTGGAGCGCGATCAGCTGACGGAGCTCGCCCAGGAAATCTACGACGACGAGCTGGATGAGCGCGGCTTGCTCACCATGCCTGCCGAGGAAGACGACGACGCACCCGCGCCGAATCCGAATCTGCCGCCGGGTGAACAGCTGGTGCACATCGCGACGTTCCTCGATATGAACGACGCCCAAATGGCCGTGAATCTGTTGCGCAGCGCTGAAATTTCCGTGAGCTTGGAGAACGAATTGGGCGCGGCCTACGGAGGCATCGGCGCCCTGCGGCTGATGGTTCCCGCATCATTGGCCGAGCAGGCCGAGGAAATCCTGGACACCGAAATCTCGGACGAAGAGCTGGCCGCGCAGGCCGAAGCCGCCGGCGAGATTTCAGACGATGAAACCGAACCGCGCATGTAAATGAGCGGGCACAACACGTTCCATCGTGCTAAAACTCAATCCGAGCCGTGAACTGTGTGCTTCGCGGATTGCTGCTGAACACGCTGGTGGGGTCGTTAAAAATCGGGCTGTTGGGAATCAGGTTATTATTCGTCGCGTTGCCGCTATGCTCGGAGATGTTGTTCAAATATCCCGAGACGTATTGCGGATGGTTAAACAGGTTGAAGAACTGCGCGGCGAACTGCAGCTTGAAACGTTCCCGGATCACGAACTGTTTCTTGAATTGCACGTCCCAATCGTTGATGGGCCGGAAAGCCATGGTCTGGCGTCCGCCCGTGGCCAGCGCGCCTGAGCCCGCGACAATGTATTGCGCGTTCGGATTCACGGCCACATAGGCCACCGTGCACGCCGATCCCTTCGCCACGCTCGCGCCCACCGTGCAACTCGTGTTGGCCGTCACCAGCGAGCCGTCGGACGCCAGCGGTTGCACCGCGCTGCCGGTTCCCGGCGTGCCATTCACATTGACGATGCTGCGGTCGCCTACTGAATCGCCGTTCAGGTTGGAATCCACTCCGCTTTGCACGGTGGCGTACTGCGGCGATTCATACGTATAGATACCGCTGACGATATAACCGCCGAGCGCCGCGCGCAGAAGTTTGTTGCCGCTCTTCGCGAACCACGGCGTGTCGTACACCCACATAAACGTGAATCGATGCCGCCGGTCTAAAAAGGAATCCGACTTTTCCGCTGCCATGTCCTGGAAATCCTGCGGACGCCGCGGCGAAAGCACCGTGCTGGCCACATCGGCGGTACTGTCGTCGATGTTGTGGCTCCACGTATAGGCGGCCTTGAACAGCAAGCCGCGGGCGAAGCGGCGCGTCAGCTCGGTCGCCAGGCCGTGATAGTCCGAGTTGCCCCGATTCTGATACGCCGTCAGCGGGCCCGTGAAGCCCACCGCCGCGTATTGCGGCAGGATGCTGGGCGCTTGCGCCACCACGCCGAGGTTGGGCAACGCCGCCAGTGCCGCCGGGCTCGGCGCGGTGAAAAACGTCGGTATGAAATTCGTGGGCGTTACCGGCGACGCGACATTTAAGCGCGTCTGCGCGTAGAGATGCACGCCCTTGGTTCCCAGGTATTCCACGCGCAGCGTGTAATCTTTGTGGATCACATGCTCCACGCCCGCGTTCCACGTCAGCGCGTACGGAAGCTGCTGATCGAAAACATAGCCCGAGGTTCGCGCCCTGCATTGCGCCACGCCCGTACAGCCCGCCGGAGCGGCGGTGCCGGCCGGAATGCCCCCGTTCGCCAGATAGCCCGGCGTGCTGCCTCCCAGCGGAGAAGAATCGAACTGCGTCGAAATTTCCGGAGGCCGCACGTTCTGCCCAATGTTTTCGAACACTTTGTCGTAGGCCATTCCGAATCCTGCGCGGATGGACGTCGTCCCGCTGGTCCCCGGCGAATACGCCAGGCCCACGCGCGGCGCGAACGCATTCAATTGCGCCGTCGGCGCGCGAAAATCGATCAGACCGGGCACGCTGGCCAACGAATTCAGCGCCCACTGCGTATCGGCATAAGGGACGCCTTGATACGTCCAGCGGACGCCTGCGTTCACAGTAAAGTTCGGCCGCACGCGATAAATATCGTTCACGAACAGCGAGGTATCGATCGCGTTTCCCGAATACGGCGCCACGCCGACGTTACGCTCCGCCAGCCGGTCCGGCGTGTAATCCAGTATGAATTGCCCCAGCGTGGAGTATTGATAATCGCCGCGTACTCGTTGAATCGCGATCGACGAATCGATATACTTGCGGCCCTCCCATCCGAACTTCACCGCATGCGCGCCGTGCGTCCAGCTGACGTTGTCCAGCAGTTGGTACGTGTTCAGGACCGTGGCCTGCGGCGACGTTGAATACGGCCCCAGCTGCACGTTCAAATCCGTCGCAATTACGATATTCGGAAACGCATCCAACCCCGGGAACTTGTAATTGCCCGCGGGAATATCGTCGTTATAGCGCTGATAGCCGAAACGGAATTCATTCAGCCAGGACGGCGTAAAGGAGTGGAACTCCGAGAGCGCCACGAGGTAGGAGTTCGTTTTGCGCAGTTGGAAAAACGCGGGCAGTTGGGGCAGCAGGTTAAAGCCCGACGAAAGACTTCCCAGCACGCGCCCGCGCATTTGATCGGAGCTCGAAATATTGTAATCCAGGCTGATCACATACGCCGGCAGGTTTCCATAGCTGGGGGCCACCACCGGATACACACCCAGCGGGATGAGTACCGCGCCCGGCGTGCTGGCCGTGCAGGCCGTGGCGGCCAATCCCGGACACACCGGTGTTGTTTTGGACGGCGTCGAAGCCGCGGGCACATACTGCTTCAGCACGCCGAGGTTGGTTTGCGAAACGCCGGGAATCGCCCCGAGCATCGCATAGCCCTCGGCCGTGGGCGCAAACACCGCGCCGCTCGAAGACGCCGCGGCCATACCCACCAGGCTGTACTGCCACAATCCATAGAAGAACAGCTTATCTTTGATGATCGGCCCGCCGATCGATCCTCCCGGCGTGTTCGAATCATAACGCGGATTCGTTCGGATAGCGCCTTTGCTTGCCACCACCGTCAAATTATCGACCGCATTAAAATGACGATTCGCCAGATATTCGTACACAGATCCATGAAATTCATTGCCGCCGCTTTTGACCACAGTGTTGAACTGGCCGCCGGTGGCGTTGCCGAATTCGGCGGAAAATTGATTTTGCAGCAGCGTAAATTCCGCCACAGCCTCGTTCGGCACCGCGATGTTGTGTCCGGTTATGTCTCGGCGGTCGTCGTTCACGCCTTCGATCGTAAAGCTGTTGTTGCGAGGCCGCTGGCCACCGATCGACGGGCCGTCGCCCTGGCCCAGCGCTCCCGCATTGGCCACGCCCGCGCCTAGCAGCGACAAATTCAACACGCCCAGCGCACTCGCGGAAGTCGGGACGTCGATCGCTTCCCGGAGGCCGAACGTCGCACCTATCTGCGCGCTGGTCGTATCGATCAGTACAGGCACATTCAAGACTTCGATCGTGGTCTCCGGGCCTTGAGCTCCAGCGTCACATTCGATGTCGATGTGAAATTCAATCGGACTTCGACCGACCGCAACGTGATCGTGTGGAAGCCCTCTTTCGCGACCGTCAGGTCGTAGCTACCCACCGGCAGATCGTTGAAGCGATACTCGCCGTTTTCACCAGTCAGCGTCCGCGTTTTGGCCTGCGTCGCCGTGTTTGTGATACCTACCGTAGCGCCCGGCACTGACGCCGCCGCTCATATCGGTCACCACGCCCACCAGATTTCCGTCGGTGGCCTGCGCTTGCGCCAGCGATGCCACCAGCAAAACACATATAAAGGACGAGACCATGGGCCAGGCCGCTCGCCACAGTCGCGAGTGCGCTCCGAAGCGTCCCCGTGGAAGAATCTCGAAACCCGCTTTTGTCTGCATACTCCCCGGTCTTTACTCCCTTTAAATACACATCTGGCGCTCAAGCCTGCCATAAAATGTCGAGTCGTGCTCTGCCCCTGCACAGCTTACATGTCCGGCCTGAGAAAATCGTCAGGGATTTTCCAAGCCTTTTAGATTAAAAGCAGTATACCCAAAAACATTTTTTCATTCAAACGTAAACGCAAATTTCCTTTGATGACGGCGATCCCACAGGGGGACATCGCGCTGGGATTTCCGGATCCGGAATAATGTTGCGGCTTTGGCGGGAATTTCCGCTCACACGCCGGGACGCGCCGTTCAGCAGCGGAAGTCGCTGGCCGACGGCGAAGCACCGTTCTGCCTGTGCACAGCGCCCGTCGTGATGCTATGCTGGCATCGCAAACGTGTTTCGTGGCCACCATCGCAAGATCCGGCTGCTGTTCGGGATCTCCGACGTCCTGCTGATCGCGCTGGCGTTCGCCTTAGCCTATTCCACGCGCACCGTTTTGGCTGGCCGGTTGCCCGGCTTCGGCCGCAATTTCTATCTCAGTGTGCCGGTGGTGGCTCTTCTGACGGGCTGGTCGATGGTGGTGTGGGTCCTGTTGGCCTCCTGGTGGGATATCTACGCGCGCCTCGAATCCGGGCGTCCGCGACTGATGCTGGCCGATGCGTCGCGCCAGTGTTTGCTCGGCTCGGCATCCGTGGTGGTGCTCGAATATGTGCTGCGCCTGGATCTGAGCCGTACTTTTTTGCTGCTCTTCGCGATCTATTCCTGGATGCTGCTGTGCCTGTTTCGCCTGAACGTCGGACGGTTGATCGGCCTGTTCCGGCGCGGCTTCATGGCCCCTCATTATGTGATGGTGGTGGGCGTGGGCGACGCGGCGCGCCGCATTGCGGAACAAATCGAAAACGCCGCCGAATTCGGCGTCAAACTCACGGGATTTCTGGTGGATCAGGGCGACATCGCGCCGCCGGATCTCACCGCCCGCTACGCCGTGCGGTCTCTGTCGGAGCTCCCGCAATTGCTGCGCCAGAACGTGATCGATGAAATTATTTTCGCTGTGGAAAGCCGCAGGCTCGCCGCGCTGGAAGATGTTTTCCTGCTGTGCGACGAAGAAGGCGTGCAGACGCGCGTCGCCATCGATTTTTTCCCGCACGTGAACAGCCGCGTTTACCTGGACCGCCTGGGAACTTCGCCGCTGCTCACGTTTTCGGGCACTCCCTATGACGAAATACGCCTGCTGCTGAAACGCATGACCGATGTCGTTCTGGCCGCCGTCGCGTTCCTGCTGCTGTGGCCGTTCATGCTGATCGTCGCGCTGGCCATCCGGCTCAGTTCGCCCGGCCCGGTGATTTTCCGGCAAACGCGGTGCGGCTTGAATGGACGCAAGTTCGAATTCTATAAGTTCCGCTCCATGTGCGAGGACGCGGAATCGCAGCGCGCCGCTGTCGCCCATCTGAATCAGCGCGGCGACACGGTATTTAAGATCCCGAACGATCCGCGGCTCACGACCTTCGGCCGCTTCCTCCGCAAGTTCTCGATCGACGAATGGCCGCAGTTGTGGAACGTATTAAAAGGAGACATGTCGCTGGTGGGTCCCCGTCCGCCGCTTCCCGATGAAGTGGAAAACTATCAGCGCTGGCAGCGGCGCCGCCTGCGCATGCGTCCGGGACTGACGTGCCTGTGGGCCGTGAATGGCCGCGATCATTTGGATTTTGAAACGTGGATGAGATTGGACATGCAATACATCGATAACTGGTCGCTCGGGCTGGACTGGAAGATTCTGTTGCAGACCATCCCGCAAGTATTGAGCGGCCGCGGCGCGCATTAGGAGCCGCGCATAAAGGAGCGCACTAAAGATGCACCTGGTTCCGACCGAAGAAGAAGTGTTGGATTTGCTGCGCCGCTCCGGCGGCTTGCGCGAGGGCCATTTCGTGTACCCCGACGGATCGCACACGCGTGAATATTTGCAAGTGCCGCTGAGCATGCGCTATTACCAAACGGCCAAGATCCTCAGCGTGGGCCTCAGCCGTCTTCTGCGCGCCCACGCCGATATCCGCGCCGTGATCCCCGAGCTTTCGATCGTCGCGCCCGCCACCGGCGGCCTGCCCGTGGCCTATGGCATCTGTGAAGCTTTGCGCGCGCATCAGGTCTATTGGGCGGAGCGCGAACACGATAATGAGCCGCTCCGCTTCCGCGAATTTTTCGAACTGCAAAAGGGTGAAAAAATCGTCCTGGTGGACGATATCCTGCGCTCCGGACGCAGACTGACGGAGCTGAAACAATTGGTGGAGGATCGGGGCGGGGAAGTGATCGCGCTCGCGGTGGTGGTGCATCAGCCTGTGCCCGGCGCCGCCACGTTTGGGAAGCTGCCGTTCTACAAACTCGCCACGCTGAACTCCACGTTTTATCCGGACGCGGCCTCCTGCGAATCCTGCGTGCAAGGTGCTCCGGTCATCAAGGTGACGATTTAAAAAAGCTTCTGATTGGCATGCGGCGAAGATCCTTCCTACTCGCGCCCCTTGCACCGCTCCTGCTGAACCGCGCCCGCGCCGCCGCGACGCAGCCCAACGTGCTGCTGGTGATCGCGTCGGATTGGAGAGGGCAAGCGGTGCCGTGGGCGACGGACTCGGAATTCACGGCGCCGAACCTGGCCGCCTTCGGCCGCGAGAGCACCACCTTCACGCGCACCTACGCGGGATATCCCCGCCTGATTCCCGGGCGCCGCATTCTGTTGGACGGCCGCTTCGCGCATACGGACGTGTTGCCCGAGGTAACACTGGACCAGCTATCCGTGGGCGCGCGCCTTAAAGCCGCGGGCTATCGCGCCTCGCTCTTCGGCGATGACGAGGTGGAAGACCTGATCAAGTTCATGCGCCAGGACGCTGCTTCCACGTCGCCCGCGCCCTTTTATGCGGAGTGGACCATCGAATGGACGAGGTCCTACCATCGCGGCACGGCCCTGATGGAGAGGCCGCCCGCGGAGGCAGTGCATTTGCGCGCGAATGTGCCGGAAAAGTCACAGGCGGAAGCGCGCGGCGAATTGGCCGACTTTTATGCTCGCGCAGGCTTACGCGATCGTAACTTTGGCGATGTGCTCGCCTCGCTCGACACACGCGAGCTGCGAGAAAACACGCTGGTCGTTTTCGCGGCCGATCGCGGTGAGATGTTCGGCTCGCACGGATTAACCGGCGACGATTCGTTCTACGAGGAGTGCGTGCGCATTCCGCTCGCCATGCGGCATCCGCGTCTGGAACCCGGCAGCCAGCGCGACATGCTGGTCTCGCAGGCCGACATCGCGCCCACCGTTCTTGGACTCTGCGGCGTCCCCGTCCCGGAGCAGATGCAGGGGCGCGACCTCACGCCGCTGCTCACGCGTAGCGAAGGCGAAATCGCCGACGCGGTGTTCGCCGAAGGCCGCATGAGCGAGCCCGAGGAATGGCGCATGCTGATTCACGGCTACTACAAGCTGGTGACCAACGCGTCCGCGAAGCCCACGCACATGTTCAATCTGCAAAAAGATCCCTACGAGCTGGCAGATCTGGCGAACGTCAGCTCAGAGGCCCTGAATCGCGATGTGATGGTGGCGCTGCTGCAGCTATGGAGAAACAAGCTGAGCGATGGCCGCGACGCATCGGGATTGAGAAAGCGGTGACCGGCGCAGCCTTCTGACTCCTGACTCCTGACTTCTGCTTTTACTTTCCGTCCGAAATCTTCTCGCCCGGCTTCAGCAGCGTCGGCGCTTTGCGCTTGGGAGCGTCCGCCTTGGCCGCCGCGCGGGACGAGTCCTTCTCTTCGGCGATGGCCTTCGGGTTCGCCTTGCCGTCCTCGGGCGTCGTAGCCGTCGGTTTCATGGCCGCCTCGCGCGCTTCCTGCTCGCTCTTTTCCTTCGCCACGACGTCGGTTGCACGCTTTCCAAGATCCTGCTCGTTCGCCTCCAGGCTGTCCTCGGCCGCTGAGATCGCCTCGCGCAAAACGAAATCGTAACGCCCGAAATCCTTGGGCTTCGCGTCGTTGATCTTGTTCAGTTGTACCAGCGCTTCCTTTTCGCCCGCAGCTCACGGCGGCGATGCCCACGTCGATCGTCTTCTTGCGCGCCAGCGCGTCATCGGCCACGGCGTCGATCGCGTCGATGATCTTCTCGTAATCTTCCAGCAGGTCATGGATGAACGCGCTGCGGCCCGGCTTTTCGTTTTCCATCAGCTTGCGGATTTGATCCAGGCGCTGCCGCGCGAAGTGATCGTAGAGCTTCAGCCGGTCATTCGGCTCCTGCGCGACGCGCAGTTGATCCACTTCGTCGGGCGAAAGAAAGTCGCGCTGCTGCGCCGCGCACGGTAACGCGGCTGCAAGCGCGAAAACAATCGGGATGGCGAATCGCATAAAATCTTCCTCGTTCTCCCCCGTTCTAGTGTTGCTGCTTCTTCATCATGTCACCCAGCAGTTGGTCATGGATCTCCGAGATCCGGTCGCGCACATGTAGCAGCACGGGCCGGTCGGCGAAGCTCATCGATTCAATCAATCCATCCAGCCGCCGCAGCAAGTGCCGCGTACTGAGTTCGGCGCGCTTGAAATATTTCGGATTGCGCCGCGCGTCCTTGCCCGTTTCGTGCAGCGAATCCACCGCCATCGTGACGGACTGCTCGATTTCGGCGGCTTCGGCCTTGGTCTTTTCAAAATCGTTGTTGTTATATGCCTCGCCGCACGCCGTCACCGCGGCGTCGGCGTTGTCCAGCGCCAGTTCGCTGCGATGCTCCGGATTCGGCTCCTGCCTGATCGCCGCGAGATCGAATGCCAGCAACGTTATTAATAGCCACGACATGATGCCTTCGTCCCGCTCAGCGCCTCTTCAATTCGTCTTCCAAAATCCGCGCCCTCTGCCGCGCCTGAAACTCCTGGTTGGGAAATTTCCCCTGCGCCATGGTCAGGAACCGGCGGTAACTCTCCAGCGCCTCGGGCCGCTGCTTCAGATGATCATAGGCCACCGCGCGATAGAAAACATGGCCCGCGTTTTCCGCGCCCAGCGCGCGCACGTGATCCAGCGCATCAAGCGCCTGCGCATATTCTTCCATCGCCATCAGGACGTTGCCGTATTCGGTCCAGCTTTCTGCCACTTCGGGATGGCTTTCCAGCAGGATGCTGAACTGCATCGCGGCCTGCGGCAGCTTGTGTTCGTCGCGCAGAATCTTGCCATAGAACAAGCGCGTTTCCTTGTCGCGCGGCTCCAGCGCCACCAGCTTCGCTACAATCGGCTCGGCCTTCGCCAGTTGCTTCGCGGTCACGTAAGCCTGCGCCAGCGCCAGTCGATTTTCGTCCGTCGGCGATTGCGCCACGGCCGCTTCCAACGCCGCGATGGCTTCGGTCCCGTGGCCTTCGCCCGCCAGCAGCACGCTCAAACGCTCCTGCGCCTGCGGCCGATCGGGAAATTCGCGATAGATCGCAATAGCCTTGTCCTGCTGCTTCGCCGCTTCGTACAAGGATGCGAGCTCCAGCAAATCGTCGCGCCGCGTCGGGTCCATCGCCACTGCTTTGCGGATGTGCGGCTCTCCCGCCGCGGGATTTCCCAGGCGGGCCATCGCTCTGCCCAGCGCGGATTCCGCCGTGGCCGCGGACTTCGCTGCGAGCTTCGCCGCCAGCGCCGCCTCCAAATAAGGCTGGGCCGCCGCCGGATCTTTCACGCGTAAATACGATAGCCCCAGGTTGAGCTCGGCCTCGGCCAGGCCCGGCTTCAGCTCCAGCGCGGCTTTGTAGTGCGCGATCGCGTCCGCATCCTTGCCCAGGAAACTGTAGGCCAGCCCCAGATCGAACTGCGCGGAATAGTCTTTCGGATCGGCAGCGGCGGCTTCCGTGTACAACGTCACCGCGCGATCGTATTGTTTCGCGTCAAGCGCTTTGTCGCCCTGGTCCAATAGCGATGGCGCGGGCAGAGGCGGAGCCGCGATCGATTGCCCGGCGAGTGATTGCCCATGCACCAAGCCCGAAGATTGCGCCAGCAGCGCCAGCCACAGCAGCCACATGATCTATTTCGATTTTACCGCCGGTCTATTTTCATCGTACGCTCCGCCCGATCACTCTCGCGGATCCGAAACGCCGCCGTCATTGGCTGCTACCGAGCCGCGACAGGTATGGAGCGGGGTGCGGCGTCGAATTCAAGCGCTTACTTGGTGAGGTAAACCGTGAAGCGAGTGACCTCGCGGAACCCCAGCCGCCGGTACAGCGAATATCCCGCCTCGCTCGATTGCAAAACGATGCGGCGCGGAGCCGCGGACGTCGCACGCTCTTCCACGCGCGCCACCACGCCCCGCAGCAACGCCTCGGCGTATCCCTTGCGCCGCTGCCAGGGATGCGTCGCCAGCGAATACACGCCAATGGCATCCGCCGTTTCCACCGCCGCCGCGATCGTCACCACGCGGCCCTCCGCGATTCCCAGGTACCCTTTGTAATCGCCCTGCCACGCCAGCGGCTGCGCGTACACGGCGTCCGCCGTGGGATACGGAATGTCGAACGCCAGCGCCGTGATCTCCGCGAACGAGCGCTGCTGCGACGCTTTCTCCACCGCTTGAATTTCCAGCTCCGCCAGCGGCCCGCGCGCGGGTGTCAGCGCGGCGGCGATCATGCCCGGCGGATGCGAAATCGGCCGCAATCCGAAATCGGAGAGCGTGGCGCGCGAACGCCGCAGATCGTGCAGATTCAGATAATCCTCGCACAGCCAAAAGGACCAGCGCGACGTGCGCGGCTTGAAATAACGCGCGGCATCGGCCACGCAATCCGCCAGTCCGTGTTCGGGCGGCGGCGGGCCGTCCATCATGGCGATGTTGAACACGCCGTAGTCCATGCCGGACCAGACCGCCATGCCGCCCGCAATTGCCGCCACTTGGCCCTGGCCGGTCGCGTTCCCGAAAAAGCGCATGGCGGAGCGCAGGTTCGCGTCGACGACGCTATACTCCCGAGGGCTGGATTCGACGTTGAGATTCACGGGTATCTTTAAAATAGCCTTATCGTCACAATAATGTCATTGGGTCAACATCAATCACCAGCGACGTGGCGTTCCACTTCTCCGCCTGCGCATAGGCGCGCAACTCCGCCAGCACCAGCGCCAGCTTCTTGCGCGACTGTGCCTTGATCAGCATCTGATAGCGGTATTCGTTTTTCAAGCGAGCCATAGTCGCTGCCGCCGGGCCCAGCACGCGCACGCCTTCGGGCGGCGGCGTCAGCAATCGACCCAGCGCGGCGCTGCGCGATAAAGCTTCCTCTTCTTTCGCGGCGCGCACCACCACATTCGCCAGCGAGGAAAACGGAGGATAAGACATCGACTGTCTAAACTCGATTTCCTTTTGATAGAACGCCTCGTAATCCTGCGCCGCCGCGCACCGCACCGCGTAATGATCCGGATTGATAGTCTGGATCAGCACGATGCCCGGCGTTTGCCCGCGTCCCGCGCGTCCCGCGGCTTGCGTCAGCAACTGAAACGTCCTTTCAGCGGCACGAAAATCCGGCAGCCCCAAACCGATATCGGCGTTGATGATGCCCACCAGCGTGACGTTCGGAATATCGTGGCCTTTGGCGATCATCTGCGTGCCCACCAGAATGTCGTAATCGTGTTCGCGAAACGCCGAAAGAATATTTTCGTAATCGTGTTTCGTGCGCACGGAGTCGCGATCCAGCCGCGCGATGCGCGCCGTGGGAAAATCCCCGTGCAGCTCGTCTTCTAAACGTTCCGATCCAAAGCCCAGGAACTGGATATAGTCGCTGCCGCACTTCGGGCAACGTTTCCGGAATGGGCTCCGAATAATTGCAGTAGTGGCACAACATGCGCCGGTCGCGCCGATGATACGTCAGCGTGACGGAGCAGTTGATGCACTGCACGCGTTCGCCGCACGCGCGGCACGTCACGAAGCTCGAAAATCCGCGCCGGTTCAGCAGCAGCATGGTCTGCTCGCGATTCTCCAGCCGCTCCTGCACCGCTTCCACCAGCGCGCGCGAGAAAGTGTCCTGCTTGCGCGTCTCCAGAAACTCCTGCCGCATGTCGATCAGCGTCACCTTCGGCATGGGCCTTTGCTCGATGCGCTCCGGCAGCGCCAGCCGCACGTATTTGCCGGTGGCCGCGTTATAGCGTGTTTCTAAGCTGGGCGTCGCGGAGCCCAATACGACCACCGCGCCCAACTCGCGCGCGCGCATCACCGCGACATCCCGACCGTGGTAGCGCGGCGTTTCCTGCTGCTTGTAGCTGCCGTCGTGCTCTTCGTCCACCAGAATCAGCCCCAGATTGCGCACGGGAGAGAACACGCCGCTGCGCGTCGCCACCACCACCGACGCTTCGCCCGAATGAATGCGCCGCCACTCCTGCGCGCGCTCGGGGTCCTGAAACGCGGAATGCAGCATCGCCACGCGCTTCGGGAAACGCTGATGAAACTGCCCCGCGACCGCCGGCGTCAGCCCGATCTCCGGCACCAGCAGCAGCGCGCCGCGTCCCATGGCGAGCGATGCTTCAATGGCTCGCAGGTAAACTTCCGTCTTGCCGGAGCCCGTCACGCCTTCCAGTAAAAATGTTTGAAAGCGTTGTGCGCTCAGCGCGTCGGAAATCTGATCGAACGCCGCCTGCTGATGCGCGTTCAATGAGTGTGGCGCGCGGATGCGGCCGCTGGCGGAATGCGCGGGCTCAATCGTCAGCCTGACTAAGCTCTGCCGCGCTAACGCCCGTGCGGACACACTGGCCTTCGCGACGAACTCTTCAAGGGTCGCCACGTTGTGCGATCCCGGATGCAGCTCCAGATAGGACAGCAGCTCGCGCTGCGGCTTGGGGAGCTTGACACCGGTTTCATCCCCCGGCTTACGGCCGGGGTCTCGGCTAACCGAGTCAGGGCGTGCCAGAAACTCGGCGCGCAATCGCTCCGCCGAAGCCCGCAGAGGATCGCGCTCTGCGGCCACGTCTTCGGCGACAATCAGCTCGCTTTTCTCGAGCGCCTTCAATAGGGCGGCCGACTTCGGAAACTTGCTCTTCAGATACGATCCCGCCAGCGGCCGCGCATCCAGCATCCGCAGGATCTGTGTCTTCTCGTCGTCGATTGCCTCATCGGAAGCCGCGCCCAAATGCAGCTGCCGTGCAATATCGCGACCCGTCGACGTGAGCGAATAAATCGTGCCGCGCCGCATCTCGCCACCCAGCGGAGTCATCGACCGCAGAGTCTCCCCGAGCGGCGCGCAGTAATAATCGGCGATCCAGTGGCCCAACTTCAGCAGGTTCGCGTCCAGCACGGGCGCGGAATCCAGCAGCTTCAGAATCTCTTTGATCGCAGCATGTTTTGTGCCATCGCCCGGCGGATCGTTATGCGTGCGCAGCACCACGCCGTTCAGCTTGCGATTGCCGAACGGCACCAGCACGCGGCACCCAGGCTCCACGCGATCGCGTAGCGCTGCGGGCAGCGCGTAGGTGAATAGTTGATCCACCGGAACCGGCAGGCTGACATCGCAATAAGCGGGATACGGGGCCGGACGAGGCGTAGAATCACCAGGCATGGCGGACGAGGAGCTTTTACTAATGTCTCACGAAGAAGCTTAATCCCCGCGATGAGCCCGCTATGATGCTCTTTTTCGAGGACATCTTCCGCCGCCACGCGTTTGGAAACCCCCGCGCGACGGAGTATAATCTAAGGTTGCTGGAAGGCGAGGAAAACAATGAAATTTGCCCTAATTGGATTAATTGCACTGAGCGGAATGGCGTGGGCCGCGCCGGATCTGAACGATGATTTTGCGTCCTTGAAAGAAGCCGTGGCGGGAAACGACGGGGCGAAGATTAAGACCTTGGCGCCGCAAGTTTCCAAGGACTCCCGCGCGATCGTAGCCAAGGGCACCGAATCGGCAGAAGTGATCGAATTCGCCAAGGGCGCCAACGACTACGCGGATTACGCGCTGGCCGTGGCGGCCGTCAAGGCGTCCGATCCGAAAACCACCATCGAGCTCGGCGATATGCTGCTGACGCAAAACCCCAAGAGCATATACGTCGATACCATGGCGGCCACGTATTTGGCCGCGCTCGGGCCGAAGGCCGCCGCCGGCGCACAGAAGATTCTGGCCGGTCGTCCCGAAAATGAAGACGCGCTGTATTACGCCATGGCTGCGAATCCGGCGAACGCGGGCAAACTGGTGGCCGTGATGAGCAAGAAGGCTAAGCCCGAAGGCATGAGCGATGCGGATTGGACGGCCAAGAAGGACGCTTATCTCGGTGCCGGATACTTCTACGGCGGCGCGTCCGCATGCGGCGCGCAGCGCTGGGCGGAGTGCGAGCGCAGCATGAAAGCCGCTGAGGGCCTGGTGAAGGGTGGACAACTGGGCAGCGCGTATTTCTATCTAGGCCTGGCTAACTATCAGCTCGGCACACTGACGCAGGATCGCACCAAAATCCAGGCCGCGCTGAAGTATAGCCAGCAGGCTGCCGCGATTCCGGGTCCGAACCAGGGGCAGGCCAGCCAGAACGTCGCAGCGATGCAGAAACAGCTTGGCGGAGCGGGGAAGCGCTAATAGGAGCGAATCGCTCCCATTCGCGCCGTTTTGCTGTTAGCGCTATCTTGTAGCATTTCCTATTAGAGACCGTGCGGCAAACGAAAGTACCTGGCAAGCCCCACCTGTCAAGATAGGGATTACAATTCCTTGTGAATTTTTCCTTGTGGAATTTGAATCCCCGGTCTCACGACCGGGGCTAGCGGGAAACGGGAACCGCGGGCCGAAGTCTGGCGTCTTTGCCCCATAGCAGTCTTCGCCCTACGGCGATAAAATGAGGCAACGAGTGAACCTCAGAGCGCTGATCACTTTTCTCGCCGGGCTGATTTGCTGCACCATACTGCGCGGGCAAGGGCCCTTCGGTCTCCAAAGCGTCTCAGGTGCGCCATTCTCGGGAGAATTGGTCAGCGAACGCACTACCATTTCCGCGACGGGAGAACAACAAAAGCAGCCTCCCGAAGTCGAACGTCTGTACCGCGATTCAGCCGGAAGAACGCGCCTGGAAATTCTCGCAAGCGATCCGGCCGGCGCAAAGCGGGAGCCCACGCTGATCACGATTTCGGACCCACTCGCGGGTTACAATTACCGGCTCGAAGCAGGCAGCCACGTCGTGACGCGCATGAACGTTGGAATTCACCCGCCGCCACCGCCGTCCGACTCGCCGGTGTTCCTGCCTGCGCCACCCGGTGGGCACGTGCCCGGCGCGGCGGACTGTGTCCAATCGACCATCGAGCTTTTGGGAAATAAATATATCGACGGAGTGCTGGTCGACGGGCAACGCACGACCGGAGTTTTTCCTGCCGGTTGCGAAGGCTCTGCGCAGGAAATAACAGTGACAAGCGAGATGTGGGTTGCGCGCGTTTTGCGCGTCTTAATGTTCTTTGAATCCGACGACCCTCGCATTGGCGAAACTACGATTCGGTTTCAGGGTCTCAACCAGACCGATCCCGATCCACAACTGTTCCAGCCGCCCGCGGGCTACATCGTTCTGGAACAATCTCCTCCGACGAAGAAATAGTCGTTTCCGCCCTAGGCCACGCCGTCCTTGCGTGCCAGTTCCTCGGAAAGGATGATGGCGTCCGCCAGATCCTTCATCGGCCGCCGCAGGCGGCGGCTCTCATTGCGCATGCGCAGGTAGGCTTCTTCCTCCGAAAGTCCATGGCGCTTTTGCAGAATGCCTTTGGCGCGTTCCACGGCTTTGCGCGTTTCGAGCTGCCGCTTCATCTCGGCGGTTTCTTCCGCCAGCCGCGCGTTCTCTTCCTCCAGCAGACTTTTCGCGATGGCGCTGCCCATCTGTTCGCCGATGAAGGAAATCGTGGCGATTTCCTCAGGCGTGTGCTCGTGCTTGTCGCGATGATGCACGTTGATCACGCCGATGGCCTTGCCCTTGGTCACCAGCGGCACCGAAAGAAACGCCTGATACGTGTCTTCGACCAGCGCCGGGAAAAGCTTGAAGCGTGGGTCGTCCGCTGCCTTTGAGCTCAAGGCCACCGGCGACTGATGTTCCGCCACCCAGCCCGTGACGCCTTCGCCCATCTTCATGCGCAGATTTCCCAAATCCGGGCGTGCGGCACCAGCGAAGCGCGCAGCACAAACTCGCCCGTATCCGTTTCCACCAGATAGACCAGGCAGGCGTCGCAACCGGAAACCCGGGCCGTCAGTCCGACAATTTCGCCCAGCATTTCATCCAGAGACAATTCCGAACTGACGATTCCGCTGACGCGGTGCAGCACGGAGGCATCAGAACTGACGTCGGTTCCATGATTTCAGTGACCACCATGCTTTGAGCGTAAGATCGCCGCAGCGGTGCGCGTCCAATCAAAACTTTCTATCGAGTGAATACACGCTAGTACCCTGCTGAATTTCCAGGCGTTTACCACCCGCTATCGGCGGGGTGGGTTCTCGCATATAATCAAGCAGTATGAGAACCGAATGGGTGGCCAACGCTCCGGCGACCGATTCGCACGCAGATCCATTACGCCCGTCAAGGACCGGATCACGGAAGAGATGGAGTACGTGGCCAGGCGCGAACGCCTGGTCGCCGGAGACCATCCGCGACGAAGTGGCGCGCGGCCGCATGATCATCCCGGCCAACATCAACCACACCAATCTGGAGCCGATGTGCATCGGCGTCGAATCGCTGTGCAAGATCAACGCCAACATCGGAAACTCCTCCACCACGTCGAACATCGACGAGGAACTGGAGAAGCTCCGCTATTCGGTGAAGTACGGCGCCGACACCGTGATGGATCTTTCCACCGGCGGCGACATCCCGCGCATCCGCAAGGCCATCATCGACGAATCGCCCGTGCCCATCGGCACCGTGCCGATTCTACGAAGCCCTGGCGCGCGTGCGGCGCGTCGAGGACCTGAACATCAAGGTGATGCTGGAAGTGATCGAGGAGCAGGCCCAGCAGGGTGTGGATTACATGACCATCCACGCCGGCGTACTGGTCCAGTACATTCCGCTGACAACGCGCCGCGTCACCGGCATCGTCAGCCGCGGCGGGGCGATTCTGGCCGAGTGGATGGTGAAGAACCACAAGCAGAATCTGCTGTACGAATATTTCGAAGACATCTGCAAGATCTTCCAGAAGTACGACGTGAGCTTCTCCCTGGGCGACGGCCTGCGGCCCGGCTCGCTCGCCGACGCGAGCGACGCCGCGCAGTTCGCCGAGCTCAAGACGCTGGGCGAGCTGACCCAGATCGCCTGGAAACATGACGTTCAGGTAATGATTGAAGGTCCAGGGCATATCCCCATGGATCAAATCCAGATGCAGGTCGAGAAAGAGAACGAAATGTGCCACGAAGCGCCCTTTTATACACTGGGCCCGCTGGTGACGGATTTCGCTCCCGGTTACGATCACATTACATCGGCGATCGGCGCGGCGATGATCGGCTGGTACGGCGCGTCGATGCTGTGCTACGTCACGCCCAAGGAGCACCTGGGCCTGCCGAATCGCGAGGACGTGAAGCAGGGCTGATCGCCTATAAGATCGCCGCGCACGCGGCCGATATCGCGCGGCATCGCCCCGGCGCCGCGATCGCGACGACGAACTGTCCCGCGCCCGCTTCGCCTTCGACTGGAAGAAGCAGTTCGCGCTGTCGCTGGATCCGGAGACGGCACAAGCCTATCACGACGAAACCCTGCCCGAAGAAGGCTTCAAGGACGCCGCGTTCTGCTCCATGTGCGGACCGAAGTTCTGCTCGATGAACCATTCGGTCAAGACGCAGGAGTTCACGGAAGCCGAAGCGGAGGCGGTGCTGACGCAGATTAAAAAGCCGGAAGTCGCGCACGCGGCAGGGGACTGAGCATCAGCTCGCCGAAAGCCGCTGAATAGCCCACGCGCGGGCTGCCCGGCTTTAACATCCCACACTCATCCCGAGCGAAGTCGCTCTGGATCCCGCCGCCTCTAAATGCTTGGACACGAGCCGCCATGCGGCGAACGCTATCGCGTATCTAATCACATTCTTTGTCATGGCCAATGACTCGCGCGGGCCTACGCCGGGTGACGAACAACCGGGACACGACGCGTTCAAGGGCCCACAAAAGCAACGAAACGGCCGGCATTCACAAAGCGCTACCGGGCTTCACCGATGGCACGTCTGCGAGACCTCGTCACGACGTGAGGGCTGCGATAGCACGAGGAAGCAGGTGAAGGCGTGGCGTCGAGAAAAAAAAGTGCGCTGATCGAGAAGAGCAATCCGAGGTGGGAAGACCTGGCGGCGGATTGGCAGGGCGGCGAATCAGGATGAGAATAACTGGCAGCGAACTCTGCGAAGCATTCAAACCGAAATCATTTTCGAGCCCACCGTGTCATCCCGAACGAAGTCGAGGGATCTCGCGCCCTTGCTATTCGTAAAACGTTCTTTGGCGCGAGTCCCCGTTTTCCCGACGTCGAGCCGCTAGTAGAAATCTCATTTGCGCCGTCTTGTTTTCGTCGGCTTAACGGTAGTAGATCAGCGCGAGATCCCTCGACTTCGCTCGGGATGACACAGTATAGGTTCCGTTTAAAGCGGAGGCGATTGCGTTCCGACTACTCAATTCGTCGGCCTTGTCCTGACACTCACCAAGGCTACCACCGGCTTCCCACCCGCGTCGTGAATCTCGTACATGGCTTCCGACACGCGGGATGGGCAGCACATGGGATCGCGCAGGACGTAGCGCTCGAATTCGGCGTAGACTTGTCCTGGATCGGGGAGGGCGACTCTGATCGCAGCGCCGTCGATTCGCGAATCCATCAGCACGGGCGACAACGTGCCCGCGTATTTCCCGTTCACGAACACGAAGTCCTGGAAACGATTCGGACGGCACATGCCGTCGAAATCCTGCATGGCGGTGACGACGACAATGCCGCGATTATCATGCGTCTCGCTGGCCAGCATCCAGTTCTTTGCCGCCACCGCTCGTCCCTCTGGCGTCTGCGCACTCTTTATGAACGCGCGGCAATGATCGAGGAATGCGTCCTCATCGCTTGAAAATCGTTTCGGCACGCGCGGGATGCTAGCGCCTGGCTTGTTCCACTGCTTGGGCGTGGCGTCGAGCCACAAAGGCTTTTCTTTCGGCTGAGCTGTAAGACTCGCGACCGTGAGCAACAGAAGAGTAGCTGCGCGCTGCATACCTTGATTATGTCTGACCCCGCTCCATGACTGTCTCGGCTTGGTTGATATCGTTCGCGTTCGGAGCCGCGAGCGGGAATAAATTATTGTGGCAGCACCGGCAGCGGCACCGGAAAATCGCCTTTGTAAATCCGAGCCATCATATCGAGCACCGGCTGATGCAACACGCCGTTGGTTGCCAACACGTGCGGGCCGCGCACGTCGAACGGCTCGCCCTGCATTCCGCTGCACATGCCTCCTGCCTCGCGCACCAGCAACACGCCCGCGGCCATGTCCCACGGATTCAAAGTGAATTCCCAAAAAAAGTCGAGCCTGCCGCAGGCGGTGTATGCCAGATCGATCGCCGCGGCACCGGCGCGCCGCACGCCGTGGGTCCGCATCGCGAACTGGTAATAAAAATGAACGTTGATATTCTGATGCCTCTTGCGGGAAGGGAAGCCGGTGGCGCACAGCGAATCTTCCAGGCGCTCCGTCTTCGACACATGAATGCGCTCGCCGTTGAGGAACGCCCCCGCGCCGCGTTCCGCCACGAACATTTCATCGCGCGTGGGATCGTAAATCACCCCGGCGATCAGCTCGCCCGCGCGCTCCAAGCCAAGCGTCACGTTGTACACCGGGAATCCGTGCGCGAAGTTCGTGGTGCCATCCAGCGGGTCCACATACCAACGGTATTCAGACGATCCCGCGTGCGCGCTGCCTTCCTCGGCGACGATGGCGTGCGATGGGAAGTGCTGGCGCAGGCGCTCGACGATCAGGTGTTCGCTGGCGCGGTCGGCCTCCGTCACCAGATCGTGCGTGCCCTTCAGCTCGAATCCGATCTTACGTGCGGCAAGCTTGGAAACTACGGAGCCGGCTTCGCGCGCAATGGCCGCGGCCTTATCGGTGAATTCGCTCACGATGCCAGCTCGGATATGTATTTAATGTCGTGCTTGAAGACGAACACGTTCGGCTCATTCTCGCGCGTGAGCCGCAGAAAGCGCACGTCGAAAAATTCGACGACGCCTTCCAGTGCCTGATCGTCGATCAGATGCAGGCGCACGGGAATCTTGTCTTCGATCAACCGCTTCAGATAACCTGCCTCGGCAAGTGTCTGAGCGGGCGCCTTGGCATTGCTGATTTTTCCGGCCACGATTTTTTTAAATGCGGGTCTTTTGAATGTGACTAGCTAAACGTGTCTAGCGTGAGCTATCCCCATAGTAGCCAGTGCGCGTGGAAACGCGCAAATCTTTGCGCTCCAGCCCGACGTGTACCGTATGAAACGCGTGATCGCCCTGCGGCACGCCGCGCGGATAATAGCCGATCAGATATTGCGTGCGCAGGTCGCGCAGAATGTCGGCGAAAGCGCGGTCCAGCTCGGCGCCGATGGCGGGGTAAAACATGCGGCCGCCGGTGGCGTCGGTGATGGCCTCCAGCGCATGCTCGCCGCCCAGGTTGCGGCCTGCGGGATTGGGAATGGGCACCACGACCACCGAATAAACCACGGCATCGGCGCGCTGCGCGGCTTCCACCGCATCGCGATATTTTTTCGTGCTGGTGGTGTCGCCGCCGTCGGTCACCACCACCATCACATGGCGGCCCTGGCGATCGCGCAGGCTGGGCGCGGCCAGATAGACGGCGTCATAGAGCGAAGTTCCCGCGTCGGCGCGCAGATTCCGGAAGCTGTCGTCGATGCGCGCGATCTGGCGCGTGAAGTTATTCAACATCGTAATTTGATCGTTGAACGAAAACAGCGCTACCGCGTCCGCCGGATTGCCTTCGCCGATGAATGCCTTGAGAAATTTGTCCACCGACGTGATTTCGTAGCGCAGGTCCTTCGCCGTGGAGCCGCTGATATCGATCAGCAGCGCCACCGAAAGCGGCTGCTCAGTCTGGCGCTCAAACGCCGTGATTTCCTGCGCGACGCCGTTATCGGTCACCGTGAACAGGCTGCGGTCCAGCGAGCCAACCAGCTCGCCCGCAGCGTCCTTCACCGTCACCAGCAGGCGCACCAGCCGGACGTCCACTTTGAAGACGGGTTCCTGGGCGATCAGCACACTGGTCGCAGCCAGCAGCAACGCTAGCGGCGCGCAGCGCCGGAGGGCCATCATCAAATTGGTGTGCCAGGGCAAGGAACTTCTTCTCGACTTCTTCTCGACTTTTTTAGCGGGCTCAACGCCCTTGAGCTTTAACGGCCCTGAGCTTTAACAATCGACGCGTCCCATTCGCCGTCCACCCACACTTCACCATCGACGAAATATTCTTTCTTCCACACCGGCACGGTGCGCTTCAGGCGGTTGATGCCTTCGAGCGCGGCGTCAAACGCTGGCTTCCGATGCGGCGATGTGACGACCACCGCCACGCTGGTCTCGCCTATTTCCACGCGCCCCAGGCGATGCACCATCGCGATGCGGCTCACGGCGAATTGCGCCGCGATCTCGCGCCCGATCTCGGCCATGGTCTTGATCGCCATCGCTTCATAGCATTCGTATTCCAGGCAGCGTGTGGCGCGGCCCTTGTTGTTGTTGCGCGTCACGCCTTCGAAATTTACGAACGCTCCATCTTCGCCGCGCAGAATCTGATGGGCCAGCGCGCGGCCGTCAATGGCATGGCGCGTCAGCGCGAAAAAGTGTCCGGCGGGATCGGCAATCACATGGGTATACAGCGAAGGTTCTGCGGCTGTGTCGTCGGAGCCGCCGCTGACGGGCGGCAACAGCGCGACCTCATCGCCTTCGGTTAATGGGGCCATGGGATTCGAGAACTGCTGATTCAAAGCGAGCACGATGCTACCCGACATTTCTTTTAATCGCGGAAAGCGCGAAGCGTAATGCTCGAACACCTGGCTCAGGCGGCTGCCGTCGGCCAGGTCGATCGCGTCTTCGCGCAGGCCCACCATGTCGCGGACCAAGCCAAAAAATAAAACACGGATGCGCACGGAATTGTTTGAGGCGCACGAAATCGCCGCGCTCTCTGGTCATAGTAACAGACTGATTCGGCGCGTCTTTGGTTTCAAGAATCCCGTGTGGGGCGTACGCCGTTGTCCGCGCCGGACCCTGGTCCGGCACTGAAGCTCAAAGGCAGAAGCCGAAGAGGGCGTCGGCTGCGGGCGTCGCCTGCGGTCCGGGGGGACCGCCCCACAACAGGCGTCGAGACTTCGCTTTCCGATACCCTGACAACATGCAGCCTGTGGAAACCCGTTTGCGTGTGCGCTATGCCGAAACCGATCAGATGGGCGTTGTGTATTACGCGAACTACCTGATCTGGATGGAGGTGGGCCGCGTGGAATTTTGCCGCTCTTCGGGCATCCGTTATCGCGATGTGGAGGCGGACGGATTTCTGTTGGCCGTGGCCGAATCGAATTGCCGCTATCTGTCTCCGGCACGCTATGACGAGGAAGTGGTGGTGGCGACCACGCTGGGCGATCCAAGTCCGCGCATGCCGCGCTTCGATTACGTGATCACGGACGCGGCGACCGGGCGCAAACTGGCCGAAGGCTACACGAAACACATCTGGTGCGGCCCGGATTTCCGGCCGAAGAAGCTGCCCGAAAAATATTGGCCGGGTTTTGGCATTGAACAGGGCAAATCGAACTAAAATAGGCCATGAGCGCACTGTCTATCCGCGACCTCGACCTCAAGGGGAAGCGCGTTTTCATGAGGGTGGATTTTAACGTCCCGCTTGCACCCGGCGGAAAAGAAATCACCAGCGATAAGCGCATCAAAGCGTCGCTGCCCAGCATTCAATACGCGCTGGACCATGGAGCCGCGCTGATTCTTGCGAGCCACCTGGGCCGTCCCAAGGGCAAACCCAATCCTGAAATGAGTCTTCGGCCGTGCGCGGAGCGCCTCGCTACGCTGTTGGGAAAGCCGGTGGCGATGGCTCCCGATTGCGTGGGTCCACAGGTGCAGGCGATGCTGCCGAAGCCGGGCGAAGTGCTGCTGCTGGAAAATCTACGCTTCCATGCCGAGGAAGAAAAGAACGATCCGGAATTTTCAAAGCAACTCGCGTCGCTGTGCGACGTCTATGTGAATGACGCGTTCGGCTCCGCGCATCGGGCGCATGCTTCCACCGTGGGGATGATCGCCTACTGCAAGCAGGCCGCGGCCGGATTGCTGATGGACAAAGAGCTGGAGTATCTGAACAAGGCCACGAAGAATCCGGCGAGGCCGTGCGTGGCGATTCTGGGCGGCGCGAAAGTGTCGGACAAGATCGAAGTGATCCAGAACCTGATGAAGGTGGTGGATCAGTTGCTGATCGGCGGCGCGATGGCATACACGTTCCTGCGCGCGCGCGGCGAATCGACGGGCAAATCGCTGGTGGAGCCCGACAAGATCGAGCTGGCGAAATCGCTGCTGGCGGAGGGTGGCTCGAAGCTGATGCTGCCGGTTGATCATGTGGTGGCGTCGGAGTTCAAAGCCGGGGCCGAAAATGAAATCGTGGAGCGGGTGCCGGACGGCAAGATGGCGCTGGATATCGGTCCGAAGACCATCGCCGCATATGAGGCCGTCGTCGCGGGCGCGAAGACAATTATTTGGAACGGCCCGATGGGCGTGTTCGAGATGCCTCCTTTCGATAAAGGAACTGTCGCGCTGGCGAAGGCGGTGGCCGCGGCGTCGGCGAAGGGCGCGATCAGCGTGGTGGGTGGCGGCGATTCGGAGAAGGCGATCAAGTCGGCGGGCGTGGCGGACAAGATTTCACATGTGTCGACGGGCGGAGGGGCATCGCTTGAATTTCTGGCGGGCATTGAACTGCCGGGCGTAGCGGCGTTAGAAACAAAGTAGGGACGGGTTGGCTACAAACGATCGGTTGGCGAAAGGAATTTCATATGAACGCTTCCGACATTCTGGACAGGATCGGTGACAAGCTCGGATCGACGGCGACGGTGAAGGCCGTTTACGGCGAGCCGATTGAAACGAACGGAAAGATCATTGTGCCCATCGCGAAAGTGGCGTATGGCTTCGGCGGAGGATTCGGCTCCGGCCATGGCAAGCATGGATCGAATGGCGAACTAGAAGCCGATGGCCGTCACGGCGAAGGCGGCGGTGGAGGCGGCGGCGTGCGCGCGTTTCCGGCCGGAGCGCTGGAAATCACGGAGAGCGGAACGCGCTTCGTTCAATACACGGACATGCGTCCTCTGGCTGCGGCGTTTGCCGCGGGCGCGCTGTTGGGCGCGATTTTCTTTCGGCGCAGAGGCTGAGGGATTTCGGGCGAGGGCTGAGAGATTTCGGCAAGGGCTGAGGGATTTCGGCAGAATAAAGCCCCATTAACACCCAGTCATCCTGAGCGCAGCGAAGGATCTGCTTTTTCTGCCCGTCACCACTAACACCCATCTTCTAACTCCCAATTCTTTAGCGCCTTGCCATCTCATCCACGCCGCCTCTCCCAACGCCTCCGCCATACTGCCATCAGAAAAACTTCTCGGCCGAGAAGCGTTGCGCATTTGTGATTCTGAACTCTCGTAGGCTGGTTAACGGCTGCACGTCAACGCAACTATAGGTATGCTGGCGACGAGAGACTTCGGAAATCGATTTTCGAAACACCGGGAGCTGGAGCAATCGGGAAAGCCACCAGGTCATCAGCGGGTGCAGGGAGAAAGCGCACAGCGGTTTTTGAGCGCACAGCGTATCACAGCGTTGTGCGCGATTAAAACATCGCGGGGCGCGGTCGAACAAGAAGAGTAAAAACGGGCCGCCCCTCAGCGGACTGCCAAGATTCCTCGCTCAAGCCAGCACTCGATTTCATGGGCGGCCAGCACGCACGGTGATAAGCCGGAAGCCCTGGCCGCTCGCAACGCAAATGTGATGGTTTGTGGAAGCGATTGGCACTCCATCAAGGCAACGCCGCCGCCGAGCCGCGACCATAGGGAGCGGTTCCAACGGTGTGTTCACAAAAACTCATTAGCCAGGGATACGCTTCCCACACGCCAACAGCCGTAGTGTCTCTACACGCAGAGCAATCACGCTCAGGCTGACTGCGTGTTGATGGGGCTTTGGATGCCGCAGCGGCGCGAGATCCCTCGACGTCGCTCGGGATGACAAAAGCTGAGATGAATGTGGAAGGGTGCCCGCTCATTGACATTCGCGGTTCTGATGAGAATGGAAAAGTCGAGAGGACTCTCGACTCAGCAGACCTGGCGGTCTGCGCCACGTGCGGGTTAGCGGCCTTTTCCGCGGCCCATCTGCACGCGATAATCCACCACGGCAGGCATGTTGACCACTCGGCACATTTCAAACAGGCGCGAGCGCGCGCGTGCGCCGATGGTTTCTGCCAGCGTCTTTTTGTAGATGGGCTGGCCACCGGCGGTGGTGAAATCCACGGCTCGGCCGGTGACGTCGTCGTCGGGAAGATTTGTCGTCGCGATGAGCGGCTTGCGGTGATTGCAGCGATGGGTGATGATCGCGGTCACAGTGTCTTCCACCCACTCGGTGACGCGATGCGCGCCGAGATCATCGAGCACCAACACTTCTGCATCGAGAGCCGTGCGATACGCTTCGCGATCGGCCGCGCCCGAAGCCGCATCGTAGCCGGAGCGGATGCGGTCCAGCAGGTTCTGATAGTCGAAGAAGAGGCACTCATGGCCGCGATCGAGCAGCGCCTTCATCGCTGCGATGGCCAGATGGGTTTTACCCGTGCCCGGCGCGCCCACCAGCAGCAGGCCGGGGCGCTCTCCCGCGGGGAACTCGCGCACGAAGGCACGCACCTGCATGAGTACGGTGCCGAGTCCCTGGCGCGCGGTGGGATTGTCCTGCGGGATGTTGAAATTTTCGAGCGAGGCGCCGCGATAGTTGGGCGGAATGCGCGAGGTTTCCTTTAGCGCATTCGTGCGCGTTACGGCGGCGCATTCGCAACGCGCCGCGCCTTCGAGGCCGGATTTCTGGATGATTCTCCAACCGGTGCCGCCGCATTTGGGACAAGTTTCCATGGTTACCGCCTATTACTCGTCTGCTGCCCGCTCATTTACATTCGCGGTTCTGTTGGCGCGACCAGGGGGTCGCGCGCGGGCGAGGGCGCCCGCCCCACATTTGCTACTCGATTACCAACAACGCTTCACCTGCCGAAACTGCTGCGCCGGTGGTGGTGCGAATTTCGAGCACCTTGCCGGCTCTGGGGGATTTCATTTCATTCTGCATCTTCATGGCCTCCACCACAATCAGGCCCTGGCCGGCCTCGATTTGCTGGCCTTTTTCGACCAGGATGCGAATCACGCGACCGGGCATGGGAGCCACGATCGTTTTGCGTCCGCTTCCGTTATCCGCCGATCCGCGGCCGCGCAGCTTGCGTGGGTCTTGCACATCTACCGCGAAGGTGCGGCCGTTTACTATGATCTCGCCGGGTGCTGAAAGCACGGCTCGGTAACTGCGGCCCTCGATCAGCACTGAGTATGTGGAGGCGTCCACTCGGTCGACGGAGAATTGTTTGGCGAGGCTTTCTTGTTGCGCGTTCGCGCCTTTCTCGCGCGTGTAGGTGAGCGAGTCGCGATCCACCACAAGCTTTGCGGAGTGTGGGCCGATGGTGACGTTGTAGGTCATCGGAGTTCAGCGGCCCTTCCGTTGGTGGCCCATTTTGAGATCGCGACCTCAGGTTTTACGGGGGTTGCTGTTTCTGTTTTAAGTGCGAGCGCCGCGACCAATGCGGCTACGGCTTCGGTTTCGATGTCGGAGGGCCCGCTCATTGACATTCGCGGTTCGGCTGGATTGGCGCTCGATGACTGTCGCGGGTCCGATGCTGAAGCATCGGTTGCAGGCTGAAGCCTGCTCCACCGAGCGTTGCGGCGTTCGAAGAAGCCGTCGAGGAATGCCGTGGTCAGGCGGCCGGCGCGGAATTCTTCGTCATCCAGAACGTCTTTGAAGAATTCGCAATTGGTACGGATGCCGCCGACGACGTATTCGCGCAGGGCGCGCTTCATGCGCTCTGTTGCGAGCTCGCGCGAGGGCGCCCAGACGGCGAGCTTCGCGAGCAGCGGATCGTAATCCATGGGCACGTTCCAGCCTTCGTAGACGCCGGAATCGAGGCGCACGCCGGGGCCGGAGGGTTCGCGCAGGCGAACGATTTTGCCGGGCGAGGGCATGAATTGCTGGTCGGGATCTTCGGCGTAGATGCGGCACTCGATGGCGGAGCCGCGTCCAGCGCACGTCTTCCTGGCGGACGGTCAGCGGCTCGCCGGCGGCGATTTCGAGCTGCCATTGGACCAGGTCGAGGCCGGTGACGAGTTCGGTCACGGGATGCTCCACCTGCAGGCGCGTGTTCATTTCCAGGAAATAGAAATTGCGGTCGCGATCGACCAGGAATTCCATGGTGCCGGCGTTGTAGTAGCCCGCGGCGCGCGCGATCTTTAGCGCCGCCTCGCCCATGTTCTCGCGCAGGTCGGGGTGCGCGAGCATCACGGGGGAAGGGCATTCCTCGATCACCTTTTGATGGCGGCGCTGGATGGAGCATTCGCGCTCGCCCAGATGAATCAGATGGCCGTGCTGGTCGCCGAGCACCTGGATTTCGATGTGGCGCGGCTCCAGTACCAGCTTTTCGAGATACACTTCGCCGTTCTTGAAAGATCGCAGGGCTTCGCTTGAGGCATCGCGCAGGGCGGCTTCCAGGTCGGCCTCGCGATCCACGCGGCGCATGCCTTTGCCTCCGCCGCCGGCCGCGGCTTTGAGCAGGACGGGATAGCCGAGCTGGGCGGCAACCTTGCGCGCGTCATCGAACGTTTCGAGGGCGGATTCGGTGCCGGGGACGACGGGCGCTCCGGCGGCGATGGCGACTTTGCGCGCGGCGGTCTTGGAGCCCATGGCGCGGATGGCAGAGGCGGGCGGGCCGATGAACATGATGCCGGCGGCTTCGCAGGCTTCGGCGAAATCGGCATTCTCGCTGAGGAAGCCGTAGCCGGGATGGATGGCGTCGGCGTGGTGGCGGCGCGCGGCGTCCAGGATTTTTTCGATGACGAGATAGCTTTCAGAGGCGGGCGCGGGTCCCAGGTGCGCGGCCTCGTCGGCGAGCTGCACGGCGAGCGAGGCGCGGTCGGCGTCGGAATAGACGGCGACGCTGCCGATGTTGGCCTCGCGGAGGGCGCGGATGACGCGGACGGCGATTTCGCCTCGGTTGGCGATGAGAACTTTGGGAACATTGCGATTCTATGTTCGGGGGAGATTTGATTTTAACAGGAGGAGTCAGAAGACAGGCGCTCGCGGTGCATCGATGCTTGGGATGTGAAACGCCGGGCGATTTTCGATTACGTTGGCAGGAAAGCGACGAAGTAAACGGGAGTGAGAGAAGTACCATAGCAATCGGCGCAATAGAGCCTAAAATCCGAGCATGGGCCGAAGGATTGCATATGGATTGTTGGGGGCCGGCGATCGGCGTAGCGTTCTCCAACTGCTCGTATATGTGATCAAGCACCGATTTATAAATGCGTTTGCGACAGGGCAACTTGCGACTCTGTTTCTTCCCTATAGCAATCTGGATTGCCGAGCGAACCGGACGAGTTAAATTCCGACAAAGAGATGAACCGTCCCATATCGTTGTTCCCTCCTGAATAGTCGACCTCGGCCTTCCTTCTTGCTCCGACGGAAATTTTGCATTGCCCGCGATCTAGCGCCTCCGCAGCGTTATAACCGTGGCGCCCCAGCCTCCTGCTTCCATGGGCGCGTCGCTGAAGGATTCTACGAAATCTAATTTTTCCAAAAGCTTGCGGACCATGGCGCGTTGCGCGCCGATGCCGCGGCCGTGGATGATGCGGATGGCTACGAAATTCTGCCGATAGCATTCGTGGAGGTATTCCTCGACGATGGCGTGGGCGTCCCGGGGCGGAACGGAGTGGAGATCGAGGACGTCTTCTAAAGGGAGGACGACGGGCTCGGCGAAGGGATCGGGTTCGGCGCGTGTGTCGGGATGGCTGCAAGGCTCGTCGGAGGGCGCTTTTTTCAGAGGTTTAGGCGCTCCGGAATCGGCGTTAGTCATAAGGTGCCGCGTTCGATCGTCATAGCAATAAACCGCCAATAGTTTGGGGTTCTGGAGGGCTCGAGCGTGTTCGATTAGGGCGGAAACCTTAGAAAGACCCAAGGTGGCCCGGGATGCCTCTAGCCTTAATATACCTAGCACGGTCGGAAAGATAGAACCCGCTGCTAGAATCGGGGTACGAATACTCGGAGAGTATTTATGTTGTGTTATTTGTGCGGGACAAAAATCGGGATATTGCGGTCCATCGTAGACCAGCAGTATTGCTGCGCCGAACACCGGGCAGAGGCCCGGCTGGCGTCCGCGCGCGTCCTCCGTGAAGAGGACGAGGAGCAGGAACTGTGGTCGGTGTCGAAGACGCGGCAGAAGCAGTCGCGGCCGGCCACTACTGCGGGGCAGACATCGGCGCTGGCGTTCGTTGCGCTGGCCGCGCTGCTGGTAGCGATGGTCATGCTGCCGAGCAACAAGACGGGCGGCGGCGCGACGGCGATCGCGACAAGCGGCAGTGCGGCTCCGGATCGAAATCTTGCGAACCGCGCCAGTGGCGGATTCGCCAGCTTCCTGCAGGAACATGCTCCGGTGACGCTGCATCAGGATTTCCGGAGCGGGCTGAACGGCTGGGTGCAGACGGCGCTGAGCGAGACGACGCACGTGGACGATCCGCACGATTGGAAGAAGCCGGCAACGCCGGCGCTGGTGGCGCCGGGCAGCCTGCGTCTGTGGTCGCGATCGATTCCGCTGCGCAATTATCAGATGGACTTCGCGGGACAGATTGAGCGCAAGAGCCTGAGCTGGGCATTCCGCGCGAGCAATCCGCAAAATTATTACGCCGCCAAGATTGAGATTACGAAGCCGGGTCCGCAGCCGAATGCGGATTTGATTCACTATGTGATGTTGAGCGGTCGCGAATGGGATCGCGTGCAATTGCCGCTGCCGCTGACGCTGGATCGCGACACGGAATATCGGGTGCGCGTTGCCGTGCAGGACGACCATTTCATTACGTCGATCAACGGGCAGGTGGTCAGCTCGTGGAGCGATAAGCGGTTGTCGCGCGGCGGCGTGGGATTCTTCTCCGACGGCGACGATGCGCAACGCGTGGCGTGGGTGAGCTTGTCGGAGCGTGACAGCATCATGGGACAGATGCTGGCGCACTTTGGATTGTTCCTGCTGCCGAGCGATTTGATCGAGCTGAACGGCGGCAAATAAGTCACAGGGGCTTAGCCCGCTCATTCGCATTCGCGGTTCTGTCATGTAGGCTTTTCGAAAACTGAGGCGCGAGATCCCTCGACACGCTTCGCGGCTCGGGATGACAGTGTATTTGGCGTGGTGTCAAATTTGGCTATCCCCGCGCTCACATCGGGCTTTTCCGCGTGTGGCGGGCCGGCTTAAAGCCCGCTCATTCACATTCGCGGTTCTGTCAGGTAGGCGTTTGGAAAATCGCCGCGGGAGATCCCTCGACACGCTTCGCGGCTCGGGATGACAGCGTGTTGGCGTGGTGGTGAATTTGGCTATCCCCGCGCTCACACGAGGCTTTGCGAATCTCCCGATCCGGCGGGGAGCCCGCTCATTGACATTCGCGGTTCTGTTGGTTGCGCGCTCAGTTGCCCATCTTCTTCAGAGCGCCCAGTTCCCATTGAAGCGTGCCATCGTTGTTGATCTCGAGGGTCGACTCGGCCTTGAACGATCCGGGTGCGTAGAGCATTACTTCGCCAGTGCCCGTGAAACACTCGTACTCGGTGGTTCCGCCGAGAACTTCGACGACGGTTGCCTTGCCGGACCTAAAGACGATACGGAAGCCGCCGCCTCCCACCAATTCATAACGGCCTTCGATCTTTCCCGCGCAGCTTGCGAGTCCGGCCTTCGGAGCCTGGCCGGCCGCGCGCTTGGCGGGAGGTGGCGGAGGCGGCGTGGTGGAGATGCGAATGTTATTGGGCGTGGTGGTGGTAGTGTCCTGACCGAAATCGAATGTATAGCCTGGGACCTTGACGGTGTAGTTGTTGTATTGCTGTCCGACGACCTCGCCCTCTACCCACTTGCCGTTGACCAGCACCTGCACGCGATCGTGCGAGTCATACTGGCCGGCGGCGTGATCGGCGGCGGTGAGCTTGCCTTCGCGAAAGACCTCGAAGGGCCATTCCTTCTGCACATCGAGTCCGTTGTCGAGGTGAACGTAGAAGGACGTGCCGCTGATTCGCAGGATGCGCGCAGGGGTCCACCCCTGGATCAACACGCGAACGCGATCGCCGACCTTGAGGCCTCCGGGTCCAACGCCGCCGGCTGGTGCACCCGGTTGACGGATGGGCGCGGGAGTAACGGCGCCGCTGGCTTCGGCCTTCGCCTCGGCCTCAGTTCGCTTGTGGCACTGCGGTACGGTCGCCGCTACTTGTGCGAAAGGCGCGGGTCCGCGCTGAAGCGGCTTGCCCGCGTTGTAGGCCTGCACGTCGCAAACGTCGTTGGGATTATTTCCGGCGCAGGAGAGAACCTTGATGCTCATGGGCACGCGGCATTCGTAAATGACGTTTAATTCGAACGGCGGGTTTTGCGCGAATAGGGCGGCGGGCAGGGCGAGCAACAAGCCGCTAAGCAAGGGATGACGCATGGGCTATATCCTCCTTAGGTCGGTCGACGGCAGCGATGCTAAGTGATCGGGGGCATCCGCTGCCGAATGTTTTGCGGGCAGGATAACACATTGATTGATCGACTAGGAAGCCGGGCGCAGACGGAAGCGCAGAAAAACGATGCCTCCCACGGGATGCTGGCCGTAGTACGGCTGAATGGCGGTGGGCAGAGAATAGGCGGTGAAGTTGGCGCCGAGGCCGGTTTCTATGTGTTGCGCGAGCGCGTGCGGAAAGAGAGCGATGTCGCGCGTGTAGCCGATGGTGTAGGCACCGATGCGAAACGTGCTGCCGTCAAGCAAGGGCGGCGCTGAGAAGAGTTCGTCTTTATCGACGAGTTCGATGCGTCCGGTGAGGAAGTTGCCGCGGCGTATCGGCGCGACGGATTCAACGAGATATGAATTTAGGTTGCGGCCGGAGGCCGTGTTGTGTGTCCGTCCCCAGACGAAGCTGGAGGACCAGGCTGCGCCGCGAAGGGGGCGGGTGTAATGCAGCGACGCGGTGGTGCGCTGCTGATCGCCGGGCTCCAAGGCTTCGGGATGCGCGAGGCGTCCGAGGGAAACCTGCGCGGCCCAATTCGATGTGGGGAAAACCCAGACGCGGGCGGACCAGGAATCGATGGCGCCCTGTTGGATGATCCAGCGGTTTTCGCCGGGCTCCTGACCGTGGAAACCGCTGGCTTCGAGCCTGATCTTCTTATGCGAGAGGCCGACGGTGACGACGTCGTCGGCGATGTGCGTGGAATCCTGCAAGTGGTGCGAGAGAGGTGCTTGCGGGAGCTCCGCGGCAGAGGCTCGGTGCGGATAGGCTTGGGGGCCGAGGGCGGGATCGCCTACGGGCGCGGCATAGAGATCGAGAAAAGTGTCGCCGGAAAACTGATAGGCGTAGTGCGCGCCCAGCTCCATTATGAAGTTGTGCGGATGCTGGCCGTCTGCGATCGGGACGCCATAAGCGGTCTCGCCTGTTTGAAACAATAGCGGGTATCTGCGATTGGTGATGGTGGCGGGATCGAGGCTTAACATCAGGACCGTTTCAAACGTGCCGTTCATGCCGACACGGCGCTGGGCGGCGGCCATGAGCCAATTCGGCGCGAAAAGCTTGTCGCCGCCGCGCGGGCCGGATTGCTGGATGTCGGCGAGGAAAGCGGTGGCCATGAAATCGGTGGTCCACTTTCCGAAGTGCAGCGTCTCCATCGGCATGGGCCAGGAGCCGGGATTGGCGGATGTGCCGGAGCCGAGGCCCATGAGAAACATACCGCCGGAGTTCATGGGCCCCATGCCGGAATGATCCGCAGGTGGATGATCGGGCGGAGGTTGTGAATCCTGCGCACGCGTCGTCGCTGCGAGAAGAAAAAGCAGGAATAATACTAATGACTTATGGCGAAACATCTCAACAATTCCATCAATAGGCATTCGCGCGCTTGGTGAGCGCGTAGATGCGCATCTTTTTTAATAACTATTAAGGCCGCCAACGGCTCATGCCGAAGCGTCCCGACAGAACGGAGGTGATCAGACGCGGAGGATGGAGGGCGGGTCGGAGCCGGGGGAAGCGGCGTGGACTGCCGCTGGGTGATAGAGGCGCGTGTGAGCAAGCTGCAAGGGCAGAGCGATCGGCATCGGCGCGATCTGCGGCACGGCCGTGGAGGAGACGGTTTGCGTCACGATGCCCGCAGAGGCGATTTCATGCGAGCAGGAATCGCTGGACGAATTGTTGGAATTCTTCGAGTGGTGATGGCGATGGCAGGGCGGCAGGCTCTGATCCGCTGCCTGACAGGAGAAGAACGAGACGCACGCTGCCACGCATTGCAACTGTCCGAGGACCAGAAGGGCCACGAGCGAGAGAGCGAACTTCACGGCATGCGCGCGGGACATATTCTGATTTGAGGGTAACACCGGAGTGAGGGAGTCAGAAGTGGTCGAACGATTTTTCGCAGGGAATTCACTGGGAGGCGCGCTCGGGATGATAAACGACGGCCAACGGGACGCCTTCATCATTTTTTAATGGTGCGGCGGGCGACTTTGGAAAGCATAACGGGTTTACTCTACAAGACGGCGCACGGCGGTCGATAGATAGGTGTGCGATAGATAGGCGTGCAGGCTAAGACAGGAGAGAAACATAAATGAAATTCATTTCAGGAGTTGTTTTGGGATGCGTGCTGTGCGGCGGGGCGTGGACTCTATCGGCGCAGAATGAACGGGCGATGCACCCGCGAATCGAACGGGCGATTGTGGCGCTGCGCGATGCGCGCGCATACCTGGCGGAGGCTCCGCACGATTTCGGAGGGCATAAGGCGGATGCGCTCCGCGCCACGGACGAGGCCATTCGCCAGTTGAATTTTGCGATGGCGTATCGCGAGCGGCGGGATCGCTAGAAGTTCCCGCGTCCGAAACGAAAGTAGTGGGCAAGCCACGCCTGTTAAGGTGGCGCCTGCGGCCGGCGCGCCTTCAGGCGTATTGCCGATGAGCCCACTCGGTTTGCCTGACGCTAACGGCGACTGAAGTCGCCGTTGCAGGCTAAAGCCTGCTCCACCCAAACGAACTTCAGGCTTGCGGTATGCTATGAAACTGGGCCGCGCGTTGCGAGCGCGCCGTCCTCGAAGCCGGGAGGCTCGTTACATTGAAACGATTTCTGAAACGATTTCTAACTTACGTTTGTATGCCGGTGATCGGCGCCGTGGTGTTTGCTCCGCTTGCGATTCACGCACAGGCACCGGAGGGGAAAGACGTCACGTGGGCATTCCCTGTGCCGGACAAGGCGCAGCCCGATGTGGACGCGAAGAAGACGCATCAGCTGGCGGGAAGCACGCTGTCGCTGACGGCGCCGCAGATCGACGATCTGGTGAATCCGCCGGACTGGTATCCGAGCGAGCATCCCGCGCCGCCGAAGATCGTGGTGCATGGCATCCCGCCGAACGCGCTGGCGTGCGGTTCGTGCCACCTGTTGAATGGGCAGGGGCACCCGGAATCGGCACAGCTGGCGGGATTGCCCGCGGCGTATATCATCCGGCAGATGGAATATTTCAAGGCCAGTGTTCGCAAGGATCCTGCGCGCATGAACGGGATCGCTAAGGCGGTAAGCGATGAAGACGTGCGCGCGGCCGCGGAATATTTCTCGTCGTTGAAGCCGATTATGTGGACGAAAGTGGTGGAGACCGATATGGTCCCGAAAAGCCGCGTGGCGCGCTCGCGCATGCGCCTGCACGCTGAGGGCGGCGGCATGGAGCCGATCGGCATGCGGATCATTACGCTGCCGAACGACGATGAAAAGATCGAGGAGCGCGATCCTCACACGGGCTTCACGGCGTATGTTCCGAAGGGCTCGTTGAAGAAGGGCGAGGCGCTGGTGAAGACGGGCGCGAAGGGCAAGACGCTGCAATGCGCGATTTGCCATGGCACGGACCTGCACGGCATCGGCGACGTGCCGGGAATCGCGGGCATGCACCCGATTTATATCACGCGCATGCTGTACGCGTTCAAGGGCGGCAACGCCAATGGCGGTTTGGATCAGTTGATGAAGCAGGTAGTGAATAAGCTGACCGACGAGGACATTCTGGATATTTCGGCGTACGTGGCGTCGGTACCGAGATAGGGGAGAAGGGTGGGCCGAGGCTAAAGCCTCGGTTGCAGGCTAAAGCCCGCTCCACCGAAGTGCCCGCTTGACGTCGCGGCGTTAGCGCCGGGGAAATCCGCGGGTGGCCATGTTGCGGATGGTATCGCCGTCTAGTTTGCCGAGAGGCCGGGCGGTCGGTTGCGAGATGGGTCGAGAACTGGATTGAGAGTTGGGCCGAGCGGCGGGTTGGACGACGCTCGCCACGGGTTGCGGTTCGAGTTCCAGGTCCTGCGGCGCCACATCCTCGGACTCGACACTCTCGGGCTCCGCATCGTCGAGCTGCTCGACCGGAGCGGGCGTTGCGGCCACGGCTTTGGGCTTCTGGAAACCGACAATCGCCGAAATCTTGATAAAGGGCATTACCTCTTCGGGATCGGGACGGTTGCGTCTCCAGGAAATCCATGCCGGTGGCGGTGATTTGCAGGCTGCTCTTATCGTCGTTGGTGACGAAGGCGCGCTGTTTCAGATACCAGAGCGCGAAGTTCATGGCTTCGATGTCGGCCTGCAGCATGTTTTCCAGTTGGCGCATGGAGAGCGCGGGAGTGGAGGGCCGGGTGCGGCGGCGATCGTAGAGGACGCTGAGGATGGCTCCGCGCAGGCCGACCTGCTGGCCGAGGATTTCGAAGAACTGCACACCCGCGAACATGGGGCTGCCGCGGTCGCCGGAAACACCCTTGACCTTGTCGAACTCCTTGCGCAGCTGAGGATCGGAAAGCGTTTCATACGCGCCGTTAATGATTTCAAGCTTGGCGGGATCTGCTGTTTCGCCGTTATCGGGTCCATACTTTTCGATCAGCTTTAAATAAGCGATCTGGATGGTTTCGGTATCGGCGCCAGGATCGATGCCTAGCGTGATGTAGTGATCCTGGAACTTGCCTGCAAGAGGAGCTGACATAGTGTGCTGTCAGTTTCATTATCGGTAGATTGCCGTGCGGCGTCTCTAGGGGAAAACGCTGAGGTGGGGAGAATTTAGGAGATCGGCTCCAGGGCGAGGGCCGCGGATTCCTTGCTGACCAGTCTGTGGGAACAGGACGTTGGACCGCTCCCTATGGTCGCGGCTCGGCGGCGGCGCTACTTTGAAGTTGGTGGCGTACTGAGCCGTGCATCGGGATTTTTCACACAGGCTGTGACGCCCGGGGTCGCGTCGGTAATAAGGAGTAGGGCTGCGCGAGATCCCTCGACTATCGCTCGGGAGGACAATGTAAAGGCCGCGTTCGTTGGGAACACGGCCTTTTAAAATTATTGGAAACGCCTACCACCGACTATCGCTCGGGATGACAACGTAAAGGCCGCGTTCGTTGGGAACATGGCCATTTAAAATTATTGGAAACGCCCACTACCCGACGTCGCCGGGATTCGGAGGCGGGAATTACTTGCCGGCGTTGAAGCGCTTTTCTGCTTCCTGCCAGTTCACGACATTCCACCACGCGGCGATGTACTCGGGGCGGCGGTTCTGATACTTCAGATAGTAGGCGTGCTCCCAAACATCGAGGCCGATGACCGGGAACTTGCCTTCCATCACGGGCTGAATCCTGATTGGCGGTGGAAGATGATTTCGACGCCCTTGCCGCTCTTGATCAGCCAGGCCCAGCCGGAGCCGAAGCGTGTCGGTGGCCGCGGCGTTGAACTTTTCCTTGAAGGTGTCGAAGCTGCCGAAGGCGCTGTTGATGGCCGCGGCCACGTTGCCGCTTGGGACTGCCGCCGGCGCTCGGGCGCCAGGATCTGCCAGAACATGGAGTGATTGATGTGGCCGCCGCCATTGTTGCGCACCGCGGTCCGGATGTTCTCCGGCACGATGGCGCAGTTGTTGGCGAGCAAGTTCCTCGACGCGTCTTGCGCTGCGAGATCGGGCGCGGATTCCAGCGCCTTATTCAGATTGGTGACGTAGGCGTCGTGATGTTTGCCATGATGGATTTCCATGGTCATGCTTGTCGATGTAAGGCTCCAGCGCGTCGGATGGCGTAAGGCAGTGGCGGAAGGGTGAATGCCATTCTTGATCTCCTGTCTTTAAGGTAACTCGGATTCGAGCCGGCGATAGTCGCGAGCTTTTTCGAAGGCGTCGGCCAGGCGGAACATGGCCGTTTCGTCGAAATGTCTGGTCAGAATCTGCATGCCGACCGGCAGGCCTTCCGGGGTTTTGCCGCAAGGCACGCTCATGCAGGGAATGCCGGCCAGGTCGCCGGTGATGGTGTAGATGTCGGACAGATACATGTCCGAGCGGGTCGTCGATTTTCTCGCCGAGTTTGAAGGCGGGGAAGGGCGAGACGGGCGCGACGATGGCGTCCACTTCGTTCGAAAGCCTTCGCGAAATCGCGGGCGATCAGCGCGCGCACCTTCTGCGCTTTCAGATAATACGCATCGTAGTAGCCGGCGCTGAGCACGTAGGTGCCGAGCATGATGCGGCGCTTGCACTCGGCGCCGAAGCCTTCGCCGCGCGTGATGCGATACATATCGCTGAGCGTTTGTGCGGAGGCTGCGCGCGAGTGGTGTAGCGCACGCCGTCGTAGCGCGCCAGGTTCGAGCTGGCTTCGGCGGTGGCGATGATGTAGTAGCAGGCGACTGGCGTAGTCCGTGTGCGGGCAGGCTGATGTCGCGCGACTTCGCAGCCGAGCTTCTTCAGCGTGTCGATGGCCGCGCTGGATGCGGTCGCCTGATTCGCTGGCGAGTCCTTCGAAATACTCGCGCGGCAGGCCGATCTTCAGGCCGCGACTATCGCCGGTCATCGAGTGCGCGGTGTAATCGGGCACGGGGGCGAAGGCGGAGGTGGCGTCGCACTCGTCGCGGCCGGCGATGACGTGCGAGCAGCGTCGCCGCGTCGCGCACGGTGCGGCGCGAAGGGGCCGATGTGATCGAGCGAACTGGCGAAAGCGATCAGGCCGTAGCGCGAGACGCGGCCATAGGTGGGCGTGACGCCGACGACGCCGCAGAACGAAGCCGGCTGGCGGATGGAGCCGCCGGTATCGGAGCCGAGCGAGACGACGGCGGTGCCCTGCGCGACCGCGGCGGCCGATCCGCCGCTGGAGCCGCCGGGGACGCGATCGAGCGCGACGGGATTGCGCACGGGTCCGAAGGCGGAGTTTTCGTTCGAGGAGCCCATGGCGAACTCGTCGCAATTGGTTTTGCCGATGATGACGCCGCCGGCTTGCTCCAGCCGGATGACGGCGGTGGCGTCGTAGGGCGGAATGTAGTGTTCCAGCAGTTTCGAGCCGCAGGTGGTGCGCGTGCCACGGGTGACGATGACGTCCTTGACGCCGACGGGCACGCCGGCGAGCGGGCCTGGATCTTCGCCCTTGGCGAGCTTGGCATCCACGGCGCGCGCGGCGGCGAGAGCGCGTTCGGGCGAAAACGTCAGATACGCGTTCGTCTTGGGATTTTCCGCTTCGGCGAAGGCCAAGGCTTGCCTGGCGAGCTCTTCGGCCGAAAACTTTTTGGAGGCGAGTCCTGCGCGGATGGAGGAAATGGACTGCGTCGCGATTGAATCACTCATCGTTATTTGAATAAACCTAAGTGCGGGACTTGAATAACCCTAAGTGCGGACCTAACCGCGGTCGATCACTCGCGGCACTTTGAAATATCCACCCCCGGAGACGGGTGCGTTGGCCGTGGCCTCTGCATTGGAGAGCGGCGGCACTTCCACGTCGGGCCGTAATGTCGCGGTCTCGCCGGCCTCGAATAGCACTTGTGACATAGGCTGCACGTTTGTCGTATCGAGCTCGTTCAGTTTGTCGATGTGGCCGAGGATGCCGTCGAGGTCGCGCGTCATGCGGGTGATTTCCTCGGCGGTGAGAGCGAGGTTCGCCAGATCTGCCACGCGCTGCACGTCTTGTTCCGTGATTTTCACGCAGTGTTCCTGTGTTTCGATTGGCGATATAAAAGGTCGAGCACCGGATCTCCAATTTGGCTTTGCGACGGGCGCGTGGCCGAAGGCTGCGGCGGCTTGCGGGGCGCACGCATGGGACGAAAGTCGATGTCGGTGATCGACGCGTCGCCCAAAACGTCGACCAGATTTCGAATCAGATAATGGCGGAGCGTGTTGAGTTGGCGCTGCCAGACCAGATCCTCCACTTCGACGATGAGCGAGTTGCGGACAACCGAGGCGGCGCGTGTGTGTTCGGCGATTTTTTTGCCGGCGGCGACGTTCCATGCCGCGATGGCGCGCGCCTGGGCGTCCGCCGGATCGGGGAACATATTGAGCTTGCCGATGAGTCTGCCGGCGCGTTGCATGGATGCGAAACCTTCGGGGGGAGATTCGATTTTAGCACGCAAGGGTGCTGATCGAATCTCGTCCCCTGGGTACGACGGCAATGCGTTTTTTACGGAACCGGCGAATGGAAAACCGGCATGTTCAACATCGTATTGCCATTGAACTCCTGAGCCAATACGGTAACGATTCCGGTCGCCACTTGCCCCGCGGTTTGTATTTCCAGTACGCCGTGGAAGTTTCCGTCAGCGCCCGCCGGAAGTACGGTGTCGGAAGGAAACAACGACGCCGTGCTGTCCCCAGGCTTGCCAATCACAAGAAATCCGGCGGCGGCGTTCGGCCCTATGGAAGGCAGCGGTTTTGACGCAATCATGTTCCCGTCAAAATCCTTTAACGTTACCACCCCGCCAATGGAGTTCGGGTTGGCGAAATTCGATATAGACACGACTTCAAAAGGCTGAGTGAGAGCGCCGTTATTGTAGACGTAGCGACTGGCCGGTGTGGCTCCCATGCTGATGCCGGGAATGATGTCGTATTGCGAATTCGTATGCAAGCCGAATTCCTGCTCTTCGAACGAAACCTGGGTGCCGTTCAGAAAGCGAACCGTCAGTTGGATATCGTTTGTGTTCAAGTCCGTGGTTGCGGGTGAGGCCATGGTTAACTGCATGCTTAGCATATTCGGCACGGCTCCGGCAGGTGCCGGACTGGTGCAAGTTGGGTCCCAACAGACCTTTGTTATCTGGAACTGGAACCCGCTGCCTGGACCAACGACGCCAATGGATGCCTGAGTACCAGCAACCAGGTCGGCAAGCGTGTATTGTTCGATTTGCGTGCCGCCGACCGCATTGCCCGCGAAGCCAAGATAGCCTTTGTAGGCGTCGCCCAGGCTTGAACTCAGTCCGGTGATCTCAATCTCTAAGGGACCGGTTATGTTGGGCGGTGCGTATACGCCAAAAATGGCGTCGGTCCCGTTACCGGCCGTGATCCAACCAAGAGCCAGAGTGAACACGCAGTTGTTGCCGACGACGGTCTGGCCCGCATTGCACGTGGGTGCTGCCAATGCGGGTAAAGCCGCCGCTAAAACTCCAAGAGCAAATAGAAATCCCTGTTTCATAGATCCTCCGTTGCGCAGATATAATTGTTCTCCGGACAAAAATCACCGTATGGGTGGATGATTGTAGTTATCCATTCAATGCGAAGTCAACCCCAACTCATCCTGGCCTCTCAGTCTCCGCGGCGGAAGGAGTTGCTGGAACAAGCGGGCATCGAGTTTGCGGTGCGATCGCGCCCGGTAAAAGAAAAGCGTCGCGAAGGCGAGGGTCCGGCGGAGTACGCGATGAGGCTGGCGAGGGAGAAGGCGCACGCAGCGTGGGAGAGGCTGGACGAAGTGGCGTTGGGCGCGGATACGATCGTCGTTTTGCGCGAGGCGTCGTTTCCAGATTCGGCGATGTGCGATGTGGTGCTGGAGAAACCCGAGGATGACGATGATGCGCGGTCGATGCTGCGGATGCTGGCGGGTCGCGAGCATGTGGTGATCACGGGGATCTGCCTGCGATCGGCGGCCGGAGCGATTGTGGATCATGCGGAGACGCGCGTGCGATTCGCGAAGATGAGCGACGCGGAGATCGACGAGTATGTGGCGAGCGGCGAGCCGATGGACAAGGCGGGCGCGTATGCGATCCAGGGGCTGGCGTCGAAGTTCGTGGAGCGGATTGAGGGATCGTATTCGAATGTGGTGGGGCTGCCGGTGGAGTTGGTGTATCGGTATTGGAAGAAGATGGGCGGGTGATGGAGCTCGTTCGTACCGGCGGCCGATGCGGGTTATGTCGGCGTTGGAGTGAGTGCGGCGCGAGATCCCTCGACTTCGCTCGGGATGACAAAGTAAGGGCTCGGCACGACAAAGAGACGCTTAGCGATTGCGGCGGAAGAGGCCGTTCCACTTGCGCATCAGCAGCTCTGCCAGATTGAGTGCGACCGCCAGCGCGAGCAGGCCGGGCCACAGGGAAAGATTCGTTGTGAGCGAGCGGTTGCCGGCGTCGAAGGAGTCTTTCGCCGAAGGCTCGAAACGTCCGCCGGTGAAGTCGGCGACTTGCTTGAGGAGTTGCGGATTGGAACCGTATTCGGTGAGCTCCGCTTCGGGACGGTAGAGGCCCACTTCAGGGAAAGCGCGTGAATCGTCCACGGGGCGAATGCGGAAGAGGCCCTGGCGCGGGCCGATGGTGACTCGGCCGCGATAAGTGCCGGCGGCGGTCTTTTTTATCTCGACGGGTTTCTGGAATCCATCGGTGCCGATGGCAAAGATGGGCGGGATCTTCGCGGGCTCCGTGACGCCGGGGCCCAGACGATATTCCACTTCGATGGCGCCGTTGGCTGTGTCGTAATCGGCGGTGGCTTCGCCTTCGCTCGCGTGGGGCAGAAGGTCGCGCGTCACGTTGGTCCAAAACTTGTCGAAGCCTTTCCATGTGACCCAATCGGCGGCCCAGCGCGTCTTGGCGTCGGACGTGAAAACGGCGGCGCGGCCCAGGCCGTATTGCCAGCGCGCGAGCAGAGGATCGCGGCGATCGATGCGGAGAATGGTATCGGCGGCGGGCTTGGCTTCGAAGCGCACGTAACCTTTTAAAGCGGGCGCGGTGGCGAAATCCACGCCGTCGAGAATTTCGGTTTCCTTGGCGACCTCGGCCTGCAGAGCGTTTTCGACGGCCGTTGTGCCGGTGTGTTCCATCACGTCGCGCAGGACGATTTGTTCCAGGCCCGAGGGCTCGCGGAGGAAGTAGGCTTTGCCGCCCGCAAGTTCGGCGACCTTTTGGAGATACTCTTTGTGCACGTCCGCGCCGAGGCCGATGGTGGAGATGCTGACGCGATGCTGCAGCGCGGTGCGCGAGAGCTCGTAGCTGTTGCCTTCCTCGGAGATGCCGTCGGTGAGCAGCAGGATGTGGCGATACGGCGCTTCGATGGGCAGCACTCGGTTGTAAGCCTCAGTGAGCGCGGGCGCGATCTGCGTGCCTCCGTTGGCGAAGATGCCGGCGATGCGCGCGTTGATGGCGTAGCGATCGTCGGCCTTGCGGATGGGGACGACCCAGGCGAATGAATTGTCGAAGACCAGCACGCCGACTTGATCCATGGGACGAAGATTCGAGACCGTGCCGGTGGCGGCGGCTTTAGCGAGGTCCATTTTGGGACCTTCCATGGAAGAGCTTTTGTCGATGATCAGCACGACGACGACGCCTTCGTTATTGCGCGGCGGCAGGAGCTTCGCGGGCAGCGTGCGATCGAGCGCGTCCTCCACGTTTTTCTTGTCGACGTAAACGTTTTGCTCGCCGCCGATCACCAGCAGGCCGCCGCCTTCACGCACGTACTTTTCCAGATCGCTCTTGCGCGCGTCGGCGATGTGTTCCAGGTCCCAATTGTTGAGGACGACGGATTGATAATCGCTGAACGTGACGTTATCGAGGCCGGTGACGCGCGTGACGTCGAACTGCGCGGATTGCAGAGCGCCGGTCAGATGCGCGTCGACGTTCTCGGGGTCCTGCGAGACGTAGAGAAGCTTGGGACGCTTCAGCATCACGGCCTGGTCGTAACGGAGTTCGCTGGCGATAGGCGCATCGCCAGGACGCGGGCCGATGGGTCGTAGAGCGATGGAGAGATCGAGCGCTCCGGGCGTGTTGAGGTTCGCGTGCATACGCACGGGGTTGGTTCCGGCGGCGAGCGCGACTTGCGATTTTCCAAGGCTGCGTCCTTCGGCGGTGAGCTCGATTTCGACTTGCGCGGCCGTGGGCGATGACACACTGAGGTCGATGGCGATGGGTTCGCCGGTGAAGGCGTTGCCCGGGACGGAGACGGATTCCAGACGGAGCGCCGGTTCGGGGCGGCCTTGCATGACGAACGTATCGATGGGGACGCCGGCCTGCTGCGCCTGCCACGCCGCGCGCGCCACGCTGCCCTGATTTTCGCGGCCGTCGGTGATGAGCGCGATGCGCGGCAGCATGTCGGAGGGAAGGGCGGCGGCGGCTTCGCGAATGGCGGCTTCCAGATCCGTGGAGCGTGCGCCGGGTCCCGAGGTGGGGCGCAAACGCCAAGGGCTTTCACTTTCGCCGGATTCGGCGGCGCGCGTGTTGTGGGCGAACGGAATCACGCGCAGGAAATTGCGCCCTTTCTCGCTGTCCATCGCTTTGACCGTGCGCGATGCCTGTTGTAGATCGGCGGGCGAGACACTAGCGGAAGTATCCACCAGCACGGCGAGCGCGACGCGGGTGCGCGAGAGTTCGAGGTTGGGCTCGGCCAGCGCGAAGAGGATGAGCGCGAAGGTGACGGCCTTGAGCACAAGCGCCAACGGGCGGCGGGCGCGAGAACGCTCGTACCAGGCCCAGGCGAAGGGCAGCCACACGAGAGCGAGAACCCAGGCGCGGCCGAAGGTCACGTGGTTTTCCTCCCGAGCGGCGTTCTTGCGATCATGACGCCTTCCTCCAGGGGACTTTTATGGCGGAAGTTTTGGAGACGGGAAGGCCGCTGACGGCGCCGCGTCCGAACATGAGCCATTCGATCAGGAGCCCGAGTCCTCCGAGCACAGCAAGCCAGGGCCAGAGGTTCGAGACCGAAGCGGATTGCGCGCCGAGCCGCGGCAGGCCGTGCGTGACGGTGGCGGGAGCTTTCCACGCGACTTCGGCGACGTCGGGCAGCGTGAGCGAGTAGAGCGTATCGCGATCGCCATCGTGAACGTGCACGGTTCCGGGAGCGCCTGAAAAGAAGCGCAGCGTTTCGCCTTTCACGGTAAAAGGCAGGGGCTTGTCGCGGTCGGTGGTGACGCGAAGCTTCGCGGCGTCGGTGCCCTTGTCGACGGGAACGCTCACGGTCCCAATGGTAGCGGCCTGAATATCCCAGCGGCGGAACGTGTCGGGAGCCATCCAGCGAAGAATGTTCGCGATCAGCAGAGGCGTCGCAAGCTGATACTTCATCGATCCAGCGCCGGGCTGGAATCCGAGCGCAACCATCTTCGATGGCGACGAGCGCGAGATGACCATGGGTCCGCGAGAAGTTTCGGCGACGGGTTGATCGCCTTTGGCGGGCTCGAATACTTTGGCGGAGGCGAGCTCGACGTCCTTCGTGCTGAGGCCGGCGGCGAGCGGTGAATCGGCGTCCCAGCGTTCCAGTTTCGCGTTGGCCTGCGTGGTACGAATCGCAAAGGGTGAACCTGCCGGCGGATCGATCCACAGGATGTTGCGATTCGGCGCCTGCTGCGGGGCGAAGCGATCGAAGACCAGGATGTCGGCCTGGACGGATGGATCGTAGCGCGCGGTGGGCTCGAACTTCGCGTCGAACTGCGGATGGCCCGCGAGCAGAGGCTGCAGCGAGCCCGGATCATTTGTATATACGACGATGCGGGCGGTGGTTTCGGCAGGCAGATCGAGCGCGGCGCGATCGTCCTGCGGGAAAGCGTCCTCTCGATTGTCGGCCGGATGCACGCGGGCCTGGAGCAGCGCGGCGTCGGCGAGCTTGAAGCTGAAGGCAGCGGAGGCTTCCTGGCTGGCGGGAATCTTTAGCGATTTCGTGCCGAGATTTGTTTTGCCCGATAGGAGGTCGACGGTCACGTCGCGTGCGCGGCTGCCATCGTTGCGCACCGATACGTAGGCTTCCCAGGAATCCGGCGCCGAGGGCGAGCGGCGGACGCCGAGTTTTTTCAGGCCGATGTTTTCACCGTTCGATGCGATCTCCAGCAGGCGGAAGTTCTTCGGCGGTGCCAGGTCGTCGGCTTCTTCCTTAGAAATGCGCGCGGCTCCGGCGAAGGCGATCTCGCCCGGGCGGCCGGATTGCAAGCGCTGCGCGTTGGTCGCGAAGTCGAGCGCCTGCTGCAGGCTGAGGGCCGATGCCGAAGGCTGCGACTGGCGGATGGCATCGGCCACTACTTGATGGCGCGATTCAAAAGGAGTAACGGGTGTGGCGAGCGCGTCGGCGCGCACCAGCATCACTGGGTCCGCGGCGGGGAGGCGATCGAGATAGGAGAGCGCGACGGATTTGGCTTGATCCAGCAGAATGCCCTGACGCGTGCGCGCTCCCATCCAGGCCGAGGTATCGAGGATCAGCACGTGATCGCGCGGGGCGAGATTTCCGCCTAAGCGCGGTCCAGAGATGGCCAGCAGCAGGAGCACCATGCTGATAATTTGCAGGATGAGGCTCCACGGCTGCTGCACGCGGCGGCTGCGCTTCCACTCGGAGCTGACTTCGCTGGGCGTCCAGAAGCGCAGCGTTGCCACCACGCGACGGCGGCGGCTGCGATCGAACAGGTACAGCGCGACCAGGCCTGCGGAAATAACCCCGGCCAGTGCCGCGAATTCGCCCAGGCTGAGGTTCAGGAAATTCATGCTCGCTATAGTGTGACGTATTTACGCCGTGGCCGTTACTGAATCGCACCGGTGCGGAGCAGCGGGCCAAATACGGCGTCCTCTACGGCGACGGCTGTCGATAACCCAACATACCGCCCGCCGTTGCGGAGCGCTACGTCGCGCAGGCGGGCCGAATACTGATCGAACGCGGCAGTATAAGTACCGCGGACGTCGGCACCGAAGGGAATCTGGACCACCTTGCCGGTCTCGGCGTCTTCGAGTTCGAGCTCGCCATCCCAGGGAGGCTCGCGATCGGAATCCGCCCAGATCTGCGTGAGGATGACTTCATGGCCGAAGTCGGCCAGATATTGCAGAGGCTTTTCGCTGTCGGCATCGTCCAGGAAATCGGAGATCACGAACACGACGCCGCGCTGGGGATAGCGCGAAATGAATTGACGCACCACTTCCAGAAAGTTGGTGGTGCCAGTCGCCGTGAGGCCGGTGAGAAATCGCACGGCGGGCTGGATGCGATGGCGGCCGCCTGATATGACGAGCGGGTCGCCGAGCGCGCCGCTGAAGGGGGCAAGGCAGATAGATTCCAGGCGCACGAGACCGACGTAGCAGAGAGCGGCGGCCAGTTTGCGCGCGTAGTCGAACTTCGAGGGGCCGGTGTCACCCGATGTCGCGCCGCCGGTGAGCATCGACTTGCTGGTATCCAACATGATGCGCACGGGAATACGCGGCTCCAACTGGAACATCTTCAAGAAGAGCTTTTCCAGGCGCATGAAGGCTCGCCAGTTTACGTCGCGCACGTCGTCGCCGTGATGGAACTGGCGGTGATCCAGAAACTCCTGGCCGGAGCCGGCGAAGCGCGAGGCGTTGTGGCCGCCCACGAGGCCTGGGAGCGATTTCTGCCAGTGGATGGCGAGGCGTTCCAGGCGTTCCAGGAATTCGTTATCGATCAGGACGCGGCTGTCTTCTCCACGAGTGTCGGCGCCACGTTTGTCGGCCACGGGGGTTTACGGCCGCGCGCCGTTGCGCGACGCCTCCCGGGAAACGCTGGGGATGATCTGGTCCAGCACCGATTCGGGCGTCTGACCCGCGGCATGGGCGTCGAAATTCAGGATGATGCGATGCCGCAGGACGGCGGGGGCGATGGCGCGGACATCGTCGATAGAGAGATGCAGGCGTCCGCGAAATAGCGCGTGAACTTGGCCGCATTCGACAAGCGCCTGTGCGCCGCGAGGCGATGCTCCATAGCGGATAAATTTTCGCGCCAATTCGTGGCCGGTCGCACCCGAGGGTCCGCTTTCGGGCTGCGTGGCCATGACCAGATCGATGGCGTAGCTTTGCACGTGCGGGGCGACGAGAACCTGGCGGCTGACTCCGCGCAGTTCCAGGATTTCTTCGCGCGTCAATACCGGCTCGACGGTGGTCTCTTCCTTTTGAATAGTGCGCGAGACGATGGTGCTGAGATCTTCGCGCGAAGGATAGGTCACCAGGATCTTCATGAGAAAGCGATCGAGCTGCGCTTCGGGCAGCGGATAAGTGCCTTCCATCTCGATGGGATTCTGCGTGGCCATCACCATGAAGGGCGGCTCCAGTTCGTGGGTCGCGGTGCCGGAGGTGACGGTGTGTTCCTGCATGGCTTCGAGCAGGGCGGATTGCGTCTTCGGAGTGGCGCGATTGATTTCGTCGGCCAGAACCAGGTGCGCGAAGATCGGGCCCGGCTGGAAACTGAGGCTCTTATGGCCGGCTTCGGTATCGATGATCATGCTGCCGACAATGTCGGCGGGCATGAGATCGGGCGTGAACTGGATGCGCGAATATTTCAAGTGCAAAACGCGCGCGAGCGTGCGCAGCAGCGTGGTCTTCCCGAGGCCGGGGACGCCTTCGAGCAGCGCGTGACCGCCGGCGAGCAGGCATATCAGCACGCCTTCCACCACTTCGGTCTGCCCGACGATAATCTTTCCGATTTCGTCGCGGACCCGCGTGAGTCGTTCGGTGGCCGTTTGCAGCGAAGTGTCCGTTGGCACGATCTACATGATAGCGCAGGAGCTTTGGGAGGCAGGAATCAGTGATATAACCCGGACGCCAGAGTCTGTGTGAAACACCGGCAGTAGGTCAGCCCCGGTCGTGAGACCGGGGATCCAAATTCCCTAAGGAAATCTGTAGTCCCCACCTGACAGGTGGGGCTCGCCATATAATTTCATTTCGTTTGACGCATGCTTTTCACGGTGCGGACAAAGGCTGGACAGAAGCTTAGCTGGATCTCCGCGCTGGCTGGCGGAGTGTCTACGGCTGGCGCAGTTTATCTGGAGCGATGGCCCGCGCAAGCCGAGCAGTCGTTACGAGGGGTCCGCGATAGGGACCGTTTTAGGGGAGCCGTCGCAAACGGGGCCTGCCCAGACCCTGCGGGTGGTACTCCGTCGGGTGTTTTCCCGGGGGAGACTAAGGCTTAGCACCGGTTCGCAGAATCCAGTACGGCTGATAGCCTGCCTATGAGATGGAAAAGTATACCTATTCATTCCTGCTTTTAGGATTGTTTGCGGGCGCGGCCGGTGCGCAGACCATGACCGAATTCGGAGCCGCAGCAGCGGGCGGCGCCGTGGGAGCGGCCAGCGGCAAAGCCGTCAGCAACGGCATCGACGCGGTGTTCGGGAAGTTGAACGATCAGACCGTGAAGGCCGCTGGTAAGGAAGAAGCGAAACCGAAGCCGGATGTAAAGGCCGCCGAGAAGCCGCCGACGGCGAGCGTTTCTCCTGTGTCCGCGGGCCCTGCGCCCACGGGCGCCTCAGGCGTCGCGAATCCTTTTGCTGCGTCTTCCCGCGGTTCCTCCGGCGGGTCTGCCGCGAAGCGCGTCGCGGTAGCGCGCGTCAAAAGCGATTCGGACGATTCCGTGCCGCCTCCCCCGCCGATCGCCGGGCACGCGCGGAGCCTGGAAGCGCCGCAGGTGATCGCGCAGCAGGCTACTCTCGCTCCGCTGACGCTGGCCGATGCGCTGCCGCTGACGCCGATCGCCGCTCCACCGGCGATGACGCGGGAGAAATTGCAGCAGGTGACGTTGGGGATGCCGCGGGCGGATGTGCTGAAGTTCGGCGAGCCATCTTCACGCATCGCGATGTTCGAAGACGGGCACATGATCGAGACGTTTTCGTATCGCGCGGACGGCGAGCGCTTCGGACGGCTGCGGCTGGAAGACGGCGCCGTGGCGAATATCGACAAGAATTAGACGCCGCCCTACACGCCGCACAGCATCACAAATAAGAAGCGCGCTATCCTAAACGCCTCCGTGGTAGCCTCACCGTAAGGAGCCACTCGTGCAGAGAACCGTCGTCGCCCTCGTCGTAGTGGGAGTCTCGCGATTCGCGAGCGCTCAAACACCCGATGCCACGCAACTTCTCCGCGAGGTGCAGGCGAAATACGCGTCGTTGCAAAGTTACTCCGATGTTGGGGAAGTGCATTCAACGCTCACACGGAGCGCTTCGGACGGCAGCGCGTCGGCAGCCGCCGACCAACCGTCGCAGATCCCACCCACATCGTTCAGCATCAAACTCGCGCGATTTCAGATGTACAAGGTCGTGTGGACGCAGCATGGCGAAAAAGGGGCGCTGTGGTCGGACGGAGGCTACCGGTTCGTCAGCATGCCGGGCATGAAATACGAACCCCAAAGCACGGAGATGGCGTTTGCCGAAGCCAGCGGCGTCTCGGGTGGCGCTGCAAACACGATCCCGTCGATCTTTTTCAATTTCCCCGGAAACGCGGTCAACTCGATAGAAGGTGCGACGATTACCGGCGAGGAATCGATTGACGGGGACGACTGCTATGTCGTCAAGTCCCATTCGCAAAAATCGAACCAGTTACTGGGGAGTGGCGAGGCTGCGATAGACTTCACCCTTTGGATTTCAAAAGGCTCTAGGCTGATTCGGCAAACGAGGGCCGACATATCGGCAGATGTCTCGCAGATGAAGATTTCCGATTTTGAATTGAAAAGCGTTTCGGAAGCGATGGGCAACAAACTAACTGACGAACAGGTTCAGGTAATGCAGACGTTGTCAGCGGATGTGCTGAAGTCGATGGGAAACGTGCGTACGACGATGCTCGAAACGCATCGCGAAATCAAGATCGACATGCCCATGTCGCCGAGCGATTTTCGCGATGAGCCTCAGGCTCCCTCTGTTCCGGCCAGCTCCGACACTAGCGAGGGCAGTTCGGAGCGATCGGCACGCCCCACAGGGAATACGCCATAACCAGGACCCTGATCTTCGATCCATCGATTGGCGCGACGCTACGTCGCAGGCACGATCGTGATCGCCTTCACCCCGGCCAGGTTCAACAGCGACCGCACCGAAGTTTCCGCGTTCTTCTGCGAGGCGGCGAGGATGCCCATCTGGATGGCTGAGTCCTTGGCCGCATCCAGGCCCATCAGGCGGGCGCGCTTCTCCAGATCGAGGCTGTAAGGAACCCAGGGCGTCCACCAGGTCTTTTGGCGATCCCAGACTTTGGTTTCGTTTTCGTCAATGGCCACGTTTAGGATTTTCGACCGCGGCAAGGAGACTGTCACCGTTCCATCTTTCCCAGTCACGACGTCCTTGGGACCGAGCGAAGACAGATCGACTCCCGCCTCCACGCGTGCTTGCACAATCAGCAGGATCGATTCCGATCCCACAGGGTACTTCTCGTCCGTCAAAGTCACGATTTTCTGCACCGTGTAACGCACTGTGGTCAGTTGGTTCAGTTGCTGCACGGAGGCGAGTACGGTCGCGGGCCCCGCCTTTCGAACGACCGTTGACCGCCAGTAGACGGCCACCGCCGCAACGATCAAGAGCGCTGCGAAAAGGAAATAGCGCGAGCGTGACATGGCAATTCGAGTTTACCGCCGGACGCTGCTGGCGCATCATTTCGGCTGGAGTGAGCCATAATCGGGACTGTGATTCTTGATCCCTCGAAGGTTTCCGCTAACGATGTCTATAAGCTGCTGGTGACCGCCGTCCTGCCGCGGCCGATTGCGTTCGTTTCCACGCTCTCGAAAAACGGCGTGCCGAATCTCGCGCCGTTCAGTTTCTTCAACGCGTTCTGTGGAGATCCGCCGATTGTCGGCTTCAGCCCGAACAGCAATCCGCCGAAGGACTCGCTGGTGAATGCGAGCGAGACGGGCGAGTTCGTGGTGAACATTGTGAGCGAAGACATCGCGGAGCAGATGAACATGACGTCGCCGCGGTTTCCTCCCGATGTGGATGAGTTCGAGATCGCGGGGTTGACGCCTGCGCCCAGCGTGATTGTCCAGGCTCCGCGCGTGTTGGAATCGCCTATCAATTTGGAATGCAAGGTCACGCAGATCATCGAGCTGAGCAGTGGGGCGGAAGCGAATAGCCTGGTGCTGGGGCAGGTGGTGTATTTCCACGTCAACGATAAGGTGCTGGATGAGCGCGGCCGGATCGATCCGCTGAAGCTGCGCGCGATTGGGCGCATGGGCGGAACCGCGTATTGCAGATCGACGGATATTTTTCACATGGTGCGGCCTGGGTAGAGGTTGCCCCGCTCCATCACGGTCGCGGCTCGGTAGTTATCGCCAGCCGTTTCGGAGTCGCGAGAGTCATCGAGCGGGGTAGAGCTCACCGCGCGCTGTCGCCCCGCTCCATCACTGTCGCGGCTCCGAACCGAGCCTCTGTGCTAGCCTGATTCTTCATGACCGCATCGGCCGCTCCCTTGAAAAAAACTCCGCTGAACGCTGTCCATCGCGAGATGGGCGCGAAGATGGTCGACTTCGGCGGCTGGGACATGCCCGTCGAATACTCCGGCCTGGTGCAGGAGCACAAAGGTGTGCGCGAGCGCGTGGGGCTGTTCGACGTGAGCCACATGGGCGAGATCGTCGTCAGCGGTCCGCAGGCGCTGGAGCTGACGCAATACGTCACCACGAACGACGCGTCGAAATTGAAGTTCGGCCAGGCGCAGTATTCGTCACTGCTCTACGGGCACGGCGGCTTCGTCGACGATATTCTGGTGCACCGCGTGGACGATCACGTGTTCTTCCTGTGCGTGAATGCGTCCAATCAGGATAAAGATTTCGAACACATCCTGAGCACCGCGCGCGAGAAGAAGTTCGACGCGATGGTTGAAGACGCAGGGCCACGTTATGCGCAACTGGCGATTCAGGGTCCCAAGGCGAGCGACGTTTTGCGCAAGCTGACCGATGCGGATCTCGGCGCGGTGAAGCGCTACCACTTTACGCATGGAAAAGTTTCGGGCGCGGAGGCGCTGATCGCGCGCACGGGCTACACGGGCGAAGACGGCTGGGAAATATACGTCGAGCCGGAAGAGGCCGAGCGATTGTGGCGCGAAATCATGGAGGCCGGGCGCGAGCAGGGCATCATCGCCGGCGGCCTGGGCGCGCGCAACACTCTGCGGATGGAATCCGCGATGCCGCTCTATGGGCATGAGATCAGCGCTTCCATCACGCCCTGGGAAGCGGGGCTGGATTGGATCGTGAAGCTCGACAAGGGCGATTTCCTGGGGCGCGACGCGCTGGTGCAGCAAAAGGAAAAAGGCATCACGCGTAAGCTGATCGGGTTTGAAGTGCAGGGTCGCGGCATTGCTCGCGACGGCTACGAAGTTTTCATCGACGGGGCCGCGGCTGGGTGGGTTACCAGCGGAGGACCGGCTCCCACTGTAGGCAAGAACGTCGGAATGTGTTACCTGCCGGTGCAGGAAGCTGTCCCCGGGCGTGCGATCGAGGTGATGGTTCGCGGGCGCGCGGTGGAGGCGGTGACGGTTCCGATTCCTTTTTACAAGCGAGCGAGGTGAGATATGTATCCGGACAACTACCGTTACACCAAAGAACACGAATGGGTGCACGTTGAGGCGGGCGCGGGAACCGTTGGCATTACGGATCACGCGCAGCACGAGCTCGGCGACATCGTATTCGTGGAGCTGCCGAAGCTGGGCGCGAAGGTCGAACAGGGCAAGCAGTTCGCGGTGGTGGAGAGCGTGAAGGCGGCGAGCGATATTTTCGCGCCCGTGTCGGGCGAGGTGATCGCCATCAACGACACACTGACGAACGCTCCCGAGACTTTGAACACAGATCCGCACGGCGCGGGCTGGATTGCTAAAATAAAGTTGTCATCCCCGGAAGAAGCCGATCGGCTCCTGTCCCCCTCCGATTACCAAACCTATCTGGGAGCGGAGTAATGTCCATTGCGCTACCTGCCCAAGTCTGATTCTGAACGCAAAGAAATGCTCGACACGATTGGCGTGGCGAGCCTGGAAGATCTTGTTTCGCACCTGCCGGATGCGGTCCGCTATCACGACCGCCTGCCGATTGCCGACGGCAAGAGCGAATACGAAATCATGGATTATTTCCGGAAGCTCGGCGAGACGAACGCCGGGATTCAGGCAAGTTTCCTGGGCGCGGGCGTGTATCGCCACTACCGGCCGGTGATGGTGGATACGGTCGTCTCGCGCGGCGAGTTTCTGACGTCCTACACGCCGTATCAGGCGGAGATGGCGCAGGGCACGCTGACAGCGATCTTCGAATTCCAAACCATGATCTGCCAGCTTACGGGCATGGATGTGGCGAACGCTTCGATGTATGACGCGTCCACCGCGGTGCCCGAAGCGGCGATGATGGCCGTGCGCGCGACCGGACGTTCGCACGTGCTGGTGGCGCGCAACGTGCATCCCGAGTATCGCGAAGTGCTCGGCACGTATGCGAAGTTCCAGGGCATGCCGGTGGAGGAGTTCGCGTACGACGCCGAAACGGGCGCGGCGGACCTGAATGACCTCGCGAAAAAGATCAACAAAGACACGGCATGCGTGATCGTGCAATCGCCGAATTTTTTCGGCATCGTGGAGAACGTGAAGCAACTGGCGGCGATGGCTCACGAAAAAGGCGCGCTGCTGGTGGTGATTTTCTCGGAAGCCGTTTCGATGGGGATTGTGGAGCCTCCGCGCGACGCCGATATCGTGGCGGGCGAGCTGCAATCGTTCGCGATTTCGCCGAGCTATGGCGGTCCGTTCGCCGGGATCATCGCGTGCAAGGAAAAATTGATCCGGCAGATTCCCGGACGGCTGGTGGGCGAAACGAAGGATAAAGACGGGCGACCGCGCGTTTTGTTTGACGCTGGCGACGCGCGAGCAGCACATCCGGCGCGAGAAGGCCACGTCGAACATCTGCACGAATCAGGCGCTGATCGCGCTGATGGCCACGGTGTTCATGTCGGTGTACGGCAAGGAAGGCTTGCGCGAGCTGGCGACGCAGAATTTGTCGAAGGCGCATTATCTGGCGAGCAAACTGAAGCCGCGGTTCACGGGTCCGTTCTTCAACGAGTTCGTGGCGGACGTCGGCAAGAAGGACGCCGGCTGAGATCAATCGGCGCGCTGGAAGCGAAGAAGATCATCGGCGGGCTGCCGCTGGGCCGGTTTTATCCGGAGCTGAAGAATTCGGTCCTGCTGTGCTGCACGGAAATGTCACGCAACGAAGATATGGATACGGTGGCGGGGGTGATGGCATGAAGCCCGAAGGGATAAAAAAAGTCCGCCAGCAGCCGTCGCAGAACGAAGACCTGCTGTTCGAGAGCAGTTCGCCCGGGAAAGATCGGCTATCAGCTTGCCGCCGCTGGATGTTCCGGCGGTCGATCCAGCAGACGGCGCTGGGGGCGGGGAACGCCCGCAGCGGGATTGAAGATTTTCCGGAAGTCAGCGAAGTGGATGTGATTCGCCACTTCACGCGGCTTTCGACGTGGAATTACGCGATCGATCTCGGCCTGTATCCGCTGGGTTCGTGCACGATGAAGTACAACCCGCGCATCAACGAGGCAGCGGCGCGCATCGAAGGCATGGCGTGGCCGCATCCGTATCAGCCGGATTCGCTCTCGCAAGGCGCGATGGAAGTGATGGCGCGAGCTGGAGCGGTGCCTGATGGCGATCACCGGCATGGACGCCGTGACGTCGCAGCCGGCGGCGGGCGCGCACGGCGAATTCACGGGCATCCTGCTGATCCGCGCGTATCTGGAATCGAAGGGCAATCCGCGCAAGAAGATTCTGATTCCCGATTCGGCGCACGGGACGAATCCCGCGACGGCGCATATGGCCGGTTACAAGGTGGAGAACATCGCCTCGAATTCGCGGGGCATGGTGGACACCGAAATTCTGGCGAAGCGCGGTGGACGATGACGTCGCGGCGCTGATGGTGACGAATCCGAACACGCTGGGCGTTTTTGAGGAGCACATCGCCGACGTCGCGGAGATCCTGCACGACAAGGGCGCGCTGCTCTACATGGACGGCGCGAACATGAACGCGCTGGTGGGCGTTTCGCGTCCCGGCGATTTCGGCGTGGACGTGATGCACCTGAATCTGCACAAGACGTTTTCGACTCCGCATGGCGGCGGCGGTCCGGGTGGCGGTCCTGTGGCGGTGAAGCAGCATCTGGAGCCGTTCCTGCCCGCGCCGCGACTGAAGCGCGTCGGCGACAAGTGGGCGTGGGATTACGATCGCCCGCAATGCTATCGGCCGCGTCCGCGCGTTCTATGGAAACTTCGGCGTGCTGGTGCGCGCGCTGGCGTACATCATGGCGCACGGCGGCGATGGCCTGCGGCGAGCGACGCTCGACGCGCTGCTGAACGCGAATTATCTGCGCAAGCGGCTGGAGCAGCATTACGAGATCGCCTACAACGAGCCGAGCATGCACGAATGCGTGTTCAGCGACGACCGCCAGAAGAAGCTGGGCGCGCGATACGGGGATGATCGCCAAGCGGCTGATCGACTATGGTTTCCATCCGTACACGGTGAGCTTTCCGCTGATCGTACACGGCGCGCTGATGATCGAGCCGACGGAGACGGAGAGCAAACGCGAGCTGGATTTGTTCGCCGATGCGCTGATCTCGATCGCCGAGGAGGTCGAAGAGGATGTGGAGCTGGTGCAGACAGGCTCCGCATTCGACGCGCACTTCCAAGGTGGATGAAGTGACGGCGGCGCGGAAGCCGATTGTGCGATGGACGCGCGAGAAGACCATCCCGGCTGCTCAATAGCGGATCGAGCAACGGCACCGTGGTTCAAACAGAACCGCGAGAGTCATCGAGCGGGCAAAGTCCGGGATGCAGCCTGCGATTCGACAGCCCGCTCATTTACATTCGCGGTTCCGTTGGTGGAACTGAAACAGGCTGCTATTTCCCGCCGTTGCTGATGTAAGTTCGCAACACCCGATCCACGTAAATTTGTGTTTCCGGATAGGGAGGCACGCCGCGATAGCGGCTGACGGCGTCGGTACCGGCGTTGTAAGCAGCTAGAGCCTTCACCACGTCGCCGTCGTAGCGCATTAAGAGCTCCCGCAACAGGCGCACGCCGGCGTCGATGTTCTGCGCGGTATCCAGAGGGTTCGCGTCCAGGGCTCGCGCCGTGTCGGGCATCAACTGCATCACGCCGAGGGCGCCCTTCGGTGAAACGGCATCGGGGCGGAAGGCGGATTCCACTTTCGCCACGCTTTCGACGAAGGCCGGAGGGAGTCCCGAACGGCCGGCGGCCTTGCGCAGCAGCTCGTGAGGATTTTGTGACACCGGCGTGGGGAGCGGTGGGGCGGGCGCGATGGGTAGGGCGGTCTGTTTCGAGTTCTCGGCCACGCTTTCAAAGACAATTTCAAAATGATCGATGGAGGCGGCCGGCAGATCCGTAACACCGCCGTTCGAATACAAAACCATGCGGTCGCCCTGCACTTCGTGCCGATCCACGCGGATACTAAGGCCCGTGGAGAGAACGGCATCCTCGGCGGCAAAAGCCTGACGGCAGGTGACGCAACCGAGAAGCGCGAGTATGGCTAGAGTGGATCGCACGTGTTGCTTGAATAGTTAGACGCGAAGGGACGGGCCAACGTGCAGATTCATTTTGCCGGGCAGCCGCCGAAGTGGTGCGCTGACACGGTGAACCCAATGCGGGAGCTAAAGCTCCCGTCGCAGGCTGAAGCCCACTCCACCTAAAATCATTCCACCTAAAATGGATCCACCCTACGCGTGCTTAGCGACCTTAGCGGGCTCCGTATTCCGGTGCGAAGGCGATCAGCGCGACGCCGACGGCATACAGGAGGAAGCCGCTCCACAGGAACGGGCGCGCGGACTGGCCTTCATTGCCGAGCTCCCTCCACAGGAGAGCGCCGCACAAGACTGCGAGTAACGGCGCGGACTGATAGAGCAAGTTGAAATTCAAACCGCCAAACGCCGTGAAAGCCGGCGAGGCGATCACCAGGCTCACCGCCAGGATTCCGCCGCACAACATCATGCCCGCCAGGATTCCCAGCACATGCGCCTTGAAGCCGCCGCGAAGATAGTCGCCGATCTGCGCGGGAGATCCTCCCACGGGAAAGGTCAGCAGAAACGGGCTGTATAGCAAGGTCGAAATAAAAAAGCCTGCCGCGAAGAACAGCATGAGTCCGTATGGTCCCAGGCCGACCTCGGTTTCACGAGCCATGGATAGAAGGCGCGGCGGAAACGCGAGAATAATGCCGCTGACGATCGCCAAAGCGGCCACCCCGCCGGGAGCGACGGTCCGGGCCCGTTTCTTCGCTTCTCGCGCTTCTTTCGACCGCGGATCGATCTGCAGGGCCGTCTTTTTCGCCGCGAGCGCGATCGCCGCGCGATGCCTGAAATGCGCGACGATGAACAGCGCCACCGCGACCAGAATGACCGCCGCTCCGCCGAAAAGCAGCAGCGCGTTCACGCGCGGATTGCCTAAGAAATCCAGAACGGCGTCGATGATCAGCGCGACGCCGAACGCCACGGGAAACGCGATGGAGATGCCTGAGACCGAAATCGCCGAAAGCAGAATGACGTTACCCAGGTTAAAGACGAAGCCCGCCGCGAGGGCCCACGCCATCAGCCGGTATCCGGTGATGAGAATGTTGTCTTCCACCGTGAGCTCGCCAACCTGGAGCGAGCCCAGCGCGAACGCTGCGGCGACGGCCAGCACGACCACGCCGATGGCGACATCGAAATTGAAAAGCTCGTAGCGGTAAGGAAGCGCCGTCTTATACAGGCTGGTCCAGGTGCCAGTACAAATGAGCGCCAGAACCATCAGCAGCAAGGCGGAAAGATATGTCGCGGGCAGAAGCATGGTTTGATCGCGTTCGCAGTCGAGCGTCGCAGCAGGGCAATGACGCTCTGCGTCGCCGCCGCGTTACGCCATGAACCCCGACCTCCGGAATTATAACCGAAAGATCCAGGCCTAATGACTGGAAGACGCTTCCGAGGGCTCCACTTTCAACGGGAAGTGGGCACCTTCCGGAATCGGCACCAACATTTGCTCTTTGCGATAAATGAGTGTTGACGTGTTGTAGCTTGCGATCTCGAACCCGTGTCCATGTGTGATGGCGTCGGTCGGGCAGGCTTCCACGCAGTAGCCGCAGAATATACAGCGGCTGTAGTCGATGTTATAAACCTTGGCGTAGCGTTCGCCGCCGCTGATGCGGGCCTCCGCCGTGTTCTCGGCGGCTTCAATGTAGATGCATTGCGCTGGGCAGGCGGCTGCACACAGGAAACAGGCGACGCATTTTTCGAGGCCGTTTTCATCGCGCTGCAGTTCGTGGACGCCGCGAAAACGCTCCTGGAACTTGGCGGGAGCTTCCGGGTAATCCTCAGTGATGGTGGGGTTGAGCATTTCACCGAAGGTGATGCCCATTCCTTTGACAATGGCTGCGGCTCCGCTGAATACGTCCGAAATCTTATTGGCCATGGTTAAATCTTAGGTTAGCATGATGGAACGTGATCAATCTGATTCCGGAGCCGTGGCTTAGGCCCCTCTGAAGGACACCTCGACTGTCGCAGGCGGAAGCCCGCTCCATCATTATTCGTAACGCCAACTCGCGGAGCCCCCGGCTATGGTGCAATAAACAATTGCCGCGTTCCGAGATCAGTGCCGAAGAGTTCAGCGCGCATCGCGTCATGGCTGTTTTCTTTGTGGCGCTGTTTACGGTCCTGCTGATTTCGCGCCTGTGCCATATCGACATCCTCTGGTCTGACGAGGATTATCATCAGGCCGCGGCGTTGCAGGTGCTACACGGGAAAATGTTGTATCGCGACCTGTGGTACGACAAACCGCCGCTGAACGCTTACGCGTATTTGTTGTTCGCAGCGGCGGGCGGCGCCGTGCTGCGCGTCGCGTCCGCGATTTTCGCGCTCGCCGTGTGCCTCAGCGCGTTTCACTTCGCACGGCGATTATGGAGCTTGCGGGAAGGCTATTTCGCCGCGCTGCTCGCGGCCTTTTCGTTGATCTTCTATTTCCCGAGCGCCACCATCACGCTGGAGCCGGACACGTGGATGCTGCTGCCGCACCTATGGGCCGTGTATTTCGCGTGGCAGCGGCGGCCACTGGCGGCGGGCCTTTGGGCCGGGCTCGCGATGCTATTCAACGTCAAGGCAATTTTCGTTTTGGCCGCGTGCGCGGCGGTTGGATTCGGCGTGGGGGAATTCGCCTCGCTCTTGTGGCTGGCACTGGGGTTTCTCATCCCGACTGCGATCGGCGCAGCGTGGCTCGCGTGGACGGGCGCTTGGGCCGGTTATCTGGAGCAAGTATGGCGATGGGGATTTTTATACGCGGGATCTTCGGGCGCGTTGAGCGGCGCGCTGGCATCGGGCGTTGTGCGGGCCGGAAACTGGGCGGCGTTTCACGCCGTTCTGGTGTTGGGCGCGCTGTGGTGCTGGTGGAAAGAGCCACAGGACAGGCTTAAGTGGATCGCCTGGACCCTGACGGCCGTCGCGGCGTCCGCCATTGGCTGGCGATTCCTTCCACGCTATCTGGATCAACTATTGCCGCCGCTGATCGTCGCGGCATCGCGCGGCGTCGCACTCGCACTCGGGCAGAAGCAGCGGCTTATGCAGGTGGTGCTCGCGGTCGTGTTACTGGTGACCCTGCTCGTTCCGATCATCCGCTTCGGCCCGCGATACGCGATCCTTGCGTCAGAGGAATTGCGCGGCGTGCCGCATGCCTGGAGCGATACGGCGATGGATCGCGATAGCCGCGCGGCGGGGCGTCTGATTGAAGAACGCGCGCGTGCGGGTGACACGCTCTTCGTGTGGGGATATCGTCCGGATCTTTTCGTCTATACAAAACTCCTGGCCGCGTCGCGCTTTTGGGATTCGCAGCCGCTGACGGGCGTGGCGGCGGACCGGCACCTGACGGATGATCGGCCTACGCTTGGGGGCGATGCCGCGGCCTGGGCTGCGGCGAATCGCGCCGAACTGGTGCGCTCCCGGCCGGATGTGATTGCCGACGGGCTGAGCTTATACAATCCCCGCCTGGATATCCATCGTTATACCGATCTCGCGCAGTGGCTGGCCGCGTATTGCGAGGTAGGGCGTACGGCGGGAACGATTGTTTATCGGAAGTGTGATGCTCGATAGCGGGAGCTGAAGCTCCCGTTGCAGGCTAAAGCCTGCTCCACCATTTCTTGAATCGCGCACAACGCTGAGAACCGCTGTGCGCTGGTGTTTGAATCGCGCACAACGCGGAAAATCGCTGTGCGCTCTGCGAAGACTGAAGTCTGTGCCACTACCCTAGTGAGACGATTCCTGCTGGTGCTGCTGCACGAAAGCCAGGATGTCGAAGCGCTTGATTTCGCGATCGGGGAAGAAGCTGTTGACCGCGTCCTGCTCCTCTGCGAACACCTCGAAGACCGTGTGGAGGCGCGTGAGCGCCAGTAGTTCGACGTTGCGCCGGTTTAGGTTCATCAGCTTCAGACTGCCGCCCGCCTTTTTGAGTTGCGTGTAGCAGATCACCAGTCCGCCCAAGCCCGTCGAATCGATGTATTCAACATGGGCCAGATCGAAGATGACCTTGATCTTACCGGCAGCCATCAGTTCCGTGATCTTCTCGCGGACCGGCGTGGTTTCACCCGCCGTTAGCCGGCCCTTAATGCCAAGAATGGTAATCCCCTCGCGTTCCCGTTCCGTGATTTCGAAGGACATGCATCCAGTGTACCCAAGCCGAAAGCCGCGCGCCTCGTGGCACGCTGGAAGCCGCGCCGGCGCAAAAAATGGGAAATCGCGTTCTGCGCGCCAAGCCGGAAGCCGGGTTCGGGACGGCTGAGCCTACTTCTCAAACTTGCTGAAGTCCAGGTAGTCGCCGGAGCAGGAAATCTCGCCCAATTCCCACTTGGGGCGCAGTTCGTAATGGAAGGTGGATGTCCACGGCTTCGCCAGGTACTTGGGATCTTCCATTTTGAAATCGATCAGCAGGTGCCCTTCGTCCTCGCGGCGGAAGCGTTCGGTCACTTTAAGATCCGTGCTGTGCTGGTGGCCCAGACGGTCGATCCAGGTTCGCGTGTTCAATCCCACCGTTTCCACCACGAAGGTGGTGTCGCCGTCCCAATGGCCTACGGAAGTGCCCATCCAGGTGAGGTCGGGATCGGTGGGAACCGGGCGCCCGTCGTCATACATGCGTCGAATCGTATGGTCGTATTCGAAAATCTGGAGCCATTCCTTACCCGCGTTCACGAACTCGAACGGATAGGGATGGAAATAGACGCGCGGCGTTCCGGGGGGCGCACAGTGCGTCAAAACCGGATCGTTCGTCGTGTCGAGCGTAAATTTGCCGCCGTTGGAATTTTTGGCTTCGGCGTACTTTTGTTTTCCCAGTTCGGTGAGTTCCGGCTCGTCCTTGGTGAATGTGGCGCCGGTGAAGCCGCGCATGTCGGCGGGGCTGCGCAGCATCCATACGCCGGACAGATCGCGCTTCGGAGCGGGACCGCTGGGGGCCAGTGGCTCCTTCTTATCTGCGTTCTGCGCCCACAGGCTGCCCGCGAGGATGCACGCCGTAGCGAGAATCGCAGCGGCCGAAATTCCGCGCCGAATATTCCGCCGTCTATTACGATGATTCGTGTTCATCATGCTGAGGCCTCTCCCGTTCCACGCATCGCTGAACGCCGCACTTGCTGACGTAGTCCGGATCGGCATCCAGCGCAGGCCGAAGGCCGCCTTACATTCTTCCACACTTTCGCTGGCGTAGCCATCGGGCTTCCCTATTTTCGCCGATGGTGCCGGCGGCGCGATTCGGAAGGGCAAGCATTCTTTCAGGGTGTTTTCAGCAAATAGATGTAACGCGTCGGCTCCTGCCGAGAGGACAGCATAAGCCGACAGCAAAGGTTCGCTTCTCTCTAGTTAGCCGCGGGATTAAGGTGACCGGTGGGCACGATTTTCCACTCTACGCAGGTATAGGCTGCCACAAGCCGGGCGCGAATCGATCGCGAATCGGGATGCTCCTCATAGTCTGCGCCGATGGTCGTTTTGCTGCCTAAAGTCCCCCTTTACACCAAATTTGTTTGATGGCATAATGCCGCTGTACTTGGAGCGCCAAGGTTGAGTGCAGGTCGGTCCGCCCGCGAAAAGCAGTCCCGCCGTTTGATCCCTCTAGTCTTGTCTCCAGATACAGTCAGGAGTGTCGGGTGAAGAAGCTATTCGTAGGAAATCTGCCATACGCGGCCAATGAAACGGACGTCCAGAACTTTTTCGCCGGCCATGGCATCAACGTCGATTCGATTACCGTGATGCGGGACCGCTTCACGGGACAGGCGCGCGGCTTCGCGTTTGCGGAAATCAATGACGACGCCGTTGCTCAAAAAGCCGTCGAGACATGTCACGGTCAGGAATTAATGGGCCGGCCGGTGGTGGTGAATGAAGCGCGTCCCATGACGAAGGACGGCGGCGGCAGCCGGGATCGCGGTCCGCGGCGCTACTGAGGAACGCAGCACGTCGTAAAGCGCCGCAAGGTCGATGGGGCCCATTCTGTGACAATATTGATGGGGCCCGTCGTTCATCCGACAGGTCTGGATTCCCAGGCAGTTCTGGAGATCCGATAAAGAACTTGGCGCCGCATCGGGTGGTTCTCGGCGATTGACGGATGATCAAACTCCTCTGAGAAAATGAAGCCGATCTTCTCCATCACGCGACGCGATCTATAGTTGGCAGGTGTGGTGAGTCCGACGATTTCGTGAAACCCCAGGCTCTCGAACCCGTGGCGTAACGCCACCTGTGCTCCTTCGGTCGCCAGGCCTCGACCCCAAAATTCAGGACGCAATCGATAGCCGATCTCGACGCAGGGGGTAAAGTGTGTTTCGTAGCGAATCCAATCGAGCCCCATTGAACCCGCGAATTCTCCGTCCACCTCCATCGCCCACGGACCGAAACCGTGCCGTGCGAAGTGCTCATGGATGCGTTTCCACATGGCGTCGGTTTCCACTCTCGAGAGGATTGAAGGAGAGAACTCCATAACGCGGGGGTCAGCACACATGGCTACCAACGGCTCAAAATCGCCGTCGACCCAGTGGCGTAGCCGCAGCCGGGATGTTCTGATCTCCGTCACTTGCACATCATAACGCTCCGCGAAAATTGAGTCTCGACTTACGATGGTCTACCTCTCCAACGGATTCGGAGGCCAGAAGACATCTCAAAGTTGGGGAATGCTCGCCGATCCATTTCCGATTAAGATTAAGTAAATGACCGACAAGACCGCATGGATCGCGGCCGCGCGGCGCGCCATGCAGTCCGAAGCCGAGGCCGTGCTGGCTGCCTCCGAGCGCCTGTCCGATAGTCTCGCGGCGGCGGCCGAGCTGATTCTTTCTCATTCCGGCAAGGTAGTTGTTTCCGGCATGGGAAAATCCGGCCACGTGGGCCGAAAGATCGCGGCGACGCTGCAAAGCACGGGCACGCCCGCTGTGTTCCTGCATCCGGTGGAAGCGGGCCATGGCGATCTGGGTGTGTGCCAGCAGGGCGATCCCGTCCTGATGATCTCCAAGAGCGGCTCAACGGCTGAGCTCCTGGATCTGATTCCTCCGCTGCGCGGTTTTGGCGCGCGCTTCATCGGCATCCTGGGTAACGTGCGATCGCCGCTGGCGTCGGAGATGGACGCCGTGCTGGATGCTTCGGTCACGCGCGAAGCCGATCCTGCCGGATTCACGCCCACCAGCAGCATAGTGGTGGCGCTGTCCCTGGGCCACGCGTTGGCTGTGGCACTGATGCAGGCGCGCGGTTTCACGGCGGAACATTTTCAGAAGGTTCATCCTGCGGGACAACTCGGGCCTGAACCTGCGCCTGAAGGTGTGCGACGTGATGCATGCGCCGTCCGAGGTGGCGTGGGTGAAATCGGGCGACACGCTGAAACATGTCGTCATCGAAATGTCGGAACGTCCGCTGGGAGCGGCTTGCGTGGTTTCGGACGATCATCACCTGCTCGGGCTGGTGACCGACGGCGATGTCCGGCGGGCGCTACGCAATCACGACGACATCCGCACGCTGTACGCGGCGGACGTGATGACGCGGCACCCATCCACTATTAGTCCACATGCGCTGGTGCACGACGCGCTTTCGATGATGGAGAACCGCCCGTCGCAGATCTCGGTGCTGCCGGTGCTCGATCCGCAGACGCAAACGTGCGTAGGTCTGATCCGCGTGCACGATATCTATCAGTCTGGTGGGCACCGCAACCCGGTAGGCCAGCGCAACCCGACAGGCATTCCCGGTCGTCTTAACCCGTCCTAGGGTAACTTTCCCCCTATTCCGGCAACCCTCTCTCGCCGATGGAATGTCTTACGGGAGGATTTCGCCATATGCGCACCGTTTGTTTGATTAGTTTGACGATGGCCGCGGGCTTGACATGCTTCGCCGCCACCAGCATCGAAGCCACCTATGCCGTGGGCGACCTGGATGGCCTAAGTGCGGGGGCTAAGGGTACAGTTCGCGTCGAGGACAGCGCGCTGGTGTTCCACAGCGGCAAGGTTACGGTGGAGGCTCCGTACACCAAGATCACCGCAACCGAATGGGGCCAGAAGGTGACGCATTCGACCGACACCTACAAGCACAAGTTCTGGGAAGTGAATAAAATGTTCGGCAATAAGACCGAACGCCAGAGCCTGATCATCAATTTCAAGGATGCCAGCGGCAAGGACCAGAGCATGACGCTCGAACTGACCGAAGGCGCCGCCTACGACGTGCGCAACATCGTAGATGCCCGTTCCGGTATAACCGCTCGCCGCCAGTCGGCACAAGCCTGGTGGGGCGACGATATCTGGAAGACCGACCGCAATCAGAAGAGCTGGAACACGCAGACTGCGTCGGCCAAGTAGTTTGGCGACTAACTAGTTTGCCGGCCGGCGCGCTTTCGCGACCGACTAATCAAAATGGACTTTCATCCCGCGCGGCTTCACGCTTGCGCGGGATCTGTTTTTACGGCAGCCTGCGCCGATCTTCATGCTATTCTGAAACCGGGCAAGGCCACAACGCCCAGGACCAAGGTGACAAGCTCATGCGGATGCGGACCATTCTCGCGATTGGCCTGCTGAGCCTCTCGGCTTGGGGCGTCCTTCGTGCGCAAAAACCGTTCCAGCAATATCCCGCGATTGAGTACGACGATTTTCCGCTTCCCTCGGATTGGAAAACGCCCGCCGACTGGACGCGCGCGCGCCTGCGCTATCCCGACATCATCGGTTATCCCAACCAGATGCTGATCGGCGGCGATGGGCGCCCCTTTCCCGGTTATTGGACGATGGATTATCCGCGCTCGGACCGGCATTTGCTGGCGGGCGTCCGGCGCCTGACGCGGATCGATGCGCGCTCGGTGGAACAAGTGGTGAGCCTCGACGGCACCGACGAAGTTTTCAACTGGCCGATGATGTATGCGGTCGAAGTCGGCCACTGGAAGCTGCCGGACGATCAGGCCGCGCAGCTTCGCGATTATCTGAATCGCGGCGGATTCCTGATGGTGGACGATTTTCACGGCTCGGAACCATACCGCGGCGTGAGGGAATGGGACACGTTCATGGACAGCATGAAGCGCGTGTATCCCGGCCGCCCCGTCGAGGATCTTCGCGACGACGATCCGATCTTCCACACCATTTACGATTTGAACGATCGCGTCCAGGTCCCCGGCGCGCAATACTTCGATACCCACGAAACCTATGAAGACGGCGACAGCGGCAAAGAGCCGCACTGGCGCGCCATTCGCGACGACCGCGGCCGCATAGTCGTGGCCATCTGCCACAACATGGACCTCGGCGACGCCTGGGAATGGTCCGACGATCCGAAGTACAACGAGAAGTGGGCCGGCCTCGCGTACCGCGTCGCGATGAATTATTTCGTCTACGACTTAACGCATTAGCACTCGGTGACTGAGTGTCGCAGTTCTCAGCGTCGGTCCGTCCTCAGCTGTCTGCCTGGTTGACCGCTTGCAAGAGCCTGTGGGTGTCCAAGAAGTAATTTGAGTAGGCCCTCCTCAGCGAATCCATGGAATCAGCCGAGACAAGTTCAGCGTCGGATCTTGTTCCGGTTATTTTTTTCTCGATCTGAAGGTAGTCTCCAGAAGCGACGGCAAGATCTGACCTCCGATAGCCCTGAACATGAACTTTCATCGCGACTGGATCGAGTTCGAGGAGGTAGTAATCGACATTTCCTATTGCCGCACCTAAGGCCTCGGGCTATCGCAGCCACCATTGCCGACAAGCCTACACGCGCTCATGCGGCACTGTTATGCGCGGTGTCTGGAACTCTTTCTCAAACACCGCGCGTTTTGCGGCCGATGAACTCTCGAAAATAAGACAAAAAGCGTGGCTCTTCGGGCCCAGCGATTTCGTTGGGTTTCCGATCTCCACCTTTAGGCTTTTTAAAGTGTTCTGCCCGGAAATAGCCGCCGTCCGATGCGGGTGACGACCAAGCCCAGGTCTGTGTCGACCGCTTGAAATGCATTCGCGCTGCCATCGACGATGTCGGCGATCACGAAGTAGAAGCTCACGGGCAGGCCGACAGGAGAACTGAGCTGTGGCCCACTCGGCCTAGCCGTTACAACCTGCAGCCTCATGGTGCCGGTGCAATCAGGAAACACCGTATAGGTACCCGTCATCGACAACGGAAGTACGTTGCCGTCTTGGCTCGCCATCACAGTGGCGGTAACACCGCCTTTCCCGTCGAAGACTTGCGTCCCGGTCTCGGCGAACGGCCCTGCAGTCGCGCCCGGCGTCATAGCGAATCCGGTGGACGTGTACGCGAATGTCCCTAACAATATGGCGTTGTTGCAGCCTTTGTCGTCGCCTTTCGCTGTGGGCGTTACGGACACGGCAAGTGCGGTGACCGCGGCAATAGCGAAAAATTTTACGGTGCTGAATTTCATGATCATCTCCTTTGCGTTCATCAGTTGGCTCTCTTCGGGAAGGAGACATGCGGATCGCCTGTGCTCCCCCTTACTAGTCCAGTCGGAGTTACGATGTGAATTCGGCCGTGTGTGATACTTTTTTTGTTCCGCCGGAGCCGGCTGTCGACCAGAAGCAGGCACGGCTCTCGTCGAACTTCGGAATTTTCGGATCATGTCTCTGGGCCGCGTCGTCACGCAGAAAAATTAAACGCCGCGTTGCGAAGCATTGCCTTCGAAAGCGACAATCTCTTTTTTTATACGGACGGACTATCAGCGCTGTGCTATCCTGAAGCCGGTTTGAGAGCCTCGGGCCAGAGGCTCCTTGTTGCAGTCGTTGGAAAGCGGGATGCGCGTTCGCTGGACTCTTCTTTTAATTTTCCTGGTTGTCACGGGCTTGGGCGTGCTGCGCGCCCAGCGGCCTTTTAAGGAATATCCGGCGGTAGAGTACGTGGATTTTCCCGCTGCCTCCCGATTGGCAGCAGCCCTTTGAATTCACGCGCGCGCGGCTGCGTTATCCGTCGTTTCCTGTGGTGCACCCCGGCGTTCGCGACGGCTACCATCGCTGGACCATCGATTATCCCCGCTCCGACCGCCATCTGCTGCAAGGCATCCGCCGGCTGACGCGCATCGATACGCGCTCGGTGGAACAGGTAGTGGATCTGGACGGCGACGACGACGTCTATAACTGGCCGTTCATGTATGCCGTGGAGGTCGGCTATTGGAATCTGACCGACCAGCAGGCCGCCCAAATGCGCGAATATCTGCTGCGCGGCGGATTCTTCATGTGCGACGATTTTCACGGCACCATCGAGTGGGACAACTTCATCGCCAGCATGAGCAAAGTCTTTCCCGACCGGCGCATTGTAGATATTGATAACAAAGATCCCATCTTCCACGTCATATATGATTTGGACGATCGATTTTCAGGTTCCGGGGGTGCAGTACGTTTACACGCAGCTCCCGTGTTCGAGTACGACGGCTTCCAGGCCCAGTGGCGCGGCATCTATGACGATAAGGGACGGGTCATGGTGGCGATCTGTCATAATATGGATCTCGGTGACGCCTGGGAGATTCGGATGACCCCGGGTATCCCGAAAAGTTTGCGGCGTCTGGCGTACCGGATCGCCGTGAATTATTGGATGTATGATTTGACGCATTAGACAGCAGACAGCCCAGATTTGAGTAACATGTTCGAGTTTTTGTTCAAGTATCCGGCGGCGGTCTTCTCGCGGGCACGCTTCGTGCTGCTGGGGGATTGGCCGGTGTGGCTGCTGGCCGCTGCCGATTCTGATCGGCCGCCGCGGGGCTGTGGTTTTTGGTACACCGCAACGCCGCCGGCTCCGGACGCGTGGCTCGGCTTCGGTCAGCGGCGGTGTGGCTGCTGCAAACGCTGCTGGCTTCGCTCCTGCTGCTGATGCTGTGGCATCCGGCGCTGAGCGTCGCGACGCTGCGCCCGCAGCAGAATATCGTGGCGGTGGTGGTGGACGATTCCGTCCAGCATGGCGCAGGCGGATGAAGCCGGCGGAGCTACCCGGCGAGCGGCCGCAGCTCAGGTTCTCAACTCCGGCCTGCTCAATGCTTTAAAAGATAAATTTCAGGTACGTCTTTATCGGTTGGGCGATCACTGGATCGCATCGAAAAGACTGGACCAGCTCACCGCCTCGACGCCCGCCACCCACATCGGCGACGGCTTGAAGCAGGTGGTGGCCGATGCGGCCAGCCTGCCCATCGGCGCGGTGGTTCTGGTCAGCGACGGCGCCGATAATTCCGGCGGCGTCGATCTCGAAACCATCTCTGAAATCCGCCGCCAGCGCATTCCGATCCACACCATCGGTTTCGGCCGCGAAAAAGCCGCGCAGCGACATGGAGATCAGCGACGTGCAGATGCCTGCGCGCGCGCTGCCCGATTCGCGACTGTCCGCCAGGTCAGCTTTCATCAGACGGGCTACGCCGGGCCAGAAGGCCAAGATCACGGTCAAGGAAGGCGCGAAGATCCTGGCGCAGCAAGGATCATCGTCCTGAAGGACGACGGCGAGGAGCAAAGCGAAACGTGCTCTTCAACGCCGGCGCCGCCGGCGTGAAGTCGATCGAGACCTCCATCGAGCCCGCTGCCGGGCGAGGAGAACGCCAAGAACAACCTGGTCACGCGGCTGGTGAACGTGGATGCGCGCAAGCCGCGCATCCTTTATATGGAAGGCGAGCCGCGCTGGGAATTCAAGTTCCTGCGCCGCGCGGTGGAGGACGACCGCACCATCGACCTGGTGACGATTCTCCGCACCACGCAGAACAAGATCTACCGTCAGGGCATCGCGAATCCCGACGAGCTGAAGGACGGCTTCCCGACGAAGGTGGAGGAGCTGTTCGCGTTCGACGGCATGATCATCGGCAGCGTGGACGCGCCCTATTTGACACCCGGGCAGCAAACGCTGCTCAAGGATTTCGTCGACCGGCGCGGCGGCGGCATTCTGTTCCTGGGCGGCAAGGACGCGCTCTCCGACGGCGGCTGGAAGCAGTCGGCCGACGTCGATCTGCTGCCGACCATTCTGCCGGACCGCAAGAACACTTTCGTCCGCGTGGGCGCGAACGTCGAGCTGACCGCGGCCGGGCCGCGACAGCCTGATCACGCGCCTGGAAGAAGATCCGGCCAAGAACGTGGAGCGCTGGAAGAAGCTTCCTTACCTGATGAATTTTCAGGACGCCGGCCAGCCCAAGCCCGGCGCCGTGGTGCTGGTGGACGCCAAGCCCACCACCGGGCGGACGCGTGCCGCTGCTGATCACGCAGAATTATGGCCGCGGCCGCACCGCGATTTTCGCCACCGGCGGAAGCTGGCGCTGGCAGATGCTGCAGCCGGTGGCCGACAAGAGCCACGAGATGTTCTATCAGCAGTTGCTGCGCTGGCTGGTGTCCGACACGCCGCGCAAGCGTGATTACGTCGACGCCCAAGCAGTTGATCTCCGACGAATCGCAGGTCAGCCTGCGCGCCGAGGTGCGCGACCGCACTTATCTGCCGCGCCTCCGACGCCAAGGCCGAGGCGCACATTCTGGGTCCGGACGGCATCGCGGAAGCGGTCGAGATGCGGCCCGATCCGATCGAGCCGGGCGTCTACACCGCGGATTGGACCACGCCCAAGCCCGGATCGTATCTTGGTGGAAGTGGTCGCCACGCGCGGCACGCGAAGAGCTGGGCCGCGACACGATGACGTTCCGCCGCGAAGACGGCGTGGCCGAGAATTTCCACATCCGAGCAGAATCGCGAACTGCTGGAGAAGCTGTCGTCGGAAACCGGCGGCCGCTACTATACACCCGCAAGATGCGCAGAAACTGGGCAAGGACATCAGCTACTCCGAGGCGGGCATCACGGTGCGCGAAACGCGCGACCTGTGGGACATGCCCGTCGTATTCCTGCTGCTGCTGATGCTGCGCGTCGGCGAGAATGGCTGCTGCGCCGAAAGTGGGGTGTGATTTGAAGAGGCTATCTTATGCTCGCCGCTGCTGCTGCTCGCCGCGGCCGGCGCGCTGCGGGCCGAGACCTTCTATCTCACCATCGCCGGCCTCGGCGGCGAAGCAGGAATACGAGCAGCGCTTCACCGGCTGGGCCACGGACCTCGACAAGATCTTGCAAGAGCGAGCCCAACGCGCAAGATCGATCACGCTGCTCCGGCGCCGCAGGCCACGCGCGCCAACATTCAGGCGAAGCTGCGCAGATCTCGCGAAGCAGGCCAAGGCCGACGATCGATCTGGTGCTGATGCTGATCGGCCACGGCAGCTTCGATGAGGCCGATTACAAGTTCAATATTCCGGGCCCCGACATTACCGCGACGGAACTGGCTATCGCTGCTGGACAAAATTCCCGCGCAGCAAGCTGATCGTCAACATGACCAGCGCCAGCGGCGGCTCGATCGCTGACGCTGCAAAAGCCCAAGCGCGTGGTGATCACGGCGACCAAATCCGGCACCGAGAAAAATGCCACCGTATTCCCGCGCTACTTGATTGAAGGCGCTGCGCGATCCGGCCGCCGACGCCGACAAGAACGAAGTGATCACCGTGCTCGAAGCCTTTCGCTACGCCGAGGCGAAGACCGCGAAGTTTTACGAAGAGCTGAAGCGGCTGGCGACCGAGCATCCGCTGATCGAAGACGCCGGCAAGGGCGAAGGCGTGAAAGCGCCCTCCGGCTCGAAAACGGCGAAGGACTCACCGCGGGACGCTTCGCCCTGCTGCACACCGGCTCGGCCGTGGCCATGGCCAACGATCCGGAGAAGCAGAAGCTGCTGAAGCAGAAAGAAGACATCGAGCAGAAGATCGACGAGCTGAAATATCGCAAAGCGTCGATGGCGGTGGACGAATACCGCAAGCAGCTTGGCGAAGTTGCTGGTCTGCTGGCCAAGACGCAGGAGGCGCTCGACAAATGAAGCTTCTATTCACGCCTCCGTCATCGCGCTTGGCTTGGCCGCTGCGCTGCCGGGCTTTGCCCAATCGGCGCTCAACTCCGCGCTGCGTCTAAGGACGTCCAGGCCTGCGAGGCGCTGCGGCATCAAGGCGATCGCGAATGCGCACGCCTGCTATCAGAAGCTGACGCGCGCGGCCGATCCCGCCGTGCAGGCCGAAGGGTTTTGGGCGCTGGGCGATTTCAAGAACCGCCAACGACGCCTTCCGCGCCGCCGTCAAGCTGCGCGATACAGATCCCGCGCTGCGCGTGCGCTGGGGCCGCATGTATCTGGATCACTGGCAGGCCTCCGAAGCCGGCGACCTGTTCGAGGAAGCCGCTGAAGATCAAGGAAGATACGCGCCCGCGCTGCTGGGCATGGCGCTGGTGGCGGGCGAGCAAGTTCGAAGGCGCAGGCGATCAAGCTCGCCGAGAAGGCGCTGAAGGCCGATCCCAAGCTGTACGAGGCGCACGAAGTGATGGCGCGCGTGCTCGCTGGAAGACGACGATCCGAAGAAGGCCGCGGAAGCGGCGAACAAGGCGCTGGAGATCGATCCGGAAGCGCTGGACGCCATGGCGATGCTCGGGCACCATCGATCTGCTGGACGACAAGAAGGACACGCCCTGGATGCGCGCATACTCGCGATCAATCCGCACTACGGCGACGCCTACGCCATCGCGCGCATTTCTTCGTCATCAACCGCCGCTACGACGAAGGCATCGCGCATCTACCGCAAGGCGCTGCGAGCTCGATCCCACACTGCAAGCGCGCGCTCCGACATGGGCGTCAATCTGATGCGCCTGGGCAAGGAGGACGAAGCGCGCAAGCAACTGGAGCAGGCTGCTACAACGCCGGCTATCAGAGCCCGGAGACCGTGAACTCGCTGCGCCTGCTGGATAGCTATAAGAATTACGACACCTTCAGAACGCCCACCACCATTCTGCGTCTGCATAAGAAGGAAGCGGCGCTGCTGCGTCCTTATTTCCAGGAGCAATTCGACCGCGCGCTGGCCACCTACGAAAAGAAATATCAGTATCAAGCTGAAGAGGCCGGTGCAGCTCGAGGTCTATCCCGAACCACGAAGACTTCGCCGTGCGCACCCTGGGCATGCCGGGACTGGGCGCGTCTCGGCGTCACGTTCGGCTATGTGGTCGCGATGGATTCTCCCAGCGCGCCGCAAGCCCGGCGCAGTTGCATTGGGCCAGCACGATGTGGCACGAACTGAGCCACGTATATGTCGCTCGAGATGACGAATCAGCGCGTCCCGCGCTGGTTCACCGAAGGCCTGGCGGTGTACGAAGAGACCGCCGCGTCGCCGATTGGGGCGACCGCCTGGATCCCGGACGCCATCAGCGCGATGAAGGAAAAGAAGCTGCTGCCCGTCGCGGAACTCGATCGCGGCTTCATGCATCCCACGTATCCGTCGCAGGTGATCGTGTCGTATTTCCAGGCCGGTAAGATCTGCACCTTCATCGCGGAGAAGTGGGGCTACGATAAACTGCTGGCCATGCTCCACGACTTCGAGCGAGAATCGACGACAACCGCCCGAAGTGATCGTCAAGAGAATTTCAGATGAAGCCGGAGGAGTTCGACAAACAGTTCCTGGCGTGGCTGGACCCGCAGACCGAGAAGACCGTCGTGGATCACATCGACGAGTGGACGCAAGCGTGATCCGCGCTACCATCGCAGGATTCGTCAAGGCCAAGAAGTGGGACGACGTGATTCCGAAAGCGCAGCAGGCATCCGCGACATGTATCCCGATTACGTGCGAGATCGGCAGCGTCTACGAATTTCTGTCGAGGCCTGGATGGCCAAGGGCGACAAAGCCAAAGCGACGGCGGAGCTGGAGCGTACTCGAAGATCGGCGGGCGCGATCCGGAGCTGCTGAAGCGATCTGTCGGACTCTGCAGGCCGAACAGGGCCGCAAGAAGGAAGCCGCGGCCGCGCTCGAACGGCTGAAACTGATTTATCTGGAAGACGAGGAGCTCGCACAGCAGCTTGGCGACCTGGATCTGGATCTGGCAATGCTCCGGGCGCGGTGCGCGAATATCAGGCGGTGCTGGCCTGAAGCCCGCTGGACCAGCGGGCGCGCACTTCGGACTGGCACGCGCCTACCAGGCCGAAAATCGAACGGATGAGGCGCGGGACGAAGTGATCTCCGCGCTGGAAGCCGCGCCCGGATTTAAGCCGGCGCAAAAACTGTTGCTCGAACTGAGTGGGAAAGAATAAATAACCGAATGTCCACATCCACACAGAGTATCACCGACTCCGCCGGATTGCAGGAGCGGATCGCGCGTTTCCAGAAGGCCCAAGCGGACATCTTTCGCCAGGTTCGCAGGGTGATCGTGGGCCAGGAAGAGGTGATCGATCAGGTGATGGTCGCGCTGTTTGTCGGCGGCCACTGCCTGATCACCGGCTTGCCCGGCACCGCCAAGACGCTGCTGGTGCGCACGCTGGCGCAGGCGCTGGGCCTGGAGTTCCGCCGCATCCAGTTCACGCCGGACCTGATGCCGTCCGACATCACCGGCACCGACATCATCGAAGAGGATCCCGGCACCGGACGCCGCACCTGGACCTTTGTGCCCGGGCCGATTTTCGCGAACGTGCTGCTGGCCGACGAAATCAACCGCACGCCGCCGAAGACGCAATCGGCGCTGCTCGAAGCGATGCAGGAGCGTTCCTGCACGGTGCGCGGCAATCAACTACATGATCAAGCCGCCGTTCTTCGTGCTGGCCACGCAGAACCCGATCGAGCTCGAAGGCACCTATCCGCTGCCCGAAGCGCAGCTCGACCGCTTCATCTTCAACGTGCTGCTCGATTATCTTTCGGCCGACGACGAAGTGAAGGTGCTGGACCTCACCACCACCACGCATCATCGCGCAGGCCGAGCCGGTGACCACCGCCGAAGAGATTCTCGATTTCCAGCAAGTGGTTCGCATGGTGCCGATCGCCGATTCGGTCGCGCGCTACGCCGTGAACCTGGTGCGCGCCACGCGCGCCACCGATCCATCGGCGCCCGATTTCGTCAAGAAGTACGTCAACTTCGGCGCCAGCGTCCGCGCGGCGCAGTTCCTGGTGTTGGCGGCCAAGGCCCGCGCGCTGATGAAGCGCCGCTATCACGTGACCTATGAAGATGTCACGCGCGCTGATGCGGCCCATCCTGCGGCATCGCATTCTGCTGAACTTCCAGGCCGAATCCGACCGGCTGACGCACGGACGATATCTTGCAGCAAGCTGCTGGAGGCGATGCCCGCGCCCGAGAATAGGCGCGGCGCTTCCGCCATGCTGCAGCGTTTTCTAGATCCGACGGTCCTCGCCGGAATCTCCGGCCTGGACCTGGTGGCGCAAACCGTGGTGGACGGCTTCATCGCCGGCCTGCACCGCTCGCCCGATTTCGGCTTCAGCCAGGAGTTCGCCGAATACCGCGCCTACACGCCCGGCGACGATCTGCGCCACGTCGATTGGAACGTGTTCGCGCGCACCGAGCGCGATGTACCTGAAGCGCTATCGCGGCGAAACCAATTGCCAGCTGACGATTCTGCTGGACTGCCAGCCGCTCCATGAAGTTCACGTCGCACAAAATCGACAAGCTCGAATACGCGCGCTATCTCGCGGCCTGTCCTGGCCTACCTGGCGAAGCATGCAGCGCGACGCGGCGGGCCTGATCGTGTTCGACGACGAGGTGCGAAATTTCGTGCCGCCTTCCACGCGCCAGGGGCAGCTCGCGCGCCTGCTGCACGCCATCGAGAAGGCCGAAGTCGGCACGCGCACCGATTACGCACAAGCCCTTCTCGCACGTGCGCGAATTTCTGCACCGGCGCGGGCTGATCGCCGTGATCTCGGATTTCTGGGAAGCGCCCGAGAAAGTCATCAAGACCATCGCGCCGCTGCGCTTTCACGGCAATGAAGTGGTGCTGTTTCACGTCCTCGATCCGGAAGAGATCCGGCCCAAGTTCACGCGATCCGGTGCTGCTGGAAGATCTGGAAACCGGCGACACGATCGAAGTCTCGCCCGAATACGCGGCCAAGGAATATCCGGCCAAGATCGACGCGCATCTGGAGGACATCTGAAGTCGAGAGCGCAAGGGCGCGGGCCTGGATTATTTCCTGATCGACACCAGCCGTCCGCTGGACGCGCGCGCTGCGCGAATATCTGGCGATCCGCAGAGGGAGGATGTAATGGGCTTTCTCGCTCCCTGGTTTCTGGCCGGACGCGGTCGCCGTGGGCATTGCCCATCTGGCTGCACTGCTGAAGCGCCACAAGACCGACCCGCAAGCTGTTTCCGTCGCTGATGTTCTTCGAGCAGCGCGAGACGAGTTCCGTCAAGCACCGCAAGCTGGACTATCATGCTGCTGTTCGCGCTGCGCGCGCTGATGATCATTCTGCTGGCGCTGCTGTTCGCGAATCCGTTCATCCGCCGCTCCGTCGGCGCGGCCGGCGGCAAGAAGATCACGGTCGTCGCGGTGGATCGTTCGTTCAGCATGCGCGACGGGGATCGCCTGGCGCAGCGCCAAGGACGAGGCGATGAAGGTGCTCGAACAACCTGAAGCCAGGCGAGCAGGCCCAGGTGATCGCGCTCGCCGGACAGGTGCAGGCGCTGACGCAAGTGGTCAACGATCCCGCGCAGCTGCGCGCCGCCGTCACCGCGATTCAGCCGGGCGATAGCCGGGCGTCGTTTGGAGAGCTGGCGCGCTACCTGCGCACGCTCAGCGAATGCGCAGAAGCTGCCGCTCGAAGTGCATCTGGCCAGCGATCTGCAAAAGAGCGCCATGCCTCCCGGCTTCGCCGACCTGCGCCTGGACCCCGGCACCACGCTGGTCTTTCATCCCGTGGGCGACCCCGCGCCGAACTGGACCGTGGAAAACGTGGTCGCGCCGCGCCGCGTCTACGATCCCAAGCGCGTGAAGATCCAGGCCACCATCGCGGGCTTCGGCACGCCCGCCGCGAAGCGCACCGTCACGCTGCTGCTGAACGGACGCGACGCTGCAGACGCAAGACCGTGGACGTTCCCGCGAACGGCCGCGCGCAGGTGGAATTTCTCGGGCTCGACGCGCCTTACGGATTCAGCAGAGGCGAAGTGCGCATCGACGGCGCCGACGCGCTGCCGGGCGACGATCGCTATGTATTTCTCGGTCGAGCGCGCCGATCCGCGCAAGGTGTCTGTTCGTCGACGACGGACGCCACCCGCGCGCCGAACTCTACTTCCGCGCCGCGCTGGATTCCTCGGGCGACGGCGCATTCCAGATGGAATCGCAGCGTCCCGAATCCGCGGCCGCGGCCACGCTCTCGGCGTACGCGTTCGTCGTGCTGAACGATCTGGGCAACGTCCCGCAGCAGTCTGGAAAGCGCGCTGCAGCATTACGTGAACGCCGGCGGCTCCGTGCTGGTGGCGCTGGGCCCGGCTTCGGCCGTGCTGCCGCGCGTGCCGGTGCTGGACGAAGCCGATCCAGGCGTCGAGCTATGCGGGCCGCGAGGGCGACCGCTTCCTGACGGTGACCGATATCGACGCCGGCCATCCCGCGCTGCGCAGCGTGGATCGTTTCACGGCGTGAAGTTTTATCAGGCCATCCACGTCGACTCCGACGAAGTCGCGCGTGCTGGCGAGGCTGAACGATCGGACGCCGCTGGTGCTGGAGCGCAGCATCGGCGAAGGCAAAGTGCTGGCCTTCACGTCGACCTTCGACAACTGTCCAACGATCTGCCGCTGCATGCCTCCTGGGTGCCGTTCGTTGCGCAGACCGCGCTCTATCTGGGCGGCGGCGGAGCCGAGCAGCCGGTGAACCTGCCGGTGGATTCCTATGTGGAGCTGCGCAGCGCGGACGACAGCAAAGGCGTCGGGCGCGCGGCCGAAGTGCTCGATCCGGACGGCAAGCGCCTGTTGTCGCTGGAAGAGGCCGTCAAGGCACGCAACTTCCGCTGGATCGCGAAGGATTTTTCGAAATCAAGACAGCGGCCGGCCGCCGCAGCCTGGTCGCGGCGCATGCCGACCGCCGGGAATCGGACCTGGCGCCGATTCCGCCAGGAGACGCTGGACCTGTGGAAGGGCACCGGCAGCGACCGACGCAGGCGGTGCGCGGCGGCGGCCGGCGCGACCAGCGACGGCCAAAAGCCGTGGGGTCTTTGGCCCTACATATTATTGTTATTGTTAGGAGTAGCAGTGGCCGAATCGGTGGTCGCGGATCGGTATTTGCGGCCCTCGGCTGCCGCAGCGGGAACCAGTGAAGAGGGAGGCGGCATGAACACGCGCGACCAACTGAATCAATATCTTCAGCGGTCTCGAAAAGCGCCTGCGCTGGCTGGCGGTTTCGAAAGGCGCGGCCGTCGCTGCCGGCGTCGCGCTGGGCGCAACCGTCGCGCTGGTGCTGATCACCAACGCGCTTCGCCTTTTCCGCACCAGCATGACCGTCGCGCGCGTGGTGCTGTTCCTCGCGCTGGCCGCCGCGTCGGTTTCGCGCTGGTGATTCCGCTGCTCGCTCTGAATCGCCGCAACGCACGCCGGCACGCGCCGAGAACTTCTTTCCCGGAATTTCAAGAACGCCTGCTGACGTATGTGGAGCGCAGCGACGAAAGCGCGATCCCATGCTGGACCTGCTGGCCATGGACACCATGTCAGGTGGCGCAGCGCACCGAGCCGCGAGCGTGTCGCGCCTCCGCAAATCCATTTTCGCCTTGGCGACTCGCGCGGGCGCCGCGGGCGCGGTCCTTGTTGTGGCTGATCCTGGCGGGTCCCGGATTCCTGGGCTATGGAGCATCGCTGCTATGGGCCGGGCACGCCGAAAGCCGGCGCCGGAAGTTCTACGACATCATCGTGCAGCCGGGCAACAAGCTGATCCGCCGCCGAGTCGGATCAGGTGATCACCGCGCAGCTCACCGGCTTCGAAGCGCCGCAGGTGCGGCTGTTCGCGCAATATCGCGAGCACCGCCAAATGGGAAGAAGCGCAGCATGGTGCCGCGCAACGGGCACGTCGCATACGAGTTTCTGTTCGCCGGGCTGCCGGAGCCGGTGGAATATTACGTCGAAGCGTCGGGCGTGCAGTCGAAGACCTACAAGCTCGACGTGGTGGATCTCCCCGGCATCAAGCACATCAAGGTCACCTATCACTTTCCCGCGTGGCTCGGGATGAAGGACGTGGTGGAAGATCCCGGCGGCGATCTGCGCGCCGTGCAGGGCACACGGCGGAGCTCACGGTGACGACCGACCGTCCGCTCGCCAACGGCGTGCATCGAAATGGACGACGGCTCGCAGATCGCGCTCGAATCCGGCAGCGACGGCAAGCTGACCGCGAAGGTGCCCATTCAGAAAGACGGCCTGTATCATTTCGCCGCGAATGAGCAGGGCGAGAGCGTCCGCTTGAGCGAGGATTATTTCATCGAAGCCGCGCAGGACGACGCGCCCACGGTGAAGATCACGCATCCGGGCGCGGACGCCAAAGTCAATCCGATCGAAGAAGTGAACGTCACGGTCGACGGCCAATGACGATTTCGCGCTGGAAGGCGTGGAGCTGCACTATTCGGTCAACGGCGGCGCGGAAAAAGTGGTTCCCATCCCGAATTCCAAGGGCGTGAAGAGATGCCACGGGCAAGACGCTGATCGCGCTGGAAGACTACAAGATGGAGCCCGGCGACGTGATCGCCATGTACGCCACGGCCAAGGACGCGCGCACCACCTCGCGCACCGACATGATGTTCATCGAGGCCGAGCCGTTCGAGCGCAACTACACGCAGTCGCAGCAGATGGGCGGCGGCGGTGGTGGCGGCGGCGGCGGCGACGACAGCAGCGAGATTTCGCAGCGCGCAGAAGGAAATCATCGCGGCGACCTGGAACGAGCTGCGCGGCAGCGCCGAAGGATAAGGCCGCGGAGAACGCGCGTTTCCTGGCCGAAGTGCAGACGAAGCTGAAGGAGCAGGCGCAATCGCTGGCCGCAGCGCTCGCGCAGCCGCGAGCTGGCGGGAGCCAATCAGGAATTCCAGAATTTCGTGAAGGATCTGGAAGCGGCGGCCGATGAAATGGGTCCGGCGTCGGACAAGCTGAAAGGCCAAGGCTGGAAAGACGCGCTCGGTCCGGAGCAGACGGCGTTGCAGCACCTGCTGCGCGCCGAAGCCACGTTCCGCGATATTCAGGTTGCCTTCGGACAGCAGGGCGGCGGCGGTGGCGGCGGGGCAGAGCGCAGGCCGCGATCTGGCCAGCATGTTCGACCTGGAGCTCGACACGCGAAAAGAATCAGTACGAGACCGGGCAACGCTCCGGCGGCAGTCCTCGGCCGAGCAGCGACAGAAAGAAGTGGACGAAGCGCTGCAGAAGCTTGAGCGAGCTGGCGCGCCGCCAGCAGGAGCTGGCCAGCAGCAGCAGAATCAAAGCAAGCAGCAGTCGTTCGAACAGCGCTGGCAGCAGGAAATGCTGCGCCGCGAAGCCGAAGAGCTGCGCAAGCAGATGGAGCAGCTCGCCCAGCAGCAGCAGAACCAGCAGGGACAGCAGGGACAAAAAGGGCAGCAGGGTCAGCAAGGCCAACAGGGACAGCAAGGTCAACAGGGACAGCAAGGGCAGCAAGGTCAACAAGGGCAGCAAGGCCAGAGCGGGCAATCCGGACAGTCGGGCCAATCCGGCCAGCAGGCCCGTGGACAATCAGGTGGCCAGCAAGGCGATCAGCAGCAGATGCAGCAGGCGCTGGACCGCTTAAATCAGGCGCTGAACGACATGCGGTCGGCCCAGCAATCCGCGCAGCAGAATCCGGCAACAGGGCGCCGAAGCGCAGGCCGAAGCGCGCCGCGCAGCCGAGCGTCTGGCCGAAGCGCAGCGCATGATGAACGGTATGCGCACGCAGCAGGCGTGTTCGCAGTTGGACGACCTGGCGCAGCGCGCCGACAAGCTCGCGCAGCAGCAGGACGATTTCTCGAAGCGCCTGGACCAGACCTTTGGCGATCCTCGTCAGCCGGGACGCAATGGCCGCCCCGCGCCGGGCTCGCAGGGCGCAGCAGGGCAGCAGGCGGCTCGCCAGCTGGCGGATGAAAAGGACAAGATGGCGCGGGCAGCTCGACCGCTTGCAGAAGGATATGCAGCAGGCCGCCCGCGATCTGGCCGGCACGCAGCCGGCGGCGGCGGGTCGCGTGCGCGACGGCCTCAGCAACATGCAGCAGACCGAGATCACGAATCGCACCAAGGCTTCGGCCGATCGCATCCGCCAGGGCATGGGCAGCTTCGTTGTGCCGACGGAGAAGGCGGTCGCCCAGGCGCTGGATCAGGTGGCCAAGGATCTGAAGGCCGCGCAGGCGGCGCTGGGCCAGAGCGCCGCGCAGCAGGGCGGACAAAAGGGCGAGATGGAGCAGGAGCTCGCGCGGCTGGAACGTCTGCGCAGCCAGTTCCAGCAGATGACCTCTCAAGGTAAAGATGGGCAGGGCAAGGGCGGCAATCAGCCTGGTGGCCAGCAGGGCGGCAAGTCAGCAGGGTAATCAGGCCGGCGGCAACCAGGCCGGCGGCAACCAGGCGGGGCCCATGGCCGGTGCTCGCGGACGCAACGGCGGCTTCGGCGGCTTCGGACGCTTCCAGCCTGAAGGTTTCTACGACGTGCCTGAGGCCGGGTCCGGCGACCCCGGCAGCGTCGCGCGCGACGCGCAGCTCCAGTTGAACGATCTGAAGGACCAGTTCAAAGACAATCCCGACGCTCTGCGCGAGATCAACGATTTGAATGGCCAGATTCGCAACATGCAGACCGGCCAGACGGCATCGCCGGAGCTGGACGCGCGCATCAATCGCGAAATTCTGCCGAAGCTCGAAGCGCTGGAGACGCGCCTGCGCCGCCAGATCGACGAAGCGGAAACCGGGCAAGTCCGCAGCGGCGCCGCGGATCGTGTAGCGCCGGGTTACACGGACGCGGTGGCCGAATATTTCCGCAAGCTCAGCAAGGGAAGATAGACGACATTCCGAAAGCCGACGGGGGACTCCGTGCTTCGACACGAGATGTCCGTCATCGTCCGCGGCAACGCGGCCTTGCGCACCAGTGGCGAAATGGCCAATCGCAGCGGACGGAGTCTCAGCGAATTACGAGCTCGTCGGACGACGCGCAGTGCGTTCTCACTCCTCGATTGGTAAATCGGCAAAGGATAGCGTTTCCTGCGAGCGCAGAGACTCTCAAACGTGCTTGGCCAGTCTATGTAGAAGCCGAAGAAGCGAAATCGCTGAGCCGAGAGTGCAAGCATCCAAGAATCGGAAGCACGCCGCTCCAATCTATGGCGTGTAAGGTCAGATCGCCCAATAATATCGCGACTCGGCAACTTCAATGCCGGCGATTCAACTGCGAGCAGCAGGTCCGAAGATGTAGCCACACCAGTCCAAACGTTTCCGTAGGTATCGAGGATGGCTGTTAACCAAAGAAGAGGCTCCATCCGTAGCTGAAGAATAAACAAATCCGACGACACCTTGCAGCCGTGCATCGTCCGCTTAAAAGACAACATTGGAACGGAAGACTAGAATCGTCAGAGTGGCAAGCGCTACAGTATCAAGAAGGCCAACTTTGTCCGGAACTCGACACGAGAGGCGGATGAACATGATTTTCCCCGGAGTTCGGTAGCCCGTAAGTCTACCACGTCAGACGAGTCGAAGTATGAGCATCTTGGATTCGCTATTTCGACCCGGACGCGCGACCGAACCAAAGACGTGGCGTCGCTATCAGGTCTTTCCCTCTCCCACCTCAGGCACCACCTGATTCCACCTATCCATCGATAGCCGAACAATCAGGTATGCGTATCCGCATATTCGCCGCTACTGTTGTGTTCGCGGCCAGCCTGTTTGGCCAGAAATTCGCAGAACTATTGCTTCGACCAACCCACGGCGCCGATGTGCAACGGGGCACGATACGGCGATCAAGCCCCCGCCTGCGCCTGCGGCGCCGTCGTCTCCTGTGTCCGTCAGCCGACCGTTTTCCTCGCCCGGCGGCGCGCGGCGGCAACGCGCAAATGATTTCCGTCGGTGGCATCGACTGGCATTTCGCCGACCCCAACGCAGACATCGTGATGGGCTTCAATTTCACGGCACTCGCAAACTCGCCTTTGACCCGGATGATGATCGCGCAACTGGGCGCGCAGAACGGCCTCGCCGACGCCGACGTGCAAAAAATCCTGGACCGGCTGGCGGACGCGGAGCAGGTTGCCGTTTCCGTGCACAATAACAAAGTCGTCGTGATGCTCACCGGTCCAGCGGCCGAGCAGGCACTGGCCGCGCCGGAGCCCGGCCTCAAAACCGTGCTGCTGAACAACGGGACCATTCTTATGGGTCACGCCGAGGCCGTGGATTGGGCCATGCAGCGCATCGACTGGAAAGGGCCACTCTCGTCTCTCGCGCAGAACGCCGAGCAGCACCAGGCCACCGCCGAATTGTGGGTGATCGGCGGACCCGCAGCGGGCGGCCCTGCGGCGATGCGGGCCGGCATCCGGCAAATTGCGCTGACAGTTTGGGTTCGCGACCGCCTCACCAGTGACATGTCCGTGGAATTCAGCGCGCCCCCTCTGCCCGCGATGTTCCACAGCAACATCGCCACAACTTCCATCGAAGGCAACACGGCGCACATGCGTTTATCGATGGACGCGAACGACGTGCAGCAGAAGTTTTCGCAGATCGCGAGCGGCCCCCTGGGCCCTTCGCTTTCGGCAATGATCGACGCGGCGCACTATCTACCTGCGCGCGCAGCCGCAGCCCCGGTATCCAAGCGACCCGTCATCTATGGCCTGGACGACACCCCGCGCGAAGTGAAGTAAGAGAGCCACGCGAAACGAAAGTGCAAGGCAAGCCCACTTGTCAGGGTGGGGACTACGATTCCTTAGTGAATCCTCGGCCTCACAACCGGGGCTGACCCGCGAAGTGAAATAGGCATCTGTGACCATTTGACCGCGGGGCGTCATTACGCGCCCATTTTCGCGGCCAGGTCCAGCATGTCCGTGGAGATCACATCGAACTCACCCGGCTTCGCGACATCGGCGGCCCTCACCGGCCCGTACTCCTTGGGACGATGAATAAAGCCGGTTCGAAGTCCTTGCCCGGCCGCGGCGTGCAGATCGGCCGAGTGCGCCGCACACATCATCACCTCTGAGCGCTTCAATCCCAGAAAATCCGCAACGGAAATATAAACTTCTTTATCGGGCTTGTAATGTCGGACCAGCTCCGCACCCAGGATCGCGTCCCACGGCAGCCCGGAATTCTTCGCCATGTCCACCATAATGGCGATGTTGCCGTTCGAACACGGCGCGATGGTGTATCGTTTCTTCAGCCGGGTAAGCCCCGGAACCGAATCGGGCCACGGCTTCAGCCGATGCCATACCTTGGTCCAGTGGTCTTTTTCTTCCTCGCTCAATCCCGTGATTTTGAACTCGACGAGCAGCGGCTCCAGCAGCATCCGATGCAAATCATCCAGCTTCGTCCAAGGGAGCTCGCCCTTGCGGACCCTGTCCATAATCGGCATGTAGCCGGAGCGCCACCGGTCTGCGAAGTGCGCCCAATCGATATTCAGGTTTCGCGCTTTTCCCCACGCCGCGCCTTCTTCGGCAATGGAGCCGCGCCAATCTACAACCGTCCCGAACGTATCGAACACCAGTGCCTTGACGCCCGGTATCGGGGCGCCGTTTGAGGATTGCGCTTGCGCTCGCGGCAGCGCGAGCGATGCAACAGCCACTGCGCTTGCCGATCGCAAGAATCCTCTACGTGTTCGCGAACCACCTCGGCAAATCTGCATGCGTCTCATCATAACTTAGCGCCGCCACTCGCTCAGCCCCGGTCGTGAGACCGGGGATCCAAATTCCTAAGGAATTGTAGTCCCCACTCTGACGGGTGGGGCTTGCCATTCACATTGTTCCGGGCGTCGCATGACTCTTTTGGGCGTAGCAAAAAATAAGGGGCTCCCGAAGGAGCCCCTTTGCAGGAGAGAGCAGCCAGCCCAACAGGCTCACTGCACAGTTAAAGATTCTTGCACCACCGTTCCGTCGAATCCGGTCACCACGCAGGTGTATTGGGTCGGCGTTGCGGGCTTCACTTCCAGCACAGCTTCCGTCGTGAAGGGGAACGTCTGACCCGCCAGCGCGATGGAAGCCGCGTTCTTGGTCACGCAATACAACTGCGTCTCCCCATCCGATAGCAGCTGTGACGAGAACGAAGCGATCTGCACTCCGTTCGTGGGCGCGGCCGGCGGCGTCACCACCGGCGGCGGCGTTACGATCACCGACGTCGTAGCTGTCACGCTCTGGCTGCCCTTCGTCGCCGTGATCTGGTAAACGGTGTTCGCCGTCGGGGCGACCTGCGACGCTCCTGTGAGTGACACGCTTCCGATGGTCGAGATCGTGACCGTATCGGCGTTGATCACCTGCCACACAAGACTGGTCACCTGGCCCGATTGAACCGAGCCGGGCGAGGCGTCGAACAGCAGGATCTGAGGAGGTGCGTTCGGCGAAGTCGTGATCGCGACGCGCGCCACGCTTTGCAGACCATAAGGATCGCGCACGGTCAGCGTGAAAACGTACACGTTGCCGGCCGCGGCCGAGAAGGTTGTGACGGCGCTGGTCGGCGCCGACAGCGTCACCGCGGGCCCGCCGCTCTGCCGCCACTGGTAAGTGATCTTGTCGCCGTTCGGATCGTAAGAGTTCGAACCATCGAGCGTCACAGTCGCCGCGTCCGGCAGCGTCTGATCCGGACCCGCATCGGCGATCGGCGCGAGGTCGCCCACGCGCGCGGTCCGCGTCAGCACTTCATAACGAACGCGCGGAATCTGCACCGGCGTTGCGAGCTCCGTGGTCAGGTAATCCTTCGGTCGCATGAAGTTTCCGAATTGAACACCCGCCACCACGCGACCGCGGTTACCCGCCTCCAGCAGCGTTTCGTTCACGCCGCCTTCCAGCGTAAACGCCACGTGGGGGCTCACCGGGAAAATCAGACGCAGCGTGCCGCCCAGCCGGTCGCCCGACACAGTGCTCCTCAAATAGCCGATGTTGCCTTCAAAGTAATTCTTGCCGAACAGAGGACCGGTAGCGTTGATGCCCGCCTGATCCACCACGCGCAAGTAGGTTTGCGTTTGGATACTGGTGATCAAACCGCCCGAATCCAGTAAGGTGGTGTTCACCAGTGCGTCATCCAGGAACGCCTTCGTTCCATACGCGCCGATCTTGCCCCAGCCGAACAAATATTCCAAGGTCACCGCTCCCTGGCCCAGCGTGCCTCCTGTTTGATCGCCCGTGAGATTCACGTGCTTGAAGCTGGAGAACAGACCCGCCTGGAAGCGGCCCACGCGATCCACCAGGCCCACGTCGAACTGGCCTTCGCGCTGGCCTCTGCTGTAGAAATATTCGCCTTCCGTCTGCAAGGCGTAATGCTGGCCGAACGTGCCGAAGTAGCGGCCTTTGCCGGTGAAACGTCGCATCGCCCGTGTCCGTGCCGCCCACGTTCATGCCCAGCACTTCGAACTTGGGCGCGCGTTTCTCCATTTCATCCGTCACCGCCTTGGCGATTCCTGGTCGTCGGCGGCGCCGCAGCCGGTGGCGGAGGCGGCGATTCACCCGTCCCGCCATCGCTCCTGATTCGCCCGCAGCCGCGCCACTTCATCCGCCAGTTTCTTGTTCTGATCCGCCAGATCCTTCAGCATGCGCTCGATGTGTGTCGAGCTTATCCAGCCGCTGTAGCACTTCGTTGCAGCAATCCGCGAGGCCGCCGCTTTGGGCCGGTGAATCGCCCGAATCGCGTCGCCCGCGCCGCCCGCGCCCACCGTGCGGCCTTGGTCGTCGAGTCACCGTCAGCGCCACGCGCCGGTCCATCCAGCGCTCCTCATCCGTGCGGCACACTCCGGGTTTGCCGGGACCATATTTCAAAGTCGAGTTTTGCCGCGCGAGGTTATTTCCATCTGCGCGGGACGCGTGCCGTACTTCACCAGGAAGTCGCGCACGGCAGTGGCGCGCGCCAGTCCCAAACTGCTGGTTATACGCGTCCGTGCCGATGCGGTCGGTGTGCCCTTCAATCCTGACTTTGTACGTTGGATTCGTCTGCAGCAGCTCGCTCAGCCGCAGCAGGCTGGGGAAACCGTCCACCAGCACCGCGAGTTGAAGTCAAAGTTGATCTCTTCCCAGCCGTTCTTGTCTGCCTGCGTATCCAAACCCTGTGCGGAAACCGTGCGCATGGACGATATCGCGAGCAGCGCCGCGCCTACACCCAGAACTACCTGAAAACGTGAAATCTTCATAATCGTTATTTGGCCTCCACCGACCACAAAAACTTCTCTAACTGGCCACTTTGCACCAGCATACAGAATTAGTAGTTAAAACACCAGACCCCCGAAATGTTTTATCCACACTTACTGCTTATCTAAGGAGTTGCTATTAGAAATCGCGAATACACCCTGGATTCCCAAAAACCAATTGCGTCTCAACTATGCAATTCGGATGCCAACATCGCGCCTACACTTGCCATCGGACACCTGAGCTCCGATAATTAGGGCGGACCTGCCGGATGGGCAGCCGCTGGTCCCGCCGGGAAACCGGTGGGGCGGGAGGAAAGTCCGGTCTCCATAGGGCAGCATGCCGGCTAACGGCCGGGGGGATTCGCTTAAAGCGAGTTTTACGGATAGTGCCACAGAAAACAATACCGCCCGGTGACCACCGCTTCGGCGGGAAGAACCGGGTAAGGGTGAAAAGGTGCGGTAAGAGCGCACCGCGGCTCCGGTAACGCGACGCTGGCAGGGTAAACCCCATGCGGAGCAAGACCAAATAGGGGAGCAGGAGCGGCCCGCTCCGTTACAAGTTCCGGGTAGGTTGCTAGAGCCGCTGAGAGATCGGCGGCCCAGAGGAATGGTTGCCACCTGCTTCGCAAGAGGCAGGCACAAAAACCGGCTTATAGCCCGGCAGGTCCTACTGAAAAAATTCAAGCCGCTGTTGACCCTTTGAACGAGCGTCGACAATCGGTGGAGCAGGCTTCAGCCTGCAACGGGCGCTTCAGCGCCCGCTCACTATATTGAGTCGCGGTTGTACCGTTTATTTCTTCGCGTTATTTCTTTGCGGCCGACGGCGGCGGAGGCGCGCTGGCCGGAGGAATAATGCCATTCATCCGCACGTATTCCACCATCTGGCCGTAGTGATCGAAGCTATGCCACGTGATCATGGAGATCGCGGCGACGCGCTTCATTTTGCCATCGCCGAACGTGACATCGTCGAGCTCGTTTTTCGCATTCACGCTGAGCGCCGCCTTGTGCGCGAACGCGATCGCTCCACGCAAATATTCCACAAGCTGCGCCTTCGTCTTCACCGATGCGGGACCGCTATCGTCCTTGCCGATATCCACAGGCGGTTTTTCTCCCAGAACAGCACCCGACGCCATGTAGATCAGCGTCGCCATGTGACGAACCTGTTGCGCGAACGTACGCACGCCTTTGAACGCGCCATTCGTCGGCGCGAATTCATATTTGTCGGCGGGCATGGCTTCCGCCAGCGGCAGATGCTCATGTTCCAGAATTGTGATTTGGCTGTCGAAAACCTGTGAAATTCCGTCGGCCCTCGCCCCCGGCGCAAGCAGCGCGGGCAATACCAGAAGTGCCGCCGTGGCAGCCGCTCGTCCCGAATGTGTTCCGTTTCGTTTTTGCATCAGTCATCATTTTACTGCTCGCGCACGTCCCCCGCAAAAGCGGTCCGCAAATCGCCCGCAAAAATCGCGCGCCGTATCACCGCAAAAGGGGGATAGGCTTCGGACCCGCGGCCTTACCCCGGTGAAAATGACATAGTACTAGGGCGTAGAAATTACCATCCTTTGTTGAAATTAGGCTGTTGCTGCACAGTACTAGCGTGTATAAGTGGATTAACTGAGGAGACAGAGGAGCCATGCAAATTCTGGCACAGCCAATGAATTCGACCGAACTGGCCAACATCATCATTGCCATTGGAGCGCTGGGCACCGCGTCCTTTGGCCTCGTTGAAGCGAGCAAAGCGTTCTGGGGCGGCGTCAACCGCATCGGCTTCGGCCGCATTCGGCATACGGTCTCGGCGTTGACGCCGACGGCCGGAGTGCACAACGCTTTATCGCAGCCGAAGATCATCGATACGCTGCAGGCGAACTGGTACAACGGCACCGACCTGGCCAGCCAGAAGGCGATCGCGAAGACTTTGATCAAGCTCAATCTCAGCGTGGAGAACGCGCCGGCCGTTGCAGCCGTGACCGGCGTGGATGCCGCGACATTGCAGGCGATCGCCGCGAATATCGCGATGGGCACCGCGCTGACGCCGGGGCAATCCGATGTTTTCGGACGCTTCGATTTGATCGTCACCGCGCTGCTGGATGAAACCTACCAGCGCAGCGATCAGTTTTACCGCAACTGGACCAAGGTCTGCGCGATGTTCGCGGCCCTGGTACTCGCCATCGTGGCGACTTTTCTTTTGGCGACGCCCGCGCCCAACTGGCTGGACATCGGAAAAGCGGTAATGGTGGGCCTGCTGGCCACGCCGCTCGCTCCCGTGGCGAAAGATCTGGCCACCGCGCTCACCACGTCCGTGAATGCCATGCAGCTTGTGAATAAGAAAGGCCGCGCATGACGCGCTTCCTCGACATGCGGCTAGCGCCCGTCGGAGGCAATCTCGCGACAACGGTCGCCGTGAACCAGGGCTCGGACATCTGCGAATTACGCGGGACTCACGCTCACGCAGTTGCAGGCCGATATCAAAGCGCGCCACGTGCTGATCGTCACGCACGGCTTCAACGTGAATCGAGCCGCGGGCATCGCGAGTCTCTCGAATTGGGATGGGCTGCTAGGTCTCGACGCGGGGTCCATCTTCATCGGGCTGCTGTGGCCGGGCGATTCCACCTGGGCGCACGGTCTGGATTATCCCGAGGAGCCGCGCGTCGCCAACGACGCCGCCAAAATCATCGCGCCGTTTATCGACGCTAATTTCCCGGGCGCCGCCAGCGTTTCCTTCGCCTCGCACAGTCTGGGTGCTCGCGTGATCTTGGAAACCATCTCGCTTTTGAAAATGCCCGTGCGGCGCGCCATCATCATGGCGGGAGCCATCGACGACAATTGCCTGGACACGGAATTCCAGGCCGCCGCTGCGAAGGTCGGCGCCATCTCGGTGCTCGCTTCGAAAAAGGATGAAGTGCTGGCCGCTGCATTTCCTCTAGGCAACTTAATCGCGGGCATCATAGCGGACGGGCATCCGTGGTGGCACGGCGCGCTGGGCCGCGGCGGTCCTTCGAATCCCATGCCTGCGAACTTCGCAGCTCCGTTCGAAATTCCCGATTCATGGAATTTCGGCCACGGCAACTATATCGGTGTTGAGCCTCTTCCCGCACCGCCCATCACGCGTCCGGCAAACGTTCCTCCCGGAAATCCACCGACACCCGACTATCCAGCCACGAACTGGCACGCCGCATGGACCGCCGCAGTCGCTGCCACTCGTTTCGAATAAACGGATCGGCGTACTGATTCAGAGCCCCATGCGTAAGCGCGGGGCTAGTTAGCAATGACCGCAAACCCCCACCTCGGCTAGCCCCACCTGTAAAGGTGGGGACTACAATTCCTTACGGAATTTGGATCCCCGCTCTCACGACTGAGGCTGGCCCGAAACCGCCCGACTTAACTCTTCACGGGTCGGGCTCTCGCCGAGTACTGGAAACCCGCCCGGAAGTCCCACAACTCTTAGTACGAAACGCATATGTTTATTCATCCAAAGTCTTCTCTAATCTGATTCATGGATGCACAATAAGAAGGACCCCGGAGAGTAATAGTTCCTTACGTCGGCCGATGCAGAGCCGCGTCAGTGAGGCGAAGCATGAGTACGCCATCTATCGCGAGACCCGCCTCCGGAAACCCGTCGGCTTCCGGAGCACAGGTGTGGAGCTGGACATTTCCCGGCGCTCCCATTTGCGTAAATTTGTCACGCTACCTTGTCGCGCGTCTGCAGAGCGATTTGGAGATTCGCACGCGCGCCCTGGGCGATTCCGCTCGCGAGATCGGCGGCCTTCTGTTCGGTCATCAGGGCCGCAGCGATTCCGTCGTCGTGGTGGACGACTACGTGTGGCTTCCTTCCGAACCCACGCAGAACGGCGCTTACACTCTGAACACAGCGGAGCTGGAACGGCTGCGCACCGAGCGCTCCGGCGCGTCTTCCGCGGTGATCGGCTACTTCCGTACCGACTTCGGCGCAAACCTTGAGCTGCGCGACGCCGAGATCGATCTTGTAGGCAGGCAGTTCTCCGAACCCACCAACATAGTTCTACTGATAGGTTCATCGCGTCCGCACACCGGCGGATTCTTTTTCTGGATGGGCGAAGGCGTCATCAGTCCGTTCTCGCTGATGGATTTTCCGCTCGACGTGACGCGCCTGCCGTTTCACGACGACTCCGCGTCCGCGCCTTTCGCCGGCGCGAGCGCGTCGCTTTCCGAATTGCTCGCCGCCGCCGAGTCATCCATCGAACCGCCATCCGTCGCGCCCCCGTCTGTTGTACAGCCGCCCGCGAGCGAACCCGAAGCGGAATTGGTGAAGTGGCCGGTTGTGGAGCCCGTCGTTATTAGAGTTGCGCCGCCCGCACCGGTCGTGCAGATGCCTTTAAAAGAGGCACCCGTCCCGCCGGCGCCCGTCGTAACGATCGCCCAGCCGCCTGCTGAAAAGACTCCGCCTTCTGCACCTTCACGCGAGAATGCCGCGCGCGAAAAACTCCAGGAGACTTCGCGCCCCGACAATTCGCGAAAAGATAACTCACGCCAAAACAGTTCAAACGAAACCACGAGCGATGTCGCGTCGCGCGAACAGCCTGCAAGCCGGAACCCTGCGTCCGCGCCGGCTGCTCCATCGAAAGAGAAAAGCGTTTGGCTGACCATCGCGTGGACACTCGCGCTCCTGATTGGCTTGTGTCTCTCGGCGGGCGTTGCCGTCCTCGTTTTCCGTGGCGATCCTCTATCGATCATCAAGCCGTCGACTACGACGGAATCCAAGACCCAACCCGCGCCCGCCTTCCCGTTCCGACTGACGGTGGAAGCGCAGGGCACAGGACTCAACATTCATTGGGACGCGCAAAGCCCCGCAGTGGCGCAAGCGCACGAAGGGCAACTCACCATCACGGAGACCGACAAGCAGCCCGTCGTGATCCCTCTCACCGCGCAGCAGATCACCATCGGTCATATTTATTTCCAATCCTCCGCGGAACGCGTGGAAGTGCAATTGGAAACGCTGGACGCCATGGGCAAGACGTCGCGCGAATCCGTTCTGGCTCTCTCCTCCGTGCAACGCCCGCCAGCGCTTCCGCTGCGTCTGTTCAACAGCCCAGACCTGCCGTTCCCGCACGGCGGCGCAGGCTGCGGGGACCCCCGCGCGTAAGGTGGAGACCATTCCGATTCCGGGCAGGAACGTGTATGCAACCGAGTCCGCCGAGGCTCCCCGCGTGGAACGATCCGCGTCGCGTGCCTTTACGCCGCCGTCGTTAGACCGGACACCGTCGCGCCTGCCGGTGATCGATCAACCGGCTTCTGTCGCGCCACAACAATCGATAACGGCGCCCGTGCCGCTGAATAGTGCCGTTCTCAACACGCGGGTCGCGCCGCCACCACAGCCCGTTTCGGCTCCCGCCGCCAGGGCGCCCACACCAGCCTCCGCTCTGCCGCAGACGGTGCCGCAGCAAATCACTTCGCAACAAATCAGGGTCACCAGCTCGCTGCAGGCGGCGCGCCTCGTGCGAAAGGTCGCGCCCGTCTATCCTCCGGTCGCCATCGCGGGACACGTGCAGGGCGTCGTTAAGTTCACCGCGGTTATCGCGAAAGACGGCACCATTCGCGACCTGAAACAGATGGCCGGCCCTTCGATCCTGGGCAAGGCCGCAACCGAAGCGGTGACGAAGTGGGCTTATCAACCGACGCTACTCAATGGGCAGCCCGTAGAAGTGGTGACGGAGATCGACGTCAACTTTACCCTGTCGCAATAATCAGGTCACGACCTCTTGCGAATAACGCGCGGCGAGGTCAGCGCGCCGAACACGGCGTAGGATTCCACTTCGATCCATCCGCCAGCTTCTTAAAGTGGTAATTCACCACGAACGGCTGCGTCAGATATTCGGGATCTTCCACCGTCTGCACCAGGATGATCCACTGACTGCCATCGGGCAGGCCCAGCGCGCGGAAGTGTTCCGTCAGTTCGGCGTTCTCCGTATAAGGCATGCCGTTCTTCCAGTAGTAGCCCGGTTTCAAATGCGTGGTGATCACCTTCAGGCTGCCGCTGCGATCGTAGCCGCGTCCTCCGCCCATGATCGTCCACTGCGCCACCGAATATCCCTGCCATGAAGCTTGCACTCCCGGCGGCGGCTCCATCTTGACGGCCTCCGGTGGAATGTACGCGCCCGATTGAAAATTGATCTGCCCGCCCTGCGGCGGCGGAACAAAATGGAGCTCGCGTGTTTGCGACCCCGCGTCCGCCTCGATCTGGAGCGTGTTGTCATCTTTCCACGTAACGTGCAAATGCGTCGGCAGCCGCATCACGCCCGGCGCGCCATACGCGCGGCACTGATTTCCATCGGCCTCGTCCTTCGCGGGGTCCCACTTCATCGCAGCCTGGCCGCCCTTCGTCTTATAAGGAATGTTGCCGCCGTCTGACGGATTCGGCCCCAGCCCATACGCCGCGCCGCCCGGCAGCACCACCGCTCCCGGAGCGCCCACGCCGAAATCGCCCTTCGGCGCCGTCTGCATGCGCAGGTGCCAGTCTTCGGTGATCACCGCCGTCCAGTAACCCGTCAGATCGATGGGAGCCGAAGCTTTCGCCGTGGGCGGCGGCCCTCCGCGCCCGCCGCGTCCACCTTCCTGCGCGAACAAACACATGCCCGCCGCACACATCATGGCAAAAGCACATCGCACTGGCATTCGGCGGTTCATGAATTTTCTTTGGATATCGTGTGCCCGCTATCGAACCGTCTCGCCCGGACGCGTGCCCCACGACCACCCATCGCTCGGCCGCGTGATCTTCAACAGTCGCGCGCGCGAACCCGTGGTCATGCTGCGCGCGGGATTGCCGACCACTTCCACCACGTCGCCCACCTTCAGCGCATCGCGCGTCACGCCCTGCTGCGCGAACTGCGCGGCCGACGCGCCTTCCAGGGACCAGCGCTGCGCCACGCCGTTCGCGTCCTCAGCCTCCACAAAAAAGAACGAATGTGGCGATCGCAGCGAGACTTCGACAATCTTGCCCTTGATCGTGATCTCTTTGCTGGCGTCATAGGTTCCGGCAAAGGAGTGGTGGGCCAGCCCGGGAACGCATGTGAGCAGCGCCGCGGCGCATGTGAGAAGCATCATTCGTTTCATGGGTGTCTCCTGTTGCACGCAACGCCTTCTGTTCTATTTGGCCTTCTTCTTTTCCGCGAGGCTGCGATATACGGCCTCCACGAAATGAGCGGTGACGCCCGGCTCGCGTCCGTACTCGGGATCGTAATCCAGCGTCGGCTTGGCGGCCTTCACCTGAGCCAGCATCATTCCCGAATCGATCATCTTCTGCACCCGGTCGCGAATAATAATGATCATGTCGCGGTAATAGCCCAGGTCGCCCGCATCGCTGAGCCATCCGTGGCCCGGAACAATCAGTGTGCCGCCCTGCGACATAAATTCCTCCACGCACATATCCGTCAGCTTATTGAGCGACTCGATCTCGCCTTCAATGCTGCCGCCGCGATCCACGTCAATCGGCGGGTATACGTCGCTGTTAAAAACGTCGCCCGTCGCCAGCACATCCGATCGGCGGAAGAACACCGCGCTATCGCCATCCGTGGTCGCATTCGCCAGGTGCACCAGTTGAATCGCCTGATTATTCAGGAAGCGATGGATCGTGTACTTGTCCGACGAATACACGCTGGTGGGCAGCGCCGCCTCGGGAGCCTTGCGGTCGGCCATGCGATTCTGCACGTTTTCATGCGCCACAATCACCGCGATGTTCGCGCCGCCATCCGCGCCCAGCGGACGGAACAGCGGCGACATGTGTATATTCGCGTTGCCCCCCACATGATCCGCGCCGTCGCTGGTGTTGATGATCATGCGGATCACCGGATCGCGAAACGCGTGCGTCACCTGCCACGTGTCTCCGAAGGGCGAAGCGGAATCCGGCCGCTCCGGCGGCACCAGCGCTTCAGCGGCCTTGCGCACCGCGGCCAGTACTTTATCGCTCGCCTTCTCCGCTCCGGAATCCACCATGATGATTCCGTCGCCTCCCGCGGACACCGCGATATTCGCGCCTGCGCCGCCGATCATGAATACGTTGCCCGCCACGTGCAGCGGCTCCACTTTGTCATAGGCCGGTGCGTGCTTCGGTTGCGCATCCGCCATCTCCGCGATGCGCGTCGATGCATCCTTATATATCGGCTTGTATGCGAACTGCTCCTTCGGCGGCGAGAGCTTCGCCAGCACGCTCTGCCATTCCGGATACGTGGTCTCCGCGCCGCCGCGCACGGCTTCCAGCGGCGTCCGGTATTTCACGGCGTCTTCCGTCAGGTATGGATTCTCGCCCACCAGATAATGCGGCACGCGATATCCCACGCCCGGCATCTGCTCATCTTCCGGCTGGCACGGATACTGCGGCAGCCGCAACGTGGGCGCGCGCACATAAATGGAGCTCTTGACCAGCGGCTCGGTCATATAGTCCGGGTCCATGATCGTCACCACCCACGTCATGAACGGCTCATCCAGCGAAACCTGTTCGACCACCGTGGCGCGAAAACTTGTGGGCACGCCGTTGCGCCGCGCGTAAGCTTCCTTGATATGCGTGGTGGTGATTTCGAGCGTGTCGCCCTTGAACTTGCCCAGCGAAAAACCTTCCCACGAATGCTTCGCGTACTGCGAAGGACGCGGGCGGCCGTCCAGCCACACCATCCGCTGCCCCGGCGTTTTTTCGTACGCGATCCCCAACGCCAGCATCTGCCGCGACACAGGGTCCACCATCTGATCGATGCGCATCGGATCCAAGCCCAGCGGCTGATAGCCCACCGGCCTCGGCCTGCATTGCAGCAGCGTGGCGGTGCTCACCCACTCTTCGTTGTACGTATCGGCCCGCATGCGCGCGGCATCGTTCAACGGCAAACCCCAATACTCGCCGGGATCGGCTCCGGGCTCATGCTCATACTCATCCTCGTGATGCACCCAGCGCCACGTGCCCGTAAGATCCACGGGCGAGCGCTCCTGCGCATATGCGACAAGGCATCCGAACGCGAACACCGCCGCGCCCGCAGCGAGCCTGATGGAAAGACTTCTGGAACTCACGCGACGGGCGCCCATCTGCATCGGGGTGAATTATATGTCCGCGTGTCTACAAGGTCAAGGCTGGCAGCTCACAACCCTTGACACGAAACCCTCGTCCCTGTAGCATCCAGCGTTATGAGTATTCACCTTGGCTCGGCCCGTCCTTCACGGCGCGAAGTGTTGGGAGGACTCGCCGCTCTCGGCGCCGGTGCCCTCGTGAAAAAGATATCGGCACAGAACGCCACTGAGAACAACGCCCGCCGCATCATCGACGTTCATCAGCACTACGTCTCGCCCGACTATCTCGCGCTGTTAGGCCGCAAGCACCTCGGCGGAGGACCGCAGTGGAAGGATTACACGCCCGCGCGCAACCTGGAGGACATGGACAAGGCCGGCATCGCAACGTCGATGATCTCGCCCACCGCTCCCAGCGTGTGGTTCGGCGACGTAGAAGAGAGCCGCAAGGCTGCGCGCGAGGTCAATGAATACGGCGCGAAAATGGCGTCGGATTATAAAGGACGGTTCGGCCTGTTCACATCTTTGCCCGTGCCCGACGTCGACGGCAGCCTCAAGGAACTGGAGTACGGCTTCGACACGTTGAAGGCCGAAGGCGTCGCCATGCTCACCAGCTACGACAATAAATGGCTGGGCGATAAAACCTTCGCGCCGCTGTTCGACGAGCTGAACCGCCGCAAGGCTGTGGTCTACACGCATCCTCTGGCCATCGCCTGCTGCACGAATCTCATTCAGGGCGTTCAGTCGCAGATCGCCGAATATCCCGCGGACACCACACGCGCCATCCTGAGCCTGATCGCGAGCGGCACCGTCACGCGCTGCCCCGATATCAAGTTCATCTTTTCGCACGCCGGAGGAACGCTGGTCTCCGTCGCTGGGCGCTTCTGGGACCCGCGGGCAATGGCGACAACATCACCAAGCCAGCCGAGCCCAATTCGCGCCTCGCGCAATTGCGTGGCTTTTATTACGACACCGCGCAGTCCACCAATCCCGTGCTGATGCAATCGCTCAAGATGCTGGTCGGCGCGTCGCAGATCGTCTACGGCAGCGATTTTCCATTCGCGAATCCCGCCGCGCAAGCCACCGGCCTGGAATCCAGCGGCCTCAGCGCCGCCGAGCTGCGCGGCATCTATCACGAAAACGCAGCGAAGCTTCTGCCCGCGCATCGCAGCGCGTAACAGACAAACGCGGACCCGAGCCGCGACAGAGGGAGCGGTCCAACGACTTCGGTCAACGACCCGCCATTGACAACCACATCCGCTTCGGAAATAATTGTGCCCCGCTACGGGGTTGAGTAGGCGAACGGATTTTCGAAGGGGGCTCGCCAAATATGAGAGTGGATATGAGAAAACTGTTTCATGGCAACGCGCGTCTCGCGATTGTCGCGCTGATCGCAAGCCTCTCGATGGTCGCGACCGTCTCTCCTGTGTCAGGCCAGGGAGCCGCCGCAACCATCCTCGGCACCGTCACCGATACCAGCGGAGCCGCCGTGCCGAACGCTGCGATCGAAGTGAAAAACGTCGCCACGGGCGCGACGGCCAACGCTACCAGCGACGACCAGGGCCGCTATCGCGTGCCTGAATTACCGGTTGGCGAATACGACGCGCAAACGTCTCGCACGGGATTTTCCAACGAGGTTCGCAAGAGCATCACGCTGACCGTCGGCGTGCAGAGCGTGGTGGATTTCGCGCTCACCGTGGGACAGCAGACACAGACCGTCACCGTCGAAGGCCAGGCCACGTTGGTTGAAACCACCAACGGCGCGGTCGGCTCGGTCACAGATCCCACGCAGATGAAGGAGCTGCCGCTCAACGGCCGCAACTTCGAGCAGCTCATCCAGCTTGCCCCGGGCGTGCAGACCTACAACGCGTTCAATGCGAGCGCGCTGCAAGGGCGGGGAACGCTTTACTCCGTCGCAGGCGCGCGCCCCGCCGGACAAGCCATCCTGATGGACGACGAAAACCTGCAGGGATTTTCGAATCGCGGCATCGGCTCTATCTCTGGCTCCTCGCTCGGCATCGAATCCATAGCCGAGTTTCAAACGCTCACCAATTCTTACGGCGCGCAATTCGCAGGCAACGGAGCCGTGATCAACGCGGTCAGCAAATCCGGAACCAATTCGTTCCACGGCACCGCCTACGACTTCTTCCGCAACGATAAGCTTGACGCGGATTCCTTCTTCCACGCTCCCAGCGGCGCAAAACAATTGCTGCGCAAGAATCAGTATGGAGGCAGCATCGGCGGCCCGCTCAGGAAAGACAAGCTTTTCTTTTTCACGAATTACGAGGGCGTCCGCCAAAGCCTGGGTGAGACAAAGGTCGCGCTCGTCCCCGCCTGCAATGTGCCGAACGTATGCGTTCCCGCCGCTACGCTTCCCGTGGCCACGCGTACGGCGATCATCAACACGCTCGCGATTTTCCCTCTGCCCGATCCGGGCACCGTCGGCTCGAACAACATCGGAACAGCGGTGCAGACCGGCGTCCAACCTTCGAACGAAAACTACGTACTGGGGCGCATCGATTACATTCTCTCGGCCAAGGACTCGATTTTCGGGCGCTACCTTTCCGACAAAGCGAATCTCACCGAACCCTTTGGCGGCGGCGGCCCCGCCGGTGGCCCGCTGCCGTTCTGGACTGAGTTCGGCCACTCCCACAATCAGTTCCTGACGACGGAGGAGCGCCATCTGATCTCGCCCACCATCGTGAATCTTTTCCGCGCCAGTTTCACGCGTCAGGTTTCTTCGGCCCGCCAGCCCAACGCGGCGACGGCGAACGGAGTACAGCCGCTGCAATTTTTCCCGAACATGGGCTTCGGCGATGGAGGCGTCCAAATCAGCGGACTCTCCAACCTGGGCGAAGACCTGGTCATTCCGTTCAACCAAAATCAAAACCGTTTCACCGAGGCCGACGACATCCTATGGAACAAAGGCGCGCACAGCCTGCGCTTCGGCATCTCCCTTTCGCGTTTCCAAACGAATCATTATCTGGCAACGAAACAGCAGCCCATATGGGTGTTTCAATCAGGACTCGCGTCGTTCGTGAATACCGGCGTCGCCACGAACCTTACGGGCGTGAACTACGCCGCGGGCGGCGTCCTTTATGCCAATCGCGATTTTCGCGACCTCGAATTTACTCCCTACGTGCAGGACGATTGGAAAGTTTCGCGCCGCCTCACAGTGAACCTGGGCGTGCGCTGGTCGCCCATGACGAATCCGGTGGACGTCCACAATCAGCTCTACACGATCGAGAATTTCAACACGGATACGAACGTGACGAACGTCCCGCATCCGTTCGTCAGCAATCCTTCGCTGAAAACGTTCGATCCGCGCGTGGGCGTCGCCTTCGATCCTTTCTCCGATCACAAGACATCCATCCGCGCGGGCTTCGGCATTTTCCATCAGCCCATCGTGCCCGGCGATTACGTCAGCGGTTTCCACAATGCCTACCCGTGGACGCAGTCGCAGGTGAACAGCGCGCTGTATCCGGCGCCGTTCGTCGGAAACGTAGCCACACAGCTGACGCTCACCACCGGCTGGGCGTATCGCACCTCGGCGACGCCCTACAACATGCAGTACAACCTGAACGTGCAGCGTGAAATCACGCCGGGCACCGTGCTCATGGTGGCCTACGTCGGCTCGCGCGGCGTCAAGCTTCTTTCGGCAATTGAAGATGATCCGTTCCCCGCGACCATCGATTCCACGGGCCTGTATCACTTCGGCCTGAACCCCACGTGCCCGACCGCAGCGCAGGGCTCGGGGCGCATCAACTGCGCGCTGGGAAGCTTTTCGGATAACACCACGCTCGGCGACTCGCGCTACAACTCCTTTCAGGCCACGCTCAACCGCCGCTTCTCGAAGAGCCTGCAAATCCAGGGATCCTACACGTATTCCGTGTGCATCGACGATATCGGCGGTGGAGGAGGCGGCGGCAACACCACCAACAGCGGAGGCACGGCCGCATCCACCAACACGCCGCAGAATCCATACAATGTTTTGGGAGACAAAGGCCTCTGCGGTTTCGATATCCGCAATACCCTGCGCGTGAACGGAATTTGGGCGCTACCCTTTCACGGCAACCGATTCGTCGAAGGGTGGCAATTCTCGGGAATCGAGAGCGCCTACGGAGGCGTGCCCGTCAACATCATCAGCGGCGTCTCGCGCGCCTACACGCAGAGCCCGGACCGCCCGAACTATGTCGATGGCTGCGACATTCAGCAGACCAACGTGAACGCTTGGTTCAACCCGGCCTGCTTCGCGCTGCAGACGCAAGGCACGCTCGGAAATCTGGGACGCGACGTCGCCCGCGGCCCGGGCCTGCTCACGACGGATCTGGCGCTGCTCAAGGACACGCGCATCCGAGAGTCTGTGAATCTGCAATTCCGAGCGGAATTCTTCAACATTTTCAACCGTGCGAATTTCGGGCTGCCGGTTTCGGGCGCGTTCAGCGGCACCGGAACTCCCAACAGCCAGTTCGGCAAGATCACCAGCATCGTCGGCACGCCGCGCCAGGTGCAGCTCGCGCTAAAGTTGATTTTCTGATGAGCTGTTGCGACAAAACGTTAGCCTGTGACCTTGTGGCGCACGCACTCATGCGTGCCGCGTCGATTCTCCATTCGACGCCTGCTCCCGGCGGGAAATGTGTCGATACGAGTATCGACACGGCACGCAGAGTGCGTGCGCCACATCCTAACGGACACTCCATCAGACTAAATTTCTCCCATGGTACCGCCCGCAGAAAAAATCAGACATAATGTCAGCCGTACTTGTGGGAGGCATAACGATGCAACGACTCGTCGTCACCGTTCTTCTGGCTGCGTCCGCCGTTCTGGCGCAATCCCAAACATCGCCAACCGCGACATTCGCGAAGGATGTCGCGCCCATACTGGCCGAGCATTGCCAGGTCTGCCATCGCGCCGGCACGTTCGCGCCCATGTCCCTGATGACTTACAACGAGGCGCGTCCCTGGGCGAAATCCATCAAGGCGAAGGTAGCCGCGCGCGAAATGCCGCCGTGGTACATCGACAAATCACTTGGCGTGCAGCATTTCTCTAACGACGTGTCGCTGACCGATCAGGAAATCGCCACCATCGTGAAGTGGGTGGACGCGGGCGCGCCGCAGGGCAACATCGCCGACATGCCGCCCGCGCGCAAGTTTCCCGAAGGCGACGTCTGGTACATCGGCGAGCCCGACCTGATCGTCAAACTCCCGCAGGATATCGTCGTCAAAGCGCGCGGTCCCGATCAGTGGCCCGACATCCTGGTTGATCCGCATCTCGCCGAGGATCGCTACATCAAGGCCGTGCAGATCATCCCGCTCAAGGGTCACAACGTCATCCACCACATCCGCACATCGCTGGTGGAACCGGAGGACGACACAGTTCACAGCGGCCAACTTGACGGCAATGTCTCGCTGGAAGTGGGCGAGCAGGGACTTTTCCTCAATGAATACGCTATCGGCAAGGGCGGCGATATGTTCCCGGAAGGCTCCGGCCGCCTGGTGAAGGAAGGCACGAAGATCAACTTCCAATTCCATCTGCATTCGGATGGCAAGAGCGACACGCCCACGAATGTCGCGCTCGGTCTGAAGTTTTATCCGCGCGGTTATGTGCCCAAGCATTCCATTACGTCACTCACGGTGGGCGCGAACGATATCGACCTGCGGCCGGGCGAAGCCGACGTGCGCTCGGACGGCTACATGCCGCTGATCAAGCCCGCGCGCCTGCTTTCTTTCCAGCCGCACTTGCACAGCCGGGGCAAGGCCGAATGCCTGGAAGCGATTTATCCCAGCGGCAAAACGGAAATGCTGAACTGTGCGCGGTTCTTCTTCAACTGGCACCTGAACTACGTCTATAACGATGACGCCGCGCCGCTGCTGCCGGCAGGCACCGTGCTGCATTCCATCATGTGGCACGACAATTCGGTGAACGCGCGTTTCAATCCCGATCCCGACGCGCAGATCACGTGGGGCCAGCGCACCGTGGACGAAATGGGCTCGGCGTGGCTGAGCTACTATTACATGTCCGACGACGACTTCAAGCGCGAGATAGCGGAGCGCAAAGCAAAGCAAAGCGCGCAGCAGGCGTCGAACGCGAAATAGTTCTCAGAGGCGTTGGTTCTCCAGGAGCGATCTTTGTGAAACGTATTTTCGCGACGGCGCCGGTCGCCAGATTCATATGTGTGGTCGCGCTGTTGCTTGGTGCGGGCCTGTGGGTGTTGCGCGCCCAGATCCCTTATCCCGGCGTGAAGTACGCGAGGGGCCAGGACGTCAGCCCGACGTTCGACGGTTGGGAGGCGAACGCCGACGGCAGCTTCTCCTTTTACTTCGGCTATTACAATCGCAACGCCGAAGAGGAGATCGATGTGCCGTTGGGGCAGGGCAATAATTTCGATCGCGATAAGGGCGACGACGGCCAGCCCACGCATTTTTACACGGGCCGCCGCTGGTTTGTTTTCAAAACCACTGTTGCCAAAGACTGGCCCAAAGACAAGCGCCTGGTTTGGACCTTGACATCAGCGGGCCGCACCAGCACGGCCAAGGGTTGGCTGCAGCCCGAATGGGAAGTGGATCAGCCTCTCATTACGAAGAATGCGGTGGTGGATCGCTCCATCGGCATTTGGGAAACTGACGGTCCGCATGAGAACGATCCTCCGAAGTTGACCGGCAGCGCCGCACAAACGATCACGTTGCCTTCGACGGCCACCGTCTCTGTCACGGCGACCGACGATGGCGTTCCCAAGCCGAAGACCAGCACCGGTCGCGGCGGGCGGCCTCTGGGCCTGCAAGTGCGATGGCTGCTGTATCGCGGGCAGAGCGGCGTGAAGTTCGATCCCGAAGTGAGTCCCGCTGTATACGGAAAGCCCAACGTCGCACAGACCAAAGTTTCGTTCCCCGCGCCGGGCGATTATCGCCTGCGCGCGCTGGCCTGCGATGGCGCGCTGTTCACCACATACGATGTGGATGTGCACGTCAACGGGGCGAACTGAGTGTAACTGGATGCCGACTTTGGGAATCGAAGAATGGATCGTTTTAGGGCTCACGGTCCTTGCTGTATTCCGATGGAGGGACACCGCCCGAAAGCTCCTGTCGAGTTTTCGGGGTGGCGGTCCGGGTTCGCCTTCGCATCCGATACCAGCGAACGACGCGAGAATCTTGAATCTTCGCCGCTCTCGCTCATAATCAAGCGCCAGCCTTGACACCGGCGGCTGCGTTCAACATAATGAACGCCCATGCACCAGCGGCCCTCTTCCTTTATTGATGACTTTTCGCGACGCCGATTCCTGGGCACCGCGGCTGCGTTCTCCGCCGCGGCTTATTTGCCCACCCGCGAACTGTTCGCGCAGACGCCTCTCAAGAATACGCGCCGCATCGACGTGCATCATCACTTCGCCACGCCCAAAGGCCAGCAGATGGCGGAGATGTATAAGCCCAACGGCTATCAATCCTGGCGCGGCATCTCCGCCGAAAAATCGCTGGCGGCTTTGGATGCCGCCGGAGCCGAGACGGCGATCATCCAGGGCGGCATTGTCGACCAGATGCAATCGCGAGGCATTCTCACGGGCGCTGCCGTGCCCAAGGAAATCCGCGAGCTCAACGAATACGGCGCGCGCATGGTGGCGGATCACAAAGGCCGTTTTGGACAGTGGGGCGTGCTACCCATGCCGGACGTGGACGCGAGCCTCAAAGAAATCGAATACGTCTTCGATACGCTGAAGGTCGACGGCGTCGGGATGCGCAGCAGCTATGGCAATAAATGGCTCGGCGATCCCGCGTTCCAACCGGTCTTCGACGAGCTGAACCGGCGCAAAGCCGTGGTCTACACGCATCCCATCGATCCGCCATGCTGCCAGACGCTGATGCCCGGCGTCGCCGGCACCACCATCGAATACAACACGGACACGGCGCGCACCATCTTCAGCCTGATCAATGAAACCGGTCCCGAGAAGACCAGCCCCGCGACGCGCTACGGCGACGTAACGTTCATCTGGGCGCACGGCGGCGGCAGCCTGCTGGGATTGGTAGGCCGCTTCCTGGGTGACGCGGCCAGCGGCGAAAACATCAATAAGCCTACAGTGAAGAACTCGAAGCTCTATCACCTGCGGCGTTTTTATTACGACACGGCCGCGTCTGCGAACCCCATCGAGATGCAGGCGCTGAAATCGCTGGTGGGTGTCACGCAGATCGTCTTCGGGTCGGATTTTCCGTTCGGCAACCCGCCGGTGGTGAGCATCGCGCGCAATTTGCAATCCTGCGGATTTACCGAAGGCGAGCTGGCGCGGGTGGAGCGCGAAAACGCTTTAACGCTTGTGCCGAGATTCCGAAGCTGACGTTTCGGCCGTCGTAAAACCCCACGTAAAACCCGGCGTAAAACAAAGCGCCGTGCTTATGTTCGTAACGCAGCTATGCAAACGCGCGGCGAATCAAGCCGTTGAAGCTTTCGAAAAACGCCTCGAAAAAACATCCGTTTGCAGGCGTTCTGAGCGACTTTGGAGGCCTAGGTCATGGTTTAGCATGGCTTTTTTAAAATCGCTTCCTAGGCCATTTCCCGGCCCGTAGGCGCATCGTGATTCCAGACTTTTAGTGGATATGTTGGCGGTGCGTCTCCGTGCATCGTTTAGCGAGTTCCGAGTACCCCACGCTGACGCATGCGGCTTCGAGATCGGCTATGCAAAGATTATCGGCGCGGAACCGCTCCCTGTGGTCGCGGCTCGGCGGCGGCAGTGCTTACGCCAACGGCTCGGTGCCGATAACCTTTCACACCGGCCCGACGCATGCGCCTGGCAGAAAGCGCCAAAGAAAAAGCCCCGAGCGTGAGCGCGGGGCTAGTCATTTTCAATCTATGCGTTCGAGCCGGTCAGACTTTCAACCGCGGAAGTATTTTCTCCGCATAACCGCGCGCGATGTTCGCCGCTTGCTCCTTGTTGAGGGTCACCTTGCTGAGGCCCAGCGACAGGCCGTCGACCACGTACGGATAATCGGACCCGAACAGGACGTGCGAAGGCTCGGCGAATGTGGTGATCGCCGCCCAGTCTCCGGGATTGACGGTAGTCTGTGCCGTATCCATATATAACCGCTTCAGCGCGGCCATCTTTTCCTCCGATTTTCCGGCCAGACGAACGGCCGTAGCCGGCAGCAACCCGGCTCCGTGCGAAAAAATGAATTTGATGTCGGGGATCTTCATCAGGATTTCCGAGCGCAACATACTGGAGATGGTGCGCGTGGTATTCTCCCAGTTCAGTCCGACGGAGCGCAGCGGGTCTTTGTCGTCGCCGAGGTCGCTGGTCAGCTTGGGATGCACATACACGACGGCCTTGCGCCGATTCAGTTCCTGCAGCACGGGCGCGAATCCCGGATCTCCCAGGTAGCGGTCTCCTTCGTTCGACCAGATCAGAATGCCGTCGGCCTTCAGCGTCCCCATCGCATACTCGATCTCCTTCATGCTGCCTTCGGTATCGGGCAGCGGGATCGACGCGAAGAAGCCGAAGCGCGTGGGATGATCGTGCATCATGCGCGCGCCGAATTCATTGACCTCGCGCGAGGCGGCGCGGCTCATTTCCACGTTGCCGTTCCAGGTGCCCGGGCCGCCGCAGGTGACGATCGCCATCGCGCAATTGGTCTTGTCCATTTCATCGAGCGCGGTTTGCACGGTCCAACTCTTGAAGCGCGCGCCGTTGGACGCCGCGACCTCTTTTTCAAACATCTGCATCCACTTGGGAGGGAAGTAGTGATGATGCACGTCGATCAGTTTTCCCGCCTCCGCCGCGCGCAGCGATTTCAAGCCTACACCCGTCGCCATCGCGAGCGATGTGCCCCACTTCAACGCGTCGCGGCGCGTGATGAGATTAGATTCCATTGCCAAGAGCCTCCTGGTTTTCCTGAGTAATTTAGCTCAACGAGTCACAATACTATCGCATGGCGGACTTCGGCGCCATCCAGTCAACGTTCGGTAGTGGGTCAGTTATCCCTGCTCGATGACTGTTGCGGCTCCGACACGCTGCTGCAATGTGGCGATTTTACCGAACCGCGACAGTAATGAAGCGGGCGCATTCGCGGTTGCGGTGAACGCTAGTACTCTTGCGGCGAGGGTTTCAATTTGGACCTAAGGTACCAGCCCTTTTTAGGGCATCGCAGCGGCCATTTAAGGGCATAGGCCGGATTGGATCAAACGAGGAGGCGGGATAGCATGAGGATGTAGAGATCAACGCGAGGACCAACACTATGTCGACAGCCAGCCACTTGCTCACCACGGAAACGTCAGCCGAAGAACGCCGCGAACCGCGCTATCCCGCGAAGCCCGGCGTGCGGGTCAACGTACAGGCTCCGCCCGACATCGTGACGGAGGAAGCACAGGTCAGCGACATTTCGTTCCGCGGCCTGGGACTTCTGGTGGATAGTTATGTCGAGCCCGGCACGCGCGTGATCGTGCATATGGGCACGCAGCGGTTGGAGACGGAAGTCCGGCACTGCACGCGCGAGGAGCGCCGTTACCGGGTAGGCATCGTGGTGCATCGGGCCCAGGAAAATCAGGTGGCCAAACCGGCTCGCGATTGGGCAACTTTGTTGGGGGGCAGTCGCAGGTAGGTGTTGGTCGCGTGACAACGCACGCAGCCGCCTACCTGCGACTCCATTAGCAGGCTTGCGCTGTAACGGGTACGTAGCGCATTAGGGAGGAGCCTGCCTCATCGCGCCGGGTAATCGTATAGTCGCCTTCCAAATGGCATGCGATACCTGAGGGCGCTCCGGGCCGCGATACATCCACACGAACCACGCGCGCCGAACCCCGCAAGATCATCTCCACCGGCTGCGAACCAGGGGACGCCGACCACGGCATGATCATTTCGTATTCCACTCTCTCCTGAGGATGAAAGGGCGCGGCCGATTGAAAATAGAAGCCCGAAAAGCTGACGTTCTGGGTCTCAGCCACCACTTCGCACGGCGCGCCCGCGCGTAGCAGGTGCAGCGGATAATTCAGTTCCAGACGGACGGAGGTGCGACGGTCCCAGCCATGGTCGGTCCAGTACCATTCGTCGGGGCCATCTTTGGTTTGCACGGGCTCTTTTACGGTCGTCTGCATAACCATGTGTCTCCTTCCGAATGGGTGAATGCTTTACATCTGCGCCGATACAACTGCACCTGAAGTGCCATAGCGAAAACGTTCGTAAAATCGGCGATTCCCGCCTGCGTTCTGACGGGTTCAGCCCAGGGCGGGTAAATGTTACTCTTGCTCGCCTAGTAGGTTTTACAATCTCAGGCATGCAGTACTATGCCGGCCCCCTCCATGAGGGATGAAAATTCTTAGCCAGCGAACTCACGGTTCGCGACCACGGTCACTTGCAGATCGCGCGCCAGTTGCACCACGCGCTGGGCCACGCTGCGGCGGAGGACGGTCTGCACGCCGCGCTGCTTAGGCTGGGCCAAAAAGATCTGCGTGACACCGTTGCGCTGGGCGAAATCCACAAGGCTTGCCGCGGGATCTTCGCCCTCTAAAAGCCGCGCTTCTACATGCAAATGGCGTGCGAAGTTTAAGTGACGCTCTAATGCTTCACGCTCGTTGACTTGCAAATCCTGCAGATCCGCGCGAGGGTGGACGGCGACGGCGAAACAATCGGTTTGCAGATAGTCGGCCATGCGCTTCGCTCGGCGAATGACCATCGCGCTGGAAGGGTCGGCGGTGATATAGGCCAGCATCCGCTCGTTGCGGCCGGCGTTCGCCGATAGCTCGTGGTCGTGAGGCATGGGCGGCAAATCTTCCAGATCGAGCTGGCGGATTTCCACCTCGTGCGCGGTCTGCCGCAGCGCCAGTTCGCGCAGGGCCACCAGCGTCGATTCCTTGAAAAAATGATCCAGCGCCTTTTGTGCTTTGTCCGGGGCGTAGACCACGCCGCGGATCAGGCGGTTCAGAAGGGCGCGCGGCGTCAGGTCCACCATGATGACCTGGGCGGCCTGCTGCACCACCCAGTCGGGAATGGTTTCGCGCACCTGAATGCCGCTGATGCGCAGCACCTGATCGTTGAGGCTTTCCAGGTGCTGAATGTTCATCGTGGTGAGGACGTCGATGCCTGCTTCGAGAATCGCCTGCACGTCCTGCCAGCGTTTGGCGCGTTCGGAGCCGGGAACGTTGGTGTGCGGGAATTCGTCCACGACGCAAATCCCGGGCTTGCGCCGCAGGATGGCGTCGGTGTCCATCTCTTCGAACTCCGTGCCGCGATATTCCACCTTGCGCCGGGGCACGGTTTCGAGGCCGCGCGTGCGGGCGATGGTGTCGGCGCGGCCGTGCGGCTCGAAGTAGCCGATCACCACGTCGCGGCCGGCTTGCTTCAGCTCGCGCCGCATCGCTGAGCATCTGGTACGTTTTGCCGACGCCGGCGGCGTAGCCCAGGTAGATGCGCAGTTTGCCCGCGTCCGGCATATGCTTCGATGGTGTCACAGGTGGACGAAATGCGCGGAGTGGGAAAGCCCCGTGCGTGAGCCCGGGGCTAGCTCGCGAACCCGCGATGCTGTGGGAATTCACAGTAGCCCCACGCTGACGCAGGGGGCTTTCAATGCGGAAAGATTCGCACATCGATACCGTCGGCACGGTCGATTAATTTGTCGATGGGGCTGCCCGTCAGGCGCCGCCACCAGCCGCTCTGCAGCGTGTGACCGACGAATATCTGCGTGACGCCGCGCTCATGCGCGAAATGCAGGATCGCCTCGATGGGATCTTCGCCTTCCAGGATTTGAATGTCGGCGCCGTTTTCTCGCGCGAGCGCGAGATTGTTATCGAGCGCGCCTTGATCCTCGGCCGATAATCCGTGCTGTCGCACGTAGGCGACCACCAGCTCGCCGTGAAAGCGATTCGCGTTGCGGCGACCGCTTTCGATCATGGACTGCGCGTTGGTGCGCGGCGTCACACACACCATGATTCGTTCGCGCGCACCGAAGGATTGCGCCAGGCCGTGGCACTCCAGGTATTGTTCCAGCTGATGATCGACGACATCGGCGGCGAACAGCAGCGCGATTTCGCGGAGTTCGGAGAGCTTGCGCGCGGGGTAGACGGCCTCGTCCACGAAACCGGCATCCGCGCCGTGCGGCGTCCGAGTGATGCACATTTCGGGAGGAACATCGACCACGACGATCTCTTCGGCAGAAAACAGAAACGCCTGCGGCACGGTGGACGACACTTGCTTGCCGGTAAGCGCCGCCACGCGATCCTTCAGCTCCGCGATGTATTGAATGTTGATGGAGGTGATGACGTCGATGCCGGCGTCCAGCAGTTCCTGCACGTCTCGCCATCGCGAAGGGTTGCGCGAGGCGGGTGGATTGTCATAAGCGAGACCATCCACCAGGCACACGGCGGGATTGCGCCGCACGATGGCTTCTACGTCCATCACCGGCACGCCGCCGATAACTTGCACGGGCGCGGTCTCCAGATTCGTGAGAAGACTCTCCACCTCGGGCGAAACGGGCGGTTGAATCGCGCCCACAATGACGTCCTGGCCGCGCTCCTTGCGGCGGCGGCCTTCGTCCACCATGCGAAACGATTTGCCCACGCCGGAGGCGTAGCCCAGGAATACTTTTAGTTTGCCGCGATTCTTATCGGCTTCTTCCTGGGCCTGGCAGAGGCGGAGGAGCTCTTCGGGCGTGCGTCGCTGAGGCGTCGTCATCCGTTTATTTTTGCACCACGTATTTCTGATCCAGATCCAGATTCAGCAGCAGGACGTTGACGCGCGGCTCGCCCAGAAAGCCCAGGTCGGGACTTTCGGTGTGCGCGGCCACCAGCGACCGGAGCGTCTCCGGCGTGATGTGGCGCGCTTCTGCTACGCGCGTCACCTGTGCTTCAGCCGAGGCGGGACTCACATGCGGATCCAGACCGCTGGCGGAAGCGGTGACTGCATCCGCAGGGATCGCCGCCTTCGGCGTGAAGATCAAAGGAGCTTTGTCGTCATTAAATGCCTTGATCAACTTCACGTCGTCGAGGTTTCCGTCGGCGCCCTTGAAACGATCGAGCGGCACGGACGACTCGTAAGGAATGTTGTTATCCAGGCAATAGTGCACGATGCGAAGGTTGATGCCGTCGTAATCGACCACCTCGTTTTTCTTGTCGTCCATCTTGGTGGTCCCGTGAATGAGCTTGGCGCTGGTGGGTCCCAGGTTTGAGCCGCCGCTGGCAGTGGCGTCGTATCCGCTGCCCGCCGCCGATGGCCGCGGATGAAAATATTCGGGCCTCGAGAAATTCTGGCCGATCAGCGACGAGCCGACGACCTTCCCGTTTCGTTCAATGAGGCTGCCGTTCGCCTGTTTCGGGAAAATCGCCTGCGCGATGCCGGTGATGGCCAGCGGATAGATCAAGCCCGTGAGGATGGTCAACAGCAGCTGTCATCCGAAGCGCGGGTAGCAATTGTTTCCACATATAGTCTCCTTACTTCCAATCCGCTTACGCCAAATGCGTGAGCGCCAGCAGTTGATCGATCAGCCAGATGCCGGGAAACGGCGCGATGATGCCGCCGAGGCCGTAGATCAGCAGGTTGCGGCGCAGCAGCGCCGCCGCGCCCTGCGGGACGATACTTCACGCCGCGCAGCGCCAGCGGCACCAGCGCGATGATGATCAGCGCGTTGAAAATCACCGCCGCCAGCACCGCGCTCTGCGGCGTGTGCAGGCCCATGATGTTCAGCGCGCCCAGCGCCGGATAGGTCGCCATGAACATCGCCGGAATGATGGCGAAATATTTCGCGACGTCGTTGGCGATGGAAAACGTGGTCAGCGCGCCGCGCGTGATCAGCAACTGCTTGCCGATGGCGACCACTTCAATCAGCTTGGTGGGATTGCTGTCCAGATCCACCATGTTGCCGGCTTCTTTCGCGGCCATGGTGCCGGTGTTCATCGCGAGGCCGACGTCGGCTTGCGCCAGCGCCGGAGCGTCGTTGGTGCCGTCGCCGGTCATGGCGACCAGGCGGCCTTCGGCCTGCTCGCTGCTTGATGTAGTCGAGCTTGTCCTTGGGCGTGGCCTGCGCCAGAAAATCGTCGACGCCGGCTTCGGCGGCGATGGCGGCGGCGGTGAGCGGATTATCGCCGGTGATCATGACGGTGCGGATGCCCATCTGCGCGAAGCTGCCCGAGGCGCTCCTTCATGCCGCCCTTGACGATGTCCTTCAGATGAATGACGCCCAGCACGCGCGCGCCGTCGGCCACCGCGAGCGGCGTGCCGCCGTGGCGCGAGATGCGGTCGGCGATATCGGTCAGCTCGGGCGGAACCGAGCCGCCGATGTTCGTGCACGAATGCGGCGATGGAATCGGTGGCGCCTTTGCGGAGCATGGCGGCCGTCGAGGTTCACGCCGCTCATGCGCGTGTAGGCGGAGAACGGAATGAAGTCGGCTTCGTGCTCGGCGACCTCGCGGCCGCGCAGGCCGTATTTCTCTTTCGCCAGCACGACGATGGAGCGGCCTTCCGGCGTTTCGTCGGCGAGGCTCGAAAGCTGCGCGGCATCGGCCAGATCGCTCTCGGTGACGCCTTCCACCGGAATAAACTCGACGGCCTGGCGATTGCCGAGCGTGATGGTGCCGGTCTTGTCGAGCAGCAGCGTATTGACGTCGCCCGAGGCTTCGACCGCTTTGCCGCTCATGGCGAGCACGTTGTGCTGCATCACGCGATCCATGCCGGCGATGCCGATGGCGGAGAGCAGTCCGCCGATGGTGGTCGGGATCAGGCAGACCAGCAGCGAAACCAGCACCGCCACGGTGGGAACGCTTCCCAGGCCCGCCGATCGCACGCGTAGATCGCGAACGGCTGCAGCGTGACCACGGCCAGCAGGAAGATCAGCGTCAGGCCGGCGATCAAGATGTTGAGCGCGATTTCGTTCGGCGTCTTCTGCCGCTGCGCGCCTTCGACCAGCGCGATCATGCGATCGAGGAACGTCTCGCCGGGGTTGGAAGTGATCTGGATCTTGATCTAATCGGAAAGCACCTTCGTGCCGCCGGTGACGGCGCTGCGGTCGCCGCCGGATTCGCGAATCACGGGCGCGCTTTCGCCGGTGATGACCGATTCATCGACGGTCGCGATGCCGTCGATCACGTCGCCATCGCCGGGGATGATGTCGCTCGGCTTCGCAGATGACGATGTCGCCCGCGCGCAGCTTGGACGACGTGACCGTTTCCGTCTGTCCGTTGGGCAGAATCTTCTTCGCCAGGCTGTCGGTCTTGGTTTTGCGCAGCGTATCGGCCTGCGCTTTGCCGCGCGCTTCCGCCATGGCTTCGGCGAAGTTCGCGAACAGCACGGTGAACCACAGCCACAGGGCGATCTGCAGCGTGAAACCCGTGCCCGCGGCGCCGTGAATGCATGTCGCGGACCCAGATGACGGTGGTCATCGCCGCGCCCACTTCGACAACGAAGATCACCGGGATTTTTCGCCAGCGTGACGGGATTCAGTTTCCGGAACGAATCCATGATCGCGCGACTCAGGATTTCGGGATCGAACAGCGGACGCGACTTCGCCAGCTTCTTGGGCAGCAGCGATGTGATGTCCGATGTGTCCACCGAAGGACGTTCGGAGGGCGTCTGTTCCGGAGGAGTCAGTGTAGTAGACATTAGAATAATTTGCCTCCCTGCATCAGGTAGTGTTCGACAGATGGGCCCAGAGAAAGCGCCGGGAAGAACGTCAGCGCGCCGATAATCACAACGGTGCCGATCAGCAGGCCGACGAACAGGGTCCGTGCGTGGGAAAAGTGCCGCTGGTTGCGGCGAGTCTCTTTCTTCGCCGCAAGGCTTCCGGCGACCGCGAGCAGCGGGAATCATGAACAGAAACCGGCCGATCAGCATCGCGAGACCGATGGTGAGGTTGTACCAGGGCGTGTTCGCGTTGATGCCGGCGAAGGCGCTGCCGTTGTTGCCGGTGCCGCTGGTATAGGCGTAGAGAATTTCGCTGAAGCCATGCGGGCCGCTGTTATTGGTGTTGGCCACGGCGGCGTCCGGGCGCGTTCCAGTAACCTTTTTCTGGAAATGGACCACGCTGCTGAGGCTGCTGAACACCAGAATCGCCGCGGCGGTGGCGATCACGGCGAGCATCGCCATCTTCACTTCCTTTTGTTCGATCTTCTTGCCGAGATATTCCGGCGTGCGGCCCACCATCAGGCCGGCGATGAAGACGGCTAGGATGGCGAACAGCAGCATGCCGTAGAGTCCCGCGCCGACGCCGCCGAAAATCACTTCGCCGGTCATGATGTTGAACAGCGGCACCAGTCCGCCGAGCGGCGTGAAGCTGTCGTGCATGCCGATCGACAGCGCCGCAACTGGCGTCGGTTGTGATGGTGGCGAACAGCGCGGTGGCCGCGATGCCGAAGCGCGTTTCTTTGCCTTCCATGTTGCCGCCGGGCTGCGTGGCGGTCGCATGGTTTTCGAGACCGAGTTTGGTCAGGATCGGATTGCCGGATTGCTCCGCCCAATAGGCGACGAAGACTCCGGCGAGGAACATGATGCTCATGGCGGCGAAGATCGCCCAGCCTTGCCGTGTTTTGCCCACCATCTTTCCGAATGTGTAGGTCAGGCCGGCAGGGATGATGAAGATCATGAGCATTTGAACGAAGTTCGTGAGCGGCGTGGGATTTTCAAAGGGATGCGCGGAATTGGCGTTGAAAAAGCCGCCGCCGTTGGTGCCGATCATCTTGATCGCTTCCTGCGAAGCGACGGGGCCTTGCGCGATGGTTTGCGTAGCTCCTTCTACTGTCGTCGCTTTCGTGTAAGAGCTAAAGTTCTGGATGACGCCCTGCGAGGAGAGAAAAAGCGCGCCGATCAGCGAGAGCGGCAGCAGAATATAGACGATCGCGCGCGTCATATCGACCCAAAAGTTGCCGATGGTCCGCGACTGCTGGCGGGCGAAGCCGCGCACCAGCGCGATGGCGATGGCGATGCCGGCTCCGGCCGATGCGAAGTTCTGAACGGTCAAGGCCGCCATCTGCACCAGATAGCTGAGGGTGCTTTCGCCGCTGTAGGCCTGCCAGTTGGTGTTGGTCAGGAAGCTGACGGCCGTGTTGAAGGAAAGGTCTGGACTGACGTTACCCGCTCCGAAGTGCTGAGGGTTGAACGGCAGCAGTCCTTGCACGCGCTGAATCACGTAAGTGAACAGAAAGCTGAAGAGACTGAAGGCGATCAACGCGCCGGCGTAGCGGGTCCAATGCTGCTCTTCGTCCTCGCGAACGCCGGTTAATTTGTAGACCAGGGTTTCAAGCCAACGTAGGACGGGGTGCAGAAATGTTCGCTCGCCCTGGAAGACCCGGGCCATGAACGCGCCGACCGGTTTGGTGAGCGCCAGAATGACCAGGAAATAGATCAGGATTTGAAAAATACCCAAAGAAGTCATAGAGATCCTCGTCGAAATTAAAAGCGATTGCTTTCCCCCCAAACGGTCGCGCTTAAAAGCGCTCGGGCCGCAGGAGCGCGTAAATCAGGTATAGGAACAAAGCCAAGGCCACGATGCCCGCGATGATGAAATCCATGGATCTCCTTTAAAGAACGCCTTACAATTTGTCGCAGGCTTTGACGAAGGCCCATGACAGAAAGAAGAACAACGCTCCGACAGCAACATAAGCGACGTCAAGCATATATGGGGTCCTCTTTCATGTTTTTGTTTGCCACCGATGGCACGAAGATGACTTCGTGTCCATTGCGGCGCAGACGCCGGGCCAAGCGCTGTTCGGCAGCGGGCCACCAGTGCTTGGCCCCGCCGAAGATCACCATGGACTTCGGCTTCAACACCTGGTCCAGCATCTCGTCTGTGTCACGGCATAAGTAAATTTCGACGCGCATTTCGATGGGCTGATTCTCAGCGGCCTGCTGCGCCGCGATCATCCGAAAACGGCGCTCGGCGAATTCGAGCATCACGGGCGGGCTGGTCAAAGGTAGCGGATAAGGCACCACCTGCGGTACCACCAGCCGGATGTGCGCGTGTAAGCCGAGCGCAAGCTGCGCTGCTTTCCGCAGGGCTTCGAGTGTGTACTGGACATTCTTTGACGAAGAACCATTCGACGACGAGCCGGTGAATAAGACTGTAATCTCCAGTGGCGCGGGCGCTTCGGGTGGGGCGGGCGTAAACGGCGCTTCGGACAGCGTGCTGCGATACGCGAGCAATGAGCTCATATTGTTTCCCATAACATCACCAGACTTATGCTAGGGCTCGGGCCGTTAGGAAGTAGTGCGGAATGGATAAAGAAGTTATAAAGACAGCGACTCCCACGGACGACGGGCTCTAAAGCTTTGTTTCATAAGGGCCGACCTTTAAAAGGTAAGAGACCTTAACACGGTACGGGGTATTCGCATCGGACGGAGGGAAAGACAGGTTGTGAGCTTACTGAAATTCGCTTTTCTGACCGTGCTCGTGCCGACGGTTGTACTCGCCAACACGAGCTATTCGTTGACGGTCACGGTTACTGAGGACGGTGAGGACAATCTCCTTTTCTCCGGTAACACGCTGGAGTGGGAGCATCTCAGCTTTTTTGCGAACAGCACCGCCACGGTCGCCGGGCTCAATGCCGGGAATACGTTCTCGTCCAGTTGGGCGAATGGGATTACGGGTCAGAGCTGTTCCAGTGGGTTGACTTGTCCGTACTTTGACACGGCGAATGAGTTCACGCTTCCCAATGGATATACACTGACAGGCCTAATCGGGAGCGTTGCGCTGACGACGCTGCAATGCCAGGGAGTCTCAGGCACCAGCCAGTGCACGGGCACAGGCAGCAACGATGCGGTTCCCACGATCACCAACAATGCCGGCGTCTGGACAATCGACCTCAACGATGTACCCGCTACAGGAACGCATCAATTCCAGATCGAGCTTTCGTGGACGGATGCAACCACGGCTCCGGAACCGGCCAGCGCAGGACTGGTGCTTGCGGGATTAGGCGCGATTGCGTGGGGTGCGCGGCGGCGCCGTGGTGCATCGTGCGGCTGAATCCGTAAACACCTTGCTCACGCGGATGTGGAAAGCTGTAGGCGATAACCCACCCATGGCTCCGTCAGCAGAAATTTAGGATTCGCGGGATCGGCTTCGATCTTCTTGCGGAGCTGATTGATGAAGACGCGCAGGTATTCGGTTTCGTCGCCGTAGTCAGGGCCCCAGACGGCTTGCAGCAATTCGCGATGCGGAATCGCGCGGTTGGGATGCAGCGTGAGGTAGCGGAGCAGGTCGAATTCCTTGGGCGTGAGGCGGACCTTTTTACCTTGCGTGCTGACGCCGCGGGCTTCGAAATCAACTACCGTATCGCCGAGTTCCACGCGCTGCGCTCCGGTTTCGGGGGCCATGGGCGCGCGCCGCAGGGCCGCGCGAATGCGCGCCAGCAGCTCCGGCGTGCTGAACGGTTTGGTGACGAAATCGTCGGCGCCGGCGTCCAGCGCGGCGATCTTATCGTTCTCGCTATTGCGCACCGTCAGCATGACGATGGCGATATCGGACGTAGCGCGAACTCTGCGGCAGGTTTCGTAGCCGCCCATGCCGGGCATGTTCATATCCAGCAGCAGAAGGTCGTAGCGGCTTTCGCGCAGCGCAAGTTCGGCGTCCTCGCCGCTGCGGACGTCCTTTACTTCGTAGCCTTCGCCGGTGAGCGCGATTTTCAGAACGCGGCGGATCTGCGGATCGTCATCGACGATGAGAATGCGGCCCAGGCTCACTGATTCTCCTTCACAACCGTTTGTTGCTTATAAAAAGGAAGAGCGATCTGGAACCGCGTGCCGCCGCCCTCCGGGCTCTCCGCCCAGATATTGCCTTCGTGCGCGTTGACTACGGCGCGCGCGACAGCGAGGCCCAGTCCCGAACCGGCAACGCGTCCGGAGGATTGGCGCCCGCGATAAAATTTCTCGAAAATATGCGGTGCTTCGGATTCGGGAATGCCCTGGCCGTAGTCGCGCACTGCGAGGATGACGTCGCCCGCTTCGACGCGCGCAGAAATTTCGATGGGCTTCGCGGCATCCGAATATTTGGCGGCGTTGTCGATCAACTGGCGCAGCGCCAGCGTGACCAGCTCGCGGTCGGCGCGCAGAGCAGGAAGATCGGCGGGAATGTTTACGATCACCTGGCGATCCGCCAGCGCGGAACGTTTTTGTTGCAGCACCGCATTGACCAGATCCGCGGCCGATGTTTCTTCCGGATGCAGATGAATGGAGCCGGCCTCAATGCGCGCCATCTGAATGGCGTCGGAAACCAGGCTGCTGAGGCGTTCCGTCTCTTCATCCACCAGATGGACGAGCTCGGCTTGCTGGAGGGCGTCGGGCGGACGCGCGGCCAGAAGCGCGCTGGTGGCTGCCTTCATGGTTGTCAGCGGCGTTTGAAATTCGTGCGCGATGGCGTCGAGCAGCATCGACTTAAGCTCGTTACTTTGGCGCGCCACCTCGGCCTTCGTCGCGGCCTCCTGCGCGCGGGCGCGCTCCAGTCCGATGGCGGCGAGATTCGCGAGGCTTTGCACGGCGGAATCGGAAAGCTCCACGCCGCTGATGCCGATGCTGCCAACGGGCTCGCCGCCAAGGCGAATGGCGACGATCCAATTTCGGTCGTTGTGAAATTGCGTGCCTTCCAGAGCCGCTTGATGAAGCTGATCGTTAAGGCCGGGGAAATCGTTCGGTCCTGCCTGGTAGCGCGCGCGATCGGCCCGCGTGTAGAGGACCACGGAAGCCGCATTGAACGCCTGCGCGATATTGTTCGCCACCTGCTTCGCCACGGGCTGCGTGGGCTCGATCAACAGCATCGCGCGGCTGAGCGAGTAGAGGCGCTCCATTTCCTGCTGCTTATCCAGAAGCTGTAGCGCCTGGCGTTTGGCCATGGCCGATAGACGGCTTCCGGTAATGGCGGTGATGAGAAAGGTGAGCAGCGCCGTCCAGTTCTGCGGGTCCTGAATGGTGAAGGTGCCGACGGGCGGCAAAAAGAAAAAATTGAAGCACAGCACCGCGACCACAGAAGCTACGACTGCTTCGGTGAGACCCCAGCGCGTGGCGAGAAACAGAATCGCAATGAGATAAAAGAAACCTACGGTGGTTGCGTTGACCGGGAGGACACGGCTGCCGAGGAACGTGATCGCCGCCACAATGACGATACCGGCCGCCGCTTGCCAGACGGTGGTGAGCCCACCCGTCGCGCTTTTGGACATTCGTTTGAATGGTAGCAAGTGCGCGGTCCGCGGTTCGGCGCGGCCATCATCGAGCGGGGCGCTTCCCCCGCCGTTTGGCCAGTTGCTTGATGCCGGGTCTAAGGGGTTGTAGAATTACAACCTATGAGACTTGCCGGGTTGTTCCTTGTGGTCGCAATGACATTGTCGGCGCAACAGCCGGGCGGGCGCGGCGCACTGCCGGAGCCGAAGAATCTGAAACTGCTCTCCCCGAAGAACGACATCCTGTTCATCATGCGGAGCTTCAACGAGGCACTGGGAGTGCAATGCACGTACTGCCACGTGCAGGGCGATTTCTCGGCGGACACGAATCCGAAGAAAGAAATGGCACGCAAAATGATCGCGATGGGAAGGATCATCGACGATAGTTTCCCCAGCAGTGCGGGGGCGTTTCCCGATGGCTACCACGAGGTGGATTGCTTCACTTGTCATCGCGGAAATGCGAAGCCCGAGACGAAAGCGACGCAGAAGTATTATGGCCGGGCCAACTCTCTGGGCCAAAATTTGGGCGCGGAGCCCGGGTCGGGTGTGAGCCTGAAGGTATTGCCGCCGGGTACGCAGGTTCATGGGGCCGCGACGATCATGGGCGATTTTCGTGACGCACTTGGCGTGGATTGCGGCTATTGCCATGGCGGTGGAAAGTCGCAGGAGACGGATGTGAATCCGCGGAAGGATATCGCGCGGAAAATGATTTTGCTGGTGCGACAGATCAATTCGAATTTCCCTGGCACGGGCGCGTTTCCCGTGGGCGATCAGGAAGTCACGTGCTGGACATGCCATCGCGGCGATCCGCATCCGGTGAGCATCAGCAACAAGCGTTACGATTTGCCTGCGAAGCAATAGTGGCTTTAGAATGCGGCGCTTTAGCACGCCTCGCTTTAGAAAATCGTGGCGCAGGACCAATCGCGTCCGTGTTTCAGGCTGGCCTCCGGATTCGTCCTATATAATGGTGCCGTCATATCGGGAACCCGAGGCCACCGGGCCGATGTGATTGTTCTTCAGTAAAATGCGGAGGCGCAGAATGACGCGTTGGTTGTTTGCGGCCATGACAGCGATTCTCGCCATCGCGCCGCTCTCCGGCCAGATGAATACGGCTGCGATCACAGGCAGTGTGAAAGACCAGCTGGGCGGAGCCATCACGGGCGCTTCGATTACGGCCGAGTTGGCCGATACCGGGCAAAAGTTCAACGCGGTAACGAATGAGGCGGGCGAGTATCTGCTGCCGAGGCTGCCCGTGGGCGCATACTCGCTGCATGTGAATGCGGTGAACTTCAAGCAGTCGGTGATCTCGCGCGTGGAAGCGCACGTGGGCGAAGTGCTTCGCCGCGATTTCATGCTGCAGATCGGCGATGCGTCGGAGGTGGTTCTGGTGGAGGCAGCGGATTCTCCGCTGCAATCGGAACAGATCGGCGACGTGGTGCAGAATCGGCAGGTGATGGCGCTGCCGCTGAAGGGGCGGCAGTTTCTGGACCTGGCGATGCTGAGCGAAGGCGTGGTTCGGCCGCCGGGAGGGACGCGCGGCGACGCGCTGCAGCAGGCGGGCAATCTGGTGAACGTGCTGGGCCAGCGGAGCGGCCACAATCTTTATTTGATTGACGGCGTGAGTGTGACCGATGAGCATTTCAACAACATGGTCGTCGCTCCCTCGGTGGATTCGATCGAGGAATTCAATATCCAGAAGACGTCGTATCTGCCGGAGTTCGGCAGCAAGTCCGGTGCGATGATCAACGTGGTCACGAAGTCCGGGACGAATGCGTTTCACGGAAGCTTGTTCGAATTCCTGCGCAACAGCGTTTTCGACGCCAAAAACTTTTTCGATTCCGGGACGGCGCCCATTCCTCCGTTCCGGCAGAACCAGTTCGGCGGAAGCTTCGGCGGGCCAATCGTCAAAAATCGCACGTTCTTTTTTCTCAGCTATGAAGGGCAGCTTGTCCGCAAATCGCTGACGCAGACCTTTTCGGTCCCCACTGCGGCGATGCGGCGCGGTGATTTCAATGGTTTGGCCACGATTTACGATCCCTCCACGACATCTTCGAGCGGGCAGCGGCAGCCGTTCGCGGGCAATCAACTGACGTCGATCGATCCGGCGGCGGCGGCGATGCTGGCGGAGATCCCGCTGCCGAATCTTTCCGGCGTGGGACAAAATCTCCGCGCTACCGAAGGGCAGCGGATCAACGAGAATCAGTACAGCGCCCGCCTGGATCATCAACTGACCGACAAAGACAATCTGTTCGCGCGGGCGTCGCTGTTCGATGCGCGCGAGTTCGATCCCTTCGGATCGAGCGTATTGCAGGAAACGCTGCTGCCTGGCTTCGGACGGAATCTGAGCACGCATTCGATCAACGGCGTGGGCGGATGGACGCACGTGTTCGGCCCGAACATCCTGAATGAAGCTCGCTTCGGTGCGCTGACTGTGGTGGGCGGGCAGGGAAGTCCGAATCAGGGAACGAACTTCGCCGCGCAGAATGGAATTCAAGGCGTCAATCCCAATCCTCTGGACACCGGATATTCGCAGTTCGCATTTGGCGGCCTGTTCACCACGATGGGCGATCCGAATTTGTTTACTTATCGCAATAATCGCGATTTCGAATTTTACGATAACGTCACGCTGCATCGCGGCACGCACACGATTAAGGCCGGCGTGTATGCGACGACCTATAATCTGCAGGCCGTGAATCCGAGCAACGCGCGGGGCGTATTTACGTATTCGCCGCGATTCACATCGTCGGCAGCGGGATTGGCCGATGGAAATGCCTTCGCCGATTTCCTGTTGGGCGATCCGACGACGGCGCAGGTGGGCATCGGCCGCGGAGCGATTGACGGCAACACGACCTGGTGGCAGTTCTTCGCGCAGGATAGCTGGCAGGTGACGCCGCGCTTCAAGCTGGACTACGGGCTGCGGTACGAATACAACAGCAATATGACCGATTCGGCGAACAACATTTCGGCGATCGATCCATCGGTGGCGGGCGGACGCGTTGTGATCGCGAGCAATGGCGCTGGTACCGTCTCGCCTGCGGCCTCGGCGCTGCTGCCTTTGCTTCCGATTCCATACGTGACGTCGGCGGCTGCGGGGTGGAACAATAGTTTGCTCACCACGGCTCCGGTGCGGCTGGCGCCGCGCTTTGGATTCGCGTGGAGTCCCTTCGATACGAGAACCGTGGTTCGCGGCAGTTATGGAATCTATCCGAATCAAGCCGCGTATAGCATCGTTACGAATCTGGCGCAGAACCTGCCGTTCTTCGTAACGAAGACGGTCAGTTCCAGCGCGACGGCGCCGATGCCGACGTTCACTACGCAGAACGCGCTGGTCACGACTGCACTGGGAACGGTGGGCGGGAACAACCTCAACCACCAGTTCCGCGTGGAGTACAACGAAGTGTGGAACGCGAGCGTGGAGCGCGAATTTTCGGGTGGCGTGATGCTTTCGGCTGCTTATATCGGGTCGCATACGGTGCACGCGGATAGTTCCACCGTGTTGAACGTCCCTATGCCGGGCCCGGGAGCGATTGCCGCGCGGCGGCCGATTCCGCAGCTCAGCCAATTTAATACGATTCGCTGGGATGGGTGGTCGACGTATAACGCTCTGACGATCGCGGCGAAGCGCCGTTTCCGCAATGGGCTGATGTTCGACGCCAATTGGACGCTCTCGCATTCCATCGACGACGCCTCCGATCCGGGAGCGACGCTGAACGAGGCGAACCTGCCGCAGAACGTGTACGACACCATGTCGGAGAAGGCGAGCTCCAGCTTCGATCACAGGCAGCGCTTGGTTCTGACGGCGATTTATCAGATCCCGACGTTCCGCGCGGGCAGCGGCCAGTTTTCACGGGCGATGCATGCCGCTTTGTCGCAATGGCAGGTCGGCGGATATTTCACGGCGCAATCGGGCGCTCCGTTCACGGTGAACATTTCGACCGACCAGGCGAACATCGGAGCCGGTCCGGCGCAGAGGCCGAATGTGACGGGAAATCCGAACGGGGGCCCGCAGACGCCGCAGCAATGGTTCAACACGTCCGTATTCAGTCTGCCGACGCTATATACGTTCGGTAATCTGCCGCGCAACGCGCTGATCGGACCGGGCCTGCAGGAGTTCGATGTCTCGCTGCAAAAAGAATTCGGGCTGATCCGGGAATCAATGCGGCTGCAGTTCCGCGCCGAAGCGTATAACCTTTTCAATCACCCGAATTTCAATATTCCGAATCGGACGGCGTTTACGCCGAACTTCGGCACCATTTCGAGCGCGCAGGATCCGCGGCAGATGCAATTCGCGTTGAAGTTTATTTTTTAAAAGGAGTCGCCGTCCGGTCTGAGCGCGAACCCGCGCCCTCCGCCAACTCCGGTCGTGAGACCGGGGATTCAAATTCCATAAGGAGTTGCAATCCCCACCCTCACAGGTGGGGCTGGGCGGGCACGCCGGGATCAATTGAAATTATTTGGCGGCTCCGGCGGCGACTTCGCTGGGCATCTGCACGGGATAACCGAGATTGCGCCAGCCTTCGAAGCCTCCCTCCAGCGGACGTACTTTGGTGGCGCCGCGGCGGCGGAGGCGTAGCGCCGCGCGAACGCTGGTCACCTCGCTGGGGCAGGAACAATAGAGAACGATTTCGCCATCCGTGATGCTGCTGGGAAGCGAATCCACATCATCGTAGCGGAGCGCGATGGCGCCGGGAATGGCACCGGTCTTCCTTTCGAAGTCGGCGCGAAGGTCGACGATGGTGGGCACCCCGCCCGCGTCGATGAGCTGTTTCAGCTCGACCGGCGTGATGCGGACACTGCGCAGCGTTCGGTAGATTTTGCGACGGCGAATGTATTTCGACGCGATGTAGACGGCGAGGGCCAGCACGATGAATGCTCCCAGCCACGAGCCGAGCCGTTCCAGGAGGTACGCGATATCCTCGAGTTGCATGCGGAACAGAAATCCTACCGCGACGAAGGCGCCGGACCATACCAGCGAGCCGGCGCCATCGAGCAGAATAAATTTCCACGAAGCTAAGCCATACATGCCGGACATGGGCGGCGCCAGCGTGCCGAGGCCGGGCACGAATTTTGAAAATAGCAGGGACCGCGCGCCGTATCGCGTGTAGGCGGAATGGGTTTTCGAAATGCATGTATCCGGTTCGAGAGCGACGCGGCATAGGAACGCGAGAATCGCGCTGCCGCGAAACTTGCCGAGAAGAAACCACATGAGGTCCGCGATCAGCGACGCGCCGACGGCGAGGCACAGCACTGTGGCAAGATCCAGGCGGCCGAATCCGATCAGCGCGCCGGCGGCGAGCAGGATCGGGGCCGAGGGCGTCGGCAAGCCGATCTGCTCGGCCAGCACTCCGAGAAAGATCACGAGGTAGCCGTGATCGATCAGAAATGTCAATGTCGCATTCATAAATCCGAATGAACGCCGGTCGTCGGAAGGTCCTTTAGTGGCGACATAAAAGCCCGTGCCACTGTTCAGAATTATATAATCCTTCGATGCGGCATCCCCGCCTGGGGACGCGGTTTTTATAGCGCAACTTTGGGGGGCCTCGCCGTATAGTGAATCGTTGCGGACGGGGATGCATCGAAAAAGCAGGGTGATGGGGATTTATTATGATGCTTCTCGATCCGGTGCACGACTGGGATCACATTCGCGGGCCATCGGACGCGCCGCTGACGCTGCTGGAATACGGCGACTATGAGTGTCCGGCGTGCGGCGAACTATTCGTCGTACTGCGGGATTTACAGGTCCAAACGGCCGGCATGCGGCTGGTGTATCGGCACTATCCTTTGTCGGGAATCCATAAACACGCAGAGCTGGCCGCCGAAGCCGCAGAGGCTGCCAGTGCGCAAGGCCGGTTTTGGGAGATGCACGATTTGCTGTTCGAACATCAAAATGCGCTGAAGCTCGAAGACCTGGTGCGGTATGCCGGGGAGTTGAATTTGGATGTCGATCGCTTCGAACGCGAACTGAAGGACGGCACCCATCACGAGCGAGTTCGCCAAAACTTCATCGCGGGCGTGCAGGACGGCGTGAACGGCACGCCCGGGTTGTTCCTGAATGGCGTGAGGCAGCAACGCGTATTCGATAAACAGCACGTGCGGGAGATGTTAGGCCAGCCGCCGCTTCCTCGGTCAGCGAATGGTTAGCCGACCCCGGCCGCAAGAACCCTGTGCACGAACTGCACGGCCATGGATCCTTCGCCGACTGCCGACGCCACACGCTTGACGCTTTCCGAGCGGATGTCGCCGACCGCAAACACGCCTGGCACGCTGGTCTCCAACATGTAAGGCGGACGGCGCAGAGCCCAAGCGGGGCCGAGGTCGGTTCCGGTTTTGATGAACTCTTTTTCGTCCAGCGCGAGGCATCCCTTCAGCCACGGCGTGTTGGGGCATGCGCCCATCATCAGGAACACATGCTGGATGTTGTGAACTTCGGTGGTGCCGGTCTTGTTGTTGCGCCAGTGAACTGTGCTCAAATGGCCGTCGCCATCCATCGCTTCGATCTCAGTGAAGGGATAGAGCGTGATGTCCGGGCTCGCTTCGATGCGCGCGATGAGATAGCGGGACATGGTGTCGGAGAGGCCGCGACCGCGGACGAGCAGATGAACATGCTTAGCCAGACCGGATAGGAACATGGCGGCTTGTCCCGCGGAATTGCCCCCGCCGACGACGATGGCTTCTTCGCCGCGGCAGAGCTGGGCTTCCAACGTCGTAGCGCCATAGTAGACGCCGTTTCCTTCGAACTGCGAAAGGTTTTTCAAAGGCAGTTTGCGATATTGCGCTCCGGCGGCGATGATGATGCTGCGGCTGCGCGCGGTTTCACCGCCGTCGAGCGCGACTGCGTACGGGTGTGAATCGCAATTGATTCCCATCGCCGAACGGGCAATCGCGATGTGCGCGCCGAATTTTTCCGCCTGCACGAAGGCGCGGCCGGCCAGTTCCTGCCCGGAGAGGCCCATCGGAAATCCCAGGTAATTTTCGATGCGAGAGCTGGCGCCTGCCTGACCTCCGGGAGCCGTACTTTCGAGGACCAGCACCTTGAGTCCTTCAGAGGCGCCGTAGACGGCGGCGGCGAGCCCGCTGGGACCGGCTCCAACGACGATCAGGTCGTAAACGTCGGTGTTATCGATCGCCGCGTTCATACCGAAACATTTCGCGGCGTCCTGGTTCGAGGGATTGCGGAGCACTTTGACGCCCTGGCAGATCAGAACAGGGACATCCGCCACCGTGATGTGAAAATGGTCGAGCACGCTTTGCGTGTCGGGGTCGCGCTCCACGTCGATGTAGGAGTGCGGGTAGCCGTTCCGCGTGAGGAACGAGCGCAGGCGCAGCGTATCGCTGGAATGACTGGAGCCGATGAGCACCGCATCGCCCACCGAATTCGCAATCAGATAGAGGCGCCGGCGGATGAAGACGCTCAAAAAAAGCTCGCCCAGAGCGGTTTCGGTTTGTAGCAGCGTCCGGAGCGACACGCGATTAATTTCGATTAGCGTACTGTTTTCGCGGGCGCGCAGGCGTACCAGGCTGCGGCGCTCCGAAAGCAGCGATACTTCGCCGGTGAAATCGCCTCTGCCAATGACCCGGATCACTTCCTCTTTGCCGCGCGAAAGGTTCAGGATTTCCAGAGCGCCGTCGAGAACCACGAACACGCCGTGAGTTGGATCGCCCCGATCGACCACAATGTCTCCCGCGGACACGTCGCCCTGCTGACCGAACGCGCGCAGTCTCTCGATCTGCGCCTCGGACAGCTTCGGGAACATCAGGTCGGACTGTTCGGTCATTTCAGACATAGCTTGTGATGCTTGAAGAACGCGGCGCTACTCCCACACGATTTCATCGATGAAACACCACTTCCAGCTTTCGCCGGGCTCGATGGATTGAATGATGGGATGGTGCTTCGCGTGGAAATGCTTGGTCGCATGCTTATTCTTGGAATCGTCACAACAACCGACGTGCCCGCATGTGAGGCATAGGCGCAAATGCACCCAGGTGTCTCCCATCTTCAGGCATTCCTCGCATCCGTCGGTGTTCGGTTTTACGTTATGGATTTGATCCAGGTGGGAACAATCGACTTTGGCCATATGTTTTTCTCCCGGGATTGCGATATATGAAAAACGCCGCGTGGAAACCGGCAGCGCGAAGAAATCGGAACAGCGGCGTGGCTTTTCCGGCCTCGCGATTTTATGTTAACTCACTTACGTTCGATGCTCCGCCATTTTATAGTCCCGCGTCTTTCAGAAATTCGGCGGCCACTTCGCTTACGGCGCGATGGTTTCCATCCACCTCGTAATTCAACTTGCGCATGGTGTCCTGCGAAATGTGACCCGACAGGGTCGACAGCGCCTCCTCCATGCCCGCGTGCAATTTCAGGGCCGCTTCGCGCACAACCAGCGATGCCTCATAGGGCGGAAACGCGTGGCTGTCATCTGTCAGCACAACGACGTCGATTTTCGACAGCAGACCGTCCGTGGTGTTCGCGGCCACAAGGTCCACTTGTTTATCCTGCAAGGCGCGATAGAGTAACCCGAGGTCCATCGTGCGCGGCGATCCTTCGAGGTGCAGGCCGGGATAGGTGGCTTTGAGGCTCATCAGCCCATCGGGCCGGCCGAGGAATTCGTAGCCCACGCCGAGTCGCCAGGGGCAGCAGCGGCCGGCGTCGCTAATGGAGTGCAGGTTGCGCTGGCGCGCGTCGTCACCGCGAATCACCATCGCAAACGAATCGTTGAAACCGAGCGGTTTGAGCCAGCGCAGATGGAATCGTTTTTCGTATTCGTTCTGGACGATGGCGAGGGTTCGCGCGGCGTCGGCTTGCGGAGGTTGTTTCAGGACGTTTGTTAGAGCGGTGCCTGTGTACTCGGGGTAAACGTCGAGCTGTCCCGATACGAGCGCCGCTTGCGCGAGCATCGTCCCTCCCAGATCGAGCCGCCGCATCACGGGTTGATGCAGGCGATGTTCCAGAACCTGCGCCGTGATCTCGCCGAGAATGATCTGCTCTGTGAAATTCTTCGAGCCGACGTAGATGGGGCGGGGGCCGCATCCGGTCAGGACGAAGAGCGCTGCTAGACTCCCGAGAATGCTGCCGAGAATTTTCGTTCGATCCAACTGAATACTCCGTCCGATAGAAGAGCCATGAGTGCGGCGGGAATCGCGCCCGCCAGAATTTCCGTAGTATCTACGGACGCGATGCCGCGAAAGATGAAGACGCCGAGTCCTCCTCCGCCGATGGCGGCGGCAATTGCGGCCGTGCCGATGGTCGTCACGAGCGCGACGCGAATTCCGGCGAGGATGGTGCGCGCGGCGAGGGGTAGCTCCACTTCGCGCAGGATTTGATTTTGGGTCATGCCCATGGCGACGGCGGACTCGCGCACCGCGGGATCCACCGATAGAATTCCGGCGAGCGTGTTGCGCAGCACGGGCAGAAGCGCGTAGAACACCAGCGCGAGGATAGCGGTTCGCGGGCCCGATTCCGCCGATGAACGGAATGGGGATGAGAAATCCGAAGAGCGCGAGGCTGGGGATGGTTTGCATGATGTTCGCAAAGCCGAGGAGCCAGGTGCGGAGCCCTGCGCGCCGCGTCATGAGAATTCCCAGGGGCACGCCGAGCGCGATGGCAATGCCGACGGCCGTCGCCACCAGCGTGAAATGCTCCCACGTGAGCTCGGCGATTTCGGCGGCGAGGCCTGGTCGCATCAGGCGCAGCCTTCCTGAAGGCAGGCGAGGAACGCTGACGCCTCCGGGCTGGTGGTGCGAAGGAACTCGCTGGGCTCGGCGAGCACGGCCAACCGACCGGCGTGAAGCAGCGCGATACGCGTCCCTACGCGCAGAGCTTCCCGAACGTCGTGCGTGACGAAGAGAGCGGTCTTGCGGAGTGTATGGCGCAGCGCGAGAAACTGGTTCTGAAGTTCCAGGCGCGTGATGGGGTCGAGCGCTCCAAAGGGCTCGTCGAAAAGCAGCAGCCGTGGGTCGGCCGCCAGAGCGCGCGCGACGCCCGCGCGTTGCCGTTGACCTCCGGACAACTCGCGCGGATAGCGGTCGGCGAAGTCGTGTGGGTCGAGCCCGACTTCGCCGAGCATCTGTTCGACGCGCGCGGCGATCGCGGCGGGTTCTGCGCCTTCGAGCCGCGGGACCAATCCCACATTTTGCGCGATGGTGAAGTGCGGAAAGAGCCCGACGTCCTGGATTACATAGCCGATGCTGCGTTTCAAGCGAATGGGGTCCCAAGCGGTGGTGGGCTTGCCTTCTACTTCGACCGTGCCACGCGTGGGAGACAACAATCCGTTTACGAGCTTGAGGAGCGTCGTCTTGCCGGAGCCGCTTCGACCCAGCAGCACGAGCGTTTCGCCGGCCGCTACTTCCAGGCTCACGCGATCGAGAATCAGACGGCCGGCGATCTCGTACGACACATCGCGAAAGGCGACGATCGCGGTGGGCACGGCGTTCTCGCGTGCGGCTAGAGCGTAATCCACGACTGCTCCTGGGGGAAGGGTCGCGGAAGATGCATCATTTCCAGGTTCCCAGAATGCGGCGCACGATGATCAGTTCGCCTAAGTGATAGGCGTTGTGATCGGCGATCAGCAGCGCCTCGCGCAGGACAGTTTGTCCGTCGCCGTGCGGAAGGCGGGCGAACAGATCGACGGACTCGTCCGATACAAGCGCACACATTGATTCGAGGTCGGCATGAAAGGCTCGCACGGTGGCGGCCCAGGCCTTTGCGTTCGGCGGTGCGGGCTTTTTCGGCCAGTAGTCGTCCGGCCATTTCGGCGAGACGTGTTTGGCGTCGCGGGTGAATTCCAGGATGTCCCACTGCGCGATGCGCATGTGCTCCAGGATCTCCCACGGCGAATGCGCAGCGCCGCGGGGACGTTTTCCGCGAAGCGCGACAGGCAAGCCTTTGATCGCCTCATCGAATTTGACGTGCGCTCCGCCGCCGCGCAGCAAGCTCACCAAATGATCCCGAAGTGTACCCGTATCCTGTGGCATGAATACCTTTTCCTTAATTTATTTTTCTTTGGCGAAGCAGTTGGGCAGGAAGGGCGTGCCCTTCGCGAATCCGTCCAGGCTGCTGACGATGGTTTCGACCACGGCATCCTCGCCCATCGTGGAATTGATCATGAGATGGAAGTACTGGCGCGAGGGCCAATCGATTCCGAAATGTTTTTTGATGAAGGCGGTGCGGTCCTGATCCACGGTCTCGGCCAGATGAATGGCTTCGTCCTGGCTCTTTCCCTCGCTTTGCAGGCGGCGCACTTTTTCCTCAAAGGGCGCGTAGATGAAGACGTGAAAGCGTGCAGGTGCGCTCATGCAGGTAATACGCGGAGCCGCGGCCCACGATCACGGCTTTGCCCTTATCCGCGACCTTCTTATGATCTGCTCGCTCGCCTGGCGAATGCCGTCGGCGTCCGCGAGTTTCATGTTCGGAGTGGTCAGACTTCCCTCGAAGCTGCCGCGCAGGAAGGACTTGAACAGGCGATAGTAAAGCGGGTCGCGGCGTTCTTCGCGCAATTGCACGTGCCGCGATCGCACTCCAGATGGCGGGCGATTTCGTCGGTAAGCGCCTGGTCCCATAATTTCCAGCCCAGCCGCTCCGCCACTTTTTGCGCGATGTCGGCGGCGCCGCTGCCGTATTCGCGCTCGATGGTCAGCACGTTGATCATGGGTCTGCCCTCCTTTATTCGGCATGCACCTGGCCGCCGGCCTTAGGATCGTTCTTGCGGACGACAAACGCGAACAGGAACATGATACTGGCCGCCACCGCCAGAACCATGAACGTGTCGATATAGGCGAGCGTGTGCGACTGCACCTGCAGCGACTGATATGCGCGCGCAAAGGCCTGTACCTGCGCGTCGGGAACGGTGGCGCCGCGCGTGCACCAACTGTCCGGCTAACCCGTTTACCTGGGCTTGAAACGCCGGATCGTAGTTGGTGGTGTGATACGACAGCGACGATTGATGAAACTGCGCGCGCCGCGCCAGCAGCGTCGTCACCATCGAGGTGCCCACGCTGCTGCCGATGTTGCGCATGAAATTCGACCAGGCCCGAAACGCTGTTTGCCCTTTTCCGGCAGGAATGCCGATGTAGGCCGCGCAGATTGATCGGCACGAACAGGAAACCCAGGCCGAACGCCTGCACGATGCGCAGCCGTGCTTGCGGCACCGAAACTGATCTGCAGGTCCAGCCGCTGGGTGGAATAATACATTCCGAACGCCAGACACAGCCAGCCGAACGCCATGATATATTTTGCGGGCATCTTCGTGGTGAGCTGGCCGACGATGGGCATCTCAAGCAGGATCACCAGGCCGGCGCCCGAAAGCACCAGGCCCGCCGATTGCGCCGTGTAGCCCAACAGCGTCTGCAGAAACTGCGGCATCATCACCAGGCTGCTGAACAGCAGCACGCCCAGGAAGAACATCATCAGGCTCGCGACCGCGAAGTTGAAGTTCTTGAACATGCGCACGTCGATGATCGGCGCCTTCGTGGTGCCGCTCCCAGATGACCAGGAGCACGAAACCAGACCACGCGCGATGACTGCCAGCGTGACGATGAAGTGCGAGCCGAACCAATCGTCTTCCTGGCCTTTGTCGAGCAGCACTTGCAGCGCGCCGACGCCCAGCGCCAGCAGCGCGATGCCGATGTAGTCGACGCGCACGCCGGCCCCTTTACGCTGCGCGAGATAGGGCGGATCTTCCACCAGCCGGAGCACCAGAAACAGCGTCAGGATGCCGACCGGCAGGTTGATGTAGAAAATCCAGCGCCAGGAATAGTTGTCGGTGAGCCAGCCGCCGAGCGTGGGGCCGATGGTGGGCGCCATGATCGCGGTGATTCCGTAAAGCGCAAACGCCAGCCCGCGCTTCTCCGGCGGAAACGTGTCGGCGAGAATCGCCTGCGCCATGGGCTGCAGCCCGCCGCCGCCCGCGCCTTGCAGGATCACGCGGAACAGGATCAGCATGCGGCAGGCTCGGCGCGATGCCGCAGAGCAGCGAAGTAGACCGTGAACAGAAAGATGCACAGCAGGAAGAAACGCTTGCGGCCGAACGGTGTTCGCCAGCCAGCCGCTGATGGGAAGAACGATGGCGTTCGATACCAGATAGGACGTCAGCACCCACGTGCTTTCGTCGTTGCTGGCGCCCAGATCGCCCGCCAGGTGCGGCAGCGCCACGTTGGCGATGCTGGTATCGAGCACCTCCATGAACGCGGCCATCGCGACCACCACGGCGATCAGCCAGGGATTGAATTTCGGTTTCCAGAGCTCTGCGGTAGCGTCAGCCATGAGCGCTCCCTATTCGCAGATAGACTTTGGGATCCACCGACATGCCGGGGCGCAGGCGGTGATCGTCGTTCTGTCCCGGGATCGAGATTGATGCGCACCGGAATGCGCTGCACCACTTTCACGTAATTGCCGGTGGCGTTTTCCGGCGGCAGCACGCTGAACCGCGAACCGCTGGCGCCGCCGACGGCCACGATCTTGCCCTTGTATTCCTGCCCGTAGGCGTCCACGCTGAAGCGCACGCGCTGGCCCGGCTTCATGCGGCTCAGCTGCGTTTCTTTGAAATTCGCGGTGACCCAGATATCGTCGAGCGGAACCACCGCCATCAACTGTTGGCCGGGCGAAACATTCTGTCCCAGTTCCACCGTCTTCTTGCCGACGATCCCGGTTGACCGGCGCGACGATCGTGCAGTAGCTGAGATTCAGCTTGGCCTGGTCGAGCAGCGCTTTCTTCTGCGCCACCTGCGCCGGACGCGGCTTTCGCGCGCGCCTGCGCTGACCTGCTACCTGCTTGGGCGCGGTCATCGGCGGACTCGATCGAGGCGTCCGCCTGCGGGATGCGCTGGTTGGCCTGATCGACGGCGCTCTGCGCCACGGCGATGTTCTGCTCGGCCTCGTGCACCGCGGCCTTGCGGGCATCGACGCGTGGCCTGCGCGCCGCGGCAGCGTGCGACACCGCCGTGTCGTACTGCTGGCGGGGAATCTCGTTCTTATCGACCAGCAGTTTGTAGCGCGCCACGTCGTCGCTGGCTTTCTTGTACGTTCGCCTCGGCTTCGCGAACCTGGGCCTGCGCCGATTCCAGGCGGGCCTGCGCGGCAGCCAACTGGCGCTCGGCGCCCGGCAACGAACGCAGTGGCGTCCGCACGCGCACGAATTCGCGGTCTTCAATTGGCTGGCCGTGTTGGTGGCGGTGATCGGAATATCGATGCGCGAGCTTTCGAGCGCCGCTTCGGCGTCGCGCCAGATCCGCTTGCGCCTTGGCGAGCGCGACCTCGTAATCCCGCGGATCGATCCGCACCAGCACATCGCCGGCCTTCACCATCTGCTCGTCCTCCGCCCGGACTCGATCACGTTGCCCGGTGATTCGGCCGCTGATGGCATTGATGTGCCCGTCGATCTGCGCGTCGTCGGTGGCTTCATACGTGTCCGAGATATCGCCACAAATAGTAGCCGCCGATGCACAAGGCCAGCGACGACCACAACGGCAATGACCAGCACCAGGAGCGATCCGGTCACGATGCGGCGTTTCTCGAGTCGGAGCGATTTTGTCTTCGGCAGTTCGGCCATGGCTACTTCACCTCCAGATATTTTTGAATCCCCTGCTCGGCGCCGCCCAGGGCCCGCGCCAGCGCCACTTTCGCGACGTTGTGGGCAGTACAGCGCCGAGATCAGCGACTGTCGTTGGCGCTGGCCACCGATTCCTGCGCCTGCACCACTTCGATGTTGTCGCGTGACGCCCGCGGCGAAGCGGTCGCGCGCCTGAGCCAGCGTTTGATTCGCCAGATCGAGATTGTCTCGCGCCACGGCGACCTGGTCGGCCGCCGTGCTGGATATCCAGAAACGCCGCGCGGACCTGATAGTCGATCTGCGCCGGCGAGATCGGCCAGTTCATCCTGGCGCTGCTTCAACGCGGCCTGGCCTGGATCATGTCTCCGGCGATGCGCCCGCCGTCGAAAATGTTGACCTTCGCCGAGGCGACAACCGTAAACGTTCCATGCGAATTGTTGAGCGCCGGTCCGACGTCGCCATAATCGGCCGTGATGTCTGCCGGTGGGATAGCGTTCGCCGCGCGCCGCCTTGACAGTCGTCCTCGGCCGCGCGCACGCGAGCCTGCTAGCTCTGATAATCGGCCGCTGACGCGAGGGCCGTCTGCAGCGCCTGCATCCTGCGTCAGCGCGGTCAGCGGCGCGAACGGCGCGGTCTCGGCGAGGTTGAAGTCCTGGCCGTTCGGCAGGCCGATCACGCGGCCCAGCGCCAGCTTGTCTTTATCGAACTGATTGGTCTGCGGCCAGCAGCCGCTGCTGCTGCTGCTTCAGCTCCACCTGGGCGCGCAGCACGTCGATGCCGGCCGCGGTGCCCGCGTTCTGCTGATCGTTCGCGCGATCGTAGAGCGCCTGCGCGGTCTCCACCTGGGAGCGGATGGCTTCCACCCGCGACGCATCGGCGATGATCTGCAGATAGGCGCTCGCCGCGGCCTGCACCACCAGGTCGCGCGCATCCATCACCGAAAGCTGCGCGGCGCGGCGGTTCTCCGAAGCCGACCGGTAGGTTCTTGCGCGCACTGTAATCGAATGCGGTCCAGGACGCATAGGCGCGCACGTCGGTGTAGTGGAACGGGCCGATAATCGTCCGGAATGGACACGCCGGGAATCTTGAGATTGAATCCAAGTGTCTTCAGGCTGATCTGCTCTTCGGTCTGGGTGACGCGGGCGTTGAGCTTCGGCAGCAGGGCGCTGAGCGCTTCCAGGCGCTGGCCGCGAGCGGTTTCGCTAGCCGAATCGCTGACCAGCAAGCCGAGATTCGTCTTCAGGCCGCGATCGATGGCGCTGCGTAGCGTAAGCGCAAGCGGAGTGGGTGATGCGGGGTCCGTGGGAACGCTGCCCTGAAATAGATTCTGTTGGCCGACCGCCATTTGCTGAGCCGCGAGAGCACAGGCGATGAGAAATCCGAGCGAGAAACATGGCCGGGGCAGCGAGTGCGATGGAAACTGTCTCTTAAACCTGCTGTGAACTTCCGACCCTCCGATGCCGTATATGTTCATCAGGCCTCCTCGATGGCGTTGTCGTGTAACTTAATGGGTTAGATGCCGTTGCCGGACGATTCGTCGCGGCAAAACTCGTCGCGGCAAAACGGAGTTCCGCGCTCTGTTTGCCCATGGGGAACGGGGCGAGCGCGGTTAAACAGCGTCCGTCGCGGCGCGAAACAGGGCCGAGGTTCAAATGCAAAGACGTTCCGTGCAAAAAAGTCATTTGCCGCAAGCAACATTCTGCAACTGATATCTGGAGCGATCGCGATCACGGTAGCGGAAGTTTCTTCTTCAATTCCGTTGTCGGTATGGTAACGCGATATTTGGCCACGCCGTTTGCATCCAGTAAATCAAAGCGGCCCCCAATGCTGGGCGGCCCATCCTGGCCGCCGAGGAACATGACGGAACGCCCGGCTACCGTGCCCTGCGCCAGCGAGCCGTCGCGCGTCCATTGCCAGGTTCCGGCGCTCAACGTAGTAGGAGAACCGATCGCGAATTGCATCTCGACAACCAGAGCCGAAGCGCCGTCCGCGAACCTGGCCTCTGCCTTTAACCGGTCGCCATCCCGCGTGCCGCGCACCTGCGCGAGTTGGTATGCCGTCAGATTGTCGTGCCCGCTCAGATCCTCCACGGGCGCGCTCGGGGGGCGGGCACAAGCCGCGATATATAGGATAAGTCCGCATACCAGAATCACGGGACCTAAGCCATTGACGAAACGGACGTACCGTTGCATGACACTATATTCGCGCAGCATCCGAGAGTTGCGGGCCCCCGGAGCCCAGTTCGTTCTGGAGGCGGGGGCTCAGAATTACAATCGGCGCGAACCGTTAGAAAATAACTCTTGACACGTTCGGAAACGACATGCTAAATATTTAGCACACGAGATACGCTAATACCCCAGCATGGAGGGCTTACGCCGACGCTGGCGTCAAAGTCCCCGGCGTTCTCTATGGTCGCGGCGGAGCTAGGGCGGCCGGGATTGCGGAATGATCGATGCAGAGGCTGATGCTATGGGTGGTTGCGATGGTTGTTGCGCCGGGCAGTGTCTTGTTCGCCCAGGACGCTGTGGGCGCGCCGCCACCGAAGGCGATGGCTGCCGATGCGAATCCAGCATTTGAGGTCGCCACGATCAAGCCCACTCAATCTCACGACGCGGGTGGGACATTTCGAGTGAGCCCAGGCGGCCTGTTCAATGCGACGAACTTTCCGATGACCGTGCTGATCCAGTTCGCTTACAACGTGCCTCGCCGCCAGATCTCGGGTGGGCCCTCGTGGCTCGAAACCGACAGGTTCGACATAGCGGGAAAACCCGATGCGGAGGGCGCTCCCAACATGGGTCAACTGAGGGTGATGTTGCAGAAGCTGCTGGCGGACCGGTTCCAGCTCTCCCTCCACCGCGAGAAAAAGGACCTTCCGGTGTACGCGCTGACCATGGCGAACGGCGGACCGAAGCTCGCTGAGGACACCAGCCATCCACACGAGCTACCTGCGTTTTTCGGAGGCGGACCGCAGGGAAGAACGGTTCAAAATGCAACCATGGCGGAATTCGCGAGCGATTTGCAGGGAACCGTGCCGGATCGGCCTGTGGTGGATCAGACAGGTCTGGGTTCGAAGAGATATGACTTCGTTCTGAAGTGGACGCCCTTCGCGCCTGCGACGAACGCAGCAGTCACGCCGCCCGCGGTGGACAACCTGGATGCGCCACCGGATATTTTCACGGCGATTCAGCAGCAACTGGGGTTGAAGCTGGTATCGACCAGAGCGCCGGTGGACGTGATTGTAATCGACCATGTCGAGAAGCCGTCTGAGAATTGATTCCGGTTCAGGGGGCGGTCGAGTCAACGCTGGGCGGACGCTTGATCCGGCTTACTCGCGAGTTGCATTCCTCCTTCTTCCGACAATACTCTGGCGAAAACGACATAAAGTGACATGGAACTATCGGCAATCCGATTTCGTCTACTTTCTTTCCAGCCGGGCAAGGCTTCGTTTGCGGGGACGCCGACCGATATCCTGGTCTTAGACCATGTTGCGTGGCCGTCGGAAAACTAACGGCGGCTTTCTCGGGTTTTATTTAGATGAATCGATTCGCTCGTTTCGTGGCTATTCTTGCTTGGTTGATCGCCCAGCGCTTCGCCGTGGCGTCGGAATCTCACGGGGTGGTGCAATTCGGAGGCCTGCCCGTTCCCGGCGCGACGGTCTCGGCGACCCGGGGCGATCGGAAACTTACAGCCGTTACCGATCCGCAGGGCGGGTACATGTTTCCCGATCTGGCCGACGGCATGTGGACGATCGACGTCACGATGCCGGGCTTTGCGGCGGTGCACGGCGATGTGAATGTCGCGCCAGGCGCAGCGGCGCCGGCATGGGAATTGAAGATGCTGCCGTTCGCGGAAGTGGTCAAGAATGTTCCGGCTTCGGCAGCGGCGACGGCTACTCCCGCTGCGGCCAGTCCAACGGCAGCGGCTGGCGCGAATGCCGCGGCATCGCCCAACACTGCGTTGCCAAACGCGGGACCGCAAAACACGAAACTGCAAAACAAAAACCGCAAGGCTGCGCGCGCGGCTGCTCCGCAGAGGCCGGGCGGATTCCAGCGCGCCGATGTGAACGCGAGCGGTAGCGAAGCGGCTTCGGCGGCAGACGCCGTGCCATCGAACGCGGGTGTCCCTGCGAATACGAACGATGCCGATCTTGCGTCGAGAGCCTCGGATGGATTTCTCATTAACGGCAGTGCGAACAATGGCGCTGCGTCGGCGTTTTCGCAAGCGGCGGCCTTCGGCAACAACCGGCGCGGCGCGGGCAGCTTGTATAACGGAAGCCTGGGTTTGATTTTCGACAATTCCGCATTCGACGCGCGCTCCTATTCGCTGACGGGGCAGGATACGCCGAAGCCCGCGTACCAGCAAACGAAGGGTGTGTTCACATTGGGAGGACCGCTGACGATTCCTCATCTGATGCCGAATGGGCCGATGTTCTTCGTGGGCTATCAGTGGACGCGCAACCGCAACGCCAGCACGCAATCGGCGCTGGTACCGACGCTGGCTGAGCGCGAGGGAGACGCGGGCAGCGGCGTGGCGATTCCTCCGGCGCAGATCAACCCGCAGGCGCAGGCTCTGCTGAGCTACTATCCACTGCCGAATTTCAACGGCAGCAACATTTATAACTATCAGGTACCTCTGATTTCGGACAATCATCAGGACGCGTTGCAGGCGCGCCTGGCCAAAGGCATTGGGCAACGAACCCAGCTCGACGGCAGTTTCGATTTTCAGCGGATCGCAACGTCCAGCACCAACATCTTCGGATTTCTCGATACCGGTTATACGGTGGGTAGGAACGCGGGTTTCAACGCGCGCCGCCGCATTGGCTCGCGCCTGTTCCTGCATTCTATGTTTCAGTACAGCTATCAGGCCGTGCGCACCACGCCGTACTTTTCGAATCTGCGGAATGTTTCGGGGGAGGCGGGGATCGCGGGGAATGACCAGAGTCCCACGAACTGGGGGCCTCCGACGCTGGTTTTTTCGAATGGCATTGCATCGCTTGCGGATGCGGTGTATTCGAACAACCGGAATCAGACAGCCTGGTTGACGTTCGACATTTTGTGGAACCACGGACGGCACAACATCACCTGGGGCGGCGATACCCGGCGCCAGCAAGTCAACTTTCTGGCGCAACAGAATCCGCGCGGGAAGTTCACCTTTAACGGCGCGGCGACGGGCTCGGCTCTCGGCGATTTTCTGGAGGGCGTTCCCGATACCAGTCAGATCGCGTTCGGCAACGCCGACAAATATTTCCGACAAAACGTGATGGATGCCTTCGTGAATGACGACTGGCGCGTGGCGCCCGCGCTGACCATCAACGCCGGCCTGCGCTGGGAATATGGCGGGCCGATCAGCGAGTTGTACGGAAGGCTTGTGAATCTGGACATCGCGCCGGGATTCACGGCGGCCACGCCCGTAACGGGCAATTCGCTATTGCAGCCGGACAGACATGCGTTCGAGCCGCGAATTGGGCTTGCGTGGCGGCCGTTCCCTGCGTCGTCCATGATTGTTCGCGCGGGGTATGGCGTGTATTACAACACGTCCGTGTATCAGAGCATCGCCTCGGCGATGGCGCAGCAGGTCCCGTTTTCACGCAACATCAGCGTGGAGAACACGGCCGCCACTCCGCTCACGCTGGCGAACGGATTCAATGCAACGGCTACGGGTACGGCACAAACATTCGCTGTCGATCCCAACTTTCGCGTTGGATATTCTCAGAACTGGCAGGCCTCGGTCCAACGCGACCTGCCTGGTGCGTTGGTAGCGACCATCACTTATCTCGGCACCAAAGGCACACGCGGTATGCAGGAGTTTCTGCCGAATACATATCCGGCGGGCGCCACGAATCCGTGCCCGGCGTGCCCGGCGGGATTCGCGTATCTGACATCGAACGGCAATTCGACGCGCGAGTCGGGTACCGTGCAATTGCGCCGCCGCCTACGGAACGGATTCGGAGGGAGCGTGCAATACACGTACTCGAAGTCGATCGACGATTCCGCGCTGGGCGGCCGCGGGAATACCAGTTATGTGATCGCGCAGAATTGGCTGGACCTGAGCGCGGAGCGGGGCCTTTCGAGTTTCGATCAACGGCACGTCTTGAATTGGCAGATGCAGTACACGACCGGGCAGGGCATTGCGGGAGGAACGTTGCTGAACGGATGGCGCGGAGCACTGTTCAAAGAATGGACCGTATTCACTACGGTCACCGCAGGCAGCGGACTGCCGCTTACGCCCGTGTATCTGACGGCTGTCGCGGGGACCGGTGTTACAGGTCCCGTCCGGCCGAATTATAACGGGGGCAATCCTCTGAGCCTTGCGTCCTATTCGGCGCCGCTTTCGGGCCAGTGGGGCAACGCGGGGCGCGATTCGATTACAGGCCCGTCGCAGTTCACGTTTAACGCTTCTCTGGATCGCGTCTTCCGATTGAAGGACCGCCTGAACATGGAATTGCGGTTCGACGCGACGAATATCCTGAACCACGCGACGTGGACGACGTGGAACACGACGATCGGGAGTCCGCAATTCGGGCAGCCCGCCGGAGTCAATGCGATGCGCAGCATCCAGACAACGCTGCGGTTGAGGTTCTAAGATATGCGGCTTATTTCTCTCGGTCTATTGTGTGCGCTGGTGGCTGCCGCTCAGCAGGCGCCACAGGCGGCCGCCAGCGGCGCCGCGACTTTCAGCAGCACCACGCAACTGGTGGTGGAAACCGTGACGGTGAAGGACAAAGCCGGCAAGCCAATCGACAATCTTAAGGCATCCGATTTCGCAATCACCGAGGACGGCGTCGCCCAAACCATCCGGTTTTTTGAATGGCAGCAACTGCCGGATGCTCCGGCCGCGAATCCGGCGCAGAACGCTTCCGCGGCGCGCCCGCTGCCCTTCAAGAAATTTCCGCGCGCGCAAATCGCGCCGGAATCGCCGGGCACCACGCGATATCGCGATCATCGCCTGCTGGCCTTGTATTTCGATATGAGCGCGATGCCGCCCTCAGACCAGTTGCGCGCGGTGGACGCGGCGGAGAAATTCATCCGCAACCAGGCGACTTCGTCGGACCTGATGTCGATCATGATGTATTCGGGCGGCGCGGTTCAGGTGTTGACCGACTTTACGGACGATCGCGACCGGTTGTTGCGGATTACGGAAACGCTGGCCGTGGGCGAGGATCAGGATTTCGTGCAGAGCGACAACGATGACAGCGCGGCCGACACGGGCACAGCCTTCGGTCAGGACGATAGCGAGTTCAACATCTTTAATACGGATCGTCAGCTTTCGGCGCTGCAGACGGCGGCCAGCATGTTGGGACAACTGAGCGAGAAAAAAGCGTTGCTGTATTTCGCCAGCGGCCTGCGCCTAAACGGCGTGGACAATCAGGCACAGTTGCATGCGACTGTGAACGCGGCCATTCGCGCGGGCGTTTCGTTCTGGCCGATCGACGCGCGTGGGCTGGTGGCGCAGGCGCCCCTGGGCGATGCGACCAAAGGATCGAACGGCGGTGCGGGTATGTATACGGGCGCCTCGGCGTCGGCGCTGTCGAATAATTTCCAGCAATCGCAGGACACGCTATTCGCGCTGGCGGGCGATACCGGCGGGAAGGCGCTTCTCGACAACAACGAACTGGCGCAGGGCATCGTGCAGGCTCAGAGATCGATGAGCAGCTATTACATTCTGGGCTACTACACGACGAACGCAGCGCTGGATGGGCGGTTCCGGCGCGTCAAGGTTTCGCTGGCGGCGGGCGTCGCCGGTACGCTGGAGTTCCGCCAGGGATATTTCAGCAACAAACAATTTAGCAAGTTTACGACGACCGATAAGGAACGCCAGTTGGAAGATGCGCTGATGCTGGGCGATCCGGTCACCGAACTGACCATTTCGATGGAGCTGAATTATTTTCAATTGAATCGAGCCGAGTATTTCGTACCGCTCACCGTGAAGATTCCGGGGCGTGAGCTCGCGCTGGCGCGCAAAGGCGGCGCCGAGCACACGCTGATCGATTTCGTAGGTGAAGTCAAGGACGATTTCGGCACGACGATTACGAACGTGCGCGATAAAGTTGACGTGAAGCTAACGGGCGAGACCGCGGCCGAACTCACAAAGAGGCCAATTGAATATGACACGGGCTTTACGCTGTTGCCGGGGAAATACGTAATCAAGTTCCTGGCGCGGGACAACGAAACAGGGCGCATCGGGACCTATCAAAGCGCCTTCGTGATTCCGAATCTGAATCGGGAAGACAAGCGAGTTCCGCTCAGCTCCGTTGTGCTGAGCAGCCAGCGCGTGGATATGCGCGACGTACTGTTCAACGCGGCAAAGGACAAGGGCAAGGCCGATAGCGTGAGTCCGCTGATCGAGGATGGACAAAAGCTGATTCCGAGTGTGACGCGGGTTTTCAGCCGCAGTCGCGATCTGTATGTCTACCTGCAAGCGTACGAGCGCGCGGCAGAGACCACGCAACCGCTGGTCGCATTCGTCACGTTCTACAAGGGCTCGGAAAAAGCGTTCGAGACAGCGCCGCTTGCCGTGACAGACGGACTCAATCCGAAGTCGAAGGCTGTGCCGATGCGCTTCAGCCTGCCTCTCGGGAAGTTGGCGCCCGGCGAATACCGCTGCCAGGTCACGGTGCTGAATCCGAACGATCAGAAGGCCGCCTTCTGGCAGGCCCAGGTGATGGTGGTTCCATAGTCCAATGCGGGAGCTGAAGCTCCCGTTGCAGGCTTAAGCCTGCTCCACCGTTGTCTGAATCGCGCACAACGCGAAAATCGCTGTGCGCTTCCTAGTTCTCGGTCGGAGTCTTTTCCAGATGATCGATCGTAATGGATTCGAGCGGCGCTTTGCGCGGTTCCAGCTTGAGACCCAACGCCTGTACGGCCGTGAAGATGGAGCCGCCGCCTGAAGGATCGGACGCGCTCTCGGCAGGCGGCCGCGTCATCGCACCTGCGCCGCCGGGGCCAGCGCCGGGCGCGGGCATGCCGGCATTCCGAGCCGCTAGGCGCATGTCTTCCATGGATAGATCGAGCGTTACATCATAGGTTCCGGTCAAGCCCGTCATATCCACCACGGGGCGATCTACGAATCGCGAAATCATATCGGCCAGCACGGGCGCCGTCATCTTGCTGCCTTCCATGCGCATGGTGCCGCCCGGACTCATGGACATCCGCATGGTGCCTGCGCGGCTGCCCGATATCACGAGGCCACCTTTATCGCGGCCGATCTGCATCTGGCCTGGCCCAGGCGAGTTGCCGGACGGCGGCACGGGCTCGCCATCCGCCGCGGGAGGCGCAGCGGCATCGGGTGCGGCGTCCTTGAGTTTCGGGCCGTTCTTGCCCACCACCAGTGCATAAATGGCGTGGTCTTTTTTATCGCGATGTTCGGTCAGCTTGAAGCGCTCCGCCAGCAGTGACTGCAACATCTCAGGGACCAGGTCGCGCGAGACGCCATCGGGGATCTTGGCCACGATGTCGAATCTCTCGGTGGTCAACCAATCGGGCCCGGTGACCTGATAGGGCTTGACGCGATAAGCTGCGGCGACAATCTCCATCAGCGACATGAACTGAATGTTGACTCGGGCGCCATCGATCTGCATTCCGAAGCGAACCTGTGTGCGCCGGAATTGGCCCGGTGTGGGCTGTTCCGAGGGCTTGATAGTCGCGACTTCGAATGCGGGTGGATCCGGCGCCGGCGTTTGCGCGCGAAGGAGTTGTGATGTGAATGCCGCATTGGCGCTCAGGATCAGCAGCGTCACGAACGATAGACGGCGAGTACGCATTGTTTTGTTAGACGTTTATAGAATGAAATCGTTCCGTCTGAGCGGTCCGTTGGGAGTTTATGCGCGGGCGATTCAAAAACTTGCGCACACCGCTCGAGTAACCAGTTGATTTCATTCAGAGAGCCGTTTGGCCAATCCCTTGCATTATAGCGATCGGGCGGATCAGCGATAGGGCTCCACCAGTTCGTCGCAGGCTCCGCTGTAGACCGCGTGCTCGTGGAGGCACGAAGAAAATGGCGTACGAGGTTACTTTCATGGTGATGTGTCCGACGTGCAAGCACGAAGTTGCTCAGGGCACATTCGAGCCCGAAGCGTTGCGCGAGTTTGTGGAAGACGAAACCTTGCGGTTTTTCTGCGCGCGTTGTAACGCGGAGTGGCGACCGGATCAGCGGGAGCTCAGGAGCGTTCAGCAGCTCCTCGGGCTCGGGTCTCTCACCATGGCGTAACACAACATCGCGCCGAATGATCCGTAGCTGACTCCCGGGTTCCATGAGCTCACGCAACCGACCACACAAAGACGGTCGTTTTCGGCAAGGCATTCGAAACGCATACCCCCGCCGCAGGATCGGCAGCAAAACTATTTGGCGGTGCCGGAGCTAGCGCAGCGATCCGATTGTATATTGCAGGGCCGAATACTGAGTCAGATAGTCGTACTTGGCGTTGAGGTTTTCGATCTCCGCTTCCGTTAGGTTCAACTGCGCCTGTGTCAGTTCGACGATGGAAGAGAGGCCCAGGTTGTAGCGGCCCTGCGCGAGGTCCAGCGCGAGCGCGGCTTGGCGCAGTAGTTGCGCCGTGACGTCGATACGCTGATAGGCGTCTTTGGCGCTGGCCCAGGCGACGCGGACATCGCGCGCGATGCGCTGCTGCTGGTCGCGCAGGCGTTGATCGGTTTCCAGCGCGCGCTGCGTGGCGGCTTCATGGCGGGCGGAGAACAGATGCCCGTTGAATACGGGGATGCTCACGTTGGCGGCCACCGCTTCGTACTCGGCGGGAATGGGCGAACTGGCGGGCGTATCGATATACGGAAGGAAGCCGCCCACGGCCACCACGCTGACGGTGGGGCGCGAGAGGTCCTTCTCCGCGTCGGCGAACTTATAGTCGGCGTCCCGCGAAAGTCGGAGGCCAGCTAATTCCGGGCGGCTCCCGAGAGCCTGGGCGATCAATTGATTCAGATCCACGGATGGACTCGGGGGCAGCGGCTCGTCCGCCAGATCGTAATTAGCCGGCTGATCCATGCCCATGGCGCGGCCCAATTCCGCGCGCGCCTGCTCCACGCCGTCCTGCGCGCGCAACAGCAGCAGCTTGGCCTGGGAAACCTGGACCTCGGCGAAGCTGACGTCCAATTGCGATTTCAGGCTGTTCCTGGCAAGCTCGGTCACCTGGTCGCTGAGCAACTGGCGTGCGCTCACTGTTTGCTCGGCCACTTTCACTACGGCTTGCGCGTGCAATACGTCGAAATACTCGCGATTCACCTGCAGCAGCACGTCGTAGCGCGTTGCCTGCGCTGTTTGGGCTGTAGCCTGCGCCTGCAAGCGCGAGCTGCTGACCAGATTCGGAGTGCGGCCGGAATCCGTCACCAACTGGCGCACCACAACGCCCTGGCCGAAGCGGTTGAACAGCCGGGATGCCGAAATATCGCCCGCGCCCAGCCGCGCCAGATCGTTCCCCTGCGATCCCGTGATATTGCCCGTCAGATTGGGATAATACGCGGAGCGATTCTCTACGATCTGCTGGTTCGCAAAATTTAACTCGAACTGCGCGGCCTGCACCTGCGGATGATTCTGCAAAGCCATGGCTTCGGCCTGCTGCAGAGTCAGCTTCGGCAAATTCGGCGTGGCAGGAATCTGCACCGCCGGAGGATTCGGTGTCGAAGGAGCCTGCGCAAAGGAGTGCTGCGCGCACAACGCCACGCAGATGGCGAGCGGCGGGATGGCGCTATGAAATTTGCGGAGCAGCATTTCGGTCCTTTCTGCCGTAAACCAACAGGTACGCGGCCGGGACGATGTAAACCGTGAGAATCACGGAAGTGGTCAGCCCGCCGATGACGGCGCGGGCCATCGGCATATATTGTTCGCCGCCTTCGCCGAGCTTCATGGCCATCGGCAGCATGCCGATGATGGTGGCGAGCGATGTCATCAGAATCGGCCGCAGTCGCACCCGGCACGCCTTGACGATGGCCTCGCTGACGGAGAGGCCCTGATCCTCCAGCTTGTGCGCGAAATCGACGATCAAAATGCTGTTGGAGTTCGCGATGCCGATCAGCATCAGCACGCCCATCAGCGACATGACGTTGAGCGTGGTGTGCGTCAGCGGCAGGATGATCAGCACGCCGATCACGCCCATGGGAATCGCGAGCATGATCAGGAAAGGATCGATGAATGAGCGGAACTGCGCGATCAGGATCAGGAACAGAAGGATGAAGGAAATGCCAAAGCCGAAGGCGAAGCTCTGAAACGATGCGTTCATGCCTTGGATCATGCCGCGGAGGTTCACGCGGACGTTTGCCGGAAGCCGGGCGTCCTTGATCGTACCCTCGATCGCGTCCGCCACCTTCGCCAGATCCTCACCCGCCGGCGTGACGTAGATGTCAACCACGCGCTGGATCTGGTAATGGTCGATCTCGGTGGGAGACGTAAGATTCTCCAGCTTCACCACGGAATCGAGCGTGGTGGGCTCCTTCAGGCTGGACGCCCGCAGAGGAATCTGCTTCAGGTCGACCAGGTTGTGGATCGCGGTCTGCCCGTGCTCGGCATACTGGACGCTGAGAAAATAATCGTTGCCGGTCTTATAATCCACCCAGTAGTTCGGCGCGATCATGGTGTTCGAATTCAAGGCCGTGATCACGTTGCTTACAATTTGCTTCTGCGTCAGTCCCAGCTCCGCGGCATGCACGCGGTCGATATCCATGCGGATCGCCGGGTAATTCATGTCCTGCGGGATGTAGATCTGGCCAATGCCGGGAAGTGCGCGGATGCGGCGCGCCAGATCCTGCGCCGTGGCGTAGGTCACGCCCAGGTCGCGCGTGTTGACCTGCACATCGATCGGCGCGGGCATGCCGGAGTTGAGAATCGCGTCTACCATGGAGCCGCTTTGAAAGAATGCGCGCACGTCCGGAAACTGTTTGGACATGTCATCCTTCACGCGGTTCATGTAGTCGAGACTGCCGCCGGTGTGGCCCTCGTTCAGCGCCACCTGAATCGTCGCCGTATACATGCCCTGGTTGGTCGTATAGATCGATGAGAAATCGTTGACCACTCCGATGTTCGAGACGATCATTTTCAGATCGGCGGGAAGCACGTCCTTGCGGATCAGGTCTTCGAGTCTGGCGACATACTGGTCGGTGACTTCCAGGCGGCTGCCCGTGGGTACCTTGATATTGAGCGTGAACTGGCCGGCGTCCGTCTGAGGAAAAAATGAGCGTCCCAAAAATGGATAGATGGCCAGGCTCGCGACAAACACGCCCAACAGCAGGGCCAGCGTCAACGCCGGATACCTGAGCGAACTACGCACCGAACGCTCATAAAGATCGAGCATGCCGTTGAACATCCGGTTGAACCCGTCGTTGAAACGTCTGCCGAGAGACCTTCGCCGCGCCGGCGCGCCGTCATGTTCATGCGGGACAGCTTTCAGAAATTTCGAACAGAACAAGGGAATGACGCTCATCGCCACGAAGAAAGAAGCGACCAAAGACAGGCAGAAGGCCAGTGCCAGGGCCGAAAAGAGGAACTTGCTGACGCCCGTCAACAGCGTGACGGGAAAAAAGTTGACCACGCCGATCAGCGTAGCGGCCAGCACGGCGAGATTGACTTCCGCGCCTCCCTGCTCGGCGGCCACCACTGGCGACGAACCCATTTCCAGATGGCGGTAAATATTTTCGAGCGAGATCACCGAATTATCGATGACGCGCGAAAAGGCCAGCGCCAGGCCGCCCAGGATCATCGTGTTCACCGTGCTGCCGAAGAAATACAGAATCACGAATGTGGCGAGCGCGGAAATCGGTATGGATAGCAGCACGGCGGAGGTGGCCCGCATGCTTCCCAAAAAGAGAAGGATCATCATCGCCGTCAGAGCCAGTCCGATGACGCCTTCGTGCAGCACGGTGTTAAGAGCCTGCTTCACGAACAGCCGATTGATCGAAGGCGATGCTGGTCACCAGTTGCTTGGGCAGATCGAAGAGCTTGCTGGTAAGCGCGCGAACGTCATCCACCACTTGCACGGTGTTGGTGTCGCCGCCCTGTTTCATGATCGGGATGTAAGCCGATTTCTGGCCATCGATGCGGACGATGTTGTATTGGAGCTGGCTGGCGTCCTTGGACTCGCCACGTCGCCCACGGAAACCCAGCGCGTGCCGACGGTCTTGATCGGCAGGTTGTCCAGGTCTTTGATGTCCTTCACCAGGCTGTTGGAATACACGTAGTAATCGTTCGGTCCGATTTTGACGTCGCCCGCCGGCAGAATCAGATTGCTGTTATTCACCGCGTCCACCACGTCCATCAGGCTCATCTGGCGCGACAGCAGTTTGTAGCGGATCGACATAGATCATGGCCTGGCGCGTACTTGCCGCCGAACACGGCGGGATCTCCGCGCCCTTCACCACGGCAATCTGATTGCGGATCTGGAATTGCGCCAGGTCGTGGAGCTGCGTCTCATTCAAGCCCTCGCCCTTGACGCGTGACCAGGCAGACCGGGAGGCTGGATGCATCGAACTTCAACACGACGGGCGGCAGAGTGCCGGGAGGCAGGCGCTTCAAATCAGCCAGCGCGAGGTTTGACAGTTGGGTTACGTCGGCGTCGGCGCTGCGTGCCCGGCTGGAAGTACACCTTGATAATGCTGACGCCGAGCAGCGAGCGCGACTCCATGTGATCGATGCCGCGAGGCGAGCGTGAAGAAGCGCTCCAGCGGATTGGTGATGTCCGTCTCGATATCCTCCGGCGGCATTCCCGAATAGAAGGTGGCGACCACGACTTCCGGCAGGTTGATGGCGGGAAACAGATCCACCGGCATGCGCGCGATGCTGGCAACGCCAATGACGGCGAGCGCCAGGCACAGCACGATGATGAAATATGGATTGCGGATCGAAAAGCCGGACATCGCCTGCCTCTACTTCTGGTCGTCCTGATTCTGGTATTGGACAAGGTTGACCACGGTGGGACGCACCTCCTCGCCCGCTTTCAAGCCGCTCCGATCGCTGACCACCACCATCTCGCCGTCCTTTAACCCGGAGACGACCTCCGCGTCGGTGTCGGTCTGAATGCCCAGCACCACCGGCCGGTTTTCGATTTTGCGCGCGGCATCCACTACGTACACCGTGGTCTGATTATTCGCCTGGTTCAGCGCCTGCAGGGGCAGGGAAACCACGTTGCCGCGCTGCTCCAGCCGGATGATTGCCTGCGCGTACATGCCGGGTAGCAGCACGTGGTTGGGATTTGTGACGTCCACTTCGGTGTGCATCGTGCGCGTGTCTTCTCGCACGTCCACCGAAAAGCGGGCCACCTTGCCGGGGAATGTGCGATTGAGCGAGGGAACGGCGACGCTGACCGGGTCGCCTATGTGAATGTACTGGACGTAGGATTCGGGAACAGGAATCACCAGCCGGAATAAATCGTCCTGCGAGAGCTTGACCAACGGCATGGCCTGCGTGCTGGAATTGGTGCCGGCCTGAATCAGCGTCCCGAGGTTGGCGTAGCGCTGCGTGACAACGCCCGCGAATGGCGCCGTTATTTTCGAATAGTCGAACAGAGCCTGATCGTGCTCGCGCCTGGCTTGCGCCGCGGCCAGTTGGCTTTGCGGCCGCTTGCAGATTCGACTGCGCGGCATCCACCTGCGCGTACGACTGCCAAAGCCCGGCCCTGCGAATCGTCCACTTCCTGCTGCGCCACCAGTCCCGGCTTCGATTTGGCGACGCCTGCCAGCCGGTCATATTGCAGCTGCAGAACCTTGTGCTGCGTTTCCACGCGGCTCACTTCGTTTTGAGCGTGCGTAATTTGATCGGAGGCGTTCTTGATGATGGCGTCGTCCTGCTTCAATTGCGATTGCAATTCGGGGATTTCCAACACGGCGAGAACCTGGTTGGCCTGCACGCGCGATGCCGAAGTCGACGTTCAGCTGCTTTACATAGCCGGACTCTTTGGCGTACACGTCGATCTCCTGAAAAGGCACCAGCTCCGCGGAGAGCGAAAGAGTTCTCGCCAAGGATTTTCGGCCGATTTTGACGACGCCGACCGATACGTCCGAAGCCTCCGCGGACGCCGCCGCCGGGCCGCCGGGATTGTTGGCCTGCACTTTTCCGGGGCCCGAGCACGATGCCAACAAAGTCGCGATCGCGGTAACCAGACTGAGAAGTGAGAACCCGCCTTTTAATCTCATATGATTATTTACGGCGCGAATTCCATGGCTCGTCGCAATCGGCACCTTTGTTGCTGATGCGCTCCCCCAGTCCTTCCAGGGAAAATTGCGCGGAGTCGCAGTAGCGGCGCAGTTCACGCTCCTCGCGGAGAATCGCGGCGGCCTGGGCCGGCACGTCCGCCGCTGCGTCCAAAGGAACGGCAACGATCCCGTGGCGGTCGCCGTGAAGCAAGTCGCCGGATTGAATCTTCAGGCCGCCGATTTCGACGGGTTCGCCAAACTCAATGATATGGGCGTACGAATGGGATGGCGCAACGCATCCCGCGAACAGGTGAAAACCCATCGCCTCCACGGCCGGCAGATCCCGCACCGCGCCGTTCGTAATGCAGCCAATACAGTTCAGCGCATGGCCGATCGAAGCATGGATCTCGCCTACAAATGCACCGACGCCCGGCATGGGGTCGACGTCCTGCAGCACCATGATCCTGGGCTCCGGCACGGAAGCGACATAGGTCCACCAATCCATGCGGTCGTAGTAGCAGCGTTGCGTCATCGGAGGAGCAGCCGTACGAATCCTTCCGATTGCCGCGTAGCCGACCATGGGTCCGAGGTCCGGAAACTGGCAATGCGCCGCGCCGCCGGTAACGAAGCCTTCGTTGCGCAACCGGACGTTCAGCCGCTCAATGGCATTTGAAACGGTACACGTATCGATGGCCCTCAGCTTTTCCAGATCCTCGGCGGGGAGACTCTTGGGTCGCGTCATTTGGATTCGGTCTGGGCTGGAGCCGCCATTTCGCGCATACTACTGGCGGGACCGTACGACGGCATTGTTGTTCAAAGCATACGACGGATGTCTGGCGGCACCCATACCCGGGTCGTGGTATTTTTGGGAAAAAGCCCGGGTAGTGGTATGTCAAACAAAAAGCGTAGGTTAGGACCGGCTGATGAGGCGGATGGCGGTCTATTCCGGCCATTCAGGACGAAATCCACCGCCGAAGTTCACGCGACGCAGGCCGCCGAAGCTACCCACGACGCATTTAAGAGTTCAGAGCGAGAAACCGTGTGCGCCCGGTGCGCCACGTCCTGCACTATTTGGAAGCGAGCTTCTGAACGATCTCCAACGACTTTGCGACGTGTTGATCGGGCGTGATCTTGTCTTCGTTGGACGAAAACGTCGCGATGACCTTGTGATCTTTGCCGATGACAAACGTTACGCGTTCGATAAAGTCGTGGTCCAGATCCACACCGCGCACGTCCTTCGCGCCGGCCTTCAACGCAGTGGAGGTCAGATTGTAGGACGTAGCAATTTTGCGATCGGGATCGGAGGCCACGGGGAACTTACCGGCGCAGTATTCCGGATCGGCCGAGAACTGGTTCAGGCGAGCAATGCTATCGGCCGAAACGCCGATGATGGTTGCGCCCGCGGCGTCGAACTTTTCTTTATCCTGCGCGAAGGCGTGAGCTTCGATGTCGCAGCCCCGGGTGTAGGCCGAGGGATAAAAGTAGACGACGGCTGGCCCTTTCTTCAACGCCTGCTCCAGTGAAAAGTTGAATTCCTTGCCCGCCAGCGATGCGGGAGCCGAGAAATCGGGCGCCTTATCCGACACTTTCAGGGCAGCCAGAATTGGCAGGCATGCCAGCGCGGAAAGGATGACACCTAGAATCAGTTTGCTCATACAGGCCTCCTCGGAAGTGAACTAGCAGCAGCATATCACACAATCAGGCGGACCAATTATGCCGGTAGTGATGCAGGCCGCTCGACGGCGACGGGTGGTCCTCATCGTGCCGGACACGGTTTTTCCGTTTCCTTCCTTCGAACAGGCGCCATGTTCTTTTGCTCTTCCGAGATTCTCCCCCTCTGGAAATCCGTGCCTTGAAATGGCCAAAAGATAACTAGCTCCATCGATCGCCAACAGACTACTCTCGTGTCAGAGGAAAAGAGTAATGAGAACCGGGAGTACATCCGCGCGTGGGCGCGGGATGACGATTTCGCGAACGCATCGACAGAAACGAAGCCCGATGCTGATGTGGGCTGCGCTTATGCTCTCTGCCATGGGGATGCTGTGGGCGGCGGTCACGGGAACCATCTCGGGCACGATCACGGACGCGACAGGCGGCGTGATTCCGAACGCATCAGTCACGATCACAAACACCGCACAGGGCGTGAAAAATGCCACCAAGACGGACGCAAAGGGCGCGTATATCTTTCCAAGTTTGCCGGTCGGTATGTACAAGATCACAGTCGAAGCCCCGGGTTTTAAGCCTCAGGACAAAGACAAGCTGGTGGTGGACCTTGACAGCGTTCAAGAGATAGATCTGTCACTGGAATTGCAAGAGCGGGTGGAGGAGGTAACGGTTTCCGAAAGCGCCGCGCGCGTGGAGACGGAGAGCACCCAAGTGGGCGAAGTCGTCACCACCCGCCAGATGACGGCGATCGCTTTGAACGGACGCAGTTATACGGATCTGTTGGCGTTGCAGCCCGGCATCGCGCCGATGTCGACACAGCTGCCCGATTCGGTCGTCATGGCGGGCTCGACGGTAGCGATCCAGCCTTCTGGCACTTTGAATCCCGGCAACCAGTCCATCTCCGGGCAGCGCGAAGTACGCCAACGGCTTTCTGGTGAACGGCGCAGACGTCAAGGAACTGCAGAACGGCGGAACGCTCATCATCCCCAATATCGATTCGCTCGACGAATTCCGCGTTCTCACCAATAACTTCGACGCGCAGTACGGCAACTACGGCGGCGGCATTGTGAATGCCGTGACCAAGTCCGGATACCAATGCCTTCCACGGCACGCGGTTTCGAGTTTTTGCGAAATACGGATCTGGACGCGCGCGACTTACTTTTCGCCGGAGCGGGACGTCTTCCGGCAGAACCAGTTCGGCGGAGCGATCGGCGGCCCGATCAAGAAGAACGCGGTCTTCTTCTTTGGCGACTATCAGGGCACGCGTACCACTCAGGGAATCAGCTCGGGCTTGATCTCGGTGCCCTCGCTGGCGGACCGCAGCGGAAATCTTTTAGATCAGTCTGCTGCGATGGCCGCGCAGTTTCGATCCTAACAGGCGACTGCGCTACGAACTGCGTCGGCGGACCCTACCTCGCCGAGTCGCTCCTAGCAGACAGGCTGGGCTACGGCGTCACGGCAGGCGAACCATATTATTTTCCGGGTTGCACACAGCTGCGCAGTGCGTCTTTCCGAACGCCGTGATCCCGCAGCGGGCCTGGTCGGCGCCGGCGCAGCATCTCCTGCAGTACATTCCGGCGCCGAACAACGGTCCGAGCCACGTTTACGACGGGCGCCGAGAGCGCAGATCCTGCGCGACGACAAGGCCAGCTTCCGCATCGACGCAAACTCGGAGCGGATGGGCATCCTGACGGCCTATTATTTCATCGATGACTTCAGCCGTCAACAATCCCTATCCGACGGGCCAGGGCGGCGCCAGCGTGCCCGGTTTCAATGCTCTGAACTACGGCCGAGGGCAGCTCATTTCGCTGGGTCATACGAAGACCTTCGGCCCGACGATGGTGAACGAAATTCGCCTCAGCTTCATGCGCAGCGCGAACACCGTCGGGCAGCCGCAGGGCGGCGTTGGTCCCACTCTGGCGTCGCAGGGCTTTCAGACCGGCGTCGGAACACCCGGCATCGTGCCTCTGCTGCCGAAAATCGAAGGCGTGGAGAACGTGATCTTCAATTCCTTTGACGATGGGCGTTCCGATTACCAACCTGGCGCAATGCGAACAACACGTTCGGCATCAGCGAGAATTTTTCCAAGGTTCTGGGGAATCACAGCCTTGAAATTTGGTTTCACGGGCAGCTACGAGCAGGTCAACGTGAATCCGAATCCCACGGCGAACGGCTCCTTCCTGTTCGCGGGCACGGAAACGGGATTGGATTTCGCGGATTTCCTGATCGGCGTGGATAGCAACTTCAATCAGGCGCAATCCGGCGCCTTTTATCGAACGTCACAAATACTGGTCGCTGTTCGCGCAGGATAGCTGGAGGATTCGTCCCAATCTCACGCTGAACTACGGCGTGCGCATGGACTACATGGAATACTGGTACGAAAAATATAACCAGTTCCCGACTTTTGTTCTGGGCCAGCAATCGCAGGTGTATCCGCAGGCGCCGCTCGGCGTGGTGTATCCCACCGACAATGGAGTTCTGAGAACGCATCGCGCCCAACGCCGCGCAAATGGGCGCCGCGCATCGGCCTCGCCTGGTCGCCGAATAAGTCCGACGGCATGCTGGGTAAGATTCTCGGCGGGCCCGGCAAAACCAGCATTCGCGCCGGTTATGGAATGTTCTATTCGGTAGTGCAAGGCGCGTCGCTGGCGTACAACCTGCCGCAGCCGCCCTACGGACTGAGCTATACCAGCCCTGCTCCGTCGTTCTTCCAGGCGCCGTTCCAAACCGCCGCCGATGGATCGTTCACCGGCAATCCATTTCCGTTCGCAGTCCCGCCGCTCAATACGACCAAGAGCAATCCGGATCCAAACCAATCCTTTGACGCATTCCTGCCGATCAACGGCGCGACCGGTCCGAATCCGCAACAACACCTATCCGTACAACGAACAATATTTCTTCTCGATCGAGCGCGAGCTCAGGCACGGGCACGGTCCTGAACGTTTCCTATGTCGGTTCGCAGGCGCATCATCTGCTGCTTGACGTACTCGGTGAATCCCGGCAATCCCGCGCTGTGTCTCGCGCTGAGCAAGCCAATCCAAGTGGCGCCGGGCTCCGCCACCTGCGGTCCGTTCGGCGAGTCAGGACAATATACAGCGCGAACGGCAAGGTGTACAACGGAACCCGCGGACCATTCGGATGCGCTTTGGGTAACGACGATTTCGAAGGCTCGTTCGGCAACTCCAGCTACAACTCCCTCCAAGTGTCGGTGCGCCACAACACCAGGGACCTCACTCTTCAGCTCGGCTACACCTATAGCAAGTCCATCGATCAGGGCTCGTCGCTGGGCGATACGGCGGATCCCTTCAATTTCAAACAGACCCGCGCCCTTTCCGCTTGGGATTTGACGCACAACTTCGTCGTCAGCTACGACTATCGGATTCCTTTCGACCGCCTCACGAAACATGGAAACGGGCGCTGACGCAAGGCTGGGAGATTAGCGGTATCACCCGCGCCAGCACGGGCTTTCCCGTCACGCTCAAAAGCAACGACGACAATTCGCTGCAGGGCAGCATCCCGAACGGCGTAAACAACTACAGTCTCGACATCGGCCAATATACGGGCGCGCCGCTCAACCTGAACGGCAATCCGCGCAACGGCCTGCCTTATTTCAATCCGGACGCCTTTACGGCAGGCCGACCTGGGCACGCTTGGGAATGCCTCGCGCCGCTCGTTCTACGGGCCTGGCGAGTTGAATTTCAATCATTTCATTGCTCAAGACTTTCAACATCACGGAATCCAAGGTCCTGCAATTGCGCATCGAGAGCTTCAACACCTTTAATCACACCCAATTCTTTGGACCCGGCGCGATTCAAGGTAATCTCGATAGCCCGCTGTTCGGTCAGGCCGTGAAGACGGCCGATGCGCGCATCATGCAGCTGGCGCTCAAGTTCATGTTCTAAAGGCAACGCCGGGAGCGACAATTTTCAAGCGTCGCTCCCCGCACGGTTCTCATGTCAGTCAATCGAACGACCCGCATTATCGCTCTGGTCGTGCTCCTGGTGAGCGCGGTTCAGATCGGGATGTGCGCGTTCGACTGCGATTGCTTTCTCCCATCGGCGCGCGGTATTGTGTCGCGGTCCCTTAACGACGCAGATGGCTGCGGCGATTCCGACGGCTGCGTTTGCTGCGCCCGCTGCGCGCACGTTACCCCTCTGCTGGATGTTCCCGGCTTAATCGCCGCGGACTTTACGCCCTTCGACCCATCTCTGTACGTCGCGGTCGTGGATATTTCTCTTCCGTATCATCCTCCCCGCTCCTGATTCCTTCTCGACATTTCAGAGACGGACAGTTCAGGAGCATTCATGCGAGTTCTCGCATTACTATTCCTGTGCGCGGCCGCGCTGCGCGCGCAGGATCCGTTCGAAATGATTGTGTTTGAATACGATCCTCTGCCGTTCGGGACGTTCACCTATGAGACACATTTGAACTACATCGTCGACGGCACAAAGGAATTTGACGGCGCGGTTGCGCCGACGCAGGATCAGCTTCACTACAGCACGGAGTTGACAATGGGCATCACCGAATCCTTCCGGGCCGGCGCTGTGATCATGACCGCGCATCGGCCTGGAGGCACTTTGGAGTATGCCGGATTCCGGCTGCTCCCGCATTTCTACGCACCCCGTTCCTGGCATCTGCCCCTGAACCTGGGCTTCGTCGCCGAATACTCCTCCGAACGACCAGGATTCGAGGACAACACGCACCACCTGGAGCTGCGCGGAATAGTCGAGAAGCATATTCGGCGTTTGCAGTTGGATGGCAATCTTACATTTGGGCACGGTCTACATGCGTCCGGCACGCGCGAAGGTTGGGACATGGAACCGTCGGGCCGCGTGGGGTGGCAGCTCACGAGGAGACTCACGCCGAGTGTCGAATACTACGCTTCCCTAGGCCCTGTTAATCATTTCGTGCGCGGGCGTGACCAGATCCACTTGATCGTCCCCGGGGCCGACTGGAGGATTTCGGAGCATCTGAAGTGGAGCTTTGGAGCCGGTTTCGGCCTGACAGATGCCACCACCCACTTAGTCTTGAAATCACGTTTCGAGTTTGAGTTTGGAAAGGAACGATGAGTGCCCGATGTTTGAGTCGGCAGTCGAGGCAAGTTAACGAGTGAAGGTATAAACCCACACCGCAGGCGAGCGCCGGATTTGCTCTTGTCAAGGCAAAGGGTGCCTTGCATAATAACCGATATCGTCGTTTGCGTTGTGGCAAAAGCAAATGGGAGAACAGAATGAAACATCAGAACTCCGCTAGTTGTAAGACCGCAAACCGAATTGTCCGCGACGTTGCCTTGCTGTTCGGACTTTCGCTGGTCGCTTGGGCCGCTGTCGGCGGTGGACTTTCCGGCACCGTCATCGACGCGAAGGGCGCCGCCATTTCTAAAGCCAAAGTGGTGGCGGTGAGCGACGCCCAGGGCATCCAAACAAAAGCCACCACCGATGCAAAAGGAAACTACCGGTTTCCCACGCTTGCGGTCGGCGTCTACGATCTCCACGTGGAAGCAGCCGGGTTTAAGCCCTCTGTCCGCAAGATGGCAATCCATGTAGACGACAGGCTCCGTTTGGATATAGTGCTGGAGATGGACACTCCTTAGGGCGCATCTCAACCGTGACCCGACAACCGGCGAGCCGTGAGCACGTGCGATAGACGGGGATCAGCGGGACCATGAACGGTTCGCGTTGCTCCGCGAACAAATCGAAAACGGCGGGCGGATGTGGAGGTCCGTCCACCGTTAGGGTTCTATCTCCGTTTCCGCACGCCCATCGCGGGGCGCGTCACGGCACGGCGGCTAGGGCTTCGTGATGTACTCCACGAAGGCAAGGCGCGCCAAATTAGGGATCCGCGCCGCGTCGACTTCACCAATCACGAATCGCGCAGAGACTTGCTTTAGCATGAAGCCGGCCTCTTTCAGCCTTGCGAGGGCTTCGGGCGAACTATCGCTCAACGCGATTTTCACTTGTACTTTACCCGATGAAACCGACGCCAACGACGGATCGATCTTTCGCAGCTCGGCGCGATAGCCAGATGCCTTTTCGACCTCGGAGACGCTGGCGGCACTGGCCAACTGTTGAGTGCGATCGCGTTCGAGACGGTCTCCCTCATAAGACTTCGTTCTGGACGAAGGCGGCGGAGCCATAGGCACAGGAGCGACCTGATTCACGGCGCCGTGACCGAAGATGCCGCCGACAGCACGGGGCGCGGCGAACGCGACGATATCCTTCCTCTCGTTTCCATAGATGCCTTCATAGCTCACTCCCGCGGGCATTTCGACCGGCGTCTCGATGCGCACCGGCTGGCCACCCTCGGTACGGATGCTCTCCTCCACCGCGACGAACGAAGTGAACTGAGTCATCAGGCCGAAATCCACTCCCAGCTGCGTGATGGCGTTCTTCACGTCAGGACCCGGATTGCCTGATTGCATGCCCGTCCAGTTAGAGGACATCAGCGCGTCTACCTTGCGGCGCGCCCACAGCGTTGCCACTACTCCGTGTTCGGGTTCGGCCGCGGGCAGCGTAACAGGAATGTCGCGGACAAAATCACGTCCCGCCTGTTTGCCGCGCAATCGCAGCGTTCCTTTGCCCGGCGCGCCGTAACGGCCGCTGACGATCACCGGCTTCGCGCTGAACAGATCCGGCAACTGCGCCGGAAAAACTTCCGACACGTTCACGCCGTTCCACTCCAGACGCAGATCTGTCAAAAGCGGCGCATTCACGCGCTGATAAAAACGCCGCGCCGCCGCCGAGCCATCGTCCTCAAGCCCGACGTATTCCACTTCGCCACGCCCCTCGCGGGCCATCTGGTCCAGCAGAAAATGATTCACCGAGCTGCCGATGCCAAACGAGAACACACGCGCGTTGGGATGCTTCTTCACTTCGCCGATGATTTCCAGATCATTGCCCACGTAACCGTCCGTCATGAAGCAAACCACGCGGATATGATCCTCGGAATCGCTGGGATCAAGCGCCGCGCGGATCGCCTTCATCATCTCCGTGCCGCCGCTGCCGTGTCGCGATTCCAGAAATAGCTTCGCTGCCGCCAGATTCTCAGGCGTCGCGTAAACCGGGCGCGGAAAAAGTATGTGCGTATCGCCGGAGAACGTAATCAGGTTGAAAGTGTCATGCGCGTGAAGTCCGTCGATGGCCATGCGCATGGTCTCTTTCGCTTTCTCGATGGGGAAGCCGTTCATCGATCCCGAAGTGTCCAGGACGAACACCAGCTCCTTCGGCGTAATTTCTTCTTGCGTCACGCGTGCCGGAGGCTGCAGGATCATCGAAAAGAATCCGCCCCGTGCGTCGTGATGTGTCATCACGGCGTCCGCGATCTTCGCACCGGAAACGTCATACTGCAGAACGAAGTCTTTATTCGGGAGTTCGGATTTATTGCGCAGCGCGATTTTGGCGGTGGTCGCGCCCGTCTTCTGCACGTCGACATCGTGCGTAAGCGAGCGGACGAAGTTCAACGGAACGCCGGCATCCAGCGCCACCTCGACCGAGATATCGTGACCCGCGCGAGTCCCCTTCGCGGTCACCGGAGGATTGATGGCGGCGGTATTCGGAGTGCCCTTGGGGTTATACCGCGGACCCACCACCATGGGGAAGGAAAACTGATAGAGCCCATCTTCGTACTTCACGTTCTCCACGTACTTGATCACCACCCTGATGCTTTCGCCCGGAAGGATGTTGGCGATGGCCTGCGAAAAGATGTTCGGCCTTTCCTGATCCAGCAGACCCGCCAGGTGCCCGGCATTCCGCGCGGCTTCGTAGATGGCGCGAGCCTCCTCCTTCGGCTTGATCTTGCCGCGCACCGTGCGATCGCCCACCAGCATGGTCATCTCGTCCACCGCGGCATCGGAAGAGAGAGGAAACGTATAGACAGCCTCGATCTTTTGATCGAGAGGATTTCGAAATTGCTGCTCCACCGTCACCCGTGCCAGCGGACCGCTGATATCGGCCTTGACGCTGGTGTGGACCAGCGGGCAAGGAACTCCGGCGCGCCCGTCCGGCAAAATGCTGAGCAGCGCACCCGCGGTTTCAGTGTCCCCGCCTGGTCTGAACCCTTGCCCGGCGGCAGCGGCGGGACGTAGCATGTAGGCCGCGCCCGCGAGCGCTGCCGCTGTTAACACAAGAGACGGTACTGTTTGCATATTCAATTTCTCCTTCCGGATGAAGTCCGGTTCACTGGAGAAATGTTCCCGCCGGGAAGATCCTTTCACCGCCCGCGGAATTTATTTGCAAAATGTTTTACTGCGTACTGAAGAACCGGTGTTGGGAGGGCGCCGGTGCTAGGCTTCGACCCACGGATCGTTGGTCAGCGGCCAGCAGGCGGCGTTTGGCGGCGCAGGGAATCTCCGGCTCGCGGCGCCTCGGTTCCTTGCGACCGCGTCAGGGAACCCACGGCAAACGTCGCGTGCGTATCCGTAAGCCGAACGGTACCAAGCACTGCCCCGTTGCGAACGATTTCCAGCGTCTCGCCGTTTTTCAGTCCCGCATCGGTTCCGGCGTTGACGCTGACAATCGTGCCGTTGATGTCCGTGATCGTCGCCGCAAGCCGAGAGACCGGTTCCGCGGAACGCGTCTTGTTCATGATGCCGGCTGCAAATCCCTGAGGTTGTATTGCGGGTCGCTTGGACGCAAGATCGGACTCTTCCGTCTTCTTTGCGCCAACTGGGGGCGGAGGAGACGCGGCTGCCGGTTGAGGTGCTGGCTCGCTGCGTGCCGGCTGAACCGCGTTCGCCTGTGCTGTTGCGGGTACCTGCTCGTCCTTCTGTTCGACCTTGCTCTCGGAAGCCTTCGACGTATCCTTCACCGCATCTGCTGCGCCCTCAGCGGAGCGCTGCCGCTCATCGGTCGCCGTAGCACTCGGCCTTGCGGCTGAGAGCGGAGCCGGCGGTTCTGGCGCTCGCGGTTCGTTTACTGCCGGGACCGCGATCTGGGCGGGTGCGTTCGGCGATGGCGCAGCGTCACGGCGTCCCGCCCGTGCGTTGGTATTTGCCGAAGGCTTCCCGGCAGCTTCGGCAGGAGCGTTCCGTGTTTCCACATTCGATTCCTTCGCCGGCGATTGATTCGAGGACTGACTGGAGGATTGGGCCGGGTGTTGTGCGATTTGTTTCGCCGCAGCCTCGTCACGCCCCGGCGCAGTCTGCGATTGCCGGTTTTCCGCGATCTCTACCTGAGCAGCACTGCGACTTCGTTCGACGATCACAACCGCACCGATAATCAGGATCACCGCCGCGACCGCCCCCGCAAACGCCATTCGCCGCGGCGTAAGCGATGCCAGCACTTTCCGCCACCTTCCTGACGCCGGCGAGGCGCTGGTGTGGGGGTAGTAAGCCTGGGGCGGGGAAGCCGGCATGGCAGACACCTGCATCGGTGTCGGCGCGTGTAACACCGCGGGCTCCTCCCGCAGATCTTCTGTCTCCGAAACGTTCGTCTCGTCAAGTACCGCCAGCAGATGCCCCCGGACTTCCGCATCGCTCAGCAGCACGCGCAGCGATTCTTCGTCGGCCAGGGCATCAAACAACGCCTGGTCTTCCAGCGCGGCTGCGAACAGCAGATCGCGCTCCGACTCCGTTAACGTGCCGGTGGCGTAACCGCCCAGAAGCTTACGGATGTCTTCCGGCTTCATTGCGCGCGCCCCTTCCCGCGTGCATCCGCCGACGTGCGATCCCAGCCTCCGCCCATTTTTTCGAGGAGCTTCTGGCGGCAGCGCGCATCCCACGTATACACCGTGTTGATCGACGCCGCGCCCAGCGCCTGCCTGATTTCCTCGAACGATTTGCCGTCCAGCTTCATGCGGAACATCTCGCGGCAGCGAGGCTCCATCTTGCCGACAGCTTTGCTGAGCCGGTCCAGCATCTCTTTGCGCTCATAAGCCTCGGCGGGATTTTCGGAGCCATCCGTTAACGGCACGTCTTCAACCGAGACTGAATTGTACTCGCCGCGCCGCGCCGTCTTTCGCCTCAGCGCCGTCATCTTGAAGCGTACAATCTGCAGGCATAGCGGCAGCAACTCCTCCACGCGTTCGACGTGCGGATATTTTTCTTCGATCAGCACCAGCGTTTCCTGGGCGAGGTCCTCGGCAGAGTCCCTCCCCATATGGAATGCCGCGAAAGCGACGATCCTTTCGCGCAGGCGAATTAGAATTTGACCGCGATCCACCGCCCCCTATTATCTCCGAGGGCACACGAATATTTTCGCGGCGAACTCGCTGAAACCCGCTAGAACGCGGCCGCGCCCGCTTCAGCCACCGCGTGATCCTGATCTCCGGACCCGCCGCTGACGCCGATGGCGCCGACCACCTTGCCGTCCTTCTTCAGTGGAATACCGCCCGCAAAGATCATGATCTTTCCGTCGTTCGACGCATGAATCCCGAAGAACTGCTGGCCTGATTGCGAGTGCGTCGCGAGGTCTTTCGTGGCGATATCGAACGCGCGCGACGTATACGCTTTCTTCTGCGAGATATCGATGCTTCCAATCCACGCGCCGTCCATGCGGACGTGAGCGACAAGGTTGCCGCCGCCGTCGGCCACCGCGATATTCATCGGCTGCTTAATTTCCGCGGCCTTCTTCTCCGCCGCGGCGATCACCCGGCGCGCATCAGCTAAATTCACCATTCTTGAAATCCTCCCGTTTTCGAACCTTCCAGAATAAGCTCCGGCATCCGCACGCATCGCGTACGAACACGAACAATTCAGTGTCCGCTGCCCGCAAGACGCCAGTCAAATCAGGAGGATTGTTATAGGATTCATCGGCGGACGAGTCGTAGGCGCTTCGGGAAACCCAACATCGGCGTCCGATCCGTTATCGGGTTAGAATCATCTAGCTTAGGAGACGGATGACCTATTGGGAGAGGTGGGTGCGGCGACCGCAGACCACCTGGTTGCGCAAGGCCATTTTCCAGCTTCACCTCTGGAGCGGAATCGGCTTCGGACTCTACGTGTTTCTTGTCAGCCTGACCGGCAGTGTTCTGGTCTATCGCAACGAGCTTTACCGCGCAGCCACGCGTGACCCGGTCCTGGTCACAACCTCGGGCGCGCTTTTACCTGACCAGCAACTAAGAGCGGCAGCCGAACACGCCTATCCAGGCTATCGCGTCGTATTTATGGACCCGGCCCGTTATCCCAACCGAGCCGTCAGCGTCTCGCTCGAGAACCACGGCCAGCGCAAGAATCGTCTCTTCAATCCCTACACGGGAAAAGACCTCGGTAATTCCGTGCCGCCTGGAATCTGGGCGGTTTCCAAGCTTCTCGAGCTGCATGACGATCTGCTGGGCGGGCCCACAGGCCGCTCGATCAACGGCCTCGGCGCGATCTTCGTCCTGGTCGTCGCCTTGACCGGCATCGTCGTTTGGTGGCCCGGGATCAAGACCTGGCGGCGGAGCCTGACCGTCCCCAGGAACGCCGGGCAGTGGCGCTTCCTCTGGGGCTTGCACGGCATGATCGGCTTCTGGACTCTTGCGTTCATCTTGATGTTTGGCGTCAGCGGGATTTATCTCGGCGACCCGGAGCGGTTTCAAAACCTGGCGGACAGAATCGAGCCTCTCACCTCCGCCAACGCGCGCACGCGCATCGGCGATCAGGTCATCTATTGGCTGGCCTACCTGCACGTCGGCCGCATTGACGGCATCGGTCTTGGCTGCAAAGGACCCGGTGTCTGCGATCAGACCGTGAAATTGATTTGGGCTATCTTTGGCTTCGCACCTGCGGCGCTGTTTTTAACCGGTGCGCTGGTCTGGTGGAATCGTGTGGTCCGCAAAAAGGTTTCCGTGATTTCTCAGCCCGGCGCCGCGACCTCCGGCACCACGCAGTAATCGTTTTGGCGATTCGTGCCCATGCTTAGCTATACTCGCAATACGTTCGTAACGTAGCCTCGGTAATCAGTAAGGCTTGGGTAAACATTGAATCAGCCAACTAACGTCCCCATAGCGATTAGCCCGGACCGCCCCGCCGCAGGCGCTGCTATTAACCGGCCAAGCCAAGTGCTGTTTGCCAGTCTCATTGGTACGACCATCGAGTTCTTCGACTTCTATATCTACGCAACGGCCGCGGTACTCGTGTTCCCCAAGTTGTTTTTTCCCGCGTCGGACCCGGCCTCTGCCACGCTCGCTTCGCTGGCAACGTTTGCGATCGCCTTCATGGCGCGACCAGTAGGCTCGGCGCTGTTCGGTCATTTTGGAGATCGTGTCGGCCGCAAAACCACACTCGTCGCGGCGCTGCTTACCATGGGCCTCTCGACGGTCGCCATCGGCGTCCTTCCGACCTTCAAAACGATCGGAGTGGCCGCCCCGCTTCTTCTCGCGCTCTGCCGCTTTGGCCAAGGTCTCGGGCTCGGTGGCGAATGGGGAGGAGCGGTGCTGCTCGCCATCGAGAATGCGCCGCCCGGCAAGCGCGCCTGGTACGGCATGTTTCCGCAACTGGGCGCACCGGTAGGATTCCTTTTCTCCGGCGGCGTATTTCTGGGGCTCTCGAAGTGGCTGACCGATGAACAGTTCTTCGCGTTCGGCTGGCGCATTCCATTTCTGGCGAGCGCCGCGCTGGTGTTGATTGGCCTCTACGTGCGTCTGACGATCTCCGAAACTCCCGTGTTCCGCGAGGCCCTCAGCCGGCAGGAACGAGTGAAGATGCCGATCCTGACCGTGTTCCGTAATCACGGCCGCGTGCTGTTGGTCGGCACCCTGGCATCGCTCGCGACGTTCGTGCTGTTTTATCTCATGACGGTCTTCGCGCTCTCCTGGGGAACCACGGCGCTCGGCTACAGCCGCGAGAAGTTCCTCGTCATCCAGTTGTTCGCCATCTTATTTTTCGCGCTCGGTATTCCGATGGGCGGTCTCATGGCTGAAAGGGGCCGCCGTCGAACCCTCCTGTGGGTGACTTCCGCGATCTTGGGATTCGGCCTGATCATGGCGCCTTTGTTCGTGGCTGGGACAACCGGAACCGTCGTGATGATGGTCGTCGGCCTATTCTTAATGGGCTTAACCTACGGCCCGCTCGGCACTGTTCTATCCGAGCTTTTTCCGACGTCGGTGCGTTACACGGGCTGCTCGCTGGCATTCAATTTTGCGGGCATATTCGGCGCCTCGCTCGCGCCCTACGCGGCGACGTGGCTCGCCAGGAACTACGGGCTCCAATACGTTGGTTACTACCTTTCCGCGGCAGCCGCCTTGACTCTTTTGGGGCTGCTCGCCGCGCGCGAAACTAAGAACGACTCCCTATAGTCGAAGTGAGTACACGGACGCGGAGCGGCCGTCACCGTATCAGTTTCCCGCCTTCAGTTTGATTTCCGCGCTATCGCCTTTGATTTCGAATCTCGTGCCAAAGGGCTTGGAAAGCTCGGCCAGGCGATCCAGGATGTAACCGGCCTGCGCGCCTTTGGCCGGCGCCGGAAGGCCGCGCGTGTGCAGGAATTGATTACTGGCGTATGCATCGTGAATGTCGGGCTGCCCTTCGCCAATGTAATTGAGGACGATCGGGCGGAATGAAATCGATTGCAGATGCCGGCCTTGAAACTGCACGTAGGCAACCGCGCTTTCCCAATTCATCGGCTCATGGATGTAGGCAATGGTCGGCGGCAGGTTGTAGATAAAATTGCCCAGGTCGTAAAAGATCGGCTTGCCTTTGTAAATCTCCACGCCATGCAGTAGAGGAGCGCCATGCATCACGATCACATCCGCTCCCGCGTCGATTTCGGCGTGCGTCCACTTCTTCAGCCACTCGTTGGGCGCGAGTCGCTCCTGCATGCCTTCCGTGAAAATCGTGGCGAACGAATGATTGCTGAACACGTGATTGTGCTGATACACAATCACCAGGTCCGCCTGCTTGCGCGCGTCGCGAATGCTTTGCAAAATACGCTGCGCGTCTTCCGCGTTGGGGGTGTTCGCAGGCGCTCCCGGCAGGTCGGCGTTCGCTTCGTTCGGTTTATCTCCCGCATTGATACGCAGCTCGTTGACGCCCGCGCTGTCCGCCGTCGCGTGTCCACCGGCAGCGATCAGGCCGGAAGCGCTTGCGATCAGCGCGACCGTGCCGTGCGGAGTCCGCAGAAGACCGGGCGCCGTGGCCTCCGCCAGATTATTGCCGATGCCGGCATGCGCCACTTTCCGGCGATCCATCTCTTTCAGCGTGTTCCCGATACCCGTCGCTTTCAGATCAAAAGCATGATTTCCCGATAACGAAAGTAGATTGAAGCCGAAGGTCGTCAACGCATCGATCGCTTCCGGCGGAGCAAGAAATCCGCGGCCTTCATGCACGGCCTCGCCCTTTTCAGCCACGGCTCCTTCGAAATTCGTGAACACAACGTCGCCCTTCAGCAGGCTCTGAATCACCGGGACCGCCCCAGGCGCGGTCTCTCTGATGTCCGAGCGAATCATTGACTGCCCGGCCAAGGTGAGCGTGATGGTATTCGAACCCGGCGTCTGGGCATTGGCGGTACTACACATTGCAGTGAAAGCGGCGACGCAAGCCGTTGCCACAATAAAACCTCTCGTTTTCATAAGAGCCATCTTTATAAGAGCCATGATTTGCCTTTGATGATTGCGCGCAGCGCGATCACGTAGATATCTCTACGCAAGCTGCTCCTCATCGATGGTACTCGATTGGGAACCCACGGATCTCATTGCGCGCCCAGAGCACTACGCGATGAGCGAATTCTCGAATAAGCTGTAAAGGAGGCCGGCGGCATTGGATACAACTGAGAGCGCGAATTCGACTATCACGCATCGTCTCGCCGCGCTCGGCGGCAGCGCGGCGTTCGGATATGTCACGATTGTTCTCCTGCAATTGAAAGCCATCTGGGGCATTTGGCAATGGCGGGATCTGACCGCCGGCGACACCAGCTCCTATTTCACAAATGCCTATCGATGGTATTCAACCGGCCACGGCAATTTCGTATGGTCGCCCTTGTACACGTGGTATTACGGGATGCTCCTCCACGTTTCGCGCGACGCGTTCCTCGTGACCACGTGGCATCGCGTGATCATCGTGTTCGCGCTGGCGCTGCTCGTGCTTGCGCTGATGCGCAGGCTTCTTCCTCCTGGCTCCGCGTGGCTGGCCGCGGCGTGGTGGGTGGCCATGCCGATGAATTTCAATTCGCTCTACGAAGTCCACATGTTTTCGGTCATTCCGCAGGTGCTTGCTCCTTTGGCCGTTCTCTGGATTCCAGGGCGTTGGGGCCGCGGCAGCTGCTTCGCGATCCTGCTCGTCGAAGGCATCCTCGTGCGGAACGAGTTTGTGCTCGCCGCGATTCTGTTCGGCGCCGGATGCGTCGCGTGGGAGGTTTGGCGCGCGCCGAAAGGTGAAAGGCAAGGTGAAAGGCCCGGCGCCGCATCGGCTCGGGCGTACGGAATTCCTCTCGCCGCCGCATGTCTTCTGATCCTGATTTTCTTCGCGAGAAGAACGCCCGAGAATCTTACCGCTGTGCTGGAGGCCAAGCACGCCATCAGCGTCTGTCAGCCGTACGCATTCGGATATCAGCAGCGGCACTCGGATTGGCAGAAATCTCCCTGGACACAATGCCGCGATTTAATGCTCCGCGATTTTGGACGGGAGAGGCCATCGCTGATGGAAGCCTTCCGCGCGAATCCACCGGCCGTAATCGAACATTTCGCCTGGAACCTTTCTCTGACTCCCAGCGGGCTCCAGGCTCTTCTCTTGAACATGATGTCGGGCAGCGTCGATCCCGACTATGCCTTCGTGCTGAGATTTCCTCTGATCGCGTGGCCGGCTAGCCTGCTCATCCTGGCTGTGGTGCTCAGCGGCGGTTATTTTTTATACCGCGACTGGAGCCATTGGTGGAACGCCTTATTGAAGGACCGCGCCTGGGCATGGTTCGCGATGGCCTGTATCGCGTGCGTGACGCCCATGATCATCCTGACGCAGCGGCCACGGCCTTCCTATCTGCTCGCGTTTGGAATATTCCTTCGCGCCGCGATCGCAGTCTGCACGTTGGCGTTGTTAAGACAGGGTTAAAACGAGGGCCTCAGTTCCGGTGGGCGCCGTCGCTGGTCCCGATCGTCGTAGTGCTGCTGATCGCGCTGGAGCCATCGTATTATGTGTTCCGCCACACTCCGCGGCCCTTGCGGGACCGCTACGAAGCTCTGGTCCCTTATCGCGAGTGGTTCTACGCGTCGGATGCCGTATTTGCAACCGCCAGTTGGCCCGACGAACTCCGCTACTACATCGCTCCCGGATCCGGCCGCCGGAATTTTTTCTTTACTAATCTGCAGCGTCAGGTCACTCCGCAGAAATCGCTCGATCAAGTTCTCGAACAAAACCACGTTTCTCTGGTTTTTGTGGATGACGCAATGCTGGCCGATCCCACAATCCGCGCTTTCGGCGCGGCGGCGGCGTCGGACGGCTGGCGCTTGGTCGCATCGAGTCATGAACCGGCGGAGCAATGGGCCTTGTGGGCCAAACCCGGGAACGTGAACGCTGCGTCCGCGGGAAGGTAGTTGCTCCGCTGTCTGCCGCGCGATGGAATCGATTGGGCCCGCCTGGTTCTCGCGTACTATCCCTCTGGAACTTTTCGCTGCAATTGAACCTTGACAGCCTTGGCCGCTCAGTGTAACTTTGCATTGTAAAGTGAAGTGCAGGGTGATGGAGAATGGACGACCTCGATAAGGCGCTCGGCGACATCAGCAGCATACGGCGGCAGGTAGCGCGCAGCACCGAGTTTCGAGGCTACGGTCCCGCGACCATGGCGGCGACCAGCGTTTTTGCCGTTGTGGCGGCGTGGGTGCAGGCGAACTGGCTGCGCGATCCGGCGGCGAATCTTTCTTCTTACCTGGGAATCTGGATTTTGACCGCGATTGTGTCCGCCGCGCTGATTGGCGTGCAGACGGTGACGCGCTCGCATCGAATGCATTCGGGCATGGCCGATGAAATGATCCGCATGGCGGTGGAGCAGTTCCTGCCTTCGGCTGCGGCCGGCGTGCTGATGACCGTCGTGCTGGTGAGCGCGGCGCCCGCCGCATCGTGGATGCTGCCAGGATTGTGGCAGGTGATCTTCGGCCTAGGCGTGTTTTCGTCGTGTCGATTTCTGCCGCGCCCCATGATGATCGCGGGCGCGTGGTACGTATTGACCGGATTGGCGTGCGTCGCACTGGGGGGCGCTCGTGCGCTGTCGCCCTGGGCCATGGGCATTCCGTTTGGAGCAGGACAGGGGCTGGTGGCGGCGATCCTTTATTTCGTCTCTGAAGAAGAATACGCGGAGGAGGACGGCGATGAAACCTAAAGCCCGGCCGGGCGAAGGCCGCTTCGCATACGAAGGGTTGGACCGCGTGATTCACGAACGCGCGCGGCTCAGCATTCTGACGTCGTTGATCACGAACGCCAAGGGTCTGACGTTTGTCGATCTAAAGCAGTTTTGCGCGCTGACCGACGGCAATCTCAGCCGGCACCTGCGAGTGCTGGAGAACGCCAACATGGTGGAGATTTTAAAAGGGCAGGATCATAACCGCCCGCAGACGTTGTGCCGCGTGACGGCGTCCGGGCGCAAGCGCTATCTGGAATATTTGTCCACGCTGGAACAGGTAGTGCGCGACGCCGCGAAGGGAACAGAGCACGAGGCTGCGCTGAAGTTGGTCCGCCTGACGCCGTCGCGGGCTTAAAAAATTTGCCCATATGCTTTGCACTGCAAAGTACAGTAAGAAAAGCGAAGTGAGAAAGGAACTCATCGCGTGAACGTTTCGATTTCGCCGTCCTTACCGCCGCCCAAAGCGAAGGCGCGCTCGATGGGCGTGAAGCTGATCGTGGTGTCGATCCTGGCGCTGCTGATGATGATCCCAGCGGCGCTGATCAACGGGCTGGCGGAGGACCGCACCAGCCGCGCTTCCAGCGTGGTGGAGGAAATCAGCAGCCGCGCGGGCGGACGGCAAACGTTTCTGGGGCCGACGCTCGCGATTCCGTATCGCATTGCGCCGAAAACGCCGCAGGATTCCGCCAGGCGCGGCGTGTACATCGTATTTCCCGAGCAAGGCTCCGCCCGGGCGAAGATCGCGACCGAGGAACGGCGCCGATCGCTATTCAAAGTTCCGGTCTATCAGGCGAATTTGAAATTCGATGCGACGTTCGATCTGACGGGCGTGCCGTCAAACGCTCCTGCGGGCGCCGAGCTGGATTGGAAAAGCGCGGAGATCGTCGTGGGTGTGAGCGACGCGCGGGGCGCATTGGCCGACGCGACACTGACGACCGGCGAGGCGAGCATCACGCTGGTTCCGGCGCAAGTGGGTTCGATATTTGGCGTGGGCGATGCCAACGCAGATCACAGGCTGAGGCTCTTGGGCGCGAAGGCCAGTGGAATCGCCGCGCCCGACGCTCGTTTCAGCGTGTCGTCCACGCTGCGATTTTCGGGTGCCGAACGGATTGCGCTGCTGCCGTACGCGAAGAGCACTCACGTCACAATGCAGGGCGATTGGCCGAGCCCCGCATTCGACGGCGCCTTGCTGCCGGTGAGCCGCACCGTTTCAAAAAGCGGCTTCACCGGCGAGTGGAACGTGCCGTTCATCGCGCGCGGTGTGCATTCGGAAGGCGCTGGCGATGAACTCAGCGGTCTGGATGCGGCGGCGCTGGGCGTCTCCTTCATCGAAGTGGCGGATCCGTATCAATCCGTAACACGGTCGCTGAAATACGCGCCGCTGTTCCTGGGTCTTGTGTTCCTTTCCTACCTGGTGTTCGAGGTGACCAGCGGCAAGCGCGTCCACAGCGCTCAGTACATTTTGGTTGGCGCCGCACAGCTAATTTTCTACCTGCTGCTGTTGTCGCTGGCGGAGCGCTTCGGTTTCGACGTCGGCTTTCTGCTGGGCGGCACGGCGACAGTCGCGTTGCTCGCGGCGAATGCGGGTTGGGTATTCGCCAGCCGTCCGCAGGGATTCCGGGCGCTGGCCGCCTTTTCCCTGCTGTACGCGTTGATCTACCTGCTGCTGCGACTGGAGGACAACGCGCTGTTGGTGGGTGCGATCGCAAGCTTCCTGGCTGTCGCCGCGTTGATGTACTTTACACGCGGCATCGATTGGTACAGCGGGCTTCCAGCCGCCGCCAGCCAGCCGCAAACGGTTCCACCGCTCCCACAAGAATAAGTCCGAATCCGACGGAGAAACAGATCATGCGAAATCATAAGAACGAAAAACTGCACGTCGCCATCATCATGGACGGCAACGGCCGCTGGGCCACGCAACGCGGGAAGCCGCGCATCGCCGGGCATCGCGCGGGAGTCGCGGCCGTGCGCAAAGTGGTGGCGCGCGCGGCGGAGGTGGGCGTCGGACGGCTGACGCTCTACGCATTCTCCTCCGACAATTGGGGACGCCCCACCGCGGAAGTGGAAGGCATCTTCGGGTTGCTGTGCGCTTTCCTTCGCATGGAAACGGAACGCCTGCGCGGGCGCGGCGTGCGATTGGAAGTGATCGGCCGGCGGGACCGGCTCCCGAAGGTCGCCCTGCGCGAAATTGAAAAAACGGAGAGCGCCACGGCTGCGGGCGATCGCCTGCATCTGTGCGTGGCGATCGACTATTCCTCGCGCCACGCCATCGCGAACGCGGCCGCTTCATTGCCCCATTGGTTGAGCGCGCCCGAACTGCTGGGGCGCTTGTTGACGGAAAAGCTCGACACCGACAGTGCGCAGGTGGATCTGCTGATTCGCACCGGAGGAGAGAAGCGGCTTTCGGATTTTTTGTTGTGGGAATCGGCCTACGCGGAGCTTCTGTTCACGGACCGCATGTGGCCGGATTTCGACGAAACCGATTTAGAAGAAGCGCTTGCCGAATTTCGCCGCAGGGACCGCCGTTTCGGCTGCGTGCCTGCACCACACCCGGCCGTAGCGCATGCGCCCGACATTACGCTCCCAGCTTCCCCACCTGCGCTTCGAGAAGCATAGTGGCTCGCGAGCCGATCGATTCTTTCCAGCGCGGATAATAATTGGCGAGCGGTGCGCGAAATGAAGCTGTGTCGGCCTCATTGATGATCATCCCGCGCTTCGTCAGCTCTCCGCGCAGCTTTCCGTTCAAGCGCGCGGTGTCGGCGCGTTGCAGACGGACATATTTCTGCACGTTACGCTCGATGATCCCCTGCACATCGGCAGGCAGCGACTGCCACTTCTTGAGGCTCGCCAGAAAGTTGTAGCCCGACCACGAGTGATTCGTGACGCTGATATATTTCTGCACTTCGTAGAGCTTGAATAGCTCGGCAACGTCGAAAGGATCGTCCTGCGCTTCCACCGTGCCGGACTTTAACGCGTCATGCAGCATATTAATGTTCATGCCCACCGTGGTGGCGCCGAACTGGCGGAAGAAATCCTGATAGAGCCGCGAGCCTGGGATGCGCATCTTCAGGCCCTGTAGATCAGCGGCCGTGCGAACGGGACGCGCGGCCGTAGTCACCTGATGCATGCCGTTGTCGAAACAGCCGCGCGGCACGGCGTAGACGCTCTTGGCCTTCAACTCTTCGCGAATATAATCGCCCAACTCGCCGTCGACCGCGCGCAGCGCCTCGGCGGAGTTGCGAAACGCATAGGGCGTAGCCTGCGCACTCGCGGCTGCGACCAATCCGCCAAGGCCATTCCCCGCGAGCGTGTAAAAGTCCAGTTCGCCGCTTTGCACCATCGCGAGCGGGTCGGGATCGCCATCCTTCATGTTGTTATTCAGCGGCGTGACAAGCACCTGCACGCGGCCATGCGTTTCCTTCGCCACCGCGGCCCACATCTCGAGCGTGCGCTTGTGAAGGGCGCTCTCCACCGGCTGATTGTGATACTGCCGCATGCGGAAATCGGCCGCGCGTCCGCGACTAGCGATAACAAGGCCGCAGGCAATAGCGCCGAATCGGCGCCGCGTGACCGCGCCAGATTTGGCAGGGCAAGGCTTGACAGGACGAAGCTTGGCAAAGGAGACGGACGTTGACAGTTCCACGACTTTTTACTGTAAAGGATTTACTGTAAAGGAAATGTACGGCCCCTGTCAGTCGGCCCCCGCGCGGCACGCTATACTCTCCTACTAACCGCGTTATGAAGATCGACGTCCGCGAAGAGATCGCCACCGCGCCCTTGGGGCGCTTTCACGCGCTGATCGGCACGCTAATCGGCTTCGCCGTGTTCTTCGATGGCTACGACACGTTCAACGCGGCGTATGTGATCCATTACGTGATGCAGCCATGGCATCTCGCCCCCAGCCAGGCGGGGTTTCTCGTATCCAGCGGCTTGATCGGCTTCATGATCGGCTCCCTGGTGCAAGGCAAGTTTTCGGATCGCGTGGGACGCCGCCGGACGCTGATCGGCGCGCTCTGGATCGCCACCGTGTTCAGTTTCGCCACCGCGACGCTGGCGAATTCGTTCGTGACATTCTGCGCGCTGCGCCTGTTGACGGGGCTCGGACTAGGCGCGCTGCTGCCCGTGGGCGTCACGTATATGAACGAGTACTCGCCGCGCCGCTTCCGCAACATGTTCACGCTGTGGGGATGGGCGCTGGGATTCGGAGCGGGCGGCGTGGTCGCATCGCTCATCGGCGTCTATGTGACGCCCGCGTACGGGTGGCAAGCGCTGTATTACGTGGCGACGCTATCGGTTGTGCTGGTCGCGATCTGCCACGTGACGCTGCCGGAATCGCTGCAATATTTGGCCATGCGCGGACGCACGGGCGAGATCGCGGGCGTGCTGGCGAAGGTGAACCCGTCCAAGAGCGCCGAGTACGCAGCAAAAGATGCAGTGTTCATATTGCCGGAGCCGAGCGACAAAGCCGCGTCGATCGGATTGTTGCTCGCCCCGCGGTATCGCAGCCGGACGCTCGCCGTATGGGCGGCCGCGTTCTGCGTGCTCTTCGGCATTTTCGGATTAACAGGCTGGGTGCCAACCGTCATGATCCAGCGCGGCGAGACGTTCGCGGCTAGCTTCGGATTCGGCGCACTCATTCAGGCGATGGCCTTCGTCGGATCGCTGCTATGCGGATCGATCGCCGATCGCACGCAAAAGCCGCGGTTCGCGATGGCCGCGTGGTGGGTGGGCGGAGCGCTGTCGCTCGCGACGCTCGCCCTGGTGAACAATCACGCGCTGAATTTCGTTTGCGTGGGCCTCGCGGGTTTCTGCATCCTGGGCGGGCAGAACGTGCTGAACAATTTCACCGCGTCGATCTATGACACGGAAGTCCGCGGCACCGGCGTGGGCATGATGCTCGGCGTGGGAAGGCTCGGCGGCATCCTCGGCCCGTACACAACGGGGCTGATCCAGCAAGCCACGCCGGGATCGATAGGGTTGTTCGCCGCCATCGCCGTCGCCGTGCTACTGGGCGCGGTTGCGATTCTGTTCGCTGCGCCGCGACGTGTGTGACATCCAGCTACAGGCCGAGCACGCGCTCCGCGTTGCCATGGAAGATCTGCTCGTAGACTTCGTCTTTGTACCCGAGCTCTTTCCATTCGCGAAAGATCCGTTCGTACGGAAGGCTAGGATAATCGCTGCCGAACATGATTTTGTCTTTCAGGCGGCTGCGCGCGTCCACCTTAAGTTGCGGCGGAAAATATTTGGGCGCCCAGCCGGAGAGCTCCCAATAGACGTTGCCTTTGTGCAGAGCGACGGCCGTCATCTCATCCACCCACGGCCATCCAGGATGCGCTGCGATGATCGTGAGATTCGGAAAATCGGCAGCCAGTTCGTCGATCGCTTCGGGATGCGCGTGCCGGATCTTCGCTCCCATGCCGCCGGGCATTCCCGCGCCCATGCCCGTGGTGCCGACGTCGATCATCACGGGCGCTTTCATCTCGTCGATCGCTTCAAACAGCGGATACAAGCGGCGATCGTTCACCGCGAAGTGGCCCATGATGGGATGGAAGTGAAAGCCCAGCATCCCCAGGTCGCGGATCGCATGCCGCGCTTCGGCGATGGCCGCCTCGCCCTTGAACGGATCCACCGCGCCCCAGGAATGAATGATGCGCTCGGGATGCCGCTTCTGCATCGCCTTGACGAAATCGTTGGAGCAGGGAGGCGTGTGGACGGTGGTTTCCAGATCCAGCGCCACCAGCACCGCCTCCACGCCCGCATCTGTGAAATCCTGGACCACCTGTTCCTCGGTTTTCGCGCTCCAGCCGCGATTCCAATATTTCGCGAGCGCGTCCACGTAGGGCTGCTGGCAGGCGATCCATTCCTTGGTGTTGGGGTAGCAGTGCAGGTCGATGATTCTCATTTTGTCGCGACCATTTCCGCGAGTTTCTTCTTCGAAACCTTACCGAACGTGGATAGCGGAAAGTCGGTCATGATTTCCAGCCGCTCAGGGAGTTTGAACTTGGCGATTTCTTTGCCCATGAGGAACGTTTTCAGATCATCGAAACGTGAGGCCCATGCCCGCGCGCAGGATCACGCACGCGCACATGCGCTCGCCCAGGATCGGATCTGGCACGGGAATGCACGCGACGTTCTTCACCGAAGGATGGGAGAGGATCAGATTCTCGATTTCCTCGGCGCTGATTTTTTCGCCGCCGCGATTGATCAGGTCTTTCTTGCGTCCTTCCACCACGTAACTGCCGGATGGATGCTGGCGCAGCAGGTCGCCAGAATTATAAAATCCGTCGGCCGTGAACACCTTCTTGTTATACGCCGGCACGCCGAAGTAGCCGCGCAACGTATAAGGGCCGCGGCAGCATAGTTCGCCGGGCTCACCCCGCGCCACTTCGAGTTCGTCCTCGTCCAATAGCTTCACTTCGTCATCGGGCGAAACAGGCCGGCCCACGGTTTCCAGCCTCACATCCTCGGGATCGTCCGTGCGCACGAACATAATAAGGCCTTCACTCATTCCGAAATTTTCCTGAACGAAGGCGCTCGGAATCAGTTTGCGCGAAAGCAGCCGCACCTCCGGCTGCAAGCGTTGGCCGCCGCTCTGGATCATCTTGAGCGACGAGAGATCGTGCTTCTGCACGGCGGGATCGTTCAGCAGCCGGATCAGCAGCGACGGCACCACTTTCAAATGCGTGACACGATGCTTTTCGATCAGCGCGCACATATCTTCAGGCTTGGCGCTGGTGCTGACCACGACCCGTGCACCATTGAAGAAGAATCCCTGCATCCCAGGACACGCGAGCGGGAGATTGTGCGCGATGGGCAGCACGATCAGCAGCGCGGAATCACGCTCGATGGCGCAGACAGCGGCAGCCGCCTTGGAGTTGTAAGCGTAATCGTTGTGCGTGCGTGGAATCAGTTTCGGAATGCCGGTGGTGCCGCCCGAAAGCTGGAAGATGCACGGATCTGTCGGATCGATTTTGATCTCCGCGAGCTTCGAGGCCGGCAGCGCGGCGGGCTTCGCGATCATTTCGGTGAGCGAAGCAAAACCTTCGCGCGCCGGCCCGAGGATCAACGCGTGCTTCAGCGTTTTGCTCTCGCGGCGGACGCGATCGACCATAGGAGCGTAATCGAAATCGTGATGCGGCTGCGGGATGACGGCTGTGGTCGCGCCGCCGAGTTCCACGAACTGGCTGATTTCCGCGTAGCGATGCGTGGCGAGAGAAGCGATGGGAATGCAACCTATTTTTTGCAGCGCGAAATACAAAATGATGAACTCGGCCACGTTAGGAAGCTGGATCACCACGCGATCCAGCGGCTGCAAGCCTAGCTCGAGCAGATTCAGCGCGAGGTTCGTGGATTGCCGGTCGACGTCCGCATAGGTGAATGAGCGGTCGCGGTCAAGGATCGCGACGCGATCCGCAAACTGCTTGAAGACGACATCGAATTCTTCGGCGATGGACTTATCCTGCCAATACCCTTTGGCTCGATAGCGCGCGGCAAAGTCAGGGGGAAAAGGAACGACTCCATGAAGCATGATTCTTCTTATGTCGTGGCGGCATAGCCGCCGTCGATGACGATCACTTCGCCGGTGACGAAACGGTTGCCGGTGATCAGATTCACGATCACTTCGGCGACGTCCTCGGCCGTCGCGACGCGTCGCAAAGGCGTCGCTTTCGCGCGGCGCGCCATCAGATCCTCATACCTATCCTCCAGCATGCGCTCCATCCAGTCGCCTTCCATCCAGCCGGGAGCAACGGCGTTCACACGAATCTCCGGCGCCAGATTCAGCGCCAGCAACTTCGTCAGGCTGACGACAGCGGCCTTGCTGGCGGCGTAAGGCAGAGGCTGCGGTCCGGGACGCAGGCCGACGATGCTGGCCGTGTTGACGATGCTGCCCTTGGCGGCGCGCAGCAAGGCACGGCGGCGCGCGTCACTTGGAACATGCCGCGCACGTTAACGGCGAAGACGCGGTCCCATTCCTCGGCGGTCATCGCGTCGAAATCTTTCGGCTTGACGTTGGTGGTAGTGCCGGCGTTATTCACCAGCGCGTCCAGGCGTCCGAACTCTTTCTCCACCGCGGCGAGCATCTTGCGCACAGCCGCATCGTCGCCCACGTCGGCCTTGAACACCAGCGTCTTCGCGCCTTTGGCTTGCGCCTGCGCGGCCGTTTCGTTGGCCTCGCGTTCACTGCGGCTATAGTTGATGGCGACGTCGAAGCCCGCCGCTGCCAAGGCGACGACGGCGGCGCGACCAATCCCTGTTGCTGATCCCGTGACCAACGCCGCGGGTCGAGTGTGATTCATGTTTTCTCCGGCTAACAGACATTCCAGTTTGTCCAAGTCGGTGGGAGTCTGTCAACGCGAGCGGCGGAGGTTCTGGGTCGAATAGGCTCTCTATCGAGGGGAATCGCGTCAGTTCGCCCGGACGAATTTCTGGATTCGCTTGCCGTCTTCCACTTCGCCCGTATAGATGTTGCCTTTGGAATCCGTCGCAATAGCATCAATCCAGTGAAGCTGGCCGGCATAGCGGCCCGCGCCTCCGAAAGAGCCAATCATTTTGCCGGTCTTGCGTTCGATGATCCACACCATGTTGTTGGTGCCGTCGGCGAGGAAGATATACTTTTGCGCTGGGTCCGGCGAAAACGACATATTGAAGATGGTCCCGCAGGGCCCCACCTTTCCAAAAGGACCGCCGCAATCCGATCCGCGCGCCTGCGTGGATGGATGCACGAAGAAGCTCATCACGAACTTGCCTTCTCGCGTGAACACCTGCACGCGATCCGCTCCGCGCTCGCCTACGTAGAGCAAGCCGTCCTTCGACAAGTGAAGGGTGTGAATCGTCTGCGCGAACGGTTGCTGATCGGGAGGAGGACCGGAGAGATCGTATGACGGCGTGGGATTGTTGTCGATTTCACTGAGAGGGACGCCGTGGCCTCCCCAGCCGCGCTTGAACGCACCGGTCTTCATGTCATAGACGAGCACCCGTTTGTTACGAGCACCATCGGCGACGATGATCTCCTGCCGCTCTTCATCCAGCTCGAAGTCTTCCACGCCCATCAGGTATTCGGTCTGCTGGTTGTCCTGCTTCAGCTCGCGGCCGGCGGGCCAGCGATGTCCGAAATCCCACAGAAACTTTCCGTCGCCGCTCACCTTGATGATGCTGTCGCCGGGATCAGTGCCGGAGATCCAGACATTGCCTTCGCGATCGGCAATCATCGATTGCAATCGCTTCGGCCAGCCGGGCAGGTTCTTCCCGTCCCACGCCTTCAGCACGGTTCCGTCCTGCGCAAGCTCGATCATCTCGGGACCCAGCACACAGCACTCCGCGCGTGGAGGATTCGTCGCCGCGCCCATTTCATCCGGCCGAGGATCGGCGCGGTTGATCATCCAGATGTGATCGTCCTTATCGACGGAGATGTCGACGATCTGCTGCATAGCCCACTTGTTCGGGAGCGGCTTGGGCCAGAACGGATCGACCTTATAGGCCGGAGCCTTCTGCGCGTCAGCACGCACAGAAGTAAAACAAAGCGCGGCGGCCGCCGCTAGAACCGCTGCGCATTTGAAGAAGAGTCTTTCGGGCATCAATCGAATTTATTTTGAACCGCCCGTCGCCGAGGCCTTCGCCTTCTCCGGATGCATCGTGATTTTCTGCACGCGCCAGTTGTTCATGTCGGCCACGTACAGAGTGTTCTCCGAAGGACACGCCAGACCGTGCGGCCAGCTGAACTGGCCAACGTCGTGGCCGGATTCGCCGAACATGCCTACGATCTTGCCGTCCAGCGTCAGTTTATAGATGCGGCCGGGTTCGTTGTCGGACGTATAGAGATATTGCGTGGGGCCTTTCGTGATACAGATGGTCCAGGGCGCAGTTTCGTCGGGAGGATTCTTAGCCTTATCGCCGAGAACCGGATGCCGATTCTTATCGTACGCCGCGTTTAAAAAAATGAAGCGTTCGAATTTGCCGTCGCGATCGAATACCTGAATGCGGCGGTTGCCGCGGTCAGCCACATAGACGTTGTTGTCCCGATCGACGCCGATATTGTGCGGCGTGCTGAAGGAGTTCGGATTCTGATCGGCGTGGTCGCCGCCGCGTCCGCGCTCGCCCCACGACTTGATCCAGTTGCCGTGCTTATCGTACTTCGCCACGCGTGAATTGATGTAGCCGTCACTGATATAAATGTTGTCGTCCGAATCCCAGGCGATGTCCGTAGGCGCGCGGAAGTAGCCATCCTGATGCACCGGAGCGGGGAACTGAATGCGGCCCATGCCGTTGCCCTTGTAATATTCGGGCTCGTCAGGACCTTCGGGGCGCCGGCCCAGGTTCAGTGTCACCAGACCCGCCGGATTGAAGCGCATCACGGCATGCGTGCCTTTATCTACCACCCACAGGTTGTCGTATTTATCGAAACGCACCGAGTGCGCGTAGCCCAGGCCGTAAACGCCATGACCGACCTCGCGCACGAACTTGCCGGTGGCGTCGAACTCCAGCAGCTGCGTGGTGGCATTTCCATAAAGAGGTCCCGAGGTCGCCGAGCCGGGATGATTCAACACGACGACGGTGCCCTTGGAATTCACGGCGACGGACAGCACTTCGCCGAGATTCATCTGATAATTCAGCTTGAGAAAATTAGGATCCGAATCGAACGGAATCAGCGGAGGATTCTGTTGGGCCAGCAGCGGCAGGGCCGCAATCGAAAGCCCCAGCACGGGAATCATCGCGAGACGCATGGGTAAATCCTTTCCAGGGCGGCCGACAGGCGTGGCTCGGCGCGTGCCTGACGAGCGGCGAACAATAACGTGCCACTCTCACGCAGGCTAATGGGTTGCCGGTTTGTTGTCAAGCCATCGGCGTGTTGTTGTGTGGCGGTGCGCTCACGTGCGCTTACTTCCAAACTGCGGTTTGCGCCCGAATTGTGTTTTCTGCGTTTACTTACGATCCTTGTCCTTTGCACCGTTCATCGAATAACCGATCACGCCGTCGGGAAATGTGATGCGCTCCAGATAGCCGTACTTCGTACCGTCCAGTGCCTTCAGGTAGATGATCGTGACTTCCTTGCCGACGGCGCCATCAAATTCAGCTTTTGTCAGGCCGTCTTTCTGGAACCAGTTGGGTGGACTGCTTTCCATCATCCAGTGGCCCACCTTGCCCTCGGCGTCCTTGATATCGAACTCCAGGCCGATATGTGGATTCGTCCAGGCGACGTTCGTAAGCGTGACCTTCGAGCTGATCTTATCGGCAATATTGAAAATCGCGGCCATGCCATGATGCGCCATCAGCGACGTCGCGCCAAAAAAAAGCGCGGCGCAGACAATCAGGATCGAATATCGGGTTTTCAAGGAAGCTTATCCTCCGCAGCGAGTGTAGCATCTCGATAGCGCGATGGCGCGCTGCTCCGGAGAGTTTAGCGGTGTCCTTACAAGGACACCATTGAGATATTCCCGCGCGGCGTCGACTGGTAGTAATCTATACAAAGGCTCGGCCGGAGTTGATCGAGCCGCATCGCGGGTTGCCGCCAAGGCGCTGCGTCAAAGGAGATTTTTGCATGAGGAGTAAGATTACCCTGGTCCTGATCGCACTGGCGTGCGTGTTCGCCGCAAGCATCGCTCTATCGGCCGCAGGTCCTTCCGCAGGACCGCCGCCGTGGGCGTATGGATTTGAAACGCCGGCCGGAACGCCTCCGCCGGCCGCAGCTCCTGGACCACCCGCAGTACCCGCGGCGCAGGATCCGAAGATGTACAGCGTGCCGGGCGCGACAATCCAATTCAAGCGCCTGGATATCGGCAACCAATACGGTCCGGCGGACTGGTTCCCGAACGATCATCCCGCGATGCCGGCGATCGTCTCGCACGGACGCAAAGAAGCGATGATCGCGGCCTGTGGCCTGTGCCACTATCCGAACGGCAAGGGCCGCCAGGAAAACGCGGGCGTCTCCGGACTGCCGGTTTCGTATTTCATTCAGACCATGCACGACTTCCGCGACGGCCTTCGCCAGAACGCCGATCCACGCAAGGCCAATACCAAGCGCATGATCGGTTTTGCGAAAAACATGACCGACGAAGAGATCAAAGAGGCGGCGGAATATTTCGGCGCCATCAAATGGACGACGCCGTGGATTACAAAGGTGGTTGAAACCAACACGGTGCCCAAGATTCACAACGCCAACGGGCTTTTTCTGGCCGAGGGCGACGAGAAAGTGCCGATCGCAGGCCGCCTGCTCGAAACGCCGGTTCACGCCGAGAGTGCCGAGCTCATCCGCGATCCGCACGATGGCTTCATCGTCTACGTTCCGCCGGGGAGCCTGAAAAAAGGCGAAGCGCTGGTGACCAAGGGCGGCAACGGCAAGACCATCGCCTGCGCCATCTGCCACGGCGAAGGGCTGCACGGCAGCGGTCCCGTGCCGCCGCTGGCCGGGCGTTCGCCCAGCTACATGGCTCGCCAACTGTATGACATGCAGTCCGGCTCTCGCCATGGCGAGTGGACCAGCCTGATGAAGCCGGTGGTCGAGAAATTGACCGACGCGGATTTCGTCGCGATCACCGGCTATATCGCGTCGCTGAAGCCGTAACTTCAAACGAAACTCGCCGCATGCCCGGTCGTATTTTCATACCGACGGTTTTCGTTGCCATGCTGGCCGTGGCGCCCGTTTGCGCACAGGACGCGCGCCAGCCCGGTGCGGTATACGATTACGACTTTAAGAACGAGAAGCCGGTTCCTGCTCCGCAGCACGATATTTCCGGCGTGTGGGAACCGGCGCGCGCCTTCGGCGATGGCATTCAGGCCAACGGCGCGAAGGCCATGCCTTCCGACGGCAAACCGGAGCACACACCGCCCTTCACGCCCGCGGGTCTCGCGGCGTTCAACACGCACAAAGCCGGATGGGGCGTGAACGGCGTGGCCACCGCGTTCATAAACGATCCCGTCAACATCTGCGATCCGCAGGGCTTCCCGCGCATCAATCTGCACAATTTTCGAACCAGCCAGATTGTGCAGACGGCCGACCAGGTACTGGTGCTTTACGAATTCAACAAGAAGTGGCGTGCCATTTGGACCGACGGCCGCGAACTGCCGAAAGATCCCGAGCCGCGCTGGTGGGGCTATTCGACGGGCAAGTGGGCGGACGCCACCACCTTCGTCGTCGAGACCGTGGGCATGGACGATCGCACATGGCTCGACAACGCCGGGCGTCCTCACAGCGATGCGCTGAAAGTGGAAGAGCGCTATCATCGCGCGGATCGCGATCACCTGGAGCTGACGATCACGATCGACGACGCGAAGTTTTATACCAAGCCCTGGATCGCACTCGACAAATTCCGCATGCGTCTACAGCCTAAAGGATTCGACATCGCAGGAAATGGAGTGCTCGCCTTCTGAGACCGCGCGCTACAACAGGACGCTGGGAGATCCGGGGTCGGGAAAGAAGTAGCGCCTCCGAATACCGCTTCGATGTGGCGCGGTCCATCGGAACCGCGAATGTCAATGAGCGGGCCTTCTCGACGCCCGCCCAAAAACCTCGCTAATCTTCCGTGTGCTCCGCCACCGGCAGCTTGTCGCCTTCCTTCGCCGCCCAGACATACAACACCGGCAGCAGGAAGATGCTCATCACCAGCGCCGCCATCAGGCCGCCGACGATCACGATGGCGAACGGCCGCTGCGAATCGGAGCCGATGCCGTGCGAAGTCGCCGCCGGCAGCAAGCCCGAGCGACGCCACCAGCATGGTCATCATGATCGGCCGCAAGCCGCAGCACCGCGCCTTCGATCGGCCGCGTCCAGGATCGTGTGGCCGCGCGCGCGCAGCTGGTTGATGTACTCCACCATGATGACGCCGGTCTGCACCGAAACGCCGAACAGCGCCAGGAATCCGACGCCGGACGACACGCTGAAATTGGTGCCGGTCACATAGCAGCGCCAGCAGTCCGCCGATCGGCGCCATGGCCACGTTCAGCAGAATCAGCAGCCGCCCACTTCAAGGAGCCGAACATCGTATAGAGAATCATGAAGATCACCAGCAGCGTGAGCGGAATGATGATCGCCAGGCGTCGCTGCGCGCGCTGCTGCGCTGGCATATTCGCCGGCCCAGTCGATGGTGATAGCCCGGCGGCAGCTTCACCTGCTGCGCTGACCTTCGCGATCGCTTCTTCCACCGTGCTGCCCAGATCGCGGCCGCGCACGCTGTACTTGATGCGCGACGTAGCGCTGAGTTGCCTTCGCGGTAGATCTCCGAAGCGCCGTCGGCCGTCTCGACGTTGCAGAGCTGCGCCAGCGAGACGCGCTCGCCGGATGGCGACAAGCAGGCGGATGTTCTCGATCGCTTCCTTGCGTGTCGCGGTACTGCGGCAGATAGCGCAGCACCAGGTCGTAGCGCTGCTCGCCCTGCAGCACCTGCGTCAGCGCGTTGCCGCCCACCGCCGTCTGGATGGCGTCCTGCACGTCGGCGACGTTGATCTGATAGCGCGCCGCCTGCGTCGCGGTCCACGGTGAAATTCAGGTTCGGCTGGCCGAGCACGCGGAACAAGCCCGAGATCCTGGATGCCGGGGATGCTGCGCATCACGTCGACGATTCTGATCGCCCTTGTCTTCCAGCGTCTTGCAGATCGTCGCCGTAGATCTTGATCGCCAGCTCGCCCTTCACGCCGCTGACCGCTTCTTCCATGTTGTCGGCGATGGGCTGCGAGAAGTTCCAGATCACGCCGGGAATCTTTTCGAGCTCGCGATCCATCGCGGCGATCAGCTCTTCCTTGTTCTGGTGAAACACCGGCCGCCATTGTTCCTTCGGCTTCAGATCGACGAAATATTCGGTGTTGAAGAAGCCGGTGGTGTCGGTGCCGTCGTCGGGACGGCCCACCTGGCTGGTGCACTGCGTCACTTCCGGGAAACGAGCACAGCATGACGCGCGCCTGATTCGCCAGCGCGAATGCCTTCGGTCGGGCCGGTGCTGGGCGCCAGCGTGCCGCGCACCCAGATCGCGCCTTCATCGAGGTGCGGCAGAAATTCCGAGCCGATGACGCCGCTCGAGCCAGATAACGCGTGCCGGCCAGACGCCAGCCACCGCGATCGCCGACCGTCGCCCAGCGCCAGCGGATCGCCAGCTCCAGCGCTCGACCGTACATCCGGTGATCAGCAGCTCCATCACCGGGTTGTGCCATTCCTTGGTGCCCTTGCGGAAACACGAAGCTCGCCAGCACCGGCGCGACCAGCATCGAAAACATCAGCGCGCCCAGCAGCGCGAACGCGACGGTCCAGGCCATCGGCTTGAACAAGCGTCCTTCCACCGCTGCAGCGTGAAGATCGGCAGGTACGCGGTGATGATGATCGCGATCGCGTAGAACACCGGCCGCTGCACTTCATGCGCCGCGTCGCGCGATCTGCTCCAGCGGCGATTTCGGCGATGCCGCGTCGGGATGCGCTCAGCATGGCGCACGATGTTCTCGACCATCACCACCGCGCCTTCCACGACCATGCCGAAATCCAGCGCGCCCAGCGAAAGCAGGTTCGCCGGAATGCCTGCAAGGTCCAGGCAGATCGAGGCGAACAGCAGCGAGAACGGAATGGTCAGCGTGACGATCAGCGCGCCGCGGACATTGCCCAGGAACAGCGAACAGAATCATCGCGACCAGGATGATGCCTTCGGTCAGGTTGTGCAGCACCGTGTGCGTGGTGAAGTGCACCAGATCGCTGCGATCGAGGAACGGAACGACCTTCACGCCCGGCGGCAGAATGTGCTCGTTCAGCTCCTCGACCTTCTCGTGGATCGCTTCCAGCGTCGAATCCGCGTCCGCGCCTTTGCGCAGCAGCACGATGCCGGAGACCACGTCGTCGTTGTCGACGATCTTGCCCGTCGGCCCGATGGATCGCTCGCGCGAACTGGCCCAGCCGGATCTTCGGTCCCTGCTCCACCATCGCGATATCGCGCACGCGCAGCGGCGTGCCGTTCTTCGTCGTGATGCACCGTGCTCTCGATGTCGTGGACGTTCTTGACCAGGCCGACCGCGCGCACGTTGATCTGCTGCAGGCCCGCTTCGATGAAGCTGCCGCCGGCGTTGATGTTGTTGTTGGCGAGCTGCTGCTCCACCTGGCCGATGCTCAGCCCGTAGGCGATCAGCTTGTTCGGATCCACGCGCACCTGATATTCGCGCGTGGGGCCGCCGAAGCTCGCGACATCCACCACGTCCGGCACCGACTTGAACTGCTTTTCGATCACCCAGTCTTCGAGCGACTTCAGCTCCATCACGTCGTACTGCGGATTGGTGCTGTGCAGCGTGAAGAAATAGATCTGGCCCACCGGGCTCCAGTCGGTGCCCATCTGCGGCTGCACGCCCGGCGGCAAGCGTCACCTGCGACAGCCGCTCGAGCACCTTTTCGCGGTTCCAGTCGTTCTCCGACTCGTCGTCGAAAATCAGCATGACGCTGGAAAGCCCGAACAGCGAAACCGAACGCAGGATGATCAGATGCGGAATGCCGTTCATCACGATTTCGAGCGGAATCGTGACCTGCTGCTCGACTGCTTCGGCCGAGATGCCGGGCCACTGCGTGATGACCTGACGTAGTTGTTCGCGACGTCGGGATAAGCTTCCACCGGAAGGTTGTGGAACGAGATCACTCCCCAGATCAACAGCAGCGTGGCGCCGACCAGGACCAGGAAGCGGTTGTTCAGCGCGAAATCGACCAGTGCGCGAATCATTTTATTTCTCCCGGCACCGCCTGCCTACTGCTCCACCGTATTCTGCAACATCAGCGCGTTCGCCACCACCTGCTGCCCCGGCTTGATTCCGGAAGTCACTTCCTGCATGCCGTTTGGCAGCATGTCTCCGCCGACCACTTCCACGCGCTGGAAGCTGTTGTTCGAGGCCGGCATGTAGACCCAGTCGCGATCGTGCAGATGCAGGATCGCCGTGGCCGGAACCGCGGCGTGCTTTTCGATGGCCATGCCGTGGAACGTCGCCGTGACGAACATGCCCAGCCGCATGATGCCCGGATTCTCCACTTCCAGGCGAACCTTCGCTGTGCGGAGAGTCGGATCGATCACCGGCAGAATATTGCTGATGCGGCCCTTCAAAACCCGATCGGGATACGCCGCCAGATGGATATCCGCATATTCGCCGACGCGTACCTGCGAGATATTATTTTCGAACACATCGCACATGATCCAGACATGCGAGACATCGGAAATCGTGAACGGATTCGGCGGCGTAAGCGCCTGCACGGCCGCTGAAATCGCGATTTGCTGATCGGTGATCACTCCGCTCTCCGGCGCGTAGACGGAAACAATTCCCGATGGATGATCCGGATCGGACCCCAGCAGCTTCAGGCGTTCCGTGGTGGTTTCGAGGTCCACGCGCGCGTTGTTTACCGCGGTCTGCGAGCCGGCCTCGGAATTTACCGCCACTTCCAGCGCGCTTTTCGGAATCGCGCCGTGATCGAACAGCAACTGCGCGCGGTCGCGCTGCACCTTGGCCAGATCCTGATTCTTCACCGCGAGCTCTTCATTCATCTTGGCCTTGCGGTAATCGCCATACGCGCCCGAAACGTCGCTGCTTTGCACCTTGAACAGAAGCTGGCCTTTCTTCACTTCATCGCCCAGGCGCGCGTCGATCTCCACCACTTTCCCGGACGCAAGCGAAGGCACGGGCAGTTGGCGCGAAACATCGGGGCTCACAGTGCCTGTCACATCTAACGCCGGCGCCGCCGCATGCTCAGTCGCCGTCACCAACGGGAAATTTTCCGGATGGTCCACCTTGAAATTGTTAGGATCGGCATCGGGGATCACCTGCGCGGGCTTGGGACCCGTGTCATCGCTGGGGCCTTTGGCCTCCGTCTTCGTGCACCCGGAAGCAAACATCACGAGCGCGGCAAGCGCAACGCAGGCCGTCGCACTCGCCACCGGCCTGGCTCGGAAAGATAATTTCTTGGCAAAAGTACTCATGGTAAAACCTCGCGGCCCGCAGCCATATTCAGCTGCGCGCCCGCCGTCATATAGGAGCCGATCAGATTCACATAAGCAGACCGTGTATCGCGATACGATTTTTCGGCGTCGAGAAAATCGATCAGCGACGCGCCGCCGTTCTGATAGGAAAACGAAATGCGGTCGCGGACATCGGTGGCCAGCGCCAGATACTTCGTCTTATACGGTTTCAAAAGATTCACGGCCTGCACCAGCGTCCAGTAAGCGGAATCCACATCGCTGAAAACCTGCGCCTGTGTGCCGTCCACCAGCCGCTGGTTGCGGCTGATGTCGATCTGCGTGCGCGCCTTCTCGCCCTGATTACGATCGAAAATGCGCAGCGGAATGCTGACGCTGGCGCCCACTGTGTTGTTGTCGTATGGATTGTTGAACGAAGGATTGTGCGTCCACCAGCCGCTGAACGTGGGATCGGTAGAGCCGTTGGCCACTGCCAGTTGATGATTTGCTTTCGCCATTTCCACCGCCTGCATCGCCGCTTTCAAATCCGGCCGCGCGTCGATCGCCAGCTTCCGATAATCCTCCAGCGGCCGCAGGTCCTCCGAAAAATCGAACGTGCCGGTGACGTCGAACTGATCCAATGCCGTCCGGTCGTTCATCAGCATCAGCAGCTGGATCTTCGCCGTGCGCAGACCAACGATCGCGCTTTCATAATCCGATTCGAATTGCGTGCGCTGCAGCTCCAGGCGATTCAGGTCCACCAGCGCCAGGTCGCCCGCCTGATAGCGCGTGCGACTGATGTCCAGCTCGTGGTCCCAGTAATCCAGGTTTTCCTTCGCGTTATCCAGCAGCGCCTTCGACTTCAATACCTGTACGTAAGCTCCACGCAGATTGAACAGCAGGCCGCGCTCCTGATCGAATGCCGTGAATTCGGAGATCGCCGTATTCAACTTGGCCGCATCGCGGCGCAGCTCGCGCTTCTGGTCGCGTTCGTGAAGATAGCTGATGCTGGGCGAAAACTGCGTCCCCGCGAAAGGCCGGTAAACGCTGTTGTACGGAGTAAGCTGCGTGCCGTCCACCGACACACCGAACTCCGGATTAGGCCGTAAATAAGCCGTGATCTCCGCCGAGCGGGCTTCGTCCACGCCGGCGTGGGCGGCCTGCATCGCCGGGTTCGACGCTTCGAATTTGTCCTTGAGCTGCTGCCACGTTAAGGCAGTTTGGGCGCACAGATAGGACGCCGGCAGGCACGCCAGCGCCGGCAATAAAAGACGCAAATGTAAAAACGGTCTCTTCATTCAAACACTTTCAGGCGGTCGATCTTCTCCTAAGAAAAGGCGGACCCGCGGACAATGTTCTATACGAGAAGCGAGGTTAGAAGGCAGGCGGAGCCCGGCCCCGTGTGCCCCAACGGAAGAGGCAAATGGAGTCGGATGTTTCCAGCAAAACTACCAGGAAGGAGCACAGCGTTAAAACGAAGACGAACGGAACCACCGGCCGGATATGCTCGGTTTCTTCCAGCTGCATGGCCAGCAGGCTTGTGTTCGATACACTGTGGCCCACCAAAGCGACCGGCGAAGGTACCTTGGCGTTCGCCAGTCGCGCGCGCGCGTAATCGTCGGAAATGGAGATGGAAGGAAACAGCAGCAGTGCTGCCATGAACACCGTGACGCCGCGGAGAACTCGCGTGCGGCGGTCGCGCGAATTTTCGAAACTCCAGTGCAGAGCTAGTGCGCCGATGCACATTAGCGCCCACGCCAGGTTCAAAAGTGTGTCAATCACGTTCGCGGCCCACTATATAACGATGCGTTCCACTTGTTTTTCGTTACCATGCCGCCGCGCGAAAGGTACTTCCCCGCGAACTGGGCAGGCCAGTCTCAGGATATCAGCAACCGAACCGGATTACCACGCGAGCCCTTCTCACGAGACTCCATGCGGCAAAACGAAACAAAAGCTTCCGGCGAGCCCCACCTGTCAAGGTGGGGATTACAATTCCTTATGGAATTTGGATCCCCGGCCTCACGACCGGGGCTGAGCAACGGCAGCCGGCGCAGCGACGCATCGGCTTCATCGCTCCACATCGACATCCTGTTGCGCAAATAAAGGAGCAACAAACTCGTCGGCGATCCGGTAAGGCTGGTTCGGGCAGGGCGACGCCCGGCAACGCCTCTACATCGCGAAGCTTCCCGCGCAGAACGCGTGTGCGCTTTTCGGCATCATCCACCGTCCTGCTGGCCTCTTGCAGTTTCTTTTGCACCTTGCCGAGCACGTCGGCATACTTCGCGAACTGCGTCTTGACCGCGCCGAGCGTTTCCCACACTTCGCTGGAGCGCTGCTGAATCGCCAGCGTGCGGAAGCCCATCTGCAAACTGTTCAGAATCGCCGCGAACGTGCTCGGACCCGTCACAATCACGCGATACTCACGCTGCAAGGCCTCGGCCAGCCCCGGACGCCGCAACGCTTCCGCATAAAGACCTTCGGTGGCGAGAAACAGAATTCCGAAATCGGTGGTCATGGGCGGTTCGATATATTTCTGGCTGATACTCCGCGCGCAGAGTTTGAGCGTGCTTTCCAAAGTGCGGCAGGCAGTCTCCACACCTTCGGAATCGCCGCGCTCAGCCGCCTCCACGATGCGCTGGTAATCTTCCAGCGGAAATTTTGCGTCCACCGGGAGCCAACATGTGTTCCCCGGTTCACGGCCCGGCAGCTTGATCGCGAATTCTACGCGCTCCTGCGTACCTCTGGTCGCCACATTGCGGGCGAACTGATCGGGCGTCAAAATCTGCTCCAATAGCGTCCCGAGCTGCACCTCGCCCGTCGTTCCGCGCGTCTTCACGTTGGTGAGGACGCGCTTCAAGTCGCCAACACCCGCCGCGAGCGTCTGCATTTCTCCCAGACCTTTATGCACCTGTTCGAGGCGATCGCTCACCAACTTAAAGGAATCGCTGAGCCGCGCTTCCAGCGTGGTCTGAAGTTTTTCATCCACCGTGGCGCGCATTTGTTCCAGGCGTTTTTCATTGTCGTCGCGCATCGCGGTCAGCCGATTCTCGAGTGTAGTGCGGATCTCATCAAGCTGGCTCTTCTGGCTCGCCACCAATTCGGAAACGCTTGTGCCCACCGTCGCGCCGACTTCCTTCAACGACTTCGCCGTTTCCTCGCGAGCCTGTTGCGTGGCCTGCGACAAACCGTTTCTCAAACGGTCGAGCTCCTCGCTCATTTGCGTTTGCAGTCTGTTGCCGGATTCGGACATGCTGTTGCGAAGCAGTTCGATCTTTTGATTTGTGTCGTTACTGAAGTTGTCCAGGCGCTGCCCGATTTCCTGGCGCAGAGGCGAAAACTCTTCGCGGATACCTTTTTCAGAACGCTGCAGAGATTGATCGATCAGCTCGAATTGCTTTTGGACGCCCGACGGATCGGTCTGCCGGCGCAGGATCGCTTCCTGACGAACCCACAGCAGGATTTGCAGCACGACGACAACCACGCCAAGAGCGGCAAGCACGATCCAGGCCATGTCCGTCATATATCTAATGATATTAGACATTTCCGAAATCGCTGCGATTGACCGAAAATAGTAGCGGCCTTCATGCTCACGCGGCACCTGTTCCTGAAGCTGTCGGAAAATCGCCCGTTACGCTCCTGGATGGAGACGTCGCCCAAGGCGAAATTGCTCACGCGCCGCTTCATCGCCGGAGAAGCGCTGGATGACGAATTGCGCGTCTGCGCGCAGCTACAGGCGCAGAACATCTCTACCGCGCTGGATCATCTGGGCGAGAACGTCACCACTTTGGATGACGCGCGCCAGTCGGCGGAAGCCTACGAAACTCGCACTGGACGAAATCGCCGCGCGCGGGCTTCCGGCAACGGTTTCGATCAAGGTCACGCAATTCGGCGTCGATATTTCGGAAGACGCCTGCCTGGAAAACGTGCTGCGCCTGGTGACGAAGGCCAAGGCCACCGGCAGCCGCGTGGAGATCGACATGGAATCCAGCCGCTATACGGATCGCACGCTCAATGTTGCGGAACGCGCGGCCTCCACAGGTCCCGTCCGCTGCGTGATTCAGGCGTACCTGCGCCGCAGCGCGGCGGATGTGGATCGCATGAATCGGCTCGGTGTGCCCGTGCGTTTGTGCAAAGGAGCGTATGACGAGCCCGAGACGGTGGCATTTCCCGGCAAGGCCGCGGTGGATGAGCATTACGTCCAGCTGATGAAGAAGCTGATGGACGAAGGAAATTTTCCCGCCATCGCCACGCACGATCCGAAAATGCACACCGCGACGATCATGTACGCGCGCTTGCGCGGCATCGCCGCAGACCGATTCGAATTCCAGATGCTGTACGGCATCCGGCGGGATCTGCAAAAGAAGCTACTCGATCAGGGCTACCACCTGCGTTTGTACGTGCCTTACGGCACCGCCTGGTATCCGTACTTTATGCGCAGGCTCGCGGAGAGGCCGGCGAACGTATTCTTCGTCGCGCGCAGCTTCTTCCACTAATAGCCGTCGTCTCCTTTTCAGTTTGGCCCCCTGCCTGCACACGATATGGGCGGAAGGAGCATTAACATGCCGACTGGAAAGAAGTGCGCCCATCCTGCGTGCAAATGTGCAGCGCCCAAAAACGACGACTATTGCAGCCAATACTGCAAAGACGCTGGAAAAGATGACGTGGAAATATCCTGCGACTGCGGCCACACCGGCTGCTCCATCACAGAGCAGACGAGCTACCCGCGAGCGTCCGTCTAGTCAGACAAATTTACATCGTCGGAAGGTTTTGGGCATTGATAACTGCCCTTGAGCCGGGAAAGCCCCGGGCGTTAGCGCGGGCTAGAAATACGGGAGTTACAGCTCCAGAGCCGTCTTTACGACTTCGGGCGTCACAGGCACATGCTCAAGTATCTCGATGCCGAAAGCGTCCACACCCAGCACCTTGCGTGGATGGTTCGTCAGCAGGCGAATCGTGGACAAGCCTAGATCCGCCAGAATCTGCGCGCCTATTCCGGTTTCTTCCTGCGGCGGAGCAAGCTGATGCCGGTGCAAATGCGGCGTGTAATGTTTACGAGCGCCCAGGCCGGATTGATGCAGGTACACGAGCACGCCACTGCCTTCCTCCGCGATGCGCTCGAGTGAAGCGCGCAAAGTTTCTTTGGCATTCGCATTGCATGGAGCCGAACACATCGCCCAACAGGCAACGCGCATGCATTCGCACTAAAACGTTCGCGCTTGCCGCGCACATCTCCGCGCACCAGCGCCAGGTGCGCTTCGCCATTGATCGGGCTGACGTACGAAATCGTCTTGAAGGACCCGAACTCGGTTTCCAGGCACCCTTCTTCGCGGCGCTCCACCAGACGCTCGTTGGCCAGGCGATAGCGAATCAGGCTGGCCACCGAAATCATTTTGATACTGTGGCGTTTGCAGAACTCCACTAGCTGCGGCACACGCGCCATCGATCCGTCGTCGTTCATGATTTCGCAGATCACGCCGCCCGGCGCCATGCCGCACATGCTGCGCCAGATCGACACCCGCTTCCGTTTGGCCGGCGCGCACCAGCACGCCGCCCTCGCGGGCCCGCAGCGGAAACACGTGGCCCGGACGCGCCAGATCGTGCGGCGTCGCGTCCGGACGCATGGTCACTTGAATGGTGTGCGACGCGGTCGGCCGCGGAAATGCCGGTGGTAACGCCCTCCGCCGCGTCGATCGATTCGCAGAACGCCGTGCCGAAGCGCGACGTGTTCTTAGCGGAGATCAAAGGCAAATGCAGCGCGTCGCAGCATCTCCGGCGCCAGCGCCAGGCAGATCAGCCCGCGCCCGTGCGTCGCCATGAAGTTGATCGCGTCCGGCGTGATCGCATTCGGCGGCGATGGTGAGATCGCCTTCGTTTTCGCGATCCTCGTCATCCACCACCACCAACATGCGGCCGGCGCGAAAATCCTCTAAGGCTTCGGGTATAGAAGCAAACGACATCTGATATCAGAATAGCGTGCGACGCAATCGATCGCGCGTTCGCGCCCTCAGACTATGCCGTCGCGTGCTTCTCCGCGATCTTGCGAATCACCAACGCCATCGCCGCGGCACCCAGCGTCTGTACTATCTGGGGATGCTCCGCGTAAATCTGGCTGACTTTATCCACCACGCCGGGCGCGACGCTGTGGACGCGCTGCGCCAGCTCTTGCACCTCTTCAGCCGGAACCGATGCCGCCTGCTGCGGAGTGACCTGCGTTTGTCCGCTGCTCAAAATGCTGCTCAGCGCGGAGCCGGGATTCGATCCCAGGTACTGTGTGAGAGCCGGTCCCGCGCTTGCCAGCAATTCGTTCAACATGCCGGCCTGCTGCGTGCCGCCGCTATTGTTGAAGATCTGCGACGCCATCTGTCCGAAGCCCGACGATCCGGCGCTGCCGAGTGCCGCCGCCAATCCGGTGGCGATGGAGCTCGGTGGAACCGCCTGCGAAATCTGCTGATAGTGCGCGTTCACGTCGCCCGCCGGCGCCGCACCCGACGCGTATTGTTGAATCAAGCCGCCCAAGCTGTCCAGTAAACTCATGCTGTTCCCGACCTCCGTGGTGTGAGTGTGTATCCAGCGTACGTTACTGTGCGCACGCGCGCAAACAAATCACGCGCGAGCGGCAGGCTGCAACAGGCGGGTAAGCTGCGGCGCTCGCGCATGGAGAATATCCGCCAACGTGTGCTTGTCCAACACGGACAGGTAGGCGTCGAGCGCCGATCCCAGAATTTTGGTGAGCCTGCATGGTCCCGCGATGATACAGGTGTTGTGTTCTTTGTCGAAGCATTCCACCAGATTGAGATTGTTTTCCGTCACGCGTACGACTTTCCCCAAGTTAATTTCATGAGGCTTGCGAGCCAGACGGACGCCGCCTGTGCGACCCCGCAGCGTCTCGATAAAGCCGCCCTGTCCCAGACGCTGGACGATACGCGTTAAGTGGTTTTTCGAAATGCCGTATGCATCGGCGATTTGCTGTATGGTGCAGTCTTCGTTCGGATTCAATCCCAGATAGATCAAAACGCGGAACGCATGATCCGAGTGGATTGTCAGGCGCATGCTTCTATTATAAGATGTATCTAAGATGTCTGTTTTACAACTGGAATGGGCGCGCATCGCGCAGGTGGTCGACACGTTCTATAACCGCGTGCAGGAGCATCCGACGCTGAAGGTTCCCTTCGCCCGTGTTACGGACTGGCCGGAGCACAAGGACCGGCTGACTTATTTTTGGTGGATCATCCTGGGCGGGGAGCGTTTTCGACAGGAAATATATTCTCCTGTGCCGAAGCACTTCGACGCCAAATTCAGCGAGCCACTTCTGGCGGAATGGCTGGCGCTGTTCTCGAGCACGATCGTGGAACTCGTCCCGGAGCCTTTGGCCAGCACGTGGATTGCGAGATCGAAGCAGATTGGCGGCGGATTGGTGATCGCGCATAACCATCACACGGAACGGATGGCGTGAAGACGCGACTTCGATCTTGGTTTCCCGCGTTTTCAACTTCGAACATCGCAAACGTCACGATGCAGCCACGAGCCTGGAAACGGCCCTGGAATCGATTTTAAAAATAGGTACCCCCAGGTATGGCGCGGGCCTCGAAAGTGGCTCAGAACGCCGGGAAACGCATGTCGTTTCAAGGGCATTTTAAAGTCCTTCATCTGCGGGAAACACGGGATGTTCCGAACCACAAGCCGCCGACATTTACATGCCTCAATGTTGTTTTTCGCCGAATCTTCGCTTTTGGGGGCGGTGGGTCTGGGCAACATCGTAGGCCGGAAAAAGCTCGCGGCCTAGGACGCCGCATGTCCAAGTAACGATTTTGTATCAGTTTTGAAGTTTTCGAGTCTTTTTGGGACGATTCGTGTTCTAACAAATGTAGAGGAAGAACGTGACGTTTCAGAGATCGACGATATTTCGCAGGTTGCGTAGGGATGCTGATCGCGGGTGCTGCGACGGCCCTTGCGGCGACGAACGTAAGTGTGACCCCGCCCGGCATTGAGCAATCCATAAAGCAAGCTCGTGCTTTCGAGGATTACACGCTGGCAAATATGAAGCGCGTGTTCTTCGATACCAATCGCAGCGACATGAATGCGCCAGATACCGCAGCGCTGGGGCGCATGTTGAAACAGCTTCGTGCGAACGATCGAAGTGTGATCGAACTGCGCGGCTATTCCGACGGAGTCGAATCCGCGGAGCAGGGAAGCGCGCTCAGTGCGGTGCGAGCGCAGACGGTTGCCTGGTACTTCGTGCAACATGGAGTATCCTCGAATCGCGTTCGCGTTATGGCATTCCAGGAAATCGAAGACGCTTCCTCCGCGTCGAATCCGGAGCGCCGCCGCGTGGACGTGCGCGTGTTCGTGCCGCCCGCGGGCGACACTCAACCGCAAGCTGTGACCGCGAAGTAGCACCCTCCTAATAGAAATGCTCCGCTGCAGCTGCGCAGCGGTATGCACCCGCGCCTACAGCCCCCGCTCCGACTCTTCCATGAGCTGCGAGCCCTCAGGCTAGAATGAGTAACGGTCGCCATTCGCTTGAACGAATCACATGTGGCCACCGCAAAGGAGACTCATTTCGGAGATGAGAAACACACTGGGAACACTTGTATTGATCGCCGCCTCGATGCTGGCTCCGGCCGCATGGAACACGGCGAGCGCGGCAACCGCCATCACATATGCATTTGCGGGGACAGTAGTGGCGGCACGCTGACAGGTACTGGCACACTCAGTCCTTACGGACCGACGACGATTCAGGTGATCACCAGCCGGCCGGATCGCAGTTCACGGTTAAGTTCGCGGATGGAAGTACGATGTCGGCTAGTCTCGACGAGACGACATCAGGAGGAACAACTGCTACGGGAACAGCGAACATCACGGGCGGTACCGGAACTTTCGCGGGTGTAACCGGCTCCTTCAACTTCCTGCTGAATCTCGCACGGGAGTTCGGGTGGCGTCACGTTTACCGTCACCGGCTCCGGAACACTGAACGGCGCGCCGCCGCCAGGAACCACGTCTTATTATTTTTCGCATCTCGCTTTCGGAGGCGGCTTTCAAACCACGCTGACTTATATAAATTACAGTCCGACGCCCTGTCACCTGCACGACCACTTTCTATTCGGACTCCGGAGCTGCGTTGCCGATTCCCTTCGCACAAGGGACCATCACAACCCGTACCGACCAAATGCCGCAGGGAGGATCGATCCACGACCAGACGACGGCCAATCTCGCGGCGACTGTCACCCAAGGCTGGGCAACGGCTTCGTGCACGGGACCGGTGCAGGCAAGTCTGCTGTACCGCTTGTTCCAATCGGGGACGGCCGTGAGCGAAGCGAGCGTAAGCGCGGAGGCTGTTCCGGTTTTCAAGTTCGTAACGTTTGCGCAGGCGGCCACCGGAGTGGCTTATGCGAACCCGGCCGCCAATCAGTCGGCAACCTTCACCTTCACCGCGTTCGACGCAAGCGGGGCGCAACTGGGAACCGCTACCAGAACGCTGGGGCCATCGGCGCATTCGTCGGCCAACGTGGGGCCGTTGCTGGGACTAACTAATTTCACGGGTTCGCTGGTGGTCACCTCCAACATCCCGGCCGTCAGCCTGTCGTTGAATGCCGAGGCATTCCCCATCTATTCTTCTCTGCCTCCCGGCGATCTGTCGCCGATCGCTCCGACCGGACCACAAACGTACTACTTCTCTCACCTCGCTTTCGCGGGAGGCTTTCAGACGACGTTGACCTACATCAACTACGGCACACAAGCCGTCACATGCTCGACGAAATTCTATGCGGATTCGGGGTTGCCGCTCAATATCCCGTTCGCTCAGGGCACAATCTCCACTCGCACGGACGTGCTTGCGCCGGGAGCATCCATCCACGATCAGACCACGGCCGATCTCGGCGCGCCTGTCGCGCAAGGTTGGGCGATCGCGACGTGCACGGGACCGGTACAGGCCAGCTTGCTGTATCGCTTGTACCAAACGAGCTTAGGAACGGGTGCGGCTTTGGGCGAAGCCAGTGTGAACGCCGAGACCGCGCCCACCACGAAGTTCGCGACGTTCGCACAGACCGCGACTGGCGTCGCATACGCCAATCCGTCTACTACGCAATCAGCCTCCGTGACCTTCGCGGTGTTCAGCGCGGGCGGAGTGAGGATGGGGAGCACGACGGTGACGCTGGGACCGCTGGGTCATTCGGCGGCGAATCTGGGACCGTTGCTGGGAGTGGCCAACTTCAGCGGCTTCGTCTCGGTGATTTCGGATATACCGATTGTGAGCCTGTCGCTCAACGCGGAGGCATTCCCGGTGTTCTCCTCTTTGCCGCCGGGCGATTTGCCGAACGCCACGACGATCGTCTCGCCGTAAACGCGCGCCAAACGGATTCGAAAAGGTCTATTCGCCCATGCGCTTGTCCAGCTCTTCCATAACCGCGGGCAGGCGCGCCGGATTTCGCAAAATATTTCGGATGCCGTCGTTGTGGAAGTCCGCGTACATGATTTCCGCAGCATCTAACGACAGCGCATAAGCCATCCGCGCGGAGTTCGCATCCATGCCGCCGAATCCGTTACTCAGCATTTCGAGCTTCGGCAGTTTTTCATCCTTGGCCAACTGCTTTAACTGCGCACGCCAGGAGGCGGGCAGCTTATCGCCGGAAAGGGTTTGCGCGAGTCCTTCATGCAGCCATCCGGGCCATTGACCCATCATCGCCAGGCACGCATGAACCGTTTCGTGCGTCAGCGCCCGGCGATCCTCGGCGTTCATCTGCTTCCCCGCGGACGCCGGTATATGGATGCGCCCGTCGAAGAGGCCGCCGGACCATTCGGGTGCCCCCGTGGTGCTCATGTAAGCTTGCCGGCTCGTCACGATCGCCGTGATGCGCTCGTTGGTGGTACATCCGAGCTCGGCGGAGACGCGGCCGTAGGTATCGTCGATGATGGCGAGCATGTCGTGCGCCATGTCGGAAGGAACCGCGCCGTCGTCGTATAGGAGCTTCACGCGAAGGCCGAAAATCACCGGCTTGCTGAGATTGCTTTTCACTTCGCGATCCACCGACGCATACATCGCGGCCAGGCGCGGATCGTTTTCCACGTCCAGCGCCTTACGCCAGTATTCCAGCGCCTGCGGATTGTTGTCCGCTTTGCGGGCTGCGATGCCCGCCACCACATAAAGCGCGACGTCGGCCTTGGTGGGATGCGGATGGGCGCGCAGCTCCGGCTCCAGCAGCGCCAACGCATCGGAGGGACGGCCATTCTCGATAAGCTGCTCGGCCTTCTTCAGGAGAGCCGAGCCGGCTGTGTTGATCTCATTCCCGGCCAGCAGGTCGCTTGCGTTTCCGCCTGAGCCCTTCGTGTCCGCCGCTGCGCCGCCTGAGGAAGCCGACGGCGTTGCTGCCCAGTTCGCGTTCTTGCGTTCCCGGTCGAAGCTATCCAAGCCGTCGATGCTGGCAGCGGAGAGGTATCCGTCGACCGACTTGTCGCCCATCGCTACCGACACCTTATAACAAGGAGTGGCCTCTCCCGCCATCGAGAACTTGATCTTCACGGCCGCGCCCGCAGGCACCTTGGCGACGACGTCGGAATCGGCCGAACAGCCGGTGCGCAGCGCCGTACCGTCATCTTTCACGCTAAGCGCCAGCAACAAAAGCAGGTAGGCGGCAGTCATATCCTCAGCCTACGGCCAAAGGGCGGGGAAGTCGCTTGGCAGAATGCCTTAAGGCTCCCTAAGAGCTGCCCCTAAAAACGGGGGCACATTACCGGAAGAAACAGTTTAATAACTTTCTGTAGAGAACTGATTTAGCTATAGATGGTGTTTTGTGATCGGGCCACTCAGGGGCTGGCGGCGCGAATCGCGCCCTGTCCTATGTAAAACGGCCGACGTGGCCGGAATACAAACGCATGGGAGTTTTCCGGGTCGAAACTGGTTGTCGAGTGGCGATGCGCCGCCGATAGGAAAGGTATGTCTGCGCTCCGGCAAAGGCAGGAAACGTCGGTCGGGGAAATAGGCGGTAGCCCGAATGGCGTAAGGTCTGGTAGTGATAAGAAACGCAGGAACTTGTATCGCTCTGGAGGGGTGGTATTCGACACCCGGGCGGTTGGGGTAAACGGAAATGGCCCCCGTACGAAGCGGATTCAGGTACTGGTTCTAGGGGTACGCAAGTCCCTCAAAAATCAAGGACCTGAGACGATTTACGGAGCCCCGTTAGGCATAAAGCCTGATTTCCGGAAGTGACCCCGGGTGATAAAGTTCTCGTAGCGGCAGACAACACCGCCGCTGAGATAGGGAGAGGAGAACCTAAAGGACTATGAAGAACTTTCTGTTGAAATTGAAGGTAATGAAAGATACGCGCGGTCAGGACCTCATCGAATACGCTTTGATGGCCGGTTTTGTGGCCGTGGCCGCCGGTGCGATTATGCCCGGCGTTGCGACGTCGATCAGCACGATCTTCTCGAAGATCGGTTGCGTCATGTCAACTGCTGCCAGCCAGGGTAGCTAAACCACTAACCAAAACGCGATTTTTGAGGGCGGGGAGCCAAGGCTCCTCGCCTTTCGCGTTTTTGGAGGACCGCTTTTCGCAGCCGCAAGGCTGGAAATATGAGGGATATCAGTCCGTATCAGTTCGCGGAAGGTTTGTCGAGCTTATCGATGATAAAGATCTCGACCGATCCCTTCGTTGATTCCAGTTTCAACCCCAATTGATCCTTTAAAGCTGTCAACAGATCGGGGAGCCCCGCGTTGTTGTCGGCCGGCGGGGCCTTCACGTCGACGTTTGGAAACTGGAATTCGTCGGGCGTCCAGCTCAGCGTAAAATCGAAGCGCCCCGAAAGTCCCGTCTGATCCAGTACGGGCCGGTCCAAAACATTGGCCTGAAGCCCCTCGGCGAACTCCTTCATATTCAGGTTTCTGGCCCTGAAGTGCCCAGGCGCGTCCATTGTGACCATCGGCAGACCCGTTGGGGTCGCCCGTGCTCGGAGTGAGCTTGGAAGCTGGCGTCCCCACCTTGATCGCGAAAATGGCAAGCGTCTTTTTCTGCCGGTGAAAACGAAGACTGAAGCGATCAGCCAGCAATTGTTGCACCATGGTCTTCACCTGGGCCATGCTCGGAGCGCCCGGCGTATCGGCCTTCGCTACAATATCGAACTTGTCGGTTCCGAACCATCCCGGCGCCCCCTCGATCTGCATGGGAATGGATTCCATATGCAAAGAGCATGAGATCCATCACAGACAAATTGCGCGCCGTATAGCGTCCGCCCGGGTCCATTCCGGATCGCGAACCATGTGCATTGGGTGGACTGAGTTTGATACTCGCAACTTCGAACGATGGATTCGCGTCCGTTGCCATCGCTTTTTCCTTTGGCGACGCGACAGGAATCTCCCACATGGTCTCTGCGGTCGCGCGCACCAAGGTGAGGGCAGACCTCGTAACGCCTTGCGAAAAAGTTTCCTGTGATCGAATTGGCATCCGTGCTTAGCGTTCCCTGATACGAGGCTCCGCTGCCGGGAAATTGTATGTTTATTGCATTGCCCTGAAAGGTCACCGGAAGCGAGGGGAAACTTTCCCCTGACCGTGAGTCGATGCCGAACAGCACCGCTTTTATCATCTTGGGGTCTTTCGAGATTTTGATGACCTCGCGAATGTCCGTGGTTGAATGCAGCGTCCCTTGCCATGTTCCGGTGATGTCCTGCGCCACCAGTGCACTTCCGGGCGCATCACGAAAGCCGCGAACAATGTCGAGAGCCACCTTTTCACAGGGGGAATCTCCTTGATCAATATTGTATGGCGCGGAAAACCGCTCCAAATCGTTATTGCTATTTCAATAGTTTCGGGTCTTCGCTACGTTCTAACGCCGCTCGATCCCAACGGGATAAATCTGCGGCCGCTTCGTACGTCGATTGGAAAAACTCGAGCAGCATTTGATCGGGAGATTCCGCTTCGCGCACGGCGTCGTAGGGCAGAACGAATTCGTGTAGGTCTGTGCTGTAGAACGCCGCGGCGGGTTTGATGGAGGCTTGCGAAAATCCGGGCGGCTCCGGATACGCATAAGCATAAAACGCGGCATAGGGGACGGGACCGCCGCCCGGCCAAAATCCACAACTGCTGACTTCATGGGAATAGGCTTCGCGAGCCACGAAGTCCGGCAGGTGCGGCACGCCGCCGGGATGCTGCGGAGCGGTTCGTCCCGAAAAGCGCGTCACCGCGATATCTAAAGCTCCCCAGAAGACATGCACCGGACTGCACTTGCCTATAAAACGAGCGCGAAATTCTTTCATCACGCGGTCGGCCTGCACCAAAATTCGCCAGAACCGGTTGACGCGCTCGCGATCGTACGCTCTGTGAGATTCATCCAGATCGAAGCGAATCGGCTCGGCGACCTCGTTCGGCATCTTGTGAATGTCGACGCGGATTTCGAGCTTCGCCAGCTCGTCCATGAGACGCCGATAGAATGCCGCCACCGATTGCGGCTGCAGCTCGAAACTGGCGATGCCTCCATCGCTGGCACGGATCGCAAGCTGGTGCTGGATGAAATCGAAATCGATCTGGAAGGTTCGCGTGCCGTAGGGAATCGGTGTGGTCGTTAGACCTGCGGACGTCACGTATAGCGGCACGTGCCAGGAGTGGTTAAACCACGGACTTTGGATCAGACGGATTTTGCCGACGATCTGCGTCCACATGTGCAGAGTGGCGTAGGTGTCGCTCCAGGATTCCAGGGGAAGGGCGGGCCAGGTGTTTTCGCGCAAGTCAGCGGATGGCATGATTCAGCGACGGTCCTAAGCCGGTGATCCATGCTACCACCGCGGCCACCCATAAAATCAGTCGGCAGCAGGTCTAGTCGGAAAGTTCGAGCGTGATAGGATAGCGTGCGTTGCTGTCAAATTGAGCGGGCTGGAGAGGATCACTCAGAATGGCTAACGATATGATCTACATCGACGGCAAGCGAGCCAAAAAGGGCGAACGAATGATGAAAGGGACTAAATGGAGACTCGCCAAGATCACGGGCAAGAACAAACGCGTCTTCTTCGTCGGTACTCTCCGCGAGACGATCAACGTCGGAAACGTTCGTCTCGCGATATTCACGGTCCCCAAATAAAAGGGCGGATCAGATTCAGATTGACCCGCTACCAATAAGTCGGCGACGCGAACTCGGCAATCCGTGGTGCTTTCGATTCATTTCAACTGCAGTTGCTTGCGCAGTTCCAGATACTTTGGAAAGATCACGGAATCGAACTCCGGCTCGCGAGTGTTTTCGGGTACAGGCCAGCGGGTGAGGATCGCTTTCGCATCCGCTTCTTTGCCGGCTGCGACCAGAGCGGCTCCGTAGAGTACGCGCTCCACGCCATCCTGTCCCGGCGGCACCGAAAAGTATGCGGTGCGGAGTTTGTCCACGTCGGTTGGCAGGCGTGCAAGGTTCTGCCACAATCCCAACTGGCGCTGCAGACGCGCGTCGCCACGGAGATCGGCAGGTGCACGCATCAGCATGGCGATTCCCTGATCCTGACGACCTGTCGCATAGAGCCACGTAGCTTGCCGCCACAGCGCCGCAGGGGGATTGCTGTTTACAAGAGGCGCGATCGCTTTCTGAATCATGGCGTCGGCTCCTGGCAGATCGCCGCCCAGCCAGTGCGCATACGCGGCTTTCACGGCGGGCGCTCCGTTCAGAAAATTCGGATCGAGTGACGACGCTTTCAGGAACTGCTGCTCGGCTTCGCGAAATCTTCCGTTCATGAAATAGATCTCGCCCATGGAATCGGCCGCGTTCACCTGGCTGTTCGGAAGCTTTGCGTAATCCTCCATCACCTTCACGGCGGCATCCACGTTGCCCGCGAATCCTTCCGCGTAGCCCAGCGAATTCAGGATGACGGCGTTCGGCGGATTCAGCGCGCGCAGCTTTCGATAGAGCTCGGCTGAGGCCGCGAAGTTGCGAGCCATGGTTTGCGCCTGCGCGGCGGCGGCCAGCGCGGACGAATCCGTGGGCGTGGAGTTGGCGAGATCGGTCAACGCATCGGCGCGTCCCGAATAATCCTTGCGAATGGTGGCGGCCATCGCGCGCAATTGGCCGCGCGACCAATCGGTACGCAAAGTTTTACGCGCCAGCGCCTCATCGGCCAGCTTGGCGGCCTCATCCGTCTTACCGGACTGGGCCAGGGCCCGCACGCGGGAAACCCAGGCGGCTCCGAAATCGGGATCCAGAGCGGTGGCCTTTTCGAAATCGCCGCTGCCCCAGGCTTCCATGGCCGCGTCGTTTGCGGTGGAGAACGCGTGCGCCTGCGGATCGAGGTCGCGCGCCAGACCGCCGACTTCCGCCAGCAGCGTACCGTCACCGACTGCCAGCGGCTGGATGCGGCGCGTTTGGCGATCCTCAATCTCGGATGTCAGGAGCAACGCGCCGTGCTTCTTCGTGTAATAAGTGTGCAGCACCTGGGGCGCATTTTCCAGGCGAGCGTCCGTGATGGAGCCAGCCGACAAAGCCACAGCGCGCGTGGAACCGGCCAACTGCTCGCCCACCATCGTGGGGCCGGCCGACCTCAGCCAATCGAGCGATGCATCGCCCGTGAGATTTTCAAACGGCAAAATCGCGATGCGCCGCAGGCCTTGCGCCGGTGGCTTCGCGCAGGAGACGGAGCTCAGCAGAAGGCCGAGGGCCAGAGCGGCCGTCAGAGAAATGAACTGAAGAGAGCGGATCAGAGGACCTTCGGCTCCGTCGCCATGAGCAGCTTGAAATCGGGATCGTCGCGCAAGGCGGCGAATTCGGGCTCCTCCAGAAATTTTTGGCGATCCTTGAAACCTTCCTCCAGCGCTTTGCGGATGTACTGCAGCGCATCGGCGTTCTTTCCGTTCTTCGCGAAAGATTTCGCCAGGTAGTAATGATATTTTGCGCGGTCCGCCACGTTGCGATCCTGCACCAGTGAGCCCACGGTGCCGCGATTTTCCAGCACGCCGGGGTCGAGCGCCAACGCCTTCTGCAGCGATTCGCTTGAGAGTTCGTACTGTTTGCGTTCGAAATAGGCGTTGGCCAGATTGGCCCACGTAGCGGCGGCGTCGGGCTTCAGGCGCAGCACTTTTTTGAATTCGCCGACGGCGCGGCGGAACGACTTCTTCGAATAATAAATGGTGCCCAGGTTGTTAATGGCGTCGGAAAAAGTGGGGTCGGCCTTGAAGGCCCGCTGGTAATATTTGGCCGCGGTGTCGAGCTCCGCCAGTTGATGGTAGGCGATGCCGATCTTATTCAGCATTTGCGCGGATACTGGCGCTTGCTTATACGTATCGATCGCGTCGCGGTACATTTTCCGCGCCATGAAGATGTCGCCGCGTTCAGCGAGTGTTAGCTGCCGTGCAACGGGGGCGGCGGCGCAGTGGTATTCGCGGCTTGCGTGACCTGGGCGCCCAGAGTTTGCGTAAAGCACGCGACGGCGGCGAGCGCCAGTCCCGGAATCCATACGCCCATTCTGTTGCGCATCCGTAAGTGGAGCCCATCCTTATACAGCATGTGTTTCCGGCCCTTTGGCTCACTTTAGCACTCTTTTTCGGGCGCAGAAAGGTGGAGAGCCCGCCGTGGCAAGCTCCGTGCGGCAAGCCCCACCTGTCAAGGTGGGGAATAAAATTCCTGATGGAATTTGAATCCCCGGCCTTACGACCGGGGCTGGCCGAAGAGCGCGCGAGGCTTTCCATTGCGAAAGCGAGCGTGATACGATCAGCGCAACTGGCTATGGCCAACACGGGCGCGGATTCGGCGATGTTCCCGGGACTTCCGGAAACTGGCGCCGCTGCGCCTGCAAGGGCGGCTGCGAAAGCTCCGCTGCGGCATAGCGCGCTGGTGCGCGTGACGCACTGGATTCATGCGCTGGGCTTTATTGGCCTGGTCATTAGCGGCGTCGCGATATTGTTGGCGCATCCGCGATTGTATTGGGGCGAGACCGGAGCGGTAGGGATGCCGTCGCTCCTCGATCTGCCGCTGCCGTTCATGCTCACAGGCCAAAGCGGATGGGGCCGCTACCTGCATTTTCTTTCGGCCTGGGTGTGCGTGATCGCGGGGGCGGTCTATGTGCTGCACGGCATCGCCACGCGGCGCTTCGCGCGGGATTTCGCTGGTCAGACGGAGCTCCCCAAATATTCGATGCTGCAGGGGCTGACCTATTTCGCTGTCGTCATTTTCTTATTTCCGCTGGTGGTGTGGACCGGGCTCGCGATGTCGCCCGCCATCGCTTCGGTGTTTCCGTTCATGGTGACGGTGTTCGGAGGCCAGCAATCGGCAAGAACGGTTCACTTCGCGATTGCGTGCCTGCTGGTTTGTTTTTTCCTGGCGCATGTTGTGATGGTCACGGCGACGGGATTTGTCGCGAACATGCGCGGCATGATCCAAGGGCGGGAGTCATGAGCGGAAAGATTTCACGGCGCAAGCTGATCACCGCGGGATTGAGTACGGCCGCAGGCGCGGCTGGATTGGTCGCGGCGGAGCGCATCGCCAATCGCTATGGATTGATTCCGCCCGATCACGATGGGCTTTATGGCGCGGGTGAGACGCTAACGTACGCGTCGCAAAGGATATCTGACAGCGCACCGTCCATGGCGCGCGAGTTCACGCGGCGCGATATCTCGCCGGTGTTTCCCGTGAACGGGCCCGTTCCCGCACGCGCGGCTTATCAGCGATTGCTGGCCACGGAGTTCTCGGACTGGAGCCTGATGGTCGATGGGCTGGTGGAGCGGCCGGCGCGATTCTCGCTCGATCAAGTAAAGAGCTATCCTTCGCGCACGCAGATCACCGAGCATACGTGCGAAGAGGGATGGTCGATCATCGCGGAATGGACCGGCGTGCCTGTGTCCTATGTGCTCGATCTGGTGGGTGCGTCGGCGCGCGCGCGGTATGTGGTCTTCTTCCCGTTCGACGACGCGTGGGAGAGCATCGACATGGCGGACGCGCGCCATCCGCAGACGCTGCTGGCGTATGGGATGAACGGCGGCGTCATTCCCGCGGAACACGGTGCTCCGCTGCGGCTGAGAGTCGCACGGCAGCTGGGCTACAAGAGTGTGAAGTATCTTTCGCACGTGCTTGTGACGGACACGCTGAAGAATATCGGCAAAGGATTGGGTTCGGCGTCGCCTGAAGTGGGCTACGCGTGGTACGCGGGGATTTGAGCGTCCGCGGCATGTGGCAAGCCCCGCCTGTCAGGGTGGAGATTATGATTCCTTGTGGAATTTGGATCCCCGGTCTCACGACTGGGGCTGGCCGACGCTTGCGCTTACTTCTATAGGAAACTCCGCCTGTCACGGTGTGGATGGGGCTTTGGATGCAACTTCGGCGCGAGATCCCTCGACTTCGCTCGGGATGACAAAGGGTGGGATGATTCCTTATGAAATTTGGATCTCGCGTCTTACGACCGGGGCTGGCCGAGCGGTCTGTTACTTGCCGTGGAGGAAATCGCCGACGCGATGCCAGAAGCCTTTGCGACCCTCGGCGGCCGGCTTGTCGGAGGATTCGGGCGTAATCAAAATACTGCGCGGCGCCCTCTTCGGTGTCTCGGCCTTCGCCGTCACTACGGGCGAGGGAACCAGCGTAGTGATCGGCACGGGCGACGCCGTCGGTTCCCATCCGGCGACCTGCGTGCGTCCGCCGCCGCCATGCAGCCGGCAGGCTTCCACCGGCTGCGTGCCCGCGATAAACACTTCGCTGCGCACCTTGGGGCAGCCCGGCGTGGCCAGCAGTGCCGTTGTCCGCGTCGATATCGGCCGTCACGACGCCCTCGGGCGCTTCGAACTCGTGCACGTTGCGATACTCGCGGTGCTGGTGCGCCCGCTTCATGAACTCCGTCCAGATCGGCAGCGCGCTGCGCGCGCCTTCCAGCTTGAAGTCGCGATTATCGTCGAAGCCCACCCACACCACGCAGATCAGCTTGGACGTGAACCCCGCAAACCAGCCGTCGCGCGACGTGCCGGTTTTGCCCGCGGCCGGCAGCACGAAGCCGCGCGCAGCGCACACCCGCTGCCGGTGCCGGTGCGCAGAACTTCTTCCATCATGTTCGTCATCAGGTAGGCCACGCGCGGATCGATGCGCCTGTTTCTCCTGCGGTCGTGATTCTGGTAAACGGCACGTGCCCTGCTGATCGCGAATGGTATTGATGAAGCCCGGCTTCTTCAGCACGCCCGTGGTTGGGGAACACCGTGTACGCGCCCGCGATCTCGAGCGGCATCACTTCGTAGGCGCCCAGCGCGATGGACGGGCGTCGGCTTGATGTCCAGATTCAGGCCCACGGCGCGCGCCGTTTGCCGCCACTTTGTCGTAGCCCACCATCTCGGCCACTTTCACCGCCGGGATGTTCAGCGAATGCGCCAGCGCCTGCCGCAGCGTCACCGTGCCGGCATATTCGTTCGTCGAAATCCGCCGGCTCGTAGGGCTTGTCGTCGAACATAGAAGGTGGTGGGTTCGTCCTCCACGGTGGTGGCGGGCGTGATCACCTGGCCGCCTTCCTTCAGCGCCGTCGCTGAACGCCGCCGTGTACACGAACGGCTTGAACGACGATCCCGGCTGCCGCTTGGCCATGGCATGATTCAACTGGCTGGTCGCCATAGCTGCGCCCGCCCACCAGCGCTTTCACCTCGCCGGTCTCCGTATCCAGCGCCACCAGCGCCACCTGCGCCAGCGGCATTTCGTCGGTGCCGTATTTCTTGCTGCCGCCGCTTCCACTGCGCGTCGGTTTCCTGAATGCCGATGCGCACCGCCTCCACCGCGTCGCGCTGCAGATTCATATCCAGCGTGGTGATAAACGCGGAACGAATTGTTCTGGAAATCGTAATCCTGAAAACGGTTCTGCAGCGTGTCGTTCACCAGATCCACGAAGTACGGAGCGTCGGTCGATTCCGCGCGCCTTCCGCACCACATGCAGCGGCGAAGCGGCCGCGTCCTGATACTCCTGCTCGCGTCAGGTAGCCGTTCTCGCGCATGGCTTTCAGCACCACGTTGCGCCGCGTCGCGCGCGCGATCCGGATAGCGGAACGGATTGCGTCCGATCGGGCGACTGAATCAGGCCCGCCAGCAACGCCGCATCGGCCGGAGTGACTTGCGTCAGATCTTTGCCCAGATAAACTTCGGCCGCTTCGCCAAAGCCATGGATGCTGAAGCTGCCCTGATGGCCCAGATAAATCGCGTTGGCGTAATCCTCGAAAATCTGCTGCTTGGTGAGCTGCTGCTCCAGATGCAGCGTGATCAGCGTTTCGGGAATCTTGCGGCGCCATCCGCGCTCCGGCCCCAGCCACAAGGTGCGCGCCAGTTGCTGCGTGAGGGTCGACGCGCCCTGCGTGCCGCGGCGGTCCTTAATATCGATCACGATGGCGCGCAGCGATGCCGATCGGGATCGAAGCCCGCGTGCTGGAAGAAGTGCTTGTCTTCGGCCGAGAGCACCGCGTCCACCATCACCTTGGGAATATCGGCGAACTGCACCAGGCGCCGCTTCTCGCGCTTCTGATCGAACAGGTTGGTGATCGGCTCCGGCTCCAGGTCATACTCGGTGCGCTCGGTGTGATCGCGCAGCGAAATGATCTGCGCTGACTTTGCCGCTGCTGATCTTGATCACCGCGCCTTCGGCGTCGTAAGCCTCCGGCGCCGGGATTGATCTCCACCGCATCCGGGCGCACGTGATACCAGCCCAGGCGGTTGCGTGCTGGATTCGGAATAGCCCGCGCGCTGCAAATAATCGGCGATCTCGTTCGGAGCTGGTGGTCTGATCGCCCAGCATCACCGGCTGCGGCGCGGCGTACAGCATGGAGGTGTTGGCGAACGGACCGTTGCGCAGCTTGTCTTCGATGATGTGCGCGTACTTGACGTAGTAAAACGTGAAGATGCCGACCAGCGTTGAGACGCTAGTGTCAGCAGCACCAGCAGAGCTTGGCCCCAGCGGTTCGTGACCAGATGCATGGCCAGGCGCTTGCGGGGGCCTTGCGCTTTACGGCCACGTTTGTCCTGGTTCATTTCTTGGTTTCTTCGGCGAACAGTTCTTTCCAGATGTCCTCGTGCGGCTCCCAGTCCGGATTCTGGTGGCCGGTGATTTGCAGCTCGTCCACTTTCAGCGTGCCGTGCCCGTAGAGGCAAATGTACTCGGTCTGGGGCGCGCCGAACAGCACGTGGGTCCAGGAACCGGTATGCATGGGCATGCGCAGACGCCGCAGGCAGGTGCGGCAGCGATAGCGCTGGTCCAGACAATCAGCCACACGATCCCGACGGCGAACAGCCAATACGAGCAGCATCAGGAAGGTGAAGGCCAGATCGAACGCGAAGGGATCGCGCGGCTTGATGTGCATGAAGGTCGCGGGCGTGGGAGCAAGCGTCACCAGCAGCGCGCGTCCGCCCCACAGCAGGGCTACCGCGGCCATGAGCTTCGCTACCAGGAATGCCCAGTACTTCATATTCGATTGGATGCCGCGCTTACTTCTTAAGTTCCAACCTCTCATCCAGTTTGGCATATATGAACCAGTACGTCACCCGTGACGGAGAAGATCCTGAATTTGCGATAATCGCGTTAATCGTTTAAAAGGCGGAAGTGGCAAATGCGAAAGATCCCGGTCGCTTTCCAAGCACTCCTTTCCGTTCTGTTGGTGATGCCGCTCGGGGCACAGGCTCCGCAGCGCGGCGTGGCGCTGCCTTCCAGACCCGCATCGGCGGGCGCGTACTATGCGCTGATCATCGGCATTAACGCCTATCAACATGAGAACCACCTGCAAACCGCGGTGGCCGATGCCAAGGCTATCGACGAGCTTCTTCGTCAGCGCTACGGATTCCAAACCAAGTTGCTGCTGGATGGTGATGCCACCAGAGACAACATTCTCGGCGCGTTCGGCCAGTACCGGCGCACGCTGAACGAGAATGACAGCTTCCTTATTTATTACGCCGGCCATGGCATTCGCGACGGAGACAAGGCGTATTGGCTTCCGGTGGACGCCGATCCCGACTCCTCGGCGCACTGGATCATCTCCGACGAGGTAGCCAAGAGCGTGTCCGTTCTTGCGTCACGGCACGTTCTGCTGGTCTCCGACAGTTGCTTTTCGGGAGGCCTCTCCCGCGCTGGAGCTTTTGTCAATGATCTTCCACTGGACCACAGCGCCGCCGTCCAGAAGATGTTGGAGCGCAAGTCGCGCGTACTGATCTCAAGCGGCGGCGACGAACCGGTCGCCGATGGAGGTGGAGCGGGGCACTCCGTGTTTGCGAACGCATTGCTCAGCGGATTGTCGAAGGAAAACGATTCCTTCAGCGCCACCAGCTTGTTCGCCAGCGTACGCGAGCCCGTGATCGGCAACTCATCGCAGCAGCCGCAATATGGAATGATCCAGAATTCCGGGCATGAGGGCGGGGACTTTGTATTTTTCCCGAAAGGTGTAGCGGTCGCAGCCAATCGCCCATCGCCGGGCATTGCGCCTTCCGCTCCCCGGCCGGCACGCATCACGCCCGAAGCCAATCCTGCGCCAGCCGCACCGGCATCGCCCGAACCAAATCCTACGCCAGCCGCAAAGGCTAGGAACGCTCCCGATCCCGTGCTTGGCTGCTGGCAGTACAACGCGATTTTCAGCCTGGTTTTCTATGACGACGGCCGCGTCACCGGATTTCTGGACGGCGGGCATTGGTCGCAAACGGCCCCGAATCAATACCAGATCCGCTGGCCTCCTTCCATCGACACCAACACGGTGGCGCCCGGCGGAAGAACGCTGACGGGCGACAACAACTATGGCGGAGCCGGAGCGAACAGCGCGCAACGGATCACGAACGAAACGTCCGGGTTTGTGGGCTCCTGGCGCTGGAACAACGGAGCGACCGAGGTGGTCCATCCGGGCGGCCAGATCAACGTTGCCAATGGTCCTATCGGCGGGAAATGGACGCAGACGGGCGCCAATACCTTCCGGACCGTGTGGGAGTTTTTCTTTCTGGACACACTGACCCTGACGGCCGACGGACGCCAGCTGACAGGCCACAACAACGTCAACATTCCGGTCGGCGGCGTGCGGATTCCGTGCGCGAAGTAGTCTTTTCCAATGGAGTCAAATCGCTCGTTTTCGCCAACGCGTTCGGCGGGCATGCGTGAGAGGCTGGGTGAATACTACAGACGCTTGACCGCTCCCTGTGGTCGCGGCTCTGCGGCGGCGTTATTTCTTAGCGGTCCAACCGTGAGAGCAGCCGGCGCGCGAAATCCTGAGGGCAATAGAACTAATGCACGAGCAGATTTGCGATAATCGATTCCACCGCACGATTAGGGAGATCGCCATGCGAATAGCCTCCGTCGTTTGCCCAGTGATCCTGCTCATGCTGCCGTGCGTGGGCCAGGAGCTTCAGCGCGGGGTGGCCCGTCCGCGTGCCGCCGAGACAACGTCGTCGAACGGCTCTTACTACGCGCTGGTCATCGGCATCAATGCGTATCAGCATCAGGATCGGCTGCAAACGGCGGTGGGCGACGCCCGCGCGGTCGACGCGCTGCTGCGGGAGCGTTACGGATTCAAAACCAAACTCCTGCTGGACGCCCAGGCCACGCGGGCCAATATCATCAATGCGTTTGGCGAATACCGCCGTGCGCTGAAGGAAAATGACAACCTGCTGGTTTTCTACGCGGGTCACGGCACACGCGATGGCGATAAAGCGTACTGGCTTCCCGTGGACTCAGACCCGGACTTGCCGGCCAACTGGATTATCGCGGATGAGATTACCACCGGTATGCGCGTGATTCCGGCGCGGCATGTGCTCGTTATTTCGGACAGCTGTTATTCGGGAGGAATCAGCCGCGATATCCGCGCCAACACGCGTCCCACCGATCACGACGCCGCCATCGCCAGGATGCTGAGCAGCAAGTCCCGCGTGCTGATTGCCAGCGGGCGGGATGAGCCGGTGGCGGATGGCGGCGGCTCGGGGCATTCGGTTTTTGCCGGCGCCCTGTTGAACGGACTTACCAGGATGAACGACGGCGCGTTCACGGCGCTGAGCTTGTTCGAGGGGTATATACGCGACCGGGTGATCGGCAACTCCTTGCAGATTCCTGTGTACCAACCGATTCAGTTATCCGGCGATGACGGAGGCGATTTCGTTTTCTTCCCGAATAGCTCCGCAGGTACGGTGGCTTCGGTCTCGCGCCCGCCCGGAAGTCTGCCGGAAATACCGAATGGCCGCACCAATCCCAACGTCGTGAATCCAAGCGTGACTCCGCCCGGCGCAACTCCAGTCGCCGCGCCGCGAACCGCTTCTCCCACGGCAACGGCCCGGCGCCAAGGGTTCCCCTTGCCCGACGATTTTCCCAAGCCGCCTCCGCCGGATTCCAGCGGGGCGCTGCTGCTGACACGCTTCCGCACGGCGCTCCTGATGATACGCGGCGCGCCGCAATCGCTGACGGAAGACGCGCTGCTGCCGTTTGCCAAGCAACAGGTGTCGAGTGAATCCAGCATGTGGTACTTCATCGACCAGGCTGTGGCTGGAAAAAGCAAGACGCCGTACCAGTTGAATCCCAAGCGGCCGGCGTTCACGTATGAATGGCAGAAGGTTGCGGATTCGAATGCAAACATGGCGAAGGGTCCGCTGATGGATTTGTTCCTTCGCGGGGATGCCGACTGGACGTTCACTGAAAAAGACAAAGACTGGGACGCCAAAGCGGACGTGATCGAAGACGCCTTCGTATTTTCGAAAGATCAGGTGATGGGCAAAGACGGCAAGCCGCTGGACAACGAATTCACCGCGCGGAGGGTATTGCCCGTGCTGCAGAAGCATTTGCTGGCGGCTGCCTCGCGTGCGCCCACCCGGCTGTGGTTTACAGTGATGCTGCCCCCGGCAGACTACGATTTCAAGACGTCGACGGTGCGGTTCAAAAAGGGGGCGGCCTTCGAGGAAAACATCGAGCTGCTGGAACCCACGACGGTGCCGTTGTTTGAACGTCCCGCGCCGAATGCGAACGTGCAGGGCTATTTGCTGCCTGCCGAGGCGCGAGCGACTGCCAATTATAGACCCTGGCTTGACGGCAGAAGCATCCTCTCGCCGACCGAAGATGTCGTGAAGCCGGGAGTTATTTTCAAATCGGTGGAAGACCAGGTGATTCCTTCGCCCACGGCGGCGTGGCGCGACGGCTTTAGCGCGATGGCCCGTGGGTTTCCGGTGGAACTGATCACGTTGGCGTTAGACCGGCAATTGCGCCTGGCACCCATCGCTATGGATGCCGCCGCTGCCGAGGATGTGCATCCGCGGATGAACGATTTGCGGGCTCAAGTATTCATTAATGTAAGCGCCGGTAAGCCCGTGGAATGGATCGGCGGTGGCGCGAACGGAAACATCCCGTACGTCGCGCTGTTCGCCCGCGTGGAGAAGATCAAAATCTTCGACCGTAAAGGCGGCGTGATCGCCACCATCGACGCCAAAACGCTTCCCTTGGCGCAAGCCCACTGACAGAGCCGCGACCACAAGGAACGGTTCGGTGCCAATTGTTTTCAACACAGTTCTCGTCATCTCTCGGGTGGCCTATCCGAAGCAGGGTGGTGCATTTGAGCCATCCCGCTCGCTCGCCACCGATCGATAAATGAAAGAAAGTACAGGAACTTCCTAATGGCTGGCCAATTGCACTTGAACGTGCGAAATAATGAAACGTACTAAATGATGAGATCGGCGCTATGATCCGGTGGCTTCCTTTACTGTGTATCGCGTCGGTCGCGAGCGTCGCGGCTTTCGGCCAAGGTGCGCCGCAGGGCTTCCCGCAACGTGGCCTGCCGCAAAGCGCGCCTGCTGGCGATACGTCGGTCGATCCCGATTCGGCGCAGCATGGAGTAGCTCGTCTGAGCCTGATGAATGGCGCGGTTTCGATGGCCCACGGCAACGACGGCGAAATGGCAGGCGCGGTGGTGAATGCGCCGCTGGTTACCGAAGACCGGGTGTTGACCGGCACGAACGGTCGCGCCGAAGTGCAGTTCGACGCATTCAACCTGGTCCGCCTGGCTCCCGCGACCGAGGTCCGGATGGGCGATCTGCAATACAAGCATTATCAGGTGCAGGTGGCGCAAGGGTTAATCACGTTCCGTGTGCTGCGCGATAACGAATCGCAGGTGGAGATCAGCACGCCCACCGTTTCGGTGCATCCGCTGAGGCAGGGAACTTATCGCATTTCGGTGGATGCCCAGGGGCTCACGGAAATCACAGTGCGCGCGGGCGAAGCGGAAGTGGCGTCGCCCACAGGATCGGAACCGCTGCGCGCCGGTCAGATCATGATGTCGCGCGGATCGATCAACGATCCCGAGTTCAAAACCGGCTCCGCGTCCGCGCCCGACGAGTGGGACCGCTGGAATGCCGATCGCGATCGCCCGTTTGAGGCCGCCTTGAACGGCGACATTTCGCGCAACGTGAGCCCCGATATTTACGGCACCGAGAACCTGGACCAGTACGGCACCTGGACCAACGATCCCACCTACGGCAACGTGTGGGTGCCGAATCAGGGTGCGGACTGGGCTCCTTATCAGGATGGCCGGTGGTCCGACGTGGATTATTACGGCTGGACATGGGTCAGCTATGAACCGTGGGGCTGGGCTCCTTATCACTATGGGCGCTGGTTCCGCGGGGGACACGGATGGGCGTGGTATCCCGGCGTGTACGGGCGTCCTTATTACTGGAGCCCCGCGCTGGTTGGCTTCTTCGGCTGGGGCTCGCCGGGATTCGGCGTAAGCTTCGGTTTTGGATTTGGAAACGTGGGTTGGGTGCCGCTGGCTCCGTACGAGGTTTATCGGCCCTGGTACGGAAATGGGTACGGACGCGGGTTCGTAAGTGGGTACGCACGCGGTGGCATTGGCTACGCTGGAGTCCGCAGTACGGCGATTATCAACAATGCGAATATCGCGGGCGCGTATCGCAATGCACGATTCAACGGCGCGGTAACCAGCATGAGAGTCGGCGACTTCGGGCGCACAGGCGTCAGCGGCGCGACGGCCATTCGTGCGTCGGCCGGAGACATTTCGCACGCCTCTATGTTTTCAGGAGGCGGAATGCCCGTCGCCGCCTCGCGCGCCAGCCGCAATTACACATCGGGCGGCGGTGGTGTCGGCGCGAATGCCGGAATGCCGCGCATGAACAACAATATGAGGTTCTTTTCGGCCCCGTCGGCCGGAGGCGCGCGAGCGGGGACGGGAACTGGTGCGTCCGGTTTTGGCGCGCGGGGCGTTGGTGCGGGCGCTAGCGGCTTCACGCGTGGTGGAGCTCCGGCCTCCGGTTCGCAGGCGGGCGGATGGCAGAGATTCAGCCCGTCGACATCGGGAACACCTGGAGCGAGAACCGGTGCGGGCAGCTTCCAGCGTTTCAACAATGGGGCACGCGTACAGAATTCGGCTCCACGCAGCCAGGGATTCCAAGGCGGCGGATCGCAGGCCGTGAGGATTTCTCCGCCGATCGTAAATAACCGGGCTCCGTCGGCCGGGTATTCCGCGCCTCGCAGCACCGCTCCCGGTGGCGGCTTTGGCGGAACGCGTCCAGGCTTCTCTGGAAATGGCGGCGGAGGCGGATACAGTGCTCCCCGGGCTCCCAACGGCGGAGGCTTTCGTGGTCCCAGCGGCGGCGGTCATGCGGCAGGCGGCGGAGGCCATGGCGGCCACCGTTAACCGATGACGAGCGAACGCGTGACGACTTTTGGATTTTAGGTTCTTCCCTTAAAGGCCCGGCGGGACGTAAGTCTCCCGGGCCGTTTTTTATGGTGGGCTATTTTTTCGCGCGGCGCCAGCGTGCGATACCCGCAAGCGCCAGCATGCCGGAACCGAAAAGCGCTATCGTCCCCGGTTCGGGCACAGCGGCGCCCTCTGAGAATTCCGCGTCAATCGCCCAGTCCGGTGAGAGTCCGGTCGCGTCCCAGGTGTTCGTGAAGAGTTCGCCGAAGTTAGCTTCGTTGTTGAAATATACGAAGCTGCCGCCCGGAATGGTCGCCGCGCCTTGCGAAATGGCGGTCTCGCCCGCCGATAATCCGTATTGTTGGGACACGCTCAGAAACATTACGTAGCTTGCGCCGGGGGTCAGCGTAAGGCCGCCGGTTGTAAACGTCAACTCTGCATCGCCCACGTTCGCGTAGTCCAACGGGGAACTCGTGTACAGCAGCGTACCGGCTCCGGTGCCCGTCCACGTGGCGATGTAGGCGTTGAGCAAAATATCTCCGGCATTGCCCGGGTTCCCCATGTAAAAACTGAAACTCTGCAAAACGTTGGAGCCATCGCTAGGCGCGGTAAAGGTCTCGCCGTAAGTCGACGTGTCGGGATTTCCCAGCGGATTCCAGAAATCGCTGTAGCCGGTAAAGTTGTTATACGAGTCGGCGAACGCGGTCATGGAAAACAGACAGGCCACGAAGACCAAGCTTGGTTTTCGAAATCTTCTAAAGGCAATCTCCATAGTGTCCTCCAGCAATAGTACTTGGTGTACTGGTACTTCGATTCTATCTCCTTTCGTTTGTAGCACTACCTTTCGTTACTGTAAAGGTCTAAAGTTAGCACAACGCTATATGCGACATAATATATGTTATCGGCGTTCCATCTCCTCAGATCTCGCCTAAGGATCGAGGCTATAGGAACCCTCCCTGCGTTATCGAACTTCCCCGTTTCCGGTCTTTTTCGATAGCCTGGCGGACGGCGGATGCCACCTCTTGCACATCGGCTACTCGAACCACGTCAAATCCCGCGGCCTGCGCGCTGGCGACTCCGGCTTCGGAATCTTCCACAACCAGCGGACGAGAAGCTGCCAGCAGCTCCGCGGCGCGGAGGTAAGGATCGGGCGCGGGTTTATAGTTTGCGGCTTCTTTCCCGCAAACCAGCTCCCTGAAGCAATCGCGAATTCCGGCACTGACCAGCGCGGGTTCGATCTCTGATCTGGCACTTGAACTCACAACAGCCAAGCGATAGTCCTGTTGCAGGTTGTGAATAAGCTCAAGCGTCTCCCGGAGAAACGGCTGCTCGGAAATCACCCGCTCCCGAAACAGTTCCTTCTTGCGAGGATATTGGGCCCACAGTTCGTCAAACTCGAGCGGCGGGACGCGGCGGGCGGCTAGCATCCGGCCGAAGTCGCGATCGTTGACGCCGATGCATTCGCGCTGGAACGTCTCCCACGTGAGGTCGATCCCGAACGGCGTGAGGATGTCGCGCCACGAGCGCCAGTGGATCGGTTCGGTGTCCGCCAGCACACCGTCGAAATCGAACAGAATGGCATCGTAATGTTTGGAAGAGTTCATCGCAGGATGGCAGGCATTATCGCAGAAACACGGCCCGAGGCCGTTGGAGAAACGCGTCCCGCGTTATAATTTTTACATGATCAAAGCCACCGAGAAGATCTGGCACAATGGGCGCTTCATTAAATGGGACGACGCGAAGATTCACGTCCTTGCGCACGTAACCAGCTACGGAAGCTCGGTGTTTGAAGGCCTCCGGTGTTATTCCACACCCAAGGGTCCGATGATTTTCCGCCTGCGCGAGCATATGCGACGGCTGCATGATTCGGCCAAAATTTATCGCATGGATATGCCGCATTCCATCGACGAGCTGTCGAAGGCTTCGGTGGAACTAGTGGCGCTCAACAAGCTGGAATCCTGCTACATCCGGCCTCTGGTGATCCGCGGCTACGGCGGCGTGGGCGTGTACGCGAAGGAATGTCCCATCGAAACGTACCTGGCTTGCTGGGAGTGGGGCAAGTACCTGGGCGACGAGGCGATGGAGCAGGGCGTCGACGTGTGCGTTTCAAGCTGGACGCGCATGGCTCCCAATACCCTGCCCGCCATGTCCAAAGCCGGCGCGAATTACATGAACTCGCAGTTGATCCGCATGGAAGCCGCGATCAACGGCTACGCCGAAGGCATTGCGCTGGATGCGGCTGGCTATGTGAGCGAAGGCTCCGGCGAAAACATTTTCGTCGTGCGCGACGGCAAGATGTTTACGCCGCCGTTAGGGGCAAGCGTGCTGCCGGGGATCACGCGCGATTCGGTCATCCAACTGGCGGAGACGCTGGGCATTCCCGTGGTGGAGACGCTGGTGCCGCGCGAAATGCTATACATCGCCGACGAGGTGTTCTTCACGGGCACGGCCGCGGAACTCACGCCCATTCGCTCCATTGACCGGATCCAGATTGGACCGGGCAAGCGCGGGCCCATCACGGAAAAACTGCAGAAGGAGTTCTTCGCCATCGTCGAAGGACAAAAGCCCGATCGGCATCAATGGCTGACGGCTGTGACGCAGCCTGTGGCGGCTGGCTAGCCGCACGCCGTCCATTTCTCAAAGGATTAATCGAATTATGGTGGAGTCGCGACGCGGAGCGCGTTCCCCGGTTGTGACGGAGACGATTCGCGCCCCGGAACGCCGCGCGTGGACTACAAACAATTCCGCGCGGCACCAGCTTACGGCCACCTCCCCCGAGACTGGCACGCTTGCTAATACCGCGCGAGAATATGTTCTCGTTTGTACCAAGTCGCGCGGAAGTTCGCTAGAGCGTTACGGGGTTTTCAACAAAATTGTTTTCCAAATGATCCCGGACAGTTACGAGCCAAAAACTGTGAGTATGTTGTGTATAAACCAGCGCCTCTATGAAATGTAGCGGGACGGATTCTGAACGCGATGAAACTGACAGGATATGACGTTCGTTCGGGCGAAGCCGTTCTGGTGGAAGCCGGCCAGGATGGCGTGATCGCACAGGTCGATCCCCTGCTCGATCCGAGCCAGGCCGAAGACTTGTGGATCGCGCCGGGGTTTATCGATCTGCAGGTGAACGGATTTGCCGGCGTGGATTTCAATTCGCCGGATACGGCGCAGGAAGAGATCGCGCGCGCGATTCATGCCATTGCCGGCACCGGCGTCACGCGTTTCTATCCCACCGTCATCACCGGCGCCGCGGAGGCGATGCGTGCTGCGCTGCGCAATCTGGCCGAAGCGCGAGAGGCGTTGGAACGGAGCGGAGAATTTGGCGGCGCCATGGAAGGGTTCCATGTTGAAGGACCGCACATCTCGCCTGACGATGGCCCGCGAGGAGCGCATCCAAAAGAGTGGGTTCGTCCTCCGGACTTCGAAGAATTTCTGCGGATGCAGGAAGCCGCGCGTGGGGATATTCGCCTGGTGACGCTGGCTCCGGAATGGCCCGGCGCTTCCGAATATATCGACCGCGTGACGCAGGAAGGCGTGGTCTGCTCCCTCGGCCACACGCGCGCGTCGGCTGCACAGATTCACGATGCGGTTCGGGCGGGCGCGACCATGTCGACGCATTTGGGCAACGGCGCGGGCAGCAGAACGCGCACGGAGGAGTTCATCACGGCGCAACTCATGGAGCCTCGCCTGGCGGCGAGCTTTATCGTGGACGGGCATCATCTGCCGGACGAGTTCCTTCGCCGTGCGCTCGAAACGAAGGGGCTGGATCGCAGCGTCCTGGTAACGGATGCCGTCGCTCCTGCGATGTGCTCCCCGGGCGCTTACAAGCTGGGCGGCGTGGATGTCGAATTACACGCGGACTCCCGGGTCACGCTGCGTGGAGGCGAACGGCTGGCCGGCTCGGTGCTGCGCATGGATCACGCGATCGAAAGTGTGATGCGTACAGCCGGTTTGAGTTTGGTACAGGCGATCACGCTGGCGACGACAAATCCGGCGAGAGTCGGTCGAGTGCGCGCGCGGCTCCAGGGATTACGGCGTGGAGAGAGGGCCGATGTGGTGCGGTTCCGTCGTGGACTGGGGAGGATCGAAGTGGTGGATACGTTCGTTGGTGGAAAACCCGCCTTTGAATCCACGATGACAAACGCTTAGTGACCAATCCGACCAGATTTCGATGCCACCGTCATCTCCAGATTCCGTAGCGCTCTGGGATACGCGCGATAAAATCCGGCATCAGATAGCGTTTGTCCTGCGGTGATATTTCTTGGGCCTGCCGCCTCCGCGACACGCCTGACAAAGCCCGTTCCGGAACATCGTGAGCATGCCGGGACCGGTGAATTTAGATGCGTATTGTGACCAGTGCCGAAGATCCGGCCGCATCTCCCGCTTCCCCGCGGATCGCAACTAGCGCACTTGTTAGCCCCGAAGAGATCTGCTTCTATTTCCATAGCTAGCGATTCTATGCTCCGACACGAGCTATAGCTTCGACAAGTGCTTCGATCGTATGCGGATCGGCCTCCGCGTCTACTCGCAGACCGAAATCGCGCACGGTAGCCGAGGTGATCGGACCGATAGAGGCGATTTTTCCGCCGTGGGATTGGAATTGCTGCAATAGTTCCCTGCCCGTTTCGCCCAACGCCGCTACTAAATTTTTCACCGTGGACGAGCTGGTGAACGTGATCCAGTCCGGCTTGCGCTCGAGCGCCGCGCGCGCACGTTCAGGAGCCATCGGCGGCATGATAGTGCGGTAAGCCTCCACCACGTCCACATGCGCACCGCGTTCCGCCAGCGCCACAGGCACCAGATCGCGAGCGACGGCCGCGCGAGGCAACAGCACGCGCTTGCCTTTGAGATCTTCGCTGGCGAGTGCCTCGAGTAAACTTTCGGCAACGTATTCGGTCGGCATCACATCCACGCGCAGATGAAGCGCTTCGACGGCGGCGCGCGTGGCGGGGCCGATCGTGCAAATCTTTGCTTTAAGCGAACGGAGGTCGCGGCTGGAGCGATCCAGTGCTTCCACGAAATGGCGCACACCGTTCACGCTGGTGAAGATCAGCCAGTCATATGTATGCAGGCGGTCAATTGCCTGCCCCAGCTCGCTGGCTTCGGAAGGGTCGGCAATCGCGATCACCGGCACGAATAGGATTTCCGCGCCCAGTTCTTCCAACGGTTCGGCGAGCAGCGGCGACTGGCCTAGATCGCGCGTGACGACGATTTTCCTGCCAAACAGCGGCAGGCGCTCGAACCAGTTGAAGCGGTCGCGCAGGGAGACAACCTCTCCGATCACAATCGTGGCGGGTGGTTTCAGCGCGGCCTGCGTGATCAGATCGGGCAGCGTCGCGAGCGTTCCCGCGATCGTTTTCTGATCGGCACGCGTGGCCCAGCGGACCGCCATGGCGGGCGTATCGGGCGAGCGGCCGTGCGCGATCAGCTCTCGCGCGATTTCACGAAAGTTCACCAGGCCCATGAAAAGCACGATCGTTTCGACGGCGCCGACGCGGCTCCAGTCAATGGCTTCCACGCTGTGGCCCGTGACGAACGTGACGGCCGAGGTGTGCTCGCGATGCGTGAGAGGAACTCCAGTGTAGGCGGCGACGCCGAGTGGCGTGGTAACGCCGGGCACAATTTCAAAAGGAACTCCGGCAGCGGCCAGGGCTTCGACCTCTTCGCCGCCCCGTCCGAAAATGAACGGGTCGCCGCCCTTGAGGCGCACCACCGTTTTACCGGCGCGGGCGTGATCGATCATGAGCGCGTCGATCTGGTCCATAGTGCATTCGTGCTCGGCGCGCTTTTTGCCGACATAAATGCGCAAGGCAGAAGGGGGCGCGAGGTCCAGCAGGCGATCGTTCGCCAGGTGGTCGTAAAGAATGACGTCGGCACGCTGCAGCGCCTTGCGTCCTTTTATAGTGATGAGTCCGGGATCGCCGGGACCGGCTCCGACTAGGTAAACTTTCATTCGATCAGTTTTTAGTATGACCTGAGAGTCGGGGCGTTGGGCGAAGTGCGTCACTGAATCGGCAAAGGCGGTGGTGCCTGAGGAATTGCTTCGGCGGGTCGCCGCACGGCCTCGCGCAATTTGTAGCGATGGAATTCGGAACAGAAGGAGCAGGCATACGGACCGACTTCAAAGTCGAGTGCATCGGGCTCTCCTTGCATCGCCGCTGTAGGGTCGCATTCCATGAACGGAATCGGATGGCCGCAGGTTTTGCAGGAAAAGCAGAGATACGATTTGCCGGGAACGATCGGGATCACTGCGTCTTCTCCTTTGCTCCTTTAACGCTGACGTTTGATTTTCACACTACCAGCGGGCGTTCCATCCAGAGAACGTTCCAATATTTGCCGAACTGGGACGGCGGCGTCCTCGTCGCAGGCGACCAGCATGCGGTAGCGCCCGTCGCCTGAATGCTCGTGAAACCATGTCACCCGCTGGTCGGGCTGCCACGGTGCCACATCAAAAGTGATATGCGTGTGGAGCACGTAGTGGTTGTGAATCTCCGTGATGCCGGGGAGATCCGCCAGCGTGGCGGCACGCACGGAGATCATTCATCGATCCTCTCGGAGGATTTTGCCGGCCCCGGCGTCCAACAGTTGGTGGCCGAGCTTTTTCCCGAGTTCGATGGGATCGTCGCCGCGGAGTTCATCGCGGATGATGCGGGAGCCATCGGGCGAAGCGACCACCGCGCGGAGATGTAGTGTTACGCCTTCGACGGTTGCGTATGCGCCGATCGGCACCTGGCAGCCGCCTTCGAGCGTGGCGAGCAGAGAACGTTCGGCGAGCACGCGGGCGCGTGTGGGCGCGTGATCCAGCTTAGCGGCGAATAGTTGGCCAGGGCTGCCGTCGTCGCGCGTTTCAATCGCAAGCGCGCCCTGCCCTACCGCGGGACACATGACCGAAGGGTCCAGCAACTGCTGAATGCGATCGCCCCAGCCGAGGCGATTCAATCCCGCGGCAGCCAGAACGATGGCGTCGTAGTGGCCTTCATCCAGCTTGCGCAGGCGCGTGTCCACATTGCCGCGCAGGTTTTCGATGGTGAAGCCGCGATTGAGCGCGTGCAATTGCGCGGCGCGCCGCAAGGAACTGGTGCCGACGCGGTCGCCGGTTTTCATTTCGGAAAAAGGCTTGCCGATCCACGCATCGCGAGGATCTTCGCGCGGCGGAAATGCCGCGAGCACCAGGCCCGTCGGCAGCGCGGTGGGAACGTCTTTCAGGCTGTGGACGGCAAGGTCGATGGTCCCGGCCAGCAGCGCTTCTTCAATTTCTTTCGTGAATAAGCCTTTGCCGCCGACGTTGGCCAGGGGGACGTCGGTGATTTTGTCGCCCGTGGTTTTGATGATTTCCAGGCGTGTTTGCGCGCCCAATGCTTCGAGCGCGGCGGCGATGTGGCGGGCTTGCCATAAGGCCAGCGCGGAGCCGCGCGAGCCGATGACGATAGTTGGCTGAGTGGTCATGTGAGCGCGAGATCCCTCGACTTCGCTCGGGATGACAAATTGAGGCTATCGGGGAGAAACATTAGCAATCGTCGATCATCCTTCGCCCAACCGGAACAGCTTTCGAGGCGTGTTGCGGCGCCCAGGGCTTCCAGCGCAGCGGCGATGTGGCGCGCTTGCCATAGTGCCAGCGCGGAGCCGCGCGAGCCGATGACGACGGTTGGCTGAGTGGTCATGTGAGCGCGAGATCCCTCGACTTCGCTCGGGATGACACATTGAGGCTATCGGGGAGAAACATTAGCAATCGTCGATCATCCTTCGCCCAGCCGGAACAGCTTTCGAATAGTGGCCATGAGCGCGATGCTTTCCGGGTCGTTCGCTTTGCGACGCAGCTCACTGATGGGCGCGTGCGCGATTTTGTTGACGATGCCGCGCGTGATGGCTTCGATGGCTTCTTCCTGCTGCGCGGAGAGCGTGCCGAGCTTGCCTCGCAGGCGTTCGATTTCCGCGGCGCGCACGCGTTCCAGTTGTTCCTGCAGATCGACAATCGTCGGCGCAACTTCGCGCGTCTTCAGGCGCACGATCATGCGCTGCACTTCTTCGTCGATGATTTCTTCGGCCTGCTCGGCGACGTTCTTGCGATTTTCCAGGTTGGCGTTCACCACGCGGCCCAGGTCATCGATGTCGTAGAGAAAGACGCCTTCCATTTCGTTGATGGCGGGCTCGATGTTGCGCGGCACGGCGATATCGATCAGGAACATGGGGCGGTTGCGGCGGCGATTGCGCACTTCGCGCATCGTTCCTGTGGTCAGGATGTAGTGCGGCGCGCCGCTCGACGCGATGACGATATCGATATCGGGCAGCGCGGCGTAAAAGCCGTCATAATCGATGGCCCGGCCGCCGAACTCTTCGGCCAGAAGATCGGCGCGTTCGCGCGTGCGGTTGGTGACGTAAATATCTTCCGCGCCGGCACGGCGCAGGTGACGCGCGGCGGATTCGGCCATCTCACCGGCGCCCACCAGCAAGACGCGCTTGCCTTTCAGGCTGCCGAAAATATCGCGCGCCAGTTCGACGGCGGCGTAGCTGACGGACACCGCGCTCGATCCGATTTCGGTTTCCGTGCGAATGCGCTTAGCGACGTTGAACGCGCGTGTGACAACCTGGTCCAGGAATCCGCTGAGCGCGCCGCGCTCTTTCGCGAGCGAATAGGCCGATTTCAACTGGCCGAGAATTTGCGGCTCGCCGACCACCATGGAATCCAGGCTCGAGGCGACGCGGAACATGTGCCGGATGGCCGCCTGATCGTCGTAGTGATAAAGGTAGGGCGAGACCCAGGCGGGCTCCACGCTGCGCGCTTCGGCCAGGAAGCTTTCCACCGATTCGCGGGCGTCGGCCGATCCTTCCGCGGTCACAGCCACTTCCACGCGATTACAGGTGGAAAGAATCATGCCCTCGATCATGCCGGGGCGCTTCGTGAGCCGGTCGAGCGCTTCCGGTAAAGTTTGCTCTTCGAAGGCAAGTCTTTCGCGCACCTCCACCGGAGCCGTGTGATGACTCAAACCTGTGAGGATCAGCTTCATCTGCGTGACGTCCTCATGGCATCAGCACCGGTCTGAGACCCACGTGGGCGATCCACGTCAGGGCGCCGCAGCCCAACACCACCAGCGCCATCATCGCGGCTTTGCGGCCTCGCCATCCGGCGGAGACGCGCATGAAGATCATGAGGAGACAGAGGCCCCAGGTAATGAAGGACAACGTGATGCTCGCGTTCCCCAGCCAGCTGGTACCCAGCTCGACGAACGCCCACAGAACGCCGCAGATCACACCCAGCGTCATCAGGACGAAGCCGAAGCCCATCGATCCGCTGATGACGTTATCCAGCGTGCCCAGCGGTGGCAGCTTTTCCAAAAGATTCGGAGTTTTTTTGGATTTCAGGCGCCGCTCCTGCACCAGGTAGAAGAATGCGGAGACGGCGGTCAGCAACAGTGCGGCGTAACCGGCGAGGATCAGGACGATATGCACGACCAGCCATGCGTCGCGCATCCGTTCGTCCGACCAGGAGGTAACGGGTTGCTCCATTTGAGCCACCAGTGTCATCAAAAACACCAATGGGAACAGGGCCACAGAAGTACTGGCGAAGCGATACTTCCAATCCACCAGCAGAAATACGAGGGCGATCAGAAACGCGCACAGATTCAAGGCACCGTAAAAGTTTTCCACCGGCAGGCGGCCGTGGGCTCGCGCGGTTTCGACGATGGAGACAGCCTGCAGGACCACGCCCACGCGAAAGGCCGCCAACGCAAAACCGTAGAAGTTCGTTTTCCGCCCGAGAAGTGTCCACAACGATTGCAGCAGGCCAATCGCGTACAAGAGCGCGGTTATGCGCAGCCAGAATGTGCTTGAATCCGCCATGTACGTCCAAATGTTCGCTTCATCTTTAGTGTACGCGTCGGAGCGCATCGGCGGATGGCGAGTACTGTTGCAGCATGCCTCAGTACCGGGGCGGAAGGCCAGCCCCAGTTGGCGCGGCGGAAATTTCCGGTCTCACGAGCTTGTGTGAAAACTTTTGGCACTGACCACAGGGAGCGGTTCATTACCGGATATTCAAATTTCAATACGAATTGTAATCCCCAGCCTGACGGGTGGGGCTCGCCATATAGTTTCGTTTCGTTTGCCCCGTGGCTGAAAACAACCGCTCGCGGTGGTGGTATTTCTGGTCTAGCTGAACGACCGGTATAGCTGCGATATCCACCCTACGCGCGCCCCCTCGTTTGGGGGTGGCTTTATTCTGTGGATATGGCTACTCAACTCACTCGAACGTTACAGGACAAACTGTGCCTCGTCACCGGCGGATCGCGCGGCATCGGCCTCGAAATCGCGCGCATGTTGCTGAAGGAAGGTGCCCATGTGGCGATCTGCGGCAAAAATCCACAGACGCTGGACGCCGCGATTCGCGAACTGGGCAACACGAGTCCTGGTAAAGTCAGCGGCAAAGTTGCCGATGTAAAGAACTATGAAGAGGTTGGAGCGCTATTTGGGTTCGTCGACCAGGCCCTGGGCGGGCTCGACATTCTCGTCAATAACGCGGGCGTCGGCTGGTTCAAAAATATCGCGGACATCTCCGTCGATGATTGGAGCACGACGATCGGTACCAACCTTACCGGCGCATTCTATTGCATCAAGGAAGCGTTGCCGCGATTCGCAAAACGAAACGGCGGCTACATCGTCAATATCAGTAGTCTCGCGGGCAAGAACGCATTCGCAGGCGCTTCCGCTTACAACGCGTCGAAGTTCGGGCTTAATGGTTTCTCCGAAGCCGTCATGCTGGACTCGCGCTATGAAAACGTTCGGGTCACGACCGTCGCGCCGGGCAGCGTCGACACCGAATTCGGCGGCCAGACGGCCGATTCGGACTGGAAAGTTCAGCCCGAAGACATCGCAGAAATCGTGCATGGATTGCTGTGCCTGCCGGCGCGCACCATGGCCAGCTACGTCGAGGTCCGGCCGTCAAAACCGCCTCGGAAGTCATAAAGTTTCGTTCATTATTCCGCGCAGGGAGACGTCCGTCGACCGAACGATGGGCCGCATCCGGCGACTACAAGGAGCATCTAACTAAATGGCACTTGGGTTGCCTGGAGATTATTGGAGTGGGAGCCAGGGAAGGCCCCTCCGGAGTGCAAGAAAGGCGGCAAATCCTATGGTTAGGCTGAATATCCCATTGGATCCGGCCAAAACCGGGCGGGAAGCTGTATCGCTCGAAAGCAGTTTGCGCCGGATGATTGTTGGTCAGGATGAGGCGATTCAACAGATCGTCAACATCTACCAGATGTACCTCACCGGTATGAGCGCTCCCGGCCGTCCGATCGGCAACTTCCTCTTCCTGGGGCCCACCGGCTCCGGCAAGACGCGCATTGTCGAAGCCACGGCCGAGGCGCTGGTGAAGAATCCGCGCGCGGTCCTGAAAATCGATTGCGCGGAGTTCCAGCACAGTCATGAGATCGCGAAGTTGATCGGTTCGCCTCCCGGATACCTGGGGCATCGCGAAACGCATCCGCTGCTGTCCCAGGAAGTGCTGAACCAGTATCACACCGACACCATGAAGGTCAGCTTCGTGCTGTTCGATGAAATCGAGAAGGCGTCGGACGCGCTGTGGAATCTCCTGCTGGGGATTCTGGACAAGGCGACGCTGACGCTCGGCGACAACCGCAAGGTGGATTTCAGCCGCGCGCTGATCTTCCTGACGTCCAACTTGGGCGCCGGTGAAATGGGCGCGATCATGAATCCGAAGCTCGGGTTCCATGCGAGTGCCGCGCAGGCCAAAATGCTCAGCGGCGAAATGGACGAAGCCACGGCCGCCAAGATGGCCCGCACCGGAGTGGAAGCGGCGCGCCGCAAATTCACGCCGGAGTTCATGAACCGGTTGGATAAGGTGGTCACCTTCCAGCCTCTCGGGCGTGGCGAACTGAAGAAGATTCTGGACATCGAACTGAACCTGGTTCAGCAGAGAATCTTCAACACGTCGCCGGAGCGCGCCTTCGTCTTCACGGCGTCCGACGAGAGCAAAGAATTTTTGCTCGTCGAAGGCACCGACATGAAGTACGGAGCGCGTCACCTGAAGCGCGCCATCGAGCGGCTGGTCGTGCAGCCGGTATCGAACCTGATCGCCACCGACCAGGTGCGCGGCGGCGACTGGGTGCGGATCGAGTGGGACAAAGACAGCAACACCCTGCGCTTCGCGCGCGAGGCCGAGGGATTGCCGGTCGCGGAGATGGTCCGCCTGGTTGACACGTCTGTAACGATGCCGGAACTTGCGGCGTCTAACGGAGCGTCAGCCGATCCAGTAAGAATCCAGACGGCGCGTAGCTCGAAGCGTAGTTAATTAATGGGTTAAGTTACGAGTCAAGTTACCGGACCGGTCCGACCGAACTGAAAATGACGCGGAAGCGGCGCATCACGCCGCTCAATGGACAGGAAGCCCCGGAGTCGAAAGACGCCGGGGCTTTTTTTATCGCCGTCCTTTTTTGCTTCGGTGCAAATTCAAACTTGCACTGTGATCCTATTGGCAGAGGATCCCTTCGGAATTTGAATCCTCGGTCTTACGCCCCGGGCTTGCCGAGGCGTTTGCCGAGTAGCGTCAGATGGGCGACTACATCGCTCCGTCCTGACACAGGATGGGACCGCTAGGAAACACACGCCGAGCTGTAAAGGCAGCCTCGTGAACGTGGGGATTTACAATACCTCATGGAATTTGAATCCCCGGTCTTACGACCGGGGCTGGCCGGGGCGCGAATTTGGTGACGCGGCCGCTAACTGGGCTCGCCGGATTCCAGGAGTTTGCGGAAGGGCCCTTCAGGTGATCCCGGATTGTTTTCCGCCTCGTCGAAGCCGGTCACGGTGATTTCCACGCGGCCGTTATCGGCGCGCTTCACGAGGCCTTTGCCGCGCAGATACCACAGAGCCGATTCCAGGTGTTCGCGCGGGCAGCCCAGCAGTTCTTCCAGTTCGAACAGATTCATGCTGCCGCGCTCGGGATCGGCGATCGTCTTCGCATACAGCAGTTGCAGAATGCCCAGGCGCTTGCGGCGCTCGCCTTCCGCTCCAGAGGCCGCTTTCGCCTGATCGAATATTTTCCAGCGGAGCCGCCGGGTCTGCTGATAGCGCGAGTCGTACTTGGCGCGCAGTTCCGGATCGATCAGCACGCGGTGCGCTTCCGACAGGCGCAAAAACATTTCGGCGTTGCCGGTCTTGGCCGTATCGGGATGATAGCGCTGCGCCAGAATGCGATAAACGCGCCCGACCGTATCCGTATCGGCATTCGGGCTCAGCTGCATGACTTCGTAGAAATCGAGATCTTCCTGCTGCTGCGCGGGCTGTTCTTCGCTCGCGGCGGAAGCGCGGCCCTCGCCCAGTTCCAACCCGACGTGATAGCAGCCGTTGATTTTTTCAGTGCACCACTTGACCATCGCCGGGCCCACAAAGCCCGTTCGCGCGTCGTCCAGGCTGCCGCGGACCACGACTTTGGCGCCGCTCGCTAGCTGTGCGAGCGTCGCGACGCAGAGCCCCGTCTCGGATACATCGAACAAATCGGCCGTGATCCAGCGGGGATTGCCCATGCCGTCCTTCACCTGGAGCCGGACGACGCGGCCGTCGCTTTTGTGGCGGCCCGCCCTCTTGCGCTGCGATGTCTCCGTAGTGGCCACTGGTGATTTGCCCCCTCTCCTCGGTCATCGGCAGTTTGGAAGCGAAGCTATAGCGAAAACAACGTGGCCGTTAATGCCCGCTCATTGACATTCGCGGTTCTGTTTAGAGCGGCGACGATTTCTTAATCCGGCCGATCGATTACCATGCGGACTCTAGAGCACCAAAGTGATATCCGTTGGGCCGGCAAAGCGCCAGCATACAGAATAGGAGCGATTATGTCTGCTACAACTCGTCACTGCTTCCTGGCGGCTCTGATTCTCACGGTGTCGCCATGCCTGGTAACTGCGGCAAACGGCCAATCGAAAGATCCGTTCCTTGGCAAATGGACTTTGGATTCCGACCATTCTCAGTTCTCGCCGGGGGCTGTTCCCATGGATCGCACCATGACTCTTGAAATGAAAGGCGGCAGCCTGCATAGCCTCACCGATACGGTGGGAAACAACGGTGGCGTGGCTACCATCGAATTCACCGCTAAGCTCGATGGCGCCGACTATCCTATTGACGGCACGGACCTGGACACCGTCTCGCTGAAACGAGACGACACGCGCACGATTGAGCGAACGGGTAAAGTGCGCGGCATGCCGTCGGAAACCTGCACGATGAAAGTATCGCCCGACGATAAGACGTTGACGATGACTGTCAACGGTTCCTACCACGGCGTCCACTACAGCAGCACCCAGATTTATAAGCGTCAGTAATCCGCGCGCCGCCTAAGCGATTCCGAATTCAGCGCTGGGCGCTTCCTGCAGCAGTTCGAGAAACGCCTGCGCCGCGGGATGAAAGCGTTTCTTCTTGCGGTGAATGATGCCGAGCGGGCGGAAGAGCTTCGATGCCGCGAGCGGAATGGCTGCCAGGCGTCCCTGCATGACTTCGTCGCGCATGATGCGCGCGGGCAGAATGCTGACGCCGGCGCGGTGCGCTACGGCTTCCTTGATCATCTGCAGATTGTCGAAGTGCAGAGTCGCGTTGACTTCAATCTCCTGCTCCCGCAGAAAGCGATCGACTTCGCGGCGGATCGGCAGGTCTTCATCGAAGCCGATGAAATCCACGCCGTTGAGATCCTCGGGACGCAGTTCCATGCGGCGCGCGAGAGGATGATCGGGCGCGGCCGCCAGCACCATTTCTTCCTGCCGCCAGGGGATCACCGTGATCTCGCGGCTGGGCTCGGGATAACTGACCAGCCCGAGATCGGCCTGATCGGCCAGCACCGCTGAATACACTTTTTCGGGGCGCAGGTATTCGACTTCAGATGGGCGTTCGGGCTGCCGCCGCGCGAACTCTTTTTCGAGCTGCGCCATCTCGCTGAAGCCCACCGAATAAATGGATGCCACCTGCACGGTGCCGTCGACCTCGCTGCTTCAGTTGTTCGAGCGCGACTTCGAACTCCTCTTTGCGGCGCAGAACATCGCGGCAAAAATCGCAGTACAAGCTGCCCGGCCGGCGTGACCACCAGGGGCCGGGTTGACCGGTCAAGTAGAATGAGTACCAAGCCACTCTTCCAAATCCTGAACGTGCTGGCTGGCGGCCGATTGGCTCACATTGTTCAGCGCGGCTGCCGCGGCTGAAGCTCCGGGTTTGCGCGATGTCTTTGAAAAGTTTAAGGTTCTCGTAGTTCACTGGACCCAGTCTAACATCAGCTAGGCTAATACTGCAAGAGTTACAAATTCTGTTGACGTGATAGTATCTGATAAGGTATTCTGAACTATGCATCCCCCTCCCGAAGCGCAGGGACTCTATCATCCCAGTCACGAGCACGATGCCTGCGGCATGGGTTTCGTGGTGAATCTGGACGGCCGAAAAGTCGCACGAGATCATGCGCAAGGGCATCCAGATCCTGATCAACCTGACGCATCGCGGCGCTTGCGGATGCGATCCGGAGACGGGCGACGGCGCGGGCGTGCTGATCCAGATCCCGCACGAGTTTTTTGCGCGCGAGTGCGCGAAGCTTGGGTTCGCGCTGCCGGAGCCGGGGCATTACGGCGTGGGCATGATGTTCCTGCCGGTGGAACAGCGCAACAGCGATTGCTTTGCGAAGGAATCGTCGAGCGCATCGCGCGCGAAGAAGGGCTGAAGGTTCTGGGATGGCGCGATACGCCGCTGCATGGCGACGCGATCGGCCGGCAGGCGCGCGCGACGCAGCCTTACATCGAGCAGATGTTCGTGCGTCGGGCGAAGGCCCGACGGCCGAGCCCATGACGCAGGACGAGTTCGAGCGCAAACTGTATGTGGTCCGGCGGCGCGCCGAGATGGAAATCGCCGCGAGCGACATTCGACGAGAAGGGATTTTTCTACGTGCCGTCGATGTCCTCGCGGGTCATCATCTATAAAGGATTGCTGCTGGCTCCGCAGATTTCCGACTTCTATAAGGAGCTGGCCGATCCGCTGACCAAGAGCTCGCTGTGCATGGTGCACCAGCGCTTTTCGACCAACACGTTTCCCACCTGGCAACTGGCGCATCCTTACCGCATGATCTGCCACAACGGCGAGATCAACACGGTGCGCGGCAACGTCGAACTGGATGAACGCGCGCGAGAGCGTGCTGCGATCGGACGCTATTCGGCGACGACATTTCGAAAATTTTCCCGGTGATTCGTGCCAGGCGGCAGCGACACCGCGATGCTGGACAACGCGGTGGAGATGCTGACGCTGGCGGGGCGCGAGCTGCCGCACGTGATGGCGATGCTGATCCCGGAAGCGTGGGACGCCGGACACCACCATGCCCGACGAGAAGCGCGCGTTCTACGAATATCACGCGTCGCTGATGGAGCCGTGGGATGGTCCCGCGGCGGTGGCGTTCACCGACGGCAAATGGCTGGGCGCGACGCTGGACCGCAACGGGCTGCGCCCGGCGCGTTACATGGTCACGACAAGACGGACTAGTTGATCTGGCGTCGGAAACCGGCGTGCTGCCGATTCAAGCCGGAGGAAGTCGAATACAAGGGACGGCTGCAGCCCGGCAGATGCTGCTGGTGAATCTGGAAGAGCATCGCATCGTCCCCGACGAGGAAATCAAGCACATGCTGGCCTCGCGGCAGCCTTACGGCGAATGGCTGAAGGAGAAGCAGCTCACGCTGGAGCAGCTGCCGCAAGCCGCCGCGCGTCTACGGGTTCGATCCGCAGACGATGCTGACGCGGCAGCGCGCGTTCGGCTATAGCGAAGAAGATCTGCGGATGCTTCATGGCGCCGATGGCGACCAACGGCGAAGAGCCCGTGGGATCGATGGGCGTCGGACACGCCGCTGGCGTGCTTGTCGGACCGGCCGCAGTCGCTGTTCAATTACTTCAAGCAGTTGTTCGCGCAGGTCACCAATCCCGCGATCGATCCGATTCGCGAAGAACTGGTGATGTCGCTCACCAGCTACATCGGCACCGAGCGCAACATTCTGGAAGAGACGCCGAAGCACTGCCACACGCTGAAGCTGCCGCATCCGATCCTGACGAATCTGGATCTGGAAAAGCTGCGCCGCGTGAGCTGGGGCGATTTCCTGGCGACCACCATGCAGACGCTGTATCGCGTCTCGCGGCGGCGAGCAGGAGCTGGAAGCGGCGCTGGAGGCGATTTGCCGCCGGGCGGATCAGGCCATTCGCGACGGCTACCGCATTTTGATTCTGAGCGACCGCGGCGTGGACAAAGAATTCGCGCCGATTCCCGCGCTGCTGGCGCTGACGGCGGTGCACAATCATCTGGTGCGCGAGCGGACGCGCACGCAGGTCGCGCTGATCATCGAATCGGGCGAGCCGCGCGAGGTGATGCATTTCGCGCTGCTGATCGGCTACGGCGCGAGCGCGGTGAATCCGTATCTGGCGATCGAGACGCTGGAAGACATGGCGCAGCAGGGCCGCCTGGGCAATGATCACGTTCGAGACGGCGCTGAAGAATTTCAAGAAGGCCATCAACAAGGGACTGCTGAAAGTGTTCTCGAAGATGGGCATCTCCACGCTGCAAAGCTATCGCGGCGCGCAGGTGTTCGAGGCGATCGGCCTGAACCAGAAGCTGATCGACAAGTATTTCACCGGCACTGCGTCGCGCATCGAAGGCGTGGGCCTGGACGTGCTGGCGCGCGAAGCGCAGATGAAGCACGAGCACGCGTTCCAGGCCGATTGACGCAATCGGAAACCGAACTGGACGTCGGCGGAGCGTATCAATATCGCGTGCAGCGGCGAGTATCATTTGCTGAATCCGCTGACGGTCAGCAAGCTGCAGCACGCCGTGCGCACCGAGAATCGCTTCGAGACGTTCCAGGAATACACCGATCTGATCGACAAGCAGAACCGCGATCTGTGCACGCTGCGCGGGCTTGATGGAATTCGAAGCTCGCGAAGAAGCCGGTGCCGATCGACGCAGGTGGAACCGGCGACGCGAAATCGTCAAGCGCTTCGCGACGGGCGCGATGTCGTTCGGGTCGATCAGCAAGGAAGCGCACGAAACGCTGGCCATCGCCATGAACCGCATCGGCGGGCGATCGAACACCGGCGAAGGCGGCGAGGACGAAGCGCGCTTCGAGCGCCGACGCGAACGGCGACTGGCGCGCGCAGCTCGATCAAACAGGTGGCGTCGGGCCGCTTCGGCGTGACCGCGCATTACCTGGTGAACGCCGACGAACTGCAAATCAAAATCGCGCAGGGCGCCAAGCCCGGCGAGGGCGGCCAGCTTCCCGGCCACAAAGTGGACGAAGTGATCGCGCGCGTGCGGCATTCGATCCCGGGCGTGCGGCTGATTTCGCCGCCGCCGCATCACGACATTTATTCGATCGAAGATCTGGCGCAGTTGATCTTACGATTTGAAGAACGTGAATCCGCAAGGCGCGCATTTCGGTGAAGCTGGTGGCCGAAGTGGGCGTGGGCACGGTGGCCGCGGGCGTGGCGAAAGCGCATGCCGACGTGGTGCTGATCAGCGGCACGACGGCGGCACGGGCGCTTCGCCGCTGACGTCGCTCAGGCACGCGGGCATTCCGTGGGAGCTGGGACTGGCCGAAACGCAGCAGGTGCTGGTGATGAACGACCTGCGCAGCCGCATCACGCGTGCAGACCGACGGCAAGCTGCAAACCGGCCGCGACGTGGCGATCGCCGCGCTGCTGGGCGCCGAGGAGTTCGGCTTCTCCACCGCTGCCGCTGGTCGCGCTGGGCTGCATCATGATGCGCAAGTGCCACCTGAACACTTGCCCCGTGGGCATCGCCACGCAGGATCCGGCGCTGCGCAAGAAGTTCGCAGGCAAGCCGGAGCACGTCATCAATTACTTCTTCTTCGTGGCCGAGCAGGTTCGCCAGATGATGGCGAAGCTGGGCTTCCGCAAGATGGACGAAATGATCGGCCGCGCGGATCATGCTCGACATGCGTCCCGCGCGTGGATCACTGGAAGGCCAAGGGGCTGGATTATTCGCAGCTGCTGTATCATGCCTGAGGTTCCCGCGCGCGTCGGCCGGCGCTGCACCATCTCGCAGGATCATGGGCTGGAGCAGGCGCTGGACGACAAGCTGATCGATCACGCGCGAGCCGGCGATCGAAAACGGCACGCCGGTGGAGTTCAAGCTGCCGATCCGCAACGTGGATCGCACGGTGGGCGCGATGCTCTCGGGCGAAATCGCGCGCAAGTACGGCAGCGAAGGGCCTGGAGCCCGACACCATTCACTTCACGTTCACCGGCTCGGCGGGGCAAAGCTTCGGGGCGTTCCTGGCGCGCGGCGTGACGCTGGAACTGGAAGGCGATTCGAACGATTACGTCGGGCAAGGGACTCTCGGGCGGCAAGATGATCGTGTATCCGCCGCGCGGTTCGACGTTCCTGCCGGAGAAGAACATCCTGGTCGGCAACGTGGTGCTGTACGGCGCGACCTCGGGCGAGGCGTTCTTCAACGGACGCGCGGGCGAGCGCTTCGCGGTGCGCAACTCCGGCGCGACGGCGGTGGTCGAAGGCGTGGGCGATCACGGCTGCGAGTACATGACCAAGGGCCTGGTGATCGTGCTGGGCGATACCGGCAAGAACTTCGCCGCCGGCATGTCGGGCGGGATCGCGTACGTGCTGGATGAAACCGGCGAGTTCCAGCAAGAACCGCTGCAACCAGGCCAGCGTGGATCTGGAACCGGTCGAAGAACGCCAAGGACATCGAGACGCTGCGCTATTGGATCGCGCGCCATGCGGAGGAAACCGGCAGCCCGCGCGCCAACTGGATCCTGGAAAACTGGGACAGCTGCTGCCGAAGTTCGTCAAAGTCTTCCCGCACGAATACAAGCGCGTGCTGGGCGTTCCGCGCACGAAGGCGGTCGCGCATGGTAACGCATGGGTAAGAACACCGGCTTCATGGAGTACACGCGCGAGACTGCCCGCGCGGCGGCCGGTCGCGGAGCGCGTCAACGACTGGTTCGAGATCTACCAGGACTTCCCGGTCGAAAAAGTCCAGCACGCAGGGCGCGCGCTGCATGGATTGCGGCGTGCCGTTCTGCCACACCGGCTGCCCGCTCAACAACATCATTCCCGACTGGAACGATCTGGTGTATCGCGACCGCTGGCAAGAGGCGGTGCGCGTGCTGCACTCCACCAACAATTTCCCGGAGTTCACGGGCCGCATCTGCCCCGCTCCGTGCGAGGCGGCGTGCGTGCTGGGCATCAACGAGCCGCCGGTGAGCGATCAAGGTGATCGAGCGCACCATCATCGATCACGCCTTCGATCAAGGCTGGATTCGTGCCCGAGCCGCCGGCGAAGCGCACCGGCAAGCGCGTGGCGGTGGTCGGTAGCGGTCCGGCGGGCCTGGCGGCGGCGCAGCAATTGGCGCGCGCGGGCCACTCGGTGACGGTGTTCGAAAAAGCCGACCGCATCGGCGGACTGCTGCGCTACGGCATTCCGGATTTCAAGATGGAGAAGCACGGGATCGACCGGCGCATGGAGCAGATGGCAGCCGAGGGCGTCGAGTTCGTCACCAATGCGCACATCGGCGTGAGCATCGCTGGACGACTCTGCGAAAGCGATTTCGACGCGATCGTGCTGGCCATGGGCGCCGAGCAGCCGCGCGATCTGACCGTCCCCGGCCGCGAGCTGAAGGGCATCCATTTCGCGATGGATTTTCTGCCGCAGCAGAACAAGCAAGTGGCGACGGCGATGCAGGTGCCGAATCAGATTCTGGCCACCGGCAAGCACGTGATCATCATCGGCGGCGGCGATACGGGCGCCGATTGCCTGGGCACGTCGCATCGCCAGAAGGCGGCGTCGGTGCATCAGTTCGAGATCATGCCGATGCCTCCGGCAGACCGCGCGCCGTCGACGCCGTGGCCGCTGTGGCCGCTGCAGTTGCGCATGGAAAGCTCGCACGAAGAGGGCGGCGTGCGCGAATGGGCCGTGGCCACCACGAAGTTCACGGGCGACGCGCAGGGCAACGTGAAGAAGCTTCACGGCATGCGCGTGGGCGCCGCTCCGAAGTTCGAGCCGATGCCGGGCACGGAATTCACGCTGGACGCGGACCTGGTGCTGCTGGCCATGGGCTTCACGGGACCGGTGAAGCCGGGGCTGGTCGAGCAGCTCGGATTGAAGCTCGACGCGCGCGGCAATATCGAAGCGAACGAGCAGGATTATCAGACTTCGATGCCCGGCGTGTTCGCGGCGGGCGACGCGCGGCGCGGGCAATCGCTGGTGGTGTGGGCGATCGCCGAGGGCCGCAAAGCGGCGGAGTCCGTCGATCGCTGGCTGAAAAGCTAGCGTCCCCGGCATCCAGCTCTTGTTACACTGAGATCATGAGCGCCTTGAAGCGATTCATACTGTGGGAATATCCGCGGGCTTCCTGGCAGTACGACATCATCGTCGCGGTGATTCTCGCATTTATTTTCCTGACGCCGCACGATATCTTCCGCGACCAGCCGAAGGCTGCGAGCGTCGCGATGGTGCGCGGGGGCTACTGGATTGAATCGCAGCAGTTGTCGGACGTCCCCGAGGCGGCGATGCCTGCGGTCGCGACCGCTTTGGTGGACGCGCGATTCAAAAATCACGTCAACATCGTCACCGTCGAGCCGATCTACGACGATGCCGAAAAAGAACTCAAAGGTTACCTCGCTTTTCCGCAGCAATAGTCCTTTGCCGTGAAATTCCTCGCGATATTTGCGCTGCTGTGCACATGCGTACACGCCGAAACGCTCTCGGACGTTTTGGCGCGCATGGATCATGCGGCGCAAAGTTTTCGATCTCTGAGCGGAAAAATGCATCGCGTGCAGTTCACTGCCGTCCTGAACGAATCAAGTGCGATGGACGGCATGCTGCGTCTGAAACGCGTCAATAAGACCACCGTCGGCATTGTCGAATTTCTGCCGCCTGATCCGCGGACGGTTTACGTGAGTGGGAAGACTATTGAGGTTTACTATCCGAAGGCCAACACGGAGGAAATTTACGATGCCAGCAAGTACGTGGCGAACATCGATCAGTTTCTTCTGTTGGGCTTCGGGACCACGTCGGCGGAGCTGATGAAATTCTACGCGTTGAAACTGGGCGGCACAGACCAAGTGGCAGGCAAAACGTGCAGTCGAATCGAGCTTACGCCGACCACTCCGCAGATGAAGACGCTGGTGGCGAAGATCGAGCTATGGATCCCTGAGGGCGAGGCGAATCCTGTGCGCGAAAAGGTCACCGAGCCGTCGAAGAATTACGAACTGGTGGATTATTCCGACATCCAGCTGAATCCGCCGCTGCCGGAAGCCTCGTTTGAGCTGCATCTCCCCAACGGCGTGAAGAAAGTTCATCCGCAGAAATAGCGGCATGGGCTGCTGCCGTACGCGTCCTGATTAGATTTGCTTTTAGCGGATGCGCTCGGCGCCGGAGAATTTTCGGTAGGGTCCCTGGCTTCCGTTGGGAAGAATCGTCCGGTGATCGGTCAGCGATTGCGAAAGCATTTCGGCGGTCATTTCCCGAGCTCCGCGCAGGCTGGCGCCGCGGAAATCGACCATGGTGAGTTGCGCGTTGCCGAAGCGCGCGCCGTCCAGCATGGCCCGCGTGAAGGCGCTGCCGCGTAGTTTCGCGTCGCGGAAATCGGCGTGCACCAGGCGGCAATCATGGAAAGAACATTGCACCAGTTCGGTGCGCAGAAAACGCACGTCTTCCAGTTGGGCGCGGGTAAAATCGCAATGGTCGAGCTTGGAGCCGGTGAAGATCATCCCTTCGGCCAGCACGCTGGTGAAGCGGCAGGCTTGCAGGCGCGTGTGATAAAACTGCGCCTGGGTTAAGTCGCTCTCGCTCCAATCGGCCTCAAACAGGCGCGACTGATGACAGTTGACGGACTTGGCGTCACACTCGCGAAAGGACGATTCCGCTATGTTCACTTCGAGCATTTGCGTGCGAGAAAGCTTCGAGCGGCGGAAGCACGCTTTGCGGATGGAAGCCTCCGATAGCGCGGCGTTACTTAACCAAGCCCCGGCGAAATTGGCGCCGCTCAGGTCGCTTCCGGTCAAATCGGCGCCCGCGAAATTCGAGCGTTCGAAATCGCCGCCGTCCATCTGCGCGCCCGAAAGATCCGCGCTCGACAGGTTCGAATCCAGCATGGTGGCGCCCGTCAGAATGGCGCGCTTGAGCATGGCGCCATGCAGATCTTCGTCGTTCAGCGTCACGCCGCGCAGGTCGGCCCGGCGTCCGCCTTCGGCCTTCTCCAACCACGCCTTATGCGCTCGTAGTATTCCCGTCAGTGCGATCGATGCTTGTACCATGCCACTTCTTGCATGGCTTATCGGCCCCGCCCACAACTGTGAGAGGGCTTATGTGGTTCTAGAGTTTTTGCAGTAGCCGTTGGTGGACCAGGGTGTTAGCGGTCAGCTCGGGGTGGAAGGTGGTCACCATGTGCCTTCCCTGCTCCACCCAAACCGGATCGCCTTCGTAGCTGGCCAGAACCTGCACTTCGGGGCCCGTCTGGCGAATGATGGGCGCGCGAATGAAGACGGCTTCCAGGTCGCCTTCCGGCATGGTGACTTTTGCGATGCGGCTATCGATCTGCCGCCCGTACGCGTTACGCTCCACGGCGATATCCATCAAACCGAGGCTGGCCTGCGCGGGATGAGTGACATCGCGTGCGAGAAGAATCGCACCGGCGCAGCTTCCGTAAACCGGCTTTTGCGATGCGAAGGCGCGCAGCGGATCAATCAGCTGCTCCATTTCAAGCAGCTTCCACATGGTGCTGCTTTCGCCGCCGGGAATGATGAGCGCGTCGCACTGAGCGAGATCCGAGGCCGTGCGCACTTCGCGCGCGTGCGCGGGGATGCCGGCGCTGGAGCTTGCCTGTTCGACCGCTTTCCCGTGCGCATCGAAATCGCCCTGCAGGGCCAAAATCCCGACGGTTTTCAATTAGGTATTACCTTACCAGGCGGGCTACCAGCCGCGCGTTTGCAGCAATTCGCTCTCGGGAATCTTCGAGACGTCCAGGCCGCGCATCGGTTCGCCGAGCTCTTCGCTCGCTTCGAGCAGCTTCGCGGCGTCCTTATAATAGGTCGCGGCTTTGACGACCGCTTTCGCGCGCGCCTCCGGATCCTCGGACTTGAAAATGCCGCTGCCGACGAATACAGCTTCCGCGCCGAGCTGCATCACGAGCGCTGCATCGGCAGGCGTCGCAATGCCGCCGGCGGAGAAATTCGGTACGGGAAGTTTGCCGTTGGCCGCGACCCATTCGACAAGTTCGAGCGGCGCGCCCAGGACCTTCGACTGGTGGACCAGTTCCTCTTTGCCCAGCACCGTGAGCTGCCGCATCTCTTTGACGATCGTGCGGATGTGGCGCACGGCCTCGACGATGTTGCCGGAGCCCGCCTCGCCCTTCGTGCGGATCATCGCGGCGCCTTCGGCGATGCGGCGCAGAGCCTCGCCCAGGTTGCGCGCGCCGCACACGAACGGAACTTTATAATCCTTTTTATCGATGTGGTGCTCTTCGTCGGCAGGCGTCAGCACTTCGCTTTCGTCGATATAATCCACGCCGAGCGCTTCCAGAATGCGCGCTTCCGTGAAGTGGCCGATGCGAGCCTTGGCCATCACCGGGATGGACACCGTGTCCATAATTTCGCGAATGATGCGGATGGAAGCCATCCGCGCCACGCCGCCTTCTTTGCGAATATCGGAGGGCACACGCTCCAAGGCCATGACGGCCGACGCGCCCGCACTTTCGGCAATCTTTGCCTGCTCCACGTTGGTGACGTCCATGATGACGCCGCCCTTCAGCATCTCGGCCAGGCCGACTTTTAAACGAAAATCTTCGGAGAGATACATGGTTTTGGTTCTATGCCCTTAGTATGACACGGGCCTTCCCTGCATGTGAATTTCGCGCGTACGGCCGTCGCGTGCCGATGATAGAATCGGGTTGCCCGTGACCCGACGATTTCTCATCGCGCTTTCGCTGAGCCTTCTGCTGGTGAGCGGTCTTTCTGCCCAAAAGCGGAAGAATAAAAAGGACACCGAGCCGCCGACGCAGGTTCTGCCGCCGCTGCCCGATCCTCCCGATGCCATCGCGGCCGATACGGCTCGGCTGTCGTTCCAGGTTTCGCCGCTTTCGAATAAAGGATTGCTCTCGCAACAGATTCGCGATGCGCTGAAAGCGCTGCTGCGCGATAACCACGGCGCGCAGATCGTGAAGCTGCGGGCCTTCGTCGCCGGCTCCGGCGATTTGCGGCGTGTGCAGCAGATTGTGGTGGACGAGTTTACGGATCGCAAAATGACGCTGCCCGTGATCAGTACGATTCAGGTGGGGGCGCTGCCGATGGTGGGCGCGCAGGTGGTGATGGAGGCAACGTCGGTGGAGAAGCGCGCGGTCAATCCGAACGCCGTCATCTTTCTGCCCTCGGCCGAAGGCACTGATCCGGCCGGGCCCGTGGGATATCTTCGCCAGAGAGCGAAGACGAATGAGATGCTGCGCGTGACGTGTTTTTTGAGCTCGCTGGAGGATACCGCGTCGACGCAAGCGGCGGCCACGGCGGCATTCCCCGGTGCGGCGGTTGATATCGTGCAGCCGCAGAGGCAGAGTCTGCGATCGTATGCGGCGTGTGAAGGAGTCGCTCGCCAGACCGACCTCAACCCGCGAACGATCGCGGGAAGCTTCGCGTCCAAACAACAAGTGCTGGATACGGTGAAGATGATGGGTTACTACACGCAATCGCCGAAGATCATTTTCACAAGCACTAAGCTGGTTTTTCGGGAAGAAGACGCTGACGTCCGGCTGGCATTCCAGCGATTGGAAAAAGCGATGGAGCCTTTGGGCGCGAAGCCTCAGGATATTTTCTGGACGAGTATTTATGCGCTGACGAATCCGGTTGGCGCAAAGACGGCGACGTTGGAAAAGGATTTCGTTGGCCCCAATGCGGTGGGGCCTGGAGCCTCGATGTTATTCGAAGGGTTGCCTTCAACCGATGCGACTGCGGCGATCGAAATCATCGCGGTGGGGCATTAGGGCTGGTGATCGCAAAGGTGCGGCGCGGATGCTGAAGCATCCGTTGCAGGCTGAAGCCTGCTCCACCATCGCAAAAGCTGACGCCTGTGCCGGTTTCTGGCCCACGGTTATTCGCCGCGAACCAGATCGTCGTAGGTTTCGCGCTCGCGAATGACTTTCCACGAGTTGCCATCCACCATCACCTCGGGCGGCCTGCGACGCGCGTTGTAGTTGGATGCCTGCGCGAAGCCGTACGCGCCGGCCGTACATAACGCCAGCACGTCGCCCGGCAGCACGTCGGGCAGCTCGCGATCTCGTGCCAGAAAATCGCCGGTCTCGCACACGGGACCAACCACGTCGGCGATGATTGTCCGAGTTTCACGACTCGCGCACCGGCAGGATCTTGTGATGCGCCTGATAGAGCGCCGGGCGAATGAGCTCGGTCATCGCCGCATCGACGATCACGAATTCCTTGCCGCCGGTGGTCTTGCGGTACAGCACTTTCGTCAGCAGAACTCCCGCGGGGCCGACGATGGAGCGGCCGGGCTCGATCAGCACATGCAGATTGTGACCCTGCACCCGCGCCTTCAGCTTCGCGATGAATTCCGCGATCGGCGGATCTTCTTCGCCGGCTCTGTACGCAACGCCCAGGCCGCCGCCGAAATCGCCATGCGTGATGTTGAATCCCTTGGCGCGGAGCCGCGCGATCAGTTCCAGCACGCGATCCGCCGCTTCCATCACGGGTTCGGGGTCCATCAGATTCGAGCCGATGTGGCAGCTGACGCCTTCCAGCAACAGGTTTGGCAACTGGCGCGCGCGTTCGTAGACGCCTTCGGCATTCGCGATATCGATGCCGAATTTATGCGCGAGCTTTCCGGTTGAAATGTAGTGATGCGTGTCGGCTTCCACATCCGGGTTCACGCGCAGCGCCACGCGAGCCTTCTTGCCGCGGCGATGCGCCAGCGCGTCGATCAACGCAAGCTCCGGTTCCGATTCGCAATTGAAGTTGAAAATCCCGGCGCCGAGCGCCTCGTCGATCTCCTGCGCCGTTTTCCCCACGCCCGAAAATACGATCTTCGTTGGATCGCCGCCGGCCTTCAACACGCGAAATAACTCGCCTCCAGAAACGATGTCGAAGCCCGCGCCTTCCGCGGCCAGGAGGCGCAGCACCGAAAGATTGCCGTTGGCCTTCACCGCGTAGCAGATGGTGTGAGGTTGGGCGCCGAAGGCGCTGTCATAGGACCGATAGTTTTCACGAATGGCGTTCGCCGAATACACATAGCACGGCGTCGCCGCGCGTGCGGCGATTTCCGCCAGCGCGACTCCATCGCAGTGGAGCGCATGCTCCGTATAGTGGAACGTTTGCATTTCGAGACTCACTACAGCACTTTCAAAATGACAGCCGTTTGATCGTCGGTCAGCGGCATGGCGCCGCGATATTCGTCGACCTGTGCGATCAGACTATCGACGGCCGCGCGCGGCGCTTGCTTGCCGCTCTTTTCCATGAACTCGCGCACGCGGGCTTGGCCGAAGTCCTGCTCCTGCTCGTTCAACTGATCGACGATACCGTCCGAATACAGCAGGATCGAATCGCCCGTCTCCATCTCAAACACGGCCTCTTCGTAGTCGCGGGCTTCCAGCAGCCCGATGGGGAAGCCGTTGCCTTGCAGCGTAATGAGCTCCCCGTGGCGATACACCAGAGGCGCTTCGCCGCCGGCGTTCACAATGGTCAACGTGCGTCCGCGAGCCTCCCACAGCAGCACGGTCAGCGTGGCGTACTGCGCGTCCACGCGACGTTCCAATAGCGCCTCATTCAGCGCTTGCATCAGCAGCGCAGGACTTCGTTTGCGCGGCGCGAGCGTGCGCAGCAGGCCGCTAATCAGTGCTCCATAGAGGGCCGCCGCCGCGCCTTTTCCGCTCACATCGCCGAAGGCGATCACCGTGTAGTCGTCGCTGTGGTCGTAAAACTCGTAGACGTCGCCGGAGATTTCACGCGCCGGACGCGAGCGAATGCCCACTTCCAGGCCGTGGACTTCCACGTCGCGCGGCAGCAGAATGCGCTGCAGACTGCGCGCGGCTTTCAAATCCGTCTCCATGCGCTGCTCGCGCCGGGCAAGCTCTTCGTAGAGGCGCGCGTTCTCAATCGAACTGGCGATCTGCGGCGCCAAAAGAGTCAAGGTCTGCTGATGATCTTCCGTGAAAAATCCGAGCTGTTCACTTTCCAAATCAAGCACGCCGACCACGCGATCCTGCACCATGAGCGGCACGGCGATTTCGGAAATAATATCCGGGTGCGAGGCGATGTAGCGCGGATCCTCCGCCGTATTGCGCACCCGCACGGGCGCGCGCGTTTCCGCCGACGCTCCGGTTATTCCCTTCCCCAGCGGAATATTATCCAGCTTGACGCGCTCATCGTAGCGGACGCTGAAGCGATGGCGCAGCACCTTTTGCTCCGCATCGATCAGATAGATGCTGAACGCGTCGTAATTCGCCAGCGTGCGCACGGATTCGGCAATTTTTCCAAGCAACTCGTCCAGATCCAGAATCAGGCTGAAGCGCTGTGAAAGCTGTGCGAGCGTTTGCAACGTGCGATGCTGGCGGTCGATGCGCCGGTAGAGCCGCGCGTTTTCGATGGATGCGCCGACGCGCGCCGCAATCAGCCGAATGATGGTGCGGTCGTTCTCACTGTAGGAGCGTTCCCGCGTGGATTGCAGGTCGATCACGCCCACCAGTTTCTGCCGCGAAATCATCGGCACTGCCAACTCGCTGCGCACGGCGTCCAACGCATTCAGGTAACGCGAGTCCTGGCGCACGTCGTCCACCAGAACCGGTTCGCGATTCAGCGCGGCGGTGCCGACGATTCCTTCTCCCAAGCCGATTTCGAGCCCGCGGACAAGCTCTTCGCGGTGGCCGATGGCGTAACGAATACGGAGGGCCTGCGGCTTTTCAAAATACAGCAGGATCGCGATCAGGTCGTAAGGCACTACCTGTTTGACGATGGTCGCGACGCTGGCCAGCAGCTTATCGAGATCGAGCGTTTCGGCGGTGATGCGCGACACTTCCAGCAGGAAGTCGAGCACTTCGGCTCGCTCACGGAAGTTCACGCGCGCTCTACGGGGAGTGGCCTGACGAACGGGCATGGGCGTTTAGGTGCTCTCCAGGATCGGCACACTGGCGCTGGCGCCGATACGCGACGCTCCGGCGGCCACCATCTTTTTTAGATCTTCCAGCGTGCGAATGCCGCCCGACGCCTTCACGCCTATTTGCGCGCCCACAACCCGGCGCATCAGGGCGACGTCTGCCACGGTTGCGCCGCCGGGTCCGAAGCCGGTAGAGGTTTTGACAAAATCCGCGTCGGCGAGTTTCGCCAGCCGGCAGGCCGCCGCTTTCTCTGTGTCGTGCAGCAGCGCTGTTTCCAGAATCACTTTGACAATGACACCGCGGGAATGCGCGATCCTGACAACGGCGCGGATATCGGCGCCGACGAAGGTTTCGTTCCCGCTCTTCAACTCGCCGACGTTTATCACCATGTCGATTTCGCGCGCGCCCTGCTCAATGGCCAAACCTGTTTCGAATACTTTTGTTTCGGTGGCGTTCGCCCCCAGCGGAAAGCCCGCCACAGTGCACACGCCGACTTCGGTGCCGGCTAGTTCCGCGGCCGCCACCTTTACCCAGTGTGGATTCACACAAACCGTCGCGAATCCGTATTGCCTGGCCTCTGCACACAGCCGGCGCACGTCGGCTGCTGTCGCCTCTGGCTTCAACAAAGTGTGATCGATCAAGGCTGCGATGCTGGCATCCATTTGATTGTTTCGTACGGCCCGCTGCCGAATCCCCCAATGCTGACGGGCGAAGAAAACGCTGGAACCGCCATCATAACACGTGGTGTTTTTGGCCCCGATGAACGATCTCGCGCCGGGGAATCGGAGTGCCGCTTTGGGTCTCGCGCCGCTTGCCGCTAAAATGAAATCCTATGGAAACCGCGACGTTGGCCTCGCCAATTGATCTGGAAAAGCAGTATGTCTTGCAAAATTACGCGCGCTTCCCGGTGGTGTTGCAGCGCGGGAAGGGCGTGTATGTTTACGACACGTCCGGCAAACGCTATCTGGATCTGATATCGGGAATCGGCGTGAATTCGCTGGGCTACGCGCATCCGCGCATCACGAAAGTGATTCGCGAGCAGGCAGGCCGCCTGATTCATACTTCGAATCTTTACTATCACGAATACACGGGCCCGCTGGCGGAGCGATTCTGCAAGCTCAGCGGCATGGACCGCGCATTCTTCTGCAACTCCGGCACAGAAGCCGTCGAAGCGGCGCTGAAGATGGCGAAATCGCATGGGCGAAAGATTTCGCCTGAAAAGATTGAGCTGATCTCGCTGAACAACTCATTTCACGGACGCACGCTGGGCGCGCTTTCCGTAACGGGCCAGGAAAGTTATCGCCATGATTTCGAGCCGTTGATCCCCGGGGTACACTTCGTGAATCGCAACGATTGCACCGCGCTGGAACAGCTTGTCTCGGAGAAAACAGCCGGCATCGTGCTGGAACTGGTGCAAGGCGAAGGCGGCATCTACCCGCTGACGAACGAGTACGTTCGCAAGGCACGCGAGCTGGCGGACCGCCACAACGCGCTGCTGATCTTCGACGAGATCCAGAGCGGCGTGGGCCGCACGGGCACGTACTTTGCGTATCAGCAGTTCGATCCTCCCGTGATGCCGGATGTGACTGTCACCGCGAAGCCCATGGGCTGCGGCATTCCGATTGGCGTGCTGGCCGCGAACGAAAAAGCCGCGGCGTCCATCGGACCCGGCAAGCACGGAACCACGTTCGGCGGTAATCCTCTGGCGTGCCGCGTGGCGCTGGAGTTTTTCGACGTGATGGAAGAACTGCTGCCGCAAATCACCAGCGTGGGCGGCTATTTCAAAATGAAGCTGACGGAGCTATCGCGCAGGTATTCTTTCATCAAGGAAATTCGCGGCGCGGGCCTGATGATCGGCGCGGAACTGGAATTCCCCTGCAAGCCGGTGGTGAACGATTGCCTGGCCGCCGGCATGCTGATCAACTGCACGCACGATTACACACTGCGCATGCTGCCGCCCTACATTCTGACGGAGCAGGACGTGGATCGCGCGATCACGACGCTGAATCGCGTGTTCAAGAAAACCAAGGCGCCCGAGAACTGAGGCAAGGAACTCGCCGAATAAGAAGGCCGTGCCGCAGAATCTGCCGCACGGCCATTTTCTTAGTAGAGTCTTTACAACAACTAAGCCCGATTCGCTGCTCTTCCCTGCCAGCCCATGTAGAACGCCAGGAACGCCATCCCGATCAAAACCAGATACCAGGATGACGGAACCGGCGTCGTCGGTACCGGCGGAGCCTGTGCAGCGCCAAGCTGGACGTTGCTGATGTAAGTCCCCGAGGCAGCGGAGTCATCGCCCGTCTGCATCGAAAGGAATCCAATCGAATAGGTCCCATTCGTGGAGATTGGGATATTGACCACGTGATAGCCTGTCGTGCTATCGAAGGTGGAGGACCCGGTGTCCGGAACGAATGACGATGTTTCTGTATCCGCAAGTGCAAAAACCTGCGCCGGATTAGCCCCCACGCGGAAGCTATAAAGCGCCCCGTCCCACTGGGTCGGAAGATCTTCGATGGTACCCATATTCCAATAGAAAGAAAGTGTCGTGGGCGCGGTGGTCACCGTGAACTGTTGAAAAATCGCGGCACCGTCGGTGGCCGTGCAGGTGGGGCCACTGCAACCTGGCGTCGTAAAGAGGTTCGGCAGAGCTGTATTGATGGCGCCGCTGGGCAGGTTCAGAAATGTTTCCATGGCAGCTTCGGTGGCGTCAGCGACATTGATCGATCCGCAAGTGAAGGCGGGCCTGAGCCTCTGCCCCCCGGGCCTTGCGAGCAATTGGTGCTTCGAACTAACAGTAGCCAGGGCTTTTTTTGCATTGTTCCCGATCGGTACCGCACCCGCGTCATCGCTGGCGCAGCCGCCGCCGCTGGCGATCAACGCCTGAAAACTACCGGAAATCGGAACAACCGCTCCGTCAGCGCCCACTGCCGCCGAGTAGCCAATCTGACTCCAGTTATTCAAATTCCCGTTGAAATTGCCGTTTAGAATCTGCCCATATGCTGGAGAACCCAACAACAAGCAGCCGATAGATGCAGCCACGCTCCACAATCCAATGTGCTTCAAGGACTTTCCTCCCTAAGTTGCCGTTCAGCAACGCCTCTTGGCGTCACCTAGTGCCATAGCTATCGCGAGGACGGATCGCTCGCGAAATACACTACTAGAAACGATTATCTAGTATAGTACCGATAACTCCTATGGTCGTCAATACTTTAGAAATACAGCCTAGACTGTATACCCCCGCCGATGAGGCCGAGGCGCAGCATGATGCCGCGCGGCCACCCCGCGTTCGTCACACTACAGATCCTCCGATTCCTCGAAGGGCGGCTCTGAACGCGCTATTTCTCGGACACCGTGGCTTTCTTGGGCAGACGAATCGGCGTCGCAATCATGCAAGTCCAGCGAGGCTATCTCCAATTGTGCACGTTGACAACGGGCACGCCGCGCCCCGCCGCCGTTTCAGCGAACTAATGAACAGCTTTCGAGTCAAGAAGATCGTACTCCGTTTCCTTACGCGTCGCCCGCGACTACCGCATAATGGACTTGCATGAGTGAGCCCACGTCCGCCGCCCGTCCCGTCCTTATTTTTGACGGGAAGTGTGGTTTCTGCCGCATCTGGATCGACTATTGGCGTCAGCTCACGGGCAGCCGCATCGAGTACGCGGCATCAGAGGATGTTGGACCGCAGTATCCGCAGATTCCGAAGGAAGCGTTCGGCCAATCCGTGCAGCTTGTGCAGCCGGATGGAACAGTTAGCAGCGGTGCCCGGGCGGTTTTTCAAACGCTCGGCCTTTTGTGGTTGTATCGCTGGATTTCCGTGCCGAGCGAAATTCTCTATCGATTTATTGCGCGGCATCGCGATTTTGCCTATCAATTCACAAAATATACCTTCGGGACGCGCATCCAGCCGGCGCGATTTGAAGCCGTGCAATGGATTTTCGTCCGCCTGCTGGCCGCGGTTTACGCAGTCGCGTTCATGTCGCTGGCGGAGCAGGTCGAAGGATTGATCGGGTCCAAGGGCATTACGCCGGCGATTGAGCTACTGCGGTCGCTGAGCCTCGGCGGCGCCATTCGCTATCTGGCCATACCGTCATTGTTCTGGCTGGGTGCGGACGACCGGACACTCACGGGAATGGCGTGGTGCGGCGTGGCTTTATCGGTGGCGCTGTTTATCACGGGCTTTATCCGCCGGCGCTTTGAGCGCTTCCTGCTCATACTGCTGTTCATCCTTTATCTCTCTTTCAACGCGATCGGGCAGGATTTTCTGGAATTTCAATGGGATTCTCTCCTCCTCGAAGCCGGCTTTCTTGCTATTTTTCTCGGAAGGAATCGAATTATTCCGATAATGTTTCGATGGCTTGCGTTCAGGCTGTATTTTTTGTCGGGAGCCGTAAAGCTACTCAGCGGCGATCGCAACTGGCGTAACCTCTCCGCTCTCTCATTTCATTTCCACACGCAACCGTTGCCCACGGTACTGGCGTGGTACGCGGAAAAATTGCCTGCGGGATTTCTGCGGGCGACTACATGGATGGTGCTGGCGATCGAAATAGCCGTGCCATTTCTGCTGTTTCTGCCGCGTCGCATCCGGATCACGGCCGCGGCGTGGCTGGTGGGCTTGCAAGTTGCCATTCTGCTCACGGGCAATTACACGTTTTTCAATTTCCTGACCATTGGTATCACGCTCTTTGCGCTGGACGATCAGGCCTTGCGGCGCTTCGTGCCCGAGCAGATTCAGGAAGCTTTCGGCCGCTCAGTTTCGCCGTTCGAAGCCCGCCTGGCGACGGTGATCGCCGCGGCGATTTTGTACCTGGGGATCGGACACTTTTGGCAAACGTTCCGCGGGTCCGCCCCTGCGCCCTTAGAACTGGCACTTCGCTACACCGCGCCCTTTTCGATCGTTAATTCGTATGGACTTTTCGCGGTAATGACCACGGAACGACGTGAAATAACGGTGGAAGGTTCTGCTGACGGCCAAAATTGGAAGAAATATGAGTTTCGTTTCAAGCCCGGCGATCCCAATCAGGCTCCGCGCTGGGTGGCTCCTTTCCAACCGCGACTGGATTGGCAAATGTGGTTTGCCGCACTTGGGACGTATCAGAACAACCAGTGGTTCGTCGGCTTTGTGCTGCGGCTTCTGGAAGGCTCTGAGCCGGTGTTGAACTTATTAGCCACCAACCCTTTTCCTGAGCAACCGCCGCGTTATATCCGAGCCACTCTAGCGGATTACACGTTCACCGATTTCGCCACACATCGCCGGACGGGAGCGTGGTGGTCGGTGCAGCCCAGGGGACAGTACTTACCGCCAGTGGGTCTGAGATCGTCGGCCCCCAGCACAAGCCCGTAAGGTCAATTAATGCAAAACCCTTACTGGCAGTAGAATCGAAAAAAGAGTATTCTTGAATATCGTTGATAAATTAAGAGCGTGGCGTATCCCCCGATTGGTCGCCTGAATAACAATAAAGGGATTATTTGAGGCGGTTCACGCGCGCGGGGGGAAAGCGTATAACGCCATGGGCGATGGCCTATGCAGCGGGATTTATGCCGCATACGTGTGCCTGATACGGTCGAGTAATATAAACGAGAAGGACCGCGCGCCAATGCTTTTGGCCGCGAGGGAGTGGATGCATTTGCGGTTCGGAGGAAGGCTCAGCAAAGCGCTGTTGTTGGCCGCAGTCCTGCTATCGGCCGGCGCCGGCTTCGCGCAAGGCACGGGCACACTACGCGGGCAAGTCACCGATCCATCCGGTGCAGTGGTCACGGGAGCGTCCGTTGTGATTGCCATCGCGGGACAATCGCCGCTCTCGGGGCAGACGCCGATCTCCACGCAGACGTTGGGAAACGGCTCCTACATTTTCCCCAATATTCCGGCCGGCACCTATGACCTCCGCGTCTCCGCGCCGGGTTTCGCACTCTTCGGCACGCCTGCGGTGATTTTGAGCAGCGGCCGGGTCACCAGTATGGATGTCCGGTTGTCGGTGGCCACGTCGCAGCAGGAAATTACGGTGGCCGATTCCGGCGGCGTGGACGTGGACCCCGCGAAGAACGCCTCGGCCGTGGTGCTTCAAGGCAAAGATCTCGACATTCTGTCCGACGATCCGGACGATCTGCAAAGCGACCTGCAAGCGCTGGCCGGCCCGTCCATGGGCCCCGACGGCGGCCAGATTTACGTGGACGGATTCAGCAACGGGCAGCTGCCGGCCAAAGCTTCCATTCGCGAAGTGCGCATTAATGCGAATCCATTTTCATCGGAATTCGACAAACTCGGATTGGTTCACATCGATATATTTACAAAAGCGGGAACAAACAAGCTGCACGGCATGGATTTTATCCAGCTCGATACATCGACGTTGGACGCTCGCGACCCGTTCGCTGCGGCGAAGGCTCCCTTTCTTTCACGCCTGTATGAGGGGGACATCAGCGGAGCACCCACACCCAAGGCATCTCTGTTTCTGGATTACACATACCGACGGCAGGACGAACAGGCGCTGATCAACGCGACGATTTTGAATGCGGCATTCCAGCCGGTGCCTGCGATCCAGAACGTGCCCGCGCCGAACACGCGTACGGGGATCAGTCCGCGTTTCGATTATCAGATCACGCCGAATTTGACGCTGCAAACACGCTACGCCCTGGCCCGATATGGAAACGACAATGTCGGGGTGGGTCAATTTAATCTGCCGATCACGGGAACCGACACCCGCAGCTATAACCATCAGGCGCAGGCAACCGCGACGTGGGTGGTGAACAATTCCACGGTGAACGAGACGCGCTTTCAATACTACCGATCGGACAACACGACCGCCGGCTTCAATCAGTCTCCACAAATCAACGTCGCCGGAGCGTTCACCGACAGCGGCGCGACCATCGGGACGGCATTTCTCAACCTGCAGACGTCTGAGCTGCAAAACAACACCACGATCACGCACGGAGCTCATCTGATGCGCTTCGGGTTTCGGGTGCGCCGCAATGTGGAGGACAGCGGCACGGATCTGAATTTCAACGGCGCATTCAATTTCGCATCGATCGACGCCTACGCCGCCACGCGCAGCGGGCTGGCCCAGGGTCTTTCATGGCCGCAGATTATCGCCAATGGCGGCGGTGCCTATCAGTATATAGTGACGGCGGGAACGCCCTTGGCATCGGCCGACATCGTAGATGCGGCGCCCTTCTTCCAGGACGATTGGCGGGTGCGGCCCAACCTGACCGTCAGTCTCGGCGCGCGATATGAGTTCCAGACGCATGTGGCCGATCACGCCGATATCACGCCTCGGGTGGGTGTTGCCTGGGGGTTCGGAGGCACCAGCGGGGCCCAAGGCGGCAGAACTCCGAAAATGGTCCTGCGGGTCGGATTTGGCACGTTTTTCGATCGCTTCGCCATCGCACAGTTGGTAAATGCCACACGCCTCAACGGAATCACGCAGCAGAAGTACGTCATTCCGAACCCGATGTTCTATGTTGGCGATGTCCCGCCGCTCAGCCAGCTTGCGGTGGGTCAGGCCGTCACGTCTTATCGGATCGATGCGGGGCTGGTGGCTCCGCGCGCGTATCAAAGTATGGTGACGCTGGAGCGGCAATGGCCGAAGAACATTACTACGTCCCTCAGCTACGTGATCGCACGCGGCGTGCACGAACTGCGCACTCGAAATATCAATGCGCCGGAACCCGGAACGTATGTTTTTGGCAACCCGCAAAGCGGAATCTATCCGCTGGGCAACACAAATCCAGTGGATTTATACGAATCAAGCGGATTATACAAACAAAGCCAGCTTGTTTTTAACATAAATGCGCGCGTCAACTCGCGTTTCAGTATGTTCGGCTATTACATGTACGCACGAGCCAGCGGCGATACGGATGGGGTCAATACGTTTCCGGCCAACAGCTATGACCTTACAAATGAATGGAGCCGATCCTCGTACGAAGTTCGCCATCGTGTCTTCCTCGGCGGAAATATCGAAGCGCCCCTGGGTCTTCGCTTCTCGCCCGCGATTTACTATTTCTCGCCGATGCCCTACAACATCACCACCGGCGACGATTTAAACGGCGACGGGCAAAGCAACGACAGGCCCTCCTACGCGACGCCTGCCGACAATCCGGCCTATGTTGTGGAGACAGCGTATGGCGCCCTGAATTTGCACCCATTGCCCGGAGAGACTATCATTCCGCGAAATCTCGGAACGGGATTTGACAGCTTTACGGTCAATCTGCGCACCAGCCGCACGTGGGGATTCGGCGAGCCTGCCGGTGCGGCGCCGGGCGCGGGCGGCGGAAGACGCTATAACGTCACGGCGAGCGTGGAAGCCAGGAATCTGTTGAACAACGTGAATCGGGGTACGCCGGTGGGTGTTCTTGCATCGCCCATGTTTGCCGAAGCGCAAGGCATTTCCAGCGTCGGGTTCGGTGCACCGACGCAGACCGCCAATCGGCGGCTGCAACTGCAACTGCGCTTCACGTTCTGAACGGGTGGCCACAGGCTGAAAGCTTGTGCCACTCTAACACCACCGGCCGACACAATCACTAACCTTCTCTGAACGGGAGCTATTGTTCGGTGAAGGGTCCCTTCCAGCGATCCGCCCGGCCGAATGCGGCGGCCTTGCGCAACGCCCGGCGTAGCTCTCCCTCTGTCAGGTTTCTCTTAGTGAGATAGGCCACCGGATGCGCGCGGCCAGGCTCCCTCTCATAGGAGCCATAGCCCACAGTCAGGTCGCGGGTGAGCTTGGTTTCGTCGCTGGTTAGAATCACGACGGGGATGGGACGGGGCGCCACCATCTGCACTGCCCTAAACGTTTTGTAACCATTGAGTTCGGGCAAACCCAGATCCAGCAGAACTACGTCCCAGCTATCGGGTTCGGCGAGCTTGATCATCGCCGTGATCAAGTTAGGACACCATTCCACCCGGAACGTGCCGTCTTCCGTATTCGTTAGTAGGATCTTATCCAGCTCGGCCGCCTCGGGATCGTCTTCTACTAACAACACTCGGATTTCTCCACCCATCATCGCGTTGATCTGGGCAACCTGCACGGGCGGAGTGAACGTCATTTCGAGGGTCATGGATACTGTGCCTCCTGCGTATTCAAATCGACCGGTCTCCGGGAATTCTGAGAAAAAAATTGACGGTCTTAATAGCATCCCGGTCGAAATGTTTTTACGTGACAGCACGCACAAAAGTATTTGAAGGCGCGATCGAGCTGGGCCGGATCGGCCTGGTAGAACTGGATGCCAACGGCCACTTCGTTGCGGCCAACGGAGGCTTCAAATCAATGGTCGGCCTGGCCGACGTCGACCTAGTGGGCCATCACTGGCGGATTACGGTGCTGCCGGAGGATCATACCCGCGCCGAGGAAGCCTACGCGGAGGCGGCCCAGCGCGGGCGCGCCTATATGGAGATCCGCACGATAGCACCGGAGTCTAAAACCGTGCATCAGGCGGTTACCATCACGGCACTGCGCGACAAGGCCAATCGCGTAAACGGCTACTTCTGTTTCGCCATTGACGTGACAGACTACAAGCGCGAGCAGGAAGCCCTGATGCTGGTGGTGGAATCGTCACCCAACGGTCTGCTGATGCTGGATGCCAAAGGGCACATTCTTTTCGCCAATCATGCCGTCGAAAAGCTGATGGGCTACACCCGCAACGAACTGATGGGCGCGCAGGTGGAAACGCTGCTGCCGCAGCGCTTGCGGGAAGGTCACGCCCGTTATCGCGAGTCCTTCCGCGTCAGCAAATCCAGCACGGCCATGGCCGGCCGCGATCTTCGCGGACTGCGCAAGGACGGCGTGGAAATTCCGCTGCAGATCTACGTCAACCGTATCGAAACCGCGTCCGACGATCTGGTGCTGGCCACAATCGTAGACATCGGCGAGCGCGTTCGCTATGAATCGCAACTGGAGCTGGCGAAGGTGGCGGCCGAGCAGGCCAACCGCGCGAAGAGCGATTTTCTGGCGCGCATGAGCCACGAAATCCGGACGCCGATGAACCTGATTATGGGCATGAGCGCGCTGCTGCTCGAAAGTCCGCTGAGCGGCAAGCAGCGCGAATACATCGAAATTTCCTATCGTAATGTCCGGCGTCTGTTGCGATTGATCAACGGCATACTGGACCTTTCAAAGGTAGAGGCCGGGAAGCTGACGCTGGAACTGATTCCGTTCGATCTCACGGAGGTGCTGCAGGAATGCATGGTCACCATCGGCTCGGCGCTGGAGGCCAAGGGCCTGGAATTCGGACTGACGGTGGATCCCGGCGTGTGGCGTTATTGGATAGGCGACCCCGAGCGCCTGCATCAGATCCTGCTCAATTTGATCGGCAACGCCGTCAAGTTCACGGATCGCGGGCGAATCGACGTCGCGGTTTATAGGGAACCCGGTGAATTGGGAGAATCCGGCCTGCGCTTCGCAGTGAGCGATACGGGCGGCGGTGTTCCCCCCGACAAAATGGATATGATTTTCGAAGCCTTTCAGCAGGGCGAAGGTTCCATGAACCGTCCGTATCAGGGAACCGGACTCGGTCTTGCGATCAGCAAATCGCTGGTCGAGAAAATGTCCGGGCGGATCTGGGTGGAACCAAGGCCCGAAGGCGGCTCGAAATTTTCATTCACGGTTTTCTTCCTGCGAACAACCGCCGAGTCCGTGCAAAAGCAAAGGGCCCCGCGCGCCGCGAACTCGCCCGCCGAACTGGAAAAGGGAGCCAGCATTTTGCTGGCGGAGGACAATCCGGAAAACGTCGTGCTGGTCCAGGCGTACCTGGGCAATCTTCCGTTGACGCTCGACCTGGCGGCCAACGGTCAACAAGCCGTCGATATGCGCAAGAGCAATTCGTACGACTTAATTCTCATGGATATTCAGATGCCGGTCATGGATGGGCTCACCGCCACGCGCGAAATCCGATCCTGGGAAAAGCTGCACAACGTACCCCGCGTTCCTATTCTGGCGTTGACGGCGAATGCGCTGACGGGGGCGCGCTCAGAGAGTCTGGAGGCGGGGTGCGATGGGCATCTGACGAAGCCAGTGGAACGCGGCGATCTGGTAGATGCCATCGTACAGTTCGCAAAACGAAACGTGCGGGCCGAGAACAACCCGACGGCGTCCGAGAGCCTTGCCAGCCGGCGTCCCGCGTTTCTGGAAAATCGGCGCAACGATCTGCAAAAAATAAACGATGCGCTTGCGGTGAGCGACTTCACCGCGATTCAGAAAATTGGCCACAACAGCAAAGGAACCGGCAAAGGCTACGGCTTCCCCGAGATCAGCGAACTAGGAGCCGCCATCGAACAGGCCGCAAAGGATCATAGCGCCGAGGGCATCGAGCGCTGCATCGCGCAGTTAAGCGGTTACATTGAATCAGCGCAGGCGGCCCTGCCGTCAGACGCCTCCCGCACTGCGTTGCCAGCGATCACGCCCATCGCGCAAGGTCCGCATGCGCCCGCAACGACTTTGTAGATAGTTAAGGGAGCCGTGAGAACCGTTTTGGATCGATTTTTTCCGTGGCTAAGAAGAAGCCGCCGGAAACTTGTGAATTCTACTTCACGTCCATCCATGAAGAACCGTCACTAAACGGACGACTTTTGACACGCACGCGCTGCGACTTTCGGCCGCCTACGTGTTGCCTGTGGGATGGGCGGCCCGAAGCTGCGCTTCGGCATTAAACCAATCTTCGTCTGGCGATCCCGCAGGACGTCCTCGGCCGCACCACAATTCATAAGCGAGAGGCGCGATCTCCGCGTCGCTAAACGAAACAGCGTGAGGCTGTTCGGTCGCGTGCGCGTGCAGCTCCTGACTGTGCAGGTAGGCGCGCTGAGAGTGTTCCAACGCCTGCCGCGACCGCTCGTGCCCGGTTTGGTGGTCCTGTTGGCCGCGATGCTCCGCCGCAACGCGATGCATGTGGGCGGCCTGATCGTGAAGCTCGGCCGCGCGCTGATGGTTTTCGTAGTGCGATCCGTCGTTATAACGTGTAGACATTTTATAAGCTTTCGATCTTTCCGGACTCGGCATGAGCTTTCTTCGCCAGCTCATAGGCATGATCTGCATACTCCACGGCGGACCGCTGGTCGTGTGGGTTGCCCGTGGGATCCTCCCCCTTTTCATTGCGCTCCGATTCAGTGCGATGGGCGCGCGCGGCCAGTTCATGTTGTTCAGCGGCCATTCCGTGTGTCTCGTGCATAGCTTCCTCTTTGGCGTTGTCTGCAAGTCTAGTTCCACTATTCGGAAGGCGCCTTCACGTGCTTTGGTGCGCGCTTTCCAGGTAGGGAAACTTATGAGATCTTTCAACTTGGATCCTCGGAGAACGTTAGCTTTTGTCAAAGCCCTGACACTGACGTCCGCCACCTCCAGCGAACACTCCGCCTATCTCCGAGAACTTACGGCTGAAGGAGTGGAATCCGTTCGGCAAATTGTTGATTGCGGCGCAATACTAAAACTATCTGAAGGAACGAAGGAACGTATTTGATGGCACGGTTGGCATCGGTCAATGTCGGGCTTCCTCGTGACGTGGCATGGAGGGGCGAGAAAGTCCACACCGCGATTTGGAAGCAGCCAGTGCAGGGCAGGATTGCGGTCCGTCGTCTGAATGTGGAAGGCGATGGACAAGGGGATCTCGCCGGGCACGGAGGCGAGCACCGCGCGGTGATGGTGTATCAGATGGACGCTTATCGCTACTGGGAGGCTCAGCTCGGACGCAACGATTTTTCATTCGGACAGTTTGGCGAGAACTTCACAGTAGACGGCTTATCCGACGATGAGGTTTGCATCGGCGATCGATACCGCATTGGAAGCGCGCTGTTCGAGGTCACTCAGCCGCGCGTCACATGCTATCGCGTGGGTATCAGAATGGCAGAGCCGGCAATGCCTGCTCTGCTCGTGTCACATCACCGGCCTGGCTTCTACTTTCGCGTGCTGGAGGAAGGTGAAGTCGGCGCTGGCGACGAAATCGTGAAGGTTGCGGACGGCCCCGAACGCATCACGGTCGCAGACATTGATGCGCTCCTGTATTTGCCAAACCCCTCGCGCGAACAACTGGAACGCTCGCTGCGCGTGCCGGCACTCAGCCCGGGCTGGAAAACGTCTTTAAAGGCCATTGCGGAGCAGAAGACTTCGGAGGGAGGGAATCCCGGGCTCAAAGCCTCAAGCGGGCCGCCACCGGCGTGGCCAGGCTTTCGGCCATTGCGCGTCGCCCGAGTGGATCGCGAGACTGCCAATGTGGTCTCGTTGTCGCTTCGAACAAACCGGACGGGGCAACTCTGCCTGCTGCTCTACCCGGACAGTTTCTGGTTGTTACGGTTGCGCACAACACCCGACGGCCCAATGCTGCTCCGGAACTACTCGATGTCAGGCATGCCCGGCGCCGCAACTTATCGGGTAAGCGTCAAACGAGAGACGAACGGGGTTGTCAGCTCGTATCTTTACGATCACGTGCACGCGGGCGATAGTTTGGAGGTGAGCGCGCCTCGGGGCGGTTTTATTCTGCGGTCCGGCGATGCTCCGGTCGTTTTGCTCAGCGCCGGCATCGGGGCAACGCCCGTACTCGCCATGTTGCACTCGCTGTCTTCCGCGGCGTCGCGTCGTGAGGTCTGGTGGATCTACGGAGCGCGTAACCGCGCAGAGCATCCGTTTGCAAAAGAGTCGCGTGGCCTCCTGCAAACGCTCGTGAACGGCCGAAGCCACATTGTCTACAGCAAGCCCGATTCAGAGGATGAACCCGGTGTCGATTACGACTCGGTGGGGCATGTGGACACGCCGCTGCTCGATCGGCTGGGTGTAACTCGCGATGCGGATTTCTACCTGTGCGGTCCACCATCATTCCTTCGAGACCTGACTGCGGGCTTGAAGACATGGGGCGCCGATTCCACACGAATTCACACGGAGGTGTTTGGTGCCGGAAGCGCCGATCACGCCAGGAATTGCGCGATCCTCCCACCCGCCGGTTCACGCTCCCGCGGGAGCAACCCGGCACCGGACCACAAATTTCATTTACACGAAGCGGGCTCACGGTTCCGTGGGATTCACGGTTTTCCAGTTTGCTGGAACTTGCGGAAGCTTGCGACGTTCCCGTGCAGTGGTCGTGCCGCACAGGGGTTTGCCATACCTGCGAGTGCGCATTGATCGGAGGAAGTGTCCAATATCAGCCTGATCCGCTGGAGCCGCCCGCCCCTGGCAATGTGTTGATCTGTTGTTCGAACCATCCGATGATGTCGAAGTCGATTTGTGACCGGCGAACTAATCGCTGCGCGCTACTGCGCAGCACCGGCTACGTTAGAAAGCGGCTGGAGTTCGCCGAGCATCGTGGGGATGAGTTCCGAAACGGTCGGGTGAATGTGCACGGCTCGTTGAATGACCGTATACGGCGCTTTGGCGTACATCACGTCAAGGATCGAGTGAATCGCCTCATCGCCGCCGGTTCCAAGGATGGCGGCTCCCAGGATCTCGTGAGTTTCGGCATCCACGATGATCTTCATGAACCCCTGCGTCTCGCCCTTCTCAACGGCGCGACCAACCTTCGTCATCGGCCGCCGGCCAATCAGCGCGCGGCGGCCGCTTTTGCGAACTTCTGCCTCCGTCAAGCCCGCACGGCCGAGCGGAGGATCGATATACAGAGCATAAGCCGTAATGCGATCGCTGACTTTGCGCGGATCATTGTCCAGAAGATTCGCCGCGACAATTTCAGCATCGTTGAAGGCGGTGTGGGTGAATGCGCCTTTCCCGTTGCAATCCCCTAACGCCCAGATTCCCGGGACGCTGGTGCGCAACTGGTCGTCAACGACAATGTATCCGCGTTTATCGACGGCAACGCCCGCCTTTGTGAGACCCGAGGTCATCGGTATTTGGACGGCGTCCCACCGCCAGCAGAACGTGTGACCCGCTTACCTCGGGATCGCCACTGGCGCAGTCAACCTGAGCGAGAATGTCCTCGCCGCGCCTCGAAAAGCCAATACAAGTTGCGTTTAGCCGAACGTTGATGCCTTCGTGCTCGAGGATCCCCCGGATGGCGGTCGAGACATCCTCATCTTCGTGCTGAGCCAGGCGCGGCGCCGTCTCGATAATGGTGACTTCACTCCCAAACCTGCGGTACATTTGCGCGAATTCCAGGCCGATGTAGCCGCCGCCTATGATGACCAGGTGACGCGGAAGAAAGTCGACGTCCATGATGGAGCTGTTGGTAAGGTATGGGACTTCTTCGATACCGGGCATCTGAGGCACCACTGCGCGACCGCCCACGTTGATGAATATCCGATCCGCCGTGAGCCTCTCTGAGCCGACGCTTACTTCTTTCGGGGACTCGAAGCGAGCGTGTCCCTGATACACCGTGCAGTTCGTCATGCCTCTCAGCCAGCTCTCGACGCCGGTTCTCGACTGCCCCGAAATCGCGTCCTTCCTCGATTTGACGCAGCTTCATGTCAACGCTCGCCGAGCCATTGTTGACCACTCCGAAATCGGCTGCGCGACGAACCATGTGGGCCGCATACGCGCTTGCGATCATAGTCTTGGTGGGTGTGCAGCCGGTGTTGACACACGTGCCGCCGAACAATTTGCGCTCAATGATCGCAACTTTCATTCCCGCCCCTGCCAGGCGCTGCGCCAGGAAAGGACCAGCCTGACCGGTTCCGATGATAATCGCGTCGTAGGTGTTGGTCATTGAACTCCTTTTCGAAAGACGCTATCTCAATATACAAAGGATAGGGTTCGATTCACCCCTCGTCTGTATTGAGCATTTGAGAGCCGATGCGTAAAACTAGCTTATGCAATTGCGGTCTCATGTGCGATGAAAAGCTAAGACTTTCTCTCGCCTATGACGATGCCACCAAGATGCTTTCCGCAATCGCTGCCGACTTTGAAGCAGCGGTTCACGATTCGCCGGAGGATTTTCAGGCGAAGCGTCAACAATACGTCTCGGCACTCGCGGGCGTGCGGGAGGCAAGACGTGCGCTGTGGAAACATCGCCAGGAGCATCGTTGTTAGCACGGTGGATTGGGAAATCCCAAAGCACTTGCTGATCCAAGCGAGGTTGTAATAGCCACCCGTCGCTCCTCATGAGAACCAGAAGAACTCCGCACCCGAACTGGCAACTTATCTATTTGACAAACTCTGGCGGAGGAAGAGGGATTCGAACCCCCGAGCGAGTCACCCCGCTAACGGTTTTCAAGACCGCCGCCTTCAACCACTCGGCCATTCCTCCACTCCCATCGTAGCGAATTGCGCTCCGCTGCCGGTGGCGGACCATGTCTGAGTGAAAGGTATGTAGGATCGAGGATGGTTCCCTGTCACGCGCTGGGAAACCATTGTCGGCTATAGTTCGCTGCCAGGGAACCGCTGCGGGAAAGGGGCCCCCTCGTCCAGAGATTGGCTTCTATTTCTTCGCTTCCAGCTGGAAGTTCAATATCGCTTCCTTACGCGAATCGAAAACGCTCAGCGTTTTCGGCGCGGCGGTGGTATCACCGGAGTGCGCGGATAGCTGATAGTCCACGTCCGCCTTCAGTTCGTAAAAATGATACGTACCGCCGCCCTGGACGATAAACGACCGCACCTGCAGGGTGCGCATATCTTTTATTTGAACCACCGCGCCCACGGCGGGCATGCCGTCTGCACCCGTCACCGAGCCCGTCACCGACCGCAGACTCGCCTCGGCCTTGCGCTCCGCGCGGCTCTTACCTTGCGAATAGGCGGGCATCACGATCAGTGCGGATGCCAGGCATATCGCGGCGACTTTGGCGAATTTCGCTAACAAGTTGAACTCCCGTGTATTGGACTCGCTTGCGCGGCGTTGGTTGCGAAAAAGCTACTCCCAATCGTCGTCTTTCTCGTCTTCTTCTTCTCTCGTCGTCGTCTTCTTCGTCAAAATCCTCGTCGTCGAGCTCCTCGTCGTCATCGTCATCCTCTTCGGCCTCCGGAGTCAGCTCCAAAGGATTCGTACCGCCGACGCTCAGGTTGGAACCGCACTCTTCGCAGATCAGCGAATCGCCTTCGTCCAGCTCGTCCTCGTCCACGTCGATGACTGCGTCGCAAAGCGGGCAATTAACCATTGCTCCCTTCCCTTCCTCCATCACGGTGGCGCGCGTGCGCCAAACCTATTATTACCACGACCATGGGAAGCGCAACCATTACATATCAATACGTTTTGACTTCGCCACTCGCTATTGTAACCGCCACACCGCGGTGGAGAGGCCGCGCGTGTCGTCGTCCGGTAGGGCCTGGCTACTGCAATTGGATATTGTGCCGCTGTAGGATGGAGGCGGTGGAGAGCTCGAACGCCGCGATCGCCTCGCCCAGGTCGGCTTCGGCCCTGTGTTCCAGGCTGCGAGCGTCGATCATGGTGGTTTGCCGTTGCTGTACCAGGAACAACGTGGACGTTCCCGCGCGGAACTGGCGCTGCTCGCTATTGTATTGTTCCTCGGCAGATTCGCGCTGCACGCGCGCCGCGTCCAGCCGCAAGGACGCCGACCCCATCGCCTGCATTGAATTTCGTACGTCCGCTTCGATCGCCTGTTCCAACTGCTCCTTCTGATTCTGAATCCGCCGCGTCTCGGCCGCCGCGCGGCTTAGATTCGCCTCCGCCACGCGATTGCGGATCGGCAGAGAAACGCGCAGTTGAATCTGCGTCGTCGGAAAATTGCCGTTGCCCAAATTGCTCAGTGACTGCCCGTAGCCGCCGATCAGCAACGGGGGCGTGGAACCTCCCGATGGCAGCAGGATTGGATCAAGTCCGGATTGCGAAGACAACAGGTTCAGTCGGTCAATGAGAGGTCCGAAGCTCGCGGTTAATGGATTCACTCCCTGTGTTACCGCAGTGCCGGCCAATCCCACCCGGCTATAGGAGGCCACCAGATCCACTTGCGGCTTCGTCTGCTCGCGATAGAATTTCGTATCGCTCTGGTTGATCTCGCCGCTGATCTTCACCTCCGCTGTCTCCGGCCGGCCGGCCAACGCCTGGTCCATCGCATCCGCCAGCGGAACCACGGGCACGGCGGTATCGGACGGAGTCACTGGAATCACAGCCGATGCCCACAGCGCCGATCCGCGATCCGCCAGAATCAGAACCTTGAGCGCGTTTTCGGCTTGCGTTAACGCGAACTGCGCCGTATAGGCGTTGATCTCGAAGCCCGCCAGCTGCGTCTGCGCCGCCACCACGTCGATCGGCGCCAGCAATCCTTCGTGCTCCTGCCGGCGATTGCTTTCATCCTGCTGCCGCCCTATCTCCACAGCCTCAAGCTGCACTTGCAGATTGTTGTACGCGAACACCAGCTCCCAATACCCGCGTTCCGTTTGCTGAATGATCTGCATCACCCGCAAGCGGAACTGCTCCTGGCTGAGCGATTGGTTCTTCTCTCGCCACGTCCACCGAGTGGCGATTCGTGTCATACCGTAGTCCGCGCCATAGCGGCTGCGTGTATTGAAAATTCAGCGCCGTCGGATACTGCGGATTCAGCGTGACAAATGAATTGTTCGTGGACGTCCGTCGCGACGAGAAGTCGGTCTTATACGATCCGCCCCACCACGGCAGAAATCCGCTGATGTTGGGATCGGTTTGCCACACCTTTGTCAGAACAGATCCTGTCGCCGAGCCTCCCAACGATGACGCGATCGGCGTGACCTGCTTCTGCCATCCGCTCAGCGCGCCCACCAGTGGATCGTAGGCGCCCTTCGCTCCCAGTAACACGTAATCCGCTTCCTCGCGGTCAATTTTCGACGATTCGATATCTCGGTTGTTCGCCAGTGCCATGGACAGCGCCTCGTCTAATGTCAACCGCGCTTCGCCCAACACGCCGATGCGCGGCGGCAGCCGAATGGCCGCACCGGCGGCACCGCGCGTGGGTTTAGCAGTGTCCGGAGCTGGGTCTGTCGGCAGCCCTGGAGCAGGTGCTTGCGCCAGCAGCGTTCCACAAATCGCGAATGCGCACACAAACGCCGTCGCCGCGCGTGCGCTATGAAATAAACGTCCCCGCATTACGCGCCGTCCTCCACGCCGAAGTGAACCGGCTGCGGTACGGGCTCTCTCCCGGAAGCCGCCTTCTGTTTACGCGCCGAAAATCCTGTGCATGATCGGAAGTTTCTTCACATCGTCGAAGAGCGAATAGAACACCGGCACGGCCAGCAGCGTCAGCAGCAGGCACAGCGACTGGCCGCCGACCACCAGCACGCCGATCGAGCGGTTGCTGGCCGAGCCGATCGCCGTTCGAAATCACCAGCGGCAGCATGCCGGCCACCAGCGCCATGGTGGTCATCAGAATGGGCCGCAGGCGGTCGCGATTGGCCTGCATGATGGCGTCGTACACGATCCATGCCCGCGCGCGCGCAGGCCGTTGGTGTGGTCGATCTGCAGAATCGCGTTCTTCTTGACGATGCCGAACAGCAGCAGCAGTCCCGAGGCCGGAGAAGATGTTGATGGTCTGGTCGCCGCGATCAGCAGCGAGAGAATGCCGAACGGCACCGCCAGCGGCAGCGTCAGCAGAATCGTGAACGGATGCAGGAACGATTCGAACTGCGCCGCCAGCACGATGTACATGAAGATGAACGTCAGCGAGACGGCCACGATGAAAGTAGTAGCCGTGCGGCGCCAGTTCCTTGGACTGGCCCGCCGGCCACGTCGCGTATCCCGGATCCATGTGCAGATCCTCGCGTGAACTGGTTCAGCTTGTGCAATCACGTCGGCCTGCGAGCCGCCCGGCAGCAGGTTGGCGCTGAGGGTCACCTGGCGCTGCCGGTTGAGGCGCTCGATGCTCGACGGAGCGGTTCCCGGCTTGATGCGCACCACTTGATCCAGGCTCACCGGACCGCGCTTTGTCGAAGGCACGGTCAGCTGCGTCAGCGCCTTCGGCGCTGGTGCGGAATTCGCTGCGCGGCGCGCAGCGCGCACGTCGTACTGGTCGCCGCCCGACGTGAAAGCTGGAGACCACCTGCCCGGCGACCATGGTGTTCAAGCGCCTGCGCGATATCGGACACGCGGACGCCCAGATCGGCGGCGCGCTGGCGGTCGATTTCCACGCGCAGTTCCGGCTTGCCGATACACCAGCGAGGTGTCGGCATCGACCACGTTGGGAATCGTTTTCATCTTCGGCCAGCAGCTGCTTGCGAGTATTCGTGCCAGCTTGTCCAGATCCGGACCGCTGATCGCGAACTGGACGTCGGCACTGCCGCCGCCGGCCGCTGCGCCAGCCCACGCTGGTGCGCAGATCTCCGGCGGATAGTTCTTCAGCAGGTCGCGCGTCGCTGATCATCAGCTCGCTGCTGCGAGACGCTGCGCGCTGATCCATGCGGCATCAGCTTCACGTAGATGCTGGCGCGGTTCGCCGAGCTTGCCAGCGCCCGCCGATCCGCGTCCGCCGCCGACGGTCGTCAGCGTCGTCGTCACGCCGGCAGCGCGCGGATGTCGCGCGCGATGCGTTCGGCACATCGTTAGTGGTGGCGGCCAGCGAAGTTCCTTCCGGCGTCCGGACGCAGACCATGGAATTCCGACCGGTCGTCCGCCGGCATGAAGTTCTTGCCCACCACCATGAACAGCGGGACGATGCTCAGCGACACACCAGCACGCTGATCGCGACCATCGATCTTGCGATGCGCCATCGACCAGCTCCAGCATTCGCGTGTAATAGCGATCCAGGAAACGGAAGAAGCGCGAATCCTTGGAAGCCGTGCTTGCGACGCTCCGTCCGTGCGCGGCGGCACTTGATGAAGCGCGAGCACAGCATCGGCGTCAGCGTGAACGAAACCAGCAGCGAGACCGCGATCGCGAACGCCGCGGTAAATCCGAACGACGACATGAAGCGGCCGACGATGCCGCCCATGAAGCCGACCGGCAGGAACACCGCCAGCAGCGACAAGCGTCGTGGCCATCACCGCCAGGCCGATCTCCTTGGTGCCCTCCATCGCCGCCTGCGAACGGCGGCATGCCCTTTTCTTCGATGAAGCGGTAGATATTTTCGAGCACGATGATGGCGTCGTCGATCACGATGCCGACCATCAGCGTCAGCGCCAGCATGGTGATCTGGTTCAGCGTGAAGCCCATGGCCGCCATCAGCGCGAAGGTGGAGATGATGGAGGTCGGAATCGCGACCGCGGCGATCAGCGTGGTGCGGATGTTGGCCAGGAAAAGGAAAATGATCGGCCGCGGCCAGGAAGCTGCCTTCGATCAGGTGTGTCTTCGATCGCGTCGCACCGCGGCCTTGATGAAAATGCGACTGATCGTTGACCATCTGCGATGTGAATGTCCTTGCGGCAGCGTCGGCTGCAATCTCCTTCAGCCGCTCTTTGACCGCGTCGGCCGTGGCCACCGTGTTTGTCGCCGGATTGCTTGCGAGACGATCAGCGTCACCGCCGGATTCGCCGTTCAGGCGCGCGGCGGTCGGCGGCTCTTCCTGCGCTGTCTTCGGCGTGACCGATGTCGCGACAGCTTCACCGACGTACGGCCCGCGCGTGGCAACGGCGATTTCGTTGAACTGCGCCGGATCCGCCAGGCGGCCGAGGGTCCGCACCGTTAGCTCCTGCGCGCCCTGCGTTGACGCTGCCGCCCGGCAGTTCCAGGTTCTGCTGCCGCAGCGCGTTGGCGACGTCGGTGATCGAAAGGTTGTAGGCGCGCATCCGGTCGGGATCCACCCACACGCGAATCTCGCGCTTCAGGCCGCCGACGATGCTGGATCTCGCCCGACGCCTTTGATGTTTTCCAGCCGCTGCTTGATCTGCTTGTCGGCGATCTCGGTCACTTCGCGCAGAGGCCGCGGCGCGGAAACCACGATCTGCATGATCGGGCGTCGCGTCCGGATCGAACTTCTGGACCACCGGCGGCTTCGGCCGTCTCCGGCAGATCGCGGCAAATCAGGTTCGACCTTGTCGCGAACTTCCTGCGCCGCCACGTCGCCGTTCTTATCGAGCGAAAAGCTGATGACCACCGTCGACTGCCCTTCGACCGAGGTGGAGCGAACTCGTCGATGCCGCTGATGGTGTTGACCGCGTCTTCGATGCGCTTGGTGATCTCGGTCTCGATTTCCTCGGCCGAAGCGCCGGGATTGACTGATCGATCACCGACACCGTGGGCAAGTCGACTTTGGGCAACAGATCGACGCCCAGCGAGAAGAAGGAGAAGCCGCCGACCACCACCAGCGCGAGAATCAGCATGGTCGCGAAGACCGGCCGCCGGACGCACAATGCAGCAAGTTTATGCATGATACTTCGCTCCCGCTCCACTGCCCGCTCCCGATGCGGCGGGCGGCGCCTCCATGTTCACCTGCACGGATTGGCCGTCGTACAAATCCTGCAAGTGATCGGTGGCCACAACCGCGTCCGCGCCGCATGCCGGAAAGAATCTGCACCATGTCGCCATCACGCTCGCCCAACTGCACCACCGCCAGGCGCGCTTTGCCATCGCGAATGAAGAAATACTTGCGACGAATTGGTGGTCGCGTCGGTGAGCACCGCGTTGCGCGGCACAAAGAAACCCTGGGTGCTCCCGGGCAGCACGATGCGCGCCGTGGCGAACATGCCGGGCTTCAGCGCCAGATCGCCATTGGCAAACTGGCGATCCACAGTAAACGTGCGCGAATTCGGATCCACCGCCGGATTGATGGCGGTTACTGTGCCGTGAAATACTCGCCCGGGTAACCCGGGACGCTGGCCTCCACATCCGAGTCCGCGCTTCATCTGCTGCGCGTACAGCTCCGGCACCTGCAGATCGAGCTTGATGGGAGTGATCCGCAGAACCGTCGCGATCTTCGACTGGTCAGCGCCACGTATTCGCCTGGAGTGACCGGCCGCGCGCTGACATAGCCGGCGAAGGGCGCGCGAATTGTCGTGTCTTCCACCGCTTTCTCGCGCCATCGCCGTCTGCGCGCGCATTCCTTCGAGCGACGCCTGCGCGTCGCCACGCCTTGATAGTTCTGGCGCGCCGTTGTTCAGCGTGGCTTCGTATTGTTGCCGCGCTGGCGTTCGCCTGCGCCTCGGCGGTCTCGGCCTGAGTGCGCGCCTTATCGTAGGCGCTGCGCGAAACGTCGCCGCGTGTTCACCAGATTTTCGTAGCGCTTCGCGTCGGCCTGCGCCAGCTTCGCCTGCGCCAGCGGCGGATTCATAGGCGGCTTTGGCCGAAAGCACTTCGGGAACCGTGTTGGGGTCGAATGTTCTGTTCTAGTCCCAGGCCGATCTTGGATTGCGCCTGCCGCACCGAAGCTTCGGCCTGCTGCTGGGCGGCGTGCGCCTGATCCAGCCGCAGCTTCGCGTCGCGATCGTCCAGGCGGGCGATCACCTGGCCCTGTTTGACGAAGTCGCCGACATCTACTGGAGTTTCCATCACCCGTCCCGCGGTCTGCGGAGCCACGTCGGAGGCTTCCTTCGCCATGAAGCTACCCGTCACCTGCACCGCCGCCGCCACCGGACGCGACACGGCGCGAGCCGCCGAAATCGTCAGCGTGCGCTGCGATGCCGCATCGCTCTTCGCTTCCACGGGGCTCTGTTTCGCGCCGCCGCACCCGCCAGCGCCGCGCTGATCGCCATCACTCCGAATAGTTTTTTCACGCGTGTCTGACTTTCTTTTTGGCCGGCGCCTTCTTCTTCGGTTTCCCGCCCTGCGGATTCACCAGCGCCGCCAGCGCCATATCCGCCATTTCCCGAGCCACAGTCTCTTCGGCGATATTCGGTTTGCGGCACTGGAATAGGTATCGAACCATCGCCATGTGCACAATGGACCCGGTCAGGAACATCACCGCCACTTGCGGATCGCACTTGCGGAACGCTCCTTCTTTCTGCCGCGTGGCAATGTAACGCCGCAAAAAATCGAACACCGGCAACCCGAAACGTTCCCGAAACAGTCCCGCCAGCAAATGGCCTTCCAGGCTCGCGAACAGAATCAGCCGGTGAAACGCCGGGTCTTCGCGGAACGATTGGAAAATCGCCGACGCGATATACCGCACCAGGCCCACATCGTCACGCTTATCGGCGAATTCCCGCAACGTCGCCACGAACTCCGGCGCACCTTGCTGATCCGCTTTCGCGTCCAGGATGGCGTGATACAAATCTTCCTTGCTGGCGAAATGCCGAAACAAGATCGCCTCGCTCACGCCCGCCGCCGCTGCGATGTCGCGCGTCTTCGTGCCGCCGAAGCCCTGCCGTGCGAATACGTCCACAGCCACCTTCAAAAGCTGTTTGCGGCGGTCCTGCCCGTGCATGCGATGACGGAGCGGAATCGCGGTACTGCGGGAGGCGCGGGATGCGGGTTGGGCCATAAGTAAGTGCTTACTCATTATCGTATCATGAAGCCCAGCGATGTTAGAATTGAGGAAATGCCCAAGCTGATCGAATTCGACAATGTGTCGATCCAGCGCGAAAACACCATGGCGCTGCGCAACGTCTCCTTTTCCATCGATGAAGGCGAGCACGTCGCCATCCTCGGCCCTAACGGTTGCGGAAAATCAACACTCATAAAGGCTATTACGCGCGAATGCTATCCCAGGTTCGCCGACGAGAGCAGAATTTCGATGTGGGGCGAACAAATCTGGACGCTTTTCGACTTACGCGCCAAGCTCGGTATCGTCACTAACGATCTCGTGACGTATTGCACCCAGCCCTACCCCATCCGCGAAACCGTGCTCAGCGCTTTTTTCGGCTCTGTCGGCATCTGGCCAAACCACCACGTCACGCCGCAGATGGAAGCCCGCGCCGACCAGGTCATCGAGTTTTTCGAAATCTCTCATTTGCAGGATCGCCTGATGACGGAGGTCTCCAGTGGCGAGGCGCGCCGCGCCGTGTTCGCTCGCGCTCTGGCCCACAATCCCAAGGCGCTGCTGCTCGATGAGCCCAGCAACAGCCTCGACGTCCGCGCGCAGTTGGAAGTGCGGGAGGCCGTCCGCAAGCTGGCGGCGACGGGCGTCAGCGTCATTGTCGTCACCCACTATCTCCCGGACATCATTCCGGAAATTCACCGCGTGGTCTCGCTCAAAAACGGCCGGGTATACTTCGACGGAAAAAAGGAAGAGCTCCTCACATCCGCGCGGATGCAGGAGCTCTTCGAAATTCCCGTACAAGTGGAGCATTCGGGCGGCTACTACCGCCTTACGCTCGAATCCTGAGCGTTAGCGCCAGCGGCCGTGGCCCCATCCGCCCACGCCGATGCCAACCGAGAATCCAGGATAGTAATAGGGATACCCATACCCATACCCGTAGGGCCCGTAGTAACCCGAGTAATAACCGGGATAATATCCAGGCCGCGGATAATAGGCCGGACCCGGAGGCGGCGCCGGACGCGATGCGAATTGAGGCTGATTATAGTCACCAGGGTTCGCGTAACGGAACGCCTGCGGAGCGCGATCCGTCGCCACCGTAATCGGCTGATCCATTCGGAAGGTCAGCGCCGCTTCTTGCGGAATGACTGTCGGATAACCTTTGGTCAGCAGTGCGCCCACCAGACCAGCCGCGGCTCCTGCGCCCGCGCCAATCGCAGCGCCCTCGCCTCCTCCAGCGATTGCACCAGCCGTCGCGCCTACAGCCGTCGTTCCACCGACGATCGCCACATTACGACCGCCCTTCGGCGGCCCTGCCAAGCTGATCAATTGCGAACGCACCGGCACTTGCGTGCCATCGGCCAGCGTCAAATCCGTCAGCTCGATCCCGAGCTTCGTACTGCCCTTCAGTATGCCGCCCTTGTCCACTTCTGATACGCGTCCCGCAACCGCCTGTCCGCGCTCCGCCACAACCACACCGTTTACGATGATCGGCCTGTCGAGCGTCGCCGTGAACAAATCGCCGACCTTATTGTGCTCCGAAGAGAGAGCCTGATTCAGCCGGATCGTAAAGTAGGTTCCCGGAGGCACGGTCAAGCTTGCTGGAATGGGAGGAGGCGGCGCCTGCTGGCTATACGCCGGAGCGCCATTCGGACCTGCCGGCGCCGGTCCAAGCCGGCGCCAGCCATCTGGGCCAGGGGCCTGACTGGGAGGCTGGTTCGGAGCTTGGCCAAAGGTCTGATCCGGTGCCTGATTTTGCGCGATAGCGGCATCCGGCGAACCAGCCTGTTCCGGTACGGCGGGTTCCTGCGCCCACACCATGGCACCGGCAGCCAGCACTGCGATTCCAAATCGAAGTCCAGTCCTAAATATTGTCGTCTTCATGATGTTTGCATCGCCTCTCGCCCTTACTAAGTGCAAACCAGGTGCCAAACATAAGCTGCTGATAAATAAAGCTTAATAGCCCTTCCGGCGTGATGCAAAACAACCGGCCGGTGCTTTTCCACCAGATGGATGAACCAAATGTCATCATTCTCGTTCAGAACGCGTCTGATAGACTGAAGGACAAGATCCCCGATGGACACTAGTGCATCCCATCGAGTAGTTTTCCTGGACTGGCTTCGCGGCGTGGCGGCGATCATTATGATCCAGGGCCACACCTTCGACGCATTCACGCGGCCCACGTCGCGCAACGGCTCCGCTTTCATTTTTTCGCAGTTTCTGGGAGGTGAAGCCGCGGCGATCTTCCTGCTGCTGACCGGTGTCACATACGCGCTCGGGATGAACCGGCGCGAGCATCTTCCCCCTTGGCAGCGTGTGACCGCCGCGCTCCGCCGCGCGCGCTATCTCTTTCTGCTGGCCGTAATCTTCCGCGTCCAGAACTGGGTCTTCGATTACCCGCGCAGCAAAACCCCGGACCTTCTGAAAGTGGACATCCTGAATCTGATGGGAGCCGCCGCCTGCCTGCTGGCGGTGCTCGCACTGGCCACCGGCATCCAGCGCGTACGATGGGCCCTGGTCTCGGGCGTGGCGATCGCCAGCGTTTCGCCGCTGATGTCCATGCTTCCCGCGTCGAACGTGCATTACAGCATCCGCAATTATTTCGTGCCGAACTTCGACGGCTTCAGCATTTTCCCCTGGGCGGCCTTCCTGGCTTTCGGCGTCGCCGCCGGCAGCGTGATCCCGCTGGTCCGCCGCACGGATTGGAATCGCGTCATGCAATGGTGCGCGGTGCTCGGCTTCGCGCTGCTGCTGGGAGGCCAATACTTTTCGAACCTTCCGTATTCGATTTATCCTTCCTCGGATTTCTGGCTGAACAGCCCCGGCCTGATCTTCTGCAAGGTCGGCGTCGCGATGCTGCTCGGCTCCGGCGCGTTCCTGTGGACCGAATACCTCAGCACCGGTTGGAGCTTCGTGCGCCAGCTCGGCACCACATCGCTCGTCGTCTATTGGACGCACGTCGAGCTGGAATACGGACGCCTCGCGGCCGACTATCGCCAGACGATGGGACCATTCTCCACGTTCGTGCTGGCGCTTGCGATGATCGTGCTGATGCTCTGGCGTCAGCCTGGCCTTCCGCCGCATCCCGTGGGCTCGCATCCCCGTCTTCAACAGGTGGGCAAAGAGCGCCCCTCCGTCAAACGTCTACACCCTGCCGCATCGTCCCGAGACCGAAGCCGCAGCCGGCGGCTCACGTTAACCCAATCTTATTCTCAACGTTGATCCGAGTAGCCATCCCGAGGAGCGAAGCGCTCACTCTAACGCGATTTTACGCCCAACCTTAACATTGCCATCCCAAAACGTTGTCATCCCAAGGAGCCGAGCGCCCGCGCGAACGCGATTTAGAGCCAACCTTAACGTTGTCATCCCGAGGAGCGAAGCGATTCGAGGGATCTGCTTTTCGCCGCCCTTTACCTAAAGCCGCCTTATTTTGGCACCGCGCATGCGAAATTCGCCGCTTCATCCGTACTCCCCGAGCCCTTATAAACTGCCTGCTGCGGATATGAACACAAGGGGCGCGTGCGCTCGATCGCGCCGAGCTTGCTCAACCGGGCGGCGTTGATCCGCTCCGGAGCTTTTCCGCGCTCCACCCATGCTTCCAGAGCCGACAGCATGTCGAACGTGTCGGTTCCTTCGCCCCCGCGGCAATGCGCCATGCCCGGCACCATGAACAGCCGGTAGGAATTCTGCACCTTCGCCTCGCCCACCGCCGCCGTCACCTCCCGGTAGTAGTTCACGCTGTTTTCCGGCGCGATCCCTGGATCGCCCCAACCGTGATATTGAATCAGCTTGCCTCCGTGCGCGAAAAATGGCGCAAGATTCGGATCCGTGGCATCCACCACGCCATGATCCGCGGCCAGCGCCTTGGGCAGATCGGTCGCGAAGTCCAGCGTCTTATAATTCCACGATGCGTCTTTCATCACGAAATATTTCCAGAAATCGTCGGCATAACTGAACGGCTCGTGGATTAATCATCATGGACCATCCCAGCTCGCCTCCCGGTTCCAGCCCCGGAAAAATCGTTTCGTTCGTCCGCGGATTCACCGTCGGCGCATAGATCCGCCGCAAAGCAACAACCTGCGGCATCGTGAGGCACGTATCCGAATCGTCGCGTTTGCACAACAGCGCTGACGGGATCGAACTTGCAGCGCGTGGGATTCTCCAGCACGCCGTCTTTCACGCCGTCGTCCGCATCGCACGCGCCAGCACCGCTTCGTGAATCGCCTTAAACTTCGACGCCGGAATATAGCTGGCCTCGTCTTTATGAATTGCCTGCCCCACGTTCAACTGCATCATCGGTCATGCGCGTGGTGTTGTTCGCGGGGGCGCCCGCGATAATTCCGTCGTAATCGTTCGGATACTTCTGCGCTTCCTCCAGCGCCTGCCGGCCTCCCGTGGAACAGCCGTTCCAATACGAAAACTTGGGAGCGGCTCCATAGAACGCCGTCACCACAGCCTTCGCCTGTACCGACATTTCATGCACCGCGCGATAACCGAAGTCGATGGCCTTTTCGGGATGGCCAAGCGCGAAGCTGCCGCTGTTGCCCGCATGGCCCGTATCGGTGTTGGCCGCCGCATATCCCCGGCGCAGCGCATCGGCCAGCGCGGCATGAGCCGACGGCTCCCGCATACGCGCCATTGGCCGTGCCTTCGAACTTGCCGTTCCAATTCGACGGCAGCCACACTTCCACCTTGATATCCGAATCGCTCGAAGGCGTAAGCGTCAGCGCGACCCGGCAGAACGCGGGCAGGTCTTTGAAGTTCGGCGCAGGGCCGCGGCCCGCTGGCGCGACGAAATCTCCGGCGCCCACCGAAGCCGCCAGCGTCACCGTTGCGTTCGTCAGCTTCAACGATGCCATGCTCTCGCACGGCTTCTCCGAAGTCGCGGCCATCGCGCACGCCGCGCCGCCAAGCATCAACACCGTCCACCCGATTTGTTTTCGCATCATCTCGACACCTTGCAAGTGAAATTCGCGGGATCATCCATGCTGCCCGATCCTTTAAACACCGCGATCTTCGGATATGCGCACACCAGCACCTTGCGATCCGCCACGCCGTTCGCTTTGTGCTGGGCGATCAGTTGATCGGGAGCCTTATCCGTTTTCTTCCAGTCCAACAGTACGTTCAGGCTATCGATATCGAATGTGCTGGGTCCGTTGCCTCCTGGGCAATGGCCCATGCCCGGCACCATGAACAGGCGCACATCGTTCTTCGTCTTTCCGTTTAGATTTTTCGCCAGTCCGTTGTAGTAATCGTAATTGGTCGATGGCGCGATCGCCGTGTCGTCCCATCCGCCCAGCAGCAGGAGTTTCCCTCCGTGGCCGAAGTAGTGCGATAGATCGTAGTTCTTCGCGTTCATGATGCGATTCTCTTCCGAATCCACCAGCGCGACGTCGGAATCGAAGTTGACGGGGCGCGTGTGGTAATCCCAGTTCGGGTCCTTGAACGCAAGGTAGCGAAATACTTCGACGGCGTAAGGGAACGGAGCAGCGCCGATGGTGGCTCCCCAACCCATCTCGCTGCCTGGCATGAACGGACCCAGCATGTACTCGCCTGTGCGCGAATTGCGAACGGGCGAATAGATCTTGCGCGCCGCTTCAACCTGCGCGCTAGTCAAACAATCCGGCCCGTCGCCGTTCTTGCACGCGACCACTCCTGGATCGAACTTGCACTTCGTCGGATCCTGAATCAGCCCGTCCGCAGCGCCATCGCGAGCGTCGCACGCAGCGAGCGCTGCCTTCGTCAGGATCGAATATTTCTCCGCCGGAATTACACTCTCAGGCGTCTGGTGATTCGCCTGCCACACCCACATCTGTCCCAGCACGTGATGCGTCGTGTCGCTATCCAGGCCGCCGACCATCGCCAGATCGAGATCGTCCTGATACCGCTGCACCTCCACAAGCGACGTACGCCCGCCGCCGCCGCACTCGTTCATCAGCGTGATGTCGGGACCCTTGTTGTAAAACGCCTTCACCAGGATCTTCGCATCCACCGCCGTTTCATGCCCCGCACGATACGCGAAATCCTTCAGCTTCTCGGGATGCCCCAGCGCAAACGCCCCGCTGCCTCCTTCGTGCCCGTTGTCGGATGTCCCCGTAGCAGACCCGTTGCGCAAAATATTGGCCATGCCCACATAGTTGATCGATCCCAGAAACACGCCCGCCGCCGTCGGCTGCAAACGTCCGTTCCAGTTCGTGGCGGGCAACCAGAATTCGGCCTTAATATCGGAATCACTGGTCGGTTTGATAGTCGCCGTCACGCGGCAGAATGCGGGCACGTCATCGAAGCGCGGCCCCCGCCCCGCTGGAGCCGCGGCGGCCCCCGGCCCTGCGAATCCTCCGCCAGCCTGCGCGCCTGCCGGAGCGGCGGGCAACGCGAACTTCCCCGCCTCAACCAGCCGCGCCGACGTCACCGTCGCATTCGGCAGCGGTGTGGACGCCAGACTCTCACACGTTACAGCCGCTGCCGGAGCGCAGCCGGCCGCTGCCAGCACAAGCGGCGCCACCCACTTGATCAGATAATTCGCGTCGCTGGGTAACATCATCGTCAAGCATAACTCCGCCGCGTTCCCCGCGCGATGATCCTGCCCGGCGCTCGCACTTAAAGATGTTACGCTGAGGGCAAATGGCTCCGCGAAAGGTGCTCGGCGTGATTGGTGGCCTTGCCATTTGCCTGGGAACCATTCACGCCTTCCAACGCCCTTTCCGCGAATATCCCGGCATCGAATATAACGATTTCGCGCTCCCCGAAGACTACAAGCAGCAAACCGAATGGACCTTCGCGCGCCTCATGTACCCCATGTATCGCGGCTTCGGATTCGGCTTCTACAGCCGCAGCTGGCAGAACGGAAATTCCATGTGGACGCAGGATTATCCTCGCGCCGACCGCCACTTTCTGCGCGCCATTCGCCGCCTGAGCCGCATCGATGCGCGTTCGGTGGAGCAGCCCGTGAACCTGGACGACGGCGACGACGTCTACAACTGGCCGTGGCTTTATGCCGTGCAGGCCGGCCGCTGGGATCTGACGGACGCGCAGGCCGCGAAGCTTCGCGACTATATAAATCGCGGCGGCTTTTTCATGGCCGACGATTTTTGGGGCACGGCGCAGTGGGAGGTTTTCATGAAGACCATGCGCCGCGTCTTTCCCGACCGCCAGGTGATCGATCTGGAAAACAACGCCCCGATTTTTCACTCGGTCTTCGATCTGGATAATCGCTATCAGGTGCCGGGCGCGCGCTATCTTTATACCGGCGTCACGGAAAAATGCGACGAATGCCCGCCTTACTGGCGCGCCATCACCGATGACAAAGGACGCGTGATCGTCGCCATGACAGTCGATTCCGACCTGGGCGATTCGTGGGAGTGGGCCGACGATCCGCGCTACGAAGAGCGCTTCTCAGCCCTCGGCTTCCGCATCGGGATCAACTACATCGTCTACGCGATGACGCACTAGGCGTAACGCTGATGTGGGGCGGACGCCCGCGTCCGCGCCGGACCCCTGGTCCGGCAAACTACTCCGTCGAACTCTTCTTCGATTTAGCCTTCGATTCCGTCTTGGCTTCGGACTTGGACTCGGACTTGGTTTCCGATTTCGTTTCAGAAGAACTCTCGGTCTTCGCCTCGGCCTTATTCTCGGACTTCTCGCTCTGGGACTTCTCGCCCGCCGCTTTTTCGCCCGGCTTATTCCCGCCGCCCTTGCCGTAATCCGTGGCGTACCATCCGCTTCCCTTCAACTGAAACGACGGAGCGGAAAGCACGCGTTCGGTCTTGCCGCCGCAGCCCTCATGCTTCTTCATGGGCGGATCGGCAAACTTCTGCAGTGCGTCGAAATTTTTCCCACACTTCAGGCAATGGTATTCGTACAGCGGCATTGTTGGTTTGTTCTTCGCCCGGCTAGCGCGCCAGCGTCTCAATCGCCTTATGCAGCAGCTCGTCGGACGCGGGCTTCTTCGCGTTGTCGTCCGGTGTAGCGTCCGGCAGATCGTCGGCTGCATCACCAGAGTCCGCCTCGGCCTGCAGCACGTTCGGCGTCACGCCGTTATCCTGAATCGCCTTTCCATCCGGCGAATAATACTTGGCCACGGAAAGAATCACGGCGGCGCCATCGTTCAAAGCCAGCGTCTTGCGCACGGCGGCGTCACCGTAAGTGCGTTCGCCAACCAGTTGCGCGCGCTTCGAACTCAGCAGCGCGGCCGCGGCGATCTCCGCGCCTCCAGCCGTCGACCGATTTACGATCAGCGCCAGTGGAGCTTCGTCACCGCCTTGCCCGTCGCCTTGAAATCCTGGCGCGGTTGACTTCTGTCCCTGCGTGTATGTGATCAGGCCGCTATCCATGAAATCGATCGGCCAGCGCGATGCCCTCTTCGTCCGATCCCGTCGAGCAGTGCCGCAGGTCCAGAACAAGCGCTTGGCGCCCTGCTTTTCCAGCGCAGCAATACGTCGTTCGCGACTTCCTTCGCGCGCCCCGGCAGCAAACCCTGCAACGGCGATCATGCCCGTCTGCCCGTCCAGGCTGCGCCGTCACCAGCCGGCACTGGATAATCGCGCCCGCATCACGCGACGCTTTCTCGGCTCGCGTCTTGCGCACGCGCATCACACCCAGTTCGATGGACGTGCCGGCATCGCCCTGCAGCAGAATGCTCGGCGAACGCCAGCGGCATGTCGCGCGTAGAAACATTATTGATCGATTCGACCACGTCGCCCGTGGTGAATCCGGCCTTCGCGGCGGGCGATCCGGGGATCGCGTCTTCCACCGTCATATAGCCGAAGCGCTTGGCCAGGACCAGGCCGACGTCGGCTTTCTTCGGCCGTCCTTGCCTTCAGATATTGCTTGTACTGATCGGCGTTCAGATAGCTGGCATAGGGATCGATCGATTCCAGCATGCCATTGATCGCGCCCACGGTCACGGCCTTCATATCGGGCTCTTCCACGTAATCCGCTTTGATGCGCGAAAGCACTTCGCTATACACGCCCAGGTGCGCATACGGAGTATCGGTGGAGGCGCTTCGGCCCACAGCGCCAAATAAAATGAGCGCCACAAGCCCGGTCGAAAATCCGACAATGACGAATTGAAAACGTCGGGTCATAGGTAGATTCCAAACCCTACCTTTCTGCCCCTAGGATAACAGAAGATCATCGACCCGGTGCTACGCGCGATCCTGAACAATTAGGATTAAGGGTACTGGCGCCTTCCGCCCACGCGAACGACCGGCGCCCACGCGAAGCGACCGACATTGGATAATCGAAAGCGATGGAGATCTACCTTTTACGGCACGGCATCGCCGAAGAGAAATCCGCAACCGGCCGCGACGCCGATCGCCGCCTGACCGATGAAGGCCGCCAGAAGTTGCGACGCGTCCTCGAATGCGCGCACGGCGCCGGAGTTCGCCCATCGCTGATCCTCAGCAGTCCTCTGCGTCGCGCCTTGGAAACCGCCGAGATCGCCGCGCGCGAACTCGGCTATGAAGGCAAGATCGTGCGAACCGACGCGCTGGTGCCGGGCTCCACGCCGCACGACCTGTGGCAGGAGCTTCGCCAGCATCGCGACGAGGCCGCCCTTCTGCTCACCGGCCACGATCCGCTGTTTACCTCGGCCGTCGCGTATCTGCTGGGGTCGTCGCACCACATGGTGCACTTTCGCAAAGGCGCCCTGATCCGCATCGACGCCGATAGCATGGGCGCGGAGCCGCACGGCGTCCTCGAGTGGATGATCACGCCCGGTATCGCCCGCGCTAACGAATAATTCGGAGCCGCGACAGTGATGGAGCGGGGCTTCCCGTTAAACTCACGCGCTGGTTCCAGCCTGAATGCTAATCTGAAATTTTCCAACATGCCGAACGAATCCCCAGAGCCGCGTTGTTCAGTGAACAATGACTCAGATATTGGCTCGGCGCAAACCCGATTCGCCCGCCTGGTAGAGATCATGGCCCGCTTCCGCGCCCCCGGCGGCTGCCCCTGGGATCGCGAACAGAACTTCGACACCATCAAGCCCTACCTGCTGGAAGAAACCTATGAGGTGATGGACGCGATCGACGCGCGCGACTGGCACGGACCTCGCCGAAGAGCTCGGCGATCTGCTGCTGCAAGCGGTCTTCTTCGCGCAAATGGCCTCGAAGAAGGCCGCTTCGACATCGCCGATTCGCTGCGAAGCCATCAACAGCAAGCTGATCCGCCGCCATCCGCACGTGTTCGGCGAGGGTGACGCCAAGACCGCCTCCGACGTCGTCAAGCGCTGGGACGAAATCAAGGCAGAAGAAAAAAAGAACGCCGGTGCAGCAGCCCAAAGGCCTGCTGACGGCGTTCCGCGAGCACTTCCCGCGTTGATCGAAGCGCAACAAATCTCATCGAAGGCGGCCGAAAGCCGGATTCGACTGGCCGAACATCGAGCAAGTCTTCGACAAAATGCGCGAGGAGCTGTCCGAGATCGAATGCCGCGCGCGCCTCCGGCAATCCCAGCAAGAAATCGAAGACGAAATCGGCGACCTGCTATTCGCCATCGTCAACATCGCGCGATTTCTGAAAGTGGATCCCGAACAGGCCCTGCGCGGCACCAACGGAAGTTTCCGCCGCCGCTTCGCGCAGGTGGAAGACGGCGTCGCGCAGAACGGCAAAACGATGTCCAGCGCGTCGATCGAAGAAATGGAAGCCCTATGGCAGGCCGCCAAGAAAACGGTCGGCTAAGCCGCGGCCCGTCCGAAACTTCTTCCGATTCGCACGGCAGCCTGCTCAACGTTCTTCGCGCGAATCGCAACTATCGTTTTACCTGGACAGGCCAGATCGTCAGCGAGATCGGCGACAATTTCAACAACATCGCCGTGTTCAGCTCTGGCGCTCGCGAACACCGGCTCGGGCTTGGTCGTCGCCGGCATCATGCTGTCGCGCGGCGTCGGCGTGATGCTCGGCCGGACCCATCGCCGGCGTCCTGCTCGACCGCATGGACCGCAGCCGCATCATGATCGCCAGCGACCTGGTGCGCGCCGCCGTCGCGCATCCTGCTTCATATTCGCGATCCCGAAGGGCCGCACCTGGCTGCTCTACATGCTCAGCGGCCTGCTGATGTTCGCGTCGCCGTTTTTCACCAGCGGCCGCGCCTCCATTCTGCCGTCCATCGCCACCCGCGACGAACTGCACACCGCGAACTCGCTCACGCAGCTCACGCAGTGGACCACCCTCACCGTCGGCTCCTTTCTCGGCGGAGCCTCCGTCACCTCGCTTCGGCTACGCCTGGCGTTCGTGCATCAACGCCGTTCTCGTTTCTGTTTTCGGCGCTGTGCATCTCGCGGCTGCACGTCTCCGAAGGCTTCCGTCGCGGAACGCCCGCGATCTCATCCGAAGACAACGTCATGCGCCCCTGGCACGAATACGTCGAAGGGTTGCGCTACATGCGCGCCACGCCGCTGATCTTCGGCATCGCGCTGGTGGCCGTCGGCTGGGCCACCGGCGGCGGCGCGGCGCAGATTCTCTTCAGCCTGTTCGGCGAAGTCGTCTTCCATCGCGGACCCGACGGCATCGGCATCATCTGGGGATGCGCGGGCATCGGCCTGATCATCGGCGGCGATGCTGGCGCATCGCATCGGCCCGCGCCTCTCATTCGCAGGCTACAAGCGAACCATTTCGATCTGCTACATCGTGCACGGCGGCTCGTACGTGCTGTTCAGTCAGGCGCCGTCTTTCGCCTGGGCGCTCGTATGGATCGCCATGTCGCGCGGCGCCGTAGCCGTCAGCTCCGTGCTCAACTCCGCGCAACTCCTGCGGCGCGTGTCGCACGATTTTCGCGGGCCGCGTATTCTCCACCATCGAAACCTGGACGTGGCTCACCATGATGGTCTCCATGTCGGTCGCCGGTTTGGCGTCGGATCGCGTGAGCCCGCGCGTGATCGGCGCCGTGAGTGGGGTCGCTCAGCTCCACCACGGCGATCTTTTGGGCATGGGCCAACCTGAGCAAACGATTGCCGGAACCCGCGCTCGCGGGCGTCGAGCCGGAAGAAGTGGAAGTGCACGGCGATCCCACGATCTCAGTTCGAACAACCGACTCGTGCAAAAATCGAAGTCATGCATCCAACGGTAACGGGACCTCGCATCACACCCGAACACATCATGCAGCTTGGCTTCGGCTTTATGGCTTCGAAGACGCTGCTGAGCGCGGTGGAAATCGGACTCTTCACAGAACTGGCGAAAGGCCCTCTGAACGCCGCGGCCCTCGGTCAGCGCCTCAACATCCATCCACGCGCGCAACTGGATTTTCTGGATGCGCCTTGTCGCGTTGAAACTGTTGCAGCGCACCGACGGACTTTATTCGAATACTCCTGAAGCGGATTTGTTTCTGGACCGCGCCAAGCCATCCTACGTCGGCGGCTTATTGGAAATGTTGAACGCGCGCCTGTTCGGCTTCTGGAACAATTTCACCGAAGCTTTGCGCACGGGCCAGCCGCAAAATGAATCCAAGCACGGCATCGATACTTTCGCCGAGCTATACAAGAACACAGACACGTTACGACAGTTCCTCTCTGCCATGTCCGGCCTGAGTGTTCCTGGCGCCCAGGCCATGGCGCAGAAGTTTCCCTGGAAGAATTACAAAACCTTCGCCGACGTCGGCTGCGCCCAGGGAGCCGCGCCCGTCCAGATCGCCTCGGCGCATTCGCATCTAAAAGGCACCGGCTTCGATCTGCCGCAAGTGCAGCCAGTCTTTGAAGAGTACGTCGCGGCGCACGGCCTGAGCGACCGACTGCGCTTCCAGCCGGGAAGCTTCTTCACCGATCCCCTGCCCCAGGTGGACGTGATCGTCATGGGCCACGTGCTTCACGATTGGGACCTTGAAACCAAGAAGACGCTGATCAAAAAAGTGTACGATGCCCTGCCCCCCGGCGGCGCGTTCATCGCATACGAAGCGCTGATCGACGACGATCGCAACCAGGCCGTGCCTTCATTGCTTGTCAGTCTGAACATGCTGGTCGAAACGCCCGGCGGAGCCGGCTACACCGGCGCGGACGGCCAGCGCTGGATGAAAGAGGCGGGCTTCCGCGAAACGCGCGTCGAACATCTGGCGGGCCTGGACAGCATGGTGGTGGGAATCAAATAGGATGCTGCCTCTCGACGGACGTGTGATCCTGGTGACCGGCGGCGCGGTGCGCATTGGCCGCTCCATCGCGCTCCATCTCGCGAAGCACGGCGCGCGCGTGGCTATCCACTATGGAGGCTCCGAAGAAAAGGCGTCCGAAACGGCTGCCGAATGCGGCGGCGCGCCCACCTTTCAAGCCGATCTCACGAAGGTCGCGGAGATCGAAAAACTATTCGATCGCGTCCAATCCCACTTCGGCCGCATCGACGCGCTGGTGAACAACGCGGGCCGCTTCACGCAGATCGATCCGCTCAAAGTCACCGAGGCCGATTGGGACTTCATCCATTCCGTCAATCTCAAAGCAACCTTCTTCTGCTGTCAGCAGGCGGCCAAGCGAATGATCGCAGCCGATGGAGGCCGGATCGTCAACATAAGCTCGCTCGGCGGCATTCGTCCCTGGGCGCAGCACGCGCACTACTGCGCATCGAAGGCCGGAGTCATCATGCTGACCCGCGCCCTGGCAAAAGCCTTCGCGCCAAAAGTCTCGGTGAATTCCGTGGCGCCCGGCGTGATTCCCTTCGACGACACCAGCGACCGCATCGAGCGCATGATCGCCGCCACGCCGATGGCTCGCGCAGGCACCGGAGAAGAAGTAGCCGAAGCCGTGGCCTTCTTCCTTACCTCACCCGATTTCATCACCGGCCAAATCATGGCCGTGGACGGCGGCCTAAGCCAGCGGTGATTTAATTAAACGCAAACAACAGTCATCCTGAGGAGCACAGCGACGAAGGATCTGCTGTTTGCCGCTAGGCATCCACATACTGCGCTAGGTTTCCATATACTGCAATGGATACGCCGCGCGCTCTTCCTCCGCGATCTTCATCGCGACCCCGATCTGAATCAGCGGGCCCTTCCCGATCCCCGGGCAATACGTCGCCGCTTCATCCCATTCCACTTTCCGCTCCAGCAGCTCCGGCCAAAACGGAAACGTTCTGCACTGCGTCGGTTTCGCCGGATGAATGCTGCATCCGTGCTCCCGCAAAAAGGGACACTGCTTCTCGCGCGGCTTGCGGAAACGCAGTTCATGCCTCGTCCGATAAACGTATTTCTTTTCGAATGCCGCGGGCGCCATCCCGACAAACTTCGCCGCGCGCACCAGGTCAGTCTCGGTGAGATAAATTCGTCCCTCTTGCGTGCAGCAATTAATGCAGCCGCGCTGACATTCGAAGCGGACGCTCTGCATCTCCGATTTCATAATCTACTCGTATTCCGCGTACACTTTCTTCACCGTCTCAGGAACGCCGAACCAATTCTCCCAGTCAGGGTACATGGTCTTAAGCGATTCCGTCACCTTCACGGCCGCGTCGTCCACCGATACACCCTGATGCTTCGCCTCCACGGCTTGATCCCGCAGATCGGCAAGAAACTTTCGCGTTCCCTGAATCAGCATGGACGCGTCGCCGGGGTCGCTATGATCCGGCAGCACGGTCGTCGCGCGTAACCCGCCCAGCTGATCCAGAATCGCCAGCCATGTTCGCACGCTCGCTTTGTCGAATCCCGCCGACGCCGCCTGCTTGTTCTGCACCACGTCGCCGGAGACAAGCGTCTTATCAGGCTCCACGAACACCATCTCATCGCCACCCGTATGCGCGGCGCCCAACCAGAACAGCCGAGTCTTGACCCCACCGCCCAGGTCCAGCTGCAGCACTTGATCGAAAATAATATCGGGATCGCGAAACTTCGATTCGGCCAGCAAATCTTTCATCTCCGGCCGCTCGGAAAACCTCTCGATCATCTTCATGCCCTGGTCTGCCAGCTCAATCTGCTGAGCCTGATTGCGGACCAGAACTGTCGACGCCGGGAAGCCTCCCTCGCCGCCCGCGTGTTCGGGATGAAAATGCGTCGTCGTAAGATACAGCGTCGAACCCTTCGCCAGCTTCTTCGCCGCCTCCGCCACAATCCGGCCATTCGCGTTCCCCAGGCCGGTATCCACCACCAGCGTCGCGCGGTCTCCCACAATAATCGCGACGTTCGGGAACCCTTTCAACATGTATACGTGGTCGGAAACCTGCGTCGGCTCCTTTGACATCATCAGATTCGCCGGAAATTGCGCGAACGCGGCACGCGAACACACAACGGCAACCAAACAGAAAAACAAATGTTTCACGATGCGCATGAAACTTCAATTATAACGAGAGGCACGCACAGCACGCGGCGCGCGTACGCCAGGATCAGCCGTTCTTCAGCGTGTCTTGCATCGCCCCGTCGGAGACGCCGGTTACTCGCGCGAGATTTTGCTGCCGTAAGCGACCATCGTGCCATTCCTGGCGGGATAAGCAATCACCGTCACCCGATCGCCGCGCCGGTACGTATCGATCTTCCAGCCGTTCATCATTTGAACGTTGGGGCTTCCCATGTCCAGTTCCCAATTCCCCGCCCTATCGCGGTCCTGGACATCCAGAAAGAGCCGCACGTGAGGATTGCTCCATTCGACCTTCGTGACCGAACCCGTGAGCGCGATCATCTTCTTCGTATCGAACTCTTTGTCCAATGCGTGATGGGCAGGCAGCATGGTCGGCGTTAAGACTAAACTCAGTCCCGCGATGAACGCGGCCGATTGGAACCTTGGCGCATGACGGTTCGTGTCCATGCCCGGAATCTACTCCCCGCGCCCGGCGGTGTCAACCCCTCTATACGCGATGATTTTCTCGCGAGGCGCACGGCGGCATTCGCGCCAGTTACGACGCGATATCTTCCAGCCGCCGGTTCTGCGTTTCCAGCATCCCGAGCGCGGCCACGGCTCCCGCCAACGCCACTGCCGCGAACAGCCAGAACACGGGACCCACTCCTTGCGCGCCCACCATCACACCGACCAACGCCGGTCCCACAGCCGACGCAATGCGCAGCCATGACGTGCTGAGCCCCGTGCCGATCGCGCGCATCCGCGTCGGATAAATTTCCGGCGTGTATAAATAAAGGACGGCGTTCGCTGATCCCACCACGCCGTAGCTTAACGTGCCCAGGATCATCACGCGCGTCGCGCTTTCGGCGGCGCCGAATCCTAGAATCGCGAGCAGAATTGCGCTCACCACGAAGCTCGCGACCGTCCAAGCGCGGCGCCCCGTGCGATCGATGGCGAACGCGCACACCAGCAGCACCGCCACTTGCGCCACGTTCAGCATCGACGCCGCGCGCAGCGATTCTTTCAACCCCAGGTGATAGACCGTGTTGTACAGGCTCGGCATCCAGTTGTTCAAGCTGTTCGATACGAAGTACGCGCACGCCCACAGGAACCACGCGATCAGCGTGCGCTTGCGATACACCGGCGAAAGCACTTCGCTCCACTTTGCCCGCTCCGCCGGCGTCCGCGCCACGATTTTCCGCTCCGCGACCACACGAGCCGCGACCGAAGGGAGCGGTCCCGCAGCATGCTGCGGGTCACCAAAAGGCTTTGATGCCTCAGCCTGCGCGATTATCTTTTCCGCTTCCGCCAAACGCCCGTGCGAGATCAACCACCGCGGCGACTCCGGCAACCGCGTCAACAAATACGCGACGATCAAGCCCGGAATTCCGCCGATCAGAAACATCGCCTGCCAGCCCCACACCGGCACCAGCAGCGTGCCCACCTGTCCCGTGGCCATTAGTCCGATCGGGAAAATCAGCTCATATAAAAGGAAGAAGCGCCCGCGTCCGCGCGCCTGCGACAGCTCGCTCACATACGTCGCCGCCACCGGCATCTCCCCGCCCACGCCGATTCCCTGAATCAACCGGCACACCAGCAACCCCGTGAAGCTGCCGCTGAACATGCACGCAATGCTCATCACCGACATCAGCGTGACGGCCCACGACGCGCTGGGCACGCGTCCGAACTTTTCCGCCAGCCAGCTGAACACGATCGCACCCGCAAGCTGTCCGATGTACGACGTGCCGATCAACACACCACTTTCGGCCGGCGTGATGTGCCACAGCTTGATCAGGATCGGCAGCGCGAACGCCAGCGACAGCGCGTTGAACGCATCGAAGAATGTGGCGCTGCCCATGACGATGCGCGCCTTCGCGTGCCAGCGCGTGAACGGAACCGCCTCCATTCGCGCCAGCAGCATCCCCGCTTGCGAGCCCGCATCCACCGCGGACGTAGTGCGCTCTTCCATGGAGCTAAACAGTGCGACCGAGCAGCGCGCGCAGTTCCCCTGCGATGCGATCCGCACATTCGATCGGCGTCAGGTGCCGCGCCTTCGGCAAAATCGTGAGCGTAGACCCGGCAATCGCTTCGTGCATCTTCAGCGCCATCTCATGCGGCGTCGCATAATCCTCTTCGCCGACGATGATCGCCACAGGCATCTTGAACTCCGCCTGGAACCGCCGAAGATCGGCATCGCCCAACAGAATGCAAGCGGCCGCATAGGCTTCCACATCGTTCGCCAGAAAAACGTCCGCCGTCGCCTTCACCAGTTCAGGATTCTCGGCACGAAACTTATCACTGAACCAACGCGACGTTTGAAAATCGACCATCCCCGCAAGCCCATCCGCCCGCGCCTTCGCCGCCCGTTCGCGCCAAGTCTTCGGCGCTTCGGCACCATACCACGCCGATGTATCGATCAGCGCCAGCCCTGCCGCTCTCGACGGATAGTATCCTGCGAATGCCTCCGCCGTCATGCCGCCCATGGAACATCCCGCCACCACCGCCGCCTTCCATCCGATGTGATCGAATAGCTCCGCCAGATCGCGCGCGTATTGTTCCACGGTGTAAGGACCCGCCGGCTTGTCCGATTTCCCATGCCCGCGGCAATCGTAAGTCAGCACGTGTGCGTCGCCTGCGAATGCATGCACGACGCCGTCCCAAATCGAGCGATCCAAAGCCAGGGAGTGAATGAGCGTCAAGCGCGGCGCATTTTCTTTGAACGCCGCGTGCAGCGTGTAGTCGATCGAACACCCATCAGCAGTCTTGAAGTTTGCCATCTCTATACTGTCTGCTCGGCCCGCGTTAGCGGAACGTTCCAAGCGTCGTAACCATACAACCAGCTTGTGTCGTCCGCGCCGCCTTTCATCCAGGTATTCGCGCTCGAGATCGCCTGAATGCGCGACGTGCGCGGCTTGCGACTTGCCTCGTACATCTGGAACACGCCCGCGACATCGTCACCCTGCGTTTCTTCGAAACACCGCGCCAGAATCGCCGCGTCCTCAATCGCAGTCGCCGCTCCCTGCGCCATGTACGGCGTCATCGGATGGCACGCGTCGCCCAGCAGCGCCACGTGTCCGTCGCTCCAGCGCGGCAGAGGCTCGCGTTCGAGGATCGCCCACTTATGGCAATCCGGGCACGCCTCCAGCACCGCGCGAACATCGGCGTGAAAGCCCGCGTACTCCGCGCGCAACTCATGCACATCGCCCTTCGCGGACCACGATTCCTTCGTGATCCACTCTGCGGGCTCCGGCACGCTGGTGACGAAATAAATTTCGCTGCGATCGGCCTTCGTGTAATAGATCACGATGTGCCTGTCGATGCCCCACCATTTCGTACGCGAAGGGCCAATATCGCGGCCCTCTAGCAGCGCGGACGAAAAATTCGCGCGATACGCGATGCGGCCCTTGTGGATCGGCGCATCAGGACCCACCACGATCTCGCGCACCAGCGAATGCACGCCATCGGCGCCGATCACCGCATCGGCCGTCATCTTCGTACCGTCGGCGAACGACATGCGCACCTCGCCACCTTTTTGATCCAGGTTGGTGAGCTTCTTATTTAAATGGATGATCTCCGTCGGCACCACCGACGCCAGCGCCGAATGCAGATCCGCGCGATGCATGCATAAATAAGGAGCGCCGTAAAGCGATTCGGGCATCGGCAATTCGCGAATGATCTCGCCCGTGTCCCACACGCGATTCAGGTGCGAATACGGCATGAAGGAGGCTTTTCGCAGGCGCTCTTCGATCCCCAACTTGCGCAGCACCTTCATCGAATTCGGCATCATCTGGATGCCCGCGCCGATCCGCTCAAAATGCGGCGCCTGCTCGTAAACCTGCACGTCGAATCCGGCCATCCGCAGCGTTCCGGCCGCGGCCAATCCGCCCATGCCCGCGCCGATGATCGCGATCGATGGTTTCTTGTGACTCATGAACAGTGATTCCCCAAGTATTTGAGTATAATCGGCCCAGTATAATCAGTGGACATGATCTACGCTGCCATCTGCAAATACACGCCGGATGCGTCCCTCATCGCCAAGGTCCGTCCGTCACATCGCGAATATCTGACGGGCTTGCAGTCACGCGACAAGCTGGTGATTTCGGGTCCGTTCGTGGACGACACCGGAGGCCTGCTGGTCTACGAAGGCGACAGCGCGCAGGAAGTCGACAAGCTGGTGCGCGAAGATCCATTCGCGATCAACGGGATATTCCTCTCATGGGAGATCCGCCCGTGGAACGTGGTGTTCCGCAATAAGAACTTATTGTGCAAGTGAGGATACTTTAGCGGCTGGCTTGCCGCTTGGGCGGCGTGTCTGGCCAGTCCACGACAAGACGGCGCTTCTGCGCCGCGCAGTCCCGGAGAAACATATTAATCAGATTCTGGTAGGGCGTTCCCATCTCGGCGGCCATTTGTTTGAAGTAGTCTACAGCCATCGAATCGAGGCGGATCGTGACCTGCCGTTTGAGCTGTTTAGCATAAGGATTCTTGCGGGACTTCGAAAAATCGTATTCTTTTCTCATTTGAAACTCCAATACATCGCCTCTTCGTGGGGTGTGGCGCGACGGGCCGAAATCAGGCGGATCATGGTGTCGGATTCGCGATAGCAATGATTCACCACCAGGCATCTTGCGCGGAAGCTGTAGCCGAGTAAAAGGAATCGTTCCTCGTCGGCCGAATGATCCGGATCGTCGACTAAGCGGGCGCTCTCGTCGAGAAACACCGACTGCGCTTCTTCGAATGACACGCCGTGCTTAGCCAAATTGGACCGTGCTTTGCGCTGGTCCCAGGCAAACTCTATATTGCCCACAGCATTATGATAGCAATATAAAGCTACTTGCCCTTGGCGGCCTTCGCCTCATCCGCCCGCGCACCCGCCAGAATCCCGTACGCTCCCACATTATCTTCGTGGCACGCGTACTCGAATAGGCCGTTGCTCTGGTACCACATGATGGCCGCCGACCACGGGCGCGTCCAAGTTGCGGGATCGTCAACCGTGAAGCGGTAATCAACGAGTTTGTCAGTCAGGCGCGTCCAGCGCTCCACTAGCTTCATGTTGCGCGTCGCGCCTTCGAAGCTGGTGCGATCGTTGAAATTCGTGGTCTCGACAACCAGCGTTGTTCCTTCCCAATGACCTCGCGAATCGCCGAGCCACTGGCGCACACTTGCGTCCAGATGCGGGCGAGCGCCCAAGGAAGTTTTGTCGACATGCGTCGACAGAGGAATCATGCGCGTCTCATGAATCTGCTCCTGTACAATTCCGACGAAGCCCGGCGTTTGCACGATCTCGAAATTATTGTCGTAGGCCGTCGGCAGCCGCGGCAGGCCGTAGCGCACAATGCAATGCGTATAAAGGTCCAGGTCCGCCACGCTGTTATAAGGCCCATCCGTGCGGATGCTTTCGTTGCGCAGCTTCGAACGCCGCAGGCCGTCCGGAGTGAGCGCCGGCTTCCTGCCGTCCTTAGGATCGTAAATCAGCGACGTGCGGCCATCGGACCATCCGTAATCGAACCACGCATTATTGTACGCGCCCGCGACATCGGCCGCCGTGCCCTTCGCATCGCGCTGATCGCGCCCGACCTCGGTCTGCTTGTTCTCGGCGATGCGTTCTTCCTTAGTCAAAAACTCGCGGCCTTGAAATTTTGCCGGGCGCTGCAGAGGTGTCGTGGTGGCGTTCGACCAGGTGCCCTGCAGATCCGGATCGCCCCACGGCGTCTTCCACTGTTTCACCGGGGCCTTCGGCGCGACGCTGGTCACCACCGGCGTTTTCGCGTCTTCCACTTTCCCCGCGAGGCTCTGCGTCGCCTGCGCTCCGGCGAGCGTTGCCGTCAGCACGCCGATGAATAAAGCAGTTCGCATGTCGGATCCTCCTACTTCTTTCGCAGATGGCCGTAGATCAGCTCATCGGCGAAAGGCACGCACTTGAACTCCAGAAACTGCGCGTTCGCCTCCACGCGCTTATATAAAGGAAACGCAATCTTCCACGCGCGCGTGAACACCTTCGCGTCTTCCATGGTCGCCTCGTAATTCATCATCTGCGTGCTGGCCGGTGTGTAGCGCTCCACCACGTGCAGTGCTTCCGAATGAAAATCACCTGCGCGATCGAACCACGTCTTATCGTTGAAACCAGTCACATCCACCACCAGCGTATCGCCGTCCCAGCGTCCTTGCGACCAGCCCATGTAGCTGTCGGTCGGCGCCTCGCCCACTTTTTCCAGCGGGATGATGCGGCTGGCGCTGGCATATTCATAGCCGATCACGATCTTCTTATCGCCCTGAATGATCTGGAATGGAAACGGCATGTACGTCGCGCGCGGGACGCCCGGCAGATAGCACTTCGCTTCGGGATCCAGCGGTTCGTCGCGGACGCCGTCGCGCACCTTGCGCACAAATCGCTCCTCAAAATTCTTTTTCTTCTGCTCCAGTGCTTCGGCCTTATATGGGATCTGGTTGCCGACCACGATTCCTACTCCGGCGGGCTCGGCAAACAGTGCTCCGAACTCCGCCGGACCCGGCTGGGCTTCGTGCGCCAGAATATCCCAATTCCCCTCGTTAACCGCCTGCCATAGCCCATTTATGTTGGGACGCGTCGTACCCGCCAAGCGCGGCGCGCGATACGCCGCAGGAGTCTGCGCCCACATCTGCGACGCGGCCAACACAACCAGAATCGCGCTTCCCGGGGCGTGTCGCTTTCCATTTCGCATGAGCCGTGTCATTTTCAAATTGCCCCGATCAGCAGAGTCCGTCCCTTATGGTATCCGAAGACATCACTGGCGTTCGGCCGGTCACAGGCGCAACCAGTTCACCCCGCTCGATGACTCTCGCGGCTCGGAAACGAATGCGATCACTTCGGAGCCGCGACAGTTATGGAGCGGGGTGCTCCTAATAAGGAGCGCTATGGCCTTGTTCGAATCGGTCCACCGCGCTTACTTCACCGGCAGCAGCGGCGCCTGTCCCGGAGGCAGTTGCATATCGAACGCCGTCAGCAGCGCGGCCGTCGCCGAATATTGCGACATCAGCGATACCAGATCCACTAGCCCCTTCTTGCCGTACAGCCGCAGCGCGTGAGCGAACGTTTCCGAAGATACCTTACGCGCGCCGAACAACTCACGCCCGAACTTGATCGTCACGGCTTCCTTCTCCTCCACGTTCACGATCGGCTTCCGATATTTAATGATGTCGACGAGCGCGGGCTCGACGCCCGCCTTCAGCCCGGCCTTTTCGTGCGCGGCCCATTCGAACTGGTGATCCATCTCGCGCGCGGTAGTCATGATCGCGATTTCGGTCAACCGGTCGCCGAAACCCGTTTGATATCGCACATAATCATTGACCTCATCCATGATTCGCGCGAGTTTTGGGTCCGCTAAGCGAATCCCCGCGGGTCCTTGAAGACCGGCCAGACGTTTGCTGTTCGGATCGGCGATGCGGTCGAACACTTTCCTGCCTTCGTCGTCGAAATCGTCGCGCTTGGGAAGAGGCAGACGGAAGCGCGAATCGGGATAGACATCTTTCGGCAATACCGGGAGCCTGCGCGCGCAACCGGCATCAACAACAGTGCGGATAAGCCGCAGGCGAACACCACCGGTGCGAGTTTGGAGAAATTCATGCAGCCACCTCTTCTTTCGGAGCGAACCGTGGGACGGAAGAATTATACATTGCTGGTCAGGAACGTTAGTCGGCGAAGTGAATAGGAGAGAACCAGAAGCGCTCGGCTACACCACCTGTGAAGGGGGGCCACAATTCGTTATAAAATTGAATCCCGGTCTCACGACCGAGGCTGACCGACCGGGACTGCGCTAGCTTACGCGAGCCACTTAAGAGAGATGAACCGTCAGTGACTGCAGCGGCAAGCCTTCCACATCGGCCCGCCACGTTTCCCCGCTCTGCGCCAGATGCCCGGCCGTGAGTGTTCCGCTGCTGATCAAATCTCCGGCCGCGAGCGTGCCGCTATTTTCAACCCCGGCGTTTGCCCGAGCACGTAACATCGCTCCACCGAGCTCCGCCAGGCACAGCGCCGGACTGCGCAGCGAATTCTTGCCCGCGCCTTCCTCCACCAGCTCGCCATTCTTCGAAACCTTCACCTTGAACGCCGCCAGCTGTTCTACCAGAGCGGGAATCGCCGCGGCCTCTACCTTCATCGGCTCACCGACGATCAGGCCCATGTGCAATCCGAACGCAGCGACGAAGTCGGTGGGCTTCACCTGCCAGTTCGGGAACGGGCAATCGATCACCTCGAATCCGATGGCAAGCCATTCGACATTCGCCAAGGCCGCGGCCGCGTCCAGGCCTTCCGACGCAATCGGCGTCTTCAGCTTGAACACAATCTCCGGTTCCACTTTGGGCGCGCGCGCCGCCGCCAGCGCGTAATTCGCCTCGCCGTTCGCGGCATAGTGCACGGTCTCGTTGTACATGTGCGCCCATACCAGCGTGTCCAACTTCAGCACGCGCCACATCGCCTTATTCGCGTAGCCCACTTTCCATCCCACAGGACGTGAACCAACGGCCGTGCGCAGCGCGGCCAGCGCGGATTCCGTTTGATAAGCCGCGTGCAAGTCGAACGCTGCATCGCGCGACGGAGGCTCGGTGATTTCGGCTCCGGTCTTGTACGCTTCGAAAATTTCCTGGGCCAGCACGGGAGGATCAATAGGCATCGCTGTAAACCACATTATATGACGCTCGTCAAAATAATACGGCGCGGGCGCGCTGGTCTCAACGAAGATCGCGCGCGTCCTGCTACTCTATACGAAATGCTCGGCGTACAGCCCCCTATTGGACGAAATTACGGTCGGTCGATGGTGATCAATCGGGGCGGCATTGCCGCCACCAGCAATGCCCTCGCGTCGCAGGCCGCGGCGCAGATTCTGGCGCTCGGCGGATCTGCGGTGGATGCGGCCATCGCGGCGAACGCCGTACTGGGCGTGGTCGAGCCGATGATGAACGGCATGGGCGGCGATCTGTTCGCCCTGTATTGGGAAGCCAAGACCGGCAAGCTCACCGGGCTGAACGCATCCGGCCACGCGCCGAAGGCTTTATCGCACCAGCATGTGACTTCGCGCGGCTTCGGGTCTATGGCGGACGCGGGCATCCACGCCGTGACGGTTCCCGGAGCGGTGGACGGATGGGCGAAGATGCACGCCCGCTTCGGCAAGATCGATTGGAACCACCTGTTCCGCTCGGCCATCGCTTATGCCAGCGAAGGGTACCCCGTGCCGGAAATCGCGCAGGAGCTGTGGTCCGCTCCCGCGACCATTGCGAAACTGCAGGCGCACGCCGAATCGAGCCGCGTGTTCCTGCCGAAACATCGCGCGCCGCAGCACGGCGAGATTTTTCGCAATCCCGACTTGGCGGCTTCCTACGCCACCGTCGCTCTTGATGGCACGGAAGGTTTTTATCAGGGCGAGATCGCAAAGGCGATTGTCCAGGCGTCCCATGCGATGGGCGGCCTGATGACGGCCGAAGATCTCGCGACATTTTCTGCCGAGTGGGTGGAACCGATTCACACCGACTACCACGGCTGGAAAATATACGAGCTGCCGCCCAATGGCCAGGGCATGGCCGCGCTCGAAATGCTCAACATTATGGAATACATTCCGCGCGATCAGGCGGGTCCGCTGTCGGCGCGCGGAGCTGCATCGGCGCATTGAAGCGATGAAGCTCGCGTATGCCGACGCTTATCGCTATGTCGCCGACCCGCGCGCGGAGCGCGTCCCGGTAGAGACTCTGATTTCGAAAGAGCATGCGAGAGAGCGCGCACGCCGCATCAATCGCCGCCGCGCGAATGGCGACGTCGCGGCCGCCGAGATTCCGACCGCCGATACGGTTTACCTCGCCGTGGTGGATCGCGAAGGCAACATCGCCAGTTGGATCCAGAGCGTGTACGCCGCGTTCGGCTCCGGCGTCACGCCGCAGGGCCTGGGGTTCGTGTTGCAAAATCGCGGCGCCGGTTTCAGTCTGGATCCCGCGCATCCGAACGTGGTCGCGGGCGGCAAGCGTCCGTATCACACCATCATTCCCGGCTTCATGCAAAAGGGAAATCGCCACGTAGGCTTCGGCATCATGGGCGGAGCGAATCAGCCGCTGGCGCACGCCCAGTTCGTTTCCAACGTGGTGGATTATGGCATGAACCTGCAGCAGGCCCTGGAAGCTCCGCGCTTCTTTAAGGGATCGCCCGCGGGCTTCGACGTGGCGATCGAGGCACGTGTTGCGGAAAACGTGCTCGCGGAGCTCACCGAGATGGGCCACCTGATCAGCGTGCGGCCGGAATACTCGCAGGAGATGGGGCGAGGGCAAGCCGTGATGCATGAATCGGACACGGGAACCAATTGGGGCGCCTCGGATGCGCGCACCGATGGAGCAGCGACGCCGGAAGGCGTCTGACGCCAATCTCCACCAACGTCATTCTGAGCGACCACGCGAAGAATCCGCTTTTCTAGAGCTTCGCGAAGGAGAAAAAGCAGATCCTTCGTTCGCTGCGCTCCTCAGGATGACGATATTAATTTCATTTAGCGATAAATGAAAGTTTTATTCGTTTTCATTGAAAATTCCAAAATCGATTTCCAGGCCCCTGGCAGGCCCGTGGCTGCGTCGTTTTTATTTTCCGCACCCGAGGTATTCCCCGGGCCCTGAAAATCGCTTAAAACGCCTGTAAATAAACCCATTTTGAGAGTCCGATTGCGAAAGCGCGATGTATCTGATTCATGCGCATTTAGCTAGCGAGAGTAGATGCATTTCGCACGGGCGAAATGAAGGCGAAAATACTAACTTCCTTCTAGGTTCTGGTGAACGAATGCCTCGCGGTCCGTCCGCGGTCTGATGACGTAGACACGTCACGATGATCGATTGTTCTTCGAGTGAAGCTGCTGGCGCTTGCGCATCCAGTAATCGTCACTAGCGGGAAGGGGTTCTCCGGACTGCAGACCTTCCAAAGCAAGCGCTTCGAGTTCCGCCTCGGCTCGCTCGTCTTCGCGGGCGATGCGCTCCACATATGCCTCAACCGTGATGCCTTCAGCCTGTGCCCTGGAGCGAAGGCGTGCTTCGAGATCCGGATGGATTGAAATCGGCATGACGTTTACGCACTGAGAATATCACGCGTATAACCAGAGGGCGGCCTCTATTAAACCTCGGCGGCGACTATGTTGTAATGAGGAAGATGTCCAATCCATCCACGCTGCTGGAGCTCATCCAGACCGGGCCTGCGGAAAGCACGGCGATCATCCTCCCCGAATTGGGACTCCGCATCACACGTCAACAGCTTCGCGATCAGGTGACGTCCATGGCGGACGCACTCGCCTCAATCGGAATCCAGAAGGGCGACCGCGTGGCCACTTATTGCACCAATGGCCTGCCGGCGATCGTCAGTTTCCTGGCCGCCTCCATCGCGGGAACGGCTGCGCCGTTGAATCCCGGGTATCGCGAAGAGGAAGTCAATTTTTATTTAGAAGACACCAACGCGAAGGTGCTGCTGGTGCTGCCGGAGGGCGGCGATGCCGCGAAGAAGGCGGCTGCGGCTCGCGGAGTGCCGGTGTACACGCTGGTCACGGACGACAAAGGCTTTGTGCGGATCGAAGGCGCGACACCTAATTCAAACCAAGGGAAGAAAGCAACGCCGCCGACGCCGGAAGATTTCGCGCTGATCCTGCACACCAGCGGCAGCACGGGGCGGCCGAAGCGCGTGCCGATCGCGCACAAGAACATCACTGCGTCCACGAAAAATATCGTGGCGCACTATTCCCTTTCACCCCAGGACGTTTCACTGTGCGTGATGCCTCTGTTCCATGTCCACGGGTTGGTGGCGTCCACTTTGTCCACGCTGCTTTCGGGCGGGACCGTGGCGGTGCCGAACAAGTTCGCTCCGCTCTCGTTCTGGCGCACCGTTCGCGACACGGGCGCGACGTGGTATTCGGCGGTGCCCACCATCCACAACATGCTGCTGAGCCGCGCGGGCGAAACGCGTCCGGAGGGCGCGGAGCAGTTGCGGTTCATCCGTTCGTGCAGCGCGTCGCTGCCGCCGGAAATGATGGCCCAAATGGAAAAGGTATTCGGCGCTCCGGTGCTGGAAGCCTATGGCATGACCGAGGCTTCGCACCAGATGTCTTCGAATCCGCAGCCGCCTTCGGCGCGCAAGCCGGGATCGGTTGGCAGGGCCACCGGCATCAAGATCGGCATCATGGATGAGGCCGGAAACCTGCTGCCTCCCGACACGCGCGGCGAGGTTGTGATCCAGGGTCCAAACGTGGTGGCGGGTTATGAGAACAATCCGGAGGCGAATGCCAAGTCCTTTACCAATGGTTGGTTTCGGACAGGAGATCAAGGAGTACTTGATGCCGAAGGCTATCTTAGCCTGACCGGGCGCATCAAGGAATTGATCAACCGCGGCGGCGAGAAAATCGGCCCGCGCGAGATCGATGAAGTGCTGCTGAGTCATCCAGCGGTGGCGGAGGCCGTGTGTTTCGGCGTGCCGCATCCGTCGTGGGGAGAAGAAGTGGAAGCCGCTGTTGTGCTCAAGGAAGAGTTTAAAGATTCCACCAAAGACGCTGACATCATGGCATTTTGTAAGGAGCGCCTGGCGGAATTCAAGCGGCCCAAGAAGCTGCACATCACGACGCAGATTCCACGCACGGCGACCGGCAAGATTCAGCGCGGAGTGGTGGCCAAAGCGTTCGGCGCGTAGGACGAAGGACCGGTCGCGAATGCGGAGCCTTCGCTCAGAACCACTACTTTGTCATCCTGAATCCCGTTTTGCGGGTGATGGATCTGCTTTTAGTTATAGCGATGTGGACTGGCAAAGTAAAAGCAGATCCTTCGATCGCTTCGCTTCTCAGGATGACTGGTTTGTAGGGCTGGCCCATGGGGTAACCACATGCGCACTCTGATCGCCGGCGCCGGAGCTATCGGGGGTTACATCGGCGCGTGCATGGCTCGGGCCGGGCAGGACGTCACGCTGTTCGCGCGAGGTCCTCACCTGGCGGCGATGCAGAAGAATGGGCTGCGAGTGCTCAGCGAAGGCGGCAACTTCGACGCCAAGCCGCAGTTGATCGCCGACCTGATGGACGCAGGCCCTTTTGACGTCATTTACTTAGGAGTAAAAGCTCATGGACTTACTGCGCTTGCTCCCAGCCTGACACCCCTCATCGGTGAACACACGACGGTGGTTAGCACGCAGAACGGGATTCCTTGGTGGTATTTCCAGACAGCCGCGGGAGAACAGACCGGCCTGCATCTGGAATCGGTGGACCCGGGCGGCGTGGTGGCAAAGGCGATTGATCCTGCGAAGGTGGTGGGGTCGCTGGTGTACCTGGGCACGGAAATCGTCGAGCCTGGCGTGATTCGCCACACGGAAGGCAATCGGATCTCGCTGGGCGAGCCGGATGGAAGCCGCTCCGAAAGGCTGAAGGCGATTGCTGCCGACTTAATCGCGGCGGGGCTGCGCGCGCCGGTTTCGACGCGCATCCGGAATGAGATGTGGGTGAAGCTGCTGGGCAACGTCGCGTTTAATCCGCTGAGCGCCTTGACGCGCGCGACGCTCGCGGCGATGGCTCGGGACCCCGGCGTGTGCGATCTGGTTCGCAGTATCATGACCGAGGTTGAGGCCGTGGCGGCGCGCCTGGGCATGGACCTGCCGATCACGATCGAGCAGCGGATTGCGGGCGCGGAAAAGGTGGGCGAGCATAAAACGTCCATGCTGCAGGATCTGGAAGCAGGGCGCCCGATGGAACTGGAACCGGTGGTAGGAGCCGTCGTAGAATTGGGCGAGAAATTGGGCATCGCGATGCCGTATACTCGCACCGTATATGTTTGCGCAAAACTGCTGGGCGTCAGCGCTCTGGCAGCGAAGGCCGGTTAGGCGGCGAGCGAGTCTTCGCAACTCGCACCGTTGAAGATCGGGATTACAATTCCTAGTGGGCTCTTCATACACGGTCTTACGATCGCGGCTGGCCAAGGGAGACTGATATGAACCGATGGGTTAGGCTATGGTCTGCGTTCGTCGGCATGGTGATGATCGGCAACCTGCAGTATGCCTGGACGCTGTTCGCCCAGCCCATGGTGAAGGCCCACATGGCGCAGCACTGGAAGCTCTCCGACGTGCAGTGGGGCTTCGGGCTGTTTGTCGCGGCGGGCACGTGGACCATGCCTTTCGTGGCATCGTACATCGACAAAGTGGGTCCTCGATTATTTATGGCGATTTCCGGCGTGCTGTGCGCGCTGGGCTGGGGATCGCTGGGACACGTCGAGACGCTTACCAATTTCTATCTTCTATATGCGATGGCCGGCATCGGCGTGGCGTGCGTGTACGCGTGCGGCGTTTCGATCGCGGTGAAGTGGTTCCCGGATAAACGCGGCACGGCGTCCGGCATCATGACGGCGGGCTATGGAATGGGCGCGGCGCTGTTCAATCCGATCTTCGATTATCTGATCCGCCGCATCGGCTATTCCGACACGTTCCTGTGGACCGGAATCTCGCACGGGCTGGTGATTATGCTGGCCGGACTGGTGCTGATCAACCCGCCGGCGGATATGAAGTTCGCGGCGGCGGCCGTGAAGAAAAAAGTGCGGCGGCACAACGTGGAGTTCACCTGCACGGAGATGCTGCGCACGCCGCAGTTTTACGTGCTGTTCATCGCGATGCTATCGATGGGCATCGGCGGGCTGATGGTGACGGCGCAGTTGAAACCGGTGGCCACCAATTTCAAAATCGGCAGCGCAGCGGTGACGATCGCTCTGATCCTGACGCCGCTGGCCAATGGATCGGCCCGTATTTTGTGGGGCTGCGTTTCCGATCATCTGGGCCGCGAATGGACCATGTTCACGGCGTTCCTGCTGCAGTCCATTTTCCTGGTGGCGGCGACGACCTTGGGCCGCACCAGTGATTTCCTGTTCGTCACGCTGATGGTGCTGGTGTTCCTGACATGGGGCGAGATCTACGTGCTCTTCCCGGCGGTGCTGGCCGATTTGTACGGGAGCAAGAGCTCGGCGCTGAATTACAGCTTCCTGTATAGCGCCAAGGGATTCGCGTCGCTGCTGGGCGCGGGCATCGCGGCCACGCTGTTCGAGAAGACGGGCACATGGGATTACGCATTTTTCGGCGGCGCGGGGCTGGCGTTTTGCGCGGCACTTCTCTCGCTGGTGATCCGGAAAATGCCGCTGCCGCATAAGCAGGCAGTAGAGCAGCCGATGGCGGCTCCGGTGGCGGAAGCTTCGTAGCTTTGGAGCGGGAAGGTCTGGAGCGTTACGATTTTCGCGAGGAAATTGTTGGGCGGGTCCATGTCTCTCGGGTTCCCTGAGATGGCTCGGTTTAGGATTATGAGACGTCTGATCGTAATACTCGGCGCTCTTTCGACGGTGGCGAACGGCCAGGATGGACCGCAAACATGGTTTCCATTGGAGATCGGTACACACTGGGTCTATGAACACGAAATGAAATCGGGCGACCCAAATCAACCGAGGGTGGAAAGATGGAATACCGAAGAAACGATCGTGGCTCGGAAGATGATACCGGAAGGTGAACTATTCCTACGGGAGCTGAAAGAGCAAGGAGCGGCTAGTCCCCAAACGAACAGTAAAGAGAGGGCTGCATTAGTTGCACATGATAGGTTGCCGTTTCTTATTCGCGGGAAATGTGTGTACGTCGTGGGCTGGGACGGGCAACGGCTCCTACCCGCGGTGCAAGAGCATTTAATCGAAGGTAATTTCTCTCCGGATTACTGTTTCCCTCTGAAAGAAGCCACTGTAGAACCGGGTTCTAAGCGCGACAATACGCAATTGCCTTTGGTCTACGCGGATGCCGTGCACTATAGATCCGCACGCTTTGGCAAAGGATCGATAGACATTTGGTTTAAAAAAGGCATCGGTGTCGTCGCAGAACACTACGTCCACGACGGCAGCTACAACGAGTACACGAAGACGCTTCAATTGGGTCCGCCTGCGCCTTAGGCTGAATTGGAGTGTTAAAACTTATTTGGGCTTCGTCGGCAAACAGCGGAAACCGGGAAGCGGAACAGGCGGGCATTTCTCAGATCAATTTGTGGGAACCCAAGCCGACGAGTAAACGGAACCACGTGCCGCCGTTCGTCCGAGCCGAGTCCTCATTGGTCATGGCCGTTTCGTGACGTGAGTGTGTGTCCGTCCTTAAACGTGATGATGCGTCCGTTTGCGAATGGCGTACCGTCTTTTGCGAGGAAGCCGTAAACCTTGATCCGGTCGCCCGGTTTCAAGGAGTCGCGAGTCCAATGCATTCGCGTGAGGGTCAACGGGCCGCCGAGTTCGAACTTCCAGCGGACGACCGTTCCTTTTTTGTCCTTTGCATCTAAATACAGGAACGAGTGCGGATTCGACCAATCGAATTTGGCGACAGTGCCATCGATCGTGCCGGTCTTGTTGATATCGAATTCAGCGCCGAACGAATGATGAGCCCGAACGGGCGCAGCAGCTGCGGCAAGCAACGTTGCGGTCGCGAGGAGGAGTTTCATTCGCACGGTACTCTTTACCACTTTCTCAGAAACATGAGACCGATGGAGACCCACCGGAGCGCCTATACCGACTGTGCCGCGTCCCGCGTGAGGGCCGTGAGGGTCCGGCTGTACTTGGACATGATCGCCCGGATATGTTCCAGACATTTCTTGACGTCCGGATTGGCTGAGGCAACTTCTCCCTGCAAAAGCGGAAACTCTTTGGTGAACGCGTCCCACGTCTCCGGAGAGCGCTGAACCAGGATCGGCTTGATCCCGCTGATCTTGCCGCTAAATATCGCTAATCCCCTGCGAGCCTTCACAAAATCATTCGCACGAAGGGCAAGGTCCACTTCGCGCATTTCGGCCCGCGCGATTCGCAGGCGTGCGACGTCGTCGAACAGAGGATTCAGAGGCTGCAGTTTCGATGCGGTGGTGACGAATGCATCGTAGCGAGACGCGAGCGCTTTCGCATCCGACGCCAGCATCGCCATGTTGGGCTTCCCGGCTTTTAGCGCAGTAGCAATCTTTACGTCCAGGTTGCCTTCCAACTGGAAGAGGTTGCGGTCACGCATAATGACGTAAACCTGTATACCCTTCCAACCGGTCTCAAAGTCTTCGTAAGCGTCCTTTGCCGCCGAGATTTCGCCTTTGTCGCAGGCGATTACCAATCTTGCCAACGAAGGCCGAACCGCTTTGAGCGCGGAGATTTCGAAGCGCTCCGCGTTCTGTCCGTTAGCAGGCGCCTGCAGGAGTGCCGTGAAGATCGCAACGATAGCAAGCGCGGTCAAGCGGACGGGAGGAAATTTCTGTTTTGTCATAGCTTCCGCATTTTGCAGGCGCAACGGACTTACGCTAATGGCATCTTTGAGAGGCGCTGAAAACGGACAAGATAAACAACAAAGCGGCAGGCATTTCTGCCCGCCGCCTCTCATCGATTGTTAAACGACCCTAGCTGGCGCGGGAGAACTTGCCACTCGCGAGATAGAACGTCGTCATTGCCGCCATACCCACTATCAAGAGCATGATCGAACTCGGCAGCGGCGTTACAGATGGAGCGCCTGGAGCGATTGATGCCGCAGTCGGCGTCCCTTCGAGCGTGAAAAATGTGGTCCCATTATTAGCCAGCCCGGGAGCACCACCAATCACTAAAGTACCCGAATCCCCAGTGGACCCGCCGACGCACGTGCCGTCGGAGCAATAAGCTGAAAATGTGACGCCGGCGCTTCCATAATCCGCCGGGTCGGTCGAAGTGAATGCACCGCCGCACTGGCCGGCCGTCGGTCCGGGCGAATAGGACCCATCGCACGCACCATCATTTTCAAATCCGAAAACCTGGGAGCCGGTGCCGCCTGTAAGGGACATCGTCTTCAAAGCCGCGCCAGAGCTATTCAGAATTCCAACGAGCGTATCGTCGCAATCGTCAATTGGGAGCGTGTCGGTGGTGGACTGATATACGTTAAACGCCGTTGCGACACCGGAACCGTTGACGGCTGAAACCACAATCAAGAGTTGGCAGCCGGTGGCATCGAAACCGACCGCTGGGCATTCAGTAAACGGCGACGTCGGGACTGCAGCGAACGCCGAGGCACAGGAAAGGACTACCAGTACTGCTAATACCCCAAAGAACTTCATTCTTTTCCTCCGGAAGCTAGTATCTACCACCCTGCGGCAGCCGTTAAAAGCCCAGTAAAACCTCTACTTAGGGTATCTAAAGACACTGCCGCTCGAAAAAACGAACGTTTACACCCAAACTAACAAAGGTACTAATTAAATATCCTAGGGGAGATTCCTGAAGATTTGCTTAAGAAAAGCTGAAAATCTTTCGTCTGGCAAGGATTACCCTCAACTTTGGTTGTCCCAATGCACCTGGAGACAGCCGTTGCCGCAGCCCCGCGCGCGTACTTGAGCACCCATTCCGTTCTCTAGACGCCCTACCGCGGTTTCAGCATTTGCAAGAGAGTCGGGCAGGACCCGTTCCACGTGTTCTCGGAAGCGCCTTGATTCCATTGCTCCGTCTGTGACACCATGTTCTTCGGCATCGCTTCATAAGGCGAAACCATTGGGAGGAAAAATGCGGAATCATTTGAGTAAGACAGTTGCTGGTTGTGTGTTCGCGATCGCCGGTATGGCGCAGCTCGCTCAGGCGCAGGGGCAACCACCGCCGCTTGCGGTACCGCATCCGACCTACGTGACGATTCCCATGGAGATCACGGTCAATCGCCCGGCGGCCGAGGTGTGGAAGAGAGTCGGCAAGTATTGCGACATCACCGAATGGCTGCAGGTGGCCCCGTGCACGATCGTCTCGGGCAAGGACGGTGAAATTGGCGCCGTGCGGTCGGGAACGCTTGAAATCCTCGTGGGCAAATCTGAAATGTCGTACACATACGACCAGCCGGTGCGCGAGGGCCGACCCTACAACCAATATCACGGCACGCTGGAAGCGAGGCCGTTGACGAAGAAGACGTGCAAGCTGCTTTACACTCTGGTTCTGGATAATTCGATGCTGCCGGATGACGCCGCGCGCGAAAAGGATATCGAGGCGCGAAGGGCGCGGTTCACGCAGGCGCTGAAGAACATGAAGATCCTGGCCGAGGGCGGCAAGCTTCCGCCGCCTCCCGGTAAGTAGCGGTCACGTAGTCTTCAAGCAGGGACGGCGCTCAGGTGACCTGCGGCGAGCTGCCAGCGGTCTGACCGCTTATGCCAGACGCGGGTGTAGCGCAGGATGTTGGCGATCTCGGCTCCGTCAATCACCGCGGCTGCGTCCATCTTTACACTGACTACGGCCGTGGCGCCGAGGTGGAGGATGCGGTATTCGAGCGGCTCCATGCGGGTGACACGCAGACGACCGGAACGATGCAGCGCGAGATCGTCGGCTTTCGTTGCGATGGTTCCATCGAGGCTCGTGAACATTAGTTGATCGTCCAGCAGGCGCTCGAGCGCCTGGACGTCGGACGTAAGTTGGGCGCGCCTGATCTGGGCTTCGCACTCCAGAATTTCGTCGTCGATGCTCATGCACTCGGTCTCCTTGCCTGATCCCTGGTCTCGGAAGCGTTTCTCTTATTGTGCCGGACAGGCGAGATAGAGTAGTACAGGCGCGCGATACACCGGAATGAGAAATGACCATCGAAGAGCAGCTTGAGCGCATGCGCCGGGATTGGGACGCGCGAGCTCGCAAGAACGCGCGGCATTACGTCGCCACCGGCCGGACGGACTGGACGGACGAGGCGTTCCTGGCTTCGGGCGACGAAGAGGTCGCGGGCGATATCCTTTCCGACATGCAGAACATCTGCCAGGGCAAGGAGCCCCGGGAGATGCGCATCCTCGAAATCGGATGCGGAGCGGGCCGCGTGACGCGCGCACTCGCCAAGGTTTTCGGCGAAGTTTATGCGGTGGACATCAGCGCCGAGATGATCGCGGAGGCGGCGAAGGTGCTGGCCGATGTTCCGAACGTACATGTATATCGGAATAATGGCATGGACCTGGCGGTGCTGCCTCCGGTGGAGTTCGATTTCGCTTACTCGGTCATTGTGTTTCAGCACATTCCCAGCCGCGACATCATCGAGAACTATGTCCGCGAAGTTCACAAACGCCTACGGGCCGGTGCCCTGTTTAAGTTTTGGGTGATGGGAGATCCGCAGGCGCGGTCGACGCCGGAGGAAACCTGGGTGGGAGTTCCCATCACGGAGGCCGATGCTTTCGAGATGGCCGAACGATGCGGCTTTGAGCAGCGCCATGCCCATCGCGCCGATGCGCAGTCGCTGATCTTGTGGTTTTTCAAGAAGCCTTCAGATCGATAGGGTCCTATTCGGCGATCGGCGGGGGACCTTGATGTTCGGCAAGGAGTTCTGAATCAGGGTAGTTGGTCAGCCCGGTCGTGAGACCGGGGATCCAAATTCCATAAGGAATTGTAATCCCCAACCTGACGGCTGGGCTGGCGATATATTTTTCGTTTTCGTGCCATTAATTCCAGATTGGGCGAGGGCGTGCATACAATGTCTCCAGGGGTGATCGTATGCCCAGGTTTATGGTGATTGGTTGTGGACTTGCGGTTGGGTTGCTGGCCCTCGTTTCGCAGTCTCTGCCGCAGACTTCCCCACAAACGACGAAGTCCGACACGGAAGCCCGCCTGGATCAGGCATTTAAGCAGATCCAGAGTTTAAATAGTCTCGTCACCGGCCAGGCGAGCCGAATTACGAATCTTGAGAGAAGCGTGCGAGCTTTGCAGAACCAACTAACTACCCCGGTTGGCAGTGGCTGGAAAATGGCGGAGGGCTGGGCGCAAGTGCGTGTCGGAATGTCGCGCGCCGAGGTGGAGCGCATTTTGGGATCGCCAAGGACGGTGGACGCCGTGATCGACAAGCAAACGCTGACCTATGGGACCGCCGGGGGTGTGGTGGGAACGGTGACTTTGGTGGATGACCGGGTCTCCAACCTGGAAGCGCCGCAGTTTAAGATCTCGCTGCCGGCGAATTAGAATTCAATGGTTGGTGGGTGTGGCGGTCGCCGTAAGACGCGTTCGCTCGGGCGGTTGGTCAGCCCCGGTCGTGAGACCGGGGGATCCAAATTTCGTAAGAAAATTTCATAGGGAATTTTAGTCCCCACCCTGACGGGTGGGGCTCGCCGGAAACACAGGCCCAGCAGTTGCTTACGGGGTCAGCACGGGGATGCTGGTGAACGCCCCTGTTGGCGTGTAGCGGATGCCCAGCACTCCAATCTGTTGGCCGGAGCCGGGAGTGAACGTGACCGTTCCGTAGTTTCCAGCCGCGGCGGGAAAGATCGAGGTCAGGACAAACGATTGATGTCCCTGCGGCGGCAGGCTGATGTAGATCGACGACTGAGACCCCAGTGGCTGGCCGTTCTGATCGCGCAGGGTGGCGACCACCTGGATTGCCTGCGTGGTGGTGTTCGCCAGCGAGATGCCGGTGGATAGCCCGTTGGTCTGATCAAACGGAACCAGATAGCTGCTGGCGTTCGAGCCCTGCGCGTTCACCAGAACGTTTTCGCCGGTCGAGTATTGGAAAATGAGGAAGCCCGTGACGCCGGGGTCGGAAGTTAGCCGGGCGGAGCCGCCGACAAGGGCGTCGGACGACGTGCTTTGGATGAGTGCGCTGCTGTTGGGCAGAAGCACTTTGTCTATCGCCGACGTTGTATCACTGATTCCAAGGTCGGACGAGCTGACGGGCAGACTGAGCTGCGAGCCGTCGTCGCCATAGAAGCGGATATGCGCCTGGGAGCTGATGGAGTTGCCGTTTACCAGCTCGATGAGCGTGCTCCATCCGCCGCCGACCGCCAGATCGGGGAGGATGCCGCTGCCGGTGGAACCGCTGGCCAGCACGGGAATTCCTGTCAGGGCGCCGGCCGACGTGGCGCGGATACCGACCAGGCTGATTTGCTGGCCGGAAGTGGGCGTAAACACCAACGTGCCGCGATGGTTCGCCAGCGCAGGTATCTGGGTACCCATCACGAACGACGAGTGACCCAGCGCGTGTATGCTGACCGGCGTGGAATTGATCAACTGCTGACCGTTTTCATCCACGGCGGTAATCCCCACGGTGATGGCTGTCGTGGAGCTGCTGGCAATCGCGATGCCGGTCGACAGGCCACCGGTATTATCGAACGCCATGGAATAAGAACTGGCTGCGGTGGAACTGAGCGGCACCAGCACGTCCTGACCGGTGGGCGTATAGGAGAAGATGACGAACCCGCTAATGGCTGAGTCTGAAGTGACTTCTGCCGATCCGGTCAGCACGGCGCCGCCCGTTGCCGCACTCTTCAAAATCAGGACGGATTGGGGACCGAGCGTCGGGTCCAGGGATGAAGCCGTTGTGTTAATGGTGCCGTCGGCCGAAACCAGAGGGATGGACAACGTATTTCCGTTGTCGTCGTAAATGCGGAGATGAGCCTGGGCGGGCGTGGCTGTGGGATTGACCAGCTGGATCAACGTTTGCCAGCCGCCGCCGGTGGCGACGTGCGCTCCCGAAAGACTCGTGGAGCCCGCGGGAGGAGGCGTTCCGGGAGTGCTGGAGATTCCGCCCGTACCCGTACCACCTGTTCCTCCACCCGTGCCGCCGCTGGTGCCGCCGCCACTGGAACTGGCAGGGCCGAAATTCGTTACCAAATTGTAGACGTCCACGGAGCCTAGGCCCGTGGCAAGATCGTAGCCGGTGGCGGCATTGTATCCACCCATGGTCGCGACGCCGGCGACGATTCCAGGGCCGGTGCAGCTGGGGTCCACGATGGCGCATGGAACCGCGTTCGTGCCGGACGTGACGTCGTGAAAAATGCCGGGCGTGGATTGTGCCAGCGCATAGAATTTAGGATTCGGAAGGCCGTTGCGCGCGTTGGTGTATTGGTTGATCATCGCCATGATACCGGCGAAGGATGGCGTGCTGGCCGAAGTGCCGCTGACGCGATAGGTTGTACCCCCGGCCCGTACCAGATAGCCGTCGTGGTCGGCAGCCGTTAGAGAGACGTCGGGTAAATAGCGATGATGGGCGTTCGAAGTGCCGGGATCCGAGGAAGGAACGCCCGGACCGGTTTGCCACGTGGGCGTCGTGTACAGCATGCTAACGCCGCCGCTGGAGGCCCACAATCCGTTGTCCGCGTTACCGGCGTTTACATAAGCGCTTTCGTTCCATACCACCTCGGGGATGTAACCGAGCGCCGAAGAAACCTGCGTCGAGCTGTTGCTTGACGCCCAGTAGGGGCCGCCGGAGCTTTCGTCGAACTGGGATCCGCCGACAGCCACATTATAAGGCGTTGACGCCAGGCCGCTTACAGCGAAGGTCCCCGACGCAGGCTGGGCGGATGTTTGATCGTCGCAACCGGCGGAACCATCGTCGCCCGAGGAAACGAAGACCGAAATGCCCTGAGCGGCAGCCTGCTGCCACAGGCTGTTGTAGTAATTGTTGTAGGACCCGTTTTGGGCCTCGCAGCTTCCGTAGCTCATGGTGATGACGGGAGCCACATTATTATCAACCGCATATTTGGCGGAAAGATCCACGCCGTCGGAGGTGCGGGTGCTGGCCGAAGTCACCATGATGATGTTGGCTCCTTTGGCCGTCGCGCCCGCCCATTCCACATCCAGGCTGGCCTCAATATCGTCTCCAGTTTGCGTCTGGATACCGGGGTCGGTGCCGTTGAGCAAAACCTGGACGCTGGCGGGCTGCATCCCGTATCTGGAGCGAAAGGTGCTGACGTCCGTAAGATCTATATTCGAGCGCGAGATAACGGCGATGTTCTGGCCGGTGCCGTCGATTTTAAGGGTGTTCCAAACGGGATTGATGTCGTAGATGGTCGCATAGTCGAACGGAGTGAGTGTATGAGACCCGTCGCTGTTATTATAAGCGGGCGATTTCAAGAGAGAACCCGATGTGGAAGAAACCACGCGATGTTGCGGCTGCGCGCGGAAATCGTTGAGCGAAACAATGCCGGTTACGACGGACGCCAAGGCCGACGGCACGGAGATATCCGTGGAGTTCGCGATGTGTGCCGCGCCAGCCACAGTGTAGCGATGCATTTCGGTGTGAAAGGCCTGTTCCACGTGGGACGCGTCGCCGCTAAACTCGATACTGCGGCGCCCGGCCGCGATCGCGGTCACCGTGAAACCATGCGTCGCCAGCCAGCCGGTCACTGCGTCGAGGTCGTCCTGCGAAGGGCCGAACTGCTGACCGAATTGCTGCGGCGTGAGCCACTGGTGGTACGCGGGCGACGAGGGATCCTGCTGATCCCGCAGCAGTTGTTCGAGCGTCGCCAACTGGTCCGGGCCGCTGGAAAGCGTAAGCTGCATGCGGTCCATCACGAGGTCCGGCGCGACGCGGCCGTTGTCCACAGCCCGCGCGATCCCACGGTGCTCGGAAGCGGGGATACGTGTGACAACGTTATCGTCCACCCGGGCGCGAATGCGCGAAGGCCTTTGAGCGGTTGCCGCTGCCGCGAAAAGCAGTGCCAGCGGTATCGCTTTCTTAAGAAAATACATGTAGGATGTTACCCCGTTTTGCGGACAATCGTGAACATTCAAAACAGTCTTGACGCGGAAATGGCGCGCGCAGTTGCCTGGTTTCGCCGGCTGTTTCACCCTAGGATTTAGCCATCGGGCCGCACATTTTCTCCATCGGCTGAAGCGGCCCGGAGTTGCATATCAGATCGCCCTGCACGCCTTAGCATACTATATCGTCAGGGTATGTAAGCCGTATCGTCGAGTATGTAAACCCTCCGGGGCGCATGCGAAAAACACTCACCATCCTACTGATTCTGTGCGGCTTCGCGGCGGGAGCCGGGGCCACCGACATGGCTGGGCGGGCTTACCGGGCGGGATTAAAGGCGGAACGGGCCGGGGATCATATGAAGGCCTTGTTTTTGTATGCACAGGCGGCACAGGCCAATACAAAAAATCGCCGTTATTCGCGGAAATTGGCGGCTGCATTACATAGCGCCGCGCTGGTGCCGCGCGTGGATACGGGTCGCGATCCGGCCGATGAAAGTACCGTCGCGCATCTGGAACAGCAGGGATTGATTGATGATCCATCGCTGAATTTAAGGGAGGCCGCTCCCCCGCCCCGACTGGTGGCGTCTGAGGAAACACATAGCTTTACACTACGGGGCGACGCCCGCGAAGCGTTCGAGAAGGTGGCTACGGCCTATGGGATACGGGTGCTGTTCGAGCCGGACTACAGGGCCCCCGCTCCGTTGAAGTTGGATATTTCGGAAGAAGGTTATCGGGAGGCGCTGCGGCAGTTGGAAGCCGCGACGGATTCCTTTGTGGTGCCCTTGAGCGCGGGAACGGCTCTTGTCGCTCGCGACACGGTGCAAAACCGGACGCAGTGGACCCCGGAAGGCGCGATCGCCGTTCCGATTCCAGAACGGATCTCCGTGCAGGAGGGGCAAGAGATCGCGACCGCGGTGCAGCAAACGCTGGAGATTCGCCGCATCAGTCTGGACCCAGGCAAACGCGTGGTTTATTTCCGCGATACGGTTTCCAAGGTGTACGCGGCGCAGGCGATGTTCAGAAATCTAGCGCGATTGAGGGGCCAAGTGACGGTGGATGTTGAATTTATGTCGGCTTCTAAAACGTCTTCCCTGAGCTACGGACTGACGCTGCCGACTTCGGCCTCGATCATCGATTTCGGGTCGCTACCGAAGATCCTGGCGGCTTCGATTCCGGCCGGGTCGCCTGGATTTGCGGCGGCTTTGAGCATCGCGGGGACGCAGTTGGGAGTGGGCATCGGGAACTCAGTGGTGATCGCTGCGCTGGCGCGTTCCAATGTGACGTCGTTGCTGGATTCCAGTGTCACGGCGCTGGATGGGCAGGCGGTGACGCTCAAGGTAGGGAGTCGTTACCCGGTGACGACGGCCAGCTATTCGGCTCCCAATGGTACGGCAGTATCGGGCGGAGGGACGATCCCGACAATTAATTATGTTGACCTGGGGCTTTCGCTCAAGATCACGCCGGCGCTGCATGACGACGGAGAAGTATCGTTGGATATCGAGGCCGAGTACAAATCGCTGGGCGCGGGCGGCGCGAACGGCATCCCGGCGATCAACGATCAGCAGTTTCAAGGCAAGGTGCGGTTGACGGACGGCCAGTGGGCAGTGGTCGCCGGGCTGGTCCAGACGACCCGCAACGACAATACGAACGGCATTTGGGGATTATCGAGGATCCCCATTCTGGGGCATTTGTTCAGCACGCGCACGAAAGAAGACGACCGCAACGAGGTCCTGCTGGTGTTGAAGCCGCATCTTGTCGCGAAGCCGGCCTGGGATGAAGCGGTATCAAGACCGATCTGGACGGGGAGCGAAACACGCCCGCTGACGGTGTTCTAAAAGTTAGGCTCCGTCGCTGTTTGATGGACAGTTTCGATTGGATGGGCAGGTAGCCCGCAAAGAAAATGGCGGAGAGGGGGAGATTCGAACTCCCGGTACCCGTGAAGGTACAACGGTTTTCGAGACCGCCGCGATCGACCACTCTGCCACCTCTCCGCGACGACACCAGTTTAACATGACCTCGATTTTAGAGACAGCGAGGCGGGGCTATGGAGCTGCGGTCTTTCTCGGGCGGTGAAGGCGAAGCATATGTGGTGGTTTGAAACCCCGGTCTCACGACCGGGGATTGCGGAAGCCCTCGCGCGTTTCAAACCCGCGCTTTCAAACCTACTCTCTTCAAACCTCCTATGGATGATCGTGACGCCAGTTCCAATAGGCCTGGCGATCTTTATCTTTCAATTTTCCGTAATCGACGTGAGTACGATGGTTTTCAGTCTCCCATCTCCCGTAGGGCTGTACTTCGGCCGCTCCCCATACGTGATAGTCGGAATGGGCGCGGTCGTAATAGCGCGCGTGGACTGCGCACCCCGTAGCAATGACCGGGGCCGCCAGTGCCGCTACAAGCGCGGCGCGTTGAAAATATTGAATTAGTTTTCGCACGTTGGGCATCGGTGCAATCATAGGGCCATCCCTACAAACGAGATCATGGTCTTTCAATTTCCCATGAGCAACTTCCCATGATCAATCCAGGCACGTCGGTCCGGGACGCCGGGTTGGCCGAAGCGCTGAGGCGTGCGGCTCTCATCGTCATGCAATGTCGGACTGACAGCATGGCAGCGGACTGAGAGAATGGGGACACCGCAATCAAAGCAACGCCCCGGCACGCCGGAGGGAGGCAGAGGAAATGGATGAGGCTCTGGCGGTTCATCGGTTGCAGTTTGCCTTCACGATTACGTTCCATTACATTTTTCCGCAACTCACCATGGGCCTGGCGTTGCTGCTGGTGATCCTGAAAACGATGGCTCTGCGGACCGGCAACCCGCATTACGATCAGGCCGCGCGATTCTGGGCCAGGATATTCGCGATCAATTTCGCCATGGGCGTGGTGACGGGCATCCCCATGGAATTTCAGTTCGGCACCAACTGGGCACGTTTTTCCCGGATGACGGGAGGCGTGATCGGCCAGCCGCTGGCGATGGAAGGGATGTTTTCGTTTTTTCTTGAATCCACGTTCCTGGGGATGTTCCTCTTCGGCGAAAAGCGGCTAGGGCCGCTTTTACATTATGTGAGCGCGGTGTGCGTATGCCTGGGCGCATGGCTGAGCGGATTCTTCATCATCGCTACCGACGCGTGGATGCAGCACCCGGTGGGCTACACGATCGGCTCCGACGGAAAGATCGAGCTGGCGAGTTTCGGCGCGCTGATGGGAAATCCTTGGATCCTGTGGCAATATGCGCACAACATGACGGCGGCGATTGTCACAGCGAGCTTCGTGATGAGCGCCGTGGGAGCGTTTTACGTTCTGAATGAGAGGAGCGCCGCCTTCGGCAAAACGTTTTTGCGGCTAGGTGTAACGGCAGGAACCGTCGCGACAATTCTGATGGTCTTTCCCACGGGCGATCAACAGGGAAAGATGGTGGCGTTCCATCAACCGGCGACGCTCGCGGCCATGGAGGGGTTATTTCAGACCGCGAACGGCGCGCCACTGGCTCTGATCGGCCAGCCGGATCTGGAAAAAATGCAGCTGGACAATCCGATTTTAATCCCGCGCATGCTCAGCTTCCTGACGTATCGGCGCTGGCACGCTCCGGTGAGGGGGTTGAGCGAATTCCCGCGCGACCGATGGCCCGATAACATATCGCTGCTGTACTTCAGCTATCACATCATGGTCGGTCTGGGGACGCTGATGATCGCGCTGATGGCGGGGAGCGCGCTGCTACTGTGGCTCGGCAGGCTGTACGTCATGCGTCCGGTGCTGTGGGCGCTGATGCTGGCGTTTCCCTTCCCTTATATTGCGACGACCGTCGGTTGGATGACGGCTGAGATCGGACGGCAGCCGTGGTTGGTCTACGGGCTGATGCGAACGTCGGCAGGGACGTCCGAGATGGTCAAGGCGGGCAATGGCGTGTTCACGCTGCTGGGATTCATGGGCCTGTACTTTCTTCTGGGCGTATTATTTTTGTTCCTGATCGCGAGCGAAATCGAGCGGGGCCCTGACCCGGCCGTGGCGGAGGTTCCATAAAACGCCATGCCAACTATTTGGTTTTGCCTCGTCGCTATTCTGATTGCCGGCTATGTTGTGCTGGATGGCTTCGATCTGGGGGCCGGCGCGATTCATTTGTTCATCGCGAAAACCGACGAGGAACGGCGGAGTGTGCTCGCGTCGATCGGGCCGGTGTGGAATGGCAATGAAGTGTGGCTGCTGGCGGCGGGAGGCACTTTGTTTTTTGCGTTTCCGAGCCTGTATGCGTCGGGCTTCAGCGGCTTTTACCTGGCGCTGATGATCGTGCTGTGGCTGCTGATTCTGAGAGGAATCGCGATCGAGCTTCGGAGTCATGTGAATAACGATCTGTGGCGATCCTTTTGGGACGTGGTTTTTGCGGGCGCGAGTGCGCTGCTCGCCATTTTTTACGGAGCCGCGCTCGGAAATGTGGTGCGCGGCGTTCCGCTGCGCAGCGACGGTTATTTTTTTCTGCCCCTGTGGACGAATCTGCTTCCGGGTTCCGATGCCGGCATCATCGATTGGTATAGCGTCCTTGTGGGGGTGACGGCCCTGGTGGCCTTGATGATGCATGGGGCACTGTGGGTGGCGTTGAAGACCGAGGGCGATGTGCAGGGTCGGGCCAACCAAATCGCAGGGCGCGCGTGGACGGCTTTGGTTGGCGCGGCGCTGGCGGTGAGCGCCGCCAGTTTTTGGATTCAGCCGCATTTGCGCGCGAGCTTCGCGGAGCGGCCATGGGGCATCGTGTTTCCGCTGCTGGCGGCCGCGGGATTATTTTCGATGCGGATTTTTAGGCTCGCGGCGCAGAGCTCGCGGCGTTCCTGGCGAGCTGCGGCTTCTTGTTGGGGATTCTCTGCTCGGCGGTATTCGGGCTGTATCCTTATGTGCTTCCTTCGAACGTGAATCCGGCGGAGAGCCTTACCGTGGAAAACGCGTCCGCGGCGGCGTATGGATTGCGGATCGGTTTCTACTGGTTCGTGCCTGCGTTAATGTTGGTCGCAGGATATTCGGCGTTTGTGTTTCGCCATTTTCGGGGGAAAGTGGGGGCGGAAGAGTATCATCCATAGTGGAAGGATCGCGAGGCCTATGAAAAGAAGAAATCGTTTCTGCGCGGGCAATGGCGCGCGTGTAGTGGCGTCTGTTCAGTTGCCGGTTTTTCTGTGGAGCAATCGAGGCAAAAAGCGTCGGCTCTATCGGCCAAATCATCTTCTTTGCACCCTCGGTAATTACGTTGACCAAAATCGTTCGCATGCCGTCGGCGAAAGACGGACTCGATTTCTGAAAAACCCTCTTCTGTCTCGCCACTGCGGTGGGCGTTTTCGCGTTATCCTTTACCAAGTTTTCAATAATGTCTGGCAACGCCGTTCTGTCCATCTCGTCGAGTTCCATTTCGGCCGCAAATTCCTGCGCTGGCTTTGACCGCCGATACGGTCCACGGAAACCCGTTGCCGCAGCTACGGCAATAGGCGGGGCGATTATAGGTACGATTACGCGCACGCTCCAAACTTTGCCGCGGATCGACTCACCGCATGCACATGTCGTGGTGGTTTCCGCTCCGCACCTGGAACAGAAGGTTTCAGTGTCTCTGTCGCCAGAGCTCTGAATGCCCGGGCTCACAACGTGCCCATTCTTGCAAATTTGCGCGATATCGTAGTCCATAGTGCTGCGGCTCCCGCCTCGCATATGAAACATTGTAGCCGCGCCGCTATAGCAAGTGCGCGATTAGGGAATCCTCTGCTCTACTTCCCCTTGACCGGGTGACTCACGATCTTCACGAACTCATCGTTCGTTCCCACGCGGCCGTGGATCGGCACGTGCTGCGCGACGTCGAGCTTCTGCTTCAGCATGTTCTGATACAGCGTTCGCATTCCTGGAGTGGGAGCGGGCATCTGCGCGCCCGGCGCCGGCGGCGAATACAGATCGGCGTTGATCAGGATCTTTTCTTTCGGCAGATACACCATCAGCATGTCCGCGGCGTGATTGCCTTGCGCGTAGGAATTATCGCCCAGCTCGTAGGCCATGTCCTGCACGTGGAAGACTTGCATCATGTGCTCGCCGTCGGTGACGTTGTACTGCGCGGCTCCCCCGCCCGGGCCTCCCGCGAAGCTGGCGACCGTTTCGATGGGCGCGGGACGGCGGCTGATCATGTACATCGGGCTGAAGAACGACATGCGATCCGGCTGCAGCTCGCGCGCGGCGGGATAGAACATGATGTCCATGTAATAGGGCTTGTTCATTTCGTGCGTGATCACGGTGGTGCCCTGCGAGAGATACGTGCGGAGGCCGCCGGCATGATCGAAATGATGATGCGTGTTGACCACGTAGCGAATCGGCTTGTTGGGCAGCAGGCGTCCGGCTTCTTCGATCACCGCGAGCGAGCGCGCCTCGTTGTTCGGCGCTTCGACTACGGCGACGAAGTCCTTGAATTCGACCAGCACGCTGTTGTGCGTGCCTCCGCCGAGCAGCCACACGCCGTCGGCGAGCTTCTGGCTCACTACGCGAACGGGCGGCGCGACCGCGATGCGAACAGCTTCGGGCACAGGCATCTTCGTGACGGGCACGTTGGCCTTCACGTCGGTGACATCGTATTCGTAATAGTTGTGCGCGGGATTCAGGCGCGGGTCGCCCTGATGCACGTGCACTAGCGTGGGAAACATCACGCCGCCGAAATTCTTGTACTTGGTGTAGCGCATTTCGTAATCCATGTCGCCATAGACGGGATTGGGGAACCAGGTGTCGGTGAGTTCCACCAGATTCTGATCGTTGATGGTCCCGTTGACGCGATACTTGCCGATGGTGAAAGAGACGATCGTCACCTTGCGGCCGAACGCGGAGAGCCCGAATCGGAGGCGCCGACGATCGGCAGCGTGATGGCCGTGGCGTCCTTCGCGGCGAGCGCGGCTTTCAGAAATCCGTGCGGCGTGATGACCATTTCCAGCTGCCGCAGATCGTTGTAAGGAACGCCATCCATATATAAGCCGGTGAGAGGAACGGGCTGGTCGCCCTGCATGTCCCACGCGTATTTGCCGCTGAGCAGCGAAACGACACGCTCGTCGGCCATGGGCACGCGGCCGAGCAGCGGGTACTTCCCTTGCCTGCGCGTGTATTCCTCGCGCGACCATTTAGCGTCGTAGTCGATGGTGCGCGTGTAGTCGGCGACTTCGTAGTGCGGCCAATCTTCGGCAAGCCCGTATGTCTGTCCGATGCGCGAGGACCATCCGTTCGCCGTGTAGCGAAGCGTCCGTAGATTCGTACCGCCCATCGCTTTGAGCGAAGCGTCGAGTACGGCGTGAACATCTTTCACCGCTTGCGCCGACGCGGCGGTAGCGATGGTGAGAGCGGCGACTAATAAGATGGCAGATGAGCGTTTCATGTGGATGCTGTGAACTCCGATAAACGATTCTATCGGAAATGCACGTGAGACGAGACAGTCGAGGCGGCCGGATGTTACAATGGCATCCAAGCGCCCTCAGCATATTCAAATCAAAACGCGAAGCGAGGCCAGGTAGCTCAGTTGGTAGAGCGCAGCCCTGAAAAGGCTGGCGTCGGCGGTTCAATTCCGTCCCTGGCCACCACATTTTCAAGCACTTACAGTCCTTACCAACCGCAGTTTCATTCCGTTTCATTCCAAAACAATTGGCCCGCCGGAGTGCGCTTCACGGATGAAGTGGTGTTGGAGACGGCTGAATTTCACTCTCATCGCAACCCTGGGGAGGCACTTTGCGGGAATGCCCCGCCCTCCCCTGGCTTATTGATGGGAGCGAAATATGCGAGTAGCCCTCTACGCCAGAACCAGCACGTCTGATGGGCGACAGGAAGTAGAAAACCAGCTTTCGGAGTTGCGGCAGTTCGCCGAACGGCAAGGCTGGGAAATCGTTCACGAATACGTCGATCACGAAAGCGGCGGTAAGGCGGATCGCGCCGAGTTTCGTCGGATGCTCAGTGAGGCTGCACAACGGCGGTTCGATCTGAACCTCGTCTGGGCTTTAGACCGCCTGACACGAGAAGGCGTCGCTGAAACCTTCGAGTACATCAAACGGCTCACATTGCACGGTGTCCAGTTCGTTAGCTTCACCGAGGAACACTTCCGCACCACTGGACCGGCTGGCGAACTGATGATCGCGGTTGCGGCCTGGATCGCCAAACAGGAACGCCTCCGGATTTCAGAGCGCGTGAAAGCGGGACTGAAGCGAGTCAAGGAAGACGGCACTCGTTCCGGTCGCCCGGTTGGACGCCCTAGGGTAGTGCTCGACCGTGAGCGAATCCGACAACTTCGGGATGTGGAGCGGTTGCCCTGGCCCCAAGTCGCCCGCAAGCTTCATTCGAGCAGCGGGAGTGTGCGCCGGGCCTACAAGTCCACGGGCGAATCGCCACAGGCCTGCCAAAATCCCGTGCTGGAGGTCGCATGAGCGATCAACAATCTAAAGGCCTTCCCACGCCCTCTGACGGCGGTCAACAAACAAGTGTTTTTGGCGGGGGATCCACGACCCCAGAGAACCCTCCAACGGCGGAGTTCATCGCAACCGAGGCGGGCCAGCGAATCGCTAGTGAGTGCGCCCACCTCGATAGTCGCGGGCGATTGCGAATCGTGGCCACGTTTCGCCGACAGTTGATCACGCCGGGCAGGCCAGGCAGGAAACGCTGCAAGGAAATTACCGAGGCGCACGCAGATTGGAAGTCGGGACTGCGAGGAGTGGAACTCTATCGCAAGCATATTCCCGGCCACGAGCGGATGGGGCAGTGGAAGCGCGAGGCGAAATCCCGGGACCTGATGGATGCGATTCGGAGCCGGGAGCGTCGCGCCACGAAACAGGAACATTCGGATTCGGGACGCGGCTAAGATCGGTCTAACACATCGACGGACGCTTCTACGGGTAGGCGACGGCCCTTCCTTGGGCTCACGCCCTCGCACCGTCATGGCCGCTATTCTGCAAACCTCGGCGTGGCGCTGCAACCCAGGGCTTTCTCCGAATTCGGGCATCGGCGCTACGCCGCTTTCCACACCGCCGCGCGGGTAGCTTCGTACGGTGTGGTTCTTGCACTGAGCAGTCCGCCACTACCAATCAAGTCCGATGGCAACGCAAGCAAGGGCTTGCTCATTTTGTCGTTCTTAGGAAACTGGCGCTTCAATACATGACGGCACGCAACCTCAAAGTCGTCGTAAAAGTCCTCGATAACCACAGTGACAACGCCGTGGTGTTCGGACAGATGCTCGGTTCCGTATTTGATGCTTTCGTCTCTGTGGGTTAGTCCCACCTGCGGCCCGGGCAACAACCCGTGAGCAAAGCCGCTCCGCAGCTCCTCATAAAGCAGCTTGCTGTGGGGCATGTATCTAGGCATCGTCTGTTCAATCGCGTTAATGAAATGCGCCTTCGAGTGCCCGCGCTTTTGCCAGTCCTGCACCGTTGGGTCCAAGCATTTGCCGACAGATTCGATCCCGATGCAAACCAGAGCAAACCCGATGTAGTAGTACTTGTGCGTGTAAATGATCTTTCTGTACTCGTCGAGAAACGTGGTCTCGATAAAGTCTCTTGGATATAGGGGCATCGGGGTGCTTTTCTCCTCTCTACAGCGCCCGGTACCTTAAGCAGCGAGAGCCCGATATAAAGCAACGCGGCTCACATTGAGAAGGTCCGCCACGTCATTGGCGACATTTCGCCGGGCGGCGGGCGCGGCTCCGTTCAGTAATCAGGCTGCGTTCCAACGCGGCCAGAACGCCAATCATCTGCCACTTGGCGCGGCCCCGTGGGTGTGTCGGTGTCGATTCGCCTCCGTGCAATGTTGCCTTCCGCGTCGGGCGGTGTCGCCGTCCCAAACACCTCAACCAGAGCAGGTTTTCGATTCTTTGTTCTGTTTCTGGTTCGAGTATTCCCATAGAGCACGATCAAGGTCGCGCATTGAGACGCCGCACTCGACAGCTAGCGCACGACATGCCTGCACATAGGCCCACCAGAACTTGAATGTGTCACCACGAGGCCTTTCCCACTTCAAAGACCACAGGGCCCGGAAATCAAATATTGGGTATGCTTTTCCAGCCGCAAGAGGACTGCGAGGATCACCGGACGCAAGATGTAGCAACGCGGATGCCGTTGGCATCCGCACACCGAGAAGGTCGGGAGCGACAAGGCTCCATATCTGCTTCCCCTCGTCAACGCTAGATAAGGCATTGGCCGTTGCGCGACGAACATCTTCTTCTGAGTTCTGCTGGTAGTGACGGCGTGGCCTCCCTCTTGTCTTCCACTCGCAGACTTCCAAAAAATCATCCCGTGTATAATAGCCCGCACTTCTGCTGCGCTCCCCAATTTCCAATACACCCCGATCATCATCGCCACCTTGGGTGTAAGAGTAACGGTTGGCCCATTCAGGTACATCGCTTTTGGGAAATCTGATGGAGAACGCGGGCACCATCTTTGGAAGTTAGCACAAGCACGACACCACGAGCCCCTGGCGGAGGCCCAGGGCGGAGAGGGCAAAACTTTCCCTTTGAACGGCTGTCGCCTCAACCCACCTGGCCGCATAACGCGCGTCCCCCAGAAGTAAAGTTTGCACCGCCACTCTCGCCTGGGAATTGTCTTATCGGCAGCCATGCTGAATCGCCCGGTGACAAACTCCCTTCCCTTCCGGCTGCCGAATCTTATAGGCTATTTTGACCTCCAGATTCGGGTCTAGAATTTGCTCATGCCACGAGAGATTACCCGCGAAGAGGCGGAACGCAAGAAGGCCCAGGCCGCAACGTTTATGGAGCGGATCGGTGAATCCGACCGCGCCCAGGAGTTCGGCGACATGAGCGTCGATGACTACGCCGAGCACCGTGGGTTGCGTCTCTCCAATCCGGCAATAACAAGAAGGAGAACTATGGCGAGTGGAAACACGGCAACAAAAACGGACTTGCAGGACGTGATCGATGAAGTGATCGACGTTCTCGAAGATGCGTATGATCCCGAAAGCTCACGGGAAGACTTGGCGGGAGCGGTTGGTCAGGCCTTGGATGTGCTTCGGGGGGAGGACGAGGACGAAGCGGGGGAAGACGACGACACGGACGAGGGAGAAGATCTCGACGAGGACTGACTTCGGCCCGGTCGTGTCATGGTGCGAGGCGCAACTGCCAGAAAGCCGCCGACGCCGTCACGGACCGGGCGCATCGATACCGGGCGAACGCGTGCCCGCCACCTGGACAGCGCATTTGTGCGCTGTGCGGAGCGGATCGCACTGTTGAAGTCGGCCATGTGAACGGTCATGAAGAGGATTCTTCGCCTGCTAATCTGTTTTGGACTTGCCGCTCGTGCAATGTCCGATGCGGAAACACTCTTCGCCGTGTTGGATTGGGGCGACTCACCCGCCAATACAATCCAGCCACCGGTGCCGAGACGCTCGGGCAATGGATGAACGCCGTGACGAGTATGAAAGGGGACGGTGGAACTATGGCCGTCGCCGACGCAGTGGCCATGATTCATGCGACGATGCCGGAGCAAAGATCGCGATTCGCGAAGGAAATCTGGGCCATCCGCAGACGGCGGGGAACGGACAGCACGGTACCGTTTTGAAAGCTAGTGCGTCACGGCGTCACCAGCGGCGTCGAACTCGGAAGGTCCCCGGGTGGCAAAGAAGAGATCACCGGGAACGCTTCTGCATTCAGCGAAAGGCTGATGATCGGGATCGTGGATGTGATCTTCACGAAGCCGGTGAAACTTGACAGACCGAGCATCGGACCCAGGTTGGTGGCACTATGCTGCAACGGCCCGAGGGTGACGATCTGGCTACCCAGTCGCGTTCCTGTCGCGCTATACAACGCAATAGTGATCGCGGCGGACTGGGTGGTGGAAGGATTCGCATAGGCGACTCCCGTGGCCGTCTGGGCGAAGGTAGCGAACTCAGTAGTGGGTGCCGTCTCGGCATTGACTCCGGCCTCTGAGATGGCCACTCCATTTGTGTAGTAACGGTATAACAGGCTTGCCCCGATCGGGCCGCTGCAAGAAGACTGCGCCCATCCTTGGGTGACGGCAGCCGTCAGACTGGCGAGCGTCTGGTCATGGATGGAACCCCCCGCCGGAAGGACATCGATTCGCGTCGAAATCGTGCCTTGCACAAACGGCGCCGACAACGGGCCACCGAAATCGGAATAGAAGTTCGTGGTGCAGGTGACTGCTTGCGGCGAATAGTTGATCAAGGTGAGGGTTGTTTGGAAACCACCGCCAAAAGCGAGGTCCGAAAAATAATAGGTCATCGCGCCGCCCCCTCCGCCGAATCCGCCGGGCAGATCACCCGGCGGCAACGAGGAGATTACGGGAAACGCTTCGGCATTCAGCGACAAGCTGACGATGGGGATTGTAGATGTGATCTCCACCATTCCGGTGAAGTTTGTAAGGCCAAGCAATGGCCCTAGATTGGATGACCCATGCGCGAGTGGGCCTAGCGTCAGGCTCTTGCTCCCCAGCTGCACCCCCGCATTGCTGAAGACGGTAAAGATAACGGCTGCGGATTGCGTCGAGGAGGGGTTCGCATAGGCGACGCCAGTTGCGGTTTGCGCAAACGTAACGAAATTGGTGCTAGGTGCCGTCTCCGCATTCACTCCGGCCTCCGACGTGGCCACGCCATTTGTATAGAAACGATACAACAGGCTGGCATCAACGGGGCCACTACAGGAAGATTCCGCCCATCCTTCGGCGCCGTCAGCTGTCAGATTGGCAACGGTCTGGTCATGAATTGATCCTCCCGCAGGAAGGAGATCGGTACGCGTTGAAATCGCGCCTTGAGTGAATGGGACCGCTAACGCCCCACCGCTATCGGAGTAGAAGCTCGTGGTGCAGGTGACCGTTTGAGGCGAATAGTTGATCAGGGTGAGCGTTGTCTGGAAACCGCCACCGAAAGCGAGGTCGGAAAAATAGTAGTTCGGAATAGCGGTGCTTACCGCCAACACAACGGAAATTATTTGGGGGCTGTTAAGGGCTCCCATCGCGTTGATCTTAATCGTGCCGGTGTACGTGTTAGAGGTCAGGCCCGCAGGATTGATTGCGACGGTGAGCAAACCGGGAGCGGACGTGAGAGTCAGCCACGAAACACTCGGCGTCGCCGTCCAGGTGAAGGTGCCGCTGCCGGAGTCTGCAACGGTGACGGTCTTTGGAGCGGGAGCGGCGCCACCAACGGAATAGGAGAAGTTCAAGTTTGCGGTGGACAGCGATATCGTTGGTGGCAGAACGGCTCCGGTCACGGTAAGCACTACGGAGATCGTTTGGGGACTGTTCGAGGCACCAATAGCCGTAACCGCGATTGTGCCCGTGTACGTTCCTGCGGGCAGGCCAGCCGGATTGACCGAAACAGTAAGTAGGCCAGTAGCGGACGTAAGAGAAAGCCAGGAAGCAATAGGCGATGCGGTCCAGGTAAAGGTGCCGCTGCCGGAGTTTGCTACGGTGACCGTCTGTGCTGCTGCGAAGCTCCCGCCCGCCGTGTATGAAAACTGAAGCTGCGTTGGAGAAAGGGAGATCGTCGGTGGCAGACTTGGCGGGCCTACAAGAATGTTGATCGTATCTTGACCGGAACTGTTGCTGACAGTCAGGGCGACCAACTTCCCGCTGTAATTCGATGGAAGGAAAGCCGTGATTTCTTGATCGGACACGATTTGGCCGACCAGCGCAACCCCATTCGCTAGAATCGCAGTTCCGGTCAGAGAGGAAAATCCGAGGCCACTAATTACAATGGAGGACCCCGAAGCGACGGTGAGACCGGGAAGTCCTGTCGCAAGGTTCGATTGCACGCCGTAGATAGACGGGCTGAACTTGCATCGAACTACCGAATAATAGCCCCCAGGTACCGACACCGATCCGCAATTCGTGTTCTGGCCGGTCGTGCTGGTCGCCTCCAATGTACCCGCGCCGCTGGCGAACTCCTCATAAAAGATATCGGGACTTCCGCCGGGCTGGAATGACTGGAATGATTGCGACCCCAGAGGAGAAACGCTTTTGAGCGTCGTGTATTGAGTACCGGCGGCGTTCTCTAGCGCGAAGTATGTTCCGCCATATTGAACCTGGTTGGAATTTCCTATGGACTGCCAGACCGAATTGTTTTCGAGGAAAGAGAGAACGATGGCACCTGTCTCGGGAGCCTCATCGACGTCCGCTATCCCCTTACCGGTGCAATCGATAAACGCTCCGGCTGTCGATGCTGAATCGATGTGACAGTAGGGTAACAGCCTTGTGCGTAAGGGACTACGAGCGTAGGCGAGCGACGCGAATCCCAATGACGCGCTTGTAATGGATACAACTCCATCACTCAAATTAGGCGATCCCACAGACAAATCGCTCGGCTCCCAGTACCCTGCATCTCCCACAACGGCCAACGCATCAACGCCGCGTAGATCATCGCCGCGTTGGTTCCACGTTGCCAAATTCCACAAGAAAGCACTCCCCGGAAACATCTCTGGCGATTGAGCCCCATCAGAAAGAAGATAAGAGTTATTCGCCGCTAGAAACGAACCGTAATTTGGGGTGGCAATTTCAATGAACTTTCGTACCCTTGGGTTGGCGGGCGGCGAAAATGTTCCATTTGCCTGGAAACCGGAAAGATAGGACCGCACGATCAACCCACCCATGCTGTGACTGACGAGATCGACTTGCGGGACCAATGCACCGTTATCGTATCGGATCAAATTGACAACGTTACCGAGCACGCCCCCGAGGTCTTCTATCAGACCGTTCGCGTCTTCCACGCAGTTGTCGAAGAAGTAGACGACCGGAACTCCCGGTCCATAAATGGCCGCGCCGCCTGAGAGATTAAAGACTGGGATGGATTGACCGGTCGTTAACTGACTTTCGAGGCTGCCAAAAGTATCCGGCGATCCCTCTGATATTGGACATGTCGAACCGAGGCCAAATTGCCAGCCGTTCAGCAACACCACCGGAGGCACTGTTGAACTCGACGGCACCGGCTCCATCGGGTCGAGAGTAACATTCAAGGTCGCCCCACGCTCCTCCCCCGTCCCGCTCACCGCCGACACCGTAACGACGTAGTCGCCGGGCTCCAATGTCAGGGACGCTGCCAGAAGTACCTGGCCGCCCTTCCCATTCGGTCCGATGACGAGCCCTCGCTTTTGCCCACCATTAATCGTGATTGTATGAGCTTTTGCACTCCGAAGGAAATCAATCGTCTCTTGCGGCGCAGAGACCGAGACTCGTTCACCTGCACGGAGTCTGTAGTGAGTTTGTTGCAGTGATAATGCGCGGATCGAACGAGGATTTTGTTCGGCTTGTCCTGCTGCTGGTTGATCTTGTCCGAATGCGCCGAACGCCGCCAATGCCAGGAATCCCAGCAGAATGCTTGGGCGATGGCAGTTGGCGGTATTCGACAAGTCCGGCACTTCCATAAATGGGTTCCCGCGAGAAGGATCGACTTAAAAGGAGCAGCACTATAGGCTGATCCTTAACATATTCCGACTATTATCCGTGGGACTATTATCGCTATGGCTACAGCATTGTTTTATTGGCAACGCGACCCAACCAAGCCAGGAATCGGCATGTTCAGCCTAATTCAGGGCCAGAACGGGCATTCGGCGACGCATTGCGAGAGATCCGAAAGGAACGCGGGGTCTCCCAGGAACAACTCGCCCTGGACAGCGGTTTGGATCGCACCTACGTCAGTCTGATTGAACGCGGTGTCCAAAGCCCGACGCTCAGGACGGTCGCCAAACTGGCCGGTACGCTGGGTGTGAAATGCTCGGACATCGTCATTCGGATGGAAATGCTCGAACGGCGGGCTCGGAGGGATGAAGAAAGCCCGAAACGGAAGGCTTGACCGTCGGGTGCGCCGGAAGGCGGGCGGGACCGCACATTCATTGCTTTTCTAGCGAGGGGGCCCAGGTATTGAATTGTGCTGCCACTTGGAGGGCCTGCTGATTCCTGCGGGGAGTTTGGTTTGTTCGTTGCCGATAGCAGAATCAATCTGTGACTGCGTAATTCCAGTAGCGGCTGAAAGATCGGCGCCATCCAAGTTAGTCGCTTCGAGATTGGCATCCGTCAGGTCAGTAAGAACCAGGCTGTCGCCCGAAAGATCGGCGCTGCTTAGGTTCGACTTTCGGAACTTTGTATTAAGAAGATTCGCATTCCGAAGATCAGTCCTCATGAAGATGCTATCTGTGGCATCTGCTTGAGCAAGCATAGTTCCCGAAAAATCAGCGTCAGGCGCTATCGCATATAAAAGCTTCGCGCCCAGTAGATTACCCTTCTTTAAAACGGCGTGTTCAAAGTGTGCCCCAGAACAATTGGCCGAAGCTAGATTCGCTTCTGTTAGATCGCTTTGTGTGAATCTTGCAAGCCGTAGATCCGCATTAGCCGCATTCGCTCGCTGTAATAGAGAATCACTGAAGTCGATTTCGCATAGGTTTCCCGAGGCGAGGACTACTCCCTGGAGATCAGTCCGACTTAGACCGAAGAATCGGATTTGATTATCGCAGTCGAACTCACGCCTTGCCAGAACAGTTAATATGGCAGCAATGTCGGACCGCGGCGATCCCCTCGTCAGAGGACGTCGCTTGATTTTGGGATCGACCTCTTCGATCCTCGGCGAGTTGCGCGTAACGTATGCTGTGAGAATCTCCAAAATGGGCCAATTATCTTTATCAGAATCGTGAGCTATCCTCTCGAGCCCATAGATACCACCGAGCCGGATCTCAATCTTCGGCGTTCCGTCCACGGCGGTTGCACCGAGCTGATCCACTGATCTGGTGAGGCGGTCCGTGAGTTGCTGTTCTCTCGAATTCAGCAACGTTTGATACGAAGCATAAAACCCCACGAATAGGAAAAGACCTCCCAGCAGCTGCGCTATGGTTTTACGAGCTTCGTTCTCCCGATCAAAACGATTTTCGTCCGCTAGCCCGCGAGATCCGGACACCTGCCACCTAGGCAGTAGCCAGATGGCCAGGAAACAGACGGTGAGGGCCGACAGGAACCATACCCACGTGGGAGCTGACGCTAGACCGGCCCACAGATAAAAGGCTGCATACGCAAAGCCAACAAAGTATTCAAAACCGCCGACGATCGCCGCGATTACTACCAAGCCACTCACAATCACCGATGGGCGAGTCACAAGCCTACGCTTCTTTTGGATCACGGGCACCTTGTGTCCGGGCGGCTTACTCCAAATTGGAATCCTCGGGGGCCCCGGTGTTTTCATCTCGGCGTTACACTCCTCAAAACACTTTTCGTAGTTGGTGGCGCACGCTACGGCGATAGTTATACCCAGTATCGCCACTGTAGCTGAAAGCGAATGGTCACGCTCCTCTCGTCGCTCGGGTCCGGCATCTGAATGACAAAAACACCCAGCATTGGCGATTCGGCTTAAAAAAACTTGGGTGATGTGGACTGCCCTCTGTTCTGGCTGCGCGAACTGGCTGTTTGGAAATCTACGCCTTGCCTCCAGCTACTCAGGAAGCTGATGAGAATGTGCGAGATATTGCTGAGGGCTTTAGACGGTGAAAACGCCGCCAGTTAAATCATCACAATTTCAACGTTATCGCGAAACTGTCGCAGTTATCATCTGGCTCCGACGTCTATGCGTTATGCCGGTATAACCTCCCTCCGAGAATTGCGAGAGGCCGAACCGTTCCTGGGCATATGGAACCTCCCTGTTCGTGCTTCCGCGTGTAGCGAACTGTACCCGCCCAACCCGCGCCTTATAGCTTTTATACCGGGTATAAAAGTCCTCTGACCTGACCCCTTTTTCCGTCCGCTAGCATACCCGATATTTACATGAAGCCTCCAGGTGCAGTTGGTGCAGCTGGGATGGAGGTCTGGAGGAAGGGATCGGCGTTTGAGATTCCTTCCTCCGGCCCAGCGCTGGATTGACCCGCGGCGCGTAGCGCTGCGAACTCCGCTGGTGTCCGATAGCCCAGCGCCGAATGCGGACGCTCGGTGTTGTACTCCGTTCGCCATGCCGCAATCTTGCGTCGCGCATCGATCAGATTCCAGAACCAGCTGGTGTTCAGACATTCGTCACGCAGACGGCCGTGGAAACTCTCTACGTGCGCGTTCTGCGTAGGTTTGCCGGGCTGAATGTGCACTGCATCGATCTTGTGCTCAATGCACCAGGCCAGAAAGTGTCGCGAACTCATCTCTGGGCCGTTGTCGCTCCGAATCGACACAGGCCTGTCTCTCCCCGCGATCACTTGTGCCAGTGCGCGTGTGATGCGGCGGCTGGGCATCGAGGTATCAACCTCCAGTGCCAGGCACTCCCGCGTGAAGCTGTCGACCACGCTGAAAATGCGCAGCCGTTGCCCGCCGGCGGCTACATCGCTGGCGAAGTCGATGGCCCACTCCTGATTCGCCGCGGTGAGCACGGGTCGCGGCCGCAGCATGCGTTGCAAGCGCTTGCGCCGCGTGCGTTTCACGCTCAGTCCAAGCTCGCGATACACGCGCCACACGCGTTTGTGATTGATGCGCTCGTCGCGGCACAGCAGCACATGCAGACGACGATAGCCGTAGCGTGGCTTCTCGCGCGCCAACTCCAACAGACGCTCACGCAAACCTCTGTCGTCGCGCTGGCTCTGATACCGGCAACTCATTCGCGGAATCTCCATCAGCTCGCAGGCGCGGCGCTCACTCGAATGAAACTCTGCCATTAAGCGCCGCACTTCCGCTCGTCTCACTACGAGCCCAATGAGTTTTTTCGAATCACCGACTGCAGCATATCCTTGTCCAGCCTGAGGTCGGCCACCAGCTTCTTCAACTGACCTTTCCCCTGAAATCCGCACACTGACAGTCCGATAATCGGACGAAGACAAGGAGAAGCGGATGAGCAAAAGTGCGCATACGGAAGCGCAGATCATAGGCGCGGTGAAGCAGGTGGAAGCGGGGCGAAAAGCGGATGAGGTGGCACGGGAGATGGGGGTGTCCAAGCACACCATCTACGCCTGGAAGGCGAAGTACGGCGGCCTTGACGTAGCCGAGGCGCAAGAACTGAAGACGCTTCGCGACGAGAACACGCGGTTGAAGAAGCTGGTGGCGAATCTATCGTTGGACAAAGACGCGCTGCAGATCGTGATTTCAAAAAACGGATACAGCTTGTAGGCCCGCAGGCGCAACTCCGGCAGCAACGCGCGGATGTGCAGGCGATCCGCGCGTCCCTGCCGATGAGCGAGCGCCAGGCGTGCAAGCTAACGCAAGTGGCCGTTTCCAGCTATCGTTACCGCTCGCGAACCGCAGGCCGTGATGATGTACTGCGCGATCGGCTGAAGCAGTTGGCCCAGCAGTATCCGCGGTTCGGTTCGCCGCGGCTGTGCGTGCTGCTGCGGCGCGAGGCGCGCTATAACCACAAGCTTGTGGAGCGGCATTACCGGGAACTGAGTTTGGCGTTGCGGCGCAAGAAACGCAAGCGTTTGGTGCGGGCTCGTGTGCCGTTTCCACCAGCCGAACGGGCCAACCAGGAATGGGCAATGGATTTTGTCAGCGACGCGGTGGCCAGCGGAAGGCACGTGCGCATCCTGACGGTGCTGGATGTGTTTACGCGCGAGTGCCTGGCGTTGGAAACCGACACGTCGATGGGCAGCCTGCGTGTAGTTCGCGTGTTGGATCGCATCATCGCCGAGCGCGGAGCACCGCAACGCATTCGCAGCGACAACGGTCCGGAGTTCACCAGTCGAGCCTATCTGGCCTGGAGTCTTGATCAGCGCATCGAGCTGGTCCACATCCGGCCTGGAAAGCCGATCGAGAACGCTTACATCGAGAGCTTTAACGGACGCTTGCGCGAAGAATGCTTGAACGCGAGCTGGTTCCGCAACCTGTTCGACGCGCGGCGACAGATCGAAGCTTGGCGCGGCCACTACAATACGGTTCGTCCGCACAGCAGTCTCGGCTATCAAACTCCGGAAGAGTTCGCAGCGCTCCGCGCAGCGGATCAATCCAGTGCTGCGGCGAGGGAAGGTGCCTCAAACGCCGGCCCCTTCCCTCACAATCCCATCCCCGCTCAAATCGGGCTTGAAATCCAACGAAGTTGTCGTATGCTCGAATGAACGGATTCGGGGGGAAGGTCAACCCAGCTCTTGGGGTGTTAAAGAAGCTGCCGAGCGAGCGAGGTTACGGAAGACACGACACCAAGGGCTATCGCACTTTGCCATCTCCGCCGCGAATGCATTTCACCGCCGGATCGCTAGTGTCACAGCATTTACGAGAACATTTCTCAGGCGGTTCGTAGTGGTAGACATCTTTGAGCTTTTTCCGGTACTCCGGATACATGGTTTCCGCACCGCCCTGGGCGGCCTCCAAGGGCAGGTTGTAATACTTGGCATAATCGCCCGCAAATGGATTCTTACCGGGTAGGTAATGAGGAACGATAGAAGCGTTCGCCCCCAAACTTGCAGATTCTTCGGCGGGCTCGCAGGGAGGCGATGTCCGGGAAGAAACGGTCTTGGAATTCATCTGCCACACTGCGGACACAACATAGGGCTCTGACAAATAGATGGGATCTTCGAAATAGGTCAGCATCGAGAGAAGATCGCCATGGCGTGCCATGTATTGTGTCATCGTGGCCCGGTCACTATGCTGAAGTCCGTTGAGGCGCAAAATGCTCCACTTCATGTGCGTCGTAAAAATGACCAGTGTGTCACCTTGCCAGGAGCCGGTCGCGAAGCCACCGAAACTATGGAAAGCGTTCGACGACGGATGCGGGCGTCCATCCATCCACACCGTAACGATATCCTTCGCGATCCATGCGCCCATACGCCAAGCGATCACCTTCCCCGTTACCGGATCTGTCTCGCTCCAGATATTCAGCGGGAATGGTCCGGTCGATGCGTAGCGGGGTGAGTTGTATTGACACTGCCGCCCCAACTCGGACAACATCGACGCAGAATAGCTCAACCCCACCGCGCGGCCTTCGCTATTGATCGGAATGCCGGTGTAGTCGCCGAGGTCCGATCCACCAATGTTTTCCTGCCCATACTGGCCCCTTAGGGGAGCCCACACGCCTGACAGATCAATTTGGCCAAATACTGGAACGCTGATCAACAGCGTCCCCAGCAATAGCCCGGCTCGTTTCCTGCCAAAGAAGTTGAACATATTCCCGATCACAAGTGTTTTCCTCCGGTGCAATTGTCACCAACGCGCCGAACAGGCGGTTGGATCCCACTTCGCTCCGTCCGGTTCTTTTTTGAAGTTGTATGTCGTGACCCATGTCCGGAACAAATATTGAGGATCATCCAGCTGCTGCGTAATCATGATTCTGTTGGTGCCATCCGGGTCTTTGAAGAGGTCCCAGTATTCGGCCATACGAATGTCACTGCTATAAGGAACTCCGTTCTTTCGTACGTATCCCGGACGGAGATTGGTCGTGGTTATCTTTAGGTTTCCGAATGTGGATCCTCGCCCACCGGCCCTTTCCCAAACGGCTTTGGACTCGCCTTGCCACGTAGCCTCGCCCCCGGTTGTCTTCCAATTTCCGAAATGGAAGAGACGCACCTGCATTCCGTAGTCGCTGTCGATCTTTAGCGTGTTGTCATCCAGCCAAGTGATATGGAAACGCGTAGGAGTTGAATTTAAAGCGGGCGCAGCATATGACTTGCACTGCTCGCCGGCGGCTTCGTCCTTAGCGGGATCCCACACGTCGCCGATTTTCTGTGCGGCGGCCGTGATCGGCACCGTGGCATAGTCGCCTTTTGCGGGCGGGATCATTCGCTCCCGCCAATCCGGAGAAATAATCGTGACCCAATAGCCGGTGAAATCCGCGGGCACTGCACTTCGGGCGTTCTGCGCTGTTTGAGCGAATCCACATGAGGAAAAATACAGGAGAAACAATCCAAACTTCAAAAGCTCGCGCGGTGCTAAAAGTTTACTGTGCGTGGTCCTCTGGAATCTGCACGTCATTGAGTTTTCCCTATCAGGCCTTTATAGACCGCTGTAACAAACATTTCTGTTGTCCACGGACCCTTGTCCGAGCCGTAGCGCGCATTGTATCCGTTCGTCGGATTTGCCGCTTTCACTTGCTCCAGCGTCATACCTCGTTTAATCATGTCCTGGATCACGTCCTTCACGATCGTGACCATGTCGCGGTAGTCAAGCAGATCGTGCGCATCTGAGATTGGTCCGTGTCCCGGAATCAGATAAGTGCGTTCGGGCAGCCACGGAAGCGGGTACGGGGGGATCGCAAGTTCTAAGAGATGATTCAGGGCACTGAGTTCGCCCTGGATGCTGCCGCCTTTTTCTGTCTCGATGACCGGGAAGTGCGTGGGATCGAAGAGCTCGCCGGTGACGATTACGTTCGCCCTACGGAATAGGACGATGCTGTCGCCATCGGAATGCGCCGCAGGTTCGTGAAAGATTTCGATGCCGTCCCCGTTCAGCGACATTGTGTAAAGGTGGGAAGGATAGGTTTCCGTTGGCCACTGATTGGAAGGCCCGGCGCTCATGCGCATCAGGACATTCTCGTGCGCGAATATGGTCGCACCGCCGTTGTTGCTGATCAATGCTTCGTCAACGTTACCGGGCGCAGCGCTCGAAATGATCGATTCCCCGGCCATGGAGACCTCGGCGTTATTGCCAGCGCGATCCGGATCGGCGCTAGTGTCGAAGATATACCGAATCGGTTTGTCCGACAATTTCTTCACGGCGGCCAAAATCTTGTCGCTCGTCCCCGCTGAACCGGTGTCAACGAGAATGACGCCGGCTGGGCCGAGTTGAACGCCGATATTTCCACCCGCGCCCGCGATCATATAAAGATTGGGCTGGACCTCAACAACATCGAGATCCTGACCGCGCTGCTGAGCTTGGGCGGGCAACACGGCCAAAGCCTGGGCGGCAGCGACTGCCAGCAGCGCGGTACTTATCGATGCTTTGAGAAATCTCCGCATAGCCCTCATCCGTCATATCCGGACTTACCGATCATTCGCTTCACCCGATCGGCATCAACGCGCTCGGTGATCGCCAAAACCTCAATTTCCTGCGCCAGCGCGATCGACAAATTTGGCCCAGTGCGAACAATTCGTACATGGCTTCACGAGCTTTTCCTCGAACTCAGCCTCGCGCGCAGCGGATAATGCTCTGAAAATCTTCGGGTCAATCATGAGTTTGCTATTGGCCTTGAGTTTTTCGAGCCGTTCGGCAAGAGTCCCCGCGGGTTGACCCAAGATGCCGCCCCACGCCTCGACATGGTTTTCGAGGTAGATGTCAACAGGGAGCAACTTTCTCCACGTTTCGAAAGTGTGCCGCACCGCCGCTTCCGTGATGTATGGCGCCTTGCTGATATCGTCCGGAAATTGCCAGCAGCAGTACTCAAACGTCCGATATTTGCGATTTCCGTCTGTGATTGTAAAAAGCCAACTGGTCGATGCCGCCGTGTGTCCAGGGCCCAGATACGCCGTCACCGACAGCGGTCCCACCTTGACGACATCGCCGTCGTAGAGCGCGCGGTCCACTTTGACCGGTGGCGGCTGTATTCCACCGCCTCGACCACCGCGCCCGGGCGCGGCGCCTGGCGGAGGATTCGGGTTTCGCCGCTCTATGAACGGAACCTCCGGGAACCCGGCCATAATTTGCGCACCGGTCTTCTCCTTCATGTAGGCAGCGCCTCCGGCCTCATCCGGATGATTATGGTTGATAAGGATGACCTTGATGTCGGTCATCTTAAATCCCATACTCTCGATATTCTTCTGAATACTCTCTGCGTTCTCTACCCAGCCGGTGCCGAACAAAATATGTCCTTGGGGCGAGGTCAAGAGCAGCCCGCCTCCCTCGGTATCGCCGACAAAGTAGAGGTTACCGATGATCTTGAAGGGCTTATCAGAGGGCGCGCGGAGAGGACCAAGTTGCTTATGAAGTTCATCAATCGTGGTCACATACTGTTTGCCAAGCTCCAGGTCCTTTTCAGTGAGCGGAGGCTTCGGGACCTGAGCGGAAACCAAAAATCCGCCAGCAATAAATAGAGTTACAAGGGGCAAGCAATTTCGGTACATAATTCCTCTTCTCGAATGTTTGATTACTGTCGGCGTGCCGATGCGACTCCACTCGGCCGGGCGGCCATTCTAACCTCGTCCGCTGCACGTTCTTTCGCCGCGGGGCCTGGATCCTTCAACGTAGAGAGCTTTCCTTCGAACTCAGCTTCGTGCGCTGCGGAAAATGCTCTAAAGACATTCGGAGCGATTGCGAGTTTGCCATTGGCTTGAAGCTTTGCGATTCGCTCGGCAAGTGTTCCCGAGGGCTGGTTCAAAATCCCGCCCCATGCATAGACGTGATTTTCAAGGTAAATGTCGACGGGAAGCATCTTTCTCCACAATTCGAAAGTATGTCGCATGGATGCCTCATTGATAAAAGCGCTGTGGCTGAGATCGTCGGCAAGTACCTCCGTAACGCCAGAGGGCCGATCCGGTTCCCAGCAGCAGAACTCGAGAGCCCGGTAATTGCGACCGCCGTCGGTCACCGTGAAAAGCCAGCTTGTGGATGCCGCGGTATGTCCCGGGACCACGTATGTCGTGACCGAAAGCGGACCAACTCTAACAACTTCTCCCTCGCTGAGTGCGCGGTCCACTTTGACGGGAGGAATTACAGCACCGCCTCTTTGCTTGCCCTCGCCGCCATCCGTGCCCGGCGCGGTGGAAGGTGCGTTTCGGCGCTCGATGAATGGGATCTCTGAGGACGAGGCCATCATCTGTGCCCCCGTCTTTTCCTTAAAATAGGCGGCTCCTCCCGTTTCGTCTCCATGAAAATGATTGAGTAGGATTACCTTGATATCGGTTAATTTGAACCCTAGACTCTCAATATTCTTCTGAATGCTCTCCGCGTTCTCCACCCAACCTGTGCCGAATAAAATATGTCCCTCAGGAGAGGTCAAAAGTAACCCGCTTCCCTCGGCGTCACCGACGAAGTACAGATTGCCAAGGATTTTGAAAGGCTTACTAGAGGGTGCCCGCAGCGGCCCGAGTTGCCTGCGCATCTCGGTGGACGTGGTAACCAGTTGTTTGCCGAGTTCCAAATCCTTCTCCGTAAAAGGCCTCTTAGGAACCTGAGCCTGAAGAAAGACACGACCAGCGGCAAGTAGAACTATGAGCGGCAGGCAACGTCGGTACATGAATTACTGAATTTTCTTTCGCGAATTCCTGCTTACTGTCGCTGCGCCCATGCGAGGCCGTCGGGCCCTTTGCCCGTTTCCACTTTGCCCGTCACCGTCATCGTCTTCAGATCGATCACTGCGACTGAGTCGCGCGAGTTCAGAGTTGTATAGATGTGAGTTCCGTCCGGCGCAACTACCAGGCCTTCGGAGTTGCCATCAAGTGGAATTCTCTTGTATTCCTTGCGGGTTGCCACATCGTACACCAACAGATCCATGCCCCGTAAATCTGACACGAAAACGTATTTCCCATCTCGGGAAAACTTAAGACGGTTCGCCGCCATTGCCGGCGAAGTGAGCGTTTCGAGGGTCTTTCGGCCCGCAACGTCGATGATCGAAATCGTCTGATCGCGCGAGTTCGCGACCCACAGCTCTTTGCCGTCCGGGGATACATCGAATCCTTCGGAGCCATGACCGACGGGCACATTCGTCACGTTCCAGTCGATGGGAGGGGGGCCGCCCTTTTGACGTCCAATCGGGGTTCCTGGTACGAGTTGGATAATGCTGACGGTCGCCGATCTTACGTTAGACGTGAAAACTGTTTTGAAGTCCCTGGAGACCAACACCATGTGCGTGGAGTCTTGGCCGGTACCCATGATCCAGTCGATTTTGCCAGTTGCAGGGTCGTATCGGCAGACGGATTTGGCCCCTTCGGCCGTGAAGTACATTTTTCCATCCGCGAAAGTCATTCCATGCGGAGTACGTAAAGCGCCCAGACTGATCGGAGTCAGAGGCTTTTGGCCGACTAGATCGATGACCGCGATGGTCGACGTTCCGTCGTAGCCGATGAAGCGATTTTCGCCGTTAGTGTTTGATACGTAGGCAGTCTTACCATCATCGGAGACCGCAACTTCGTGCGGCTGAGCGCCCACCGGTACGCGCGCCACGATCTTTAGGCTTACTGGGTCAACGATCACCAGCGTATTCTGCGACTTCTCCAGGACCAACAGAGCCCCCGCGGGCGTTTCAGCTGCCTGCATCGCACCGGCGCTGATGCCGACGAGCATAAGTAGGTAAGCGGTTCTCATAAATCTGATCTCCTTGACTGCACGGACAGTAGCCATCCAACCCAAACGGGCGGTCCACACCATTGGATCAGCGCCGTTTTCCAGCGGCAACCATCAGTTCCGTCTCCATCACTTTGCGATTGTTCGGAGGATAGTGGACCGGGATGACCCTCTCCACGTCCAGCTTCAGCCGCGTAATATTGTCGGCAAGGCTTACGGTATAAGGACCTATCTCGGCCGGCGTTTCCGTTACTGGCTCGTTCACCGGATTAAAGCCATCGGCCTCAAGCAGAACCTTCAGTTTCGGAAGATAAGCAATGAGCATTCCGTCGTTATGTCTGAAGTTCTGAAGATGATACAACTCGATCACCTGATTGCCGTCGGTCATTACCTTCTTTTCAGCCACGGTCTCAATCTTCGGCTTCTTGGGATTTTGCGAGAGCTTGTCGGGGACGAGCGTGTGTGGATTGCTCCAGATCTTCTCGTAGTATGGTTTATTGATCTGTTGCGTGATCACGGTCGCGCCTTCAGCTATATAGGCGCGTACTCCGCCCAAATGATCGAAGTGCTGATGCGTGTTGATCACGTACTGGATCGGTTTGTTCGGAATCAGACGCTTCGCTTCGGCGATCACAGCTTCGCTGCGATTGTCGCTCTGACCACCTTCGATGATCACGATGTAATTTTTGAAATCCACGGCAATAGCGGCATATCCACCAAGGATGAGATATACACCTTCGCCGAGCTTTTCGGACGGCGCCGATTGCGCGCCGCCGCCGTTTCCGCCCCGGCCGCCACGCCCCGCAGGAGCCGTAATATCAGCGGGGGCGTTTGGCTTCACGTCGGTCACCGCGAGGTCGAACACCGGATAGCCACCCTGCTTCTGCACGATATGTGTGGGAAACTTCACGCCGCCGAACTCCTTGTAATCGGAGAGCGTGGTCTCGAAGGGCATGTCACCAAGCACGTTATTATCGATTTTGGTATCCAACCTTTCAAGCAGGTTGTCGCTGTTCAGGAAGCCTTGCACCAGGGCAGTGTTGGGGCCGGTGAAGGACAAGACGGTGTATTTCCTTCCGCTGATGGTCTGCGGCTTCACGGTCGTGTCCTTCGCCGCTGCGGCCGACTTCAGGAAACTGTAGGGCAAAGTCATCATCAGTTCTTGTTGCAGATTCGCTGCCTGCGGCGAACCAGCAGCGATCACCTGGTTCTGCGGCTGTTCGCCGAAGATGGGCTGATTGCCGCCGCCGGTAGGCGGATTCTCGGCCTGCGTTCGGATCCGTTGCATGCGCGAAGCCGGAGCATCCAAATCCACCAGGCGCGTGTAGGTCTTGTCGTTGAACTTCGGCCAGGGAGAATTCGGATTCACGGCTTGTCCGAGCGCGTAATCGTAGCCCGATCCTGAGTATTCGATCGATCTCAGATTGTCAGCGCCCATCGCGTTCGTTGCACGTGCGATCACGCCGCTAGCGTCTTGTCCGCCCGCCGCCCAGAGCAGCGCGCATCCTAGTAGCGCGAAGATGAGAGCTGCCGGAATCCTTCTTCGAATCATAATTTACCTCGTATGACATAATGCCGACTGCTCATTAATCAGAAGTTGAGACGCAAGGCCATCTGGAGCACACGAGGCTGGGTTGCCGGGATCCCAGTTCCTATCGTTCCGAACGTTGATGTGCCCAGGGCTGTGGCGGGTGCTGCAAACCGCGGATTGTTGACAAGGTTGTAGGCCTCAGCGCGGAACATCAGGCTGAAGCGCTCAGGGAGGGTGAACCTGCGGGAAATTGCGACGTCGAAGTTGGTGATGCCCTGACCACGAAGATGGGGATCGACAGCGGCCTCATCGCCGAACCCGAACGACGAGGGCGCCGTAAAGCAGGCGGTGTTGAACGCTTTGCCAGTAGCGTACTTTTCCGCCCAGGAGTTCGGTAGGTTTACATCGCAACCTGCGATCACGTTCGGGCGGATCAAGCCCGCACCGAAGGTTGAGTTTAGGATGTTCGTTCCGGTATAGGAGACAGCCAGTGGGAACCCGCTTTGGATTGTCGTAACTCCATTCACGCCCCAGCCGGAAATGACGTGGTTGATTACGCTCGGGGAGCCGCTTAAGAAGGTCCGCCCTTTTCCAAAAGGAAGATCGTAGACGTAGCTGACCACCAGGCGGCTCGCCGGGTTTGCAGGATCGAGGGCTTTACTGGCGGCAATGTTAGTCCAGTCCTGCACGTCCGCACTTTGGATGTCAAGCATCTTTGACCAGGTGTAATTCACCATCAGCGTACTCCCAGTGTTGCGGAAGGTCTTCTGGAATCGAGCCTGCAGAGAGTTATAGGTCGAATCATTGATGAACTTATTGACCGTGACGTTCAAATACTGGGGATAGACACGCAGCAATTGCCCCGCATTTAGCGTGGAATTAGCCAGAGTGCCGTTTGAGATCTGTCCGGCAAACGGGTTCGTCACCTGGCTCACCAAACCCTGTCCCGTCGAGTCATACTGATCGGGCAATTGATTCAGGTTCGTGGCAAGGACCAGGTGCGTTCCCTTGAGCCCGACGTAGCTGGCTTCCACCACCATGCCACGGCCAAAGTCTCGCCCAACACTCACGTTCCACTGTTGGATGTAAGGATACGGGCCGTTCTCTACTGGCAAAGTGATGGCTTGGCCCTGGGTTGCGGCCAGCAAGCCCGCCAAGTTGCGCCCGGGCGCCGGGATCAGGCCCGTGGGAAACGGGTTCGCCGCGGTGTTGGCCGGAGTGATTCCACCGTTTAGACTGGACACGAACGTGGTGGTGGCACTGTTGACCGTGTTCCCATTGGGTTGATCGGTGTCATTGGGAGGATAGACAAGAGCGTATCCGAGGCGCACCACCATGGAAGGAGTTATGCGATAAGCCAGTCCGATTCGCGGATCGAATAACTTGTAGTGCGGAGCGTAAACGCTGCGATACGCATCGGCCGAAGAGTTGACATAACCGACGGCGCCGACCAGCGGCAAGCCGGTCGTCTGCGCTAACGGATTGGCCACACTTGGCTCAAAGATCGCAACGCGGTCGTAGCGCTCGGTCCATGTCAGCGGGAGGTCCCAGCGCAATCCAGCCGTCAGCGTCAACTTACGGCTCATCTGGAACGTGTCCGTAATGTACGCCGCCGCGTAATGCTCTGAATTCGCAGTCGGAAGCGACACTGTGCTGGTGCCGGTGGCCGGCAATCCCAACAAGAAGCTGGCCATGGCGTAGCCGGTACTTCCCGGAGATAGCGGATTCTGGGAGGTAAATCCGTTGGTGTAGCTGAGAATCCCGGGGGCGTTCTGCGTGTAGTTGTTCACCTGGCCGAGGCGGAATTCGCCGCCCATTTTGATGGTGTGCCGCCCGAAGTTCTTCGTCACATCGCCCGATATCGCGGAGACGTTGTTATAAAACAGATTATTAGCGTAGCCGAAAAGACTCATGCTGTAGTTCTGTATGGTGGTTCTGGGTCCGACTGCCGAATCCGCCTGTGGCAGCAGCGCGACCCAGCCGGGACCGAAGTTGGCGAGATTCGCGGCGCCTTGGCCGGGCGCTGGGTTGTCGGCGCCGAAGCCCCCTTGGGTGGTCCGCAGGAAAGACGCGCGAACGCTAAGTACGGAAGTCGGCGAGAGCAGGTAGGTATCGCCGAGCACGGCTTGGTGGGTCTGCCACTGCGAACTCGCGCCCACCGCGCTGGGGTTTTGAGAATCCGGGAACCCCTCGCCCGGAGCCGACCACACCGTCCAGTACGTGTAGCGCGCATACAAACGCTGCTTGTCGCTCAGGTTGTAATCGGTGCGGCCGTTGTACTGATGCTGGTATCCGAAGATGTGCTGGTTCGTGAAATAGTTGTTCGTTAGCCCAGGCTGATTCGGAAGAGAGAAGCCCTGCAGGATGTAAGCGGCGTAGGGACTGATGAGACCCGGCGTAATAATGTTTCCTTGAAAAGGTTGTCGCGTGTAAACGGGACTGCCGTTCACTACGGGACAAGCCGCATTGCCGTAGAAGCCGCAGACGCTGAAGGGATTGTAAATCGTCGGAATGCCGGGCGCGGAAAAATCGCCCGTCCGCATGGCGGCGGTGGGAACCGTAGTCCCGGTGGGCGCCCCCAGCGCGAAGTTCAGGTTTTCCCACGTCAGGAAGAAGAATAGCTTGTCCTTTTTCACCGGGCCGCCGAAGTTCGCGCCGTAGATGTTCTGGGTATACTCGGGGCGCTGGACCCCGGTCGCGTTATTGAGGAAAGAATTAGCATTTAGCACCGCGTTGCGTAATTCTTCCCATGCGCCGCCATGGAACAGGTTCGTTCCGGACTTGCTCACCAGGTTAACAACGCCGCCAGCGAATTTGCCGAATTCGGCACTGACGTCATTCGAGATCACACGGAACTCCTGCACCGAGTCCTGCGTCGGCACAAGCCCGACCGCATTAGCGGATGGCGTCCCCGCGCCGGAAGGTTTTCCTGGTGTGTTCAGTGGGGCTCCATCCAGAAACATAGCGCTTTGGCCCGAGGCGCCTCCTCCAATCGTGTAGGCGCTGACTCCGCTGAAATTCGTATTACTGCCGCCAGCTGCATTTCCGCTGGGCGAACCCAGGGCGCCACTCTGCGGGACCACGCCATTGGTCAGGGCGATCATATTCAGCACGTTGCGGCCGTTTAGCGCCAGACCCTCGATCGTACTGGAAGAAATCACCGTGCTGACGGCTGCGGTTTCCGTGTCGAGCGCCGGTGTCTCCGCAGTAATCTCGACAGTCTGAGCGGTGGCGCCCAAGCTCAGGGCGCCGTCCACGCGAACTGCGCCTTGCACCGTAACCGTGATCCCTTCACGCACCAGACGGGAAAAGCCTTCTTTTTCCGCGCTCAGTCTATATTTGTTGCCGGGAACAAGATTCAGAAACTGGTATTCGCCGGTATTGGACGTGAGGGCCATTCTTGTGTCGTTAGTATCGATATTGCTCAATGTCACTTTGACATCCGATACCGAGGCGCCCGACGGATCGGTTATGGTCCCGACCATCGAGCCGAGGAACGTCTGGCCAAACGTCGCAAGCGGCACAAGGAACACCGCCAATATGGCGATGCGGATCGAGATAACTTTCATGGTTGCCCCCTCCTGGAAACCCGCTTCCATCTCAGCACGTGGCTGTGTCGGATAGCAAATCGTGCTCTTGCGGGTGGGGCAACTGTATCAACAAGACCCGCTGTCGTCCAGCTATTAACGGTTAAGCCTATATTTTAGTTATAGTTAGGCACGCGGCGACGCCACCATTTTCCGATGTTAATAACACGTCACAGCCGCGGCGGGGCAGTCAGCCGGCCCGTACCGGTATCCTTTTAATAAGATAGGAAATGATTTTCGGCTGTATCCTGATTTTCGGCGTGCGCGAAGGCACCCAGGTCCACGCGGTGCTTATCGTTGAATTTGGCCGGGAGGAATTCGGATTCAGTTTCCCACCCAGCTGAATAAAGTTACCAGGTATGTACAGCAACCACTTGACTCGCACCCGGGCTACCCTGGACAACTTTGACCGCGAGCACGACTTGCAGGTTCTTTCTGGCCCAATCCTTCGGAAGGCGCGCACCGAGTAACTTTACTGCGTTTGGATCGAGCACGAAGTCGGAGCCAGCGGCGGTGCCCAACCGCGTCAGCCCGGCTATCGATATCAGCCATCGTCCCACACTCTGGTCCAGGACTCGAGTGATTAAGACGTAATCTTCGCCGATCTGGCCGTAAGGGGCTGACAAATCCACACCCCAATTCCTGTTCTGGGGATTGGAACTGTCTTCGATCCACCGCCGCCCGGTTTCCGATTCTCTGCGAAGCCGGAAATGTAGATCACCACCAAGCCTTACTACCCATTCATTGTTATAACTACCGAGAAGAATACCCGGGGCTGATCGCAAGTCCGACAAGCTGGCGCTATTTGCAGGACGAACTAAAAACTCCCTTCCCTTTCGCTGTAGGAACGAACTCAACGCGGAAACGGCGCTCGTGTACGCCACGGGCTGGCCGCGCTGCTGAAGGAACTCTCGAAGCCGCTCCCCGTTTTCCGAGGAGGCGGGTAGAGGCGATGGCGGATCGGGGCTGGGAGCAACGCCGGCCAAAGCGCCCAGATACAACACAACAGGGCCAGGACCACTCAGCACCGGACTCCAGAACCGATCGATATCAGGCCCAGAGGATACTTCCCGTCGTAGACCCCAAGTGGCCAATGCCAGCACAACGATCGCGACAATCGACCCGAGATACCAGCGTTTGTGCTCCAGAAGCTTCGCAGGCGTTTTTTCGGAAGTCAGCGGATCCAGGGTCTCCCCGGACGGCCGGAACTGTACGACATAAGAACCGGCAGGCAAGTCAATGCGAAGTTCCTGTTCGTGCTGCGGCTCTTTATAATAAAGAGCCAATCGTTTCCGAACGCCGGTCGCGGCGACGCGAACCGCTGCGTCATTGCTCGTATCGTAGTCGGGACTGCGCCCGAACACTTCAATACCAATAATTCTCTCTTTGAGATCCTCCGTGCGCCCATCCAAGCTTCGGTCCGCGATGAACCTCAGCAAACTGCCGAAGCGTTTGCTGTTCGAGAATAGCGGATGCGCAACAATCCGCTCGACCTGCTCACGTACGGCTTCTCGGTCTACGGCTGTGATAGGCTGTCCCGAACCACTCCCGCTTCGTCTGTCAGACGCCCGCACTTCCATTGCGACCCCTATCTAAAACCTCTCCCGACCCATGTCGGTCCGAATATAGCATAGCCATCGAGTTATGAGGCTCATCATACCGAGCAATCCCACTTGGTCAAAATCCAACAGCCAAACGTAGTAGAAAGGTGGCCCAGTGAGGAAACGCGAGACGCCGGACTCTGGGCCGTCTCTCACGGTACTTCATTTTTTATAGGGTTTACATCGATTGAATTTGATGACCGTGCGTATTTGAAGAAGGAGACCGTAGAGTTACGGAGGGAATTTGCACGCCGCAAGCTTCTTTTGCCCTGCGCTTTTCTAGTACCGCCCTTTCGTACCCAGCCAGCTGTTGACACAATCATATGTTGTCTTCGCCGTGCCGCCGAACCGCCCCGTATCCTTCTCGCATTTCGCACGGGTGTCACGACCATGATTGGCGCCTTCCACGAATTGCGGTCCAGTAATTAACGGTTAATCGGGGGGGGAAGTAATAGATTTCGCGTCGGGTATTGCCGGTGTTAACAACACGTCCTCTGAATTGCGCAAGCGGAGCCAGAACGGGTGGAGTGACCAAGCGGTTTAGAATGCGATAAATCGTATGACTGCGCAATTGAGTATTAACACCGGCAGATCTTGGCATAACCGTTATTAACTTGAAGACAACGCAGTGCATGGTGTCTGCTCATAAGTGATGATGATTCCTGCCTCCAAATCCTTCATGTCGGATGCGAGTCCCGGAGGAGTTTCCGACCCCGAAACCGCCGTGAAACCAGCGTCCCGGAGCGCTTCGTCCCAAGCGAGTCTTGGTTTTCAAGTGAAGAATGATTCCGACGGAGTCGTCGCGTACTGCGTTATGCGCCTTACTATGGGGATCAATATCGCCCTGCACGGCATCAGCCGCCAAATCATGGGGCAGACGGCCTTTCTTGCCTATCTGAATCACTACTTCGAAAGGACGCCGGTCATCCCGAAAGAAAGCCTCCCACTATTCGCGTTCACGATCATGTGGGCCGAGACCATCTTCGGGCTGCTAATGATGGCGGGTGCCTTTACGCGGATCGCGCTGATCGGAGGAAGCCTAGTCATCGCGATGCTCGCTGTCGGATCGAACCTGGCGCAGGACTGGGGCATCGCGGGGCTGCAGCTCACGTATGCGCTAATCTACTTCGTCCTGCTGAAGTACCGCGCTGAGCTCAACAAGTTCTCCGTGGATGGACTGCTGGGCAAGTAGTCTGAGTTCCATATGCCTGGGGAGATCAGCGCCCGCCAGCTGGCTGAAGTCTCCGCAATTTAACGATGGCCGAAGAAACGTCACCTATGAGAGCCTGTCACCGAATCATTCAGAAAGTATTGAACACCGAAGGGTGCGGTATCGCAAAGCGACTATGAAGCCGAACTCCTCGGGATGCGGCGCGTCAAGAGGCTCGTGGGTGTCACGTCATAGGCATCTCCGACACCTCATTTTGCCCCTTGTGAGATGTGGTGTTTTCGCTTTCGTGGTCACATCGCTGCCTGCGCAGTGGCCAAATAAACTGCCACCTGGGTTCCCAAGAACACCCGACGGTAAGCCGGATCTCTATGCCTCGCCGCCGAAGTTGCCGGATGGTCGTCCCGATTTTTCTGGAATGTTGCAGGTGGATAATAATCGGCTCCAGTTCAATCTGATGGCCGACGGCCCAGCGGTCGAGTTATCGCCGCAAGCTGCAGAGATCTACAAAAAGCACCTTGCGGGGCGCGGCATAGATCGGCCCTCCGCTCACTGTTTGCCGCATGGCGTACCTGATGCCAGGATCGCCCCCACGCCCTTCAAGATCATTCATACGCCGATTGAAACTGTCATTCTCTTCGAGGAATTCGTAGACTTTCGTCAGGTGTTCACCGACGGTCGCGCGCTTCCGAAGGATGCCGAACCCGCCTGGTTTGGCTATTCGAGCGGAAGATGGGAAGGCAATGAGTTTGTCATCGAGTCGAGCGGATTCAACGACCGGAGTTGGTTGGATGATAACGGCCATCCGCACAGTGACGCTCTGCATACTACCGAGCGATATCGCCGGATTAACTACGGCCAGATGATCATGGAAGTCACAATCAATGACCCCAAGATGTATGTCAAGCCCTGGAGCGCTACGCTTACGTTTCATCTGCTGCCCGACGGGGAATTCGCGGAGTACGTCTGCAAGGATTTGAAAGAGGAACCGAACTTGCTGAAGCCGCACTGATCGAACCGCAAAAGACAAGCCGAAGCAGTGCGTATCGCCCCTCGTAAGCTTGAGATCTGACGCTCGAAGATCTCCTGCGCCTAGGACAGCTGACGGGCATCCTTGGTTTTTGATAGTGTCAAGAGCACTCGCGTCTGATTGCGTCGTCGGTCCGAGGTAACATCGGGCAGCCTGAAATCGCCGGATATGGGCCCTCTCCCTCGCGATACGAATAATGCAACCGCGCGGCAACACCAGGGCAGCACGTCGGCCATTCGTAGGGCTCAAATGGGCCCGTCGGCAAACTGGAGTAAACCGGAAACACAACCACTTAGACTCAACTGGACCAGACTGAACTGGCGTCCAGCTGGTTCGATTCCCGTTAGCAGGGCCTGTGGCTGTCCGGATTTATCCCACCTTACTGGCGCGTAGGGCATGTGATCAGACGATCCGCGGCGACATCCTCATATATTTGTCCGTTTTCGAGCGCTGCTTTTCGTCCTGTAAATCCTTGCCAACGCTTCACGGCTGTGTCCCCGTACGTGGGATACGCCGCCAACTCACGATAGCGCTCGATGGTCTTCGGAGCAAGTTTCTCTTCCGCGTGTTGCCGGAAAAACTCTCGGAACAACATCCAAGCGTAGTGGGCAGCGCGGCGGCGACCGCATTGGCGCCCGATTTCGTCAGCTCGTACTTTTGGATTTCTTCTGTGCGGCGCTTCGCCTCCGCGTCGATCGCATCCTGTTTGCTCGCGAACCCCACCTCGGCAACCAAACGGCGGTCCTCGCGGGTCGAACCTCGGCGCGCTGAAGAGATATCGCCAGACCGTCGCCCCGGAGGCGTACTTGCGCTTAAAAACCGGCATGCACTCACACCAGTAGCTCCGGTGGGCGGCGAAGTCCAGCGGCCTCTAGACCATAGGTACGTTCCCAGTTCAGATACGCGTAAGCGTGGGCACACTTGTAGATGCCTGTTCTTGCGGATTCCGGGGTGAAGACGAACGGGATTCCGGGCTGAACGCGAACAGTGATTCCGGCGGGAAGGCGAACGAGTTTCGCCCGATCCCGGAATGCTTTTCGCGATGCCAGGAATGTTTGAAGAGCACGGCGGCGCTGGACATCATTCCCGGCACAATGACCCTTCCAAGGGAGGATCAGAGTGCCGGCCAGGAGACTGTCCATGCGTAAATTACGGGAGGTCCTGCGCCTCCGATTCGAACTGAAACTGGGTTACCAGCAGATCGGGCGAAGCTGCTCGATCGCGGTGAGCACCGTTCACAAATACCTGAAGCGTGCCGAAGCGGCCGGAGTTCGATGGCCTCTGCCAGAAGATTGGGACGAAGCTCGGGTGGAAGCCGCGGTGTTTCCACGCAGCGGGTCCGCAGCCGCAGAAAAAGCCAACGTGCACACGCCACCGGACTTTACCGCGATTCACGAGCAGTTGCGCACCAACAAGTACGTCACCCTGCAACTGCTGTGGGAAGAATACCGGCAAGCCAATCCAGATGGCTACCGATACTCGAGATTTTGTTTTCTCTATCAGCGTTGGCGATCGAAGCTCGATGTGGTGCTGCGGCACGAACACAAGGCCGGCGAGAAAATGTTCGTCGATTGGGCCGGCGCGACGATTCCGATTTACGACCGGCACACTGGCGAAACTCACCAGGCGCCGCTGTTCGTCGCCACGCTGGGCGCCAGTTCCTACACTTGGGCCGAAGCCACGCGCGATCAGCAGATGGAATCATGGCTGCGTGGTCACGTGCACGCCTTCGAACATTTTCGCGGCATCCCGTCGCTTGTCGTTCCCGATAACACCAAGACCGGCGTAACCAGGGCGCATCGCTACGATCCGGATCTGAACCCGACCTATTACAACTTCGCTCTGCATTGCGGATTCGGCATTGTGCCCACGCGGCCATACAAGCCGAGAGACAAAGCCAAGGTTGAAAACGCGGTACAGGTCGCCCAGCGCTGGATCGTGGCGGCGTTACGTCACCACAAGTTCTTCTCGCTGGAAGGGTTGAACGACGCGATCCGCGAGCTGCTGACTAAGCTGAACCATCGGCCCTTCCGTAAGCGCGACGGCAGCCGCGCGAGTGCATTCGAGGCGATCGATAAACCGGCGTTGAAGCCACTGCCCCTCGAATCGTTCGATCTGAGCGAGTGGTCACGCGCCCGCGTCAACATTGATTACCATGTGACGTTCGATTCCAATCTCTACAGCGTGCCCTACAACCTGGTGCACGAACTGGTCGAGATCCGTTCCACGCCAACCACTGTCGAGATTCTGCACAAGGGCACGCGAGTAGCGTCGCATCTTCGCAATCGCGGCCGTGGGCAAGCCAGCACCAACGATGAACATCGCCCGAAGAGTCATCGCGCGCATCTGGAATGGACGCCATCGCGGATAGTCCATTGGGCCGAAACTATCGGCCCGAACACAGCGCGGCTGTTCGAGCGGATCATGAATGACAAACCGCATCCGGAGATGGGATATCGCGGCTGCCTGGGAATCATTCGTCTGGCGGATAAGTATTCGCCGCAGAGAGTCGAAGCCGCTGCTGAACGCGCGTTGCTCACCGGCGCTTGCCGCTATAAAAGCGTCGAATCGATTCTTCAAAACTCGCTCGACGGAGTTGCTGTAGAAAATCGATCGCCGTCGTCACCGCCGCCTGCCAGCACGCCGCATGACAACATCCGCGGCGCGGAATACTTCGAGTAAGGATCATCATGCTACAGGAACCCATGATGGAAAAACTCGCGGCCATGCGGCTGCTCGGCATGGTGGACGCACTCAAAGCGCAGGAGCAAGATCCGGCGTCACGCGAATTAAGTTTCCTGGAAAGGCTCGGGCTGCTGATCGATCAGCAGTGGACCTGGCGGCAGAATCAGGCATTGGCGCGGCGGCTTCAAGTGGCGAAACTGGGTGGAGCATGCGTCGAAGAGATCGATTATCGAACGGCGCGCGGGCTCGACAAGAGCGTGATCCGGGCGCTGGCGCAGAAGTCGGGCTGGGCGGCGAATCACGAAAATATATTCGTGCTCGGGCCGACCGGCGTCGGCAAGAGTTTCGTCGCGTGCGCGCTCGCGCAGAAGGCGTGTCGCGATGGATACTCAGCGCTGTACGCACGCGCCGCAGCGCTGTTTCGCGACTTGGCGATTGCTCGCGCCGATGGGAGTCTTCGCAATCTGCTACAGCGGCTGAGTCGAATCGACGTGCTGGTGATCGACGATTGGGCGATGGCTCCGCTTGCAGAAACCGAGCGCCGCGACTTCTGGGAGATCTGCGAAGACCGCTATCAAACGCGGTCGACGATCCTCACTTCACAACTGCCGGTGGCGCGGTGGCATGAACAGATCGGCGATCCCACGGCGGCCGACGGCATCCTCGATCGTCTGGTTCACAACGCGCATCGCATCGAAATGCGCGGCGATTCCATGCGCAAAAAGCGTGGGACGCAGCCGTCGAGCTGACGCTCGCCGGGTGACTGTGCGCTGAGGCGGGGATAAGGGCTGCGCCCCTTTCCCCGCACCCCTTTCTCCGCTAGCGGGGCTCTTCCTTCGCTGCGCTCCGGACGGTTTTCCTTGACGAAGGCGAATACTTCCTGCAAAATCGAAATGCCAGCGTCGCTACGCTCCGACAACTGTTCGCCTTCGGCCCGGAATCGTTTTCGCGTTCAGCCCGGAATCAGCGTTCGCCTTCGCCGGAATCCCCATTGTGATGCCGTAGCCGCCGTGAATGTAGGCCGAACCCGGATTAAGCAGCGTGATCGGAGCCAGGCCGATGCAGTGCGACCATGTGTAGTTGGCGTTCACGGTCAGCCCACTGTGGAGCCGGTAGTTGGTGCTGAGCAGCAGGCCGTTGTAGCCCTGCGTGCCTCCATCGTCGTACTGCGTAAGGTATCCCAACGGGTTCGCTGTCGGGTTCGCCAGGTTCAGAACCCGGCGCGCGAGTATGTTGGGGCTGGTTTTCGTCGTACAGGGACCCGGCGCCGTCAGGCCGTAATCCCCGGCCGCGCAGTTTCCAGCAATGTAGACGGCGGGATTGAGTTCCACCGCATTCCAGACGTGAGTGATATGAGTTCCAAGATACGTCGCCGCGGCGAACCAACTCGGCGTAATTTGCCGCTGCACGCCCAGGTTCCAGGAATATTGCACGTGCGTCTTCATGTTCGAAGGAACGGGCAGGAAAGTCGGCGGGCAGGTATTCGCCAGGCAGGGCGCCAGGGACGGGGTCGGCCACACTGGATTCTTAGGGTTGTAGTTGTAGGGGAACGGATCTCCCTGCGGATAAGGAAAATCAAGATTGATAAGGCCAGTCTGCACGACCGTTAAACGGAACGGCAGCGACGACGACGTGTTCAGGTGTAGCTCCTGATTGATAAAATCGTGGCCGATACCGGCGCCCGCGCGAATGGCTGTCTTGCCGTCCCCAATCGGATCCCACGCCAAGCCGATGCGCGGATCGAAGTGCCCATACTGGGAGTTAATGCCGGACTTGCCGGGAAATCCAGGATCGCCAGGGAAGGTGAACCCCGGCGGCGCGCCGGAGACAACTTTGCTCGATTTCGTGAGTGTCTTCGCTGAGGGGCCGGGAGAACGTCAGCGTACCGCAGGAGTTGTCCGCCGCGGGCAGCAATTTCGCGATTGCGACAGCCGCCGGGCTGAACATGGCCGGATCGATCGTGTTCGCCGCGAAACCGTTTTGCCCGAAGGGAGCCTTAAGCACCTTGCCGCCGCCTGGACAGCTCGGAGATTCGAGTCCGGTAAAATCTCCTAGGAGCATTTGCGGCGTCGGAACCGTGACCGGCGCCTGCACCGGGTTCTGGCGGACGAAGGCGCCCTGATAGCCGACGAAGAAAAATACCTTGTCTTTCTTGATGGGTCCGCCCAGCACACCGCCAAACTGGTTGCGCTTCAAGCCGTCCAATGTTGTCTGGAAGAAGTCGCGCGAGTTGACGTCGGAATTGCGGATAAATTCAAACGCATCTCCGTGGAAGGAATTCGTTCCGGATTTCATCACGGCACTGACCGAGGCTCCCGAACGCCCGCAGATCGCGGCTTCCTGGTTGCTGGTGGTGACCTTGAACTCCTGAAGCGCATCGGGAAGGGAATCAGCAGGCCGCTGCCGTCGAAGTAGTTGAGGTGCGAAGCTCCGTCCAGAAAGTACTGGACGCCCTGCGGATCTCCCCCCGCCACCGCGACAAGCGCGCCCAGAGGCATAGTCAGGGCGGTCGTGCTACCAGCCGCGGAGGTCTGGACCGCCGCGCCGCTGAGTGCGATCAGGTCGGTGGGCTGGCGCCCATTGAGTGGAAGATCGAGCACGCGCTGGTTTTCGACCACCGCGCCTACGCCGACGGTGCTGGTTTCTACTTGCGTGGCGTTTGCTTCTACTTCTACGCGTTCCGAAACCGCGCCGACCTTCAGCGCGATGGGGATCGCCGGATTGCTGCCGACTTGCAACACGATGCCCGACTGCAGAACGGTCGCAAAGCCCTGCTTGTCGACTTCAATCTGGTATGGTCCCAGCGGAAGGTTGGAAATGCTATAGCTGCCATCGGTCTCGGTCGACACGGTTCTCGAAATGCCCGTGTCGGTCTGCGTCGCTTTAACCATCGCGCCGGCAATCGCAGCGCCGCTCATGTCCTGAACCACTCCGTGCATCTGCGCGGTGGCCTGAGCCCAAACCACAACGCTTGTCAAAGCACACAGCAACCCGACTTTTAAGAATCTCATTCGAAATCCCCCCTTCGCGTTTCTTCGTGGTCCCGGATTACGGCGAACGATAAACGTGCGGCAGTTTTTCACAAAAGGTCGTTGATGTCAAAGGGTGCCCCCAGCCGAGTATTCCGGATTTCACTTTCGGTGACACGCAGACATGTTTTCTGATGGCAAACATTTATGAATGTATCGGTCCTGCGATTGTTGGATGGTACGAGGATCTCAGTCCGCTGTGAAGTAAGCGCCGCCGCCTGCTTGTGCGTTAGAACCTTGGCTGACAAAGCATGATCGACCGAACGCACTGGCAGCTTGTTTAGGCGCCTTTCGGAGTCCCTAGAGAGATGCCTCCTTTATTGTTCATTTCGTCAGTTCCGCTTTTCGTCAGAAAGCTGTCTCCGCCTTCAACTTCTGCATGAGGCTATTTCGCTGGTCGGGTTTCGCAATCATCACTTCCCAGCCTGCCGTTCTATTCACCCTCATGGCTCATCAGTCTTGTTGGTCAGTCCCATCCGCCGCTCGGCCTCGAGCGGATTACACAACCTCGGGCAGTGGCCAGAACGTTCCATCTCGTCTGCCAGCCAGCTATAACTGCCGCTGACTTCCACCGCGATCTCCGAGCGTGATGGAAGCCGTGACAAAAACTCACGATACACTTGCCGATCGTGAACAACTCGCACCGCTTCGCCGGCGCGGCCCTTCTCATCCGCCGCGACGAATACCGAAAACTTCTTGTGCGTGTCACATCCGATAAAAGGTTCCATCGCCGGGGCAACCTCCTTCGTGCCCGGCTTCACAGTCTACGCGAAACCTCGCTGCAGCGCTTTCATAGCATGATTATCGGGAGATTAGGCCCGATCTTACCGATGCCAAACGAGTGCCCGATGTTAGGTAGCAATCGAGGACAAAAGAGATTCCAATGTCTGGTTGGGTTGACGCGCCGCGGCGGCAAGCAGCCGTTTGTATTGCTCCACGAATATGCGTACGCGCACGGGGTCATAGATGCGGGGATCAAATCGCATCTCGCACTCGCTAGCTTCGCTTCTGATCGTCAAAATCGACTGTGAAGCCCCACGGAAATGATTGCCGCGCACGCCTCAGAGAAGTCAAGGTGAGTCCGGCAAATTCGATCGCCTGGCGCGGTAAGGAAACCTGGAATATAACCTGAAGTTCCGGAGGCGCAGCACCCTCTTGCCGCAGTTCGTCGCACAATTCTTCGAACGGGATAACGCTATTGAGTTCAGCCTGCAAAACTTGGTCGCGCACAACGGCCAGCCACTCCAGAAAGGACTGCGAGCCTGCGTACCGGAATCGCAAAGCCATGAGATTTGTGAAATCGCCGAAAACATTTAGAAGCTCGCGCCGCGTGCGGCCCGTGGTGTACATCCCGATGACAACGTCCGATTCGCCGGTTTCGACCGCGAGGAGCGCAGCCAGGGCCGCTAATCTGGCCGTGGCATGAGAGGCGTGCTGGTGAGAGCTAAGCTCATTCAGTTGATGCGACACCGAACGCTCAATGCCCCAGGACAGCATTCCATCCGTCGGCTCTACGTCCGGATTTGCACGATCTCGTGCGAACGAGAGCCTGCGATACCGCGGCGCGCCCTCCAAATTATTTTTCCACCAACTCACCGAGCGGCGGTAGGCTCATCCATCGCGCTTCAGAACCTTTCGTTGCCACGCCGCGTAATCACCGTATTGCAAGGCGGAAGGCTGCGGCCGCGGGAACGCCTCCCGCTGAGCTTTGGCCTCGTAGAGCAATGCAAGCTCGCGGAAGTACAGAACCCAGGAGGTGTTGTCGGAATGAATATGGTGAGAGACCCGCAGCAGCCAGTGTTCGTTCGCCCGCAGGCGAACCAGGCAGAAGCGAAGCAGCGGTTCATGGCTTAGATCGAAGGAATAAGCTGCTTCTTTTTTAAATAAGATACTGGCCTGCGCCTCGGGGTCTTGCACGCCGGTCAAATCGATGGAATCAAACGAGGGCGGTGGCATCGATAGATCGATCATCTGCATCGACTTGCCGTCCTTGTGCATATACACCGACCGTAGGATTTCATGGCGGTGCGAGAGTTCGATGATCGAATCGCGCAACATCGCGGAATCGAGCGGACCCGTAATGCGATAGATTCGCGCTGTGGTATACGCCGCTGATTGCGCGGGCGTCTGTGAATATTTCCAAATACGCTCCTGCGCGAACGACATCGGAAGCGGCTCGGTGCGCGGAGCAGCCACAAGCGGCGGCTCGTCATCCACTTGCGTTGCTCGAAGACCTTCGACGGCAGCCGCCAATTCACCGAGCGTCGGATGTTGAGCAAACGTCAATAGATTGAGCACGACGCCTGCTGCGTCGTAAACCTCCACCGCTACAAGTGCCGCAATCAGCGAGTCTCCGCCCAGGGCGAAAAAATCCTCGTCCCGGCCAACGTCGCTGATTTGAAAAACTTTGGACCAAATGGCGGCAAGCAACGACTCGGCCTCGGTCTTCGGCTCCTGATCGGGCTGTCGCTGACGCTCCGGATGATAGCCTTGCCGCAGCGCTTGACGGTCGATCTTGCCTCCCGGCAGAAGCGGTAATTCATTCAAGATGACGAACTCAGAAGGCACCATGTAGTCCGGCAGAACGGCGCGTAAGGTACGGCGCAATTCGGCTGACGACCAAACCTCTTTTTCCTGCTGTGTGATGAAGGCGACCAGGAGCGGTTCGTGGTTTGGCCGTATGATCGCTTCAGCGACGCCACGGCTGACTCCCGGCAGCCGGTGCAAAGCATTTTCAATTTCTCCAAAGGCGATGCGATTGCCGCGAATCTTGACCTGATCGTCGCGCCGTCCGCAGAATTCCAACAGCCCGCCCGCGCTTATGCGCCCTAAATCGCCGGTGTGAAACTGCCGCGTCCCGCAATCGTCGAGCACGCCGGAGAAGTGTTTGGCGGTCAGTTCGGGATCACGCCAATAACCGGCCGATAAGTACCTGCTTCGGATTACGATTTCTCCGACCGCATATTTCGGAACGGGCTGCCCGCTTTCATCGAGCAGGAGTAGCTCCTGACCATCCGATGGAAGGCCGATCGGGAGCCGACCTTCGGACACGCGATCGCGTTGGGTACGGCGAGACCATGCCATATTGCCGGTTTCGGACGACGAAAGAGTATGGATGAATACGCAATCATCCGGGAAATGCCGTTGAAAGGAACGGAAGTCGTCCGAAGTTGCGGGCTCCGACGCCAACCTCACGACGCGAACGCTCGGAAAAACGTGAGCTTCATCGAGCATGCTTGTAAAATTGCGGAAGATCGAAGCAGACGAAGCATACACGCTGATGCGCTGAGTCACGATCCAGTCGGCGAGCCCGGTCGTGCCTCTGACAGTCAAAGGAAACGGGCAAAGCGTAGCGCCGTTGAGCAATGCGCACAAAGTATTGATGATCCCTTGAGCACTCGAAAGCGACCCAAAGAGAGAAAGACGGTCATCCGCGGATATTTCTATTGCTTCCGTCAGAATTGTTGCCGCGCGGCGAAGCATGTGATGCGTCATCATCACGCCTTTAGGGCGACCGGTTGACCCGGACGTGTAGCCGAGCACAGCCGTCTGGCCGGGCGGAAGCGAGAACGGCGGCCCCTGCTCCGTCGGGTCGGCACTGGAATCTTCGTAAAGCAAAATCGTCCGCGACCCGGCGATGCTCGCGGTTATGCTTCGAGTGCTAGAATCCGTCACTACGACCGTGGGCTCGCAATCTTCAACGAGCTGACGCAGGCGCTCAATCGGGTGTGTCCGATTCAGAACAGCGACGACGCGGCTAGCTTTAAGCACGGCAATCACGGCCACTACAGCGGGTGCATCGTTCTCCATTAGGATGGCAACCCGATCTCCCGGCGCACCACCACTGCTAAGAATCGATTGCGCCAGGCGATTTGCGGTCGTGCCCAACGCCGCGTACGTTAGTTCCTGTTTGTCAGCGACGATGGCCGTGCGGAAGTGATGTAAAGCGATCGCTCTGTCGAGACAACTGGGGAGAAACTCGTCCGATTCGCGCAACTCGCGAAGGGAGCCTTTACGATCGCGCTGCTCTGGTTTCATGAAGGCTGCAACGGGAATTTACAAATCTGGTCACGTTCAGTTATGGAAGCACATTTCAGAGCCCAAATGCTAGGTCGGTTGTTTTACATTATCTGAGCTCACCTGTCGGGCGGAATCGACGTTCTGTCGAATGGAATGCTTGCCCTGCCTTCGCATAACGCTCGCGCAGAATCTCCGACACAGCACGGCGTCGCGTGTCTGCTACTGAGGGGAGCCGCCGCCTTTTATCTTCAAGCGCGTTTCCGTGTAGCCCTGGTAATCAACGTTGTACGGAGAATCGGTGAACACAAGGTCGGTGGCGTCGCCGCCTCTCAGCTTCGCAACATCGCTTTTGTTCGTGGCGTCGCCAACGAGCAGCCGATGGTCGCCAAGAATCCATAGGTCGCCCCGCAGCCGAAATCGGCGTCTTCGGCAATTCCGGTACCGCGTCTTCGTTCGCCAGTCCTTCCGAACCGTCCACCATCGGAGCAATCGTGCAAGCTCTTCATCCTCGAAGTCTAGCGAGTACGGTTCCGTCGCCGGTTGGCGGCGACCAATACACAGGCTCCTGCTACGATCGCGATTCCGCCATACATAGCCCACCGAATCTGTCCAGTCATGAAACTGCCCGGCAGTACGTTGATCCCCTGCAGGAACCAGATGCAACCGATTAAGACTAGCACTACGCCGACTATGTTCAACGCTGTTTTCATTTTGGATTCGCGCGACTCGAAAGCTTCACCAACGTGTCGACCAGGTGTGCATAATTGTCCCGATGCGCTTGCTCGATGTCCGCTTTCCATTCTTCGCGAATGGTAGCGTCCTCGTGAACCGCTTCGATCTGGCGATCTCTGGCCGCCGCAAAGCTCTCTTTCAATCGCTGCCACGGGCTTCCCAATGAGTTCAAATGAGTCTCTTGCTCCATCAATGTCATATCTATACGCTACGATGCTGCTTGTCTGCCGTCTAGGGGTCTCGTCGTGGAGAGGCTCTTAAGATCCCCCTTTTAACGAAACGCTGCGTGGCATTGTGAAAGTGCATCCCCACAAAAGTCCCCACAGTTGGGCACATCAAGCGGAGATCGAGGGAATTGAACGGTTGCAATTGAAAGTTTTGGCTCCCACCCTGAACACGTTTCGAAGTTTTCTCTCCGATTCAAACCCCGACGGTGATCACTAAAAGAGCTTCCTGGCCGCCGTGGTCGCTCCGGGCGGGGAGGCGCTACGCGCATAGAGAGCTGCGTTTCTCCCAACTCTCTCCCCAGGGGCCTTGATTGACCTTCGCCAATCAATCAATTACGGGCATATAAAAGATCTGGCGGTCAGCGAACGGGAGCCCGTCCTTGCCGGTGACGGGCCACTCAATCTGGCTGATATCCGGCTCGACAGCGAGAAACGGTAACAAGTCTGACGCAACCACGAAGCGCGGTGTCATGGAAATCGACTCGAAATACGCTGATTGCATCGTCCGACGTTGCCAGGAGTACACGGGAAACACGGTGTTCACGAAGATGGCAATACCTCCGACGAAGTCTCGCTGGAGCGCGCAGGAACAGCGGCGCGAGGGTAAGCTAGGGTGTCGAGAAGGAGCGTACGCGGATTTGGTGGTGCTTGAGGGCAGCTCGCGGTCATGAACCGAGAATGCACCACGGGAATGCGCTGCGTTTCAGTATTACAAAGAATTTAGGGATCCACATTGCTGCCACGATAGTGGAAGCCATGCAAAGAGGTGCTTGAAATTCATAAGGAATTCAAGCTTTCGAATTGAGTCGGTGGGAGCGAATGGTACAATCGAGCCTTCACCTTTTGAGATGAGGCGCCCGCCTTCAATTTTCCAGGACCCCCGTTTGCAGTCCTCCAAGCGTCCGGCTCAGGCAGCTCTTCCTCCGTATTTGCAAGCGGTTCACACCTGGTCTTCGGAAAATTCGACTATCGTGCTAGCTGACGGCGGCGTCGAGGTGGCCTTCGCTTGCGACGGCCACCGCATCCGGTTGGTTCAAATCGGCAAGCCGGGAGAAACACCGTTCGTCCGAAACGGTGATGTCGGTAACCCTCTAGCCGTCGTCGTGTCCCGTGGCCGTTACACCGGAGTGCATGGCATGGATTCTTTTCACGTGAACAAGAGCTTTGTCGGGGACCGCCGCCTCCTCTTCTTTGTGGAGCACGACCACATGCCGATGCAACTTTCGCTCGATATCAGCGTGGAAGGCAACGTGATCACTTGGCTGGGCCAAGCAATTTGGAACGGCGTGGAATCCGTGGACGCGGATCTGTATTTCCCTCTGCTTTCACGTATCACTTTCGACAGTTCCATGACCGACCGCGCTATTTTCCCGCAGTTTTCCGGGTCTACCCGCGGTCCCGCCGGCGAAGTGAACTATCATTCCGCATACCTCGGCACGCTCTCCTCTCCGGTGTTTTTGATTGAGGGCGGCGGCCGCGGGCTTGCCGTGCTGGACGATAACCGCGCTGACCTGGCGGCAGATCCGGGCGCCGCGGCGCGGCGGGTCTATTTGCTCGGCAATCGCTTTCCGCTGCCGGGTGACCTCTCAATGGGCGGCAATGATGGACCCTTTACGGGCATTTGCCATACCCGTCTCTTTCGTTCTGTCGACGATTTCGGAGGAGACGCAGTTTACGATGCTGCCGAGGTGCAGGGGCCGGACTACATGCGGAAACTCGGGGACGGGATAGACCTGGGTCCGATTCGCTCTTACGCGTATACGGGGGATTGGAAGACTGGAGCGGACTGGCTTCGCCGCCAAAGAGCCCATGTGCCGATGAGACAGTCTCCCGCCGAGTGGTATCGGGAGACGACGTTCCTCGGTGAGGGAGATGTGGAGCAGTACGCGCGCGCCGGACGGTCTCTTCGAGAGTTGCCGGCGATTCTCGAGACCTGCCGCGAAGCCGGCGCTGATTTGATTCACATCCGGGGATTTCACGATGGCGAACTTCTAGGCGTCGAAGCAAATGTGCAGAATCGCGGGGACTATTTGTTTCCTGCGCAGAACCTTGGAGGGCTGGAGGCGCTGCGCGGCGGAATTCACACGGCGAGGCGGGCTGGCGGACACGTACTGCTTTACGTCGAAGGCTTCATCGTCTGGAAACGCGGACGGATCGGCCGAAGCCGCGCCGAACAGTGGCAGATCAGGAATGAGGACGGTTCGCCCATCGAACATTATCGTGGCTTTTGGCATGCCTGCCCGGCGTGCGCCGATTATCAGGATTGGCTTGCGCAAACCCTCGCGGAGACAATCCGGCTCACCGGCGCGGACGGATTTTTCATCGACTCGAGCTTGGCTACCGCCAATCGCCGCTGCTTCCATCCGGGCCATGCACATCCTCATCCGGACGTCTGGAATTGGGGCGTGCGCAACTTGCTGCGGCGCGTACGAGAGGAAATTGACAAGGTCGACCCGCGCACTGTTTTGCTCGTCGAGGGCGTCGGCGACCTGGGCCGCGAGTTCGTCGATGGGTTTATTTCGCATACCCACGCCTGGACCGCTGGAACCTTCACCGAACCTCTTGTGCGTTTTCTGCATCCCGAGATGAGGACGTTCGAAAGCTGGGGTGGGAGCGGCTCAGCCATCGAGATGCCGCCCGAAACACGGCGCGCGTCTCACGTTTGGAATGCCGTACACGGGCACAGGATCTACGCTCACGCGCCGTCCTTGGGGTACATGGCTTCGCTCGCCTTACGCACTCGCCGCTACTACAACGCTTATCCCGAGATCACCTCCAACCCTTTGTCGGTCCTCGATATCGCCGCCAGCAACTGTATCGCGCAAATGTTTGATGGGACCGAGACAGTGGTCACCGTAGGCAACATGAAGGGCAGGGACGTCTGTGCGGAAATACACCTTCCCGTGCATGGAGCGGTTCTGCTCGACCGGGTGGACGGAAGCAGCGTGCAACTGCGCGACAGGAGCGCCGAACTTCGACTGGAAGCTTACGAGTTTCGCGCGTTCGAGGTGCGGCCGTGAGGCATCAGAACGGAGCGACGTAGCTCGCAGCCATGCAAGCCCAGATCGCTGCGGGGCGTGTGGATTTCGAAATCGGTGCGAGCAAGCTCTCGACTAAATTCCTCAGGGGCCACAATTGCCCTTCGGGCGTATGCTCAGAGCGAACTCACCCCTTGCTGGGCTCAGAGATGAGATCGCGACCTGGAGCGGGAATGCTTCGCCCCCAACTAAGCCTCGGAGGATCGTCCCCACAACGTCGCTGCAACACATCAACGCGCCGATTTACTCACGGAAGTACCCCAAGGTTTACCTACTAGAAAATCGGGGTTGGCGCCTTTTCGCGGCGTATACTTTTGAACGCGGCCGTCCCTGACCGACGCGGTATAGAGGCTTCCATCCGAATCTGTCACGAAGCCATGCACGCCCCACATGCAGCCCTGGCAAGTGCCGAAGGTGCCCCATGAGTACAGGAAATGCCCATCTTCGTCGTAACCATTTAATTTGTTAGATCCCTGATCCGCAGCCCAAAGAATGTGATTCTGGCCCATGTAGAGCGTGTGAATATTCATCGGCGGCCGCGGGCCCATGTTCCATTGGTCCAGGAATTTGCCATTCTCGTCGAACTTCTGCACCCGGCCGTTGTCGCGGTCGTTGATGAACACCAGGTGACGTTCCGGGTCGATCGCAATGCCGTGAACATTATTGAAATAACCAGGGCGTGTTTCGTTCGGCTTGCTGCCTTTCTTGCCCCACTGGAATAGCTTCTTGCCATTCTTATCAAACTTGATGACACGGGTGCCGTCGTAGCCATCGCATAGATAGAAGCTGCCGTCCGGCTCAAATGCCATAAAGGTCGGGCGGGCGAAATGCGTATCGTCGTCGCCCGGCACTCCCGGCGTGCCCAACGTCAACAGGCGCTGCTTGCCGTCATGGGTGAATTCGCTAACGAAGTGGTTATCCGCGTCCACAATCCAGACGTGTTTCTCAGGATCGTAAGGACTGACCTCAATGTCATGCGGCCGTCCCCAGATCTTGTCCCATTGCGACCAGTCTTCCACCACTTTGCCATTGCGATCCAGCACGACAATGACGTGATCCCAGCGCCAATCGACACCCGGCCGCCCCGCGTGCCCATCACTGACGTCAGGACAATTCGGATTCCGCGGCATATTCGGAGGATTTTGAATTCCGCCACAACTCGGTGTGGCGCTGGCAGTCTCGCGCATCGGCAGGCCCATGCCCACGGGGAATTTCAAGCTCGGCCCGATCTGCGGAAGCCAGGTCGTTTTGAGCCGTTCGGGAAGCAGGGGCAGAAGGCCTTTTTGCGCTATAAATACCCGGTCGGGCGTTTCGGGGAAAACGTAGGTTGCCTGGGAGTACGTCCAGCCCTTCAGGTCTGGAAGGCTCTCCGTCAACGGCTTCTCCCAATTCTGGACTGGATCGTAAGGGCCGAAAACGTCTTGCCCGCCTTTTTGTCCGGGAACAGCGGCGAAGCCGTCCCCGGGCACTTTCTTCGTTTGTCCCTGGATCACGCCCAACTGGTTACTTAGCAGGATTGCCGCTAGGGAGATTACCCCTGCGACCGCAATGTTTAGCTTCGTGCCTGGCATACGGCTACGAATTATATGGCAGCCGTCAGCGACACGCAAGGCTTCCGATAACGATGCTATGAAGCGCTGCGCAGCAGGGCTTCGTGTAAACTTCAGCGAAACCTTGAAACGGAGGTGATGCGGCAATAGCGCCGTCCGGAAGCGACTATGAAGGTGAGCGTAGAAGCGGATCTGCTGAAGACGCTGCCCTGCGTAGGGAAGATTCTTAGCATGGTGACGATGCTGGAGATCGGCAGAGTCGATCGGTTTCCAACAGCGGCGCATCTCGCCAGCTACGCCGGCCTGGTGCCCCGCGTGGCCTCGAGCAGAGGGCGAACGCACATGGGCTAGGTCTGTGGGAACGTCAACCGGAATCTGAAGTGAGCGTTTGCAGACACCGGCCTCGCCAAACGCTGACTGGCTGCTAGCACGGCGGAGCATCCTGAGTTAACATGATCTCCTGGGTGGTTGGCCTGGAAACAGGCTAAAAAACGGCCTTTGGGAAGAGGCCATGGGAACGTCGGAGTAGCGGGTAGCGCGGTATTTGGATGAAAACAATCGGCCGGTACGAAGTCCTCGGTGAACTTGGACGCGGTGGATGGGGAGTGGTGTATCGCGCAATCGATCCCGGCCTTGGCCGAACCGTCGCGATCAAGACCATTCAGACGAACAATGACGCTAAAGAAATTCGCGAACGCTTTCACCGCGAGGCGCGCACGGCCGGCATGCTCTCGCATCCCAACATAGTGACCGTTTATGAGTTCAGCGACACCGGCGATGTCATGTTTATCGCGATGGAATACATTGACGGTGAGACGCTTGCCCAAAAGATGCGGGACGGGCCGTTGCCGATGGATTTCACGCTCACAATGATGCGGGCTGCCAGCGAGGCGCTGGATTTCGCACACGCGCACCACATCGTGCACCGCGACGTGAAACCCGGGAATTTCATGATTAGCAAGGACGGCCAGTTGAAGATGGCCAACTTCGGCATCGCGAAAATCCTGGATGCCGAGGTCGGTCTGACCAGCACGGGAATGGTGATCGGCACCGCCCAGTATATGTCGCCCGAGCAGATCGCCGCCAAGGAAGTGACAGGACGATCCGATCAATTCTCGCTCGCCGTAATCGCTTACGAGATGCTGACGGGGCATCGGCCGTTCCAGGGAAACTCGTGGGCGAGCATGATGCACGCGATCATTTCGAGCGAACCTCCGGCACTGAGTGAGTACCGCAAAGAACTGGGCGATGAGGCAACGCAGGTCCTGCGCAAGGGGCTGGCGAGGAACCTCTGCAGCGCTATCCGTCCTGCAGGAATATGGTGGACGCCCTGGACCACGCGATCCTGGGTCCCACGGCCGAGCGTCCGTCCTTTTCGACGGCCAGCGCGAAGATTCCGATGGCCGCACTGACGGAATCTATAACGGAAGTATTGCCGCGGGCCAAAGACTTCTTCCAATACAAAGCGACCGCTATCGCAGGAAACGGAGACCATGCGCGTGTCCCCGCCAAGCGGAGGCGCGACCGCTGCTCGATTGCGGCGCCTGTGGATCGTCGGAGCTGGCTTGGCCGTC